>FNPA01000010.1 GCA_900107185.1 Ruminococcaceae bacterium YAD3003 | reverse complement strand
CTGATTTTCGATTATTAATGATTTAAGATGCATTCTATTTCTAAGATGCATCCTGTCTAATGAAATTTAGTTATTTAGGATGCATTTGCTATCTCATATGCATCCCATCTAGCGAATTTTTGCTATTGAGGATGCAATCGCATTCCCATATGCATCCTATCTGGCGGGAATTAGCAATTCAGGTTACATTCGCATTCCCACATGCATCCCATTCTCACAAAACCACCCCTTCAGGATGCATCCCACCCCATCCCCCCAAAAAAACAACCCTCTCACAGCAACTTAGTAGACCTTATTTGCAACTTGGTCCCATAGCTCTTTTCTTTTGCTCCCCTTGATTGAAAAATGTGGTCAAGCAACAAATCAACAGGGAGAGGAAATAAAAATGAACGTAATCGAAGTCAGAAATCTTACCAAGAAATATGGCGATCACGAAGCAGTCAGAGGCATCGATCTGGATGTTAAGGAAGGTGAGCTCTTCGCATTTTTGGGAGAGAACGGTGCGGGCAAATCCACAACGATAAACATCCTTTGTACGATCCTGGAAAAGACATCGGGCGACGCGAAGATCTGCGGCCACACATTAGGAAAAGAAGACGATAAGATCAGAAAAGAAATCGGTATCGTGTTCCAGAATTCAGTCCTTGATGACAAACTCACCGTCAAAGAAAACCTTTATACCAGAGGCAGTTACTATGGCCTCAATAAAAAGCAGATCGATGAACGCATCAGGGATTTCTACGATAAGTTCGAGCTCAAGGACATCATGAAGCAGAGATACGGAACACTGTCCGGCGGCCAGAGAAGAAGAGTGGACATCGTCAGAGCGCTGCTTAACAGGCCGAGGATCTTATTCCTCGATGAACCAACAACAGGTCTTGATCCCAAATCGCGAAAGATAGTCTGGGACTACATTGATTTCCTCCGCCGCGAGAAGAACATGACTATCTTCCTTACAACACACTATATGGAAGAGACAAGAGATGCAGATAACGTCGTAATACTTGATAAAGGTGAGGTAATCGCGAGAGGCACTCCTGCTGAATTAAAGAGTAATTATTCTTCATCGAAGTTCCTGTGGTACGCAGACAGAAATGAAGAAAATGACCGCGCTGCGGCAGCCATTAATCCGGGATTCGGATACGATGCTGATCACTACAACATTTTGTTTAAGGGCGACATCATCGGAAAGCTCATGGCAGAGCGTGACAGGTTCAAAGATTTTGAGATCGTGAAGGGGAGCATGGATGATGTTTTCTTGAATCTCACGGGAAGAGTAATGGCTGAATAAGGAGGGAACCATGGAAGGATTTATCGGATTAACAAGAAGAAACGTAAAGGTATATTTCAAAGACATCAGCGCAGTGATCTTTTCGCTTTTGACATCGATAATTGTTTTCGCGCTGTATCTGTTGTTTTTAAGAGGCACATTTGTTGATGCAATCGAAGGCACTATGAAGGGTCTGGAGAACCTGATAAACAAAGATGATCTGGATATGTTCGTTAACACGCTCCTGCTGGTAGGTATCATCGGTTCAGCGACAATCACGATTCCGTATAACTGCTTGTCAACGATAGTAAAAGACCGTGAGCGCAAAGTCGATTATGACGTGCTCGCAACACCCGTAAAAAGATGGCAGATAATCATGTCTTATCTGTGTGCAGCAGTTGTCTCATCTTTCGTGATGACATCACTGTTATTAACCATCGGACTCGTCGTCTTAAACAGCATGGGAGATATGCACATGACGGCTCTTAATGTACTCTCGGCTTATGGTGTGGTTTTCCTGGGCTGCCTGTCATCGAGTGCTCTGTTCATGATCGTGGTTTTATTCTTCAAATCATTTTCAGCATCAGGTGCTTTCTTCGGAATCTTATCAGCGGCAGCAGGCTTTGTGATCGGCGCATATATTCCGGTATCACAGTTCTCATCTTCTGTTCAGACCGTGTGCAATATATTCCCTGCGAGCCAGGTTTGTGCGCTCCTTAGAAACAGCCTTTTGAACGGTATCGCAGATCAGATGAACAGTTCGATCGGAGGCGTTGATAACGGAATATTTATCGATGCGTTAAAAGAGTCAATGACATTTAACGCGAATGTTTTTGAGAAGGCTCTGTCAGTAAATACAATGTGCATCTACGTGCTGGTTTTCACACTCATTAGCCTTATCGCAATGGTCGTTTTATACACACGTGTATACAAGAAATAACTGTTTAGGTAGAATAGGGAAAAAATGAGATCAGGAGAATCAGATTATGGATTTCAAGGATGTTGTTAAGAACCGTTATTCATGCAAAAGTTACGACGGCCGCAAGGTTGAACCTGAGAAACTCGCAGCGATCCTCGAAGCAGGAAGACTCGCTCCCACAGCGAAAAATCTTCAGGAGCAGCACATCTATGTTATCCAGTCTGATGAGGGCCTGGCAAAGATCGATAACTGCACACCGTGCAGATATAATGCAGGCACCTGCCTGATAGTTGCTTTCGATAAGAATAATGTTTACACATATCCGAACAGCACGAGAGAATCAGGTGTTGAGGATGCCGCAATCGTTGCTACGCATCTTATGCTCGCAGCTGCCAACGAAGGCGTCGACAGCTGCTGGCTCAACTGCATTGACTTGGATAAGATCGCTCAGGAATTTAATCTCCCTGAGAACGAAGAAGTGCTCATGATCTTAGATCTCGGTTATGCGGCAGAAGGCGCAGGCCCTCTTGCTAACCACAGCAACAGGAAGGCAATTTCTGAGACAGTTACTTACTTGTAAGGACTGATCTTTACCACAAGACAACTAAAGATAAATCTCTTGAAACGGGACAGTCTTCCCGTGTAGATTGCTGTGCTTTTTTCGCATGCCTTTATGAGGAGGTTTAAGTCTTCCCTGGTCATAGTCTCACCGCTGAAAGCAGTCTTATCCACAATCGCAGATGCTCTCGCAGGCAGGGGCTTTCTCATGAAGTTGTGCGTATGTTTGTAGTAGTGGTAGTAAGAGATGATCTTATCGTTATAACCCTTAACGGAGAACTTGTTACGCCAGTACATTACATAGCCCAGTCTTATGAGGATCAGCAGTACCGCAAAGCCTAATACCGAGAACAGAGCGATTGTGATATTGCGCACCAGTTCATTATTGACCACGACATAAACAGTGGCAGGATCGTAATCTGAATCCACGGTTATTGTTTGTCCCGGCTGGATATAGATAGTAGTGCCGGAAGGTTCTGTCATTTCAGAAGATGGTGCAGGATCAGACGGTGCCGTTGTATCAGGTGTTGACACATCAACTGAAGGCGGAGTCTCATCTGTGGATCCGTCAGCAGATGTCTCAGTAGAAGTCTCAACAACTGCTGAAGGCTCTTCTGAAGGTGTAGGTGTTGCGCCCTGAGGCGTGTGGTCTGTTATGTTGGCTCTGTTGCGTGCGAAGGAGATGTTCTCCACCTCAGGGTATGCTGAAACTACGCCGTTAATATCAAAAGGAGCGGCCATGCTTCCCATACCGGGTGTGCTGTCTCCCATGATCCAGCCGTATCCCGGAACGAAGAATTCGAACCATGCGTGAGCCTCTTCAGAATAAACATAGCTCGTGTAGCCGGGGAATGCTCTGTTGTAAGTAAATCCGCAGACATATCTGGCAGGGATTCCGATCATTCTGAGGAGGATTACCGTTGTGGTCGCATAGTGAACGCAGATACCTGTCTCGGCATCCGTGATAAACCACGGTACGAAGTCTGCGCCGTCCGGCGGATAAGCAGTATCCTTGCTGTAGGGGTGAAGGCTCCTTACAAATGTAGTTACGGCTCTTACCTTTTCGGCGTCTGTCAGGGTGCTCCTGCCGTAGAGACAATCGATGTACCAGTCAGGGAGTCTGCCGCTCATGGTGATCGCATCTCTCGTCCTCTCAGGAACTTCCAGGCATGTATCGTAAACGTAGTCTTCGATGTATTTCTCTGTAAAGATATCACCCACCTTTACAGGGATCGTCGATGCTGCGTAAAACTCATTCTCATCTGCTGTCGATGTGTATACTCCGACCGATGTGGCCTCTGCACTATCTGATGCATACAGGTCGGTGTAATAAGGCGTAATGTCGGTTGTTGCAGTGGTAAGAGGAGTAACGCTGATCGTGTACTGGCCCTGGGCAACGGGGAGATCTGCGCCGTCTTTATAAACACGGGACGGGAACTTGCTTCTGGTAAGTGAATTGTCTTTATAAGTATCGAGTGACTCAACTCTTAAGTAGAGATTCGCGCCATCGTAATATTGGCCGTCGTAACCGGGATTCAGGTCCTTACGAACCTCCATGATCCTTCCTGTTGAAGGATTAAACGGACCGACCTTAGTGAGGTCTTTATTCGAAGTATAAAGAGCCGTCAGCTGGTTGCTCGAGATCGACTCAGTGAGCCATGCGGGATCTTCGATTCCGTTATTGGCCGTATCTAGCATCCTGATTATCTCGTTATCTCCATCGAAAGAAATATTAGATACGGCATCTCTTATATCGATGATGATGTTTTTGGCGAGGTTATCTTTGTTATAGCTCTCGAGAGGAAATATGAGTGCCGTAACCAGTGCGAAAAGGAACGACGGAACCATTGCGACGAGAAGGAATTTCTCTGCCACTTTTCTGTTTTTGTGACGGAATGCATGCGCGAAAAATAATGCGATGACTCCCGTTGCCGCGCAGATTACAGAAGGCTGGTCAGGTGTCATGATGACGTTTGCCACTGCGAAGAAAAACAGCGGAGCAAACGGAATGAGCGAGAGCAGGATGAATTTTCTTTTCGAGAGTGTAAATGTCGAGATGCACAGAGGGATCATGTTGAAGTGTGCGATGAATATCATGATCGCATCTTTGGATGATGCACCCGAATAATCACCTGGCAGGGTGTAAACGATGTTGTTCTGCACGTAGTAAAGAAATGCAATGAGACCTTCTCTCGCGTTTGCCACATCGAAAGAAATTACCAGAATGATCATCGCAGGCACAGCGCTTAAGACTGCTAAGGACAATTTCTTTTTGCTGAGGCAGTGAACCACTGTAAAGATCGTGGAGGATATTACCGTCCACGCAATAACAGCTATTGGTTTAATGTCGAGATCAAATGCAGTTGTAAGCATCAGCGTAAGGCCGATGCATAAAACAGATGATATAAGGACAGACAGAACGCCTGTCATAACAGTAGGCTGTGACTTATCCTTTACGTCTATTGTTGTTCTATTCTTCAAGAGGCACCTCCTTCGGTACACTCAGATGAAGAATCTTTACCATTGCTCTCTCGAGATCTGAAGTGGATTCGATATTAAATGCGATCTCGCTCTGATCAGGCGGGATAACTCTTACTTTGTGTGAGACTTCACGGTCCAGAAAATATTTCGATGTAAACAGGAGCTGGCCCAGATGTTCGTCTAACACAGATCTGTCATTAGTCAGCTTAAGAAGAACACGTGAATGTCCTCCATATTCTTCGAGGGCTTCTTTTACGTAGAGCTTGTCTTTCTTGGCAGAAACTTTCCAATGGATCGATTTGATGGGATCGCCCGGAGCGTATTCTTTTACGTCATATATTTCAGAATTGGGCTGCTTTGCCTTACGCAAATTCTTTGCCTTGAATCCGAATCTGTCCGGCATTATCTCAGGCATAACGGGAACGGGTTTTACCAACACTTCATCTGCCTTTTCGATCTTAACGCTCAGACGGAAGAAACCTAAGAGGTCGTAAACGATCAACTTGTTTACCTTGAATGAATAAGCGCCGCAGTGTGAAGTATCCAGAGGGATCTTCGATACTCCGTTATCGTGGATCTTTACAGTTACATATTTTTGGGAGTCTCCCATCTCATCCCTGATGATCATCTTTACTTTGCAGTTTGAGAGGAAAGTTGCAAAGCCTGAAGTCTTCATCGTGATATAGGCTTCGTCACCGATACGAAGATTTTTTGGCATATTAAAACCGCATACCATCGTGTTAGCGGCAACGATGCAGATTATGATCGATATGACCGGCAGGGCCAGCAGTACAACCAGGCAATACCATGAGACCCACATCTTGTAACACAGGAAAAAGATGAAGGTACCAATTAACGCAACTGAGTATGTGAGCCACGTCCTCAGCATAAGACTGATCAGACCTTGGGAGTAGGAACTGCTTTGATGATCTCCTGGGCTATCTCAACAGGATTCTTGCCGTTTACTTCCGCTTCGGGAGTAAGGATAAGTCTGTGTGCGATAACAGGGAGAAATACTTTCTGGATGTCAGAAGGAATAACGTAGTTTCTTCCTGACAGATAAGCATATGCCTTGGCCATAGAGGTGAGCGACAGTGTGGCACGGGGGCTTCCGCCTCGTTCCAGGTCAGCGTGACCTCTGGTCTTGTTTACGAGCATAACGATATAGTCGATTATCTTCTCGTGGATAAAAATGTTATTAACATCATTTTGCATCTGCAGGATCATTCTGGTATCGCAGACAGGCTTTACGCTGTCTAACGGATTTACACCGTTCTTTCGCGCGTCGATAAGAGCCTTCTCTGCCGATGCAGACGGATAACCCATGGATACCCTGATCATGAAACGGTCGACCTGTGAGTCAGGCAGGAGAGATGTACCGGATGAACCTGCAGGATTCTGCGTTGCGATTACTATAAAAGGATTCGGAAGAAGATACGTGCTGCCGTCGACAGTTACTTTGCTCTCTTCCATCGCTTCGAGGAGAGCGGACTGGGTACGTGAAGATGCACGGTTAAGCTCGTCTGCGAGGAACAGGTTGTGGAAGATAGAACCGGGCTGGTACTTCATAGTTTCTGTTTTCTTGTCGTAGAGGGAGAATCCCGTGATATCAGAAGGCAGAACGTCTGGCGTGAACTGTACACGTCCGTAATCCAGGCCCATCGTTCTCGAGAATGCGAGTGCCATAGTGGTCTTACCAACGCCGGGAACGTCTTCCATAAGGATGTGTCCACCCGCGAGAATTGCCGTCAGAGTCTGCGCAATGATATGGTCCTTACCGCTGATCGCCTTCTTGACCTCGTTTACAATGCTTTCCGTAACTGTACTCATTTGAATTATCCCCCGATAGAAATCCCTCTTAATATACAATAAAAAGCAACTTCGATGTTTTTATAAATTAATTATATTTAGGGTAATTCGTATGACTTCGCGAAAACCAGAAGCCGGCACTTCGTTCGAAATGCCGGCCTCCGGTACGCTGTTTTACTTTAAAGGAGTGTACCAATTAACCATTTATAAAATCATAGATGCTGTGGAGTTCGGTATCGTCAGGGTATAAAACGTAGCCACAGGAACCGAATTCGTTTGCTACCTCATATATGTCAGATCTGGTATCAACGATACCGCTTCCGTGGACGACATCTCTCCACCTCGGAGATCCCCAGCTGATCGTTGTTGAGACCACGTTGATGTAGGAATACTTACCATCATCTGTCTCGTAAACATAAGTCTTATAAATGATCTCGCCGGCGCCGTTTTGGATAACCGCGATCCATCCGGGTTCGACCTCATATTCCGGGATATATGTGTCGAGACGCTCTAATTCGTTTCCGTTCTCGTCAACGACCCTGATAGAGGAGGGGAGATCACTTAAGCATATTCCGATGGAGGGATAAGTTAATACCTCGGGCACAATATCATCCGGTTCTGGTGCGATGTCTCTTATAGTAACTGTGAATTCGTTGCCGTCATATTCCATATTGACGATGCAGACATCATAGCCGCCTGTCGGGAACTCGCCTGAACCAATGATGATGAGTACGGGATATTCACCTTCGTCCGGGCCGTAAACATAATAACCTCTGGCCGGAGCCGCATTTTCAGGGGATATGGGCTCCAGGTCGTATTTAAGGCCGTTTAGGGAACCTGAATCCACAGGCCACTGACCGGAATAAGGAGATACAACCGGTTCTAAGTAAGTTTCTGTTTCTGAATAAGACGTATCCGATGTAGTTTCAGGCGTTTTTGCAGGTTTAGCATTACAGCCTGCCACGGACGCTAATACCGTTGCGGCGGCCGCTGTACAACAGATTATCTTAAGAGTTCCGTGCCTCATCTCGTTACCTCCCGTGGGTTCGTTACTATATATACAGATAAGGGGCCCCAAAAGTTGCAGTTGAAAAGAAGATCTTTTTTCCTATAATAAAGAAAGGGATAGTTTCGAATAGAAGGGTGTATTTCAGACAAATCGGAATAAGGGTGATTGCCGTTTTCGGGAGCGGCGATAAGCAGGGGTATGTGCAACAAAAAAATAAAGGTATGTTTGGTGGGCTCGTCTGGCGGGCATTTGGACCACCTCTATAAGTTGAAACCATTTTGGGAAGATAAGGACCGTTTTTGGGCCACTTTTGACAAGCAGGATGCGAGGAGCCAGCTGCAGGGAGAACGGATATATCCTGTTTATTATCCTTCTAACAGAAGCATCAAGGCATTAATTATCAACACTCACAGAGCAATTAAGATCCTCCGTAAGGAGAGGCCGGATCTCATTATTTCGGCAGGTGCGGCTCCGGCTGTTCCGTTTTTCTTTATAGGCAAACTCATGCGTAAAAAGCTTATCTTTATTGAGACTTTCGACAGGTTCGATAAGATGTCCATGAGCGGCAAATTGTGCTATAAAATGGCTGATGTATTTATAGTCCAGTGGGAAGAGATGAAAAAGATCTGCCCCAAAGCAATTTATATAGGGAGTCTTTTCTAATCATGATCTGTGTTACTGTCGGAACCCACGAACAACAATTTGACCGCCTTGTCGAATATATGGACAACTGGGCGGCGAGCCACGACGAGGAAGTAATAATCCAGACCGGATATTCGAAGATCGAGCCCAAAAACTGCAAATGGCAGAGGTTTTATCTCCAGCACGAGATGGACCAGTTCATTCAGGATGCCCGGATCGTTGTTACGCACGGCGGCCCCTGCTGCTACATTGAGGTGTTAAAACTCGGGAAGGTTCCGATCGTTGTACCCAGACGCCACATGTACGGCGAACACGTTGATGACCATCAGTTCGAGATCGGCAAGAAACTCAAGGAACAGAGAAACAATATAATCCTGATCGAAGATATCAATAAATTAGGTTATGCTCTCGAGCATTATGATGAGATAATTAAAGATATGAATCACACGACACCTGATTTGCTCAACGTTGAATTCTGTAAGGAGTTTACAAAGATAGTAGACCAGTTATTCGAATGAGGTAACGACCGACATGCCGGACAATCCCAGTCTCTCTGTTATCATACCCGTCTTTAACGTGGAAAATTATCTTTCCAAGTGTATTGAATCGCTGTTCAAAACTTCCGGTATTGAAGAAGTCGAGATCATTCTTATTGATGACGGATCAACAGATGAGTCAGGCACGTTAGCTGACAGACTGGCAGATGAATACAGCAACATCAGGGTTTTCCACAGAAATAATGAGGGACCTTCGGCCGCAAGAAATTTCGGTATCAGAGAGGCGCGCGGAACATATGTGAGTTTCGTCGACTCAGATGATGAAGTTGTCCCCAATCTCTTCGCGAAAGTAATTAAACTCGCAGTGGTTTCCGATGTTGACATGTTCCTGTGGGACAGCGAGCTCACTATCGAAGACGGCGGTTCGATGGCATCCAAAAAAGAAGATTTCTTCTCGCATACCGGACTCGAGAAAACAGAACGTACATATGATGGCAAGAAACTCCTTGAAGAGCTCATCAGAAACAGCGGCAATTTCGTCGCCACAGTATGGCTCGGTGCATACAGAAGAAGCTATCTGGTTGACAACGGTTTTTATTTTGAACCCGGTCTTATACACGAGGATGAATACTGGGTTCCGAAGGTCATGATCAACGCGAAGAGCATTCATTATATCCCTGAGAAGATCTACCGTTACAGGATCCGTAAGGGTTCGATCATGAACCCTAAATCAAAGAATCTGAAGGCCCATGTTGATTCGCTCATGAAGATCTATCCGGCACTCTACGATTACTACGATGAAGTGCTCGAGGGAGAACCTCTGCAGGAACTCATCGAAGCAAATCTTACCAAGAGATACCTGCACATGATATTCCGTTTCAATATAGTAAAATACGGATACGGCAAGCAGATCGACAAGAAGCTTTTGTGGAGGAAGTCAAGGCGTATACAGGACAAGCTCATGGTACTGTGTCTCTATGTTTATGCGCATTGATTGGGATAACGGATGAACGATAAAACCATCAGGAAAATTAAAAACACTCTTCCGCACGGTATGTGGAAAGTGATGGTTTCTTTCGCGCGTTTCTTAAGACGTATCAAGTACAAGACCATAATGACGTTTTCTTCCAAGAAGCTTGAGCTCTATTGTCCGTGCTGCGGAATAAGGTTCAAAAATTTCGGCAGGGGCGATTATGTCATTCCTGATTTTTACGATGTATCCCTGTTCGAAGGTGTCCCGCAGGACATCCGGTGCAACGTGTGCGGTTCACTCCCGAGACACAGGATCCTTACCTCATGGTGCATCGGTAACAAGTCACTTCTGACCTCAAAAAAGATCTTATATTTTGCGCCTGAGAACTGCGTGATCAAGTGGCTCAAGCGTAACAAAATGGACGTTACGACTGCAGATCTCTATAACGTTGATGCGCAGTTAAAACTTGATATCCAGAAGACGGGTCTGCCGGATAATTCTTATGATTTTGTTATCTGCAACCATGTGCTCGAGCATGTTGATGATGTCATGACGGCGCTCATGGAAATGAAGCGTATCATACGTCCGGGCGGTTTTTTCATTTGCTCGTTTCCGGTAAATCCTGATATCGATCTCGTCGATGAAGATAGGAGTGTTACAACTGATGAAGAGCGCCTGCACCGCTATGGCCAGTCAGATCATGTAAGGCTCTTCGGAATTAATGCCGACCGTTTCATGACGGATGCCGGTTTTGATGTCACCTTCATCGAGGGCAAAGATTATCCTGATGAGATACTTCCTATAACAGCGCCTTCCAAATACGACATCAACAGACTCTATTTGTGTAAGGTGAAGTAATAAACATTCTGCCGGGTCAAAAAATCCTTAGGCCATTTTCATTACTTTTTTGTCTTAAAAGCGGTCAATAATGATTTTGGATTCTTCCACAAACAAACGGGCTAATGTAATATACGATTAATTAAGCACAAGGCAGGTTTTCCTATGCGTACATTCGAAGGTTATAAGAACGGCGTAAATCTCGGCGGCTGGATCTCACAGTTTAAGGTATACGATGAGAAGCATTTCGCTGAATTCATTGTTGAGGATGATATCAAAAACATTTCCGAATTCGGTTTTGACCACGTCCGTGTTCCTGTTGATTACATGGTTCTTGAAGATGAGGAAGGTAACCTCAAAGAGTCCGGTTTCCAGTATCTGGAGAACTGCAGACTCTGGTGCAAAAAATATAACCTTAAGATGCTCATCGACCTTCATGAGGCGTATGGATATACTTTCGATCCGATGAAGAAAACCGATAAGAGGAAGTTCTTCCTTGACAGCGACCTCCAGGCCAGATTCTTCAAGCTCTGGACAGAGATCTTAAACAGATTCAAGGACCATACTGATATGGTTGCTTTTGAACCTCTTAATGAAGTTGTTCCTGAAGACGATGAGATCATCAATGCGTGGAATGGTATTCTCACAAAATATATCGCACTGGTAAGAAGTATCGCACCTGATGCCTACATCGTTGTCGGAGGTGTTTGCTATAACAGCGTAAAGAGTGTACCCTGGCTCGACGTTCCTGTCGACGATCATGTTGTCTATAACTTCCATTGCTATGAACCCCTGATGTTCACTCACCAGGGTGCACACTGGATCGATGTAATGCCCCGTGATTTCCGTATCGACTATCCTAAAACTCTCAAGGAGTATCAGGAGGCCAGTTCGATCCTTCCTAAGGAAATGGCAGGAGCGATTTTCGAAGAAGGCATCAGCGAGATCGGCCCGAAGTTTTTTGAAGATCTCTTTGCTCCCGCGATCAAAAAGGCAACAAAAGATGATGTCCCGATGTATTGCGGTGAATACGGCGTTATCGATCTGGCAGACAAAGAAGCTGCACTCCGCTGGATAAGAGACATTCATATTACTTTCCATAAATACGGAATCGGCAGCGCTCTGTGGAATTACAAGAGCATGGATTACGGCATCTCTGATGCTGAGAACGTTGTTATCAAGAACGGCCTTAAGGACGTCTTGTAATTTAAAATCCGATACTGTATCATTACAGCGAAAATACTAAACAAGGAGGAACACCAATGAGGAAGACTGTCTGCTGATTATTTATAATTCTCGCGGATAAGTTCTTTTTTGTGTGTTCAGATATATTACTTTGGATATTTTAGCCGCGGCCGTATGTCGCGGCTGATTTTTTTTAATACAGGCTTATCCGGCGAAGATTCAAATTAGGAGGAATCTTTATGCCAATGATAACTATCAAGGATCTGACCTTCGGATACGATGGTTCAGACATTAATCTTTTCAACAATGTCAATGTGACTATTGATACAACATGGAAGCTCGCTCTGGCCGGACGTAACGGCAGAGGCAAGACGACTTTTTTCAAACTTCTGGAGGGTGAATTAGATCACGAGGGAACCATTAACGGTGTTCCGTCCGTGGCCCAATTTCCGGTGGATAATCTGCCTGATACTGAGGAATGGAAAGTCCGTAAGGAATTGAATCTTATGGGCACCAATCCGGACATAATGTGGCGTCCCATCGACACTCTGTCAGGCGGCGAGAGAACGAAACTGATGCTCGCTTATCTGTTTGCGGAAGATGGAATCTATCCCCTGATCGATGAGCCGACAAACCATTTGGACCGTCAGGGAAGAGAGGCAGTCGCATCGTATCTCGCATCGAAAGAAGGCTTCATCATGATCTCCCACGACCGCGCTTTTCTGGACCGCTGTACCGATCATACTCTGGTAATTACCAGGTCCGGAATCGAGCTCGTAAATGCGACCTTCAGCACCTGGTGGGAAAACAACGAGCAGCGTCAGGAATCTGAACTCGCGCGCAACAACCAGATCAGAAAAGAGATGGCATCAATCGATGCTGCCATGAAGAAAAACGCACAGTGGTCCTCTAAAGCGGAAACAAGCAAGAGCCGTAATAATCCGAAAGGTGCAGAGGATCATTTCCGCAGAGCCTTCGAAGCAAAGAAGGCCAGTAAGCTTATGTCCCTGTCCAAGAATCTGGAGCACCGCAACGAGCGTAAGCTGGAAGAAAAGCAGTCACTTCTTAAGGACCTCGAGCGCGAACAGACGCTGAAGATCTTCGGGAGTACGCATCACGACAAGACGCCTGTCGTGTTAAAGGATGTGTCGGTTTACCGTGACGGTGAACTTGTTGCCGGCGGAATAAACCTGGTTGTCGGTCAAGGTCAGAAGATTTCTTTGGAAGGATATAACGGATGTGGCAAGAGTACGCTGATCAAGTTCCTTGCAGGTTCTGATCCGGCCATCACTGCCGATGGAGATATCCACATTGCCAAGGGCCTGAAGATTTCTTACGTCGGTCAGGATACTTCCGCTTTGAGCGGGTGTCTTTATGACATCGCTGATGAACGCGGTTGTGATAAAACACAGTTCTCGACGATCCTGGTCAAGATGGGATTTACCAAAGAGATGCTATACCGTGATGTCGATGCATTGTCACTGGGCCAGAAGAAGTTTGTTATGCTCGCGCTCTCGTTATGTGAACAGGCCGATATTTTCCTATGGGACGAGCCGCTGAATTATATCGACGTTTATATGAGAAAAGAGATTGAACGTCTTATCAAGAACAGTGATGTTACTATGCTTTTCGTTGAGCACGACAGGGCGTTCGTTGAGGCAGTGGCCGACGAAGTTTTCGAGATGGGATGAGATATGCGAGGGGTGCCTGTGCAAGTCCTCCACGGTTTGCGTGAGTTCCACGCGCGTGCAAAAAAAGTGCATGCTTTCGAGGTGTTTACTACACTAATTTTGCACGCTTGTTCACAAGTGTAGTTTTTTGTGTAGTATCAGACAGGATTTACTACACAAAATATTCACGCGCGGACCAACAGATAAAACGGCAGTTCCAACCGGGAAACCCGTCGCGAACCGTCAGACAAAAAAGGGGCTGAAAAATTCAGCCCCTTAATAATTTCAGTTGTTAATAGTGGATTAGAGATCCATGCTCTTGAGCTCTGCAACAACCTGGTCAACCTGCTCCTGAGCGAGCTTGTTGTTCTTACCGCCGAGCTTACCAAGGCTGGAGAAACCGCCTGTAAGGTCATCGAGGATAGCGTTCTTAACAAGGTTCTCTGTACCAGCCTGCTCATTTCTCATAACAGTGAACTTGTTTCCTTCCTTACCCTTGAACCAACCCTGTGTGATCTGGCACTGATTGTTTCTGTCGATTGCAGGGAAAGCGATTACATAAGCAAAACCGTTCTTAACGAGTTCAGGCTTACCCGGTGCAAATTCGTGATCCTTGATTGCCTCATAGAGAGACTCCATTGAGTAACTGTTCTTTGTTTCTACTTTTACCTGCTTGATACCAAAAGCCATATTAACCTCCTAGACTTGGCTGGGAAATTCCCCGAATTGAAAACTGATCACACCTTGAGAGACATATCAATTTCCTTAAAAAATTTTATCAAATATTGTGTTTTTTTCAATGTTATATAATGTTGTTCGTGGACGGGCCCCGACATATTATGTCTGATAGCAAAAATACGGCAATTCCCGCTTTGTGTCGTGTTGTTTTGGAGGGGTCTGTTGTAATCTGACACCGGATGAAAGGAGGAGATGTTCTTGGACCAGAAGAAGACAGGGCTTTTTTTGAAGTCACTTCGAAAGGAAAAAAACATTACCCAGGAAGAACTGGCAAATCATTTTAATGTCAGCAACAGATCAGTCTCAAGATGGGAGAC
This sequence comes from Ruminococcaceae bacterium YAD3003, assembly GCA_900107185.1. GTDB lineage: Bacteria > Bacillota > Clostridia > Saccharofermentanales > Saccharofermentanaceae > Saccharofermentans. The sequence goes on along the minus strand of FNPA01000010.1, from coordinate 116,781 downwards.
CGGAACAAATCTTCCGGACATCTCACTGCTGGTCGAGATTGCCGATTTCTATGATGTCGATGTAAGGGAGATCATAGACGGGGAGAGGAAAAGCGGGATGAATGAAGAGACAAGAGAAGTCGCTGACAAGATGGCGGCTTATGCGGGAAATGAGAAGAGCAAACTATTGGGGTTCGTACAGGCATCGAGCATTACGGGAATAGTGGTAACTATTATCGCCCTTGTGCTGCAGACGGTATCATATGAACCGGACTTAAGACGCTCCACTGCGATACTGGCAACGTTTATTTGCTTCGTAATAATGTGTGTTATTACCCTGTATGTCACGGGACTTTTGCAAAGGCTCAGTAAACACAGGAAGGCGGTCAAGGCGATCAAGATAACGACGATCGTTCTACTGGCGCTGGTGACCCATTATATACTCATATGCGCATTGGTTATCGGTATGTTTGCCTTGAGTTTTTACGGGGCAAAAGTAAAGGTCACGAACAATGTATCAGATTACAACACGTATATTCATGACGGTAAACCGGACAGCGAATACACCATGGGCAAACAGCCGATCTTCGATATCTTTCCCGAGACCATTGAGGCCCCTGCAGATGAGTTCCAGCTTATGTATTACAACCCTTGGGATCCGCAGTATATTGTCTACATGACGCTTGATTACGGCGATTCCTATGATGCGGAGATTGCAAGGCTCGAATCGATCGGCGTTGAGGATTATGAGGGTATCTACACAGTCACCGGCGAGCCTGACGGCTACGATATCGTTGCGATGGATTCCGATGAATACAATGGTTTTGTCTATGCCATGATCCCCGAAAACCAGGACGGCAACACAAAGATTACTTACGTTGCGATCGTATTCTGTAACTATTTCCTTGATGTTGACGTTCATGAATACATGCCCGACAAATATCTTCTTAAGGGTTTTGATGCAAGTAATGACAACCCTTACAGAAAAGAAATGCTTGGAGAATAATAAGCCACCCATTTGATATACATCCGCCTTAATGTTCAAGGACAATAGTAATTGAAATCACACTTAGGAGGATAATCCAATGAATGAGACATTAAAAGTTTTGGAGACAAGAAGAAGCTGCAGAAACTTTAAGCCTGATATGGTAAAGGATGAGGATCTCAAGGCGATCGTCAGGGCAGGAACATATGCAGCAACCGGAATGGGTAAGCAGAGTCCTCTCATTATCGCTGTCACGGACAAGGCTCTGAGAGATCAGATATCTGATGAAAACCGTAAGATTGGCGGATGGGATGAAGGCTTCGATCCTTTTTATGGAGCTCCGGTTATCCTCATCGTTTTAGCTGACAAGAATATTCCCACACACGTTTACGACGGTTCTCTCGTAATGGGCAATCTCATGAATGCGGCTGCGAGTCTCGGCGTTGACAGCATCTGGATCCACAGAGCGAAAGAAGAATTCGAGAGTGATTTTGGTAAGAGCCTTCTCAAAAAACTCGGTATCGAAGGCGATTACGAAGGCATCGGTCACTGTGCACTCGGTTATGCGGCTGAGCCCTTGAAAGATCCCGCACCCAGAAAAGACAATTACGTTTATTACGTCTGATAATCCGCGAAAGAAATTTCTTGCCATTTCAGGTTGATTTCAACTTGGGGGTCGATACTTAAGCTACCAGAAAGCAAAAAGCTTTTCATACCCTCCCCCTATATGAAGCCCGGTTACACGCCGGGCTTTTCTTTTATAAATATTTATACCGCGTGTTATAATGGCGATATTAAGGTTTTTTGAGGGGTGCACTACAGTGTTTTTCGTAATTGAGGAAACATTAAGAAAAGTTTCTCGTGATGATATAAAGGGCCAGCCGTATGTAGCGGTACTTTCTTTCGATGAGTGGCAGAAGACCAAAGAGAGTTTCACGATGGGAATCGACATGGATCTCGACCTGTCCGAGATCTTCCTTACCAAGGCAGAAGTAAACTACGATTCGCTGACTGGTTCTTTTGCAATTCCTGACAGAAACAATCCTTCCGGCGAAGACCGCAAATTCGCTTTTGCATTAGATGAGAACGGCGTTATATTTATCGACGACGGCGATACGGCTATGAAGCTGATTACCGGAATCCAGCGCACTAAGAAATGGAAGATGCCGAGTCTCGAGAGATTCTTGTACGACTTTTTGGACCAGATCGTTAAGGGAGATCTGAGACTCATGGAGAAGTACGAGGATGAGCTCGACGCTATGGAACAGAAGGTAATCGACGGAGATGAGAACCTTCCGTCCGGACGCCTTAACGACATCAGAAACGATATCCGTTATCTGAGAATACACTACGAGCAGCTCATGGACCTCGCTCAGGAATTCCAGGAGAACGAGAACGGTTTCTTTGCACCTGAAAACTTAAGATACTTCAGATTATTTATTGACCGTGCATCCAGACTCTACGACACATCGATGTCCCTTAGAGACTACACGATGCAGCTGCGAGACCTCTACAAGGCGCAGTTAGACCTCAAGCAGAACCGCATCATGACGGTTCTCACGGTCGTAACGACTATCTTCATGCCGCTTACACTGATCGTAGGCTGGTACGGAATGAACTTCCGTTATATGCCCGAACTCGAATGGCGCTGGGGATACCCCGTGATCATAATCCTCAGCATCGTGATCGTGGTCGCGAGCCTCCTGTTCTTCAAGAAGAAGAAATGGTTGTAAAGTGAATCCGGTTGTAGCAATTTCAAACAAGTTCTCGTGCTGGTTTGATTCAAAAAAAGACAGGAAGATCAGCGGGAGAAATCTCGGTGTATTTGTTCCGACGCCTTATGCCAAAAACTACGGTTCGACAGGCAGCCAGTCCGTTCCTTATCTGGGAATCGCGGAAGTGATGAAAGACCTCACGCTGACAAAAGACGATTCATTTATTGATATCGGCTGCGGCAAGGGACGCGTTATTGCACACCTGATAGACCAGGGGTGCCAATGTAAGATTACCGGAATAGAGATCAATCCCGTTGTGGCTTCGGTAGCGAAAGATTGGACTAAGTCCTACCGCAATGTTGAGATCATCGAGGGTGATGCATTCGGACTGGATTACAACGATTACACGGTTCTTTTTATGTACCGTCCGATGGAGACTGACACTTTTAAGCTGTTCGTGAATCTTCTTGAGATGCAGCTGGTCCACAGTATCAGACTCTACTACTATGTCGATGCGCAGAGCGGATACTATCTGAATGACAGACCCGGCTGGAATCTTATAAGAAGGGAAGAGATATACCGCGTTAACGGACGCCATATCCATAAAGAACCGCAGAGGTATTCGGTCTGGACTTATGAACCGCCGGAACAGGTGGTATAATTAAAGAATCAGGAAATTAAGGAGGATTAGATTATGGCATTTCAAAGAGCTCTCTGGCACAGCGGTCTCACATATAGGCAGACATGTCCCAAGTGCCACACTGTAATTCAGTATCAGGATGATAAGCTCGATTTCAGACCGTGGTATGCGGACGGTTTCGTATATTGCGCAACTTGCCGCTCACCGCTTCGTCACAATGAGGCTTACGCTATCGATGCTGATGGTAATTATGTTAATACCACTCCGCCGACGGCACAGGCAGCTCCTGCTGCAGCTGCAGCTCCCGCAGTTGCTGCTCCTATCGCAGCCGGTTCTACTGCTTACTGCAAGAACTGCGGCCGTCCTTACGTCGTAGGTGACGCAAAATTCTGCAATGGTTGCGGAAACAAGCTCGACTGATCTTTACAATCAATCAGAACAAATGAGAGGGCAGTTTTCTGACTGCCCTTTTTTGATGCGTGTATGGGAAACCTTCGGCGTATTGTATAATAGTCTGAAGTAATAGGAATCGTACGCACTTTCGAGATGGGGGATCACATATGAAATTGCGCAGGAAACTGTTCTCGAGCAAGGACCCTTACGACTGCAACCGGTCGGAGTTGTTTCTTGGCGCGTGCAAAGAGAATTTCAACCACCTCATCACCCATTGTGAAGACTATAAGAAGATCGCAGATGGACTTAATATCCGTTCTGCCGGTGACATTAAGAGTGTCCACGACATTCCAGTCATTCCCACGATGCTCATGAAGCAGCACGAATTCAGAGCAGGCCCTTATACCATTATGGCAACTTCATCAGGAACGAGCGGCCACGCGAGCCACATTTTCTTCGAGTGGGGCGCCTTGATTTCCGCTCTCAAGATGTCCGTAAAGCTCATGCGTTATCACGGCATAATCAGCATGAAGCCGTGCCGCTATATCGTAATGGGTTATAAGCCTCACCGTTCGAACAAGACTGCGGTAGTTAAGACCGCTTATCTCACGACTTTGCTCGCTCCCGCGATCAGCCGCAAATATATCCTGAAGCATACTCATGACGGCTACAAACCTGATTTTGAAGGTATCGTTGCCGCACTTCGAAAGTATGAAAAAGGCAAAGCGCCCGTCCGCTTCATGGGATTCCCGTCCTACACATTTTTCCTGTTCCAGTTGCTTGATGAGAAGAAACTGTATTTTAAACTCCCCAAGGGCTCGAAAATAATGCTCGGCGGCGGATGGAAACAGTTCTACCGTGAGGCGGCAGATAAAGAGACTTTCTATAAGATGGCCAAGAAAACGCTTGGTATCGATGAAGAAAACATCGTTGAATTCTTCGGCGCAGTAGAGCATCCGATCCTTTATACCGCATGCACGGGACATCACTTCCACGTTCCCGTATACAGCAACATCGTTATCCGCGATCCGGTAAATCTTGAGCCGCTGGAAAATGGTAAGACGGGCCTGGTTAATCTGATCTCGCCGCTCTGCAAAGCATCGCCGATCCTGTCAGTTATGACTGACGATCTCGGCATCCTTCACGACGGCAGCGACTGTCCTTGCGGTGTCAAATCACCTTACCTGGAAATTATCGGACGCGTCGCGCCTACTGAGATCAAGACATGTGCGGCAGGTGCTGCCGACATTCTGAAGGGGGTAAATGTATGATCCTCTTTGACGGTAAAACATATGAGAGTTCTGAGCAGGGAAGACTCTTAGATGAGCTGACAGAAAAGATCCCCGGAATTCTTGCAAATAAAACGCTCGATCCTGAAGTTGTTGTCGATGCAGTCATTCACCTCAGAATGGATTTATTGGACGGTAAGTTTAACGATCTGCTCGCTGACCTTCCGCAGGACGTTGTTGAGACATATAAGAAGCAGGCTGTATCGCTGTTATCCGGAGAGCAGCTCCGCGCAAAGATCAGGACTGAACTGGGTGATACTGAAGAATACATTACAGATCCTGTTGATGGTTTCTCACAGATCCGTGTCAGGAAAGTGCCTCTCGGCGTCATCTTCCACATCTCTGCAGGCAACATGGATTTCCTCCCTGCATATTCAGTAGTCGAAGGACTCCTGGCAGGCAACATCAACATCTTAAAACTCCCTTCTGCAGATAACGGTCTTACAATAAAACTTCTTTTGCAGCTGATCGAATACAGAAGTGAACTCGCAGATTATATTTATGTTTTCGATACGTCATCGACTGATATACAGGGTATGCGCAAAATGGCAGGTCTCTGCCACGGCATCAGCGTGTGGGGAAGTGATGCTGCGATCGAAGCAGTAAGAGGTCTCGCACCTACCGGCGCGAAAATAATCGAGTGGGGCCAGAAGTTAGGTTTCTGCTATATAACTCAGGCAAATAAAACCGCTGATCTGGACGCACAGCTCGATGATCTCGCACATCATATCGCAACCACAAAGCAACTCCTCTGCAGCAGCTGTCAGGTCATATATATAGATACTGAAGATATGGATGAAGTTAAGGCGTTTGCAGAGAGATTTTTGCCGTTACTCGAGAAGGCAGCAAACGAGAATGCATCCAATGAGATAGGCATTGTCGCCCGCGATACGCTGGTTTCGTACACGCGCCGTCTCATGGGTTATCTTGAACAGGAAGAGAAGTCTTCAGATAACGTGCTAAGAGGCCGCGGTGTCAGCGTAATTATTGCATCAGACAGTGCACTCGAATTATCTCCCATGATGTGTAATGTTCTGGTTAAACCATTGTCTAAAAAAGATATCGGCAAAGTATTATTTGAGCACCGCCATTACCTTCAGACAGCAGGTCTCATCTGTCCTGACAGTGAGCGCGATGAACTCGCAAAATTATTCACGAGTCTTGGAATTGTCCGTGTAACAAAAGCCGGCGACATGAGTGCATATTTCCCTGGTGAATCACACGATGGTGAATACGCGCTGAGCAGATATGTGCGCACGGTAAATATTGAAGAGTAACAGGATTTATAAGTCCTGATTAATTTACTATCTCAACTTCTGCAAAAACAATATCAGTTACACGTTCCAACAAATCTGCCGGAATCTTTTCAACAGTTTTATGAGGTCTTGATTCAAGGTCCAAAGTCCTTATATGTTCACACAAAACCACACCGCCGGTTTTGGTTCTGCCATCTAATCTGACATGAAGAGGAAACCCGTTGTCAGTATTTGTTATGGGACAGACTATTGCCAGTCTGGTCCTCTTAATGAATTCGTTATTACTGATAACGAGAGCTGGTCTGAAACCTGCCTGTTCGTGTCCTTTTTGAGGGTTGAAATTAACCTTGATGATGTCGCCTTGTTTTACCATATTTCCCTCCCGGACGGGTCGCCCCAATCAATCTCGGAAGGTTCATATTTGCCTTTATATCCATCGAACAGTTCATAGATATTCTGCCTTGTAGAGGGCTTAATACGTTCAATGATTATCTTTCCGTTTTGAACCATTAAGTCGACAGTCTCATTCTCATTCCATGTCAGTTCATCAAGAATATATTTAGGAATCCTGATGCCCTGACTGTTACCCCATTTTTGAATCTTAACAGTCATAATCAATCCCCCCTTTATAGAATCAGCCGGTATATACACAGTATATACCGGCCAAAGGGTTTTTCAAGTCAGATAATAGGACAAGAAACCTGCTTACACTTTATTCACCTGAACCGAGAACACCGGTGTGTCACCGTTACTTCCCTTACCGTTATGCATGATCAGCTGATAGTGGCCTGGCTCTAACTGCTTGTTAACAGAGAGTGTGCGGATAGAGCCTTCAGGGATCTCGTCTTCGCTGACAACATTCCCGTTCTCATCTACGAGTTTTGCAGTATATTCGCCATCTGCCTTCATGAGTACGCATACGATCGCATAGTTGCCCTCCTTCTCGATATCAACATCGATACCGGGCATATCTACGTTTTCCTGAACGACTGTGTAGCTGAAGTTTGCTGTGGCAATCTTATTGTTCATTGTGTTATATGCTGTCATTCCGACGGAGCTTACGAGGCAGATAACTGCAACGATTCCGGCAAAGAGGAACCTGATCTTCTTGTGTGCGGCGGGATTAAGGAGCATGAGTCCCAATACGATGAGGAAAGGAGCAACTGTGCCGTAAAGGAGATATGTACCCAATACGGTTTTCATTGTGCCCGCGTTCATAACATTAGAGATATCGCTTCCGGACAAACCACTGCCTGTTATGCTCTTCAGCAATCTGGATGATATATAGCTGATCGATGAAGCAGAGAAATTCAATATGAAATGCATCATTGAAGACAGAAGGATATTGTTCTTCTTGATCACGATATAGGACAGGGCAGCACCGAGTATTGCCGTGTTGATGAATCTTAATACGGACAGATGGTTGAGGCCGAAGAAGATTGCCATGATGAGCACAACAACCCATTCTTTCTTTATGCTTCTGAAGTTAGTTAAGATAGCACCTCTGTGAATTGCTTCTTCGCAGATGGCAGGTGAGAGTGCCATAACGAGCACCAGAATAATGTATCCCGGGCCATTCGTAATATATTCGGATATGGCTGATACATCACTGCCTTCAACTGAAGAAGGGATGAGCGTACCTACGAGTGCGACGCTGATGAGTCCGAATAGAGATCCGCCAACTACGAGAAAGAGCGAACCGAAGAAATCTCTTGCGGTGAATTTCTTGACCGGGAACATCTCCTTCAACGGAATCTTAAAGATAAGTCCGTATACGATAGCGATAATGAGTAATGAAACCTCCGTAGCAACGAGACCCCAAACGCCCCAATTGCTCTGCATCGGTATGCATACGAAGATGAAATATAACATTACAAATGCGAAGAGGGCAAAACCCATCCACGGCTTAAGTTTTTGCTGGTTAGTTACCTGCTGCATAATAAATTTCCCCTTATTCTTAATACTGATATCGCAAAGAAAATTAACACATTTATTATCTATACACAAGTTTTTTAGCTTTTGTATACGCTCGAAAGCCACAAAACGCGAAAGTATATTTATAAAAACGATTTAAGGTTTTGTTAAGGTTAGACTCCATTTGTGTTAAGGTTGTATCTGTAATATTTGGTTACAAAAAAACATGAGGGAGTAGGAATTATGAAAAAGTTCGCAGTGACATCACTGGCGGCTGCTATGGTTTTGTCCATAGTTGTGACCGGGTGCGGCGCACCGCTTCCGGAAGTTACCGAGAGTACGGAAACGGTTCCTGAATTAGGACCGGCCAGTCCCAAGGATGATTTTTACAGATACGTCAACGAAGAGCGTTTTGAAGACGTTGAGTTTGAGTATGGTACATCCACGGCAAGGGCTGCTTTTGACCAGAAGCTGATCGATGACCAGATCGAGGAAATTATCGATGACGTTGTTGCCGGCAGCGGATACGAGAAAGGCAGCGAGGAATACATCATCAAGAATGCATATGACCTGTATTCAGCTTACGATTTCGAGAACGAACCGATACCGGAAGAACTCGTTGAGCTGATGGATGAGATCCAGAATGCTTCTTCTATTGAAGAACTCATGCAGATCGATGCAAAGCTCGTAAGAGATTACGGATTATCAGGTTTCTTAAATGTTGGTCCGGACGTCGATCCTTTCGATCCGACAAGAAGAGTCATGACATTCGTACCTCTGAACGGAGTTATGGGTGTATCTTTCCAGGATATGAGAGACCAGCTCTATGCTATCGACAGTGTAAGAGATGATGCGATCCTTATCCTTACTGTAAGAGGCTGCGATGAGGATACAGCGGGTAAATACGGAACTGAACTCGCAAACATTGCGATCGACCTCTTCTCCGCAACAGATCTCGAAGCTTTTGAAGATCCCATGAGTTTCAAATATTGCTCCATCTACTCTAAATCACAGGTAGATGATGTATTCACAAACGTTGATATCGATGCTTATCTCAAGGAGATTGGCTTCGATATTTCAAAGGTTGATTCATATTGTGTAAGTGATGACGATCAGCTCGTTGCTCTGAATGCAATATTTACAGAAGATAACCTCAATGCTCTTAAGACATGGGAACTCGGAAACCTGATCACACAGTACGGGAAGTATATTTCCCCTCACTACACACAGATGGCAGGTTACATCGGAAGAGATTATTCTTCTGATCATGACAAGGCTGTCAGAGAGATCAGTAATGTTTTCGAGAGTGAGACAGATCCTATTTATGTTGAGCGTCATTACTCAAAGGAAATGGATGACGCATTAATAGGTATGTGTGACGATATCAGAGCAGGTTACAGAGAGATAATCTCCAATGCCACATGGCTCAGCCAGGAGACAAGAGACGAGCTGTTAAGAAAGCTCGAGAACATCGTCTATGTAACAGGTATGGATCTTGAGAGACACGATACAGCTGAATACAAGAATTTAAATACAGAAAACTATTTCAAGTTCTGTCTGTCTTATCACAAGATTTCCGTGAAGGAGCAGATCGACAGCCTCGGCGAGCCCGTATCCAGAAAAGATATCTTAATGCCGATGCAGATGTTTAATGCATGCTACAATCCTTCTTTTAACAACATCACGATTACGGTAGCAATCACAAACGCTCCGTTCTTCGATGTTAATGCTGACTACTATACAAATCTCGGCGGTCTCGGAATGGTTATCGCACACGAGATGGGTCACGCATTTGATTCAAACTGCATCCTCTTTAATTCAAAGGGTGAATACGATCCTTCATGGATCAAGACAGAAGATATGGATACTCTCATTGCACGTAACGATAAGGCAGTGGAGTATTTCGAGAGCTTTGTTTTCTTCGGTGTTTACCACGTTGACGGTGAGCAGACATTAGGCGAGAACTACGCCGACTTAGGCGCCATGGAGTGTGTATCTTCTCTGGCTACAACTCAGGAAGACAGAGAAAAACTTTTCGAGAGTTTTGCAACCATCTGGTGCCAGATCTGCACTGATGAACAGATCATCGACCAGGTCGCATACGATGTGCACAGCCCGGCGATCATAAGAGTCAATGCGGTCTGTTCAACACTCGATGTTTTCTATGAGACATACGATATCCAGGAAGGCGACGGCATGTACGTTGCACCGGAGAACAGAATCTCCCGCTGGTATTAATGAGGTGATAACAGGATGAATATTATATTTAAGAATTCATTGAAGAATATTTTCGGAAAGCCGTTCCGGACACTGCTCGTCGGCTTTGCGATCTTCATGTGCTGCCTTTGCGCAATGCTCTGCTTTGATATGGGCGGAAGTTTGACAAAGATCCTTACAGGATATCTGAGCAGCGTTTCCAGAGCAGATTTTCTAGCAACTTCAACAGGCAGCGATCTAAGTAATTTACCTGACGGTTTCCCTGAAGCAGATACATTAAACATCATCGGAAATTCCGAGATGCTTTATAAAGAAATCGACGGTGAATACTGCTTCGTAACAACAGATTATCTGAGCATCTACGGACTCAATGTTGATGAAGCTGAAGACATGGAGTTCATGGCTAAGATCGATATCGCTGACGATGAGATGTATGTCTCCAAAGATTTCGCTGATGCATACGGATATAAGGCAGGCGATAAGATCACTGTTCATGACAGAAACAAGGAAGAAGTTGAACTCACTATCGGAGGAGTTTTCCCCGACAGCATGAAGAATCCTATTCTCCAGAGCAAAAGTGCAGTCGTTAACATGAACACTGCTGTAAAACTTGCCTGCGGTGATACAAGGATCAACTACATCTTCGTTGATGTTCATGACAATACAAAGATCGAAGATGCAAAGAAGATGTTTACTGATACGTATGCTGATGTATCAACACAGGACCTCTTCTTAAGCGATTCAGACATGAAACTGTTAGACGAGATCAAGGCAGTTTTCTATCTTATGTTCGTTATCACATTCCTCCTCGTTATCTTCGTTACAGCATCCATCTGCAACAGAATCGTTAATGAGAGAATGTCATTCATCGGAACATTGAGAAGCCTTGGTATGAGCACCTCCCGTACGGCAAGGATCCTTCTTTTGGAGAACGTTATCTATGCTCTCTTCGGCAGCCTTCCCGCAGTTGGACTGTATTCGCTCATAAGAGATGCAATGCTCGGTGCGTTATTCACATTAGAAGATGAGTCCGGAGCTTCTGTATTCCAGATTCCTCCGCTCTCAGGTGCACTCGTTGCAGGCGTTATCCTGATGGCCATCATCATCGAGTGTCTCATCCCTCTTAAGGCGATCATGAAGGCTCTCAAGACATCTATCAGAGACATTATTTTCGACAACAGAGACACAGAATACAGATTCAGCAGATCAACATTTATCCTGGGTCTCGTCAGCCTCGCAATCGCAATCGTAACGTTCTTCTTCAGATCGAAAATTTTCCCGGCGATCATTTGCCTCATCACTGCAGTTGCAGCTCTGGCATTCCTCTTCCCGAGAGTTCTGAAGCTCGTTACAACACTTATCAAGAAATTTTCTGATAAGCATGATAAGGCAGCATGGTCACTCGCAGCTTCTGAGGCCATCTCACGCAAGAGCACCGTCGGAAGCGGCGTCCTGAGTGCTACTGCTGCAGCAATGTGCATCATCGTTTATGCAGTCGCAACAGCAATGGGCGCAACAGTTGCAGACGTTCCTTATGACTGTGATGTAGTAATGAGCAGCACAAAGGCTATGAAGTATTACTCATACATCGATCATATGGACGGCGTAACAGATGTTGAACCCCTTTACTTCTCAATGCAGGAGTTCACGATCAACGAAGAAGAAACATTCATCATCGGTTACTTCTACGCTCTTCCTGATGAGGGATACAAATACTTCACAGGATTTGATTACACTGAGAAGATCGAAGACGGAAATGTTCTTGTCGACAAGAAACTCGCAAACAGAAAGGGTATTTCTGAAGGAGACGAGATCACTGTCACGATCAACCCTACAGGTGTTTTCCCTAAGGAGCGTAAATACACCGTACAGGCAATCGTAGAGAGCAATTCATATGACGGAGGCATCGAGTCCCTCATCGTTTCTGAGTCCGAATACAAGGCTCTCTTCCTCGATTATCCCGGAATGGTCCTGATCTCATGTGAAGATCCTGATGCCATCTCTGACCAGCTCTCAACATATGCAAAGGGCGCATATTCAGAGATTTATACAAAGGAAGGACTTATTGAACAGAACAGAAGTGATAATGCAAAGACAAGAGCAATAATAACTACGATCATCACGATCGCGGTAGGCATGACCGCAATCGGCATGATCTCTAACCAGCTCATCGGTTTTGAAGGCCGTAAGAAGGAGTGCGCAGTTCTCCTCTCAACAGCAATGGGCAGAGGTAAGCTCTCCGGCATTCTCTTCAAGGAAGTTCTCATAACTTCAATAACAGCATCGGCTATGGGTGTGATCGTCGGTTCGGTACTGACATTCGTCATAAGTGCCGCACTGAAGAACGCAGAATCACTCGTAATGGATATCACCGTAAACCCTGCTATTAACGCAATCTTCTTTGTCGTTCTTACACTGGTGTTCACGTTAACGGTTCTCTTCCCGATCAAGAATCTGAGGAAGATGAAGATATCCGAACAGATCAAGTACGAATAACCTAACGGAGGATAATAAAATGGCTAAGATCATTGAAGTAAATAACGTCAGCAAGACATTTGGTAAGGGCGAAAATATAAACCAGGTTTTAAACGGTGCATCAATGTCCGTAGAGCAGGGAGAGTTTGTTTCCCTCATGGGCGCATCAGGTTCAGGTAAGTCAACACTCCTTTACCTCATCGGAGGTTTGGACAGAAGATTTGACGGCAACATCTCAGTATGCGGTCAGGATATCGGTTCATTGAAGGATAAGGCTCTGTCAGATCTGAGACTCAAGAACATGGGATTCGTATTCCAGTTCTATAACCTTGTAATGAATCTTAACGTCCAGGACAACATCCTTCTTCCTCAGACAATGAACGGCAAGAAGAAGTCAGAATTGAAGGGTGCTCTCGATGAGATTTTGGAGATCACAGGACTTACAGCAAAGCGCAAGGCAATGCCTAACACCTTGTCAGGCGGTCAGCAGCAGAGAGTTGCCATCGCACGTGCGGTTTTAGGCAATCCCTCGATCATCCTCGCTGACGAGCCTACAGGTAACCTCGATTCCGCTTCCACTGAAGAGATCATGGAACTGTTCAGAAAGCTCAATCAGGAGAAGGGCATGACGATCCTTCAGGTTACACACTCTGAAGCTTGTGCTGAATACGGTACAAGGATCATCAGATTGGAAGACGGTAAGACAGTCGGATAATTTCTACTTTATGACCCCTCTATAAAAACGAAGAGCAGCTCTGTGTTCAGGGCTGCTTTTTGTGTGGATTTTCATATGTGACTATGCATCTTATCCGCCTAAATGGCCACCTTATTCCGATTTTGTTGTAATCTAATATGCAGCAGACAATAATGCTCCATGAAGGAGGCAGTAAATGAAATTGTTTTTACGGGAAATCCCGGATATCTCTGAAACGGAAGTCGAAGTCAGATACCGTGAAAGAGATAATGAAGTCGACAATCTCGTGAGAGTCATCAGCTCATCAGCCGATTCGATTCCCGGGATCAATGACAAAGGCGACACGGAGATGATCTACATTTCGCAGATACTTTATATTGAGGCTGTGGACCGTGATGTTTTCGCGTATAAGGCTGACGGTGTTTATAAGATCAGGAAGACTCTTTACGAGCTCGAAGATGACCTGAAAGAAAAGTTTTTCGTGAGGATCTCGAAAAGCACTATCGTAAACATCAAGGCCGTCAGATCTGTCGCGCCCGAAGACTTCAGAAGGATAAAGCTTCTCCTGAAAAACGGAGAATATCTCATCGTATCCCGTAGCTATGCAAACGATTTCAAGACTGCCATAGGAATGAAGGGAGGTAATGCGTGATGAATAGTTCGAGAGCGAAGATTGCTTTTTTCAGATCTGCTCCATTCACGGCAGGCCTCTTCATATTGAGCATTGTTTTGTTTGCAGTCGGATCGATTATAGACGGAAGTCTGATTAGCCCGTTTCACATTCTCTATATTTTCGGAATGTTTGTGGTGATCGGCATAATTAATTTCTTCCGCGCTTATATCGATAACAGCAAGTGGGCTATGTCCAAACCCAGTGTGGTAAAGAACTTTATCTTTGCGCCGATATATCTGGTTATTGCGCTGATAACCGTAATTGTCATCATGGGCGGCGCTGACGTTGTATTACTGGTTGGAATGGGTTTGCTGTTCCTTATTGTTTTCATGGTAATGCAGACGATTGTGTATTTCGCAGCAAAGAAGAAGACTGACAAAATAAACGATGCTCTGGAAATCTTTTTGAAGGAGCATGGAGGAAATGAACAGGAATAAGGTTTTAACCGTTGTCAGGGTTACATTAGGACTTGTTTGTTGGTTTTTGGTTTATAAGTTATATGGAGTATTTGCAGATCCGCTGTTAGCAGGCGTTTTGCCGTCTGTAATCCGTATGATTCTGGCGTCGATGGTAGTTCCATATACGCTCGGTTTAGGCGCATTCTGCCTGGTTACTCTCGGTATGCATCGCGAAAGTATTTCTTCCCGCGATGGAGTAAAACCCGGCATAGGAATGCTGATGAAATACTTCGTTATCCAGACCGGTTTATCGTTTCCTGTAATGGTTGTGATAAACGCTGTGCTGACTGTTGCCGGTGTGAACTCAAATGCGATCACCGCTGACGAATTGTTCGGCAACTTCTGGTTCTATATCGTGTTGCTGCTTATCTTCAATCCGGTATTCGAAGAACTGCTGTTCAGGAAGATGATAATGAGCCGTCTGTCCTGCCTCGGAACCAAGGGCGCGATAATATGCTCTGCGATACTCTTTGCACTGCCTCACGTTTATTCGCAGGGAGTAGCCCAGATGTTTTTCACTTTCGCGTTGGGACTGGTATGGGGCTATATCACGATCAAGACAGGTAAACTCTGGCCGGCGATCATTTTGCACTCACTGTCGAATATTTACTGCGCATATGTTCCTCTTATCGCAGCGAAAATCCATCCTGCACTTAGCGTAGTTTTTGTGATGAGTACGATGTCGGTGATGATTCCTCTGACGATAGTGTTTATAAGGAAAGAAGCGAGAGCTACCTCAAAATGAAAAGGCCGGTTTCGGAAGTGCAAATTTTTGTGCAAACTTCAGGCCAAAACTTGCACTAAATTTGCAAATTTAAAGGAAAATGCAAAATTCCGTGCAAAAAACACAGCCAAGTATGCACAAAATTTGCACGGGTATTTCAGGACGCTGATTTACGCCAAAATAATTCCGCCGCCCATAACGCAGCCGTCATCGTCATAGAAGACTGCTGACTGGCCGGGTGCGGGTCCTTTTACAGGCTCGTCAAACTGAATAAGTAAAGTGTCTTCATCCGTTAACGTCATAGTCGCGCTTTGCGCCCTGTGATGGTAACGGATCTTTACATTGGAGCGGATCTCCTCACCGGCAGCGGGTGCGGGAATGCTCATGAAATTTAACTGGTTGCACTTAACAGAAGATGCGTAGATTGCCTTCTCACCGCACAGCGTGATCTCGTTTTTCTCTGCATCGATATGTTTAACAAAAGCAGGGTAACCCAGTGCGATTCCCAATCCTTTACGCTGGCCTACGGTGTAATTAATTATGCCCTTGTGAGTGCCCAAAATGTTGCCGTCGCTGTCGACGAAATTACCTTCCTTAACGTTGGAAGTGTCCGCATTCTCACGGATATAGTCAGTGTAGTTTCCGTCAGGAATAAAACAGATATCCTGCGAATCGCCTTTGTTCGCGATGTGAATTCCGGCCTCTGCTGCGATCGAACGAACGGTGTCTTTATCGTAATCTCCGAGCGGCATCAGAGTGCGGGCGAGGTATTCCTGAGGGAGCTGATAGAGCATGTAACTCTGGTCTTTCTCAGCGTGCTCAGCAGTCTTTACGGTGTATCTGCCGTCCTTGTTAATGATGTATGCATAGTGGCCCGTTGCGACGAATTCCGCCTGCATAATGTCGGCCCAGTAGATCATTCTCTCCCACTTAACATGGAGGTTGCATCCGACACAGGGATTAGGAGTTTTGCCGTCCAGATAGCACTTGATGAACGGTTCTGTTACGTACTCTCTAAAGGCACTCTCGCAGTTTAAAACGTGATAGGGAATATCGAGTTTGCGGCATACTTCTCTGGCATCGTCGATCTCACAGCATTTGCTGTAACCTGCGTCTGGATTCCATGTGCGTATAGTGAGGCCCAGTACCTCATACCCCTGCTGTTTCAGAAGGTATGCTGCAACTGCGCTGTCTACGCCGCCTGACATTCCGACTACTACTTTAGCCATGCTCCAAACTCCTTATTGATTAAAACGTATGCATTATAACAGACGGACAGAGGTTATTCGATTGCATGCCCTGTAAAAACTACAACGGCGGTAAGATTATTCCTACCGCCGCTGTTCATTGTCATAGCGCTCTATTTATCAGGAGAATACAATCTCCAATGCTTCGTCCTTTGGCATCGGGCGGCCCCAGACATAGCCCTGGATGTAGTCGCAGCCGATCTGTTTTAGGGTCTCGATCTGCGCCTCGTCTTCAACACCTTCAGAGATTACGTTGAGGTTGAGGATGTGGCCGATCGAAATGATTGTTGCAACATACTGCTTCGAAGAATCGCTTGTGTTCATCAGGTCGATGAAAGACTTGTCGATCTTGAGCAGGTCAGACGGGAAGTTGTTGAGGTAACTCAAGGAAGAGTAACCGGTACCGAAGTCGTCGATAGCTACCTTCATGCCCATCTCCTTGATCTCATCGATTCTCTGCAATGCCTTCTCGAGGGAGTCGATCATGATGGATTCTGTGATTTCGATCTCAATGTGGCTGGCAGGGACCTGATACTTAACGATGACATTCTTGATCTCATCAATGAAGTTATTCTTCATAAGATGTCTTACAGATACGTTGCAGCTGATGATGATGTCGGAATCCTTTTTTGCTCTCAGGACGTCAGAGAGGAATTCCATAGCCTGCTCGAAAACTCTCATGTCGACCTGGTCGATAAGGCCGGCCTTCTCAGCTACAGGAATAAACTCAGCAGGTGAAACGATGTTGCCTTCGGAATCCTTCATACGTGCGAGAGCTTCGAAGCCGCGGAGCTTGTGATTTATATCGTACTGGGGCTGGAGATTAAAGGAAATAGAATTGTTCTCTAGAGCCTCGCGGACCTTTCGCTCCGTTTCCTTACTCTTCTCGGAGTTAAGAGTGTCAGCCTTGAAATGAAGAATATAATTGCTGATACTCATGCGCTTTGCTTCGTGCAAAGCTGCATTGGAATATGCAAACATAGAGTCAATATTACGTCCGTCTGTAGGGCAGAGTGCGTAACCGTAACATGCTGTAATGAAGTAGTCGCAGTCATCAATTGTCATTTTTCTCTCGAGTTCTGTTCTGAAGGTAATGATTGTTTTCTCGACATCTGCCTCGTCTTCATAACCTCTGATGATGAACATGAACTCGTCACCTGTGATCCTTGCAACGAAAACATTGATCGAACCTTTCATCAGCTCACTGAGTCTTGCCCAACGGTCTGCAACTTCGCAGAGAACGATGTCACCGGTCTCGTGACCCATGGTATCGTTGATGCTCTTGAAATCGTTGAGGTCGATGGAAACAACGGCAAATTTCTCATTATGCTTAATGAGGTCTTCCATAAACTCGCTGATAGCAAATCTGTTAGGCAGGCCTGTGAGTCGGTCTCTGACTGCCTGGTCACGGATGTTCTGCTGGTAGCGGAGTACTTTCTGATAGGAAAGATAAATAACTATTACGGCTACCAGAGTAAAGAAATTCATGAACAATCCGGGGAGGTTGGTTGTTACGTGACGCACGAAGATGTTGATGATCATCATCGGAACCTGCAGCAACTGGAAGATCAGGGCCGTAATAAATCCGACTCTTCTGAACAGAACTGCAAGACAGATAATGCACATGTTGGACAGTGAAGAGAATACACCTGCAAAAGATGCATACTGGACTCTGTTGTCGAATAAAGTGGTATAGCCCTCGCTCCTGGAAGCGATTACTGTAAAAACGGTAGCAATAATGTAAAGGATAACAAGGAGAATAAACGCACTCTTAGGCGCCTCCTTTTTGAGAGATAATTCTCTCATTACCTTATCCATATTATTTCTGGTCTGTCTTGTTTCTGATCTTGTCATGCCTTCTACCTCACCCCGATAGAATTACCATAAAGCCATTCTATCACGCATAAAATCAATAAAAAGGCATGTTGCCAAATACTAACCTTTTATTTACGGAATGGACTCGTATTTAACATTCTCTTAACACCACCCGGTATTTTGTCTTGTATAATGTGACTGTCAAAATATTTTTAAGGAATGAAAAGGACACTATGGATTACAAGAATTTAGTTGATTCTTTTGCGCAGCTGGCAGCCATATTGTCTTTGGACCTCAATGATATAAAGAGCAGTGACAGTTACAAGGTTGTGGACGCCAACGAAGCGTACAAAAGAACTGTAGTAAAGGATCTTAATGATTTTGAGTGTAATGTTCCTTATTCGAGATATATCCGAGTAGACCATAATTTCGAGAAGATGGTCGAAGAGTGCGTTACAAAGAAACAGCCGGTTCACGCATATGTTGATGCTGCATTTTTCAATTCCTGGCTGGACATTTACATGTTCCCGCTTATTTCATCTGATAAGAATACAGGATACTGCCTGTTCTCATATAACATGACGCCAAGGGCAGATGTTGATAAGATGGTGGATATCAATGCTGATTCAGCACTCCACGTTTTGAAGACATGTTTAAGACTCCACGGCACCTCAGATTTCCAGGAAGCTATGGATACGGTCATTGCCGATATCAGAGAATCCTGTGATGCAAAGCGATGCACAATACTTCTCCTGGATAAAGAGAACAGAAAGTGTTCTGCCCTTTGCGAGAACTATACAGATCATGTGAATGAATTTCCGATGGATTATTATATGGATGAGCACTTCTATGATATCGTCGAGACATGGCCGCGCCTGATCGATGGCAGCAACTGCTTCCTGATCAGCGACGAAGAGGATATGAAGAGAGTCGATGAGGTCGCACCCGAATGGGCAGCATCACTCCGCCTGGCCCAAATTAAAACGCTTGTTATCTATGCTTTGAAGGCAGGAGACGAGACGATCGGTTATATCTGGGCAGGTAATTTCGATGCTGCTAACATCACCAAGATTAAGGAGATCCTTGAGATTACCACATTCATTCTTTCATCTGAGATCGCGAGCCACGAGATGATCAAGCGAATGAAGATCCTGAGCTCCACCGATCTTCTTACCGGTGTTATGAACCGTAATGCCATGAATAACCGCATCATGGATCACGACAATGGCGAACGTCCTATCACTGAGCCATACGGAATCTTCTTTATTGATGTAAACGGACTTAAGACCATTAACGATACTAACGGTCACCTCGCAGGTGACAACCTCTTGAAAGATGTTGCCGTTACCATGAAGGAACATTTTGAAAAGGGTGAAATCTACCGTGTAGGCGGCGATGAGTTCATGGTTATCGTTGAAGGAACCAGCAAGGAAGAATTTGAGATGCTCGATAAGAATCTCCGTGATGACTGTGAACGCGAGGGCAGAGCGCATTATGCCGTCGGTTCATGCTTCAGCGAAAATGCCCGCGATGTTAAGAAATCAATGCAGATAGCAGATACAAGGATGTATGAGGATAAGGAAGCATATTACAGACGTCATCCGGAATATGAATGGAGCAGACGTTGTACTGAAAAAGGCTAAGCCTTGATTCTTGACTAATTGCGGCGGGAAGTTCCCGGGCATTTATCCGATCAGCATTTTTACTACGAATACTGCGTGATGCCGATATAGATGATTAGGTGTCCGCCGCCCATCAAAAACAGAGCCATGTATTTGAGCATGTCTCTGTTAATGAATCTTATCTTATTCCACTTGGACTCTTGCGAAGCCGTTTCCTGTACAGTTGTTTCATTCCCCATGACTCAATCGTACATTGGTCGGGCTTTATTTCCAATGCTCTAACTGTGACAAGTAGCCGTCATATTGATTGCGCAGAACGTCATAAGGGAGGTTCTCAGGATTCGGCATGTGTTCGATGAGGAAGTCGAGGAGCGCATCCTTGGACTGGTAGACGAAGTCGCCGTCTGTGTAGCACCACTTGCAGTAGTCTTCGTTGAATTCGCCATCGGGTTCTCTGCTGATGTTGATGTCCTCGTTAAGCGGCATTCCACAACACTGGCAGATGAGCTGTCTGGGGCTGCCGAGCAGCGTGTTGATCGATACGTTGAATTCTTTGGAAAGGATCTTCAGTGTCTCTGTATTAGGCTGTGTCTCGCCCGTTTCCCAGCGGCTTACCGCCTGTCTCGATACGAGGATCCTCTCGGCCATCTGATCCTGTGTGAGGCCATTGTCTTCACGAATCTTCTTAAGTACATCTTTGGTTTCCATCTTACTTACTCCTTTAAACTGGTTGATGGTTTCATTATCCGTTCACCCCAACTCGAAAACAAGCAACGCGTTGTTGCTCTCACTTGTTTTTAGCAGCCGTCTGGCGTCTCTTCTCCAATGTCTTCTCGAAAAGAAGATCTGCTGTTTCAGGGAAGCCTTCGTACACAACTTTTGTGCCTTCTTCAGTGATGCCGCCCGGTGTTGCGACTCTCGTTACAACATCCTCGAAAGTCATGTCCTTCTGCAGCATCAGGTCACCGGTCGCGCTCATTGTCTGGAGCACCATTCTCACGATCTGATCGTCCGGTATCGACGTGTGCTTTTTTGCGGAATTGCAGATGACATCGAAGATCGATGCGATAAATCCGGGCATGCAGCTGACGAGTTCAGAACCCATCCCCATCTCATTTTCGGGCAGTTCGATGACATCGCCGATAGAGGAGAGAAGAGTCTTAAGAGCGTTCTTTTTTGTCTCTGTTACTTTTCCGTTGTAGCACACGAGAGTCTGCGATCTTCCAATCTCAGCAGTGAGGCTCGGGATGACTTTCGCTGTTTGGCAATCGATAACAGTGCCGATTGATTCAAACGAAACGCTGCCGTTGAGCGATACGATGAGTGTGCCCTCTTTGACGGAATCTTTGATCTCTTCCAAAACAACCTTGATGTCGGCAGGGCGGACGCAGACGAAAGTGATGTCGCAATTTGCCGCAATTTCCTTTGCGGAAACGATTTGTGCGATGTCTTTTGCCTCGTCGCACTTTTCAATCGTTTTGTTAAAAACATACAGGTCCTGCTTAGCAATTGAACCTTTCTCTGCAAACTTCCACAGGAGCATTTTGCCCATGCTGCCGTAACCGATAATTCCAATTTTCATGTTAATTTCCTCACTTGATCTCGATTGTTTTTGTGACTTCAAATCCGACGCTCTTATATAGCCTGACCGCTCGCGCGTTCCATTCCGCGACGTGCAGGATTATGTTGTCGCTGTTTATTTTCCCGAGCGCCCACAAGAGGATCTGTTTGCCGTAACCTTTGCCCTGATGTTTAATGGCTACCAGCAGGTCGTCGATCTCGTTGCCCTTGAGTGCAACGCTGCCGATGAGCTCGCCATCTTCGACGAGAATATACACTTCATCCATTCCTTCATCGAAGAAAGAATCGTCCTGAATGAAGTCATACGGCCTGATCCCTAGCGCCTCACGCATCTCGTGGTAGCAGGAATTGTAGAGTTTCCGGTACTGGTCCTGATATATGGAATCATACGGAATCAAACGCACCGAAGTGCGCTCGTCCGTCTTGTGCGTATATGTCATCTCATAGGCTTGTTTCATGGGCCGCTCCCTTTGAAGATAAGAATAGCACAAACTCTTGCTCAAAAAGGGTGTGCGAAAAAAGTGTAGTAAATTGTCACGAATACTACACGAAAAACTACACTAGTGAACAAACGTGCAAAAAAAGTGTAGTTATGAGTCGTGTTTACTACAAAAAATTTGCACACGTATTCATGTAAAGAAATAGCACCTGCTTTACATGGCCGTCAAGGATCACAATGTTCGACCTTTGGTCGTCCTTGACTGCCAGCATACAGGTACTTATTTGGTGACCAAGAGGCCGGTTCCCCGACCCCGCATATCACGATCCCGTTTGTTGAGTATTAATGGGTTGCTTGGTTCCGATCATTGTTGTGTAGATCGAGGTATTCAGTTTGGATGATAAGGCTCTTACGTCGAACGGAATCTCTTCTATGTCATGGGTGAATATGACATCAAGTTCAGGAACCAGACCTGCATTAGTGTAATTATGGTATTTGGTACAGGTGATTTGGAGATACCTGGAAGAGTCCTTCATTCCCAAGTGCTCGTGGATCTTACAGTTATCCAGTTCGGGAATGTATATTACGAAGTCCGGGTAGATGAATCCCGGTACTCCCATTATCGTCATCTCGGGTTCATACTTGAATTGAATGCCCGTCTCCGTATAGAAGATAGCTATCTCGCGTTCTGCAGCTGAACGGTAGTATATCCCGTTGAACGGATAACTGGTTGGCTTCGGGTATTTTGTGTTCGCATCATTTTTCAGGCTGTCGAAAAATTCCTTGTTCATGACGATCCTGGTCCCATTAGCTGATAGCAGTGTGCGGATAACTCTGTGTGGTTCACATTCGGGGAATGGGATATCTTTGTACTTGCAGTTCCAGACAGACTCGTAGTATTCGAGTTTCCTTTGGAGAGTCTCCTTATATTGTAGGAGCTTGGCATACCGCTTACCGTTGGTAGAGTTAGCTCTGTATCTGTGACCGTATACAAGAATCACGTCTTTAGAATCCGAGTTCTTGTTGTGAGTCTGCAGCTTAATCTCAGGCAGCCTTTCGAGCTGCTTGCGGCAATAATTGATCTTGAGGGCGAGATACTCTTGCATGATGTGCTTGTTAATTATTTCCATGATCCGATTATATGCGGACCGTTTGTCGGAATTATGTAAACAAACACGACAAAATACGACAAAAGCGACAAGCAAAAAACGCCCGAAAACATGGATTTCGAGGGGAATAATAAAATAATTAAATTATTACAACCAGCCGTGCGAAGAGAAGTATTTTGCTGCGTGCAAATTATGTGTAGTAAATAGGTTCAATTACTACACGTAAAACTACACTTGTGAACAAACGTGCAAAAAAAGTGTAGTAACACGGGCCGATTACTACACTAAATTTACACGCTGGAATCTGCAGGGCGGATAGCAGAGTGGATTACAGCTCCACTGTTATCGTCATTGACTTGCCGTCGGGGCACTTCGCGGAAATCTTGCCGCCGTGGGCTTCGACAACAGCCTTTGCGATCGCCAGGCCGATACCGTTGCCGCCGGTGGAGGTGTTGCGGGATTCGTCAGGACGGTAGAAGCGGTCGAAGAGACGGCTGCAGTCAGGCGCTGTCGAATAGTTGCAAGTGTTGAAGACTTCGATGCGCGTTTTGTTCTTCACCTTGTTGATGGTAACGACGATGCTGCCGTTATCGTCAGAATACTTGATGGCGTTGTCGATGAGGACCGAGAGCATCTGCTGGATGGAGGCCTTCTCGCCGAAGAGAGTGACGCCGTTCTGGATATCAGTCATTATTTCTTTGCCACGCGCCTTTGCCTGAGGCATATGGACCTCGATGATTTCCCATGCGGCACCTGACAGATCGAAAGTTTCCTTCGCCGGAACAGGCTTCACTTCATCGAGCTTTGAGAGCGCGACCAACTCGCCGACCAGACCGGTCATGCGGTTAACCTGCGAACGGATATTCTGTGTCCACTCGTCTTCACCTTTATCGATTTCGATGACGTCGAGGCTCGTGGAGATGGAAGTCAGAGGTGTCTTTAACTCGTGGCCTGCATCGGTAATGAAGCGCTTCTGGATCTCGATGTTCTGCGCGATCGGCTGGAGCGCTTTTTTAGAGAATAGGAGAACCAGTATGAATACGAGGATAATTGCCACACCTGAGATCAGGAGAGTCATGGCGAGGATCGTTCTCATGGACTGGAGTTCGCGCTCGCAGTTCAGGAACGTGATTATCGTTGCTCCATCGGCATAGGAACGCATATAGCGGTAGCCGTTCACGTAGCCGCTGTCAGCCTTTTTGGACAGTGCGGAATCAGTGTAGGAGATGAGGTCATCCTCATCGATGGAAGCGATGAAATCGAGAGAGGATTCGACGATCATGTTGTTCTCATCGAGCGTTACGATGAAGAAACGTGTCATGTAGTTTTCTTCTTCGTTAGGAAGCGCCCTGAAGGGCTCCATCGGGTTCATATCTCCCATGCCGCCGGGACCGCCAGGGCCGCCTCCGTGTCCGTCGAAGCGCGGCTGATATGCGTCGTAACTGATAATGGAATCGAGTGTCTTATCGATCCTTCTGGTTTCCACGCAATAGTATGCGGCGTTTACAAAGCCCGCGATCAGTGCGATCACGAGGAAGAACGCGAGCATTGCGGTGGATATAAAACGCCAGCGGAGTTTCTTTATCACTTGATTACCTCCAATGAGTAGCCTGCGCCACGGATCGTTTTGATCTCAACATTAGCGTTTAAAGACTTAAGCTTTTTACGCACGAACCCGATGTGTGTCCAGACAACATCGATGTAGGATTCAGAATCCAGTCCCCAGATCTTTTCCATGAGGTGTTCGGTTGAGAAAACGAATCCCGGATGAAGAATGAAGAGCTCCATCAGCTGGTATTCTTTATTGGTGAGTGAGACAGCGTCAGAGCCTACGCGCATCTCATATTTATTGCTGTCGAGAATGAGATTTCCGGCCTGCTTTACTGAGTCAGAATATATCTCACTTCTTCTACCCAATGCCTTAACCCTTGCTATTAATTCTGCACTCGCGAAAGGTTTAGGCAGGTAGTCATCAGCGCCTGCCTCGAGACCTGCTACGCGGTCTTCGAGTTCGCCTTTGGCAGTGAGCATAAGGACGGGAGTCTTGATGTCGTTCGCGCGGAGTTTTGCGAGGACTTCGAGGCCGTTCATGCCGGGCATCATAATATCGAGGACGATGACCTCATAAGGACCGGCCTGGATATAATTCCAGGCGTCATTGCCGTTGTGAACGATGTCGACGGAAAACTTTGATTTTTCCAATATTACCTTCAGCGCTTTCGCTGTGGAAATCTCGTCTTCTGCGATTAAAATCTTCATGAGCATTCTCCTTTTTAAGGATATCTTATCTGCCCTTCCTGAAACCGAGTTGAAATGTTTTTCCTATGTCTGATTATATATCAATTGATGCTTGAAATGCAGTGTTTACGCACCTTTGCTCAAATAAAACACCATCTGAAACGTGTTCAGACGGTGTTTGTTTTCCATAGATCTTTAACTGTCAGCGGATCCAGCCGCCGGCTTTGTTCAAGTCGCAGCCGGCGATGTCGTAGATCTCGTAGTACCATTCAGCTTTTAATCCCCGTTGTTTCCTGCACTGAATAAGGCACGAATAACTCTTTTCCGCAGAAGGTACATGTGCCTAAGGTGTTTGCACGTATCTTCAGCGCTGCTGCACATGTCGGGCAGTTTGTTCCGATGAAAGGATTGTTGTCTGCGTATGCGCCCTGACCCTTGAATCTTGTTGCAGTGGAATCAATGATCTTATCTGACAGCAGGAATGCTTTCTGTGATGCATTATAGTTGACGTTTACGATGTAGCCTTTGCGGATCGCATTTGACTTTTGGAAACTTACCAAACAGAACAGGCCCCCGGGAGAGGGGACCTGATTAAGCTTCACAATTTTGAAAGTGGGGCTATTCTGCTGAGAACCACTGATGCATTCCCGGGCCGTGGTTTTCGTCCGGTCTTGAGATGAAACCGAATTTCTCGTAGAAGGTATTTTTACCTTTCGCGCTCTGGAGTGAAACCATGAAACGGTAGCCGGGTTTTAACTGTTCGCGGATGAATGCCAGCACTTCTTCCATGAGAACGCGGCCCAATCCCTGGCCCTGATATTCAGGCATTACAATAATGTCAGCGATGTACATAACATAGCCGTGGTCCCATATGAGTCTGCCAAGACCGATAGGACGGCCGCCGATGCATTCACCTTCTCTGAGGCACCAGATATAGGAATTCTTTATGCCTGCTTCGGCCTGTTCCAACGGGAACAAACCCCAGCCGACAGCTTCACGCATTGCCATGTATTCTTCTGGTGTAATGTTGTAGGTTATCGTGTAATCAACGCTCATATCAGATACCCCATATGTTAAGGAATTCGAGGAGCAGCATCATGGTAATAGCTACGACGTTGCCCAGGATGCTCATTATGTATTTCCACTTCGGAGCTGCATCTTCGCTCTTTGTGATGAGTCCCAAAACAGAAGAGATGAGAGTCGCCGCAAAGACCAGGAAACAAGCCATCTCGACACCGAAGAAGATATAACCCTGTGTATGTGTGAGGCCATACTGTTCGGAGTATTTAGTGATCAATGCAACAGGAGGGATCAGCACGAAAATCCTGAACACCTGTGACAGCGTGATCAAGACAGAACCCTTGTAACCTTCATGTCTTTTTGAGATCAGTCCGATGAATTTGAACAGCAGCATGAATACGCCAGCTGCAGACATTACGATGAATATTACGAGCAGCACTGCTGAAGGAATTATCATGTTATCTTCAGCAAAACTCTGGCTGCCCAGTGTTATTATCTTCGTTCCGTCACCGGTCTCATATACGTAGCCGGGATAATCAGCGCTCTGTGTCATCACGATAATGTTGTCAGAATACTGTTTAATGGTTGCGAGCCCGCCTACATCATAGGTGTTATCAGCAGTATAAGAAACAGGCATCAGATTAAGATAACCGTAGAGCTTATAGATGCCTCTGCGAATGGATCTGGTTCCCGTGTACATGCCTGCGATTCCGCCGGGATTAGAGATGGCAGAAGAATACGCTGAGAGGTCTATAGTTGCCCGTTCTCCGAAGAGAATTGATGCAACGGCAGGCCTGCCGCCTGCAGTCATGGAGACAAAGCCAAGGCCTGTTTTCATATCGAAATAGAGCTTAGATGAGCATGAATTAGTGCCTCCATCGTGACCGATCAGAGTAGCGCCCTCATATTCATCGATCCACAGACCGTGACAGCAGACTGCTATGTCGGTGTCTCCCAAATATTCGGAAGGTGAGAGGAGTAATTCTCGTGTCTCAGGTTTTTCAAACAGCGGGCAGTCGTCACTTACAAAGCTCTGTGCAAATTTAGCCATATCGGAAATTGTTCCCGTGACAGCACCTGCAGGGTAGATGTTTATGTAAATGAGCTGGCTTCCGTTGCCGTTCCAGGCAGAGCCGTCGAAGTTGTAGGAAATAAGACTTTCGCGCTGCTGCTTAACCCAGGGATTATCGCTGTGATCAGGAAGGATCGCAGTATGCTCCATTCCCAGAGGTTCGAAAATATTCTCGTGCACATAATCAGCATAGGACTGACCCGTGATGCACTCGACGATGTAACCTGCCAGAGCGGCGCCCCAGTTCGAGTAGGACATGACCTCACCCGGACGGTACATTTGAGGTGGTTCGGTAGCTCTCAGGGCGTCTCCTAATGACACGATCTGTGCCGGATCGGCGGTCTGCAGCGCCCAGGTGCATTCACCCCATCCTGCGTTGTGGTTCATGAGATTTAACATTGTTACAGGGTCATCGTACTTAAGATTTTGGAAGAATCCGTCGGGCAGATAGGTGCGGACGTCGGCGTTGAGGTCGATCCTGCCCTGTTCGTACAATTGCATGACGCTGACCCAGACTGTGAGCTTACTTACGCTGCCCCATTCGTAGACTGAATCGATGTCAGCGGCAAGATTTCTCTCGCGGTCATAATATCCGAATGCGCCCTCATACAGGATCTCATCCTTATCGAAAACAGAGGTTACGAAAGAAACATATTCGTTGGGATTATCACCGGCCCATTTCTCAATGGAAGTGCCGATTTCACCATAAGCAATTCCTGTGGGAGTATATTTATCGTCTGCCGCAAAAACCGTAACGCCGCTTAAGACGACGGAAGATGCGCATATAATTCCTGCCAAAGCTCTCAGATATTTATTCATTGGAACACCTCTGCCTCAATACTTCCAACGATTCTAACAATTAAATAAACAAACTACAAATGCGAGACGGCCTCATAATTAACATTCACTTAATTCAATAGTCATAAAATCACTTTATAATCTAAATTGTAGTTTCGGGTAAACTATGAGCACTTTGTTCAGGGGATAATCATGAAAAAGATCGCCGTATTTACATCTCATGTTTATGAGCCTATGTGCGCAATGACGCAGAAAGGCATTAATGCTGCAGCTTTGGATTGCGGTGTTAAGGTTATCTATTTCTCCAGTTTCAGTGATTCGTACAGCGGCAGGAGCTATGTCGAGTACAACAAATACGACCAGGGCGACAATGTTTCTTTCGACATTCCGGATCTGAATGATTTTGACGGTATCATCAAGATCAGTACTTACTTCAGTGAATCCGTTAAGGTCCACCTCAAACAGATCCTCTCGAAAACTGATAAGCCGGTAATCAACATCGGTGGTTTTGATCCCGACTACATGAACATCGTGTGCGATGACACACATTCATTTAATGAGATAGTTTCGCACCTCATCGAGAAGCATAACTGCAAGGATATTTACCACCTCGCAGGTATTCCCGGTAAGCATTACACGCAGGAGAGACTCGAAGCTTATAAGAGTGCTCTCATGGGTCACGATATTGATTTCGATGAGTCGAAGGTATACTACGGAACACTCTGGCGTGACTGTGGTGATGATGCGCTCGATTACATACTCGAGAACTGCAAAAAGAACGGTAAGAAGTTGCCTGATGCGGTCGTCTGCGCGAACGATTACAGCGCAATCGGTCTCATTATCGCGTGCAGGAAAAGAGGAATAACAGTTCCTGATGATCTTATCGTTACGGGCTTTGACGGAGTCGATGATGCGGTAAACGGTTTCCCGACAATTACAACTTCCAGACAGCCTTTCTATAACTCAGGTTACTCTGCTGTTCTGGCTCTTACTGAGATTTTCGATGGTAAGGAAATTCCGAAGACGATCCGTATTCTGGCTGACTTTATGCCTAACCAGTCATGCGGATGCAAACCTGTGACTGCCGATAACATTCAGGATGTCAGAGATATCTATCTCAGGAGACTGAAGAACACTACGAATATTGCACAGTCAACAACGAACCTGATGCTGAGTGTTGCAGCTGCTGAGACGCTGCCCGAATTTTTCGAGGCGGTAAGAGAGAATGCTAAATGGAACGCAGGTTATAAGGATATGCTCCTTTGCCTGGCACCCGGATGGGACCAGCAGAGGGTTGTCGGCAGCGACTATTCGAAGGTCGATGAAGACATGACAGTTGTTACCGGTTATATCGGTGACAAGGATGTTCCGGCGCAGACATTCCGCAAGAAAAATATCCTTCCCAAAGAACTGCTCGAAGATCCCAATCCGTATTACATCTTTGCGATCCACCATTTGCAGTATTACATGGGTTATCTGATAGTTAATCCGGACGTTGAATTCCAAGAGCAGGATATGCAGCAGTCGTGGCTCGTTGACCTGGGAATGATATTTGAGAACAGAAGGATCCAGAGAGATCTGCAGTCTTCAGTAAACAGACTGGAATTCCTGTACAGCAGGGATATGCTTACGGGTCTTTATAACAGATATGGTGTTGAGAAATTCTTCAGCAACTTCTTCGATGAATGTGTTGAGAACAAGAAGGGGCTCGCGGTCATAATCATTGACATGGACGGCCTCAAACAGATAAACGATAACTATGGTCACCATGAAGGCGACTACGCAATAAAGGCGATCGCGTCAGCTATGATGGCTGTGTCAGGCGACGATGAGATCTGCACCAGGTCGGGCGGCGACGAATTCGTTGTCCTCGCTAAAAATTACGACCAGCTCAGAGCCGATGACTATATCAAGAATGTCAGGGATTACATTTCAGCGAAGACCAAGACCGAGAACAAGCACTACGAGATAGTCGTCAGTGTCGGTGTCTATATTGCCAACCCTTCGAAAGACAAGAAGGAGAAGAGACTCGACGATTACCAGCTGTTCTCGAAGTATGTTAAGCTCGCCGACAAGGCCATGTACGAAGAAAAGCGTAAGCACAAGAAGAAGGCTGCCGACATAAAAAGTCACATTAAGTCTACAGGCGCTTAACAATATTTATCAAATTACCGTGATATAATTCCCCTTATGGAAATGAACTATACATTTTTCTATGTAGAGGCGAATATTATCTGCATAATTATTTTCGCGATGATGTTCTTTCGCGAGATGAGATCTGTCGGCAGACAGACAAAGCAGTTATTATTCATCAATATCATGGTTTGCCACATACTGTACTTTGTAAGTGATATTGTATGGGTACTGATTCTCGCTGATTACATTCCGCATAATCAGTTATCGGCATCTATCGTCAATTATTCAAATGCCGTGCTGCTCAGTGCTCTGACCGGCTTCTGGTTCGTTTACGTTGAGTTGTCTCAGGGCGAGAAATATCTGGTCAAGGCGAGAGTAAGGGTTTATACGCTCATTCCTGCCATGGCAGAAACGGTCGTCATGCTTCTTCTGTTCGTCCTGTTCCCCGGAGTGGTTATGGATGAGAAGGGCAACGTGACACCGGTTTATTATGTTGTATTCCTTGCGGTTCCGATCTTCTACATCATTATCAGTTCAGTAAGGGGCTTTATCAGGGCGATGCGCAGGGAAAATTTCGCCGTCAGAGGTCAGTATATTGCCTGTGCAATCTATCCTCTGATAATCTCTTTCTTCGGAATATTGCAGGTAATCTGGCTCTCGGCACCGCTCTTCTGTTTCGGGTGCTCTATCATGATGCTCTATGTTTATGTCATCAGACTTAATGACCAGGTATCTATAGACGAGCTCACGAAACTCAACAACAGAACTCAACTCAAGAAATACATCACAAACGAGCACTCCAGACAGGGCACGGATAAAACCGCCCGTTATGTGCTCATGATCGACCTCAACAAGTTCAAGAGCATTAACGACCAGTACGGCCACATTGAAGGTGATAACGCCTTAAGACGTACGGCCGATGCCCTCAAATTTGCGTGCGGCGAGAATACTCTCAAGACATTCATTGCCAGATACGGCGGCGACGAATTCATCATCATCGCCAAGACTTCCGACGAGGAGCTCGTAAAGACATTGTGCGATGACATTAAGAATACGCTGATCCGCTTAAACAAAGAGGCGGGCTCAAAATATGAACTTACTGCCTGCATCGGATATGCCGGCTATTCGGGCGATCTCGAAGATTTCCAGACTGCTCTGAGCGAAGCAGACGAAGCACTTTACAAGGAGAAGGCAGCGCGCAGCGGTGCAAAACAATCATGAAACATTTAAAACTCCCGAAAGTATTAACCGCCGCAGTAGCATTGACCCTTGTATTTTCAACCGCCTGCAACGTTAACATCAATTCAACTGAAGAAGAAACAGAGGATTCCACCGGTACTCCTGAGACGACTGAGGTGCCTGTCGAAGACACTGATGAACTGTTTCCACAGGGCGACAAAGAGTTCTTTACTCCGTTTGCAGATCCTGAGCACAGTTACTGTTCGATCAACGAATGCTACGGTGTTCCTGTCAGGGAACAGGGCATGGGCGGATGCTATTCCTACGCATCGGTTTCTGCGATCCAGACAAATTACCTTATGGTTCACGGCAAACTGATCGACCTTAATCCTGTCGACATTATCAACAGGATCTATGAGGTTCCGGAGACGGGTGAAGACGGCGAGATGGTTTTCGACGATGAAAAGTACTATGTTTACAACGCTAGCGTCACTGATTTAGGCGGAGGTTACGACCAGGTAACGGGCTCTATGTGCGCTGATCCTCTGAACGGATATCTCATTTCAGAGACCAATGTCATCGGCTGTTACAACTGCGAAGTTTCCGGCGTTTATGAAGTATCGGAGGATGAGGTCAAGGATGCGATAAAAAATTTCGGTGCGGTCTGTCTTACTGTCAACTACAAGAAAGACTGTAAGATGGTTAACGGCTATTACACACAGAATTATGCGGACAACGCAACCGACGTGGATCACGTTGCGGTAATCGTCGGCTGGGATGACAATTTCCCTGCCGAAGGATTTAAGACACCTGCCAGCCGTGACGGAGCATGGCTCGTCCAGAATTCATTCGGAACATACTGGGGCAACATGGGTTTCTACTGGGTGTCCTTCGATATGGCGATCCCGGCACTTTACACCATGAGCGTCACCAGAGATTACAAATTCGGAGTCTCTTATGGCAGATACGACCAGGTCATTCTGCCTTCATCTGATCTCATTGAAATCGCAGCTCAGAATGAAGACCCTGACCACGTCACAGCGGACCGGATAAACAGCTGTAACAATGTTACATATGCCTCTGTTTACAACAAAAGCGGCACAATCGGTGCAATCGGATTCTGGACCGAGGTACCTGGCCAGAATTACGAGATCCAGGTCCTTGACGGTGAATTTGGAGAAGTTCTGGCGACTGTCAGCGGGTCATTTGAGTATGCCGGTTATCACACGGTGAAGCTCGATGAACATCTCCACGTGAAGAGTTTTACAGTCGTCGTTAAGACACCCGGAACGGGTTATTTCGAAGGTGAATCCGAAGAGTGCACAGTGTTGTCACTCACCAACAAACATGCCGCGCATTACGAGGCGAAGACGGCGCCCGGCCGCTCTTTTATTGAGATCGACGGCAAATGGGTTGATGTTACTGAGCCTGACATCATCTCGCAGCTGGGATTAGATGACCTCCCCGGTTCTGAAGGTTTCGATTCGATCGGCGATCCGTGCATTACAGTATTGTATCTGTGAGGGGTGCTTTCGCGAGGTAAATGAACGAGTGCGAAATTAGTGTAGTAAATCGGGTGATTTACTACACTTTTTACTGCACTTTTCGCGAAAGTGTAGTTTTTTGTGTAGTAAATCGAGGGTTTTACTGCACAAAAAATACACCAACGTATAAGAACCCCTCGCCAAACTTGACTTTCTCCAATATAAGTATGTAAAATAGTGCTCTGCAATGAAGGTGCGTAAGTAGTCTTACTGCTGGCCGGAACAGAGAGTCGTGTCTTGGGCTGAGAGCACGATCCGAAGGGCGCTAGGACGAATTTCAACACTGGAGCTTCTGTCGAAAACGGTTTTACTGATTAAGCAGATGCGTGCGGCGGCATTACAGCGCGAGAACAAGAGCAGGTAACTATAGTGGTTTCCTGAACATGGGTGGTACCGCGAAGGTGCTTTTAACAGCGAATTCGTCCCGTGGCAATGAACAATTGCCGCGGGCTTTTTATTTGCCAGCGGAAATAACAAGGAGGAAAACATGGCTGAACTTAGTGAATTAAGCGCAAAGTTATCAGAGATCAAAGCAAAGATCGAATCAGACCTTACCGAGATCAAGAGCTCCAAGGGCGTTTTCGAATATCGAAAGAGCGTCATGGACTCAAAGGAAGGTAAGATCGGATCCCTCATGAAGGAAATGGGCAAGATCCCGAAGGAGCTCAAGGCCGACTACGGCAAGATGGTCAACGAGATCAGAAACTGGGCAACAGAGAGGTTCGATGCTCTGGATGCAGAATTCAAGGCTGCAGAGCAGAAGGCGAGATATGATGCCGAGACGATCGACGTAACTCTCCCTTCAAAGAAGCTCAAGAAGGGTTATCTCCATCCCAATACACAGGTAAGAAACCAGATTGTAGACATCTTCGGTTCTATGGGTTTCTCAGTCTACGAGGGTAATGAGATCGAGACAGATCACTATAACTTCACGGCTCTTAACATTCCGAAAGATCACCCTTCACGTGACATGCAGGATACTTTCTATTTGAGTCCTGAGTTCCTCTTGAGAACACAGACTTCTGCAGGTCAGGTTCACGTCATGGAGTCACAGCAGCCGCCGATCAAGATCATTTCACCAGGTAAGGTTTTCAGATCTGACGACGACGCTACTCACTCACCGATGTTCTCCCAGATGGAAGGACTCGTTGTTGACGAGGGCATCACACTATGCGACCTCCAGGGAATGCTCGATGTGTTCGTTAAGAAAATCTTCGGCGAAGAGACAAGAACACGTCTGAGACCTTCTTACTTCCCGTTCACAGAGCCTTCTGTTGAGGTTGACGTTTCATGCTTCCAGTGCGGCGGCAAGGGATGCAAGCTCTGTAAGGGAACAGGCTGGATCGAGGTTCTCGGTGCAGGCGTAGTTAACAAGAAGGTTCTTGAAGGCTGCGGAATCGACAGTGACAAATACAGCGGTCTGGCTTTCGGTATCGGAATCGATCGTATTGCCATGCTCAAGTACGGCATCAACAACATCAAGCTCTTATTTGAGTCTGATCTCCGCGTACTTGAACAGATCGATGACTAAGGTTAAAGGAGGCAAGAACAATGTTAGTACCATTAAGTTGGCTTAAAGATTATGTAGATATTGACGTTACTCCGGACGTGCTCGAAGAAAAACTCTTCAGCTGCGGTTTCGAAGTAGAGGAAAAGTATGAAGTAGGCAAAGACATCTCGAAAGTCGTTGTCGGCGAAGTTAAGACTTGCGAACCTATCGAAGGCACACATCTCCACCTCTGCACAGTTGATGCAGGTGAGAATGGTGTCCTCCAGATCTGCTGCGGTGCAGATAATGTCGCTGCAGGCGGCAAATATCCGTTGGCACTTATTGGCGCACAGGTTTACGCAACAGCTAAAGACCACGTAACAGTAGAAGGTCTCATGACCATCGGTCAGGGTAAGCTCAGAGGTTACGATTCATTTGGTATGCTCTGCTCCGGTGTTGAGCTTGGTGTTACTGAGGACATGTTCCCCGGTGCAGGTTACAACGGACTTCTGGTTCTTCCTGCTGATTCCGTTCCGGGTGCAGATGTTAAGCCTATCTTAGGTTTGGACGATTATATTTTCGACGTTTCAATCACGGCAAACAGACCTGACTGCCAGTCCATCTTCGGTATTGCAAGAGAGGTTGCTGCAGTCCTCGGCAAGGAGATCAAGGAACCCGCTCTCGATTACACAGAGAGTGATGTTGCAATCGATTTCAACATCAGAGTTTCTGCTCCTGACCTCTGCCCGAGATACATCGGTCACTACGTTTCAGACGTTACGATTGGTGAGTCACCTCTGTGGATGAAGCGTCGTCTGGCTCTCGTTGGCTGCTCTGCAATTTCCAACGTAGTTGATATCACAAACTACGTTCTCTACGAGCTCGGCCAGCCGATGCATGCATTCGATTTCAACTATCTTGAAGGCGGTGAGATCCACGTCCGCCGCGCTGAGAACGGCGAGAAGATCGTTACTCTCGACGAGAAGGAATTCTCTCTCACATCAGACAACCTCGTTATCTGCGACGGCAAGAAGCCTGTTGCACTGGCAGGCATCATGGGCGGTCTCAATTCAGAGATCCTGGATTCAACAAATGCTGTTATGTTCGAAGCTGCAAAGTTCGCTCACGACAACATCCGTAAGAGTTCCAAGGCTCTGGGTCAGGTATCTGATTCTTCAATGAGATTCTCCAAGGGCGTTGATGAATACACAACTGTTATGGCAATGAAGCGTGCGCTGCACCTCATCGAAGAACTCGGATGCGGTAAGGT
Organism: Ruminococcaceae bacterium YAD3003; assembly: GCA_900107185.1. Taxonomy (GTDB): domain Bacteria; phylum Bacillota; class Clostridia; order Saccharofermentanales; family Saccharofermentanaceae; genus Saccharofermentans. The sequence continues at coordinate 80,810 of FNPA01000010.1, read as the reverse complement.
ATCAAAGACATCTTTCGATGTGAATACAGGCAACTCCATAGAGCCCAGAAAACTCACTGTCAGCGTTAAGCAGGTGAATGGCGTATTGGGAATCACGGTTCCTGATGAGGACATCGTAAGGATCCTTACAAACCTCAACTTCGCACCTGAACTGGGTGGTGACGAACTGACGATCGCAATTCCGGGTTACCGTGTAGACATGGAGTCTTACCAGGATGTTGCTGAAGAAGTTATCCGTATGTATGGTTACGATCACATCACGCCTACATTCATTCCCACAGCGAAAGTAACTTCCGGCGGTTATAATCTTAAGCAGCGTTCAGAGCTCAAGATCAAGCGTGATCTCTGTGCAGCAGGCGCAAACGAAGGTGTACATTATTCATTCTTCTCACCTTCTGATTTTGACCTCCTGAAGCTCCCTGAGGATGCTCCCGAGAGATTCGCGATCAAGATCATGAATCCTATCAACATTGACCTGTCACTCATGCGTACAACACTTGCGCCCCAGATGATCAAGGCAATGGCAAGAAACCAGAAGAACGGAATCCTCACAGGCCGTATCTATGAGATGGGCAACAAGTTCCTTCCCAAGAGCCTGCCTCTTACTGAATATCCTGATGAGCGTGAGACGATCTGCATCGGTGTCTTCGGTGAGGATGAGGACTTCTATTCATTGAAGGGCCTTGTTGATGTAATCGCAGCTTCACTCGATGTTGAATTCGATTACGAGAAGGATACAAAGACATTCCTCCATCCCGGCAGAACTGCAAAGGTTATCTGCAACGGTGAGGAAGTCGGTTACCTCGGTCAGGTTCTTTACGAAATCTGTGATGAGCTCGACATGAGAGTTCCTGCATATGTTGCAGAGATCGACTTAAGAACACTTTCACAGTACTACGGCAAGGACAGAAAGTTCATTCCGCTTCCGAAGTTCCTCGAAGAGAAGCGTGACTTCTGCTTCGTTATGGACAAGGAGATTACTTGCGCACAGATTGAGAAGGAGATCGCTGCTTCCTGTGAGTACATCACAAAGATCGAGCTCTTCGACATCTACGAAGGAATCCAGCTCGGCCTTAACAAGAAGAGCCTCGCATTCAGCGTAGTCTTCACTCCTAAGGACGAGGAGTTCAAGCCTGAAGTTATCGACGGGTTCGTTGATACGATCCTCACAAACCTCAAGGAAAAGTACGGCGCAACATTGAGAGCGTAAGTATTTTACAGTTAAGATCAGGAGAGGCATCCCACATAGGGGTGCCTCTTTTCATTGTGTTAGAATACAGAAAAATATGGGGAAAGGGGAGCCTTAAATGAATCTCTACACAGAGTGTTTCTGGGACGGATGGGATAAGATCGTCGATATTTATACCGACAAATACGACAGCTTCCCTGACTACATTAACGATGAAGGAACGTAAGTACTTTTTTCTCATCGATATGGTCCTCAATCCAATCGATCATGCACTGAACCGCTTTAGTGTATTCGTTCATGTCCTGCCTCCTTATGCGACGATAATATCAGAGGGCATAAGGTGATTTTTGATATTTCTTGTGGAGTATTCATTATATCTCTCTTGTTGTCCCTCCGCCTGTTTAGGAGTACTCTATGCATACATCAAAATTACGCGGGGGATAGATAGTGAATAACGCGAAATTCAGAAAAGTACTGAGCCTGGTTACGGCTTCAACATTGATATCAGCAATGGTTCTCTCATCATGTACGTTCATTCAGACTGAGACTGCGGCTGAGGAGACGACCGCTGCGAGCGAGACCACGACTGAAACAACAGAAACTACTGTGGCTACCACAACTTCAGAAACGACCGAAGCAACAACGACTGCTACCGAAGAAACTTCTGCGACCACATCAGAGACAACTGCCGCACTTCCTGCAAACGACGAGATAAGTAAGCTCAAAAACGTTAACGGCAATGTCTGGATCAACGAAGACGCGCAGTATTCAGCCGTCGTTAATGAACTCCTGAAGCAGACTGATAAGGGCGCCATCAGCGGTTCCCTCATCGTCGCCACCGATACCGATGTAATCTTCGCATCAGGCACGGGTCTCAAAGATATCAACGGTAAAGAGGTCACGCCTTATACGACTTACGAGGCAGGTTCGATCTCCAAATCTTTTGCCGCTGTTTGCATAATGAAGCTCGTTGAAGACGGTAAACTCACGCTGAACACCACCTTGGGCGAGATCTTCCCCGAGTACAAAAACTGTAAGAGGTTTGATAAGAATTCGAAGATCACTGTATCTGACCTCTTCTATATGCGTTCGGGCATTCCGGACGATCCGGTCAAATTCTTCGGCGTGGATCTCGCGCTGAGCTATGTTCAGGATGAGAACCGCACTCCCGAAGAGAGTCAGCGTGATTTCTATAAGAAGGTTGAAGGCAAGACATATATGGAGTGCCTGTTCTCATGTGAGCTCGGCTTTGATCCCGGCACGCAGTATGAATTCGCTGATGCCAACTACTACATCCTCGCCCTGATCGTCGAAGACGTGGCAGGTATGCCTTATGAGGATTACGTAAATAAGGTGATCCTGACGCCCTGCGCTATGACCTCTTCTTCATCGATGGCCTATGGTGATATTACTGCGGCGCTCCCCAAAGATACTTTCTATAATCCTTTCGAGGGTTCCATGGGCGCGAAAGACATTCACTCGACCGTTACCGACATCTTGAATTTCGACCGTGCGCTGTTCGGAGGCAAGCTCCTTAAGTCTGACACATCGAAAGTTTTTCTCACTCCGGCCGACACATATGCCGGCGGATGGACAGTTGAAACAAACGGCCTGTACCACTGCGAGAGCGATACGTTTGCTTTCCACGGGCACAATTATGTTTTCGAGCAGAACGGAAAACGCTACTACGTGATAATGTTTACGGCGGTAGGAGATAAGAGTCCGGAGAACGTCTGGAAGAGCATCAGCCCGCTGCTTGGCAAGTAATTAAAGGGGATTTTTATCCTTAATCGCGTATTTATTAAAAATATGTTAAAGATTTTTTGACTAAATCCTGTTAAAATAGACCTGTTCTGTGGAATAAGGACATACGATTAGGAGGAGGTCAGTTATGCAGACGTGCAAGAAATGCGGTTCCATCATCCCTTTCGTTGGGGGTAATTGCCCTAAGTGTGGCAGGGACGACGGAAATGCAAATGCAGCAAAACCCAATTCACCCAGCCCGTTTAGTGCATTTGGTGCGTTCGGTGCGGCTAATGCTCCCGCTGCAAATAATGCTAATGCTGCTAACCCTTTTGGATCGTTTGGTGCAGCAAAGCCTTCCGACAATTCAGATAAAGAGGAGAGACCGGCAGCTCCCGCAGCACCTGAAAAGTCCAACATGAACAATCCTTTTGGAACGTTCGGTATGGCAAATCCTCCTGCAGCAAATAATGCTAACGCTATCAATCCTTTTAAACCGTTTACTCCGGCAGCTGCTCCTAAAGCAGCAGAAAAGCCCAATAACAACAGGCCCGGTGCATTTGCTGCTCCCAATCCTCCCGCAGAGGAAAAGCCCAAGGAGAGCAATCCGTTTAAACCATTCACCGGTGCTGTTAATACTTCCGCTCCTGCAGCTGAAGAAAAGCCTAAGGAGAGTAATCCTTTTAAACCGTTTGCTCCTGCAGCTGCTCCTAAAGCAGCAGAAGAAGAAAAGCCTAATAACAACAGGCCTTTTGGTGCATTCGGCGCTAACAATGCTCCTGAACCGGCTGCAAAACCCAATCAGAATAATCCGTTTGCTGCATTCGGTGCGTTCGGCGGTGCGTTCGGCGCGGCAGCTAACAACAATGCAAATAACGACAGCGTTACACCTTTCGGTGCGGCTTCTGCTGCTACGTTAGGTAAGAACACCCTCTTAAGAGATCTCAAGGACTACAGAGAGCTCATCTCTGAAACTGAAGAGCTCAAGGCAAAGATCAAGCCCCAGAGCGAATTCCCTAAGTCAAACGAAGAGATGTACAAGAAGAGATCCTTCATCAAGTACTTCTGGCCGTTCGTTGTTGCTGCTCCTGTGGCAGGATATCTCATCTATATCATTTCATATGGAATCATGATGAGCTCTGTTAAGGCTAAGGCCCAGATGGGACTGGATGCGGAGGCAGCACGTGCTGCGGTTACCAGCATCATGGGCGATCTCATGGGCGGAATTGCCGTTGCGATCATCGTTGCTGCAGCGATCATCATCTTCGGTATCATCATCTGCAGAAGAAAGCAGGGAGAATTCAACAGCAATGCTGAGTACATGAATAACATGGTAAATGAGAGATACCAGAAGGGTCTCGAGAATCAGAGAATGATCGACCTCTATCAGGAAGATATTTCGAAGATGCGTAAATACGAGACGATGGTGCCCAAGGAATACCAGAATTATTCTGATGTCGGCAAGATGATCGAGCTCCTCGAAGAAGACAGGGCAACGACCATTGAAGGCTGCTGCGACATCATTAAGCTCGAGTCACTCTGATAAAGCAATTCCCATATTTAGTGTTATACTTACCGGAGTGTCATTCTGACACAAATTAACCGGGGGAATTATTCACATGAAAAAAGTAATCATTGTCGGAGGCGGAATCTCCGGAATGACTGCGGGTATTATCCTGCAAAATTCCGGTTTTGAGACCGAGATCTACGAGAAGAATGCTGTGCCTGGCGGAGAGCTCACCGGATGGAAGCGCGACGGCGTTTACATCGATAACTGCATCAACTACATTATGTGCAGTAAAAAGGGAAGCGCTATGAATGAGCTCTGGCACGAGATCGGAATGCTCGACGACAGCGTAAAGATGTATTCCAAGGACCGCTTCTTCACATATAAAGGACATGGCGGGGAGATCACTTACTGGAGAGATAAGGAGAGAACAAAGCGCGAGATGCTCGAGATCTCTCCTGAAGATAAGGATGTTATCGAGAAGTTTTTCGAGAACGTAAAGAGAGCAGAGTCCATGATCATGCCTCTCGACAAGCCGATGGATAAGATGGGCCCCAGAGACTTCATGAAACTCGGCGATTTCGTAAAGAACGTTCCTGCCGCACAGAAGGCTTACAAGGGCGTAAGCGTTAAGGATCTTGGTGACAGCTTCAAGAATCCTGTATTAAGAAGCTCTGTTATGCTCACACACCCTGAGACAACACAGGCATATTCATTCGTTATGTCATACGCGATGGTTACTTCAGGCAGCGGAGACATCCCGGAAGGCGGCTCCCTCGCAGCTGCATTAAGAATCGCGAACAGATATCAGGAGAAGGGCGGTAAGATCCACCTCAACTGCCCCGTTAAGAACGTAAAGCTCAACGGCAAGGTTGCTGAAGGCATCGTCCTCGAAGACGGCACAGAGGTTAAGGCAGATTACGTTATCTGTGCAACAGATGCAAACCACACTTTCACACATCTTCTTCCTGCTGAATTTATGCCCAAGAAGCTCAAGAAGTGCTTTGACGATAAGGATCACTTCTCTGTATTCAGTAAGTATCACGCTGCATTCATAGTTGACGGCAAGATGAATGTCGATCCTGACACAACATGCTGGGAGAGCGACGGAATCAAGGTTTGGGACAGAGAGATCAAGGATATCGGATTCATCTGCTACGATTACGATCCGACTCTCACACCTGAGGGCAAGACGAGTATCCAGATGAAGCTCTTCCAGTACGGCAAGGAAGTCGACAACTGGTTTGATCTCGCTAAAGATCCCGGGAAGTACGAAGCAAAGAAGCTGGAAGTTGCCAACGCACTCATGGCTGAGGTTGAGAAGAAGTTCCCTGAGACAAAGGGTAAGATCAAGCTCCTCGATGCATGGACACCTGTTTCATACGCTAAGCACTGCAACGCATACAGAGGCGCCTACATGGCTTTCGTTGCAGACAAGGATACGAAGACAGTCACTACGCCCGGTGTCATTAAGAAGCTCAAGAACGTCTTCCTCGCAGGCCAGTGGCTCATGGGTTCAGGCGGACTTCCGCCGGCAACAGCCCAGGGTAAATACGCCGCTTGGAGAATCTGCAAAAAAGAGGGCGTTGAGTGTAAATAAACTCACTAAAATTCAGGGTGTCTCAATCGCGAGGCACCCTGTTTTGTTTTCATCTCGAAAGTGCGTCAAAACATGTGTCAGCAGCCACATCTATTAACGCATTTTCTGCCCTTTCCCGCCAAAAGTGCGTCAAAACATGTGTCAGTAGCCAGACTTTTTAACGCATTTTCAGCCATGCGTCGTCCCGACCGGGAAATAAGACTACATCTCCTTCGTATACTTCTCCACTCTCTCGTTGATTATCCTGACCGCATCTTCCAGCGACCTGTCGCCCGCGTAATAAGGTGCAATCTCTTCAACCAGGAATGCTGTAATTACCGGATCATCGTAGTAGTAGATCGAGATGGACGAGAGGCTGTTCATCATGCCCTCTTCCATTGATTCAGTCGCGTATTTGTAACCATATACAATCGTAAAATCGCTGAATCCCAGAATGTCTGACGACATCTCGTTGTCGAGATCCCGGATTGAATTGTTCTTCTCCGTAATCAGTGAGATATTCCGGGACATCACATCTTTGTTGGTGACGATGTTATGGAATTCTTTGGACGAGCCACTGTATCCCGCACCGGAGAAAAGGAAATTCAGGAATTTTTTGCATCCTTCTTTTCTGTCAGATACTGACGTGACCGATACAGTCTCCAGCGCCCTGAATCTGGGACCTGAGGCATCGACGGACGGTGTTCCGATTATCGTGTAATCGCCGCTGTCAGACCTGCACGCGTAGACAAAATCAATGTAGCTGCCTATCCTGTCATAACGGCATTCGCTGCGCGTTCTCTTTAATTCATCTTCCCAGACATAATCGTCAGGTTTTGTGAATCCGTCTTCAGCGAATAACTCATTCGACATCTCAACTGCCATGTAGAACTGGTCCGTTCCGAACTCAACATTGCTGCCTTCGATGGCGGATTTTGTATCAATGCACGACAGCAGGAAATCCTTTTTATAATCGTATGTCGAGAGCGGATAATCGTAAGGCGAGAAGCCGTCCAGATCGTTCTTTACCATTTCCTTATACTCTTCGAAAGTAATCCCGCACGCGCCATCATCGATTAACGAAGTGTTGATTACGAGCCCTTCAATCTCCAGCGTGACAGGGAGGAAGTACAGCTTGCCGCCGATCTTCGATGCGTCGATGATATTCGTGAACTGTTTATCCATTACATCCTGATCGAGATATCCTGTGAGGTCTTCAAAAACGTCATCACGCATTGCGTATTTTTTCTGAATTCCGATTGCGATATCAGGCGCATCCGATCCGTTCAATTCCTGGATCATGGTATACACTTTCTCATCGTCCTCATTTAGAATCGAGAGGTCTCTTCCTGCCTTTATTCCGGTGTTGTATTTGCTCCAGACCCTGATGAGATATTCGCTGTCAGTCCTGTTAAATTCAAAAATCGCATTCGAGAGATATTCCGTAATCGGAGTATCGATTGGTGTTGCCAGTTCGATTACTTTCTTGCCTGCATGCGGATTCTTATCCGTCTTTTTGAGAATGGTTACGGTCTCATTTGTTCCTGCGAAAAACATTGAATAATCAGCCTGCTTATTTGAATAGATGACCGCGCAGTTTTCATCGCATGAAACGAGCATTACTTCTTCACGCGAGAAGTCTGAGAAATAAGGCGAATACCAATTGTTGTCGATGACAGTTTTCGCTTCGCGTGTCTGCATATCCAGTGTCGTGATATTTCCGAGCATGTCGATCTTATACAGTTCTCCTGAAGTGTCTGCCTTGAAGTCGGCGAGATTTGCTCCGGTGTTATTCTGCAGATTATATTTTTCTTTGCTGACGACATTTCCGTTCTCAGGGTCGAGTTCTAAAACCAGCGGACCTTCAGTCGCCGTGTAACCGATTGTGAAAACAGTGTTGCTCTTCCGGTCAAACGAGAATTCCTCCAAAGAAAAGATCGTGGGCAAACCTGACAGGTCAAACTCGCATATGTATTCGCTTCCTCTATAGGAATAAATATGTGTGGATGAGCCGCTTGATTCACCAAATGTGTAGATGACAGGAAAATAATAATCTCCCGCCGAATACACTTCCGACACACCTGTTGAACTCGTTTCGGTGATCTGGATTTCCAACTCTTTTCCGTCTTTGGTTCTGAAGAATTCCGGTTCGCCCGTTTCACCGCTCGACAGGTCGATTGTGAGAAGTGCGGTTTCAAATCCGCCCTGTGCGAAGAGTTCCATTATTACTTCTGCACTGTTTCCTTCTTTGCCCGGCTTTATTCCCCGGATGCAGTTGATCGTATAGCCCGCAGGATCTGTTATCTTCACACTGCTCAACAGGTTTCCGTTGCTGTCATATGTGTCGAGCATGGACCTTCTGTAATTGGTATAGTCAGCCAGATTACAGAGACTATAGAGGTGATATAACCTGTCATTTCCATAAGTGACAACACTGCTGTCTACTAACTCTGCCGGTTTCCTGTCCATTTCCAGATCAAACCTGACAGTTTCATACCACGGATCATCCGGTTTGACCGTTATGTCTTTCGCGCTGTTTCTCGCACATGACATCAACATTGGCGCGAGCATGGAAACGGCCAATGTTAATGCAATCGTCTTTTTGTTCGGCATACGTTTTCCCCCTGAAGCGAACACTAAAAATCCTATTACCATCTATACTGTAAAGCATTTTTAAGGTTTTGCATCTGAAATGCGGAAAAAGACACGAAACTTATGCCGAATTGATGCTTGGGAAAACAGTCTATATTTAAGAGTAATCAAAATAATGTTATTATTTATCTGTTCGAAAACTCATAACAAATAAGGGATAAGGAGATAAGAGATGCCACATTCATCCGGAGGCGGTTCACATTCAGGCGGCAGCCACAGCAGTTCTCACAGCAGTTCACACAGCAGCCGTTCATCAGGCGGCAGCAGCAGCGGCGGCGGTTTCTCTAACAGACGCAGTTCCGGCCAGCCGTTTCCCGGTTCTAAGAGATATCTCTACTACAGAAATAACAAGCCGTATTTCATCTATACCAACTACGATATCCGCAAACCCGACAACTCGCCGCGCATAGTTGGGTTTATCGTATTTTTCTTCTTCTTATTACCGTGTATATTAGGCGGAGTTTTCTGCATGATCGCTGCATTTAAGGTTCCGCAAAGAATCGAGAACAAATACAATAAGAATCCGAAGTTCATTGTAGAAGATAACATCGGCGTTATCGAAGATAAGAAGCAGCTGAAAAAGTCGATGGAGGATTTCTACGACACGACAGGCATCATTCCTGCAGTAATTACGGTAAGTAACGAAGACTGGAATGAAGATTATACGAGTCTCGAGAATTACGCATACGACCTCTACCTTAACCGTTTCGACGACGAAGTCCACTGGCTCATCGTTTACTCCGAATCCATTAAGGATAACGGTTTCAACGACTGGTACTGGGAAGGAATGCAGGGAAATGATACTGATCCTGTTTTGACGGAGCGCCGTGCGAACGACTTTACCGTAGCACTCCACGAGAAACTGTTGCAGCGCGACAAATATTCCGTTGATGCAGCAATAGGCCTGACGCTCGAAGAACATGCACCTAAGATGATGAAGGTCACGATGAACGGTGCCATGTTCGCAATGGGTGCGTTCCTGACTCTCATGATGGCCTTTATTTCCTGGTATTGCTTTGCGGTCGCATATAAACCTGCGAAAGTACCTGAGGAGTACAAGAATGCCCAGGTCTGCGAGCTCACGGCGGTCTATCAGGAGCCTTGTAACTTCTGCGGAGGTATTTTCATCATCGGAATGCATACGACCTGTCCGCACTGCGGCGCAGCACTGCCTGCCCATCACTACATAAAGGATGCACAGGGCAACGTCGTCCAGCTCATCTGACATTCTGTTATGGATATCAGACCGTTTGATATTAAGAAAGTTTCCGTTGATGACAGGTTCTGGTCTTCTAAGACAGAGTTGGTCAGAAAAGAGGTCATTCCTTATCAGTGGGAAATACTGAACGACCGGGTGCCTGACGCCAACCCCAGTTTTTGCATGCACAATTTCAGGGCCGCAGGGCTTCTTAATAAGCGCATGAAAACTGAAGGGTCTGCTTACGAGCCTCCGAAATACACATACAGAGGATTCGCCGTTTTCCCTGACAAAAGAGAAGACGCCAAAGACGATGAATTCTACGGTTTCCTTTTCCAGGACAGCGATTTCTCCAAATGGATCGAGGCGGTAGGATACAGCCTCGCAACGCATCCCGATAAGGTACTCGAAGATATTGCTGACAAGGCAATCGATATCGTGTGCGCGGCCCAGCTCCCGAACGGTTATCTCGATACGTATTACATAATCAACGGAATGGATAAGAGTTTCACTGACCTAAGGGACCACCATGAACTTTATTGCATGGGTCATCTGATAGAAGGTGCAATCGCTTATTACGAAGCCACCGGCAAAGATAAGCTTTTGAACGCAGCGAAAGGATTTGCCGATTATGTATACGGTCTATTCGGCAAAGAGGAAGGAAAAATAAAAGGTTATCCCGGCCACGAGATAGCTGAAATGGCGCTGTTCAGACTCTTTGACGTAACCCACGAGAACCGCTATAAAGAACTGGCCGAATACTTTATTGACCAGCGTGGCCAGGCGCCTCTCTATTTTGAACAGGAACATCCCGAGATGAAGGGCAAGCCTGATTATTACCATCAGGCACATATCCCTGTCAGGGAGCAGCGCGAGGCAGTAGGACATGCAGTCAGAGCCGTGTATCTGTACAGCGGCATGGCAGATATGGCAAGGCTCACTGGTGATAAGGAGCTCCTTAATGCATGTAAGGCTCTTTGGAGCAGCATCGTAAATGAGAAGATGTATATCACGGGAGGAATCGGAGGAACTCATATCGGAGAATCGTTCTCTTTTCCTTTTGATCTGCCTAACGATACTGCCTATGCGGAAACCTGTGCTTCGATAGGACTCGTTTTCTTTGCAGAAAGAATGCTCAGGATCGAGCCGTCGCGCGAGTATTCCGACATCATGGAACTGGCCCTGTATAACGGCATCCTGAGCGGAATGGCACTGGATGGAAAGAGTTTCTTTTACGTTAATCCACTGGAAGTTTTACCCGAAGCGTGTAAGAAGGATGAGAGAAAAGAGCATGTCAAACCCATAAGACAAAAGTGGTTTGGTTGTGCCTGCTGTCCGCCTAACATAGCAAGGCTGGTTTCCTCGATTAGCAAATACGCGTATTCCGAGAGTGACGATACTCTCTTTGTGCATCTTTATATGGGTTCACACCTGGTTAAGGATGTTGGCGGAAAAGAAGTAAGAGTCGATGTCGCTACTGATTATCCTGATAAGGGAAATATCAAGATAGATGTGACAGGTGCTGCCGGCACAGATTTCAAACTGGCACTTCGTATACCGGGATGGGCAGAAGGAAAATATGCAATTAAGACTGACGGCCTTGAGACCTATGAATTTATAAACGGCTATATTTACCTGAATGGATTTACGGGCGATACACATCACATCAGTCTTGAACTGGAGATGAAACCGAGGGTTGTTTTCGCTGATAGAAAAGTAACGGAAGATGCGAACAGGATAGCGGTTATGAGAGGCCCTGTGGTCTATTGCGCCGAAGAAAAAGATAACGGCAAGAATCTCAAAGGCATTATCGTAAAAAGGCCATTTGAGATCTCTGAGAGCACCATATCGGAATTCGGAACAGATACTGTGGCCCTTGATCTTGAGGCATATAGACTGATGCCGTCAGGTTCAGAGTTTATGGAGAGCAGTCTCTATATGAATTTTGAGGATGTGGCAGAAGAAGAAAAGATCTTGAGACTCATTCCTTATTCGCTCTGGGCCAACAGGGGTGAAGGCGAGATGAGCGTGTACTTTAACTATTCTGTCTGACGGATTGCAACATTCTTCTTTTTTTATCTGTATTTAAGGTATCTGAATAAAATGGGGGGATTATATTTATGAAGAAGGAACTCGTTGCACTGACTCTTTTGACATCTGTTGTTTTCTCCGGATGCCAAAAGAATCCTGATATTACACCGTCAGATACCGGTGAATCCGCTCCGGATACTTCTGTTTCCACCACAGAAACCGATGATACAGACCATTCGGCTTATCCCACTGGAATCCCTTATGAGGAATACCTGGATGTCAATATCATTAATGCTACTGATACTCCGAATGAAGTTTATTTCAAGGAATTAAGATATAACAGATGTGATGACAAAAACGACGATAATTCCTATTACATCGATATCTCCAGAGAGAAAATTGATTACATCGTTTCATACCTTGAGACCGCTGATGTTCCTGATACTTTCAGATATTCAGGCGATGAGATCCTCAGCCCTGAAGAATACGAAGGACATACTTATCTGGGCAGGGTAGAGATTGCCTATTACACATACGATAAAGCCGGGCCGAACCGATCTGCAAATGCAGGCAAATTTTTTGCAGTGGAAATTTTCGACGAGTTCCCTGAAGGTTACCAGGAGTTCATCGACACCATAAATGAGGACTGTGGGGAAGAAACCATCATCCTTGGTGAGCCTTTGGAATGGTCAACAGATCTCTATATGAAACTCTCAGGCTTCACGGATGAAACGGTAAATGACGGCAGCATTGAGGATTTCCTTGAGTTCTATCCTTACGATGTTTACACTCTCATGAACAGGCTCGCTACAGGTTCAGGCTATTACGAGCACGAGAACGGCTATAGGGAGAAAAAGGAGCATTACCTGTTCGAAGATGAGTTCATCATGTCGTACTGGCCTTTCTTCAGGACTCTTCCCAGAGAGATCCAGAGCGTTGAGAGCACTGATGCTGAATATCAGAAATTTGCGGAAGACGTAGCCGCAAGATTCGGACTGGATAAGTCTACGGTCAAAGACGCGATAAATGGTGATTATAAATACATAGACGGCCTGAATGTCACGATTTACAGGACAACAGAAAACAGCACGTATCCTTACGAATATGAACAGGAAGAGCGTGGAACATACTATCTCGTTGAAAAGGTCATTTACGACGGCGGTGATTATGTCCAGGACGATATCCGCACGTTTTTCTACAGCAAAGACGGCAAATTCATCATCATGCTGAACGGCAGTTATATAGAATCTTACCGGGGAGAAGAGCTGGATTGTAAGTATCTGATGGACTTTGCATCGACCTGCGGCGACCTTATTGCCACATACGGCTGATTGACAAAATCCTTTAATAAAAATAGAATCAACTGTATCTAATAAAATAAACAGATTAAGTTTTAAGCTTTCCGAAAGGGGTCACACAATGAGTACAGTAGAGAAGACATTTGCCGGCGGCGAGATCATCATCAAAGAGGGAGATTCAGGTAATACTTTCTTCCAGCTTTTGGAAGGCAACGCTACAGTTTACAAGAATTACAGCCAGAAGAACGAGGTAACAATCGCTACTTTGGGTCCCGGACAGTATTTCGGTGAGATGGCTGTTATCGAGAAGTCATATCCCAGAAGCACAACAGTAGTTGCTGACGGTGAGGCTAAGGTTGCAGAGATTTCTGCAGACGAGCTCAACGAGTATTTTACTCAGAACCCTGATAAGATTCTCGCTATCATGAAGCTCCTCGGCACAAGAATCAAGACAACAACAGAAGATTACAACGAAGCAAAGAAAGTACTTGATGAATTACGTAAGTCCAGCTCCAACAACAAGTACGACGGCTTCTTCACAAACATGATCCAGCAGTCAATCTATCTGTCTTCAAAGAACTTCAGACTCGAGAGACCCAGCGTTGAGGCTCTCCGTGAAGCATCTGAGGCAGTTTCCCGTTTGAACAGCAACGATGGTGAGACATACAACTACGGAACTATCATCTTCAAGGAAGGCGATATCGGTAAGTGCATGTACATCGTTCACAGCGGTAAGGTTGCTCTCTACAGCAACTACGGTGCCGTAAACGAGGTAAGACTCTCAGAGGTTAACCCTGTTGCATGCTTCGGTGAGATGGGCATGCTCTCTGACGAGCCGCGTGACACAACAGCAGTTTGCGAAGAAGGCGATACACGTGTTGAGATTATCCTTCCTGAAGACCTCGAGTCACTCTTCAAGAACAGCCCTGAGAAGATCGACATGATCCTCAAGAACCTCTCATACCGTTTGAGAAGCATCACTTACGAGTACTTCAAGGCTTGCAAGGAAATCTGCGAAGTTTCACAGAGATCAGAGGACTAATAACTTACGGTTAATTGAAATGAAAGGATGTCCCGTGTGGGGCATCCTTTTTGTTGGGGTTTGCGGGGTGGTGCCGGGGTTCGCTGCGGCCGTCATTTCCCCCACGAGGTAACCCTTGCAAATGCCCGACTTTTACCTAAAATTAGTTTGATAATCAAAGCAATTCACGGTAACATAGTATTGTATAGGTCTCTTGTGCTTCTTTCAAAAGGGGGTGCACCATGGTGAGAAAATCTGCACAGTTCGCTTACGGGTTTAAGCTTATCGCTACGTGGATGCTTATTCCTTTTGTTGTCTTGGTAAGTGCTTTGCTCATCCGGGAATTCAGCCACAGTTTCACATCTGCAGAGGTAACCCTGGGGGAAGAAGTCCACAGCTCTTATCCTGACGAATATCACGCCTTTGAGAGCGATATTAACGGCAAAACAGATTATGTGCATGCTCCTGTTACGAGCAAACCCGGTGACACGATAACGGTCATTTTAAGGGACGGTAAATACTACAAAACACCCGGCGATGCTGAGGACCTCAAGGCATGCACCACCTTTGGCGGCAGGTTCATGAAGGCCGTCGATAACAACTTCGGCATTCACACAGTGGCAATAGCTGCTGTCCTGCTGGTGACTTTCCTTTTAACCATTAAAAAGACCAAAGAAGTCCGCAAGATATATCCGAAGCTCTCGAAGATTACGGATATCGCCGGAATAGTCTGTTCGGTGATCATGTCGAGCCTGCTGATATATGCTGTTATCGATAATACTCTGACCAGCCTGGGGTTCGCTTATCTGGGTCTGTTCCTGGGCATGATCTACACGGCCATATTTGCGATCGCATGGATCGTAGAGTTCATTATTATGATACGACTTAAATAACGGTTATTCTTTCTTTAAGAGCTTTCTCTTTGCTTCGCAGATCTTCTGGAATTTTTCTGCGAACGGGCTCGTGATTATGAAACCGATGGTCAGAAGGCCGAGTGTTACGCCATACATAACGCCCCTTAACATTCCCCACATGAAAGTATCCTGTTCGTCCATAACAACGATTACGACCGTGTATGCGATCAGGGCGATTATGCCTGCCAGGAACATGAGGTTGATTCTCTTCTTGCTGCGGTTTGCCTGTTCATGTGTATAATCAGCTGCCTGGAGCAGTGTATCTTTTAATTCGTTATCCATCTTTTCTTCCCTCCGTTGTCCGTTAAAGATATCGCGGAGATCAACGTCATAGAAATCGGCGAGCTCGACCAGGATGTCGAGGTCAGGCATGTTGCTGCCTGTTTCCCACCTGGATACTGTTCGTCTCGAGACATTAAGTTTGTCAGCGAGCTGCTCCTGGGTGAGATCTTTTTCTTTACGCAATTCTCTTAAGAATTCACCGATTTTGACCTGATCCATATTATCCAATCCTCCGAAGGGTTAGTTCTCTTTCTTCGGCTTATTATAACCTTTACACCTTTGCAATACATTGATTACCGTCTCGATTGCAACCAGGCCCAGACCGATCATCAGATAAGGCTGAGTGGAAACGAACATTGAGATCAAGAAAAAGCAGATTGCTACGACACCTGCAGCGATTCTGATAATGTCCAATGCTGTGATTTTTGTGTTTTTCATTTTTGAATCCTCCGTGCTTTTGATGATTGCATCGTAACCTCCCGAAAGCATCAACTGAAGGACACTGACCGACCATTTGAGGGTTCTGATAATGGGACAAGGCATGTCCCATCCTTGAAAAATAAGGGTTTTCGGGAAATTAGGTGATATAATTGAAAACGGATTTCAGGGATAAAAAGGAAGAATAGAATGCACGTTCAATTAATCAATGATGACTATAAAGGTCACGTAAATCATCTCCGTCACGCCTCCAGGGGAGTACTCGTTAAGGATGGAAATATTCTTTTGAGTTATGAAACACTCGAGAGCAAATACCTGATCCCGGGCGGCGGCGTGGAAGAGGGGGAGACCTGCGCACAGGCATGTGTGAGGGAGATGCTCGAAGAGACCGGCATGAAGGTCAGAACGACTGAAGAATATTTAGAGATCGAAGAGCTCTTCAGTGACTGGAGACACATCAACCACTATTTCATATGTGAGCTCGTAGAGGAGACCGGCAACGTCAGTCTGACTGATGCCGAGAAGGAAGTGGGTCTGTCTTACAGATGGGTTCCTCTTGATGAGGCTATAAAGATCTTTGGCGATTATGAGAAATTCCACCAGACGAACATAGCTGACTACGGTCTCTACAAACGTGAACACCTCGCGCTGAAGGTTTTCTCAGAGCGGTAATTTAATAAAGGGGATAGATTAAAAATGGGAATGAGAGATTACTTGAGAGAGATGACCAGTTATTCCGGTTTGAACAGACTGGTCAAGAAATATCCGAAATATACCACGCCCGAATACCAAAGTTTCGGACCTGATAAGAACCAGTATTTTCTGTATTTTGAACCGGAAAAAATAACCAGCAGCAAGATTATCTTCTGGATCCATGGCGGCGGATGGAACGCGGGCGATCCGAAATATTTCGACTACGTAGGCCAGAGTATTTCGCACGAAGGATACCGCGTGGTTTCATTCGGTTACAGGCTCTCGCCTAAGAATAAATATCCCGCGCAGACAGAAGATGTTGCAGCTTGCTATAACGCAGCAATAGAATTCCTGCAAAAGAAAAATATCGACACGTCAGAGATTGTTGTCGTTGGCCCTTCTGCCGGCGCGCATTTATCTTCCATCCTCTGCTACAGCGGCAAAGATCAGGAGAAATATAGCGTGGATATCTCGCACGTTATCGGTTTTGTGGGGTTCGGAGGTCCATATAGTTTCAGGCCTGACCAGACGAAGACCTTAAGCATTCTCTTGAGCCAGTTGATGAGTAAGGGGTTCGACCGTAAATTGGCAGAGCCCGTATCACTCATGACTAAAAACGATATACCGTCTCTTCTTATCCAGAGTAAACACGACGGCCTCATCGAATTTGCGTGCGCAGAAGATTTCAAAAAAAGGGCGGATGAACTCGGCAACAAATGCGAGATATATTCCGTCACGGATAAACATGATACACACTCCTGGTACACGGCAGGTTACTTCGTTTTAACCAGGCAGGAAAACAAGACACTCGACAAGTTCTATTCCTGGATTGAGAACTTATAACACTAGTGAATCTTTTCCGGGTTTTAAGTCTCTGCGTTCTTTCTCTTCTCGCACTCGGGACAAACAGTCATCGGTGTGATAGAGAACAGAGACTCTTTTTTATATCCGCACTTTGAGCAGATGAAAACATACTTCGTAAAAACGCCGCCCTGTGCAGTGCTGACGAGCCAGGTGCCTGTAGAATTATCGTCTTCTTTTTGCATGCCGATTGCTTCAGGTGCTGCTTCTTCGGCAACGGGTTCTTCGATCTGTTCAGGAGTCTCTTCAACAACAGGCTGTTCAGTCTTAGCAGCAGGAGCCTCAACAACTACGATGGTCTCTTCATCAAACCATGTGCTGGGCCTGGGTTCTTCAAATGTACACTTGGTAATATAGAAAGGACAACCATTACAATCGTCCCTGTTAATACACATCCTGTAGATGCCTCTTAATAACTGATCTATCTGTTGTTCTTTATTTTCCTTGCTCATAAGGGTGACTCCTTTGCAAGATTTTATATACGAAGCACACACATCGTCTTTACGTGACGATAATATAGATAACAACCTCAAGATGTAGTAATTATAGCACGTTCAGAGCCATTAGGCATTTCGTTGTCAAACATATCTCTTATACATAATGAAAACAATAAATATCATACTGACGAACGATGTTATAATTGAAAAGAATAAGGATAAGGGAGGATTTGCTATGGAACAGACAAAGAAGTGTCCGTCATGCGGCGGTACCTTGATCTTCAATCCCGGATTCGACAGCCTCATATGCCAGTCATGTGGCCATAACGAGATTATTCCTGAGCTCGTTTCCAAGACTCCGGTTACAGAGATGGATTTCCTTACTGCGCAAAACACTGCCAGTCACGACTGGGGTATGGAGGCAAAGATCGTCCAATGCAAACAGTGCGGTGCGGAAACGATCCAGAATAAACTCCAGTTATCAGGTTTGTGCCCGTTCTGCGGTTCAACAACTGTTGATGCAGCAGACCCTGCTCAGGACATAATGGCACCCCAGGGAATCATTCCATTTAAGATCACTGAGAAGAGAGCTTATTACATTTTTAAGGACTGGATCAAGGACAGATTCTTAGCTCCTGAGAAGCTTGCTGCTAATGCACAGTTAGGTAAGTTCTATGGAATCTACGTTCCTGTGTTTACTTTCGATGTGTTCACATACAGCCGTCTTAATGCGCATTATGTCGAAAACAACAGAAGGCAGAATATGAGTGCATTATTCCAATACCAGGTTGATGACTTTCCTGTTGTTGCCAGTAAGCAGCTGGCATCAGATAAGCTCCTGTTATCGGTTCTGAAGGATTACAGAACCAATGAAGCAAAGCCTTATACACCTGATGCCATGGCAGGCTTTCCCTGCGAGCACTATTCGATCGGTCTGAGCGAAGCGTGGAACAGCTGTGGTCCTGAACTCAATTGGCATCTCAGGGATATGGTTAGTAAGACCGACAAGACTCACGTCCTCCTCGGAATCAATATGAACACCAATTACTACAACCTGAAATACAAATATCTCATCGTTCCTGTCTGGATCAATTCGTTCTTCTACGATAACAGGCTCTTCACGATCGTTATCAACGGTCAGACAGGTAAGATCGAAGGCCAGTGGCCGAAGTCATTCGGAACGTTCGCCAAGAAAACAGCGTTGTTTTTCCTGGGTTCATTCGGTTTTGACTGATCTGAAATACAACTAACGATTACGAAGGTCCGTTGTTAGAAACGGACCTTTTTGTTTGTGTAGTAAATGGGTTTAAAAATCGCGAAAAACTATACAAAATCGCGTTTTTGTGTAGTTTTATCCTAAAAACGGGGGCAAAAACTACACATTTGCTTTCGAGAGGGGGCACACGCTGCATCAGCAGGGGGCCCGCCCATTTCCTTGAAATATAAACCAAAGAATGAAATTATAAGAGATATTGTTTTTTGGTGGATCAATGAAGAGGTATAAGACACAGTATGAAATGATGACGCAAAAGCCGGTGCCGGCGCTGATCGTGCAGCTCGGCATACCGACGATGATAAGCATGTTCGTCACCAGTATCTACAATATGGCGGACTCCTACTTTGTAGGCCAGATAAACACGTCTGCGAGCGGTGCGACAGGCGTCGTTCTGGGGCTGATGGCGATCCTTCAGGCGGTAGGTTTCATGTTCGGTCACGGCAGCGGCAGTATCCTCTCAAGAAAGCTCGGCCAGAAGGACGTTGAGAGCGCCACAAAGATCGCTGCGACGGGATTCTATTCGGCGCTGTTTTTCGGATTCTTCTTCATGATATTCGGATCACTGTTCATTAACCCGCTCATGCGTTTGCTCGGCAGTACGGACACGATCCTACCTTACGCGAGAACATACGGTTTATGCATTCTCTTTGCGGCGCCGGCGCTGGTATCGAGCTGCGTAATGAACAACATCTTAAGATACGAGGGCCGTGCGTTCTTTGCCATGATCGGCCTTACATCGGGAGGCATACTAAACATATTCCTGGATGCGCTTTTCATGCAGAAGATGAACATGGGAATATTTGGTGCGGGTCTCGCGACCGCAATCTCACAGTACATCTCATGGGCGTTGCTCCTCCTGATGTTCATTCTCAAAAACACACAGACGTCACTGGCGTTTAAGCATGCCAAATTCGATGTGGCAACATTAGGAGACATAATTACGACGGGCCTTCCGAGCCTTGCAAGACAGGGTCTGGCGAGCATCTCCACGATGCTTCTTAACAACGCTGCAAAGCCTTACGACGATACAGCGATCGCTGCCATGGCAATCGTCAACAGAGTTAGCATGCTGATCTTCAGTGCTGTACTCGGTATAGGTCAGGGATTCCAGCCTGTTGCAGGATTTAACTTTGGTGCCAAGAAATATTCGCGTCTGAAGCAGGGATTTTTCTTCACGCTCGGATTCGGCACGTTGCTATTGGGCATCGCATCTACGATCGTATATTTCCATGCCGGCGACTGCATACAGTTTTTCAGAGATGATCCGGCGGTTGTCATGATCGGCATTCCTGCTCTGCACGCGCAGTGCATTGCGCTCTTCACGGTGCCTTTCCAGGTGTGCAATAACATGACTTTCCAGAGTATCGGATACAAATTCAATGCGACATTCTTATCGTCACTTCGAAATGGCTTGATCTTCATTCCGATACTGCTGATATTCAGTTTCCTGTGGGGTCTTAAGGGAATACAGATCGCGCAGGCGGTTGCGGATGTCATGACATCTGTTGTGTGCATACCGTTTACGGTCGTTTTCTTTGCTAAACTTCCTAAGGACAAAGTCAAAGAGGAACCGGAGAAGATATAAGCCCGGATATTAACTGAAGATGCCCCTAATATTACGGTTACAGTATAAGACTGGAAGATGGTATAATGTTCAGGCTTATATTTAGCTTAATGGATTTGAGGTTTTATAAACATGTCGAAAGATAGTAAAAATATCGGTGCGGTTCTCGCTGTTTTATTCCTGGCACTTCTTGTTGTCGGAATAATTTTCGTTGTGAAGAATGCGTACGTTGATGAGCCGAAGTTCACTGAACAGTTTTTGGATCAGACTGATCCCACAGTACCGACAGCAACAACGACAGAGCCGCCCAAGGACACAAGGATCGCACTCTTTGAGACAACTGACATCAATGGTTACCTCATCGATACAACGAGCGGAGATCCGAGTACATTCCAGTACAGAATGGCATACATTGCCAGAGCGGTCGACAACGCAAGAAACTCCGAGTCATACGATGACGTTATTCTCGTTGACGCCGGTGATATCTACCAGGGAATGCCTGTTTCTTATTTCACCGAAGGCGCTGCAATGAGAGCTGCGATCGACCTTATGGGATACGATGCGGTATCGCTCGGTAACCACGATTTCGATTGGGATGTAACGATCTATGCTGCTGATACTTTCTCTACCGTACCTTCTTACGAGGTCGGTGAATATATCGGCGAATGCGACGTCCCCGTAATCGCTTCCACACTCTGCTTTACTACAAACCACAACAGAACCTTGTTTACAAAGGATTACGTTATGGTCGAGAAGGCAGGATATAGGATCGCCATCATCGGATACATTCCTGATTATTCAGCAGATATCGATGCTGAGAAGATGGAACCTTACGAGATCCACGATGACCTCTCTGAGTTCTCCGAGAAGGTAAAGAAGATCAACGAGCAGGAGATGCCTGATGTTACTATCGTTGTTGCACACGACAACCCTGAGAAGGTTGCAAACGCGCTTAACCACGAGGACGTTGATCTCATCACCGGTGGACGCACAGATACGGCTGTTTTTGGTGTAGCTGAGAGCGGTATCCCGTTCATCCAGGCAGACAAGAATGCACAGGGTTATGCCGGATGCACGATCGTTATCGCACCTGACGGAACAGTCAGAGTAGAAGATGCTAACTGCGTTTCTATTGTTGAGAATCCTGAAGAGCTCTACGATACATCTTCCAACATCGGCAATTTCAACGCTGATGTCCTCGCGCTCTCTCATGCTGCATGGGATGCAATCAGTGAGAGCATGACTGAGGCTCTGGGTTATATTGATACCAACGTACAGAGCGATGGATATGTGGATTCAACTGCTACAACAGCAGGTAATTTCGTAACATCCCTCATGCTCGAGTGTACGAAGGATGAAGATACCATGATCGCTCTCTGCAATGGCGCTGAGATCAATGCCAACTTCGAAGCTGAGGACGGCAATATCTACGAGCTCTCAGTAGGCGATGTATATTCTATCTGCCCTAATAACAACCGCTGGCTTATCTACGACCTGTCCGGTTCTGAACTCGCACAGCTCCTGGCAGACGGCGTTGCAAACTCCGCATATGGTGACCAGGTATCAGGTCTCACATTTACATACAACAACAACGGAACAGCAGAAGAGCCTGACATCGAGATCGTAAGTATTACGTTAGATAACGGCACATCTGTTGATATCAGCGGTACTGAAGCTAAGTACAGAGTAGTTATCTCCAGCGGATGCGCTAATCAGCCGGGAAGTGTTTTCGAGGGTAAGGAGGCACTCCATGCCGAACTCGATTCACCTGTGGATAACCAGTCGATAATTGCGTACCTCCGCGACAGACGTGACAGAGGTCAGGTACACATTCCTACCGATTCCGACTCAAGGAGCACATGGCTAAACGAACCTTCCGAGTAAGATTTCTGCCTGAATTCAGCCGAAGTTTTCTCTCATTCTTGGTGCCGTTTTGATGCCTGTTTGAAGACAAATTGAAGAGCTGCCTCACTATTCTATATGTAGAAAGTGAGGCAGTTTTTATGTGCGACGAACTTTATCCGGAGCTAAACGACAATAACAGTTGTTTCGACAAGAATGCTTCCCTGGTAATAAAGCAGGAAGCCATAGTAAACAACGTCAGATATATAAAGGAGTCGACGGGCGCGAAAGTAATCGCGGTCGTAAAGGAGAATGGCTACGGCATCGGAATCGCCAATCTCTATAACATAATCAAGGATGAGGATATCTTCATGTATGCGGTCACATCGCCCTGTGAGGCGATCGCATTAAGGGATGAGGGGTGCGATAAGGATATCCTCATGCTGACGCCGATATCCGATTTTTCCGAGCTCCTGCAGATGGTTTCACATAACGTCGTGGTTGCATTGGGTAACGCAAATCAGCTGCCTGAATTAATCTACATATATAACCTCACAGGCAAGAGACCGAGAGTCCACATACAGATCGATTCGGGTCTCGGCAGGTACGGATTTAATCTTGATGAGATGCCTGATTTTAAGCACTACACGGAGTATCTGAAGATCGAAGGATGCTTTTCACATCTGGCCGGCAGCGCGAAAAATTATAAGAAGAGCGTTGCAAAACAGGTCGCTGTTTTTAAGGCTGCGATAGAGAAAATTAAGGCATCCGGTGTTAATCCCGGAATCTGTCACATAGCTAATTCGAAGGCGGCTGTTACATTCGGTTCTTTGGGATTTGATGCAGTCAGAGTGGGCAGCGCGATCCTCGGTAAAGTTCCTGCGGATACCAAACTCGAAGAAGCGGTGTGGCTTGAATCCAAAGTATTTTCTGTCTATAACAGGCAGGAGGGCGAGCGCATCGGTTACAGCGGCGAAGCTGAGTTAAAGAGGGACAGTTTCCTCGCTGTGGTAAGAATAGGAACGAGCAGCGGCGTGGGTCTCATACAGAAGGTCCCTGTAGATATGTCTATCAGGGGACTAATCAAAAACATGCTCAAAAAGATGAATTCAGTTCCTGCATTAAGCGTGTGGATAAACGGCAAGATGAGCCCTGTAATAGGCAGGATAGGCGTATCCCACATGACAATAGATGTTACGGAGAATCCCGTTGCCGAAGGCGATACAGTAAAGATCCAGGTTAACCCCTTGTTTGTACACCCTTATGTAAAAAGGCTCGTCATCTGACGGGCCTTTTTATGTCGCATCCAACAGATCTGCGTGTTTATCTTTTTTATCGACGACCGATTTACCCAGCCATTTCTTTTTATACCAGTACCACATGACGATCAGGCCTCGTATGCATTCGTCCGTGGCGGTTCCCATGAAGATTCCCGCTACGCCGACACCCATTACAACGCCGACGACATAGCCTGTCGCCAGGCCCAGACCCCAGTTGCACAGAAGTCCCATTATGAGCGGGAAGATATATGCTCCCGCGGCCTTCAGACTGCATACAAAAGTCATGTTAAGGCAGCGTCCGATCTCGACGAAGATATCGACGATCATGATCATCTGACCCAGTGCGATTATGTTCGGATTTTCCGTAAACAGCTGCAAAGTATATCTGCAGTAGAGTGCATTGATCGTTGCGAGCATTATCGTAATCGGCATAGATATCTTAAGGGTTCTGAATACTCTCTTGTAGGCTTCTTCAGATTTGCCCGCGCCTACCAGGTGTCCTGTAATGATCTGTGTGGACATGGCGCATGCGTTCGAGAATATCATGGCAAATGCGATGAGAGTATTACAGTAAGCTCTCGCATTTACCGCGTCATCACCCATAGCATTTACGAATGAGAGCAGTGTTGTCTGATAGAGGTTATATGTAAGATTTTCGCCCGCCGTAGGAAGACCGATCTTGATCATCTTGCCCAGGAGTCTTTTAGGGAAGGGTCTTAAGCAACGGAGCGAGATCTTACCGATCTTCGCACAAATAAAGAATATGAATGCAGCGATAACAGCTAATAGTCTTGATACAACAGTTGCGATCGCAACGCCCGCAACACCCATATTAAGGTATGCCAGAGGACCGTACAGGAATAAGTAGTTTCCGCCGATATTAACCACATTGATTCCAATCGTGATCAACAAACCGATCTTCGGGTGACCGTTACATCTGAGGATCTGGAGCATTACGTTATATACTGCGAGCAGGAATCCGCCACCGCCTACGATGTAGATATATGTCATCGAATAGGGACGCATGGTGTCAGATACATGAAGGAACTTCATGAGCAGAGGATTTGCCAGACAGAATGCACCACTCAGGATCACACCGATAGCGAAGTTAACGGCGACCGCAAGAGTGTAGATCATATTCATCTTGTCATATCTCTTGGCTCCGAGATACTGCGCAACTACAACGCTCGTGGCTGTTGCGATGACATTGAAAAGAATATTCATCATGAACATGACGGTGTTCGCATTACCGACCGCACCGACCGCAGCTTCGTCGTAATGGCTCAGCATGAGCGTATCGACATTGTTGACCATTACGTTCAAAAAGAGCTCAAAGAACATCGGCCCTGCCAAAACCAGCAGCGGCGTCTTCTCGTTTATGACAACTGTCTTATTTCTGTTCATTGAGCGTTTCCTATTCAGCGTGAGCCTTTATTTCGACACCAATAATACTACTTGACTTAAAAAGATATACTAAAAATACAAGGTGAAATATTAATTTTCAGATAAAAACAGCTATATATTCTTTTTCTGCCTTACATCCCGAAAGAAATGAAAATTGCATTTCGCGCATAATCATTTGCAACTGGCGTTCATGCTCATTGTTTCCATATTCTCCATCCGATACGATGCATTTAAGTAAGATGGAAAGGAATGGATTTATATGTTCAGGAAGATAGTTTTGTCATTCATAACGGCAGTGCTGGTACTCAGTTATCCTGTTATGGCAGATTCAGGGATAGAGGGGCAGGTTGACGAATTCAGATCACAGACGAAGTGCGGAAACGTTAGCGTTGTCATATACGATCACGGTGAGATCACATATTACGGAGACAGCGAAGGTCTATATCAGATAGGTTCCATGACCAAATCTTTTACAGGGCTTGGCGTGCAGAAACTGATAGGCAAAGGCGAGATAAAACCGGATGATAAGGTATCCGATCTGATACCGGGTTTTACTTCATACTACGACAACAAAGAAGTTGATTTAACGGTAGAAAATCTCCTCACACAAAAGAGCGGATATACCAACAGCGAAACAGACTATCCGTCTGCAACAGAATCAATGACCTTAACAGAATGGGCCATGAGCATCTCAGGAAAAGAACTCAAATCAATGCCCGGAACAGAGTACGCATATTCCAATGTTAACTACAATCTGTTAGGACTCATAATCGAGAATACAACAGGCATGTCATATCGTGAGTATATGGAATCAGAGGTTTTAGTGCCACTTAATTTGGACGCAACTTCCGTAGGAACACCGGAAGATACGGACCATATAATCACGGGTTCGAGATTAGGTTTCAGAAATACTTTCGAGTATGAAGTTCCTGTAAGAGAGGCGAGTATTCCTGCGGGATATTTTTATTCCAACACGGACGATATCGGCACATGGATGACTGCGTGGATAGAGGGCACCGACACCTCTATGGATGACATCATCAGCGGGCTGAAAACCGAAGGTGATTACTACGCAGGCTGGGAGAGATTTGCTGATGGTACAATCGGCCACTCAGGCGGCACACCAAACTATTCATCCAGGATCGTTTTTTCCAGAGAGCAGCAGATAGGTGTCTGCGTTCTCACAAATCTTAATGTCGCATCTACAACAGACAGCCTGTGCAATAACATTTTCGCAGAGTTAACAGGCAAGACCGGCGGCGGCCTGATTTGTGATGTCTGGACAGTATTTGATATTATATTCACATCGGTATCCGTATTGGGAATCGCGCTCTTCATTGCATCGATGGTGACGAAGAAAAAAGGTTTTCTGATAGGAACCGGTTCGGCATTGTTATTGTTGTCGGTACTGATCTTTATTCTCTTCCCCGTGATATTCGGAGCAGGGTTTAAGGAGATAGCGTTTGTCTGGGCGCCGTGGAGCTTTATTACAGGCTTTATAATCCTGGTGACAGACGTTGTTTGTACTGCCATTAAACTTATTGTGGTAAAGGCTGATGAGGGTAGAACAAAGACAGGTTAAAGACCAGCCGCTTACGGTTATCGTTGAATATCCGGAATACGACCGCACGGTTGATAACCTCTTAAAGAAGATCAGAAACATGAATATCAGTTTTACCGGCAAGACTGACGGTAAGACCGTGAGTATTGATGTCTCTGATATCTACTACATCGAGAGCGTCGACAGAAAGATATTCCTCTATTCCAGATCAGATGTTTACCGTTACGACGGCTCCATGTCTGATATCGATGGCGCCATCGTTGATACGGATCTGGTAAGGATATCCAGAACGTGCTTTATGAACGTCTCACATTTAAAAGAGATCATGCAGATAAAAAACAGCCATTTGGAAGCTTTGCTCGATAACGATGAAAAGCTCATCGTATCCCGTAAATACTTAAAAGATATAAAGAAGATCTTCAGGAGAAAACTGTTATGAGGAGAGTTCTAAGAGATACATGTATCCTGGCCGCTCTCATGATACTGACGGTCTTCTCGTTCTCCATTGCAGGAGTCGGATTAACTGATGAGATAAAACTCGTTTTCCAGCTGTTTGGCCTCGCGCTGATACTATCAGTTACAAACTATGTTTTCGATGAGATAACACAGCTGTCGATGCTCGCAGGATACATAGTCAAATACTTTGTCGTGACCGGAATCGTAATAGTATTCGGATTCATTGTCGGGTGGTTCTTCCCGTCGAATTTCTGGATGGCATTTATCTATGTCGGCGTTATTGCGGCGATAATATATGCGCTCGATTCGGTTAAGACCGAGAATGACATCGATGAGATCAACGAGATGGTTAAGCGCAGCAACAAGGAAGAAGTACGGTTCAAATCCCTGGGACAGAGAAGGGGATGGAAGGTTCTGCTCGTACTCCTCGCGGCTATGGTGATCTTGTGCGCGGCTTCTGCTGCAGGATACTTTGGAATAACAGGTGAATACAAAAACTACTTCCTCGACGGCCTCGCAGTAACAGGTCCTGCGGCAGTTATCCTGACGGCCGTACTAATCAGCTATCTGGCCGTATATTTTGCCAGGAGCAAAAATAATCCAAAATAAATTCAAACAGGTGCAACATTCCGGAACAGATATCTGTATATAAGGTATCAGGTAACACTCTTGGGGGGACTGTGTTATGAAAAAGAAAGATATCGTTATTGCTGCTATTGCCGGTGCCGGAGTATTTTTGCTGATCGCCGGCATTCCTTTTGCTGCATTTGTGGCACGCGTTATTAAGGCTAATTCACCGGAAGCACCTATAACCACAAATGCTGATACAACTGTTATAGACGGTCTGACTGATGTAAATGCGGATAGATCCACTCCGCCGACTATAAATGCAGATAAGACCACAGAGACATACTATTGCAATGAACCTCTGTGGAGCGTTCTGCCTACGGAAGTAAGATACGAAGACAGCGATGAAACAGAACTCCTGAAGTTTACACAGGACCTGGCTGTAGCGATGGGATTTGATCCCGAGAATGCAGCGATCGACAAATGGGGCGTAGGATATATCGAAGGTTCTGATATCCAGATATTCAGATCCTGTGATATCCCCAGTGAATATGAATACGAAGGCGATCCTTTGTTCCTGGTCAGCTACGAATATCTGGACGGTGGTGAGCTGGTTAAGGATTTCCGCCGTACTTTCTTCTACAGCAGCGATTTTAAATTCGTAGTTGCTTTGAACGGCAGTTATGTCAGATCTTACTGGGGAGAGTTCTACACCGAAGATTACATCATGGAGATTTATAACCGGTGTGAACCGCTCCTTGCCAGAGGCAGTAAAGAGCCTGCGACCCCGCAAGGAGCACCTAAATTACTTATTGGCGAACCCATCATGTTTGATGTAACAGGCGACGGTGTCGAAGATGCAGTCACCTGCTCAATGTATGGCAGCGGCATGGTAAGGACCATTCTCTATGTCAGAGATGGCGCAACTGACGAACTCTATGGCCTCGATGGTTACAATTACAGCTATTTTGCAGAAGGCGTTGAAGACGGCAGACTCGTAGTAGTTATGGCGGGTCCATATGGTTATGGTGATCCCGTTAAAGAGATACAGGGTACTGTAGTTCTCGAGAATGGCTTACTGATATTCGTAGCTGACGATAACACGATAATGGAAGATACTGCTGCGATATTTGAAGGCGCGGAAGATATCGCTGTTACCGATGAAGATTTTGTTTTCGAGTACGATGGACATACATTCTCGATTGATAACGACTGGCACGATTATATTGATATATTGGACTATCCGGAAGAATACGAAGCGAATAACTATGGTTTCGTTTCATATTACAACAACGGATTATGGTGGAAACTGCAATATCCCTCATCCGGTGATTCGGATTGGTATTTTGCAGTAACACTCGTTTCCCCTTCGCACGAGAGAGAAGGAACTGACACAGAAGTTGACTACATTGCTCTGGACATGACACCTACGGCAAGAGGCGTAGTAGGCGGCGATCCGGCAGAGAGCCTCGTATCCTTATATGGCGCTCCTGACAGGATCGAGTATTTCGGAGAAAAAGCTGAATTAGTATGGGTTATTTACGAGGGCATGAAGGGCGAGATATGCTTTGCAATCAACAACGAAGGCATAATCGAGTACTCTGTCCTGCGCGGCAAATGAGGAGGGAATCAACATGAAGATAGAATCTAAAACAGGGACAAAGAAACCTCTGTATGCATTGGGCGCATCTCTCCTCGTTGCAACTACACTCATGTCAGGATGTAATAATAGCCCCGAGGTAATCGAATATGCCGGAGAGACTGAGACCTATACTGAGTACACGTCAGAGGAAACATCATTGGCAACAATAGCTTCCGATGCTTCTTCGGCATATCTCAGCATTGCATTAGACAGACTGACCTTCACACCCGAGGAGGCCCTGGTGTGGGCGAAGGAACAGAACATCCCCGTATTTGAAGATTCCGTCTGCACATCGGGCAAAGAGACATGGCAGACATTCTGCGATGCGGCCTATGCAAAAAAGAAGACAGAAGTATTGTGCGCGTACTACTATTCGGCGCAGTGTGATGCTAAATCACAACTTCATTTCTATCTCATCCGTTGTGAAGGAACTTATTTCAGGGTAGATAGCAGGAGCTGCACGCAAGAATATCCTGAGTTCGATTTCAAATTCTCGTATATCCTGCATTTTGTCCGCAAGAATCCCGAAGGCTGCGAATATGCGTACTATGAGTACTACGTTCTGACCGATGACGATTCGCTCAAGTGTGATGAACTCTTTAAAAACAATGACAAAGAATACAGAATTGTTTATATGGATGCCTACAATGAAGAAGAGACAGAAGAGTCATCGGAAGATGAGACTACTGAGATCACTGAGGAATCAGTAGAAGAATAACATGAGAAAAATATCGATACTTCTGATTCTCATAACAGTTTTTTCTGTTTGTTCCTGCTCGAAAGAAATTACCAGCGACACAGTTCCCATGGAACCGGCGTCTTACTTCCACAACGTTACGGGATATGCGTGATCTTACAACTTAACGCTGCCCAACTGCACGCCTTCAACGATGTGCCTGGCGAGCAGGAGATAGATGACTATGATTGGAATTACAGATACAAATACAGGTATGGTACGTTCGCCCATCGCGAGATTTAATACCATGGCGATGGGGAGAGTCTGCTTTTCCGGTTCTGTCAAAATAACCATCGGCAGGAACATATCAGTCCATGAACTTACAACTGCAAATATTGCCTGGGTTGCAATCGCAGGTTTCATGATCGGCAGAACTATCTTGTTGAATATCTTAAATTCTCCGGCACCATCGATCCTCGCTGAATAAACGAGTTCCATTGAAAATGCCGCTTCCAGATACAGTCTCATGAACACTACTGAGATAGGTGTTGCGATGGAAGGAAGTATCAGTATCAGGAGTTTATTCGTAAGGCCGAATTTATAAACCAGATGAATGAATCCTGACGATGCTACGACCGTGGGAATCATCATGAGGGCAACGATTACGTTGCTGAACACCTTACGGAATTTCCACTTATATGCCGTGATGGAATATGCGGTCATGGCAGAGAAGTAGACATTAAGTATCGTGCTGCCGGCCGTGACGATTACTGAATTAATAAATCCTATAACGTTTCTCGAGACAAAGAATTTAACGAGTTCTTTTCCTCTTTGCGGGAGTATCTTAAATATGCGTGCGGGATTACTCATTTTAAATCCTGTAAAGTCAGAGAGCATCATTAAGAACGGATATAACGTAAGGATTGCCAGGCCGATCGAAATGGCATAGACAATGACCTTAAGGATAATATCCTTTCTTTTTAATTCTGATCTGCCAAGAATGTTAGTACTCGTAAGATTGCCCTCTTTTCCCCGTCGCTAATGCCAATATAGCATGAAGGTTGACATTTGTCTACCTTGTGTTATATCATCGGTTTATGGGAAAGAGAAAAAGCATCGAACGTCATTACACAAAGTGGGGATACATATTTGCGATCCCTTTTGTTGTTGCGTTTCTGGTCTTCCATTTATGGCCGATGGCAACGACGTTCCTCTATGCTTTTTGTGATCTGAAACACACGGCCATCGTAGACGATCCGCCGCTCCTGATATCGAAGGGCCTGCCCTGGTATAAGAATTTTGCAGATCTGTTTAAAACAAAGACATTCCTCTCTGCATTTAAGAACACATTTTTCTTCTGGATCGCACAGACCATACCTGAATGGATAATGGCATTTTGGCTCGCCGCCATGATGACCGACCGCCGTCTGAAGGTTAAGGGAAGGTGGCTGTTTAAGACAGCGTTCTTTTTCCCTAATCTCATGAACGGAACGTCTCTGGGCTTCCTTGTAATCGGCAACATCATTGCCTTTGCAGGTTCGACAATAGGATTCATAATCACCGCTTCTCTTATCGACGGTTTTGGAATATCCGAAGCTGACATTAACTTCCTCACTTCAGAGAGATTCTTAATCGTAGTTGTGAGTATCTTTGTCCACTTCGGAATAACGTTTATCTACGCGACCGTCGGCATGACCAGTGTTCCTGTCGAGATATACGAAGCAGCGGAGATGGACGGGTCGTCGAGACTTAATACATTTTTCAGAATAACGCTCCCATGCATGAGGCCCATCTTGTTCTTCATTGTTATCGTTACTGTTGTTGACGGTCTTCAGATGAGCGAGATTCCGAGTATGTTGGGAAATCCTTTCGATTCGTTAAGAAGGACCACAACGTTAATGTCGTATTTGGAGAACATACTCGGCATGGGCAATGCATACGACAGGGCATCTGCGTTCTGCCTCATTCTGCTCGCGCTGTCGGCATCGATTTCAGGACTCGTATATTTCACCCTCTTAAGAGACAGATATGAGGTCCAACTCAAAAGGCGCCTTAGAAAAGAAAAGCGCCAGGAAAGACTTCTTGCAAAAGGACAGTGAGTTCCGGAAAAAGTGCGTCTCCCCGAAACGCGTATTCCTGAAGAATGGTATAATTTTCCCAACTGTGAGAACAGGAAACGCAAAGGAGGATATCAACGCTACAGAAGAATTCGATTCTGATGAGATGATCGATTTCGTTGTTAGAATGAACGGCAGAGAGAACTGCACTGACTATATCGACAACGCAGACAGCTTTCTCTAAAGAGGTTTATATGAAGAAAATCGGTTTGGTCGGAGGCACAGGTCCCGAGTCGACTCTCATGTACTATAAGATTTTGAACTCTGAGATCGACTGCATCACCGAAGGCCGTGCAATGCCTGATATTGCTATAGAGAGCGTCAATTTTCCAAGGGCGTGGAACAATGTTACAGAGGGCAGATACGACCTTCTGGCTGACTATTTATTGGAGAAACTGGAGTGTCTCGATAAGAGCGGTTCGGAGGTTATCTCACTAACCGCTGTCACCATGCATGTTGTCTACGATGAGTTGGCAAAAAGGTTCAATAAACCCATTATCAGCATCCCCAGAGTAGTAGCCGAAGAGATATCTTCCAAAGGTATAAAACGCATTGGCCTCCTGGGAACCATCTTCACGATGGAAAAAGACTACATGAAGAAGGACCTGATCGAATCAGGTATAGAGGTCTTCGTTCCAAACGATGAAGAGCGCCAGCTCGTTGCAAAGAGAATATTTGAAGAGCTCGAGAAGGGTATTGTTAAAGAATCCACATTAAAGGAACTGACGGACATAATCACCAGAATGAAGAACGACGACGGCATTGAAGGAGTCATCTTAGGATGCACTGAGCTGCCCCTGATCCTTAATTCAGATAATTGTCCTGTTGCGTGTTTTGATGCTGTAGAGATTCACATCCGTAAGCTAATTGAGCTCTCTATGGAGTGAGTTATTCTTCGACAGGGAATTCTCCGATCATAACATCTTCGTCAGAAAAGTCTCTTGCGCCGATCTCTTCAAGGCGGCTGTTTAATACTGCCCTGAATTCTTTTCTGTCAGCGACTTCCATCGGGAATACATATTCGTAAAGAAGACCGTTTTTATCTGTGATCTGCAGCAGGATATTAAACCTGGCGAGCTCAAATCCTTCCTCGTTTTCGTATTCACTAACATAGTTTGGATCGTAAGGCTCATTGAATCTGTCTAACGCATACTGCTCGTATGGTCTGTTGCCGTAATGCTCATTTTTTATCGCAAATCTGCTGACAGTATAAAGAGGGAATATCTCTTTTCCCGGAAGGATCAGATAACATCTGGATACGACTACCATCGTCTCAAACGGTGCACCTTTTACAATAAATGCATCGTATCCGTCAGCGAGGTCTTCACAGATATCGTCTTTGCCGAACTCTTCAACTCTCTGGTTGAAGAAAGGAATCTCAGGTTCTTCGTCCTTCTTCTTAAATAACTTTTTGAAGAAACCGCTTTCTTCCTCATCGTGATCGTATGTGGCCTTCACAGGTTCTGTGTAAAGCAGCTGGTCGAGATTGACATTGATGATCTTCATGATGGCCTCCTTTTTCCCCTAAGAGACTAATGAGTATAAACATATGGCTATTTACCAGCTTGTGACTGATATTTATGAATCTCCGAAATGAATATATCATATCGGCTCTTTAAGGGCACTAGCCTTATGCCTCTACCTGATATAATTCAGGCTGCTTTTATCTTGATTATCTGTTCTCCTGTCTTGATGGGAATTGCTCTTGTGTCACCCAGCTTCATCATCTGATATGCAGCATTTACGTCTGCGTTAATGAAGATCCCGCTGTTGCTCTTAAATAATCCTCGTTCTATCCTTCGTGTCTTGTCATAGTAAGTTCTGGTTGGCTTTTCTCCGTCAAGATAACTCGTTCCGCTTGTGTAACTCTCGCGTACGGTTTTTACCTCTATGCCTTCAAGTCGTGCTTTGTATGTGATCATGTCCGTAAGTGTCTTATACGGTATGGATACAAAGTTCTGGTTTGTTATGTTTCCCATGTGCACTTTCTGTTTCCATCCGTGATTGGATCCTATCACTATGAGTCCGACACCTGAAGAGACGGCCATGTTAACTATCTTCCTGCTGGCCTTGTGCATGTAGTCTTTTACCTTGCGGTTCCTTTTTGCCGTAAGCTTATTCAGTCTTTTGGTCCTGTTCTTTCCGTTATATACTTTTGCCTCCTTCTGCGTATGCGCTCTTGCCTTGTTGTAGTACTGGTTTATCGATTTCAGCGGTTTCCCGTTGATTAGCACAGGCCTGTCTTCGGAATCCCATGCGGCTGCTATGAGATTGTTTACTCCCAGGTCTATTCCCATGACCTTTGTCCCTCTTGCAGCCTTTTCCTCTTTCTCATACATCAGACTGATAAGGACAGAATCCTTGAACGTCTTTATCCTTATCTGTCTGACTGAACTGTGTCTTGCACGTATGTGTATACCACTGAGGAATTTAGGCATGGTTACATTACCATCCTCATCCACTTTGAAGTTCTGACTGGTTATCACAAGAGAACCTCTTCCTGTTTTCGGGTCCAGATATCCCGGTACATGTGGATGCTCATTGAACTTCTTCGGATCTTTCCCGTATTCTGCTGTCGCCCTGTAGAACGACTTCCAATCTCTGCATTTCTCCTGTATGCATATCTGACTGCATGTCGCATACGGAACGTCTTTATATACTTCCGTTCCTTTCAGATACCAGCTGAGAAAATATGCATCGGCTATATATCCGTTGTCGGCATCGATATAGCGTAATCTCTTATTCTCAGAGCGTGATGCATTGTATTCCGTGATGCCGCTGTTTATCGCTCTGATGAGTTCATCTTCCCAATCCTCAAGTGCTTTACCGTTCTTTATCTTCGTATGGATGCGGTAGCACTGCTTTATCAGGTAGTTGACACTGTTGGAAAGGTTCTTCACTTTATAGCAGTACCCGTCTATCTCGTGAAGAAGCTTCTTATTGTTATGTCTTTTAATCCTGTGTTCTTCCGAGAGTATCATGTTACATGCCCCTTATCTCTATGTGACGAATGAAAGCGGCGGTCTTGCCGATATATCGCTGTTATGTACTGTCAGCCTTCTGCTCATTATCTGTACGAACATCAGGCTTATGTTTTCCGTCTTGCTTCTTTTGTTGTTTGCTATCAGGTTATTCCAGATGATGTAATGCTCCAGATGTTTGGTCGATACTCCGCGAAACCTGTCAATAAAGCTTTTCAATGAACTGTGGTATGCATTGATGCGTTGGATACCGTAAGTAATGCCATTCTGTTTTGTTATGCGTTTACCCGTATTCGTCTGTATCAGTCGGATATCTTTATTTCTTGCCAAAAGCCGGTATGCTTTCTCGTTATCAGTACACAGCACTGCTGAAGGAGAGACAATACCGCTGAACACGTCTATCAGGCATTCCGTACTTACCTTGCCAAGCTTAACGGGTTTTGCGAACGCGATCCCTTCAAAAACAAACAAATGTTCTATGCACATAATAGAACTAGAACGAATGTTTGTCAACTGCGGAATTTAAAAGAGCCATTGGCGTTGTTTTCGAGCTGATCAAACTGTCCTATTAATCGAACCACCATGATATTTCTGCGTGATATAATTCCCGCATTAGAATTTAGAGGAAACAGACATGGAACAGTTCGAATGGGAGCAGTTGTCTCCTGAAGATAAAAAGAAACAGTTATATTTAGAGCAGAAGAAAACTCTTGAGGCTTTCCTGGTGCGTGGTGCCATATCTAAGGCTCAGTTTGATAAGAGCCTCGGTGATCTCACAGAGAAGATGGGAATGAGCGGTTTGAATTAAGATGTTATCTGCCTTTTTATGCCATTAAATCCATGCGTGATATAATGACTTCATTCTAAAGTTATATATGGGGAAATGGATTTATGGAACTTTGGGACCTTTACGATATAGACGGTAATAAGACAGGCGAAGTATGGGAGAGAAAGCCCGGTAATTTCGTTTCTATTCCTGACGGACGTTATCACATTGTAAGTGACATCCTCGTAAAACACGTGGATGGCACTTTTTTGTTGACCAAAAGAGATCCGCGCAAGGATATTTATCCGGGATTTTGGGAACCCGGTGCGGGCGGTTCTGCACAGCAGGGAGAGAGCCCTGAAGAGTGTGCGGTAAGAGAGCTGTTCGAAGAGACGGGCCTTACTGCTGACGAATGGATATTCATTAACAAATCGTCTAGTGATGAGACACACAGCACCTACTATTCTTATCTGGCAATTGTAGATTGCGATAAGGATTCCGTTGTGCTCCAGGAGGGCGAGACCACAGATTACGTGTGGGTCGATCTGAAGGATTTTGCTAAATATACAGAGTCTGAACAGGCCATGAGAAATCACGTGGAGAGATACCGCCCTTATCTCGATGAATTGTTTTCTGATATTTGACGGAGACGGCCTGGTATGAGGCTTTCGGGAGTGCGGATCTCGGATGTGAGATAATTGAATACAACTACTTTTTTACAAACGGAAATAAGGGAGAGACGGTTAGTATGAATAAGAAAGTTTTGGCCGGCATCGGAGCAGGATTAGCTGCATTGATAATAACTGCAGGAGTGGTTGTACTGGTAGTAAAAACGATCAATTATAATCCGGCACCGACAACTGATGTCTGGGATGACGATGACGACGACGAGACCGAGAGCAGCAGTGCCTACAGGGATAATCCGGATCCGACACCTAAGCCTACCAGAGAGACACAGGGCAGAGACTACTATGAGAACGGTGGCTACAATGGAATGGACAGCTACTACATCATTCAGGATCTGACGACTGAAGAGATCATTGCTGAATATGAGTACTACCATGACATTGCTCACACATACGACATCAATGATCTCAAGTATTTTGATAAGGAACTCAAGCATCCGTGTTATACATACGAAGATGTCAGTGGGCTTGGTCTGTATATGTTCTACGACCTGATCATGCCGGATGAGAAGGTCGACCACATCCAGTGTTTTAATGTTGAAGGAGATGAGTCCACAGGCGGAATCGAATTCACCATGAAGATAAGGATCCATGACGGCGACAAGGCGATGGAGATCTACAATGCTTTCGTAGACAAATACAGCGTCGGCGCACAGGGGTCTGAATACTACAACATGTTGAATACTTACGATACCGGTGTCTGGATCACTGTCGATGACTGGGAATCCAGAATCGTATGCTATAAGAAAATGAGGGACGATAACGGCGAATACTACTGGCTGATATACGTGGCAGAGGAATATAGAGAACACATAATTTGATATAATCTTACGAAAATTTATTTTGAGAGGATAAAGGAATGAGCGTAGCTGAAAAGCGTATTGAATTTGGATCAGATAAGACAGGTGACCAGCAAAAGGCCTTAAGAGAATCAGGCAGCATGGACAGAGGTTTCCTGGAGATGGCCAGAAACGTATACGCACATCTTAACGATGAGATATCCAAAAAGATCTTCGAGGCTAAGATCATGTATGCCTCAACAGGTGATGTAGGTTACATCACAGGCATCGAATCAAAATACAGAAACCTGAACAGCGACATGCAGGTATATGTTGAAAAGCTCAAGAAAGGCTCTCACTGCCTGATCTATGGTGCAGGTGTTGCAGGACATTATCTGGCTGGAAGATTTAAGAGATTCGGCGTGACTGTTGACGCATTCATCGATCCTGATGAGAGCAAAGGTCCTGTTGATGAACAGACAGGGATCAAGGTGATCACCGAGAAGGATTTATCTGAGAACAAAGCTGTTTATGGTGATAAGACATTCGTTATTTCTTATTCGAAGAAGCCTGCAGCCGACGAGGTCAGGAAGCGTCTTATTGAGGAGATCGGAATAGACGGAAAAAATATCTGTTCCGGAGTTTTTGACTGGCGCAACAATCAGGGACAGTATTTCGACTTTTTCGAAGCAAAGGAAAACGAAGTTTTTGTAGACTGCGGATGTTTTGACGGAGCTACATGTTTTAACTTTGCAGGCTGGTGCGGACACAAGGGTTTTGACCACATTTATTCTTTTGAGGCAGATCCTGTAAATTATGAGAAGAGCAAGGCAGCATTAGAGCCTCTTGGGAAATGCGAGTTGTTTCCTTATGGAACTTCTGATGTAAACAAGAAGGTTTATTTTGCTGCAGATGCTTTTGAGACTTCATGCATAATCAGCAAGGAAGAGGCAGAGAAGAGAAACTTCAAAGGCGTCGAAGAGATTGAGACAGTAGCTCTCGACGAAGTGCTCGCTGGCAAGAGAATCACATTCATTAAGATGGACATTGAAGGTGCTGAGTATGAAGCACTGATCGGTGCACGTAAACTCATTATGGAGAACCGCCCCAGAATGGCGATTTCCGTTTACCATAAGTTCGAAGATTTCGTTACGCTCGCTAATCTCGTTCTCGA
This sequence comes from Ruminococcaceae bacterium YAD3003, assembly GCA_900107185.1. Lineage (GTDB taxonomy): Bacteria > Bacillota > Clostridia > Saccharofermentanales > Saccharofermentanaceae > Saccharofermentans. The sequence continues at coordinate 42,196 of FNPA01000010.1, read as the reverse complement.
GATGCATCCTGACTATAGAATCGCATTCAGGCACTATGGATTCGATGAATTAGAGACTATCATGTATGTGGAGTGAGTTCCATATTTGAGTAAAGAAACATGAAAAAGATCAAGTCATTCATTTCGGTTTTACTTTTGGCATCCATGGTGTTGCCAATGGCAGGATGCCTTAAAAAGTTTGATAACCCGATGGGTCCTAAAGCTCTGGAGAAATACGCAAAAGAATACGGTGCCGAGAGTTATTCGAGCGGACGTAAGTTTGCGGAGTTTTACAAGGATGCTTATGTTGATGCAGGCCAGCTCAGCGAAGGTGTCTATATCCGCACGGACAGGAAGGATGCCCAGCAGGCGATAGAGTGTTCTGAAGGGATACCGATCAACTATAGCGAGAATATAGAAGATGCGACAGTCTTTGCAGTCGGAGACATGACCAACCGCAAGTTCAACGAGTGTTTCTGTGTTTCGATGGTGTTTGATACCGTAGACGCCGCTGATTTCTATTACGACCTCTCCGTCAACGAATACTATGTTCACAATGACAGCGATGTCATTGATGCTAATGATTTTGATGTCAGAATGGTTTTCGATATTTATCAGACTGACCAGCAGGTTGAGATGGCCAGACAGGCACTCATTCAGGAGCTCAAAGGATACGGAGCAGACAGCGAGATGATCGATCAGTGGCTCGAGGTATTCGACATGATGTACGACGTCGATCACGACCTGGTCCGTGAGTCTTTCGAAGATGAGAATGGCCTGAAATATACGCTCCTGACCGGTTCTCACGGCAACGTTTTCTATACGGCAGGAATCTACTACAAGAAAAGAACTGTCTGTTATGTATATGGATTCGGCTACGACGAAGATGAGGTAAATACCTATATCGACGGCGTTTGTGAGTATATGGGACTCACACCGCCTAGTAGTTTGTAAGAGATTTAATTATTGGGGAGATAGTTATGTCTAAGATATTGTTCTTAGCGGATCTGCACGGCAATATGCCTGCAACACTCGCATTGGAAAAAGAGATAGAAAAGATAAAACCTGACCTGATCTGGTTTTTGGGCGATGCCATCGGCAAGGGACCTGAGAGTGACAAGACATGTGACTGGGTCCGTGAACATTGCGATAAACATCTGTCAGGAAACTGGGATCTGTTCATTGCCGGACTCGCCAGAGAGTGTCCGCCGGAAATGCAGATGATGGAGTTTTACTGGAAGCAGGTGGGTAAGGAGAGACTCGACTGGCTGGAGTCTTTGCCACAGGAATCTGAGATCCTGATCAGCGGAATCAATTTCCGTCTTTTCCACGGCAGACCTATAGATGCCAATTACCATACATATCTGACCATGGAACAATACCGTCCCGGATTTACGGATACGAAGGGAGTTGTTCATGGCGGTTTTATCAGTGCAGATTGTCACACACCTTATCTGCGTGAGATGGATCTGGGTTATGCTGTAAATACAGGTAGCGTCGGAAATTCTCTCGGTGTTACGAGATGCCACGCGCTGGTAGTTGAAGGCGAATTAGATTCACCTGAGATCTCACCTATCCAGTTCTCGTTCCTGAGTATCCCTTACGATAAAGAACGTGCCATTAAGCTGGCAGAAGAATGCCCCGGCCTGCCTGAGAAAGAGGCTTTTATCAAGGAGCTTTTGACCGGCGTTTACAGCAGATAAATTTCTTTTACGGCCTCATGCCGTTAACCGCGCTAATTACATGTATAAAGTCAAAAAAATCTGTATAATATGACAAGTGGGTTAGGTTTTGGCTTTGCCATGTTTAAGGGATTAAGGGTAGATCTACGTGTCTTTGCTGAAGAGCTATACGTGTTCCAAATGCGCTGGCGTTCTGATGTTCGACTCCGATCAGGAGTTTTTCGATTGCCCGTTTTGCGGCAACCGTTTTGATGCTGCAGATTTTCACGAAGATGAGATCATGGCACAGGCCGGACAGAGCCTGAGAGAAGGCGCTTTCTCTTCTGCCAGGGAAAAGTTCAATTCCATTTTGGATAAGGAACCATCTGACTTTGAGGCGCTCAAGGGTCTCGTCCTGTGCGAGATCAAGGCATCAGTTATTGAGAGTCTTGAGTCTCCTGATGCATTTGATTCCACCGGCATTGCTCCTCTGAAAAATCTAATAGCTAGACTTAAACGACAGGCATCTTCTGAAGATTCTGAGTTTTTCAACCAGCTGTTGACCCTGTTAGATCTCAGCGACAAATTGAAAATGTATCAGAACAGCCTTAATGCTCTGTATACTGACAGCACGAGAGAAAGCTTAGATAAGAAGTTTAAAGTAGCGAATTCCAGGAAGAGAAAAGCGAAGGCAATCGATGCCATGTTTGCACCTGTTGTTATACTAGGAGCTATCGCCGTTTCATCAACACTGACCAACATGAAGAATGGCGGATATATATTTATGTTTTCATTGATGGGAATGCTGGTCTTCTGTGTGATCTGGGCTATCTTCAGAGATTACAATCCCACGCCGCAAATATACGAAGACCCGATACAATCTCCCTGGGAATTGAAAATATATTTAGAAGAACAGATCGCTCATTTCGAAGGTGAATACAAAACTGAATTTGAGAAATTACTGGAGCTGGACCGTACTTCCACAGTGCGAAAGTTTGATGCAACGGTACCGGAAGAAAATCAAGAACCGGACAGTATTGCTGATACCGATCACCCGGAGGCTGTCATCTGCTCAAAGTGTGCAGGACGCCTTTTCCTTGATAAGCAGAGACGTGTTTATGAATGTCAGTCCTGCGGCGTCGCATATGGTATTTCCCTGTTCTACGGAATGCCTATGGAAAAGGCGCTGAAGGCCATGAACACTGGCCGTTACGGAGATGCAAAAAAGCGTTTCGAAAATGCACTTATGGTTGAGCCTTCGAACTTCGATGCACTGCTCGGACAGATACTTTGCGTTGGAGGATGGACCAGGATAAGCGATATTGATACTTCGGATGTAATAAGTGAAGACGATTGCAATAAAATTTGGCAAATCTACAACAATGCCAAACTGCGTGTTCCGGAATCTGACAAAGACTTCTTTGACCAGCTAGGGAAACTGATCTCCATGCTCGGAAAGATATGTGTGAATAACGCTGAACTCGATGTTCAGAATAAAAAGATAGAAATGCTGGATTCAGTCAGACGTATGTACTCTCTGGCAGATCAGGTAGTAACCGGTTCTGACGGAGTATCTGTGGACAGGAACAAAACGATAAGTGAGATCGAGCGTCTGGGTAAAGACACCAGACAATTGTCTCATGAGTTCCTCGATCTGAAGAGGGGCCTTATGGGGCAGAAGAGCGATTGCATCCTCGTTAAATGATAAGGAGATAGGGAATAGTAATGAGCACGATCAAGCACCAGTGTCCTTCATGTGACGGCAACCTTATTGTAGATAGCGATAAGCAGCTGTACCGCTGCATTTCGTGCGGTTCGACTTACGATTTCGACTATTTCAGAGAAGAGAAACTGCACGATATGGGTGAAACTCACCTGTCGCGTGATGAATTTGCGGCCGCTGTTGATACATACAATCTAATATTGGAAAATGAACCTCACGATTTTCTCGCACTCAGAGGGTTGATGCTCGCAGCAGCTAATCTGAATGACGTAGATGAGCTTACCCGTGTAGGTGAAGCAAAACACTTTGCGTACAATTCAAAAATCGTCAGCAAAGTATTAGCGAATGCAGCAGAAGAAGACAAAGAGTATTTTAATGAGTTCGGTAAGATCTATGCTGACAAAAAGAACCTGATCAGGCGCAACAGGGAGATTGAGGAGCTGAACCGCAAACGCGAGAGGACCGAAGCTGCCAGCCGTTTCGACGGTGACGCCCGCTACGATTATTATTTCACAGGCAAGAACGGAGCACTGATACATCCTGTTGAAATGTTCATATCGGTATGGGGTGCTGCGCTCTTTTGCATTTTTCTGGCAGTTTGCTTAGTTGCGGTATTCGGCGGAGACGATTTCGCCGGATCGGTATTATTCGTTTCTATTGTGGCCGGCATATCGCTTTTAATCGCTGCTTTATTTAACTTTGGTAAGGTCCTTCCCCAGTTGAAAGAATTAAAGGAAGTGGAAGATGAGATCAAAGAACTCGATGCTGAAGCAAAGCTGTTAGGCGACAGGGTATTAGTTCTCGCTGCTGAGGCGAGATCTCTCGCATATAACTTAAGGAGATCCATCGATAATTTTATAAAAAAGGACAGCCTGATAGAGAAAGATTCCATAAAGAAAGAACCCATAAAGAAACCGGTGTCAGAAATCAGCACGATTAAAAAGCACCAGTGTCCTTCGTGTGGCGGCAGATTGAAGATCGACAGCGACAAGCAGATGTATCATTGCTCTTTCTGCGGTTCGACTTACGATTACGAATTCTTCAGGGAAAAGAGGATCCATGAAGCAGGTGAGACATATCTTGCCAGAGGAGAGTTCATGGCTACTGCCGATGCATATGAATTTATGCTCAAAAAGGATCCTCATGATTTCTTTGCACTCAGAGGATTGATGCTCGCGGCAAGCCGGTTGACAGACATGAGTGAGCTGGATCGTGAGGATGAAGAAGGAAAATTCTCTTATGATTCCCAAATGGCCAGACAGGCAATTGAGAATGCTCTGGATGAAGATAAGGAATATTTCAGAGAGTTCGCCAATGTCTATTCAGAAAAGAAGAAACTGGCAGAATACACCGAAGAACTCGAGGCTCTGCGGGATAAGAAGGATAAGATCACTTCTTATATTATGCAGAATAATATAAAGCGTAACGATTACTATCTGGGTCCTAAATCCGGTCCCAAGGCACCCCCAAAAGCTTCGTTCATCATATTAAGTATTGTTTCTGTCTTCTGGTTTTTCTTGGCACTGATTTTTGATGTGGGATTGATTGGAGCAGTAATTGCAGGCGAAGAATATTATGTAGTGCTCCTTGTATTAGGAATTATCCATACTTCATCTTTCCTCGCTGTACTCGGATATAATTTCATCGTAATCGCTCCGAAGATGATAAAACTGAGGAAACTGGACAAGGATAACGCAGCGCTCTTTGTGGAATCAGGGGAGATGGATTCGAAGATCAATGCCCTCGAAAGTGAGATAAAAAAGCTCTCTGGCGGTATCAGGAGAACCATCCATGATTTTGTAAGAAAAGACAGGGCGATAGTTGAACAGCGTTCTTACCGGTAATCGGATTCAGACTGTAAAAATAATATGTAAATCTTTGTTTACAATTTGTTTGATTGCAAGATTAGTGACCCTTTTCTATCATATGGGTATCTGAGCTATAAGGATAAATTATATGAGCAGCAGTGAAAACATCAACTATCAGATAGCTTTTACATTGGCGGCGCATTTCGAGTGCGTGTATTATGTTGACCTGAATAGCGGTCGTTATGTTGTTTTTTCCGAATCTAATGCTGATGCCGGCAATGAATTTCCAAATGAAGGTGACAACTTTTTTGTTGACGCAGTCAAGAATGCCGATAAGTTCATACATCCCGATGACATTGACAGGATGATCAAATCTTATGACAAAGAAAATATGAGAAACGTTCTCTCTTCCAAAAGTAAGATTGTCATAAACTTCAGAGCGGTATCCGACGGTAAGGTTACCCATATGCGCCATATTGTGGTTACGTGCAAGGACAAAGAGCACATCCTCTGCTGTCTTGAGAATGCTGAGGAGGAATATCTCGAGAATGAGAAACAGAAAAAAGAACTCAGGTCCGCTGAAAACATGGCAAGGCGCGATGAACTGACCGGCGTTAAGAACAGTAATGCATTTAAGGAATATTCCGATTCAATAGAACGTAGGATAGAGAGTGGAGAAGAGCTGAAATTCGGCATATTAATGTGCGATGTTAACGATCTTAAATTAATAAACGATACGAGAGGTCACGCTTACGGTAATGAGATCATACGTGCCACGAGCCGTCTTATCTGCGAGATATTTGAACATAGCCCTGTCTTCAGAATCGGCGGCGACGAGTTCGTAGCTATATTAACGGACAGGGACTATAACCATAGAGATATACTTCTCGACAAACTCCGCAAAGAATCAGATGACAACAGACGTGCCAGAACAGGCCCTGTTGTAGCATCAGGCTTGGCTGTCTTTGAGGAAACAGACACTAAATTCTCGGATGTTTTCCATCGCGCCGATCATTGCATGTATGCCAATAAGGAGCACCTTAAGTCTGTCAGGAAGATTGATGGATTTAAGAATATGGATCAGATAAATATTCCAATACCCGCTGAGCGAAAGAGATTACTTGATGGTATGTTTGGCGCGCTTGTAACTGTCTCCGGTGGCGGTTATGTTTTTCTTAATGATATGCGCTACGATTTCTCACGCTGGGCCTTGAAGACTATCGAAGACTTTGGTCTCGAATCGGAATATATGTACCATGCTGACAGGATATGGCAGGAATATATCCATCCTGAAGACCGCAAAGTCATAAACGAATCGCTTGTTGATATTCTTAATGAGAACGGAGAACTGGCTCCAATTTATTACCGGGCAAGAAAGAAGGATGGTTCTTATGTTCTTCTCAACACTCGCGGTTTCATCTTAACTGACAACAACGGTGAGCCGGAATACTTTGGCGGTATTATGTACGAAGTCTGAGAGGATGTTTATTGCTTATATTACGCAGGAGTTACCGTGTTTGGTGACTCCTTTTTTCTGTCTGGCACAATAGACAATTATCAATTAATTATTATAATTTAGGTGGTGGCGACACCATATTTAATTATAAAGGGGTGGAGATTATGAAAGGGATGAAAAAGATTTTAAGTATCGTGCTCGCAGGCGCTATGGTTATCGGTTCCTGCTCTTGCAGCGGTAAGGATTCGAGAAGATCAGGAAGAAATAATGATGATGACGATGACCGCGATACCAGAACAGAGCAGACAGATGATGCTGATGTAACGGAGAAGAACCGCGGCGATAACTCCAATCCGAATGGCTATTGGCTTATCGATCCGACAGACGAAGCAACAATGAAACGTCTGGTTGATGATATTATCGCGTGCGAACCCAGACTAGGCGATGTCTGCCTTACAAATGAACGCGATGATTTTGCTGAGAGAGTTTGGGAAGGATTCGATCAAAAATACACCAGTGCTTATGGCATGAGCGCTCAGGGTGAATTTGTTTTCGAATATGGAGACTATGAAGATTACTTAACTAACCGTGAAGATCGCATAGGTCTTATCTCATACAGCGGATATAACAGAGAAAAAATCGGCGCCGATCTCTTTGATTTTAAGATAAGCGGTTATGAGGAAGCATATTTACACGAACTGAGACCCGGCAGCGGTTGTGCGGCTATTTATATTTATGATGAAACCAGAGCAGAAAAATGCAAACAGATCCTGATCGATTATCTGTCTGAACTGTATAAGGATAAGATCAAGCGTACTGAAGATATGGGCATTATGGGTTTTGCATTGTGCTATGGTGAAGCAGGCACAGACTATGTTGCTAATGTAAGACTCATTCAGTTAAGAGATGATGACCATAATCCTATCGACGTCTGGTTTATTGATCTGACTATTACATTTAATACTCCCGACCTGATGTCAGCAGATCTGATCGCTGAATCAGAGAGAGCAGCAACAGCACCATCAACTGAGAGTACTACAACGACCACGTATGATGACGACGATGACTGGTACTATGATGACGATGATGATGACTGGGATGACGACGAAGACGATGACGATTGGGATGACGATGATTGGTATGATGAAGATGACGACTGGGACGACGATTGGGATATCTGAGTTCCAGGGATAATAAAAATCTGTAGGGGGAATCATGAAAACCTTTTGTGATTATTGCGGAAGCGTTATAGATGACACGATAGAAAAGTGTCCTAACTGCGGTGCGGTCAATGTGCATATTCAGAGGAGCGGCGACCAGATCCCAAAGACAATAGAAGAGCTCAAAGCTTTCGCTCAGGAGAAAGGCATTCCGCTCGAGAAGATGAGGTTCTTCATTGGTGTTGATTACAAGGAACCCCGTGCATTCGGCATCTATAAGGAACCTGCCACAGGAAACTGCGTTGTATATAAGAACAAGGCAGATGGTACACGTGCAATACGTTACACGGGTACTGACGAGGCATATGCGGTCAACGAGATCTACCAGAAAATGAAGGCTGAACTCCTGGAGCATAAGCAGGCGGATCTGAATAAAAACAAGACCACTAACAGTTATAAACCGAAGCCGGTAAAGAACCAAAAACGTCGAAGAGGCCCCGCCGGCATACTGTTCCGCGTTTTCGTCATTATCGTAGCAATTTATGCGTTCTCCTATGTCATCATGATCTTAACTGGTGACAAAACACCTAACAAAGGCTACTACGATTACCAGGGAACACCTTATTACTATAGCGGTGGTGGTTGGTATACCCCCGATGATGACGGCGGGTGGGAACGGACCTATGATGCCCCCGACACGCTGAAAGATAATTATAAAGATTACTTTGAGGCCAAGGATTATGATGACCTCGACAGTGATTACGCTGACGACATCGAAGAATATCCTACCGAAGCTGATTCCAACAACTACGATAATGACGACGACAGTTGGAATGACAGTAATTGGGATGACGATGACTGGGATTACGATTGGGACGATTACGATTCCTATGACGGAGACTGGGATTCGGATTGGTAACATTGGCGATAACTATAAAGAACAGTAACGCAAAATAATAAGGATACCCCGCGTATGAATAATATCCGTCTTGGCATGACAGAGATAACGGTTCCGCAGAACGCATTTGGTGCGCTGCCCATCCAGCGTGTCAGCACTGAGGAAGCGGTAAGCCTTTTAAGGAATGCATATGACGGCGGCATGAGATTTTTCGATACTGCGAGAGCGTATTCCGACAGCGAGGAGAAGATGGGCAAGGCCTTCTGTGGCATGCGTGACAAGGTTTTCATCTCATCGAAAACCATGGCAACGACCAAAGAAAAATTCGAAGAAGACCTGAACACCACTCTCACGAATCTCAAGACTGACTATCTCGATCTCTACCAGCTCCACTGCGCGGCCAAATGCTATACAGAAGAAGACGAGATCTACAACTGTCTGGTTGAGGCTAAAAGACAGGGCAGGGTAAGACATATAGGAATCACGGCCCACAAGATAGGTGTCGCTGAAGATATTGTAAATAGCGGTCTTTACGAGACCTTGCAGTTTCCATTCTCTTATCTTGCGAGCGACCGTGACATCGCGCTCGTAAATTCATGCAAAGAACACGATATGGGATTTATCGCCATGAAGGGTCTGTCGGGCGGACTCCTTACGAATTCACGTGCCTGCATGGCTTTTATGAGCCAGTACGACGCGCTTCCCATCTGGGGTATCCAGAGGCAGTCCGAACTTGATGAATGGCTCTCGTTTTTTGAGAACGAAGTAACGATGACAGATGAGATCAGAGACTTTATAGACAAAGACAGGAACGAGCTCCTTGGGGAATTTTGCAGAGGCTGCGGATACTGCATGCCCTGCACGGTAGACATCACGATCAACCAGTGCGCGAGAATGAGCCAGATGATAAGAAGGGCTCCGTCACAGAACTGGCTTACGGATCACTGGCAGCAGGAGATGCTGAAGATCGATTCCTGCGTGGACTGCGGGATCTGCAAGACCAGATGTCCTTATGAACTCGATATCCCGAATCTTTTGAAGAAGAACCTTGCAGATTACAAGGAGATCCTGGCAGGCAAACCTGTCTGACTTATACAGATATATCTTGTTTTATACTTTTATCCGTCTTCGGTTGACTCATATCTACCTTGATGTTATATTTTCGGTAGACGGTTGTACACCTCGAAAGAGATGCTTTTGGCGGCAACAATAAAAAACAATAATGAGAAGAGGGTATGAGTATGTATTGTAGTTCTTGCGGTTCATTAATCAAAGACGGCCAGTCATTCTGCGCAAACTGCGGAACGCCTGTATCCAGGCCTGTTCAACCTGCACCTCAGCCCACGTTTCAGCCGTCGCCTCAACCTGTACCTCAACAGGCTCCCGTCTATCAGCAGTCTATACCTCAGCCTGCGATCATGCAGAGCCAGCCTGTTCCGAATAAGACCGGAGGCAGTGCAAATAAGGTTCCCACGGTCTCAAAAGTATTCGGCTGGATATCAATAATAATGTCCGGTTTGGGAATAATCGGGGCAGTGCTTATGTTTATAGCATCGGCCATGCCTTCCGGTTCAAGTGTTCTGATTCAATCAGAGGATGCTGCTAAGCTGACTGTTCTCTTTATTGGAATGGTTCTCGGATGGTATGTGTCATCTTTGGGAGGTGTGGCAGGACTTATCTCTCTGATCACTATGCTGGTTAAGAAAAACAAGAGCAAGATCTGGCTTCCTGTAACGGGTCTTGCTGCAGGGGTGTTTGCATTCATTGCGGCAACAATCGCTATGGTTGGTTCATTTGGGTAAGAGTAATGATCGTGAATACCTAAACATTCTATTGGTGAGAAAGGAAAGGCTTTATGTTTTGTTCTAATTGCGGTGCACAAGTCGGAGATAATGAAAAGTTCTGCAAAGTATGTGGAACACCTGTGAATGCCCAGGCAGCGGCGCCTGTGATGCAACAGACACCTGTCTATCAGCAGCCCGTATCACAGCCTGTTCCTCAACCTGTTCCTCAGCCTGCACCTGCAGTTTATCAGCAGCCTGTCCAACCTGCACCTCAGGCAGTCCCGGCTCCTGCAGCTCCTGTCAATACGAAGGGCGGTCCGAGACGTACTTGTTTTGTTGTAGGACTTATCACCTGTATCCTTCTCATACTTGAGACTTTTCCTGTAGTTGCTCTCGGAGCAATGATGTTTGTTTTTGGTCCGATCACAATGGCATTGTTCGGAGCCGACACCGGAGACCTCTTTCTGACCGGTCTTCTGGTTTTATTAGGTGGCGTCATACTGCTGGCCATGGCTGTCGCATCAATCGTACTCAACGGTATCAGTTCCAAGGTAACTGCCAAAAGACCTGCTTCAAAATGCAGATCATTAAGGATGGTAGCTGCTGTCTTGACATCTATAGATGCTGCGATCGTGATAGCACCTGTTATCGGTTTTAATGAAATTATGAGCGATGCCGAGTTCTTGTATGTGATATTTGGCGTTACCTTCATAATGGCAATTATTTTCCTGGTATTGTCCATCATTACAAACAGCAAAGAAAAGAAACTGGCATCAGCATCTTGAACATGTAAGCGAAGATCCGGTTAAACAATTTGATATAAATCTATAGGGTCCGCCGTAGATTGCGGTCAGCATTAATATGCCGTTATTGATGTGTGCTGAATATGCTCTATTTACGAAATCGAAACATATTATCAAAGAATGTTTACAGTCAGTCTATCTCCGCTATATCATTAGCATATAAACTATTCCTATATCGATGGGAGGTATATGCTTATGGATCTTCAAAAATATGTTGATGGCTTTGGGGCTATGACATGCATCGTATCCGTAGAGAAGCTTGCAAACGGAAAGCGCGGAAAGTTCCGTATTGTCACCGGAAACAAGCCTTATATTGATTCCATAGAACATCCTGCACCAGGCGCAGAATTGCTGGTTCAGAAATTCACTCCCAATCAGGAATATACGAATTATTTAACCAGGGACCTTAATTTTGAGGAGTACTGTTATAAAGCAGCAGTTGAAAAACGATGCCTAAATTCGTATGCCACTGCTGACAGGATCCAGGGTGTCTGGTTCAATATGACATTCCTCCCTGTAGCTTATGAAGAAGGCAATCTCTGTTTTTGCACATACACCATGGAGATAAACTTTGAGGCTAATCTGGACAGAATGGCTTCGCTTCCTGCTGATGTTACAGCAAATGTTATCAAGATATGCTTAGAGCTCAGAAGTGCAAAAGAATTCGGCGAGATGATGAATGACGTCATACATGATATCAGGGACATGTTTGATGCCGAGCACTGCTGTATCCTTCTTATGGATTCCTTCGAAAAGAAATGCACAGTTCTGTGCGAGGCACTCGCGGAAAACACTGTCCTGACCTCAATGAATAACTATAACGATGACGGGTTCTACGATATAGCTGACAGCTGGAAAGGCCTGATCGCGGGCAGTAACTGTCTTGTCGTAAAAGATAAGCACGATCTGGATGTTGTTAAGGAACGCAATCCTATCTGGTATGAGTCATTTACTTCTGCCTATGGTAAGAACATCGTTTTGTTCCCACTGAAATTCAGGGATAAGCTTCTTGGTTACATTTGGGCGATGAACTACGATGAAGCAAAAGCCACCAGTATCAAGGAGACTTTTGAGACCATAGCTTCCATTCTTGCCTCTGCCATAAACAACAATCTGCTTATGGACCGTCTGAAGGTCTTAAGTTCAAAAGACATCCTGACAGGCGTCATGAACAGAAACGAAATGAACAATTATGTCGATAAGATCTGCATGGACAGCTCTGCTCCCGACACTTCAATCGGCGTAATCTTTGCTGACCTTAACGGATTAAAACGTGTAAATGATGAATATGGCCATAACGAAGGCGATACACTTTTGAAAAATGCTGCCAAAGCTCTAGAGGAAGTCTTTGACATTAATAATATCTACCGTGCCGGCGGAGACGAATTTACCATCATCATTGCAGGCATAACAGAAGAAGAACTGGGTAAACGAGTTGAAGACATAAGAAAGGCTGAAGAAAAATACGAACATGTATGTTTTGCGATCGGCCAGTGCTATGAAGACAGCAGACTCAATGTAAGACAGGCTTTGAGGCTCGCGGATGAGAGGATGTATGAGGATAAGAGAAGATTCTACGAAGCGCATCCGGAGCTGAAAAGATAAGGAGATATCAGATGATTAGTTTTGACCACTTGCCATTACATACAGATATTTTGCAGGCTCTGAGGGAGTTGTCGATCAATTACGTGTTCCAGCCCATATTCCGTCCTGACGGTAAGACGGTTTATGCATGGGAGGCCTTAATGCGCCCGACTGAAATGACGGTAACGGATCTTATTGCTGACTACACCAAAAAAGATAAGCTGCATGTCCTTGAAGTGGCTACTTTCTTCGGCGCGATGCAGGCATATTTCTTAAGAGGATATGAGGAGAGAGTTGCCATCAATTCATTCCCGTCAGACTGCATGAAGCAGGAAGAAGCAGATGTGTTCCTGCTTCATTTCGGAGAAAGGATCCGCGGAAGGATGATCATCGAGAATCTTGAGTATCCGTATTTCTCGCCTGAACACTGGAAAGAAAAGAAGAGATCCGTAAAGTTTATGGATAATCTTTTGGCAGCCGATGATTTCGGGACCGGACTCAACAATATGGAACTGATGGAATTCATGTCTCCTGACATTGTAAAACTCGACAGGGAAGTGATCTCCGGAATCGACCACATAAGCGAAAAGCAGGAGAATGTTAAAAAACTGGTAGAACATTTCCATTCGAAAAACATGCTGGTAGTTGCCGAAGGCGTCGAAGAAAAAGAAGAGTTTGAATACCTCCAGGGTCTTGGTGTCGATCTTTATCAGGGATACTACCTCGCCCGTCCTGCGTAACAACAATAAACACATTCGCAGAAACTGTACTCTAATACGAAAAGGGACCATCTCATTACTGAGACGGCTCCATACTGAAACGGATTTTTTTTATTCCCTGCTCAGTGTTAGCAAGATTTGAAAAATATCAGATTTTTTTGTTTGAATTGACTCCCAAGCGTCCTATAATACGTAAGGATGATAGTTAGAAGGGAAGTCATATACTATGGCATTTTCTGATTCTTTGAAGGAAAAGATAATTAAACTGGGAACAAAACAGAAATTAGGAGCCGTAGTAAAATACATCAGTAATCCCAACGAAGATGTCAGAATGACCGTTGCCATGGCTCTGGGAATGATACCATCATACGATTCCGGCATGGCATTGATCGAACTGTTACGTGACCCTTCTCCGATGGTAAGAGCATCAGCCGCTGAAGCTGCAGCTGCAATACATGCCAAGAACTGCGAAGAGTATGTTAAGAAACTGGCGTTCGCTGATGAAGATCCCAATGTAAAACAAATAGCGCGAAAGTCTTTTGAAAAGCTTAAGGACAGCGTTGTCTGATCAGGAAACTGGTTTTACAAAATTTGCCATTTTCTAATATCGCAAATTACTTGTTTTGCTGTCTCTATTTCCCGGTATAGTAATTTCTTATATCTGCATAGCATGCCGGACACCTGTCCAAAGGTGCCTGTGCAGGAAGCGGTGTTCCACAGAAGGGACACGTCTCAAGAATGTTCTGACTCTGAGCTCCGGGTGCATATGTTGAGACCGCACCGGCAATTCCAATACCAACCGCGCCTGCAGAATTAGAAGCTGCCAACTGCGAGGCTTTAGTAAGACCCAGAGCAACCAGGGCACCAAGTGCAGCCGGATCGTCAGCAAAGAGCTTTGCCGAATCGAACTGTTCGACACGGTTTCTCGAAGACTCGTCGAGTGTCAGATCAGTAAGTGCGATCGACTCGACAACCATACCGCGCAGTTCTGACCACTCCTTTGACACTGCTTCATTAACGGCATCTTTCAGCTTGCTCTTGTTTGAGAGGAGCTTCGGGAATGGAACCTTGTCGCGTACTGCACAGAGATTGATGGCCTCTTCCATATGATCCAGTACTTCCTGGAAAGGTTTCTTCGGTTTGTATTCAGAACCCATGTAATCGTATACGGTGGTTTCCTTACCGGTCTTCCCAAAGAACTTGACCGGATCAACAATCCTGAATGAGAATGTTATCCTGAACTTGAGATACAGGTTCCCGTAAAACGGATCAGGATACATCACGTTCAGGTAATCTTTGCATGTCTGATTCATTATCTCTAACGCATTAACGTAGTAGATCTTCTGACTCTTCGTGACTTCCCCTGCAAATCTGAACCTGTCGAAAGCATCTCCCAGGGCATTCTTGATCCCACCTGACAGAGCAGATTTGGAAGATGAATTCTCCCATGTATAAAGGCCGGGCGTGGTAACGGTGTCAACTATCTCTCCGTCGTCGATCATGAGTGCATATGTTCCTTCAGGAACGAGAACCTTCGAACCGTTCGAGATGATATTGCTGCTGTCCTGATTATGTCCTCTGGAATTAAGACGGTACGCGCGTTTAACAAGCAAATTCTGCCCCAAAGAATCAGTTCTGAATGCCTCAAGATACTGATCTTTAAGTTCAGAATTTAACGAATCTGAAATAGCTCCTGTAACGTTACTTATGAATCCCATGACTAACACTTTCCTTATGACGTATGCATTTTTATATATCCAATTTAACCCAAAATTAGTTTTACATTCAACTGCCGTCACATCTTCTCCGAGCGTGCGAACAGAGAACTCAAGAAGGTGTACATGACAGACGCTCTCACGGGCCTGTATAACCGTACGGGATGTGAGCGCGTGCTCTACGATTTTATAGCATCTCAGAAAGAACAGGGCAAAAAGGCGATACTGGTGTTTGCCGATATCGACAGAATGAAGACGATAAACGATTTCTACGGACACTTAAACGGCGATTTGGCCATAAAAGCCACAGCCGAAGCATTCAAGAGATATTCTCCTGAAGAATGGCTCTTCGGAAGATATGGCGGTGACGAATTCATAGCAGTAGGTTCGTGTCCTCCTGTTGATACGATCGAACAGATGATAAAGCAGATAAATGAGTCTATGAGCAGCGAGTTCAAGTCCTTAAATCTCGCATTCATGCTCCACGCCAGTATCGGTTATGCGGTTATTGAACCAGACGATGACTTATCGATCGATGACTATATCGAGCGTGCTGATAAGTACATGTATTCGGAAAAAGAGAAGTATCATAAGTATATTGATTCGATCAATCCTCAAAAGGACTGATCTATAAGCCGGCTTTCTCTATTGAAGAAGCCCTGAAGATAATCGAAGAAGGCAGGGGTTCCCGGTTCGATCCAAGATGTGTTAATGTATTCCTCGAGGCACTCCCTGATGTCAGAGCCGTAATAAGGAGATATAACCACTGATGTTTATGAGAAAGAAAAGAGCAGGATTTCCGGTAAGTTCCATCGCACTTATTGGGCTGACCGTTGTAATGGCGGGCGGATGTTCATTGTTGGATAAGGCTGAAAACAGATGGAAATTTGACCGCGAAGAAGTGGCCGGGCTGATAGTGGATAAGGATGCCGATGGCCTCTATGAACTCCTGGCTCCCAATATGCTGGAAGAGACCGACCTGACCGAAGATGATCTGCAGGAGTTTCTTGATAAGTGTGATATCGAGAATACTTCGTCCAAAGACATGGAAAGATATACTGAATATAAATTCCTGGGTGATCCGGGCGATCCTGAAGGGAATCATTACAGGCCGGACGGAAACGAATTTGATTACACGATGTACTACGTAAACGATGACGGTGCCCGTATTTTTATGACAGGTATTCTCTACGATTTCAAAGACAAAGATAATGTCGGTATCTACTACATAGAGTATTTGGAAAAGGATCCTGAAACCGGCAAATATAAGACTGTGGAAGAATTTGGGGAGAGAGCCGACTGACATTTGATGATGTCTGAAATTCCTTCCGTGATATAATACCCATACTAATCGCCCGGGAGAATTAAACGGGACGTCGAACGGAGAATAAAACAATGCTTGATCAGTTTTCCAGAACGCGGTTATTGTTAGGGCATGAGGGTATGGATAAGCTTAAACATGCACGTGTTGCCGTGTTCGGCATCGGAGGCGTAGGAGGATATGCCGTAGAGGCTTTGGCCAGAAGCGGTATTGGTGCTCTGGACCTGATAGACGATGACAAAGTATGTCTTACCAATATAAACCGTCAGATAATAGCAACCAGAAAGACCATCGGAAAATATAAGGTAGATGTTGCAGAAGAAAGGGTCCACGATATTAATCCTGACTGCGTTGTTCGCACATACAAGACGTTCTATATGCCTGATACTGCAGATCAGTTCAACTTCGATGAATACGATTATGTGATCGATGCCATTGACACCGTTACAGGAAAACTCGAGCTCGTCATGCAGGCCGATAAGACCGGTACACCGATAATCAGCAGTATGGGTGCAGGCAACAAACTCGATCCTACTGCTTTTGAAGTAGCTGATATCTACAAGACTTCTATTTGTCCTCTGGCAAAGGTAATGCGCCGTGAATGCAGGAAGAGGGGCATCAAATCCCTTAAGGTCGTTTACTCCAAAGAAGAGCCTACGCGTCCCATCGAGGATATGTCCATAAGCTGCAGAACAAACTGTATCTGTCCGCCCGGCGCCCAGCGTAAATGTACTGAGAGAAGGGATATACCCGGTTCTACTGCATTTGTTCCGTCTGTTGTAGGACTGATAATCGCTGGAGAGGTCATAAAGGACCTGAGTGGATTTAACTCATAAAGCAGCATGAAGACTTATGAATTCGGAGAAAGAACAGCCGGGATATGTCTCATACAGCCTGTTGATGATCACGACCTGACAGGTATTGAGAATGAATACGGCAGGATATGCGAACTCTCCGGTAAAGAATTCTGTCTTATAGCTTTTAAAGTGGGCGACTGGAATAAGGATCTGTCTCCCTGGAATGCGCCTGCAGTGTTCGGAAATGAAGACTTTGGTGACGGCGCCACTGATACACTCTCTGAGATTTTGTCCCTCTGTCCGGAGGACGGCAGAAAGTATTACATCGGGGGCTATTCGCTGGCCGGTCTTTTTGCACTCTGGGCATCTACTCAGACAGACAGATTCGCAGGCGTTGCAGCGGCATCCCCGTCGGTCTGGTTTCCGGACTTTCGAGAGTATATAGAAGAAAGAAAACCGTTGTGTAAGACGGTCTATCTCAGCCTGGGAGACAGGGAAGAGAAGACGCGCAATCCTGTCATGGCAACCGTGGGGGATAAGATCAGGCAGATGCATTCTTTCCTCGATAAAGAAGGTTATGACACTATCCTCGAATGGAATGAAGGAAATCATTTTAAGGACTTTGATATCCGTACGGCAAAGGCATTTGCCTGGGTGATGGAACATTAAGCCTGTTATCCTATCGTCCATGTTATAATTATCTCTGTAGGGGAATAATTGGATCTGATAATCATCAGACATTTTATGGGGATAGAATATGTCAGACAGACCTGAATTATCAACTAAACTGAAGAGCTACACATGTTCCAAATGCGCAGGCGTTCTGATGTTCGATTCCGAACAGGAGTTTTTCGATTGCCCTTTTTGCGGAACTAAATTTGATGCCATCGATTTTCATGAGAAGGAAGTTATGTCGCAGGCTGAAGAGAGTCTGCGAGAAAAAGCATTCTCTTCTGCAAAAGAAAAATACAATCTCATATTGGAAAAGAACCCGTGTGATTTTGAGGCACTCAAGGGCCTGATCCTATGTGAGATCAAGGTTACGTCTCTGGAGGCACTGGAATCTCCCCAAATATTTGATACTGTTGATATTGTTTCTCTGAAAAACCTTATCGCCAGGTTGAAGAAACAGGCATCAATTAAGGAAGCTGATTTCTTTGGTCAGCTCACGTCCCTGATCGATCTTAGTGACAGATTGAAGATATATCAGAACAGCATTAATTCCCTGAACGACGAAGATACCAGAGCGGAAATAAACAAAAGCTTTATTGAAATTGAGTCCAGGAAAAATGAGGATAAAAAACAGTCATTTAGCCCGGTAGGACCTGCCATCAGTCTTGGCGGTGTCGTTTTTATAGCTTTAGCAGCCCTTACCGGTGGCAATTTCGATTACGCATTTATCTTATTCTTGTTCGGAGTCATGGCAGGGGTTATCGGTTGGATCATTCACAAGGAAAATAATGCTCCTTCTCCAATATATGAAAACAACCAGATACACGATGCCTGGGAAATGAAAAAATATCTGGAAAAGCAATATGCTCATTTTCAGAAAATATATGGCACGGAATACGGGGAATTAATGGCGTTAAACCATGCTGACGAAGCGGAAAATACAGTGGCAGATGTTCGCGAAGAAGTCAAAGCTGTAAATAACACTATTGATACAGATCATGACGAGACCATTATTTGCTCCAAGTGCGCAGGACACCTTTATCTGGATAAGAACAGACGCATTTACGAATGCAGATCATGCGGAGTGGCATATGGAATCTCACTGTTTTTCGGAATGCCTATGGAAAAGGCACTTAACGCTATGAATACCGGCCATTACGGCGAGGCAAAAAAACGTTTCGAGAATATCCTTATGGTTAATCCGTCAAGCTTTGATGCGCTCCTTGGAAGGATACTTTGTGAGGGAAGATGGACCAGGATAAGCGATATCGATACAGCTGACGTAATAACCGGAGATGAATGGATCAGGATCAGTGAACTTTTTAATGACGCTAAACTACGCGTATCTGAATCTGACAAGGAGTTCCTCTCCAAACTCGAAGAAATGATATTCCTGCTCGGAAAGGTATGTTTAAATAACGGCGATATTGATGAGTTGAACAGAAGAGTTGAAGTGTTGGATTCGATCCGTCATGTTTATTTTATGGCTGAGAAATTATCAACCGATTCCAGCGGAGTGCATATGGATAGAGCCAGGCTCTTAGAAGATATTGAGAGACTTCAAAAAGAAACCAGACAATGGTCCCATGATTTACTTGTGATCAAAAGGAACCTTATCCAAATGAAGACTGACTGCGTTTTAGTAAAATAGAGATGACTTGTTTTATTAGAGGATGATTAATGAAATCAGAGAGCACATATAAAAGATACAAAACAATAGGCTTGATCTCTGCTGTAGTTCTGGCGGCGGCAGCTATAGTTGTCTTTTTTGTATTTACAAACAACGATAGCTGGCTGACCAAATCAACTATACAACGAAGAGTTTTACCATCAGATCTATGCGTGAAGACAGATGTCTGGTATCAGGACGATACAGGCAGGCTCATCGACGAAGGCGAGGGAGAATACATCATCTCCGGAATGGAGTATTTCTATGAGAAAACCGGTGTTCAGCCTTTTCTCTGGGTAACTTCATACTACGATGAGATTAACCAATATTATTATTTAGAAGATGGACAAGAAGCTGCAGATAATCTCATGAAAAATAAGTATGAAGATCTCTTCGGGTCCGATGGTGGCCATATACTTATTGCTCTTAGTGACAGCAGCCAGTTCACAACTTCCTATTTTTGGAGGTGTTATCCGGGAGGAAATGCAAGCGTGTATGTAATGGATGACGAAGCCGTACAGATACTTATGGACTGCCTCAGCTTTATTTATAAACCGGATGGTGTCCATCCCGGCCGCTCTATACGTGATGGATTCATTAAAGCAGCAGATACCATGATGAAGGACCAGACATTCGTAAGCTACGCTGTGGCGGTCGTAATCGTGGGAGTATTACTTTTTATAACGATAATCTGCATCAGTTCTATCAGAAAGAGCAACAAGGAAAATATCGCTTACCAGAAAACTCTCAGGGAAAGAGAAAAGGCACGTAAGGAAGAAGCGATTGCTGATCAGAAGAAAGCAGAGCTCGAAAAGAAAAAATACGAAGACGATCTGGAGACCCAGTATATGGCTATCCCGTGTCCTAACTGCGGCGGCAGCGGAAATAAGATCCGCAAAGGAACTGTGGGAATTTGCAAGTATTGCGGAACAGCGATCAAGGTTGGCCGTGACGGCAAAATTGAATTCCTGAGTAATGACGATTAAATCAAGAATAGACAGATCCGAAGTGAAGGTAAGAATATGGATTTAAAGACGGATATTTTCGAGTTTTTTGATGAAGGATGGCCCATACTGACGGCCGGTAATAAGGACAACTTCAACATGATGACCATTAGCTGGGGTGAGATGGGAACACTCTGGGGTAAGCCCGTTGTTAGTGTTTTCGTGCGTGAATCTCGTTATACGCATGAGTTTATGGACAAAGAGGATTACTTCACACTCTCCTTTGTAAATCGCATGTGGTACAACGAACAACTTAAACTTCTCGGATCGAAATCCGGAAGGGACATGGATAAGTTGAAGGAGACCGGATTTACGGTCTTTGAGCGTCCTCACGGTATTTCCTTTACCGATGTCAGGATGATCATCGTGTGCAGGAAACTTTTCAAGCAGCAGTTGGATATGGACGCCATGCCGGAGGAAATAAGAACCAAGTTCTATAAAAACGGCGATCCTCATGATATGTACATCGGGGAAGTTGTGGAGATCCTGAACGATACTTACAAGGACGAGCGGAGTTCCAATCTGTATAAGACGGGAATAGGCACAGGTGATTCCTCGAGCCGCTGGACCGTATGCATGTCAAATACAGGTACGTATACTGCTGAACTTTATTTCATGGGCGCAGGCGGAGCACATCAGTGGTTGTATGAGATCGATAAGGATGTGTTCGATCAGGCGGGCACCTTTGAAAACGACGACTACAAGACAGAGAAACTGATCAAGGAAAAGGGAAGGCGCCTGTATGAGGCTGCAGATGAGAGGGATAGCCAGGCCTGGCAAGCTGTAGCTGACACTGACTACGATACATTGTGTTCCTGGGCACACATTATGGGGCATAAAGAACAATAAAAGCATCAGGAGGCGGCGGAATGAAGAAAAAATTCAGTAAGGCTTCTGTGATAGGTTTTTCTCTTATAATGCTGTCAGTGATCATAGGGCAGTTCTTCATATTCAATGACATAATGGTCCATGAGTTAGGAAGGAAAGTCTTCGATGCCTTATATCCTCCGTTATTGATATGTCTTTTCCTGACTCATATTTCAGGAATTGTTTTATCCATAGTGGGACTTGTAAATGCTATTCGAAAGAAGCTGCGGGGCATAGGCTTCTCAATAGCCGGTATAGTTTTCTTTGTAATAGAGGCAGTTGTTATTATCCTCATTCTCGGTCTTCTGTTTATTATCGCGACCGGTGGTGAAATGCGTGCGCCCGAGACCATTTCGTTAGCAACGTATGAAACAACGGTCAGAGAACCGAGAGAACCTGAATTCTATGAGAATAATGAGAATCTGATCTTCCTTGAAAATAACATTAATGAGGATATGTCGCTGTCTGAGGTCATTGATGTTTTCGAGCAGATGCACGATAAAATGGGAGACGGGGACCGCACTGTATTTAAGTCAGGTTCAAACACCTATTCTGTTTATGACTATAATGCCGGAGTTTTTGTCGATGCAGGATTCCACTATGGTTTCTGTTTGAAGAGATGGTTTACGGCAGAAGATGGTGAAAGATATCAGATCTGTGTAAATGTCTTGTACAAGGCTGATTCTGAATCTTACAAATACAGAGATGAAGACATGAGTATTGATGTACACGGTAATGTGAATGAAGATTTCTTCGACGACATCCGCAATACTGATGCTTATGAATACGCCTCATCACTCGAAATAGAACGCATAGATATCTATATGGGCCCTCAACAGTAATTTTCAGGAATAAACTATTATCGATATAATGACGATATGATATGGATTGTTTAATCTTAGGAAGACATTAACTTGTTTAGGAGGTTATCAAAATGAAAAAGATTTTAGCAATGATCGTTTCAGGCACGATGCTTTTATCACTTACGGCATGCTTTAATGCAGGCGGAACAACAACTGAAAAGGAAACCACAAACGAAACCGTAAATGATACCGTAGCCAGTGAAGAAACTGTTTCCAGTGAAGATAACGGTGGCGATGTGGATGAAACCAAGGATAATACAGATCCGGGTGCCATCGTGCTGCTCCCCGGTGAGCTCTATCTGTTTGATACTGACCGTGGCCCTGTGATCAAGGGTTTAACCTTAAAGGGTAACCAACTTGGTTCATCTGAATTCAATGAAAAGGATCCGGACGTAAAGGGTATAAGATGCATTTTCCTGTTGAATGAATGGGTCGAGATCTATCCTGATACGAGCGTTGACGACGGTTTATGGGTATACGTATATAAGCATGCAGACGATGCTAATGTTTATACGGAAATGGGATTCACCGAAGAAGACACTAAAGTGCTCGCCGTATGTAATCTGACAAAGCCCGAGACTGAAGGTGATCAGTGGGGTTCTTTCTATCTGAGTCCTGATTATGCTGATCCCGGAATCTACGATATCGTATTCGTTAAGAACGGCAAAGCTGTTGCAGTTATGGAAGCAAATTTCTTCAAAGAGGATTCGCTCATTGACAAATCTGATGATGAGCTCAGTGCATTGATGAAGGATTTCTGATAATAAACCCGGAATAATTTAGTAACAGCCCGGGACGACCCGGGCTGTGTTTTTAAAAATACAATGTTTTTAGAAAGCCATTCCTTTTAGTTCTCAATTTCAGATACGAAAATTATAACATCAGATCAAGCGCGTTTTGATTTTCGGGCGGTGAATAAGATTAGCAGTGTGGCAGCGACAACTAATACTGCAGTTGTGAGGATGCTCGCCTCGATACCATACACACCGCCGTTTAATATGTTTTTACCGACGGAACTCATATTGAAAACGGAGGCAGTAATCTCGTCACTTCCGCTCAGATTGAGTCCCAGAATGCTGTAAAGGATATAGTTCCAAATCGAATGCATTCCACAGGCTGCCCAGATGCTCCTGAAACGGATGGTGAGAAGCGAGAAAATGAGCGATATCAGGAGAAGGTTGATGACTGCCGTTACAGCAATGGCAGGGGAGCTGAAGTCCATGTTCAGGACGTGGGAGATGGTAAATAAAGCTGCACTCACACCGACAGCTACCGGAACAGATTTCTTCTGCAGGAGCTGTTGTACGACACCTCTGCAGAGCATCTCTTCAAAGGCACCCTGGAAAACAAAGCCACCTAACATGAGTAAGACCATACCCGTGTTGATAT
Source organism: Ruminococcaceae bacterium YAD3003 (assembly GCA_900107185.1). GTDB lineage: Bacteria > Bacillota > Clostridia > Saccharofermentanales > Saccharofermentanaceae > Saccharofermentans. Next base: position 18,324 of record FNPA01000010.1, on the reverse strand, counting down.
TATCGAAAACGCCGTTAAACCTTATCGCACCCGTAAGAACCGTCAGAGCAACTGAGATCACCACAAGGACTGCACCTGCTGTAGCACCTACAAAATAGCTCCACGCAGGTTTTGTAAATCCTAATTCTGCCGGTGTCTTTTTCTGAAACAGTTTCCAGAGAAGGAAGATGATTCCTATCATGAAGCCATATCCGAAGTAAGAGATAAGAGCGATCGTATTACTGTCGAACATCTCGCCCTGCAACGGATTCTTGCCGCAGGCAAAGTGGAGTGCCAGGACTATGCCTTCTCCTGCCAGTTCAGAAGCGAATTTAAATACCCAGAAGATCAGGATGACCTTGATAACATATAGTATCAGCGGCATATCAGAGCGGTTGTTAAACGGGATGATGTTCCATATAAATGTTTTTATCTTATTCATGGGAAACTCCTTTTTTGAGCGCATTGAGAAAAGCAGCGGTGTGGCCGCCGTTTTTAAGTGTCAGATTATTTGTGGATCAGATTAAACGGGGAATCCGTTTATGATGAAATAAATGATCATGGAGATAATATCTATCGCCAGCAAAATACCGAATCCTATGAGGAACCACTTGAGGGCTGTTTTCGCGCGTTTACTGTTCTTCTCGGTAAGGATCTTCTGGTCAATAACATCGGCCATCGTCTTATGATCATCTGACTTGACCGGCTCGATCCCTTTGAGGAGATAATCCGTAGTAACCTCGAAAATATCACTCATTATCACGACCTTTTCGAGATCAGGGGTTGCTTGTTCGCTCTCCCATTTTGATACGGCCTGTCTTGATACACCGACCTTGTCGGCCAGTTCTTCCTGGGACATACCTTTGGATTTTCTAAGGCTCTGTATTCTGTCAGCAATTGTCATCGATTCCACCTCCGGGTTTTGCTGTCCCAAGATTAGCAATTTATGCCTTAACATCTCTACCAACCGGACCTTGAATATTGTCAACCTGCGGTTGCAACCCCTGTATTTTCAAGCTTTTTCAGTATTTATACCATTATATGCAATTATTTATGTACCGCTAGAACTTACCTCAAATTCGGTGCAGAAGATCCTGTAATATACCAGCTTCCAGTAGATATCAAATGACTGGTGAAAACGGTAGGTGCTGTCGTTTGAGATATGGATATACTCTCTGTCGTAAGAGAAAATGTATACATCATATTCGTAAGACAGAGCATATTTATCACGGTCAGGATTCTGTCTCTCGGCATCTTCCGGGATCATTTCCACCTGTATTTCTCTTGCCAGTTCAGTCAGATTAGTTCTTTTTCTGGAATTTCTATAGTTATTTTCATCAACGTCATAATAATACTTGTCATGGTAAAGATCAGAGAGCATGGTTACTCTTTGGGTCTCATCGCTGTCAGGTATAGGGACCTCAAAGACCATGTAGATCCATCTGGCATTTCCTGTAGCTTCAGCGATAGCATCTCTCGATTCTATTTCTATCTCCTGATAGTTAAGTACATTCCAGTTCATGTTATAGCCGAACAGACTGTAATCCCCATTCGCGATAGAATCAGTCAGTTCTTTGCCGTAATCGTATTCAAACATTTGCTCTTCTGTTATCTGTTGGAAGAGGATGAAGTCTTCTATATAACTGTCATCGTTTATGCCATCCAGACCGTAATAGCTCTTGAATTGATCAACTGAGACATAGCCTAGAGGTGTCAATTGATCAATAACTGTTTCTTCAATAGTTTCTGAAGTGTTATCCGGCTCTTCAGTATTATCCGGCTCTACGGTAGGAGCCGGAATGTATTCTATACTGGGGAAATAAGACTTCAGCAGATCAAGGATCTCCTGTAATTCTTTCTGCTGATAGCAATAACCGTGGTAGATAGTAAATGGGTCTTCTCCTTCATCGAAATAATACTCGAAGTCCCAGACCCAACCGTCATATACTCTTTCAGAATAATTTTTAAAGGGATCGGTCTTGCGGCTGTGTTCAGCAAACTCATAGAGCGTCTTGTAGTCTTTTTCGCTCAGGACTGCGTAATCGTAAAGAGTCTCAGTGATCTGGTAACCGACATATCTGGTGATGTTGCCGTCCCAATCAATTTCATATCCTATGCCGGTACAGTTATTTGAGCCTGCATACATCAGCTCATAACTTGTCGAACCGATATACATCATTATGCCGTCTCTTGAACGGAGTTTGTCATAGTCAAATTTAGTGCAGGAAACAAGAAGGCACAATGAAAGCAATACTGCGATCAGGCTCTTTGTTCTCATTTTTTTACCCTCCAAATCAGATAGCAGGCAAATCTGCAAAACCGGATGTACTACTAGAATAATATAGTTGGCACGGATATATTTCAATTGCGGGGAGGGTTAGAGTCAGGTCGATTTAGGCGTGTGCGAAAAAAGTGTAGTGCCAACGGCCAAAACATGCACGTATTTTGCACGTTTGTTCATAAATGTAGTTTTTTGTGAGTTTTCGAAATGATTTACTACACAAAAAATACACGGCTGGATTTAGACTTTAGGTTTTGCTAAATCCCGGGAATAGTATAATTAATGTTGTAAATCATCAGTAATAGAGACCGGAAATGAATATGGATAAGCTGTTTATTACGCACTACTTTTATCCGGGGACAGACCCGTGGAAAAATATAATGCTCCTTCCTGAGGAGGATGCATTTCGCAAGGCTGAGGAACTCGCGAAAGCTCATCCGGATACTACCAGTTTCGGCCGTTTCGCTGACTTTGAGAATTATTATCCCGCGCGAAAGAAAGCAGATCAATTTGTTCGTGAGAAGTTTATACAGTTAGGCGGTAAGCCGAAGCTCCCGCACCCCTATTCGTTTACACTCCTGGAGTGCGAATATCTCAGAGAATGGTTTGACAGCAGCGATAAGATCATTATCGATCTGGATGATGTCCCGGACGATCAGGTCAGCTTCACGATAGGAGACAGCTGTGCTCTGATGATTCATGGAAATGAACCTGTTGTTCTGACGAAGAAAATGCTGTTTGAGCGTATCGGGGCATGCAATGGCTCAGTTGACGCTTTTCTCAAAGAGTCTCTCGGTAAGTATGCTTATGTTGAAGTTCAGGTGTGGGATAGGCACAATTGCTAAGAAGCTTGAAGGGAAGACCGCCATAATAGCATTCTTCAACGATGAGATATACGTTATGAAAACGAAAGATTACGACTAAGAGTCCTTTTGATTCTTTTTCCTGACAGCGAGAACTACGACAACGCATGCCGCTGCAACAATGGCAGCGCCGATTCCGATGCTGAGATTCCTGTCTGCTGTTTTATACTTCGAAACGGTGATATCGAGCGTCACGATATTGCTCGCCAAATCAGTCTTATAATTGCCGTTACACTGTTCGGAAAAGACCTTGATCACGTAGTTTTCGGGAGTCAGATCTGACGGAATGTTGAGTGTAGCGTTGCCTGAATCCGTTGCATCAGATGAGGAGTTGTCGACGATATTTCCATAGTAAAGAATGTTGCCATCTGCATCTTCGATTAATATCGAGATGTATTCGTTTGCGCCTGTCACAGCACCTGTGTATTTGAGCTTTAACGCACCGTCCTTGAGGATCGTTTTCGAGCCTGAAACAGAAGCTCCGAAAACAGGTCTCGTATCGTCTCTTATGGTGAGTTTCCAATCGCTGCCGTTATAAGAACCGACTGCGGTCATTGCATCTGCGCCGGGTACGCCTGATGTTTTGCCACCTTCGGCAGGTGATGCGAAAAGCACTCTGGAAGAGTCGATATTCATTGCAGGACGCACTGCGAAAATGAAATTATTAACGCCGCCGCCTCTTACGAAAACGTTGCCTTCATTAAAAACGTTCGCAGCATTCTTGGCGTCGCCGGGAGTTCGGAGCCACCATGCACCCGACATATCGGCGCCAGTAATGGCACCCTTACTCTTGGTGTATCCGGTGTTAAGTGAGACGCGCGTGCCGCCCTTATCCTTCCAGTCTGTGGGAAATCCCAATTCCGGATCGATCACTTCATAAATAGATAAAAGATAAACCTTGTCATAGGTATCGGCACCTGCTTCTGAGCCTTTCGCACCGTCCTGATTTACGACGAGGGATTCGAGGACTGCATCCTGCTCCTGAGTGGTGAATGCATTATCAATGAATTTGGTGTTGAGCCACTGCCGCAAGAAACAGTTTTCCCAGGTAACTGTTTCAGCGAATGTATTATATTCGATGCAATCAAGGTTCTGATCTGACACGACAAAAAGATTGCCGTCGTTTGCGAGAACTCTCCACTTGACGGGCTCTTTGTTGCTGTCTGTCGCATTGTCACTTGTGACTGACTGCCAATAATTTCCGAAATAAATATTGTTCTCCATCGCGCCCGAAATATGGGCTGTTCCGTATCTGATTGCTTTGTCGGAGTTGTTTATACCGGAGTCTGCGTGGAGAGTTTTTTGAAATGCCGAAAATGACAGTAATCCTGTCATCAAAAAAGCAGCTGTGCACACAAAAGTCTTGCGCATATTCATGTCAGATCTCCCGCTTATCCCAATCGGACTTAAGGAGTCTATATTCCAAACGGGTTTTCATTGGCGTAATCTCAGAGGATAAGTCTCTCAGTTTCAAGACAGATCATTCCTCACTCCTAAAACTATAATGATTCTTGAGCCTTGAGGGCATCTCTATAAGAAGAATAACTTATACCTTCTAACCAATAGGTGTCAGAGACCGGATTCGTTTCGTCATTATATCTGACGTAATAAATCTTTCCGGGATTTTCAATTGATGTCTTTTTAGCAAGTGCTTCAGCTTCTTCAGCAGACATCTGCTTCCAGTCAAAGAAAAGCATATGCTTGTTGTCAGATTCGTCTGCCGTTACGATTCTCTTATACTTTGAAGATTTTACGAATATTTTCATAAGGTCTCCTTACAAAATGTCCATAGCAGTTGACCGATGCACCATTTTCAACGTATCAGTCAATTCAACAGTTGATTCTCCATACTAAGAGTTTCCCCTCTGATACGTAGATTATAACACGTGCCCGAAATGTATTGACATGACATCTGTCTGCGTGTATGCTTTGTATTACAAGGACTAATACAAAGCATACAAAAGTGTGCATGGAAGAAGGATAGGTATGGATAAGAAGAAAGTTATTAAGTTTTTGGTCATCACGTACGTGATCTCGTGGACCATACAGAGCGCCGTATCACTTTACATGGTAAACAACCCCGGAATGACGGGAACAACTGTCTTTCAGGCGGGAATGGCAATCTGCATGTACATACCGCTCATTGCGGCGCTGATCTCCAAAGCAAGCTTCAGGGAAATGGGATGGAAGCCGAGGTTCAAAGGCAATTTCGGATGGCTCGTTTTCGCAGCATATGGAATGCTTCCTGTGGTTGCAGCCGGCACAGCGATATTCTTTATGATATTCCCTGATCTGTTTGATGCCGGCGGTTCATATATAATGGCGCAGTATGAGGCTGCCGGAGTGAATTTCGCAGCACAGCTCGAACAGTCGGGAATGAATTATCAGATGTACATTTTAGCGAGCCTTCCGGGATTCTTAATTGCTCCGTTTATAAATATCGTAACAGCAATAGGAGAAGAGGCAGGATGGAGAGGTTTCCTATATCCCGAACTTAACAAGAAGTTTGGAAAGGCATCAACCTGGATCATCGGCGGAATCTGCTGGGCGGCATTCCACTTTCCGGCAATGCTTATTGCAGGTTATGAGTACGGACTTAACTATATCGGCAGCCCATGGCTCGGTCTGATCGTATTTACTGTCTTTTGCATTGCTATGGGCGTGATGGAAGAAATCGTATACAGCAAAACAAAATGTATATGGTATGCTGCGCTTTTGCACGGATCGATAAATGCTTTGGCAACACTGCCTTCGATGATTGCAAATGCAAATAATGTAAATCTGGAAAAGTATATGATCCTGGGACCTGCTCCTAACGGAATCATTGCAGGATTGCCTCTGATAATCCTCGCTGTGTTCATGGGCGTTGCGGTTATCAGAAAAGATAAAAAATCTAAGGAGGCTGTTTAATGATCATACGAATAGACGAATACTCTGATGTGCCGATCTACATGCAGATAAGAAATCAGATAGTTATGGGAATCTCGAGCGGGGAATTGAAGGGAGGAGAACAGCTCCCGACCGTAAGAGCCCTGGCGCTTGAGATTGGTATAAACACCATGACTGTCAGTAAGACCTACCAGCTCTTAAAGCAGGAAGGTTACATAATGACAGACCGCAAGAACGGTGCGAGAGTCCGTGACAACATCGCACAGAGCGGTGTCATTAGTGAAGAGAATAAGACTGAATTAAAACGAATCGTTTCTGAAGCACGCATCTCGGGCGTCTCGAAAACAGAACTCAAAAAACTCATTGATGAGTTTTACTAAAATAGGAGAATATTTATGACCTGGTTATTTAAGATAATACTGGCAATTTGCATTGTGCCGTCAGCGGTTTTATTGCTCATTCTCGGGTTCCCAAAGAATCCGGAAACAAGGAAGATGATATTCGGAGTGCGCGATAACCCAAAATTCCATGAGGGTAATGCCGCTAAAAGGGTAAAAGAGATTGCAGATTCCTGCAGGAAGAGCGCATTGATAATCACATGCATCATCTGCATTGCGACAGTGATCCTGGTTTTCCTTCCTTCGACAAATGTTACGATGCTTGCATTTATTCTGCTTGTTTTCGCATTGTTCCTCGTTTTCATTCCTTTTGGAAAGGGTAATACGGAACTGAAGAACCTTAAGAAGGAACTCGGTATTACGAAGTCCGGAACGGTCTATGCAGATCTTAAAAATACAAGCATCATTCATGCGCTGAAAATGCCATGGCTGATCCTGCCAAACTGTATCGCACTTCTGGAAACTGTGTTCGCAATACTTGTTGATTTTGGAGTTATCAGGATCGTTGATACTCTTGCCATCGAGAAATACGGACTTACTATGACGAGCGCATCATTTTTGTTCGTCGCCATTATATTGGTGCCTATCGCATTAATGATGGATAATACCAGAAACACCGTTATTTCTAAGGACAGCAACGTTAATGCGAACTATAACAGAGCCAAGAAAAAGTGCTGGGCAGATCTCTTTGTTGCAATGTCCTGGGCAAATGCTCTTGTTATCGGAATATTAGTGACACTGTATATGTTTTTCTTTAATGATATTGCTGTTCTTGCAGGTGCTCTGGCATATATGGCTGTGATCATGGTAATAGTTGTGATAAGCGTGAAGTTACAGATTTCCATCGAAAAGAGATATGAACGAGATACGGATCTCGAACTGCTCGATGATGACGACTGCTGGATCCTCGGAATGTTTTATTACAATCCCAATGATACGCGTCTTAATGTTGAGAAGAGATTCGGCTACGGCGGAACAGTAAACATTGCTCATCCTGCAGGAAAAGTCATCATGATACTAACTGTTATTCTGTTAGTGGCTTCTATAGGATTCATTATCTGGGCAGCAGCAACCGGCAATCTGGATAAGTTAAATGTTAACAGTCCTTTCTGATGATAAAGAACGGGATCTCTCCGATACTTCTGATCATTATTTCTGCAGGCGCCGGAGTTCTTTGCTATGGATTTAGATAAAACTTCCAAAGGTGACATAAAGCCATATAAGTACAGACCGGTAATGATGCATGCCGAAAATGCAACGTTAAAGTTCGAAGAGAATGGTAACGTGATTATCTGATCTGTTGACAATATGAAAGAACGTGTGATAATTTATGGATGAATAAAAATTCATTCATAAAGGAGCGGGTATGCCAAAATCACAGGAACGCTGCCAGGAGATAAGGGAAGAGACCAGGAATCTGATCATCAGAAAGTCTGTTCTATATTTCGCGAAGAATGGCTTTGAAGGTACAAAGATAAGTGACTTGTCCAGGCACATTGGTATCGCTCAGGGAACTATATATATCTATTTCAAATCAAAAGAAGAATTATATTCTGAGATCTTTTCCATATCAGATAAGATCGCTAAGAATGATAAGCTTACAACACTTGTAAAGCTTCCTCTTCCTGCTGATACGAAGATACGTAAGTTGTCTGATTATCTTATCAAGAATCTTAAGGAAGACGAGATGTTCTCTGCGGGAATCGCATTATATACTCAAAGACTTCTTGAAGGGGAGGCTGATCAGTCTTTCTATAAGACAACTGAGAAGATGATCAAGCAAGGTCAGAAAGAAGGATGTGTAGTATCCGGCAACTCCAGAAAGCTGTCAGAATTATACTGGGGTGTCGTCTATCTTTATGCTGTAAAGAATATGTATCAGACTGACTTTGCTATGATCAATTCAGATGATTTATCAAGGGTTTTGCTGGGGGATAAGTAATGATCGCAATAGTTACAGGTGCGACAGGTGATATCGGTAAAGAGTTTATAAGTAAGCTTTACGGCGAAGTAGATAATATCTGGGCTGTAGGAAGAAGTGAAGAAAAGTTATCAGAACTGGCAGAACTTTACGGTGACAATATCATCCCTGTAAAGGCTGATCTCTCAGATAAAGAACAGATCTTATCACTTTGCAGAAAGATCGAATCTGAAAAGCTTGAGATAAAGTATCTGGTAAATAATGCAGGTGTTGCAAGAATGGCTCCGGTATCAGAATTCACATTGGAAGAGATAAGTGACATGCTTGATATCAACGATAAAGCAGCAACACTTATCTGCAGAGCGGCCCTTCCATTTATGGCAGAAAAATCATATATCTTAAATATTGCATCTGCCTCTGCTTTTCAGCCTAATCCGTATATTGCTTTATATTCTGCAAGTAAGGCTTATCTCTTGTCATTTACAAGAAGCCTTAATGTTGAAAATGAAGGGATAACATGTACAGCTGTTTGTCCAGGTTGGGTCGATACGAAGATGCTTCCGAAAACTAATAAAGGGAAAGAGATCAATTATCCCGGAATGGTAAATGCTGGTAAAGTTGTGGATGTAGCTTTAAAAGATGCCAGGAAGGGCAGAGATGTATCGGTGTGCTCTTTCTACTACCGTTATATGCGTTTCTTAAGTAAGGTTATGCCTCACAGGCTTGAAATGAAGTTGTGGGTTAATGGAATAAAGGAATACATATGAGATATAGGATCGAGACTGAAAGAGGAGATCTTTTTGATACAAGCATTGTTATATCAATGCTTGTAAGGATCAGTGAAGATGTTCCGTTTGGCCAAATGAAAGCTGCTTTTGAAAAGGCTTGCCGTGTTCATGAAGTTTTGAATACGAAGGTTGTTATAGAATCATCAGGTGAGGCATATTATGTAACTTCTGATGAAACGCATAACGGCTTTGAAGATACGGATAAGTCCTTACAGGAACTAATCGATTTAAATGAGCGAAAGAGATTTCATATAGAAGACGGCGAATTCATAAGAGGCTTTAAGTCTGCTGACGGGATCCTTTTTATGATGCACCATCTTGGAGGAGACGGTAAGTCACTGCTGTATTTTATCGAGACATTTATGAGGTGTCTTAATGGTGAAGCAGTAGAACCAGTTCCTTTTAGAAATCTTACGGTGGAAAATATACCTGAAGGAATTGAATTGTCTTCCCTATATGAAATGCTCCTTAAGTACTGGAATAAGAAATGGAAAAAGGAGAAGAAAGTCTTCAGCTTTGAAGATATGGATAAAGCTTATGAATGCTACTGGAAAGACCACAAGTCAGTAATTGACATAAAGCGTTATGAAAAAGCTGAGCTCGACGGTATGCATAAGAAAGCCAAAGCGGCAGGTGTTACTATAACCTCTTATCTGATCACGGATATGATCAAGAATAAGGATATCAAGGCGGATATTGGTCTTGCTGTAGATGGCAGAACTGATGGCAACAGATCAATGGGCAATCAGGCTACAGGAATCTCATTTCAATACAGATACAACAAGAGTGTTTCCTTTGAAGATAATGCCCGTAAGATACAGAAACTGATGAAGCGGAAGCTGGAAGATAAAAGACGCCTTTATCTCGTTCTTCTGTTTATGGGGAAGCTAGATCCCACATTGGTCGATGCATTAAGTCTTGAACATGCAGGGTATTTCTCAAGCAAGCTATCGAAGAAGGTTGCAGAGCTTCTGGGATACGGCAGCAAAGTAAAGGATATCAGTCTGACTAATCTGACTCGTGTGGATATCCCGACCGTCTATGGTGATCATAAGATTGAGGAATTGGTTTTCGTGCCTCCGGTGGTATCATACGGAGAGAACATCATCGGAATCGTTACGGCAAATGACGTAATGAATATTGCAGTACATAAGATTGAATAAATACGATAAGTAAATATGCAGGATAATAGACTAATGATCTTTCAGGATATTTGATTAACGGGAGAACAAAAAAGTGGAAATCAGGCGAGTTGAGGAGAATGACAGAATAGGCGAATTCATAAATGTAGCGTTTTCAGAGTATGCTGCTGATTGTGATGTAGCACTTAACTTCGAAGAGTTTTGTTTTGTGGCAGAAGATGATGGCAAAATCGCGGGAGTTATCACTGGTAGAGCATACTATAACGAGGTGCATATCGGAGATCTGATTGTTGGTAAGGCTTACAGAAGAGATGGTGTTGGCAGTAAACTTGTTGAGGCCGTAGAGAATGCATACAAAGATAAGGGCTATGAAAAAATAGCGCTTACAACATTTGGGTTTCAGGCACCAGAGTTTTATAAAAAACTTGGATATGAATTGGAATTTATCCGGCAGGATAATGATTCTAAGCTTAGTAAGTATTTTTACTTGAAGAAGATATGAATATTTATGAAATTAAGAAAATTTGAAATAGATAATGATTTTGAATCAATGAAAAACTGGGTTACGGACGAGAGAACGCACGCTATGTGGTGCGCTAATCTTATCAAGTATCCATTAAGTGAAGAACATATGGCTGAAACTATGACCGCAGTAGCAGATAGGTTTGGTGATGTTCCTTATGTTGCTATATCTGATGATGGCAGAGTGGAGGGCTTCTTTTGCTATTCATATAATAATGAAACAAAAGAGGGTATGCTCAAGTTTGTAGTAGTAGATCCTGAAGTAAGAGGAAAGGAAGTCGCCCAGAAGATGCTTAGGCTTGCGGTAAAACAGGCATTTGAGAATCCGGAAGCGGAAAGAGTACAGTTAAATGTATTTCCGGAAAATCCCAGAGCTATGAGGTGTTATGAAAAAGCCGGATTTGTAGTGAGAAAACTTACACCTAATGCATTTGCCTATAAAGATGAAACCTGGGGTAGATGCAATATGGTATTCAACAAGGAATAACTTTTAGTTAAATGTAGCAAGAGGTTTGATTTTTATAGTATAGAAAATCATCAGTAAAAGAGACCTAGATCAGGTTATAAATTCAGGAGACAGATGTGAGCATACTGCATTCGATTTTCAACGGTGAATACGATATTGAGTTTGAAGTGCGCGGTAATGGAACCGTCAGCAATGAAGCTTTTGATCTTGATGTTAACAGGGCTTTTGAAAGATACAAAGAAGAGTGCGGGGGAGAGCCGCGTGATCTGTCTCTGGTTATTGAGGATACGCTCAAAAGCGGCTTTGATTACGGCTTTACCGAGGTTGAGACCGCTTTTCTTGAAAGGCTCGAAAATCTTAAGGAACTGATCCTTCCTGATTCCATAACAGAGATAAAGATGACGGACAAGCTTGAGCGGATCCTTAAAGAAAACAACACTCTGATAAGGGGCTCTCTTGATTCCTTCGCTGAAAGATTCGCAGCAGAGATGGGCCTTAATTTCAGACCGGCTGACTTTATCTTTGCAAGGCATGTTTTCGCGAAAGTTCAGGAGATCACTCTTCTTACTGTTCAGTTTAACCGTGACGGAAGTGTTCAGATCAGGTCGGATGTCGATTCGCCGGGATCATCTGCAGGCAATACTTTCGGAGGCGTCTTTTATAACGAGATCCCTTCGGATTTTTGGATGAATACAACTGCTGAAGAGGTATCTGCCATGTATCCGGGGCTTGATGACGTGGTGGTTAAAGACGGCCGTCTGGCTGATTTTATCGAGAAGGCAAAAGAACATAAGATATTTACGGGAAAGAACTGATAACCGTCAGTACTATTACCCGGGAAGATGAGGAAGCACAGTATTTTTACAGAAAACTGGGGTATGAAGATTGCGGGAATCTCGATATTTTCTATCCGGGATTCGAACAGCCTACGGAGCTGTTCCTGAGTAAGAAACTGTAAGTATAGATAATTAGCAGTAAAACTGATCATGCAGGGCAAGAAGCTCTGACCGGATTGTCAGCATTATAATAACAGTGGCGGTATCAAAAGTCAGGTCCGACTGAGCCGCACTCCATGCAGAATTTGCCGGTGTTGAAGGCTCCGCACATGGGGCACTTCCATCCGTCGGGCTTTTTGGCTCCGCATTCGGGACAGAACTGTGCCGTATTTCCCTGCTTTCCGCATGCTTTGCAGTTCCAGGTGCCGGGAGCTGATGCGGCAGCCGTTTCTTCCATATGATTCGAATTCGTATTTGCAGCCTGCTGTTGTGCCATCGACATCATGCCCATGATTCCCATCATGCCGGATGCGTTGGCCGGCTGTGCATTGTAGGGATAATACTTCTTCGTATCTATCTGTGATGTTGAATCGAATTCCGAATTGGATGCAATGTAATTCAGGAGATCAAGCGTTTTGTCAGGATCTGTGAATATCCTTTCCTTTGTCTTGCCGAACTGGATGAAGCTTTCCCATTTGCCGGGTTCAACGTATGCTTCGGCAGGATCCTTGCAAAGCTCTCTGACCTTTTCCTTTATATCGGGAATCAGGCTGTCCGGGACTTTGTATTTTTTCTCGTTGAGACCTTCTCTGATAACGACAAAATATTCATCGCCGAATGACCAGAGGCGGCTCGTCTCGGTGTCGGGGAACATTGTCCTGATAACTGCAGGAGGCGTATTATCCGGTCCGCAGTATATCTGATGGTAGATCGTTTTGAGTTCGAATTCTTCAGGCAACGCGGGATTTGGATAACAGTGATTGATGAGACCCCTCCTGTCCAAAGGTTCGCCCAGCTCATCTTTTAATTCAGTCAGCATTTTCAGCATGAGCTCGTCATCAAAGTCATACCATGTGGTTTTGTTATCTTCGTATATCTCGATAACCGCTGCTGTCGTTTTGCCGTTATGCTCGGTTCCCCTCGGGAAATAACCGTCATGGCTTCCCGTAGCCTTTGACAAGACCTCTTCCTTAAACTGTTCACCTCTTTCTTTGGTGACGGCATAATCCTGATTGCCGCAGGTCAGAAGATATACACCACTCTTGACCGTGGCAAGGCGGAAATCGGGATTTGTCGGAGGTCCTCCGCAAAGAGTCGTTTGGAACTGATAGTTTACAAGATCCCTGTATGCGATATAAACAGACATAACCTGCATGCTCCCTCTTTTCAAAATGTCATATCATAATACATAGAATATATCACACCAGGAGGACTCAATTGGTTTGATAATTGTTTAGTTATATATTCTTTCTGATTTGGATTTTCGGACTGTTTGTGGACAAGAATGTTAAACTGATCTGTGAAAAAACGTCCGTGACTACTGTAAAGGAAACAAAGAAAGGAACCTGAAGTAAAGAGAATATGTATATTTATATCGCTTACAGAGACCTGAAAACATATTACACTCAGAATTCCCTCTACGGCGGAGTGCCATACAACAACGATTACAAGTTCACAGCCATAAAGGATGGTCTTTACTATCTTCTTACTCTGAATGGTGCGAACTATCGCGTGTCAAAAGAGGCCGGAGAAAAGTTTATCGAAGATGTCTTGAATAAATGCACGGGTGAACATCAGGGTTCCTTTCCTTTTGTTCGGTCACTTAACGGTAAGGATATGGCTGCAGTTATCGAGCGGTCGCGCGAAGTGGATTTGTGCGGGCGCGGGCATTTATCAAGTCAGAATTTCCATTACGATATGGACGCTGACGTTCTGTATCAGATGTTGGAAGAACTGAGGGCAGGGTCAGGAGAACCTATGGATAAACGTGCATTAATGAACTACTGCTATCCTAACCCTACACTGCCCGAAGGTGATTTTGATCTTACCGGGATATATCACGGCATTTACTGCACGCCGGACAACAAGCCTAATTCCGTAATTCAGACCGTTTTTCCGGATAAGAAGGTCAGTTGCTTTTCAATAAGCAAGAACGGCGCTTACATTCAGATGAGAGTCGATGACAATAAAGTGATGAGCAACGTGCCGGCAGAACTGATCCCGGAGATCAAGGAGAAGGTGAGACAGCTCTGTGCTGATCCGAAAGAGGCTTATGTTGAACACGGCGACTGGGAAGGCTTTATCAGATTCAATAATGACGAGGAAATCTTCACTGATCCGGATAAGACACTGGAACTGCTTAACGAGATTGCATCAAAGAGCGAGTACGACAAAACTGAAGCGGTGGATACAAAGAAATATTACACTGTAGGCAAAGCCCCGCCCGGAGGTTTTGAAGGATTCGGAATGTTCGGCATGATGGGTGGTTTTCCTGTTGCTCCTTCAGTTTCTCCGGCTGACACGCCTTCCGCAAGCACAGAGGAGCCTGCTTCGGATAGTAAGAAATGTAAATTCTGCGGTGCGGATGTCACACATGGGCAAAAGTTCTGTTCAGAGTGCGGAGGCAAAGTAGAATAATGATGATAAGCAGAACCTATGTAAGACGTGGATGAGTTAAGTCAATTAATTCATCAGCAAGTACGACTACATTATGGTGATGATATAATTATCATGTAAGCAAATCGCTGTTTGATGAGGTAAAGATGGTAATAATATTAACAGGCGCATCCCATATCGGAAAAACGGTTCTGGCACAACGGTTGCTTGAGAAATACAAATATCCTTATTTTTCAATTGACCATTTGAAGATGGGGCTTATTCGCACCGGGATGACTGCTCTCACACCTGAAGATGACGATGAGCTTACAGATTATCTTTGGCCAATAGTTCGAGAGATTATAAAGACTGCTGTTGAAAATGAGCAGAATCTCATCGTTGAAGGCTGTTATATACCTTTTGATTGGCGAAACAGTTTTGATGAGCTGTATCTTCAATCAATAAGATTCATTTGTCTTGCTATGTCAGATGAATATATAGATTCGCATTTTGCAGATATAAAAGCACATGATTCTGATATCGAGAAGCGGCTTGATGATTCCGGTTGTACGGCTGAACAACTGAAACAAGATAATCGCCGGATCATAGATGGTTTCAAATCTAATGGAGAACATGTTACTCTGATCACAGAAAACTATGATGATCCAATTAAGGGAGTTTTGGATTAATAAATATAGTTTGCCGGGATAACAAGTTATATCCTCAGTAAGATATACTAAATCTTGAGGAATTACGCAACTTCAGGAAAAATGCAGGATAACTTACTAAAAATGAAAAACTATGGAAATTGATTTACTGAAAAAAACTGATGTCATTTTTCGCGGAAGGGAAGCTATACTAACCGGTTATTTTGATGCAGCTTGCCTGCTGTTTGACAAGCGTGAAAAGAAACCGGAATGGGAAGATCTGAAATTGATAGACGACTATTATCCTAAGAAATACTTTTTGTTCTTTACGGATATCCCTTGTGATGAAAGATTGCAAATCAAACTCTTGCACGGAAATGAACTCCTTGACTGCTATTGCGAATCTTTTCTGTTTACGCAAGATCTGCCAAAAGATCTGAGCGAGAAGGACTATATAGAGATCATCGGTGAAGACCCGTTTGATTACAGAATGACAGGTGAGGGTTATCGATACAACCGAATGGATGTATATGCGCATACAATATGTAAAAGATGCGGAAGAAAGTTAAAGGTTCATTTCCACGACGGATATAGACTGACATATCCGAGATGGGAGCTTGAATGAAGGAGCGTTTTGAGATTTCTCTGCTAAATCAGGAATAATATTATCGATATAATGACTACATAGCTATTACACTTCCACTATATGTAAAGGATGACTATGGTGATGGATAAAGAATTTCGAGGAAATGCATATATAGTTAAAGCCGGCGAAGTTCTGCTGAATTACAGCGGCGGATTTGCTGACATTGCAAATGAAATCCCGAATGCATTTGAAACGAGATTTGCATCTGCATCCATGGGCAAGACTTTTGTTGCTGTGGGCATACTTCAGCTGATCGAAGAAGAGAAACTGAGATTCGAAGATACTATCGGCTCGATCCTGGATTTTGATCTGAAACAGATCGATCCTAACGTTACAGTGAGACAGCTTTTGAATCACACTTCCGGTGTTCCTGATTATTTTGATGAATCGGTTATGGATGATTATGAGGCATTGTGGACCGATTATCCCAATTACAGGATCAGACATAACAAAGATATGCTGCCCCTGTTTATAGATAGTCCGATGATGTACAGCAGAGGAACGAAGTTTCAGTACAATAATTCCGGATACGTATTGCTTGCGTCGATCATCGAAAAGATTACCGGAATGGATTTTGATGTTTACCTTAAGCAGAATGTTTTCGACAGATGCGGCATGAGCAGTACGGGATACTTTTCTTTTGACAAGCTCCCCTCAAAATGTGCAAACAGTTATATCTATTGTCCTGATACGGATGATTACCGTACGAACATTTACTCTGTCGGTGCAAAAGGCACAGGTGACGGTGGTGCATTCGTAACTGTGGAAGATATATTGAAGTTTTGGAAAGGTCTTCTTGAACACAAGCTTCTGTCTGAGCAGATGGTAACGCAAATGTTTTCCAAGCAGAGCGGGGACGGAAAAGATCCGGAAGAAGGGTATTACGGTTATGGAGTCTGGATCATCGATAATTCCAAAGGGCAGGATTATGTTTATATGCAAGGATGTGACGACGGAATAAGCGCAATATCCGAATATAATCCCAACAATGGAATGATAACGGTCATGCTCAGTAATTACGGAGATAATGTTTGGTCGAGGATGAGAAAAATACGGGGAGAAATGTATCAGTCTGGAGAATGACAACTGCTTGCTCTTGATTCTGACAAGGAAAGACAGCTTGTACATTCGGAAAATGACAAAATAAATCGTTTTAACCCGTTAATTGCAGAAGTAAAGTTAAGAAAAAACTAACTTTAATTCTGCAATTAACGAGAAATATTCATTGTTTAGTCCTAATATTGTTGTTAGCTGCGGAGTAAAATAGAAATAGTTAAGTAAATAGTTTTGTAATAGGGAGAACTACATATGGATGATAGTTTTGAAACAATGAAGAAAATAGAGGAAAAGTGGAAGTTGCCGGAGTGCTTACTTGAATACTTGAGAACTCATCCTGAGAGTCAGTATATCGAAACAGAGGATGAAGACTCATTTGATGGAATTGTAATACATTTATATGGAGCTAATGATCTGATTAAGGGCCAAGAGGGTTATTCGTATAATCCGGTCGAGAAAACTATCATTGAGGATTGGAATCCTAATTATATAGTTATAGCTAATGCGGACGCTGACCCATTTTGTATTGATATTTCCGATATTAACTCTCCAATTTATTATGCTATGCATGGAATGGGCGATTGGGACTTTGAAGAATATTGCGATTCCTTTGAGAGTTTCTTGAATTTGTTAGGGATTCAGTAATGGGTAAGAGGACTTAACTATTGTCATAGGCAGTTGTTTATTTTTGGATAGTGTTGTGTTGCAAAGACTAATCTACAAAACAGGAGAGGATATCCTCTCCTGTTTTGTTAACTAGATTAACCAAGCAAACAGTATTAACACAAATCCTAAAACAGCAAATATAGCCTTAAACACAAGTGCAATTGCTGCTATTACGCCAAAGATAATCCAAATAACTTTTCTTAGCATATACTTGTCCTCCTAGAATTAATCTATTTTGCTTATTCCTAAAAAGAGCCGATTTCTCGATCCTTCATACAAATTATAATTTGAGAACAGTGACATTAATGGGACCAATTGTGTGAGATAATTTAGCTTAATTGCAGAATTAAAGTTAGTTTTTTCTTAACTTTACTTCTGCAAACTACACTTTTACTTTTACAAACCGCTATTTCTCTTCATAATATTGTTGCTGTCTGACCGGAAAGGAGCAGATAATGGGAAAACATCTATCTCTTTCAGATAGGGCAATAATCGAGAAATTGTTAGCTCAGGACTATACTTTTGCTTACATTGCAAGGCAATTAGGACGTTCTTCGGTTTGCATATCCAAAGAAGTTAAAAAGCACCGGTGCTTTGCGAACCGCTATCAAACTACCGATAACGATTGTGCGCATTTCAGAGGATGTCTTCGAAACAATATATGTAATCGCCCGGTTAATAACCGGTGT
>FNPA01000004.1 GCA_900107185.1 Ruminococcaceae bacterium YAD3003 | reverse complement strand
GTTCCAATACCACAAAGCATTAAGAGAAAGAGGAATAACACAATCCATGTCACGCAAAGGCAATTGCTTAGATAACAGCCCAATGGAGAATTTCTTCGGGAAGATGAAAAACGAGATGTTCTATGGACACGAATTTGAATTCAAGACCTTAGAACAGCTCCAGAAAGCTATGGAAGATTACATTGAGTACTACAACAACGAGAGAATTCAGGTCAGACTGAAAGGACTGACTCCTTGCCAGGCAAGGAATCAGTCCTTATACTCGTTTTAAACCGTCCAACAAAGTGGGTTCACTTCATTCACGAGGCTTTCCTCGAATTATCAAAATCCAAGATCGTAAACATCCTTCCCCAGAAGGGTTGCAGCGTATCTCTCATTGATTATGAGCTCATCAAGGAATCCAGATTCCTTCGTATCGCTGTTGAGGGCGCTCTTCTTAAGGAAGCATGCGACGTAGCTACTGAAGAAGATATCCAGAAGCTCTACGCTAACATTAAGCTCCAGCAGTTCTATATCGAGAATGATCCTCCGAGGTTTTTGGATCTCGATAATGAATTCCATAAGAACATCTACGTTACGTGCAACAAGATGCAGTGCTTCTATATGGTAGGTCTTATGAGCCTTCACTTTGACCGTGTAAGATCTCTTTCACTTAAGACGATCAAGGATGTTAAGCTCGTATCAGACCACAAGGCAATCGCAGATGCCATCGCAGCTCATGACAAGGATGCTGTTGAGGCAGCTTTCACAAAGCATATGTCCAGGTTCGATCTCGATTGGGACATCATAAAGAAAGCATATAGCGAATACATAGCAGAGTAATTTACAGGGCCCTCCAAACGGAGGGCCTTATTTATTTCATTTGCAATATCCTTCTTCACTTTTGCAGGAAATAAAGATTCATAACGCTTGTGGTACAATACTGCATAAGAGTTTTATCGGAGGCATTATTAATGAAGAAAACGGGAATAATCATTATAAGCGCAGCACTCATTGCAGCTGTAGGTATATCCGGCTGCGGAAAGATAACAGAGACTTCTGAATCCAATGGCTCTGTTGCTTCAGGATCGGGTGCAGGCGGAAACGGAGAAACAGTTTATCTTCAGAGTAAGTATACTGTTACTTCGACAAGTGATTACGTTAAATCCAGCTCTACTGTTTTTAAGTACGATGAACAAGGTAATCTGATAATGTCCGTCTACTATGATGCCGACGAGAAGATGACAGGTTGGGATACTGATTACACATACAACGAGAGCGGAAACGAACTGGTACATATCCAATACGATGCTGAAGGAACAGCTTATGGATTTGTCTCAAGAGAGTACGACGAAAACCAGAAAGTAACCAGATACACAACATACAGTAATAACGGAGAACCCATTACAGACACCAGCTACAAATATGAGCTGGATGATAAGGGTAATGTGGTTTTAATGTCCTGTTTTGACGAGAACGGTAAGCACGTTCAGGATAACGAGTACGACGATCACGGTAAGATCGTAAAGGAAACATATTACCTTGATAACAGCATTGCCGTTTATGATTATGAGAACGAATATGATGCAAACGGCAATAATACAAAAACAACCATTTACATTACTTATGGTAATAACGGTACTCGTAAATTAGACAGCAGCAATGACCTGACTTATGATGAACACGGCAATATGATCAAGCTCGTTCATCACGATGCAAACGGCAACACAGAATTCTACTACGAGATAGAATATTTCGAGTACACAAAACCTGCTTAAGAAAAATAACTTTATAAAGATTAAAGCTGCTTCAAATCGAAGCAGCTTTTTTCATCAGGGGTCACTGATAAATATGAAGAATTAACCGATACTTAATTCGATTGTTTCTGTGTTCGTAATCTGGCACTTTCCATTGAGATCCTCATAAACATACACGATAGCCAAAGATGTTTTATCAGCTACGGTATTGGAAATTATCTTGCAAAGAACTGCATGATTTGTGCCTGCGACAACCTGGGAACCGACATAAGCAACAGGCTCATATGTGTCATCTACATCCTTAGTAGCAAGGTTCTCGAACATAGTCTTAATATCTGCCGTGATCTCAGAAGATTCCGCATAAGCCCAACCGCCTGCAAGATTATCACCGTTCTCAACATCTGTGCCGGGAAGGATTACTCTTTCGTCATAGACAAAGTCTGCACTTCCCTGGGGATTCACATTGATATATGTAATCATCATGGAACGCAAAGCGTGCTCGGAAATAATAGTAGATTCACAAAGGAAAGCATAGTTGGTTCCTGATACGATCTGTGTTCCGAGAAGCGCAACAGGCTTATAATTGTAACCATCAATCTTACTGATTGCTTCATCAAAGATTTTCTGAAGATCATTTGTCATGGCATTTGACTCAGCGATTTCCCAAGAACCTGTTCCAATGTGAGTGCTGATTACTTCTTCACCGTTGACATTAACATTCACATTAATATCCTTGTTTACTTTGCATGCCGTAATACCGCATGTAAGAAGTGTTGCTGTAAGTCCTAAGACTAAGATTTTTGTTGTAATTTTTTTCATTTTTATATCTCCCGTATTTAAGTTTTGTCTTATGCCATTAATACAGACCAGACAGCAAAAATGTTGCAGTCAATCCGAAACTACCTGCGTTTCTTTTTACCGGCCGTTACAGAGTAACTCAAATCAATTAAGTCAGTTACCTTCTTATCTTTGACAGTTCCATCGAGAAAAACAGTTATCCAATGCTGTTTATTCATATGGTATGCAGGGATTATCCCCTTCTCATGAATGAGCATATCAAGAAGCATCGGATCATCTATCTTAAGATTCATACAGTCAACCGGTTCATCAGTATCAAGACCTAATCTATCCCCGGAAACCCTCATAATAAGGGCAAACCACTTGCGGTTATCCTTATGTCTGAATACTGCTGTAACAAAATCACCGTCCCATGGGAAGTCCGGCTCTATCCCATATTGGTTTTTAATATATTCTTCTGTCTTTTTACGGTTCATACCCATATATATCAACCTGCCTTAATAGTCATAACAATAACCCACAGTAATGTATAATTCAATCAGACCGTATATTAATAGAGGTTATATGAAAGTCGTCGTAGCAATGGATTCATTCAAAGGAAGCATGTCTTCCCTTCAGGCCGGAAATGCCGTAAAGACAGGCATTTGGGAAGTCTGCCCCGATGCCGAAGTTACTGTGCTCCCCTTAGCTGACGGCGGCGAAGGCACCATAGATGCCATATCTCCATATATCAATGGAATCACCAGAAAACTCACTGTTACAGGACCTTTAAATACTCCTGTTATTGCTGATTATGTTTTCGATGAGTCAGACAAAACAGCTTACATAGAGATGGCAAAATCATCCGGACTGACTCTCATAAGTCCAGATGAGCGCAACCCTTATATAACTACTACTTATGGAACAGGCGAACTGATAAAAGATGCCGTTCTAAACGGAGCAAAAAAACTCGTTATCTGCATAGGCGGAAGTGCTACAAATGACGGCGGATCAGGTATGCTCCAGGCCCTTGGTGCCAAATTTACGGATAAAGACGGCAATCCTGTTTCTCCGGGAGCAATCGGACTTAAGTATCTCGCATCTGCTGACTTAACGGAACTGATCGGAAGAGACCTGGATATAACCGTAGCCAGCGACGTTTCTAATCCTCTCTGCGGACCTGATGGTGCGAGCCACATTTACGGCCCGCAAAAAGGTGCCACATACGAGATGGCAGAAGAGATGGACAAATGGCTCCAAAATTATGCCGGCATTCTCGGATTTGACCCTTATGAGAGTGGAACCGGAGCAGCCGGAGGCATGAGTTTTGCCCTTAAGAACCTGCTCGGGGCAAAGATCCGTTCCGGTGCCGGAATCGTCACTGAAATAACGGATGCAGAGCGCCATATAAGCGGATGTAACATTGTTATAACCGGTGAAGGACGTATGGATTGCCAGACAATCAACGGAAAAGCGCCGTTCAGGATAATGGAGATCGGCAAGAAATATATTAAGCCGGTTTTGGGCATAACAGGAATCTTAGGTGACGGTTACGAAGAGTGCCTGAAGGCCGGATTTACTAAAATAACTCCGCTGATTCATCCGACCATGGATACCAATGAAGCAATTAAGAGCTTAATCCAAACTACAAAGACAGTTATGGAAGAATATAAATAAAAAAGAACAGAAGTTATCTGTTCTTTTTCTTTGCTTTCTTTTCCAGATACATGGCTTTGTCAGCTTTCTTCATTGCATCGGTAAGGCCATGCCAGTCAGTTACTTCACATGTTCCGATACTTGAACTTAATTCAAACGGGTATTTACCCGTTTTGTTAATTTCCCTGATATTATTTCTGACGTCTCTAATAAACTTACCGAGTCTTACAGAGTCTGTAATTATCAGCACAACAGCAAATTCGTCTCCGCCCATTCTGGCAACGAATTCGCCGGACTTAAGTGCACTGTTAATACAATTGGCAGTCTCCTTGATAGCTTCATCACCTACGTTATGACCGAAAGTATCATTAATATACTTGAGTTCATCCATATCAATAGAGACAATTGCAATATCTTTTAAACGTTTGCCTTCATCATCAAACATCTCGGAAATTCTCTTTTCAAAACCTCTTCTGTTATTTATTCCCGTAAGAGGATCCTGAATGTACAGGGTCATAATATCCGCAACACCGGACAATTTGCTGTAGAGCTCAAGTTTATTAATGTTCTGGGCAACCTGGGTAAGAATGTATTCAATCTTAAAGTTTATAAAGTTCTGAATATCCGTATCAACAACCAGCAGAGCATACCCATATGCTTCATTCTTATATGTAATCGGAAGATGTATACGGGTACCTTTGTCATCATTCTCCATTCCGTCAGGCAGAAGCTTATCAGTCGGGAACTTTACATCACCGATCTTATCTTCTCCCTTGTCAGAATAGTAACCGACCAGCAATCTGCAATCCTCTGCATATCTGACCAGATATATTGACCCGACACTCTCGATATTTCTAAACTGGTCAAGAGTTACCTTGATCAATTCTTCTTTGGTTAATGCGCCTTCGAACAAACCATTGATGACAACAAAATCTCTTCCGTCATCCATTGTTACGGAAGAAGCAACATTCTGAAGGCAAAGCGCTCTGTATACATCTCTTACAACCTGAAGGTCTCCTGTGCTCTCACGAAGAATAAGATTGCCGGGGATATAGGTGTTCAATTCAGGTTTATTGCCTGCTATTACATCCTCAATAATCTTAATTGCTGTATCTACAAGAATCTCGTTTGAGATTTCCGTTGTAGTTATAGAAGGAACATGTTCAGCAGACTCAACGGTATTATCTACACCGCTTACCATTGTATCTTCAGGAATTCTGTAACCTCTCTGGATCAATTCATTACTGAGTGAGATAGCTTCGTAGTCATTGGAACAGATAATAGCCTCAGGCAGAGTTCCCTCTTCCTTAATAAAGAAATCTGCCATCTGACGTCCTAATCTTATCCAGTAATCGCCATGGAAAACCTTATCCTCCGAGACAGTATAGCCTGCCTCTTTCATAGCCTTTTCAAAACCCTCTCTTCTCTCATATGAATCTTCCAGTTCATCCATTCCGGTTACAAAACCAATATCTCCGGTTTTGCATTTGGATATTACATGCTTCGCAACTTTATACATCAGGTCTCTGTTGTCGGGAATGATGTTATAAAAACCGGGGATTGAAGCTCTGATACTTACGACCGGCGGAACTTCCATATCAGCCAGCAGATCTTCAACGAGATCTGCTCCAATCTGCTCATGGATAAGAGTATCGTAGCAGATAATTACGCCATCATAATCATGAACATCAGGAAGAGATAAGATGCTCTTCATACCGTTAACATGGAGAGGGTTACTCGATGAAACCGAGCACATTCCGAACACATCGACCCTATGTCCCTGACGGGCATATCTGTCAATGTTCTCTATGATCGACAGAGCAAAATCTCTGTACATGTCTCCAATGAATAAGCAAATCTTCATTTTTATTCACCCCAGCAGACTCTGTTTCTGCCTGATTCCTTTGCAACATACAATCTCTCGTCAGCTATGCTGATGTTATCTTCGATTGATTTAGAAGGATCAAAAAGAGCACAGCCGAAACTCAGTGTGCACTTAATCTTATTGCCGTCTGCTTCAATTTCAGAATTCATAAGCTTTACTCTTATTTCTTCTGCCTTCTCAATTGAGCCTTCAAGATCAGTATCTCTCATAACCATTACGAACTCTTCTCCGCCCCATCTGTATACACTGGCAGTCTCGCTGCAGCAGGATTCCAGAAGGTGTGCAGTAAATGCCAGAACATCATCGCCTGCATTATGTCCGTATGTATCGTTTACTCTCTTAAACTTGTCGATATCACAAATGAATAATGACATCTGCTTTTGTGATTCGGGAATGAGATAGTCTTTATACTTTCTGCTGAAATCATAATAGAATCCCATTCTGTTTTTAAGAGTTGTGAGCTTATCGTGATGTGAGTCTTCGAGGAATGTTTCTGACTCCAGGGCAATGCCGCACATGAGTGCTGCCAAAGAGAGCTTACGGGTGTCTGAAATTGCATCAAACCCTGAATCGGAATTCTTGTTGATCAACTGCAGTGCACCTATAAAGTTACCATTGATATCTGCAACAGGAAGAACGAGAACTGACTTCGTCTTATAACCTGTCTTTTTGTCGATAGCACTGTTGAAATCAGGATCAGAATAAGGATTGTTTGTAATAACCGTTTTCTGTGTTCTCAATGCCTTGCCGACAAGTCCCGTATTATCAGGAATAGATATCTTATCAATGCCGGTTGCAGACATTGTCCATAACTGGCCCTTTCTCTTATCCCACTTCCAGAAACTAGCTCTGTCAGCTTCAACTATCATCTCCGCAAGTTCAGTCAGATAAGAGAACAGCATCTGATGGTCCGGGCTGTCGTTCATGCACATATCTTTATAGAGTCTGTCCGTAATTTCCAAAACGCCATTGAGAACCATTGAGTTGTCACCGAGAATAACATCTTTTACAAGCGGTGCAGGTCTTACGTCGATGTCATAAAAACTGTCGAGAACCTTCTTCTCATCATCCATGTGCATGAGATATACCTTTGCTCCTCTAGAGACATACTCTTCGAGCTTCGGTCGTAAGTCCTCATAGTAGAGATGTACATTCGAATGGTGCGCAGAAACCTCAATATAAAGGTATGTGCCTTCCTTAATAAACTTATCGAAAGGAGCAGTGGTATTGGTATCACCTGTATAGACAACATTTTTATCTTCGATTATGAGGTTATATCCAAAACACTTACCCTTAAGTTCAGGTGAATGTGTAGTAGGAATCGCACGGTTAAACCACGGCTTGTTAAGTTCATCAACAGTAATAAGTTCATACCAGAAGTCATTACAGCCTTCAAGATTCTTGAGCATATATTTGATATCTGCCCTGACTTCCTCGCAAGGTGCAATAATTGTAATCGGGATGTGAACCATAAAGTACAGCCAGTCAACCAGCATACCGACTCCGCCTACGTGATCACCGTGAGTATGTGTGATCAAAAGATATATGTGCTTATACTTGGTAAGATCCCATTTTTTCAGGATATCAAATGAATCCATAGGACAATCGATAAGAATGAGATCGTTGTTGTCCTCAAAGTAAGAACTGTTCTGTTGGTCCGAGAATGCAGAACCTCTGCCAAAAAACGTAAGCATCATATTCCTCCTTATTCAAACCGGTCGTCAAGACCGATAAGCTTCAATATTTCAAAACCGTCTGCCTTACCCTTAAGCTTGATAGGCTGTTCAAGTGGTTCAAACTTCATTTTCCCGTTTAATCTGTCAGCTACGGAGCGGCTGATATAAATCGTTCCGGCCGGTGCATTGGCCTCAAGTCTTGCAGCAGTATTTACGGTATCTCCGATGGCTGTGTAATCCATACGCTTCTCTGATCCCATATTACCAACGACTGCAGGACCGTAATTAATTCCGACACCGACATGAATCTCTTCACCGATCTCTTCCTTAAGCTTCGCTGATATTTCTTCAACTCCCTTTATTATACAGAGTGCTGTAAGACACGCATGATAAACCGGATCTTGATCTTTAATTGGTGCTCCCCAAAATGCCATCATGGCATCGCCGACAAACTTATCTACGGTTCCATTTGTTTCTTCAACAAAGCCACTGGCCATGGAGAGATATTGGTTAAGAATATAAACAACAGTTTCAGGAGAGAGCCTCTCGGACATGGTGGTAAAGCCTCTGACATCAACGAACAGAACCGCTATATCAACCGTCTTTCCTCCGAGCTTTAAGGAGTCTGTGCCTTCCTTCAGAATCTCACCTACGATATTGGGAGCGACATAACGCTCAAATGTCTTGGTAACGTTCTGTCTTGCAATTGCTGCACGGATATAATTTCCTGAAACACTGATTACAAATAGAATAAGCAATGCCAACGGAACCCACAGAGCATGAATAATCGTTCCAAGAGAATAAAAGATGAGCGCACAACCGATTGATAATGCTTCACCGATGATAAGTGCAGGAACAGCGAACAGCAGTCTTCTGTTATCGCAGAAATAATAGAATGCCGCACAAATAATAAACAGTGCTCCTATCTGGAACAGATCAGGAGCTTCCTCCTTATAACTGCCATTCAAAATGCACTGGATAACATTTGCCTGGTACTCAACGCCATACATCATCTGACCGCGGTCAATAGGAGTAAAATATGAATCCTGAAGACCCGGAGCATAAGGTCCGATAAGAACTATCTTGCCTGCAAAATAAGATGACGGTACTTCACCGTTAATAAGCATGCTGAGTGTAATCCCGTCATAAAAATCTCTGGGACCACCTGTAAAGGAAACATAAAACTGTCCTCTTCCGTTTACAGGAGGTTCAGATATAGCAATCCCATTTTTCTTGGCATAGATTGAAGCTACCTCATATGCCATCGAACAAACTCGTTTGCCCTGGGCTCCATCAGGTTCAACATACCAGATTGCATGACGCATAACACCGTCATCATCATACATGGCATTGATGTGACCCTGTGTAGTAACTTCCATTAATTGATCATACGGTTCTTCATAATTTAATACCGCATAATTATCGATTAATACAGTTGCACCAAATATTCTCTTAGTACCAAAATGAGCTTCTGTTGCAGTAACAACATTACCTAACCGTGCAGCCGATTCCGCCAGTTTTGCATCTGCTTCCTCATTAGTGGTACCGGCATATAAAGTATCGATAGCTACTACTGCAGGAAGATTATCCGGGTCAGATGCCAGAACGTCCAGAGCAGAAGCCATAATCGATCTGTCCCAAGTGTAATATGGTCCCAACTTCTTGAGATCATTTTCATCAATACCGATTACGATTATGTCTCCGGGTACGGCTTCTCTTCTCTGGAAGAGCTCATCACAAAACCATAATTCAGCATTGCGTAAAAGACCTGAACCGCATAAAACAGTAATTACAAGGGCCCATACCAATGAGGCAATTATAGTTTTGGTCTGCTTATTCATATCACATATTTATCAGGTTGTACCAACAACCTGAGATTCTACAATCTGAGCTTCCTCTGCATAATAGATATCACCATTGCCGAGAGTGAAATATCTTACTCCTTCACGCGGAGGATCGCTCCAACCTCCAAGTGATACCCAGCCTTCGCCTTTAACATAACCATGATAATCGGCATTATCCAAACAGATAATATAGACCGTTCTTCCGTTGTAGGTTTCTCCCCAGACATATTTGGTATACCACTCGTAATCACCGGTCAGAGCAGGTTCTTCATCAGGATCAGTTTCGGGTGTTATCTCAATCCATTTAGCATAGAGGACAATATTACCGTTGACTTCAGAATCAAAACTGTATTCTTCCGTACAATCGGAATTCTTATACCAGCCTCCGAATTCGTAACCTTCTGCTTCGGGATCTGAAGGTCTGGATGCAGTACTGCCCTTGTTAACTGTCTGAGATTCAGGAGCTGTACCATGTCCGTTAGCATCAAATGATACTGTAAATGTTGATACAGGAGACGGCGATGTTTCAGCAGGAGCTGTTGTAGGTTCTGCACCATTATCGTCTCCACCACCGTTGCCGTCATCAGGTGCCGGTTCATCGGTAGGAACCGGAGTAATTGCAGGGGTAGGAGTACCACTTACTGTCGGAACTGGTGTAGGCGTGGAAGATGTTGACGGAGTAGGAGACAATTCAACCTGTTCACCACTCGCGATAACATTCTTTATGCCGTTATAAAGACTGATGAGCTTTTCCTCACTCCAATTGTTGTATTCACAAATTCTCTTCATGAGATCCTTGTTCTCAACGATCATGGACAGAGGGAATTCACTTAAATCTTCTTCAGTAATATCCTTAACTGAGAACACTACGCTGTCACCTGACGCCTTATTTGAATACAGGAATACTTTCGCTTCCTGTCCTCCGTGAATCTCTGTTGTCTTAACCTCACCGGTAGCAGGATTTGTTGCAGTAATCTTTACAACACCGTCAGTAACAACAATTGACTCAAGACCATTCTCATCATAGAAGACATAACCTGAAGTGCCTCTGATACCAACAGTCATATTCGATGTTTTGATCTCATACGTCTCATCATCATCAAGATGCTCTGTAACTTCAAAATACAGACCGCCCTTTGTAAGCTTTAATTCGAGCTGCTTTGATCTCTTAAAGAATTCGGCTCTGCTGTCATTCTCGAGAGTAACTACCTTGGTATCATCAAGACCGATGGATGCAATTCCGTCAGGACCTGTACTCAGGGCATCACCTGACTGGAATCTTATGTTATCAATGACAGGCTTAACACCGCCCTTTGAATCTTCAATACTTACGGTTCCTTCAACTCTGAGAAGCCTCATTGTCGTCGCAAGATAACCGCTCCTTGCCATCATAATGACGAAAGCAATGAAAGCAATAATAACGATTCCTAGAAAAACAGAAAATGCAATCTTCTTTTCCTTCGGCAGATTCTTAAACTTCTCAATCAAAACCATAAGTCATTCCCCACGTTTCGACTTTACATCAGCCTCTTTGCAAGGTCTCTGTATTCATTTACGAGTTCTTCATGGTTTGCAAGAACATAATCCGCATCCTGATTTCCGGCTGCCTCTTCCAACTTTCTCGCCTTCTCAGTAAGATCTGCTGCGCCGACAGTCTTAGAAGCACTCTTCATCGAGTGAACGAGGATGTTATAGTTCTTCCAATCCTTTGATTTAGCAAAAGCATCCAACTTAGAACACTTTGACTCAGCTTCCTTCGCGTAATCACGCAGGATCTCAAGATAGAAACCTTCATCACCTGCTGCGAAGCTGATTCCTTCTTCTACATTAAGACCTGCTGTTCTTGCCTTATCTATTGTTAATTCTGATTCAGAACCTGTATCAGAAACACCTTCAGGATTAAACTCCATTACCTCAAAATCATCTTCTTTCTGAGGTACAGCCTGAGTCTGTGTCTTATTCTCAACAGCGCTAACAGGAGCACTGACAATAGCAGATTCAGGAACATGTTTTCTGAGCATTGCTTCGAGATCATCGAGAAGGATAGGCTTTGACAGATAATCATCAAATCCTGCCTCAAGGAACTGCTCCTTGGCACCTACAACAGCGTTTGCCGTCAGTGCTATAACAGTGGCATTACCTATGAGATTTCTTTCCTTCAGGATTTCAAGGCACTCAATACCATCCATCTTAGGCATCATGTGATCGAGGAAAATAATGTCATATTGTTCTCTCTCGCACAGATCGATAGTTCCCTGTCCTGACGTACACAAAACGGGATAAACGCTGAAGAACTGCAAGAGGTTGGCAGCAACCTTCAGGTTCATCTCGTTATCGTCAGTAACGAGAACACGTAATCCGGGAACATTAAGACGTCCGGTATCATCCTTCTTCTTGTAGATACTCTTTCTTCTCTCTTCGAACTTGCCGATAGGCTCATGATCTACAATGCGCAGAGAAAGATTGAATCCGAATGAAGAACCTTCACCGTAAACACTGTGCACCTCGAGCTGACTGTTCATCATCTTCAAGAGTTTTGTAACAATGGACATACCGAGACCGGTACCTTCAATATGACGGTTTCTCTTCTCTTCGATACGCTCAAATGACTTTGTAAGCTTATCCATATCCTCTTCCTTGATACCGATACCTGTATCGATTACATCAACTCTGAGGTTAACGTCGTCACCGTTAATACCCTGGTTCTGCACACGGATGGTAACGCTTCCTTCTTCGGTGTACTTAACACCATTTGTAAGAAGGTTCATGATTACCTGGCTGATACGTACATCGTCACCATAGAGCTTTGACGGAACTGTCTCATCTACGTCAACAATAAGATCGAGCTGCTTAGCCTTTGCACGCTCGCTGATGGAATTAACAAGTCCGGTAATGAGTACCGTTGTATCGAACTCAACAGGAACAAGATTCATCTTGCCGTCTTCGATCTTGGAGAAATCCAAAATGTTATTAATGATCGAGAGGAGTGTCTTACCTGCGCTCTTAATGCTCGAAGCATAATCGAGGATCTCTTCATCTTCGCACTTGTTGAGGATCATCTCATTCATACCGAGAACGGCATTGATAGGAGTTCTGATCTCGTGGGACATATCGGCAAGGAAGTCACTCTTTGCCTTGTTTGCGGTATCAGCCGCAGTCTTTTCAAGTTTGAGGAGTTTAGCTTCGTAATCCTTCTGCTGCTCTAATGCCTTCATTTCATCAAGACGCTTATTAGCCTTGATCTCGTACTGATAGCTCAGAATGTAGAAGCCGGCGAGAAGAATAAATGCGCTGAGGTTAACAATGACACTTACAACGAGAATGCTTCTCGGTGCTTCGAAAAGCTGTGTATCTTCTGTAATGATAACGAGAGTCCACTGATCCAATACCTGGTCAACAAAGACTGTACAATTCTTTCCTCCGACAACTGCAGTGAAATTACCCTCACCTGTCTTAAGAGCTGTATCAAACAGATCAGCTGTTTCCGGATAGTCGGTGTAATACTTACCGTTCAACTCCTTGTCAGGGTTTGCAATGATCATTCCGTCGTTGTTAAGAATGACACCATAACCTGTACCGTTGATCTGAACGTCTTCAACTGTGTCCTGAACGCCTGACAATGTAAGGTCAAGACCGATTACATTATTGTTATTCGAAAGTGTTTTACAAACAGAAATTACGACGTCACCGCTCTGTGCCTCGACGTAAGGTGATGTAACGATAACCTGACCTTCTGCTGCAAGAGCCGCCTTGTACCAGTCTCTCTGTGTTGCATCATATCCTTCCGGAGGTACCCATCCGAGACCGTCAGCATACTTGCCGTTAATTACTCCGTAGATACCTGTATATGTGGAATCGAATTGTGTTTCAGTGTTATAGGATTCACGGCTGATGTAATCAACTATCTCATCGTAAGTTGCACCTTCGGCCAACATGTGGTCTACGGTATCAGCTGTAACCCAGAGAACTGACTTGGCATTTTCAAGGTATTTCTCAAGATCTGCCGTGATAGCTGTAGTCTTATCACTACCAACCTCATATACGTTGTTATAGGAGGTTTTGTAAATGTTTCCTACGGTAAAAATCGTAAGAAGGAACATGAGTAAAAACGTTACTACAAGAGTAAGTATCAAAGTTCGGCGGTTACGTCTCATAAAGTCCTTACCTTACATTCAAAGTCTTCTTTGACTATCTTAATGGGGATAATCTCATTAATTATAATTGATTTTTGCGCAAACTTAAATACTTTTTATTTTTATAATTAAATATATAAGCGCGCGAGACATTACCACAGAAGAACCTGTCTCTTTGTTTCGGGAATAAAGACTAATCAGATATAATCAACCTAACATTAACAGACAAACATTGGAGCTTACTATGTTCAAAGGAAATAAAACGATCACGGTTATTCTGGCCGCTTCAGTAACAGTATCTGCACTATGTGCATGTAATATCGGCTCATCTGCAGGTGACCCTTCATTACCCACAACAGAATCTCTCGACACTTCAATGACTACCTCAGAGATGTCAGAAACTACGTCTGAGACAACGGAAATTACTCAAACTACACCAGACGGAACTTATGAGACCGCTATAGATTCCACAGGAATAGATACCGGTTTTGTAAGGACCATGAACGATGTAACTCCTGAAATGATGACTGCGGATTTCTGGATCGATGAAGATGACAACAAACTCCTTATGACTGACGAAGAGATCGCAGCATTTAATTACGAGAACCGCGTTCATGTAAAGGTAAATGATGACATTTATTTCCCGTATTTCGATGAGTTCGAAGATACTTTAGACGGCGATTTATTAAGGGCTTTCCTTAAGTCCAACGCGGATTCCACCCCCAAGGATCCTTCCAAGTATTATCTTTACGGTTCACCTACAACGAGAGCTTACTGGAATAATCTCATAGACCTCTCAAACATTGATGGTGTACCTGATGAGATTACTGTCAGGTATGGTTTTACAACCAAGAGAATGACTCTTCGCATGTATCCGACAGAAGACCGTGTTTTCAACAATTCTTATGACCAGCTCTTCGACTATATCCTCTATTCTGAATGCATGCCGTATATGCCATGTTATGTACTGCATGAGAGTTCAGACGGACAGTACTACTATGTAGTTTTCGACAGTTATGCTGCATGGGTACGCGCTGACGCTGTTGCTTTATGCAGTGACAAAGAAGACTGGCTCAATAGACAGAACCCTGCTCACTGGCTCACAGTAACCGCTAGAGAAATCAGATTGGGCGATGACCCTTACTCTTATTTTACGAGTGATCTCGTATTGCCGATGGGAACAAAAATGGAACTCATACCGGCTGACGAAGCTCCCTCAATCGTTAGCGAACGAACCACCTACGGCGATTATGTAGTAAAAGTTCCGACAAGAGGATCTGACGGATATGTCGTTGACGAATACGTCCTCATTCCTGTATCAGATGATGTCACGGTAGGATATCTGCCATACACTCCTGCTAACATTGTCAGACAGGCAATGAAACTCCAGGGTGACAGATATGGCTGGGGTGGTGATCTCCGTGCAAATGACTGCACCGGAATAACCAGAGAAATCTACAGATGCTTCGGTGTCCTTATGCCGCGTGTCGGTCAGTCCAATGTCACGGGCATTTACAAAGAAGATGTGGCCGGAATAGATTTAGATACCAAGCTCGCGATCATATCAGCGCTCGAGCCCGGAAGTCTTATATCATTTCCCGGACACATGACTATCTATTTAGGAACAGTTGACGGTGTACCTTATGTTATCAGCGCCGTCGGAACTTTCGTAGAGCCTGCAGGCGGATCAACTGAAGTACTGCATCCCAGAAGTGTGGTAATCAGCAGTCTTTATGTCAGAAAAGCAGACCTCACCCCGTGGCTTAATACTGTCACTACAGTTCTTACAGTTACACCCGTATAACAGGAAATCAGTATTCAACAACTACTGCAAAGCGGTATGTAAGGTCGGGATATTGGAGAACACAATAATGGCATTCTCTCTGGGTCTTGGATCCGTCCGATACGAGAGGCAGTTTTTCTGCATCGACTTCATAACTGTTGACAGGTGTCTGTCTTACATCGGTTGTGTAATAAAAATAGGACTTGCTGACAGCTTCTCTGACAGCCTGCTCACACCCTGCAGGTAACGCTTCGCAAAGTTTATCGAGATTTTTGTATTTTTTACTCTCGAAAGAATAAAACGTTCCTTTATCGAAATAATCTATCATTCCATATCTTTCTGATATTTCAGCAAATTCAGGCATGGACGCTTCAGTACAATAGTAAAATGTCGTGCTCTCATTTGACTTGTTAACGAAATTGGCAACAGAAAAGAAAACGTAAATAAAAAGCGCAAGAAAAATAACTAATATAGTTACTACAACGGTCTTCAGCACACCCCACTTCTTCATTTTGATTCCCTCCCCGATATCTTTCTAAGTTGAAATCATCTTAACACAGCCATTATTGTTTTTCAATGGCTTTTTATCGTTTTTCGATATAAATTTTCCGAAGATAAATATATTTAGATGTGTAAGCAATATGCGTATACAATATGGAATCAGTTATCCTGCTTGTTGGTAAGTTCCCGGATGAGCTTTGTTTTCGCAATCAATTCCCTGTTGAGATTCTGGTTATAACGTTCAATACCTTCCATATGCTGCTGGTGTTCGGTATCGTCCATGATCTCAATGAGATATCCTATTTTATTTGAGCCGTCAAACAATTCGCCGACATGAATCAGATAGATAAAATCACCCTTGCGGTAAACATGTTTAATTGAGAGGTTATCGTTCCTAAATTCATCGATCCATGTATTAAACATTTCACGAAGTTTGTCATTCTCAACGATACGGTCAGCGTGATTCTTAGCGAGTTCAGGAAGAAAACGCTTCGCTACATCAGTAGCGCTCAGGTAGCGTTTTTTAGAATCTAGTGACACATAGCCAACCTTACCTTCTTTTACCAGAGAACTGCTGACGAGGTCGTCAACACTATACATACCGACCCTGTTCATGATTATCAAAAAGCCTATCTCGTCAACAAGATCAGCGAGTGCCATCCATTCGATTTCTTTTGTAATCGCACGCCCGATGAAGTATGCAAAAATCGAAAAGATCTGCATAAATGCAGCTATAGCGAGGTTCTTTCTGGATACTTCAGGTTTTTTCAGCCATCCGTATATCAGGGCAAATATTGTAGCAGCCATAAAGAATCCGATTTCAACATAGAAAAGAATATGAAGAGGACCATATTCCTTTACCAGAACAGTAACACCGCTTCTGGTCTCTATATCAACACTCTTATAGAACAACGGGCTGTAACCTGCAGTCAAAACACATACATAAACAAACGTTGCAAACAAAATCAGCAAACAACGGACCCATTTAGGGAGATTGATCTTACAGATAGAAAAGATGAGGAAAAGGCCTACCAAAGGCAGATAGCATCCTCCGATATAAAGGAACTTGTAGATTATCAGGGCCTCTCTTACTTCACGCGCATAAGCGAGCAATACATAACAGAACTGTGACAGGAATGCCAAAAGGAATACCAGAGAGTAAACAACAGAATAGTAGTTGCGCTTTATAAGATAATAGACGGCACAACACAGAGCGGAGAGAATACAAATTACCAAGTAGTAACTCAATACCATTAAGCGTTCACCACCCTGAGATAATCAGCAAATACCTGTTTCTGAACAGGTTTAGAGAAATAATAACCCTGTTGGTAATCACAATTCAAGCTCTCTAAAAACATCTTCTGTTCCAATGTTTCAACGCCTTCGACCAGAACACTGTAATTCATTTCTTTAAGCATGTGAATTGTGTTCTCAAGGAATATAATTGCATTCTTCTGACCTTCGCCTGTCTTGGGATCTTTTGCCTTCCACAGAATGCTCTTATCAATCTTGATAATAGAGAACGGCATATCATACATATACGTGATATTAGAATAACCTGTTCCGTAATCGTCTAACGAGAACGTGAAACCGGATTCATTGAGCATCTTTATCGTATCAAATAGCACTTTCTGATTGCCTGTAGTAGCAGATTCGGTTATCTCAAGATTAATATATTTGGCATCAAGAGAATAGCGCGCCAAAGTATCATCGAATAACCGTTTCAGATTCTTACTCATGCACTGGACAACAGAAAGATTTACTTCGATATATTCGATACCGCGCATATGAAGATTTGCTTCCTGATAAAACCTGCATACGTCATCAAATACGATCTGTCCGATCTCGAGGATCGTACCATTGCGTTCAGCCACCGGAATGAATTCATCCGGAGATATCATGCCGTATTCATCATCTACCAAACGGCAGAGAGCCTCGGCCGAACTGATTTTTCCCGTACGGTAACTGTATATAGGCTGGTAGTATACCTGGAAGCTCTTATTCTTTAACGCCTTATCTATGAGCCTCTCGATCAGAACTCCTCTCTCATAATCCTTAACTGCTTTGGCAACATCAAGGTCAGCAGAAGTCTTTCCTTCAAATCTCGAATCGATAAGCATCAGGATGTTTTCAACAGTTTTAACGTCTTCACCTATTCTTATTATTCCGAACTGAACAGGAAATCTGATTGAGAATTCTCCCTTACCCCAAGGCATTTCAAAACGCTTCAATGTTTTCTCACGAATCGCGCTGATATCTTCATCCTTTATACCTTCACACAGCACTGCAAAATGACCTCTGCCGCAGTCATAGCAGACATACGGAGCATAAGATTCATCCATCCATTTAGACATCCTTTTCAGGATTCCGTTCATGTTCTCAAAACCGATCATTTTATTGTAATAGTTAAGATTCGGGAGCTTAACGAGCAACAGAATATTTCCTTTTCCATTCAGGGCTCTGTCCAGTGCCATCTGCAAAGCATAACGGTTCAGTATACCTGTGGTAGGACTTACGGTATCTTCTTTGCTTTCGATAGTAAAAAGCAGACACAGAAGACCCATTGTCTCAAAGAACAATGTGATCAGATAGTAAGGAAGGATCATCTGAATGATTATCGGAATACAGGTAATGCCGATAAAGAATAACAATGCATATGCTTTTTCTTTGGTCATACCCTTATGGTGTCTGACAGTAAGGTAGATACCAAAGATCATGTAGGACAATGCAACGGCATAAATTATGAAGAATAGTTTGCCATGAAGATATGTGCCGGCTTCATCATAATAAAACATCAGCCTGTGGAATGGGTTGGAGAACAGAAGAACGAGTTCAACAAGAACCGGAATTCCGATAACGAGCATAGGTGTCCGTTTGGATTTCTCATAACCGATCATATAGAAAACATACATCATGAAGATATAACCCATGATGTTATGAGATGACAGGTAAAGATAATTCCAAAAGTCCTGAATCGCAGTAGTCGTAAACTGAGGATTGTTGTTCGCGATAGAACCGAATATATCAGATATCTCCGCGAGGAAATTAAAAATAAGCATGCCTAAATAAACGCGGTTGGCATGTCTTCTGACGCCTTTTTTGACGATGATGTAATAACCTATGAAAAGCGTGATACAAACCGCAGCTATATCGAACTCAAAATGGTACATCCTACCCCCCCGGAAACACCGTAAATAACTGACAGTTCTGCTTTCCTATTAGGGTAATTATAACAGGAATAAATATAATATGTGAGTTTTATGGGTTTTTTATCAATTATTTGTTGTGAACATTTCTCATAACGACTTTGTTATCTTCCCATGCGAGATCGATTATCTGACCGCCTTCGAGCTTAAAACCCCTGATAGAACCTGTTTTCCATTCTTTGGGAAGTGCAGGAATTTCTTCACCTTTACGCCCGAGGATCATGCGTACAATACCAGATACCAAACCGAAATTACCGTCAATCTGGAACGGCGGATGATTATCGAACAGATTAGGCAGCAGAGAATTTTCCATGAGAAGTCTCAAGTGCTTATATGCTTCATCACCTATTCCCATTACTGCATAAAGATTGATTATCCATGCCCTGCTCCATCCTGTATGACCGCTGCCTGATTCAAGGCGCTTAGCAAGGGTTTTTAGTGCTGAATCGTAATACTCTTCTGTAATGGAAGTTCCGGGAAATAATCCAAATAAATGAGATATATGTCTGTGACCGGGATCAGTCTCTTTATAATCTTCGTGCCATTCCATAATCCTGCCGTCGTTGCTGACACTTACAGGCTTTATGAGTTTATTCTTTTCTTTGATCTCAGCTATCTCCGGGGCACCTGTTTTGAGTATTTCTTCAGCCTCTAATACGCACTCAAACAGCTCCCTGATTATCTGGTCATCCATCGATGCGCCTTTACAAACAGAACCTTTCTCACCATTTGGCAATTCATATTCATTCTCGGGTGAGATGGTTGGTGACAATACTAGATAACCGTTGTCGACAGTCACATAATCAACAATAAAGATTGCTGCTTTGAGCATGGCATCAAAATGCTCTCTTAAGAAAGATTCGTCACCCGTATATTTGTAATGCTCCCATACATGAAGGCAAAGCCATGCAGCTCCGAGAACCCAATAAGTTGAGGAAAGACATG
Organism: Ruminococcaceae bacterium YAD3003; assembly: GCA_900107185.1. Taxonomy (GTDB): domain Bacteria; phylum Bacillota; class Clostridia; order Saccharofermentanales; family Saccharofermentanaceae; genus Saccharofermentans. Next base: position 169,986 of record FNPA01000004.1, on the reverse strand, counting down.
TATCCTGCGGAGCACAGTCGCCCCAGATATCAGTGTTGTGATGTGCAACAAAGCCACGCATTCCGTACATTCTTTTTGCTACGTCTTCTCCGTTAGGTTTCATTCTCTCGAGAAGATCAAAAAGCGGCATATGACACTCAGGAAGATCCAATGATTCACATGGCCAATAGTTCATCTCAGCATTGATATTAATGGTATATTTCGAACCCCATGCAGGATCAAAATCCTTATTCCAGATTCCCTGAAGATTAAGCGGCTGCGAGCCTTCACGGCTGCCTGAAATCATCAGATACTTTCCGTAATTAAACATTCGGACAACATCCCACTCACTGTCAGGAAGAGCAAGTCCCGTTCTGTCGTATAGCGATTTATAGTCTATGGTGTGATCATGCCAAATCCTTAAGGCACCTTTATTTGCTGCATTTTCGAGAGTTCTGTTCAGATAATTATCTAAGTCTTTTTCATAAAATTCAGAAACTGCCGCAATCAAGATCAAGGCTTCATCAGCTTCGTTAACAACAAGAGAATTACCAATGGATTCAACACTTCCGCCATTAACAATAACCTTTATTCCGCAAGCAAATCCGGGCGAACCAGTACCGCCGCATCTGCCGGTCAAAATCGTTCTGTTATCAGATATATTTCGTATCGAATCAACACAACTGTTATATCCGGGATTTCTATAAATCTGCTCCCTGAAGGGCCTGAAATCCCACGTTATATTGCCCCTGGCCAGTTGCGTTCTGAAAGAGATCTTCCCTTCACTATTGCTGTTTAACTTTACGGCGATTACCTTGTCAGGGAAACTCGCAATTACACTTCTGTTGTATCTTATTCCGTCTTTTGTATATGCAATTCTTACTTCGGAATTTTCCAGATCGAGCTCTCTGGAATAATCAGTAACCGTATCATCGGCATAATCAAAAAGGATATAAAGATTACACAATGGTTCATAGTGACTCTGTGTATCAGGAATGCCTGACAGAGCGAGTGCACACATATCCGAAGCATCAGTGATTCTGCCTTCATCAATTGCTTTTCTTATTTCAGGAAGTTTCTCTCTTGCAGATGGGTTCACTCTGTCCTTCAGTCCGCCGTACCAGATGCTGTCTTCGTTTAACTGCAGCAATTCGGTTGCTACTCCTCCGAAAACCATTGCACCCATCCTGCCGTTTCCGACAGGGAGAGCCTCATTCCAATCAGAAGCAGGTTTATTAAAACTTATAACACTGCTATTCATCCAGGTCCTTAACCTCTTTGCAGTGCATTAAATGAATACCAATGTGGCCGATTCCCAGCACTATGGTTGAAACGATCAGAATAGCATTGAGCGAGTGTATGCTGAGGAGGAAAACTGCAATAACAGGAAGAGTCGCACCTGCCAGAGGGAATCCTGCAAATGAAGAATAAAAACACTTCATTGTCTTCTTGCTTCTAAAGTATTTTATCCAATAACATTCATAAAGGATCATCAATACGAAAGCCAGTATTATCAGCATAATCTTGTATTCGTAATAGAAGCCTTCAACGCGCAGCATTACATGAGGATTTGTTGACGGGAATATCAACAGAAAACACGTTACCGTAACCTCACCGATTCGCTCCATTATCAACAGGACCTTATTCTCATTTTTAGAATATTTCTCATAATCTTTAGGCTGTCCTTTTTTCGCCCAGATTATATTGGGAATAAACAGCATGAGAACGAAGATCAAACCTGTAATTGAAAAACCAAACTTATACGGGTTTACTTTGCCAAACACGATCGTGCTGGTATTAACGCTGCTGATAATGTCACCATAGTGAGCCTTTAATTGGGCATACATAACATCAGGCTCATAGACACTCGTGTGATAACTGCCGTAAACACCCATAATGTTGCCGCCCACAGCGTCATATTCCTCAATAAAACGCTCAGTCATGTATTTCTCTCTTGAGGGAGATTTACCGTCGAAATCAACATCTTCAGCATAGTATTGCTGGCCCGCAATCATGCATTCAATTGTTTTCCGATATTCAGGAGTTTCCTTCATGTCGTTTTCTTCAAGATATGCCAGATATCTTAATCCGGTTGATCCGTTCTGGTGACCTACATCAGTACCATAGAAAACAGTCTCAGGGCAATTGGTTTTTACATCCAGGAAAAACTGATAATTAAATTCATTGCCGGCCAGAGTTCCCTCCAGGTCTTCAAATATCTGGTCGAGAATCTCGTTGTTATCTTCCTTCATCCACATATTCAGATATTGGGTGGTGTAATACGGATACTCCAGAAAAAGGTTCCTGTATCCTTCATCGTAGTATTCTTTCCACTGATCGTATTCAACATCATAATAAGACTTAAATCCGTGGGATTCACCATAAAGCCGTATCTTAGTATCTTCCGTAGGATAAACATCTCTTTTGTAATCATGATACGAGAGAATTGCAGAAGCAACTACAACAGCAATAACAATAGTAAAAGCAATAATTGTTTTAATTTTCGCTTTCATTCGTTCCTCATCAAAGTTTTTTCATCATCCAATAGGAATCACCATATGTGCCGTCTGCAAATTTATCACTGTCAGGATATGTTCCGTACTTAACAAAGCCCATACTCTCGTAAAGGGCAATAGCATTTGCGTTTGAACTGTTAACCTCAAGTTCTGCCTGCTCATAACCCAGATCTTTGGCTGCTCTCAGAACGGTATCCATCATTTGTCTTCCAATACCCAGTCCGCAATATTCCTGATATAACGCGATTGCGACACTGCATCTGTGACGGTATCTTCTTAAGTCTCCAAAACTCATGAGCGAGCAGTTACCGACATGTTTGCCCTCAACCAGTGCAACGAGGAGCAACTCGTCTTCAGAATCAATTTTGTTCTGAAGTATTTTCTGTTCCTGCTCAAGAGTGAGATTGATCTCATCGGGATCTCTGATCACATAGGGAGTCTCACCGCAAATGGTCTTCAGATATTTAATCATTTCAGCTGAATCAGAAACTTCCGCATTACGGAGTTCTACATCACGACCGAATTTATCTTTTATAAACACAGGTCCGTATCTCATACGACCAAACCTCCGTTACCACACCCAAAGGAGACACGCTATAGAGATAATTATACTATTATTAACGAAGCGTTTCGATAATTACGGCTACTCCGTCTTCTTCATTTGAAGGAGCAACCCTGTCTGCTGCCGCTTTGATTCTCTCGATGGCATTACCCATAGCAATGCCGAGTCCGCAATTGCTTATGCTGTCGAAGTCATCATTATCATCACCAAAGTAAACAGCCTCATCACTGCTGATTCCTTCAGTCTTTAAGACCAGCTGGACGCCTTTCCATTTCGTAGCGTTCCTGCTCATGATCTGATAGAGCCAGCCTTCTGCTACCGAATAATATAAAGAATCACCAAGACCATTAGAATGGATAACGTCATTAACAACTTTTTCTATTTCTTCCTTGCTGCTAAATCGCTCCCTGTCTTCCTTTATTGTCGGCAGATTGTGATCTCTTCCGCAGATAAGGACCTTATACACATCTACACGATCAAGAAGTGCAATAAGATCATCAACCTTAGGTGTATTCCATTCGGGAATCTCTACATTTCCGAATATTCCCTCACTGGTTTCCAAAGTGATGATCAGTTCTTTTTCCAGCAGTTCTTTAACGATCCTGACAGCATCTTCTTTTTCAAATCCGTTGTTTATAACTTTGTCATGGAGTTTAATTCGCGCTCCATTTAAAGTAATAAGGGCATCTGCCTCTTTGATCTCTTCATATAAAGAAATTGCAACCTCCGGTCTGGCGGTTGCAACTACCCATAATATTCCATTGTCTTTCAGACTCATAAGAGCCTTTCCCGTTCTCGCTGAAATCGTCTTGTCGTTCTTAAAAACCGTTCCGTCCAGATCTGTAAATACTATCGAACACTTTTCCATTTTCACCTGCCGCGCACATTTAAACATCTGCCCTTATTCATTGATAATTCCATGTTGGAATAATTACTATACTTTAACGCAACCTGCTCTGTAAGAAAACAACAACCGGAGAAATATTCATGACATTTTCGCATAAAAAAGTCTGCCCCATTTGGGACAGACCTTCTAATTTGGCAGAGATTACAGCTTGGCGTTAGCTGCAATCTTATAAATCTCGGCAACATCTGTTGAAGAGAGTTTTACAAATCCGCCGGTTTGACCATCGCCGAGCCCAAATTTCTCAACTAATACCGGAATATCCTCAACCTTCGCGCCGAGCTCAGTGAAGTTAACAGGCATGCCTATATCGTGCAGGAATCTTCTGAATGCCTTGATTCCTGCTACAGCAGTGCTCTCCGGATCATCGTAGTTCATATTGCAACCGAATACTCTTACCGCCATCTGGCAGAAGCGCATTACATCATGCTTGTAAACAAATTCCATCCATGCCGGCATGATAACTGCAAGACCTGCACCATGAGCGCAGTCATACAGTGCTGAGAGCTCATGCTCGATTCCATGACTGTTCCAGTCCTGATCTCTGCCTACACCTACAACATTTGTGTGTGCAACTGTACCTGCCCACATAATGTTTGCTCTGGCCTCATAGTTCGCAGGATCAGCAATAACTCTGGGCGTCTCTCTTACCATTGTTGCCAGGACAGCTTCACACAGTCTGTCTGTGATCTCAACTTCCTTCGTATTTGTGAAGTATCTCTCAAAAACATGGGCCATGATATCAGTAGCACCGCATGCTGTCTGATAAGGAGGAAGTGTCATTGTAAGCTCAGGATTCATTACTGAGAATCTCGGGCGGATAGCAGGAGAACTGGCGCCTCTTTTGAGCATACCGTCTTCCTTGGTAATAACCGAGTCTCCTGAACCTTCACTGCCTGCTGCAGCAATTGTCAGAACAGTTCCGACAGGAAGTGCTTTTGCAGCACTCTTACCACTGTAGAAATCCCAGAAATCGCCTTCATAAGGAACGCCCATTGCAATTGCCTTTGCTGAATCGATTACAGAACCGCCGCCTACTGCGAGAATGAAATCGATATTTTCAGTTCTTGCGAGATCGATTCCCTTATAAACCAATGTGTCACGGGGATTAGGCTGGACACCTCCGAGCTCAACATAAGGTACACCTTCTTTATCAAGAGATGCGATTACTCTGTCGAGCAATCCTGACTTCTTGGCGGACTGTCCGCCATAGTGAATGAGGACCTTGGTTCCGCCGTATTTCTTTACATAAGTACCTGCCTCATTCTCTCTGCCCTTACCAAAAACGAATTCTGTGGGACTGTAAAAATTGAAATTTTCCATATAGCTCTCCTCTATTCTTTAAAAGCCTACTGTGCCCGTAAATACGGGAATTTCTTTTTCTGCTTTAACTACTGCTTCTTCAAGTGTAAGTCCGTAGAAATCTGCTGCTGCAAATCTTCTTCCGGAAATCTTATTCTCAATAAATGCACCAACTACAACACCCGGCAAAGATGATTCAGGAGCATTGGGGGCAGAAGGTCCGCCAAGATCTGTTCTGCACCAGCCGGGATCTGCAAGATTGATGCAAATATCCGTTCCATTGTATTTGGATGCCAGATCCATAGTTACCTTATCAAGAGCTGCCTTACTGGCACTGTATCCTGCCTGCTCAGGTTCCAAATTGATTCCGCTCGTGGTATTCACGATTCTTCCGAAACCCTTCGCCTGCATCCCGGGAAGATAGTGGTAAACGATCATCATCGGAGCGATCGCATTGATCTTAAAACTCTCTTCGTAATCGCTCGCAGGTGTATCCAGATAATCTGTTCTGTACGCAATCTGAATACCCGCATTGTTGAGAATGATGTCTATATCAATTCCCAACGCATCAATCTCAGATAACATTTTGCTGACCTGATTCAGATCGGAGAACTCTGCTTCAACAATATGTGCCTCAACGCCGAGAGATCTGACTTCATCTAAGACCTTCTGCAAATGTTCTGCCTTACGAGCGTGCAAAACCAGGTTACAACCCTGCTGTGCCATAAAGACAGCTGCACCATATCCGATGCCTCTGGCAGCTCCGGTTACTAATGCCCAGCGTCCTTTAACGTTTAACATACAAAATCCTCTTTTGCTTTTTCCAATGCTTCTATTATTCTGTCACACCACTCGTCGAATTTCTTATCTTCTTTTTGGAATTCAGGGTGAGCCAAAACATTTTTAACCGTCATCTTAATTCCTTCTTCTGCTGTTATCTCAGCCTTGAAATCAGGAACAAGAGATTTAACTTTGCTGTTATCGAATTCTACTGAGTTGGATTTATCTCCGATGAGACTGCCTAAGAAATCGTAATTGCTCATATCAACGAGGGTCTGGGATGAAACATAGTAAGGTTTGAGTTCAACGCCAAGTGCATCAGCAATCGCGTTATAGATCTGATTCCATGTAACTGCTTCATCAGTTGTGATGTGGAATGTCTCACCGATAGCCTTGGGATTTCCGATAAGTCCAACATACGCCTTGGCAAAATCACTGTTATGCGTAATCGTCCAGAGTGATGTTCCGTCACCGTGGATAATGACTTTCTTGCCTTCCATAATTCTCTTAACTACCTGCCAGCTGCCGTTGTCACCATGAACTCCGAGCGGAACACTCCTCTCATCGTAGGTGTGGCTCGGGCGGACAATAGTTACCGGGAAACCATCATTTCTGTATTTTTCCATAAGGAATTCCTCACAGGCCTTCTTATCCCTGGAGTACTGCCAATAGGGATTCTCCAGAGGAGTCTGCTCTGTGATCTTATATCCTTTGGGAGGCTTTTGATAAGCAGAAGCTGAACTGATATAGATAAACTGCTTTGTCTTTCCGTTAAACAGCCTGAAATCCCTTTCGAGCTGGGAAGGAACAAAACCGATGAATTCGCCGACGCAATCAAATGTCATGCCTTCGAGCTTTTTAGCAGTCTCTTCTTCGTTACTGATATCTGCCTCAATAATCTTAACGTTCTCAGGCAGATCTGAATTGCGGTTTCCTCTGTTAAGGAGAGTAAGGTCATGGCCTTGTTTGGCAAGGAGCCTGGTGATCGCCATGCTTATCGTTCCTGTTCCGCCGACAAATAGAATTTTCATATAATTTGAGCCTCCCTTTCGCAGAATGATAAAAGGTCTGTTAATCGCTATTCGCAAATTAACATGACCCTATAATTAATTCAATCACATAATTGAGGTTTTAGAGATTTATTCTATTTTTATGTTATGCGGTTATATTCTGTTTTCTGAACTGTTTAGGAGTGATGCCCCTGTGCTTTTTGAATATACGGATGAAGTGACTCGTGTCAGCAAATCCGGTCTTCTCACTGATAAATGCGAGATCGTTATCAGTAAACAGAAGATACTCTTCAGCCTTGAAAATACGCATCTTCTCAATATATTCCTTACAGGTCATTCCATAGAGGTCATGGAACTTGGTTGCAAAGCCTGAATAGCTCATATTACATTTCTCGGCTATACCGGTTACGCGGATGTTCTCTTCAAGGTGCTCATCGATATATTCGGCGATATTTTCTATTCCATAGTGATCAGAAGGGTTTATCGGACAATTGTTAATATCAAGTCCTTCACTGATCCAATACCTGACAATTGCGAAAAACAGTCTGTAGACATAAGACCTGAGCACAGTATCTCTGCCGTACTGGTATTCATCAAATTCATTGACGCACGCATCGAAAATCTCTTTGCAGTGGAAACTCTCCGTTTCTTTACGGCCAAAGTGCATTTTCATATTCTCTGACCTGGCATAACTCAGGATATTTGCCACAGACGGAGTATAGGTTAATGTATCCTGGAATCTTGCAGTATCAAACTTAATTCCGGCAAAAGTCTTTAATCCCTTACCTGCGTGAGTGATCGAATGAACGGATGAGGGCGGAAGAATTATCAGTTCGCCTTCCTTTACAATATGAGTCCTGTCATCGCAGGTAACCTGGCCGCTTCCTTTGGTGACATAAAGAAATTCAGCAAAATAGTGCCAATGCTGCTTTACAGGGAAAGACATTGAGCCGGTATCGAAGATAAAAGCATCTATCGGAGCATTTAAACTGTTCTGTTTCTCAAATAATGAGTGCATGCCTCAGGATCCCCTGTTTACCATTCTCTCGCCACAAAACTAATTATATCAAATGATAACCGGCTGTTTGTGGTATACTCTTTTAATATTTATAAATATTGGCACCTTAAGGATATTAGATGGATAACAAAGCAAAAGCAAAGAAGATTCTTACACCTGAGACCATCGGTGTAGTAATAATACTGGCAATAATAGTAGTTCTGTTCATTTACTTCTTCAAAGACATAATGCAGCCTCTGTTTGCTATGCAGCTCGATAACGATATAGACGGAGCTAGTGAACTCTTGAGGAGCAAGGGTGTCTTCGGCGGAATCAGCGTAATTCTCATCGAAGCACTTCAGATGATCGTTATTGTCATTTCGGCAGAATTCATCCAGATTGCCAGCGGACTCAGTTATCCGATCTACCTGTCGGTACCTTTGTGCGATATCGGAATCTGTCTTGGAGCAACGATCATTTTCCTCATGGTGCGGGTATTTAAGTATAAGAGCTCCACCTACGAGAAGAACCGTGCCATGATCGATAAGATAACTTCAAAATCCAAGGACAGAAATATCGTTTTGCTCCTCTACCTTCTCTTCTTCATGCCTTTTATCCCCTTCGGTGCCATCTGCTACTACGGCAGCAGCACGAATATCTCATACGGCAAATATATGTTAACGGTCGCAACCAGTGCCGTTCCCTCCATACTCGTATCCGTTGCTATCGGCAGAGCCGGAATGCTGTTTTTTACGAGCCAGATTCCCTTGTGGCTCCTGGTTGTTATCGTAATCGTCTTATCGATCCTGCTCTTCCTTTTAATCTACTGGTTCATGCAGAAGTTCGTTTTAAAAGAAACCGATATGACACCGGATTCTTTATTCTTCGACCTCCTCCTGACCGGCACTAAGATTTTGCAGTTTGGCAAGAAAAAGCCCGTCATCAATGACGAGTTGATCAGCAAGGCAGATCTGCCTTATCTGGTTCTCTATAATCACGAGAGTTATAAGGATTTCTACTATCTGTATAACATCTCACATCCCCAGACACCTACTTGTGTTTTAGATGTTAAGCACTTCTCAAATCCGTTCCAGAAACTGTTCTTCAAACACTGCGGTTTCATTCCCAAAAAGAGTTTTACCGATGACCCTGAGTGTTTATCTTCCATAGAGAAATTCCTGAAGGACGGATACCCGGTAATGTACTATCCTGAGGGACGTCTGTCTCCCGATGGCCGCACAAATCCCATAATTGAGAAGAATGGCGAATATTTCAAGAAACTTGGCGTTGATATCGTCCTTGTCAAACTCGAAGGCGGTTACTATGCTAAGCCTAAGTGGCGTGGAAGGTCTTTCTCTTCAAGTGTTAACGTTACTGTAACTCGAGTTTTGAAGAGCGCTGAATTAGCCGATATGTCGCCTGAAGAGATCGACCGTATAATCAGCGAAGAACTCTACAACGATGAATCCGTAATAAACAAGCCTAAGTACCGTCAGCCCGATAAGGCCAGCGGTCTCGAGAGCATTTTGTACCGTTGTGCTGACTGTGGTGCCCTCTACAAGACAAAGGGCAGAGGAAATGAGCTGAAATGCAATGCATGCGGTGCAGTCCACACCTTTGATAACACATATCATTTCACAGGTTCAATCAAGTCTATTCCTGAATACTACGACAGAATCCGCAATATGGAAGAAAAAGAACTGGACAGCCTCAACATGACCGTTCCTGTTACTATGAAGGTATTTGACGGGAAAGGAAAAGTCTGCAAAAAAGAAGTTGGAACAGCCACTTTGGACAAAGAGCACTTCAACTTTAAATCTGCTTCGTCCGAATTCTCAATACCTACAAAGGATTTGGCAGCCATTAAGTTTACCTGCAAAAACAGGTTCGAACTCTATCACGAAGGTAAGCGTTGCTGCTTCTATCCGAAAGAAAACAAAACTCAGGTTGCACGTTGGGCGCTGATAATCGATATCCTGACAAACAAGAGATAAGAAAAAATCCGGCAGATCAAATGCCGGATTTTATTTTGCTTACATCCATTACGTTCTTTCGAGTTGGATCAGGTAACGTCTTAAGCTTTTTAAAGGTCTTAAACAGGATAACTCCGTCACCGAGATTAACTGCTTGAAAAACCTCTTTGGAGACCTGATAGCTCATCAAAGTCTGCTCAGAATCTTCAAGGTAAATGTCGAACACGTACTGATAGGTGCGGTTTCTGTTATCCTTGGCCTCACCGATTCTGTCTGCTGTCAGGACAACACCCCTGCGGAATCCTTTGAACGGACCGAGCACGTCAAAAGCATAATAAGAGATTGCTAATAGAGCTACTAATGCCAGCGCAGTTGTAAACACATCTGCAAAGACTGATGGTGACCTGAATACCAGACTCCAGATAAAAAAGCACAAAGCCGCAACGAAACAAATCCCCAAAACCACGATCATTACAAGATTGGTCTTGATATGTGTTTTGCGAACCCTGGAAATCAAATCCTTGTCTTTATCTTCTATTTTGTTGAGAACTACACTAGAGGGTGAAACGTTCATTTTCACATAATCTTGGTAGTGTAACATTGTTAAATCACCTTATAATCAGAGAATTCAGGTTACGACTCTGTTCTTTCCGTTGTTCTTACCATAATACAGTTTTTCATCTGCTGCAATAATCCATTTATCCACAGAACCAAAACCTTCTCTCGATGAAACGCCGGCAGTAACGGTAACTTTTATCTTCTGATCCTCAAATTCGACCGGGGTATTCTCAATTTCATCTCTGAGTTTCTCGATAAGTTCCGAACCTGTTAATGACAGTATAAGGAACTCCTCGCCTCCCCATCTGGCAACCGTGCTGTCAGAACAAACAGTTTCCATAACTGAAGCTACTTTCTTAAGAACCACATCACCTGCACTGTGACCATAAGTGTCGTTTATGCGCTTAAAATTATCAATGTCGATCATGGCAATGTAATAGAGCTGACCATCAGCAAACGCATCTTTGATCTTATCCATCGTGTAATTGCGGTTATAGAGTTTCGTGAGATAATCCTTGTTCGCACGCTCGGTTAAGAGCTTATCTGACTTAATAGTCATGTCGATCATTATGTACGAGTAGAAAGTAACAAATCCCAATACTATAACGGAATTAACCAGCCAGAACAGCATGGAAATCTTACCATCAACACTGTAAATAGGGCTGAAGTAAGAACTGTACCCGGTAGAGAGAAGATAGCAAATGATAACCAGGCCACTGTAGACAATAGCAGGAACTCTCTTCCTGCCCAACTTATATGCCATGTATTCAGTATAGAAAATGATTGGAATCATGGACATACAGTAAAGGTGAAAACCAAATTCGTATCCCAGACATACCGTCGCCAGACTCATATACAGAGTAAGCCACCCGTAAACCATTCTGAGATAAACATCCAGTCTGTCATTCTGAATCAGGAAAAAACCCAATATATAAACCAATGCCGTGGGAATACTGAACCAGACCATGAACGTTGCCTTGCTTATAGCGAAAAAGCCCATAAGACAAAACACCATAACCAGTATTATGGTATTTATCAGTCTTGTGAGTTTTTTCAGGTCATGCATCACCATAGGCAGAAACTCCGATTGTTTTCACTCATTATAGCATCTGCCTGATTATGGTTCTTTTAACTAAGTAAGAACAAAGATTAACGAAACACTTACTTTTCTGTGTGCCTCAAAGATACATTCTTAATGCTGTCCACGATTATCAGAGCTTCATCCCTGGTAACTTCATCATTTCCCTCGAAGAGCCAGATTGGTCCCCTTTTGCGCGGATACATTATTCCTTTTGCGATTACCTGTATAACATGGGGAGTACAGATTCTGCAGTCAAACAGATCTCTTATCACTCTACAGGAAGGGAGATCTGATACCTCATCCGGCTCATCCAACACCTTCTGAAGATATCTGTGAGTGATCCTTGCGCAATTCTTACGAAGAAGCAGCTCTTCATTCCCTCCGAAATCTTCGCCTTCAGTCCATGAGGATTCTTCAGATAACAATTTTATAAACTCATCAACAGTAATCATATCAGGCTCTCTCCAAAATAAGTGTTATGTTTCCGTATGGTTCAATGATAACAGGATTGCTGATCAAATTGCACGAAACTTCCGCTGAGTCTCCTGTCCAGACGTTGGTCTCGCGAAGTTTCTGAGCACCTCTTAATTCTTCCGGGAACTTATCTCCCAACTTATCTGCAATGAGATCCATATCTATACTGATGTCTTCTTCGGCAATCTCATCTGCAAGATTATAGATTGCAACTGCAAGTCTCCCGCCTGACAAAGGCTTAGCCAGAATATCAACGCGGTTGTTGTCTCTTATATATTCTTTCGAAGGGTCATCACACTCATATGTTGTAAATACACGCTTTGCCTGAATTCCCAACGCATCCTGATTGATACCGATCAGGAATCTGTTGGCAATAATCTTATATATCTCATCATCCTTTTGAACCCTTCTCAAATCAAGGCCAAGCATAAGCGGTGCATTCATCATGCACCACATAGACATATGGGTACGGTTCATTTCGGGAGTTACACCATTCATTCCGATGACGAGCATATCAGGATCATTCCAGCCTCTCTCGAGCGATGCACACTCATCCATAATGACACACTTGTTGTACTGGGACGTAATGCTGTTCGTGTAATCATCAGTCCATCTGCACGTGCCGAAATCACCTTCAGCTGAGCCGGTATTAAACGTAATATCATTTAAGATTCTCCAACTGTCACCGACCTTATAACCCCAATCAGAAGGCATTGTTTTGCCCCATTCACATATGGAGTAAACAATATCTCTATCAGGTGCCTGCGCTCTCAATTCTTCGAGAAGAGTTGCATAAGAAACCAGTGTATTTTCCTGTCTTCTGTGATTCATAAGACGGATTCTGTTTATGCCTTCATGAAGGTTTATCCTGATACCATCAGACCAGACAAAATCCGTAGGCAAAGCCGTCTCCGGGAGCAGATCATCGAAAGTAATATCACCCGTCTTATCTTCTTCACTTCTAATCTGAAGCCACTGGCCGATACCTTCTTCTTTGCCAGAAGCATACAAAACAGAAATCAGATATGTTCCCTGTTCCGGAACCTCAACATCCGCAATCAGTTCAGAACTCTGAAGCCCTATAGGAGTATTGTCAGGTGCCGTACCATCGAAAGTTCCGATGCCCGTAACATAACCGTCCGTCAAAATTGCACGGGTACCTGTGACAGTCAGATCACAGGCATTTAAAACAGTTTCAAAGCCGTTAGCCTGACCGGTGACCTTTACACTTTTGATGTTGGGCGCAAAAGAATATCTCGCATTCTCAGGATTGGCAAAAGTTGCGTTATCCCACATGTAATAACAATTATCGACCTTGATAAAATCGATGTTCCACGCAATATAAGAAGCCGCGTCCTCTTTCTCATGGCCGTGTGTTCCGACAGCAGCACTGGCACAGAGGTTCGTTCCGATGTCGTTATACATTCCGAATTTAAGACCTTTGCCATGAACATAATCGGACAGTTCCTTTATGCCGCCTGGAAATTTTACCTCTTCGTTTTGGAGCTTTCCGTCAACTCTCTCAGACTTATAACAACCGTCATCAAGCACAACATATTTATAGCCCAGTTTATCGAGTTCCAGCTCTACGAGCTTATCTGCCATGGCTCTCGTAAGTTCTTCAGTATTTCCGCTGCCAAAGGGATTCCAGCTGTTCCAACCCATTGCGGGGAGCCTTTGATGACCTCTACACGGCAGAGGTTTTCCATCCTTAAATGAATCAAATCTGTATTTGTTATCTGTGATCTTAACCGGTCTGTCCATATTATCCGCCTTGAGCTGGTATGCCGCCTGAATTATCCTAATCATTCTAACATAACAGCAGTTTCTTCCCTTAAACCCGGTATAAAAAAGCGCTAACTGACGGAGACAAAGCCCTTTTTTATTTGTGCAAATGTTTCTTGATAAAGAAAACCTCTATTTTTATAATTCGGTGGTTTGGAATTATTTATATAAAAGTATGAGGAAAATGCATGAAAGAGTTTAAGCCCAAGTTGTTTTCAGTAATGAAGAACTATTCCGGATCCCAACTCGTAAAAGATATCGTTGCCGGAATAATCGTTGCTATTATCGCTCTCCCGTTATCCATCGCTCTCGCGATTGCATCAGGTGTTGGTCCTGAAGCCGGTATCTATACAGCTATCGTTGCAGGATTTATCGTTTCACTCCTCGGTGGCAGCCGCGTTCAGATCGCAGGTCCTACGGCAGCATTTGCTACCATCGTTGCGGGAATCGTTATGAAAGACGGTATGCAGGGCCTCATCATTGCATCAATAATGGCAGGCATCATCCTCATCATCATGGGTTTATGCAGATTCGGAAGTCTTCTTAAATACATTCCTGACCCTATCACAACAGGTTTTACGGCAGGTATCGCTGTTACTCTCTTTATCGGTCAGATAAAAGATTTCACAGGCATTAAATACATGAACGGTGAGACACCTGTAGAGACAGCCGAGAAGATAAAGGCTCTCGTGGTAAATGCCGCTACAACAAACTATCAGGCAGTCCTCATCGGTGCTCTTGCTCTTGTAATCCTCTGCCTCAGCCAGAAGTTTTTAAAAAAGATTCCCGGTTCATTTATCGCAGTAATCGTAACAGCGGTTATCGTTGAGGTATTCCATCTTGATGTTAATACAATCGGCAAACAGTTCGAGAACATTCAGGCAGGACTCCCCCCGCTCAGCATAAATGCTTCAATGTTTACTTTCGAAGCGTTCAAAAATCAGTTCACTAATGCTGTGACGATTGCATTCCTTGCAGGAATAGAGTCACTGCTCTCAGCAGTTGTAGCTGACAGTATGATCGGATCAAAACACAGACCTAACATGGAGCTCATTGCACAGGGCATCGCAAACATTGCTTCTGTTTGTTTCGGTGGTATTCCTGCTACAGGTGCTATCGCTAGAACAGCGGCTAACATCAAGAACGGCGGACGTACACCTATTGCAGGTATGGTCCACTCCGTCACATTACTTCTCGTCGTTGTATTCCTTATGCCTTACGCAAAACTCATTCCCATGCCCTGCATCGCTGCTATCCTGTTCCAGGTCGCATACAACATGAGTGGCTGGAAAAGATTCGTTAAGCTCGTCAAGAGCTCACCCAAGAGCGATATCATCGTCCTGCTCATCACATTTGCACTTACTGTTATCTTCGACCTCGTTGTTGCAATCGAAGTAGGTGTAATCCTTGCAGCTGTTCTCTTCATGAAGAGAATGAGCGAAGTTACACAGGTTGAAGGATGGAAAGATTTCGATCCTGAGAACGATCCCGATTCAATCGATCTTCGTGTACTTCCGAAGCACACTATCGTATATGAGATTTCCGGTCCTATGTTCTTCGCATCTGCAGGAAAGATCCTTCAGATCACACCTAAGGAAGATACAAAGGCTCTCGTATTAAGAATGAGAAGCGTAAGCACGATCGATGCAACTGCAATGCGTAATCTCGAACTTCTTTTCGATGACTGCCAGAACAGAGGTGTTCAGCTCATCTTGTCACACGTTAATGAGCAGCCCATGAACGTTATAAGAAAAGCAGGTTTCGAGAAAAAGCTTGGCCAGGAAAACTTCTGTGCTCATATCGATGCCGCACTCTCACGTGCACAGTCGATCACAGAAGCTAAACCGGTTTCAGCTTAAATCAAATACTTTAGTCTAGGAAATAAAAAAGAACTGCCTCATAACGAGACAGTTCTTTTTTATCTAAACATCTGATCAGATGGTATTACGCAGATATTTGATTAAACACTTCGCCATTTGTGTTTACGATCAGGAGTTCTGTAGGATAGTGATCGTGGTCCACTTCCAATACGCAGCAAGGTGCTTCGGGGCTCTGGAAAGTAGTACCTGCATTATCTGTTTCTTCAACGACAATAACGAGTGTGCTGCCCTGCATTCCGAGATCAACGATGTTGATGTCGTGACCGTCAACAGTCTTTGAACCTGAAGTAATTACAATGAAGTATGGAGAATCGAGCTGCTCCAATTGATCTATATAATATCCTCTATCCTTGTTATAGCAGCCATAAGATTCCTTTGACAGAATTTTGTATTCGGTATCTCCTATTTTTCCCTGTTGAGCGAGGCTGCCATCAGGATCTTTTACTGATGTATAACTGGGCAAAGCAGCAGTGTTATTAGCCTTAGCCTTTTCAGATTTACATCCTGTAAAAGCACCTGCAATGAGTGTTAATGCAATTCCTGCACATGCGATCTTAGTAATTAACTTGTTCATTTTGTTATCTCCTTTTTTCGGTTCTGCCATATATACAGGACAGGTTCCGAAAATGTTGCAAATAATAAGTGCTGTTTTTTGAACAGCACTCAATTAATTATTAGACTTTATTTTTCATATAGTCGAAACACAAATGATCTCCATTCGCCGTATCGATTACATGATACTCAGTTTCTTTATATCCGCGTTTGAGATAAATATGTTTTGCGGGAAAAGATGCAGACAATAATATATCGTCAAAATGCTCGAGAATCTTCGCCTCAGCAAAATCCATAAGAGCACGTCCATATCCTTTATGCTGCTCTGACGGCAACACAAAGAGTCTGTTTATCTCATTACCGTTTATGGTAACAGTTCCGGTAGTCTTTCCATCATCAATAAGAAGGTATACATTTCCTTCTTCAATATCTTTCTTAATACTCTCATCCGAATGATGTTCACAGAAAAAATCTACCGCGCCCGCAGGATAGTAATGTGGATACACAGTACGGATAGTAGTCTGTGTTATTGTTTTGACTGTTTCGAAATCATCTGTTTTTGCCAATACGATATTCATATCAATTCTCTTTTCTAAACTGTGAAATGAACTTCCAAGCAGTTTCGATGCTGTGCTCCCTGCATTCGTGAATCTGATTGCTTACACCTGCGAAAGCAGTCCTGCATACACCATCTTCACTGTCGAAATAATTGACTGTCAGTGTGGCATCTCTGGTCTCATCATAGAATGTATCAACACGGTCACCAGGAATACCCCAGACAGGATTTTCCCAATTATCCTTGTTCTCGAAATCTACATCAGCAAATGACTTCTTGAGCTTATTCACTTCAGCAACGTACTTAACACGTTCAACGCATGCTTCACCCTGGAAAGGAAGTTCAGGTAAATGTGATTTCTCTCCACCTGAATAGAATACAGGAACAGAAACAGTCTTATTAAGTCTGTCAGTAACGGGCTTACCGAAGAATGTTGTATACACAGGGAACAGGGCACTGCACGGCATAATGCCTGCGAGTATCTCAGGATATTCCTGATAGAGATCCCAAGTCTTGCCGCTGCCCATGGAAAAACCTGTAGCGTAGATGCGCGATTCATCGATCGGATAACGTGTCTTAAGAACTTCGATAATGTCTCTTGCTTCCGTCGCAGTAACGAACTGATGATTCTCGATCGCAACATAAAGGAAATCATATTTGTGTGCAACTTCCCACCAGCCTGCAACATAAGTCAGATACATGGATGAATCTCCACCACCGTGGAATCCGATAACGAGCGGAACAGGTCCGTTACCCAAAAGTTCCTTATTGTAATAAGCGAAATACCCTACTTTGTGTTCAGGCTTTTTCTCAGGAAGGAAGTCGTTATCAGGTGATGTCTTAACGTTAACGAATCCAACGTCTTCAGTGATACCGAGTTCAGTAAAATCAGGTTCAAATTCGATAACACCGCACCACATCTTGAACTTCTTAACAAAGGAATCGTAGTCTTTTACATAGTCTGCTTTTTCCTTGAAAAGAATATTCTTACAACCGCTGAATGCGAGGTTAATCTCATCACTGTTTCCAACACTTAAGATTGCAATATCTTTTCTCTTTATATCAGGAACAACACTTAAGTTTTCCATAGAACACATTGCTGGAGTAATCTCTCCGGGACCCCAGAGATATTCACCTTCAATAGTCTTAAGAAGATTCTCTGCTACATAATCAGCAGACTTTCCGTAACTGTAAATATCAGTGCGGAATTTTGCGCCGCGCACAAAGTAACCTTCAAATGTCTGTGTGAAGAAATTGAAGTCTTCAACGATGCCGTCTTTATATACCTGGATAAGTTTTATCTCTGCTATAACATCTGCATATAAAGAACTGTCTGCAGCACCCCATCCGCCTTCAGCATTCGGATAGATGAACAGAACACTGGAATCGTATTTTGCTGCTATATCAGCAAGACCTGTTGAATGCGCGAAATTTACTGCATCTTCAATGCTCTGCTTTTCCTCTTCAAAAACCAGAAGGAGCGGAGCTCTAAATCCGTAATTGTTTGTCTGTCCGTCCAGATCATTATCCGGAACAAAAACCTTCAGGGTGAATGAGTCAAATGTGTTTTCCCAACACCTGCCGCCTGCACATTCGCTGACGACCGGTCTCTCCTTCATTGCCATAGAATTATCCTCCATATTTTGAATAATTCTATTTTATAACAAATTAAAATTATTTCTTGCTATACGCTTTCAAAGCACTGAACGTTTTATCACTTAATACATGTTCTATTCTACACGCATCGTTTGCAGCTGTTTCTTCATCTACTCCCAGAGACATGATCAGTTCTTTCAGAACGAATCTTTTCTCAAGGATTTTCTTTGCGATACTATTCCCTTTTTCCGTTAGTGTTATATAGCCTTGAGAATCAATAACTATGTAGTTCTCTGACTTAAGTTTTCCCATGGCGCGGCTGACACTCGGTTTTGAAAAACCCAAGTGATTAGCTACATCCAACGAGCGGACAGGAGCTCCACCTTCTGAGAGCACCATAATAGTCTCAAGATACATCTCGCCGGACTCTCTAAGACACATACAAAACCTCCAAATATCCCTTTATCTTTATTCAAGGAAGAAGGGCTGCTGCATCATCCTTACAGCAGCCCTCCCCAGACATGATGTATAAACAGAGGAGAAATCATTTCTTAACGTTAAATGCGCCCATCTGCGGATAGTCTGCAGCGTCGCCCAATTCTTCCTCAATCCTCAACAACTGATTGTATTTTGCAACTCTCTCGGAACGTGAGGGGGCACCTGTCTTGATCTGACATGTGTTAAGAGCAACTGCGAGATCTGCAATAGTCGTATCTGCTGTCTCTCCCGATCTGTGGGAAGAGATTGCTGTATATCCAGCTTTGTGAGCCATCTTGATAGCCTCGAGTGTCTCTGAAACAGAACCGATCTGATTGAGCTTGATAAGGATCGAATTGCCTGCACCAAGAGAGATTCCCTTAGCAAGTCTTTCTGTATTTGTAACGAAGAGGTCGTCACCAACGAGCTGGACCTTATTACCGATCTTAGCTGTCATTCTCTGCCATCCCTCCCAGTCTTCTTCATCAAGACCGTCTTCGATAGAGATGATAGGATACTTATCAACAAGAGATTCCCAGTGAGCAATGAGTTCATCAGAGGTGAAATCCTTACCTGACTTTGGCTGGTGATAGAATCCCTTGCCCTTCTCGCTCTTCCACTCTGAAGAAGCTGCATCCATAGCGATCATGAAATCCTTGCCGGGTTCAAATCCTGCAGCCTTGATTGCTTCAAGGATCTTCTCGATGGCTGCTTCATCACTGTCAAGCTTATTGGGAGCAAAACCACCCTCATCACCAACAGCTGTAACGTCACCCATATCCTTGATGAGCTTCTTCAATGTATGGAATACTTCAGCGCACCATCTGAGGCCTTCCTTAAATGAAGGAGCGCCTACAGGCATGATCATAAACTCCTGCGTATCAACAGCGCTGTCAGCATGAGCACCGCCATTTAAGATGTTCATCATAGGAACAGGGAGCTTTGTGCCCTGTACGCCGCCTAAAAATCTGTAGAGAGGGATATCCAGCGCATTAGCAGCTGCTCTTGCAGTAGCGATTGAAACAGCAAGGATAGCATTAGCTCCGAGGTTGGACTTATCCTTTGTTCCGTCAGCTTCTATCATAGCCTTGTCTACAGCATAAATATCCGAAGCATCGAGACCGGAAATAGCATCATTGATTACTGTGTTAATGTTTTCTACAGCCTTTGATACACCCTTACCAAGATATCTTGTCTTATCACCGTCACGGAGTTCCAAAGCCTCGAATTCACCTGTGGAAGCACCACTCGGAGCAGTACCTCTGCCGACAGTACCGTCAGCAAGAGTGACCTCAGCCTCTACAGTAGGATTTCCTCTGGAATCGAGGATCTCTCTTCCGTACACGTTTACGATTTCCAAATAGTTCATGTTTTTCTCCTTCGCCTCTTATGGGGCTTATATAATTTCAGTTCGCCTTTTTAGCGCCCTGATTGGCAACTGCTTTCATCTTTGCTTCGATAGCAGACTGGTCTCCCAGATATCTGTGGCTTATTGCCTTGAAGTCATCACCTAACTCATATACAAGAGGAGTACCTGTAGGAATATTGAGTCCTAAGATATCTTCGTCAGAAATGTTATCGAGATATTTAACGAGAGCTCTTAAAGAATTACCGTGTGCCGCTATAAGAACACTCTTGCCGGCACGGATCTCCGGAACAATAGTCTCAAGATAATAAGGAATAACTCTCTCAATTGTTGTCTCAAGACTCTCTGTAAGAGGAAGGAAATACTTATCGACGTACTTATATGCAGGCTGCAATGCAGGATTCCTCTTGTCAGTTTCTTCCAATGCCGGAGGTTTTACGTCAAATGAACGCCTCCAGATCTTCACCTGATCTTCGCCGTATTTCTCAGCTGTCTCAGACTTGTTTAATCCCTGCAGAGCACCATAGTGACGCTCATTAAGTTTCCAGGACTTAATCTGAGGAATATAGATCTCATCCATCTCATCAAGAACAAGATTTGCTGTATGAATAGCTCTCTTAAGAACTGATGTGAAACAAACATCGAAAGATATTCCTTCTTCCTTAAGAAGTCGTCCGCCGTTTTTAGCTTCCTCTCTTCCGGCATCTGACAGGTCAACATCTGTCCAGCCGGTAAAAAGATTTGCTTTGTTCCATTCGGATTCACCGTGTCTTATAAGTACGATTCTGTAACTCATTTTTATACTCCGATTCTGATCAGTTGCCTGATCCCTATAATTAAGAAGCGAGTGCAGCTCCTAAATTCTTGCAGTTCTCAACGCCATCGGCGTCAGGAGATTCATTTACGGTTACACTGTCGCAAACAAGTGTTGCACCTGCAGCCTTGCAGCGGTCTTCCCAGTTTCTCATCCACTCACCGTCACCCCATCCGAATGAACCGAAGAGCGCAATCTTCTTTCCGGAGAGAGAACCTTCGATTGCAGTAAACATGGGATCGAATTCACTTTCTTCGAGAACTTCATTACCCATTGCAGGACAACCGAATGCGATTGCGTCATATTCAGCGATCTTATCTGCTGTAAAATCTGCCGGACCAAGTACAGAAACCTCTGCACCCTTTTCCTTCATGCCGTCTGCTACTGCATTTGCCATAGCCTCTGTGTTGCCTGTACCACTCCAAAAAACAACTGCTGTTTTCATATAAATAGTTCCTTTCTATTGGCGTCAGCACGCCGTTGTTAATTTTTCGATGCTGCTGCCTTCTCTTAATCTTCTGCAGTAGATCGATGTACATTTGTTATATAAAGCAAACCTTTTTTGAGCCTGAGCAACATCGCCGTAAACTTTCCAGCATCCGATGCATTTTGAACCGCAAGCATGATTCTCGATAAAACCTCTTACATCTTCCGAAGGGTAACCAAGAAACAGACCGATCTCATGAGGAAATTCTTCAGAATCAAAGAGTTTCCCGATCAACGTCTTCACGCAGCCGTCAATGTCATCAGGTTCATATCCGAACTCACAAAGAAGACTTCTTACATCCTCTTCCATGAAATACTTTCTGAGTTTTTCGGGACGGTACATATAGACCAATGAAGGCTTGTTTTCAGAAAAACCGGTAATCAACCGAACACCATAAGGATGAAGTCTTCTGTTAAGGGAACGTACGCAGTTCAAGGTATCTTCATAATCATGACCGACACAATTGAACAGACTGCCGACCTTAATGCCTGCAAGAGTAGGTGCGCAATTTCTGACCACCATCTCATCAAACATAGGCTCAAACCTTTCTAGAAGTTTCCTTCGGTTATTTGTCATTTACTTCTGTTAGTCTAAACTAACCGCAAGAATATTACCAATTTGTTTGAAGGATGTCAATAAAGAAAATGAGGTATTTTATATTGCTTGTAAAAGCAGTCAGGCTTTCTTTTTATAACCGCAATCGCAGTAAGGGCCGCCTGATGCCAGTGTGTATTCCCTTACAAAATCCGATGCTCCGCCCAGTTCACTCATCGTATAATCCAGATGACACATCGCAGGAACATATTCAAATAGCCCATGCTCTCTCATGAGTACACAGATACCGCATTTATAGAATCTGGCCTCATATCCGCTTCCGTCTTCGTAAGGTAAATAATCCATGTTCCAAGAATAAGGATTACGGTCAGCTGCTTTAAGCATTGCCGTAGCTTTCATGGAGGCTATATCTTTTTCCGAGAATTTGTTCTTTCCACTTTTTCTGCACATTTTCTTCAGAAATGAAATCGTCATTGAATCTTCGTAGTATCTGGTAACCTCATTCACATCAGGCTTTTGTGGCAGATAACTTAAAAAGGAGATCAGCATTGCGCAATTCACAATATTTGTTTTAAATCTGTCTTCCTTTTCAAATTCCGGAAGTTCTTCAATGATCTGTCTATACTTCGGTTTTGCTTTTATTCTGACCATCCTGGCTTCTTCTTTTGTTAAACCGAAGTCGCTGGTCAGATTCTTTTCGAAAGATCTTCTAAGCAGCATCCACATTCCTGTTGGTAACCCTGAATATTTCATGTAAAAACTATGAATGCATCTCACTTCTTATAGAAATGGAAGTCGCAGCATTCTCCTCCTTTACCTAGTGTCTGTGACCTTGTGAAACCAATCTTTTTTAAATTTCCATATGTTATATCGTCAACATCACAAAAAGCAGCACACAATTCCGGGCATCCGAATTCCTTGCATGCGTTATGCCAAAGACAATTGGTTATCGTTATATCGTAATAGTCTTTTCCCTCTTCCTGCGTGCTCTTTTGAAGATCCGTTGTCCTCATAATCTTTAAAAAAGACCTGCTGTATATTCTGTAAAAACCCGGAATGATCTCAAGAACCCTTGTGCTCTTATGCTTTTGCATACCGATTACTTCGACCATATATTTATGAATCAAATCATAAGCTTGTGATGACAACTTGATATCGGCTTTAAGAGCTTTATATAAAGCAACTCGCGGTAAGATTGTTTTTGTTAGGGTTTTATACTGATTTGGACTCTTACCTTTGAGTGACAAGACACAGTCACTATATATCGATGACTGCGAATAAAATATTCTCTCAGCATCACCGGGTATTATTTTATTGAGCCACTTGTGAATCTGTTTCTGCTGATCCATCTGATACCTCTTGCCATATCTATACATCCGTTGCTGATTATTCTATCACGCAAAGTTAGTCTTATCTAACTCTATATGCACAAAAAAGTCCGGAGTTTTTATCTCCGGACTCTCCTTTATGATGTTAAGAATTTTAAGAACATCATTCAATCGAGGCTGATAGAAGTGTTGTTTACTCAACACGCGCTATAGATCCCGAATCGTTTTCAACAACACATGGGCTCTATTTCGGATACCTCAATCGGTTTTTATGGCATGAGCTTATTATATTGATTAATCCCACTAATTCAATGGGATTTTTCCGATTTCCGACATATGCCGTTAATATTGTTCGAAAACAACATATGTCGATAACCCATTTTTCTTGCAGTTCCTTAATATTTGAATACAGGTTATATCTTCCAGTTCGCTGCTTCTTCTCTCAGCTTAATGAAATTGATGTAACGCATATTGCTTCTCATCAACTCGTCATGAGTTCCGCTGCTGATCTTACCGCCTTCGATAACAACGATCTTATCTGCATTTCGGATAGTCTTGAGCCTGTGAGCGATCATGATAACAGTCTTCTTGTCTGTGAGAGCATCAAATGCAGCTGTCAGCTTATCCTCATTCTCAGGGTCGACATTAGCTGTTGCTTCATCAAGGATGATGATGGGCGCATCCTTAAGTATCGCTCTTGCAATAGATATTCTCTGTTTCTCGCCGCCTGAAAGAGTTGCACCGCCTTCACCAATTACTGTTGAATATCCGTCCGGCAGTGACATAATAAAGTCGTGACAGCAGGCTTTTTTCGCAGCTGCTACAACATCTTCATGACTTGCATCGCTCATACCGAACTTGATGTTGTTCTCTATCGTATCAGCGAAAAGATAGACATTCTGGAATACCACACTTATCCGTGACATAAGGCTCTCGAGCGTATATTCTCTTACATCTCTTCCTCCGATGGAGATACTTCCTCCGTTAACATCCCAGAAACGCGCAATAAGCATTGCGAGCGTTGTCTTTCCTGCTCCTGACGGACCGACAAAGGCAGTCATGGTATTCTCAGGTATCTCAAGGCTTACGTCATTCAGGATCTCATTATCGCCGTAGGCAAAAGATACATTCTTAAGCGCAATTCCGTAGTTATCAGGTGCATAGTCTTTTCCGTTCTCGTCCATAATCGGAAGAAGGTTTACCTTATCGGCTTCTTCGATGGAACTTGATACGACTCTGAGAACAGTAAGTCCCGCACCTGTCTGTTCGATATCAGCGAAGATCTGAAATGACAAGATTATCGTTATAAGCGCATATGTAATCGTCAAGTTTCCTGCAATAAACATTGCAATACCGAAAAGCATGATCAAAACCTTAAAGGCTCCCAATACAATGCCCTGGATCCTGGCATAAGGAATAAACAATCTCTCCATGGCCATGTTGCTGTCGCGGTTACCATCTATTGCTTCCTTGAGTGCTTCATCACCCTTTCCTGTCAGGTTGAATGATTTGATAACGCTCATTCCCTGAAGGCTCTCAAGAACCTTGGAAACGAGAGCGGCCTGGTTCTTCTGTCTGATAGGAGATAATGAGCGGCTCTTCTTCTCCATCGATGATGTGATCAGCATATAGATCGTCATTCCGGCAAATACTATGAGGCCAAGTCTCCAATCAAAGAACAATACACAGAATAAGAATACAACTGCATTCATCAGGCCGCTTAAGATAAGGACAAGCACATTTGCGCCCTGGTTCTCAACAACATCAAGAACCGTTGTGGCTATACCTGTGATCTGCTCAAGATTGTTGTCATTGAAATAGCCCATCGGGACTTTCTTAAGTCTTTCAGCTATTTCGAGACGCTTATAAGCACTCATAAAATATCCTGCGTGAACTGACTGGAGGTCAGCTATCATCTTAAGGAAGAACTGACCTAAAATACTTATTCCTAAGAGGATAAGCGCTGTCCAGGCAGGCTGCATTGTCGTATCGCCCTGTTCAAACGCCAGGAGCACGAAATAGATTGCGGCCATCCTGAACATCGAAAACAAAGATTTGAAAAATGCAACTATTATCGCCCTATATATCCTGACCTTTTCCGGTCCGGAAAAAGCTATGATCTTTTTAATCGCTTCGAGCATTATGCTGCACCCCCTTCGCTTACATGTGCCTGCCACATCGATCTGTAAAGATCGCTCTTCTCAAGAAGTTCGCTGTGTGTTCCGGTACACTCAACAGTACCATCGTTTACCAGGATTACCTGGTCGGCATCGATGATCGTAGAGAGTCTGTGCGCGATGATAATGACTGTCTTATCTTTGATCAACCCTGTAAGTGCTCTCTGTATCAACGCCTCGTTTTCAGGATCGATATAAGCGGTAGCTTCATCCAGGATAACGATAGGCGCATTCTTGAGCATTGCTCTGGCAATAGCGATCCTCTGGCGCTCACCGCCTGAGAGGTGAGTTCCGCCGCTTCCTACCTTGGTCTCGTAGCCCTGCGGAAGCGCCCTGATGAATTCATCACAACCTGATGCTTTAGAAACTTCCATAACCTGTTCATCCGAAGCAGAAGTATTTCCCATACGGATGTTATTCATTATCGTGTCATCAAAGAGCCAGTTATCCTGTGATACATAGGCAACCTGATCATATAGCTGCTCAAGAGGAATCGACTTCAAATCTTTCCCGTCCATCTTTATGACACCTTCCGATACATCCCAGAATCCGCCGATAAGCTTGGCAATGGTGGATTTACCGCTTCCGGAAGGTCCAACAAGTGCTGTAAAGCTCTTCTCAGGAATCGCAAGACTCACATTATGAAGAACCTCTTCCCCTTCGTGATATGAATAAGTAACATCACAAAGTTCGATATTATGAGTTGCGAACTCAACGGGGGTATCAGCGTGATCCTGTTCTTCTCCGGAGAGAAGCTCATCTACTGTAGCTACCGTCGTTGCAAGTTTTGCAGAAGAATCAGTAAACTGGATTGCAGCGATTATCGGTCCGACAATACACATCGAGAGCATTATCGAAGTCATGAAGACATCTGCCGTGATGTTCCCGGAGATATACATATACCAACCGACAGGCAATACCGTAATAAGTGTGCACGGTGCAATCGTATAACAAAGGCCCTGACAGACTTCTGTCTTCTTCATCCAGTAATAGTAGAATGACGCATTGGCAAACACCTTATCTTTGAATTTCTGATAGGATGTCTTGCTCTGGTTATATGCCTTGATTACTTCGATACCGTGAACGTATTCAACGATGCTCGCATTCATATCCTGAGTGATCTCAACGGACTTCTTATAATCCTCACCGTAACTCGCTGCTATGAATCCGAAGAACATCAGACCTACAGGAACAGAGATGAGACATATGAAACCCATTCTCCAGTCAACGATCATCATGTAAACCCAAACGGCCAAAGCTCCGATGATGTTTGACGTCAACTCAGGAATCATGTGAGCCAAAGGACGCTCCATGCACTCAACTTCATCAACGATTATCTGCTTCAGCTTGCCGCTGGAAGTATCAATGATCGTACCAAGAGGCATTCTCGGCAGCTTTGCAAATATTCTTTTTCTTATCTCTCCTAAGATAGAGAATGCAGCCTTATGGCTTACACTCAGGCCCCATGCATAAAGAATTGTCTTCAACACAAATCCCGCAAAAGCGGCAACGACGAATACCAGGTAATAACTCCACTCGGTATTCCCCTCTATCATGCCTGATATGATCTTTGCGGCCGATACAAACGGAACTATTCCGGATAACACTCCCAGTACCGCCAATAATACAGACAACAGCAGCCTGCCATGTTCCGACTCGGCAATCTGCCAGATACGTGACACCGGATTTGATTTTTGTTCTTTCAAGTTAACAACACCTCCCAAATGTTAGATATGACTAACTAATATGACAAAAAAATATACCGTTAATTAAAAACGGTATATTTAAAGTCCCAAAAGTTCTTTATAGCCGGCGATGCAAAAGTCGCTCGCGATCTTCGTCTCGCGTATATTGTCTTCTTCTGATACGCCTTCCAGAAAAGCATCAAGCATTGAGTTTATGACCATCGATGCTCCCATCCTTATGATCCGCTCAGAGATATTCTCAGGTCTTTTCATGAATTTCTTCGCACTTTCAAGGAAGATCATTGTATTCTTACACTCTTCATTGATCAGATCACTGATAAAGTGCTCATAGCTTGTACCATCACTGCTCTTCAGTATAAGAGTGAATACATCACGCTCAGAATAAACATAGTGGATCAATGTCTCAATAGAACTGTATGACATATCGAACATACGGATGATATCATCAACAGACTGAATGTTTATATCGCTCATTTCCTGATATGTCTCATTGAAAACAGAAAGCTTCTCCGATACAAGAGCTGCAAACAGATCATCCTTACTCTCAAAATGAGCATAGAAAGCACCGTTTGTTACACCTGCATCTCTGCAGATGTTCCTGATGGATGCATTTCTGAACCCGATATCTTTGAATGTCTTCAAAGCACTATCAAGGATCATCTGATGTGTTTTCTCGTAATCGTAAGACATGTATGCCCCTTCGAAGTTAACAGTTATATGACTGCGTAATATTACAGTGTAATTATTCTGTTGTCAAGCAAATATTTTTGCAGTTTCGAGTTAGCCACAGACAACCGCAAACCCTTTATTTTCAGTTAGCCGCGGGTTTTCGACCGAAGTTGTTTTCAGGAGAAAAATACTTAAATAATTTATTACCAAATTGCAAATATCACAGCAAAAAACTTGCCGTTTTTCCTGTTCATTGGAAGAATATCATTAACATCCAAAAACCAAGGAGGAAATTTTTATGGCATATGTAATTTCTGACGCTTGCGTATCTTGCGGCACTTGCGCTGACGGCTGCCCTGTCGGAGCTATTTCCCAGGGTGAGACACAGTACAACATCGATGCTGATGTTTGTGTAGCATGCGGAGCTTGTGAAGCTTCCTGCCCTACAGGCGCTATCGCTGAAGGCTGATAAGCACAACTGATAATCCGGTTAGATCAAAGAGGATGCCACAATGGCATCCTCTTTTCATAGGTTTATTCTAAAACTATCTTTTTCTCCTGCTGACTAAAAATCCATTCTCATCAGTTGCAAGCTCATACTCTTGTACGAGTGGATTCTTATTACCTACTACACAGTAATCACACTTGCTGCTATTTCCACATGTACCGCAACGTATCAGTGTTCCATGTATTTTTTCAATACCGAAATAGTCAGAATTGCACATCAATGGCAGTACATGGAGCAAATTATGCTGTTTTGCAAATTCCGCATTTGGACACTGCGTGAAATGATATCTGGCAATATGGTTAACATTATCATAAGGTTCATCGACATTAATAAATCCTGCAGGATATTTTATTATGTCCCTTCTGTCTCCATCACCCGACCTCATAAAGACCTTATTGATCAGCCTCATGTTCGACGGACGGTTAAGATCGAATATCTTTCCGAGCTTTACAAAAGGACCCATGAACAGGTTCGACACAAAATCCTGCAATTCTGATACAGGCGGATGATCCGGAAGAGACGGATACAAGGAAAAGATAAGAAGGCCGCCGTAGATAGCCCTGGCATGCCCGTTTTTCTTTCCGCCGTAATCAGGCAGATCGGGAAGATATGCGTTGTATTGATCAACTGTTTTTTGCCAGACTGCATCAGCCTGAAATCTGCCATACCTTTCAGAAAGCCATTTTTTCACCGGTTTGCAATAGGGTAATTTATTAACCGGAATATGATTATCTGCCATAAGACCTCCTGGCAATCTCAACCATTTGTTTCCAGCCTTCTTTTGCTTCCTTTACCAGAGGAAACACAGGATAACAATGGAACATTCCTTCTCCTACTGTCATATCATAATCCACTCCGCATTTCTTCAGAGCTTTCTCAATCGCAGGCGCACATGCATAGAGAGTCTCATCCGAACCATACATAAACGATACATGAGGACAGTTGCTGAAATCAGCTTTTTGAAGCCAAAGCATATAATCCGGAACAGAATCATCTCCGTGTCTCATAATGATCTCTGCAGTCTTCATGTAACTTGCCGGTATAGCAATATCTTTTTTATTCAGTTCAAGCATTTTCTGCCACTCTTCATCTGTATCAACACATGTACCCGGAGAAATGGCTATGATATGCGATGGTACGGGAGTATCATCATGGCCGTCATTGATATAAGGGATCATGCCAAGAGCAAGATTGCCGCCTGACGAAGTGCCGAGAATAGTAATGTCCGATGCTTCATATTCATTTAGCATGACCTTATAGGTCTCATGTATCATCGCATAGGCTTTGGTCAGAGGATAATCCGTGCAAAGAGGATAATATGGAACAAAGACATCCATATCTGTTTCTTTGGCAAAACGCAGAGCTTTCTTTACCGAATCAGGTCTCGGAGCCGAAACCATACCGCCGCCAATGAGAAACAGCGTTGCACGCGATACGTGTTTTTTATGGATCATCCGGATAACCATAAAACCCATAACATCTGTCCTGCTTATCTCAAAATCCGGGTCATTCAGTACCGGAATCTTATTTCGTGCATTCTCCTGTTTTTTCTTTTCGATGATCTCTTCGGCGCTCTTGCCTTCCCAGGCTTTCTTTATGTTTAAAAGCTTTACGATCCGCCTGATGATTCTATACTTAAGACTCATTTGCCTTATCTCCCTGGTATAAATATATTTAAAACAGCGTGCAAATCCATGCAGCGATTGCTGACGCTGCCGGGAAAATAACGATCAATTTCAGCAGCTGACTCTTGATGTTATAGCCGTATTTTCTGTTGTTGTATACCGGAGCTACCTCAGGCGTAAAGGCTTGGAAAAACCGGAATTTACAGAGCAGGAAATAATCGAAAAAAATCATGTCGTAGATCTTATATATCGTAAAAATCAGGACAAATCTTAAAAAGAACTGCCAGAAAGTGAAGTCACTCCTGAATCCGTCCCAAATGGAAATCACACCGACACCTAAGATCATGACCATACTCATTATAATCAAGGTCCAGCCTATCTTACGGGCACCGTAAAACTCCTCTTCTTTTCTGTCTATTACAAGTTCTAATGCTTCCTTCGGCGCAGAAGAAAACAGTTTCTTATCCTTGATCAATACAACAGCCGATATAAGCATAATCGTTATCGCCGCACAAAAAACGATTGCAAGAAATATCGTTAAAAGCATTATTTATTCTCCTTCAATTTTGAAATATGATTCAGCCATTCATTACAGGCTGTTTTACTCTCTTTACATGCTGGATAGGAAGAATAGCAGTGGATCATACCGGGCTCATAATAAACATAGACTTTACTGCCGGATCTTGTGTATGCATCTTCAATGTCTTTTCCCAATGCGGCCAACGTCTCATCTGCGCTGTAATAGATATACGTTTCCGGAGCATTGCGGTAATCTCCTAAAGCCGGATGTATCATGTAATCAGGAACTGTTTCTCCGTGTGCACAGATTTCTGGAAAATATTCCACCATTGTGAAGGTTCCCGGAGCATCCTTTTTACTCTGTTCCCTCATCCGTTCCCAGGCTTCCTTATTATGTGGAACACCGCTTGGAGAATGAAGTATCGCGAGCCTGGGCATTAACACTCCTTCATTCAGATGATTCAACATCGAGATAAGAGCAAGGCAGCATGCACCTCCGGAGGAGTCACCGGTGATCACAACTTTTTCAGGCGGATAATCCTTCAGAATCCTTTGGTATGTTATATATGCGGTTTCAACAGCCGCACTTACAGGTGCATCCGTGCAGAGCGGATATAGTGGCATAAACACTTCGGCGCCTGTCTTATCAGCTATGTTACGAACCATCATGAGATGCGGTTTCCACGCATTCATTGTTCCTCCAGCTCCGAAGATAAACAGAACAGCGCAGTTCGCATTATCGCTAAGTTTTTTCGAACGGACAACCAGCAAATCACTGCCGTCATGAATCTTTTCAACACGATACAAGGCTTTTTTGTCGGAAGGTATAACGAACTGATTTTTCGCATTATATTTCCTTGCCCTCTCGAGCAATTCATCAGCACTGCCTGCCGGTTTTCCCGTCATCAGATTCATAAAGAATTTCATCATTTTTGCTGTAAAACTCATTACGTACTGTCCTATCCAACCTTAATAAATATCCATGCCAGTATTGCTGACACAACAACTTCAATTACAAGCTTATGTATCTCTTTGCCGTCCCACTGGGGTTCGACTCTCCGAACATCCGGCTTTTTTCCGGTCTTTTTCTCGATCAGCACACCAAAAATATCAGTCTTAGTAAACATCCACCAGTCAAGCACGATGGCGTCAAAGATTGATACCATCCAAAAGAAGATCACAAAACGAAGAGCAAGCTGCCAGAAAGTCATCCCGGAAGCGACACCCTGCTTGCCCGCAATAATGATAGTGACAATAAAACCTGCACCAACAATAAGAGCAAGCGATCCGATAATGATCTTATCCTTCAGTTTCAATTCTCTGGGAATACCATATTTCTCCAGCAATTCCTTTGCCTTTGGAGTCATAAACCAATATGCATTCTGCGGAACAAGAAAAGCTCCTATCAGACAGAAAGCTACGAGAAGAACAATACCTATAAGGCCATATAAAAAGCTCAATAACATTATCTTTACCTTATTAATGCGATTAACAATCCGACGACCAGCGCAGGTATAGTGCCAAATACGATACCGGGGAAAACAAGTGCCTCTATAACAATTACCCACCAGATCATAAATTCTTCACCTCACTTGAAGAACAGCATCATGATTCCTGCCAATGCAGCCGCAATGGCCGGACTTCCGACAATAACTATCAGCCACTTGGCAATCAAAGTTTTCTTCGGTATGTATGGTTTCAGATCCTCTGTTCCAGGTATTGTCCAAGCTTTGGTATGGCCTACCCAGAATGTATCAATAAAGAATCTGTCAAACAGACCTTCTGCCATAGCAAGCGCATATATTTGCAGAAATGGATTTAAGAATCCTCTGGCGCCGTTTATTCCATATACTGCCCATATCACAAATGAGATCATCACTGTCAAAGAAATGCTCTTAAACAATTTCTTATTACGGGATAATTGTTCCTTTGTAACCAGACCCATCTCAACACGTTCCTGAACATCTTTTTCAAAAAGAAATGCGCCGTTATGAACTCCGTTTGCGATAACGACAACACACGGAACGAATAAAATAAAGCAAATTACTATACATTCAAGAACTAAAACCATTACTAACTCTCCTCTGTTCGCAGAAATCACAGCTATCATTGCCGCGTCCAAGCGCCCCCCAAATAAAGCTCCGGATTTCTTCAACATAACGATCCACTTCTATTAATGTGGATATATGGCCACTGTCCACGCCCTCAACGATAACGCTCTCCGGCATCATGCTGATAAGATCCTTTTGCATTTCCGGCGTGAAGCTTTCATCATTTTCGGGAAGTATCAGCAAAATCCTTCCATTCAAGTAAATAAAGTCTTCCGGTGTGCATGGCGTCTGATTCATAAGATCTATCAGAAGCTTCGTCATATGCAGATCCAACTCCCGCGTATAATCACGGTAAATAAAGCGGAACATATCCTTAGTGTATGAATATACTTCGGGAGTTGTATTTTTTGCCATGCGCATACATGACCTTATCATCACCGGTTTAAGCCAGGAATATGGAACATGTCGCAAGATCCACAATAGAAGAGGTGCTTTCTTCTCATATTTAGCCCTTAATTCACTTACTGTCATTTCAGAAAGGCTCGCCGTAGAGAAAAGACACATTCCGCCTGTGAGCTCTGGATATTTTCTTGCTATCATCTGAGCAACATATCCGCCATACGAACTGCCGACAAAAATCCCCTTTTCAATATTCAGATGTTTAAGAAGCAAGGATATGCTTTCAACCAAACCGGAATTATCATCATACTCATATGGGTAATCAAAAGTGAGAATTCTGTATTCTGATTCCAACGCGGTAATATACGGCATATAAAGAAATGACAGGCCCATTCCACCGACCAAAAAGATCAACGTGGTATCGCCTTTTCCGCAAAGAAGATAATGGAACTTTGCTCCTTCCACAACAACTTCCTTATAAGGATGTGTTCGGAGAAATTCTTTAAGGAGTTCCTCGTATGTTTTATTCAGCTCCATATCTTTATATTGACCTTTTATTTTTTGTGATGGATATGATTATCATTATTTAACAGCTATCACCGTGATCCACGGCTTGCCGTCATAATGGTCAGATGTCACTTCAGAAAAACCTGCGGCCTTAAGCGCTGCTCCGATCTGTTCGATCGTATAGCACTTCATTCCGTCAATTATCTTCTCGAACTTAAGGCTTGTATCATCCATGCCGTCTGACTCGTTGACGATCATGAAAACACCGCCGGGCTTAAGAACTCTGTAGACTTCGGTAAAACACTTTTCGAGACCGGGCCAGAAATAGATAGTCTCAAATGCGGTCGCAATATCATAGGTGTCAACGGGGAGTCTCAGGTCAGATACATCACCCTGTTTTACACTCATCCTCCCGGATGCAATGAGATCTTTGTTGTACTCCTTGGATTTAGCGACTGACACCTCAGAATAATCAATTGCTGTAACCCTTGCAGAAGGAAATCTATTGGCAAGTTCGCCTGCATTTCTTCCGCCGCCGCAGCCGAGTTCCAGGATTTTTGAAGGCTCTGACTTAGGCAAATGCGATATGCCCCAGTCAGCCATTTTTGCATGACCGCTGTTCATACCGTTTACCATCATTTTGCCGAGGGCCCCCTCAGGCTTTCTCGTCTGACATACGAATTTCTTATAAAGTCCCATTACACTCTCCTTATTTACATCATTATCTTTCCTATAAGCACAACTATTCCTGCGATTATCGCAGCGCCAAACACCCATATTCCAGTGAGGATGATTCTCTTCTTAAACATCTGCTTCCATGTCTGGACAAAGGGGATATCTTCAGTTCCGGGTATTATCCAGAGAGGACTTAAAGCGACCCAGGTCTTATCTATAACAATTCCGTCGAACCAGTTCATTACTTCAAGGAACAAAAGTGCCTGCAGATAAGCCTGCCAAAACTCTCTGATCTGATTCCAGAACGCGATTATCGCAATTAGAGCGGCAGCCATAACGGTAAAGAACGCAATCATGAAGATCTTTCTTTTCTTAGAGACCGTCTGCCTGTCAGTGAGACCTAATTCATAGACACGTTCCTGTACAGTTTTCGGGTAAAAATAAAGAGCATTCAAAGCATTGTTTCCAACACCAAGTTTTACCATTAAAGCAAAGAGAGCACAGAATAAGATCAGCTGGAGAACGATCATTTATCAGACCTCACATCTTTCTTAACAGCGAAATAGAACGCAAGGCACATGAATGCATATCCCCAGGATTCGCCACATGCCGTAAGGAATGACCATTTACTTCCTAAAGCGACCATCACGGCAGCTATTATCTTTGCTGCAATACTAAGGCCCATAGGGCACAGAATAAAAGCAGCCTTGCTAATCCCAAGTTTTCCCTTCAGAGTGAAATACATATAAGCAATAGTCACGGGAATATCACAGATATAGCACCAGATAAGAAACGGCAGCATAGCTGTTGCTGCAGGTATCAGATAAACAGAATCTGCAGAACTTATATCAAGTCCGGAACGGAGCGCTGCCTGTATCATCAGCAGCACAATGCAGCATGCGGCATGGAAAGATACAAACATCATAGGTGCCGACTTTAAGCCAAAGCCCATGAGCTTATACATTTTCGAATCCTTCAAGATGCCTTTCAGATCAAGCGTCTTCATTACCGCAGGCGCGAAATAAAGACAACCGAATCCGGATAAGAACCCGAAGAAAAACGACAAAACATAAAACCATGTAGGCACACCTGCTATCGCTGTGGTTGTAATACCATATATCAACGGCTCCCCGCCTTCAGGTTCGTACCCGATAAGCCAGTCGCCAACGCCACATAAAAGCAGTGAAATAAAGCCAAAGATAAACGCTGCTTCTAGCTTTTTATTCTGATTATTCATGCTAACAAACCTCTGCCAAATCACATCTGTGGAGGATTATAGCACATTAAGTTAGATATAACTAACCAAATTTAGTTAAATATAATTCTCAAATTATAACGGGGTGTCTCAAAGTCATGAGACACCCCGTATTCATCTGGTTTATATGCTTTTAAGCTTCCTGGAGCTTAACCATATGCGCATAGGTTCCATTCTGAGCCATCAGAGACTCGTGATTACCTCTTTCGGCTATCTTGCCGTCTGTTACCACGAGGATCTGGTCAGCGTCTCTGATTGTCCTTAATCTGTGTGCGATTACAAGTAATGTCTTGTCTTTGCAAAGTTCTGAGATAGCCTCCTGGATGGCACGCTCATTATCTGCATCAACACTTGCCGTAGCTTCATCAAGAATTACGATCGGCGAATCTTTCAGGATACATCTCGCAATGGAGATCCTCTGCTGTTCACCACCCGAGAGAGAGGCGCCGCCTTCGCCGATAACAGTATCAAATCCGTCAGGTAACTGCATGATAAAATCGTAGCATCTTGCTTTCTTAGCTGCTGCTTCAACTTCCTCACGTGACGCATCAGGACGGCCGATCGCTATGTTGTTATAAATAGTGTCCTGGAAAAGATATACTCTCTGGAATACCATACTTATCTGATCCATCAGTGATCCAAGAGAGACATCTCTGACATCTTCGCCTCTGACAAGTATCTTCCCGCTCTTAACATCCCAGAATCTGGCAAGAAGTGAGGCAATCGTGGATTTACCGCCGCCGGAAGGGCCTACCAGTGCAGTCATCTCACCCTGCTTAACACTGAACGAGACATTAGAGAGAACATCTTTGTCAGTATATGCGAATCCGACATTGTCATATTCGATCTCACTGTCAGACGCAAGTACAGAACCAAGAATATTCTTACCTTCATCCTTAAGTTCTTCTGCAGCGAAAACTTCCTCAATACGGTCAAGGCTTGCGGATGTAACCGTAAGTCTGGCCATCTGGCCATAGTAACTCTTGATGGATACGAACACATCAAAAAGGAACAGTGCCATTCCGACCATATAAACATCAGTTATGGCACCGGTGACGTACAGATATGCACTCAGTGCGAGAACCGCCGCCGTACCAATACCAAATGTCAGATAAAGTGCTCTGGACCAGGGCGAGTATTCCACCTCGAAATCAATGCTCTTCTTACAGCTTTTCTCGAACTCATCAGTAAGTCTCTTGGATTTACTGCCTAACATGTTATAGGATTTAATGATTCCGATACCTTCAGCAAAATCAAGAACTTCCTCTGTAAGAGATTCGCTGGCCTCCTGCTTGGTAACGGAATGACTCATCGTAGTCTTCAGCATCAGGTTACCGACAATGATGAATGCAGCAACTACCAGAAGTGACAAAAGGCCCATTCTGTAATCCATAACGAACATCATGACAACCATGAGCCCCTGAGAGATGAGGAAGGTTACGAGTTCAGATAAGACACCCATACAGTTCTCTTCAATAAAGACCATGTCTGTTGACAGAACGGAACTGATCTTTCCGATGTTTCCTTCAGTAAAATATCCCATCGGCATCTTTCGCAGATGATCACCGAGCTTAAGTCTCATATCAGCGAAAACCATGTAACCTGTCGCCGACTGCAAAACATTGGATATATGTTCAAATACGGCTTCGAGTATTACGCTGGCGACAACCGCA
The DNA here is from genome assembly GCA_900107185.1 of Ruminococcaceae bacterium YAD3003. GTDB lineage: Bacteria > Bacillota > Clostridia > Saccharofermentanales > Saccharofermentanaceae > Saccharofermentans. The sequence goes on along the minus strand of FNPA01000004.1, from coordinate 132,690 downwards.
ACGCCAAAATAAATGCACTTTGTCTTATCCATCTCTCCATGCATGAAATAACTGATACAGAAGAAACAAAGCATCAGCGGAACCTTCATCACTATGCCCTTGAGGAATGCAGTTATGTATGAAGCCCTGATACGGGTTTTATACTTTCCAGTCATATTTACTATTCTGTGTAATATCTTCAACATATCGATCACGCTCCCTTAATCTTCCATGTACTGGCACTGACAGATGCATCCCAGAGTTTTTTGTACTCGGAACATGTCTGAAGAAGTCTGTCGTGCGTGTCGGATGCAATGCATAATCCATCCTTCATGACACAGATCGAATCTGCGTTTTTGATTGTGGACAGACGGTGTGCAATGACAAGTACCGTCTTATCTTTTACGATCTCATCGAGTGCGGCATTCATCTTCTCCTCATTCTCAGGATCCATGTATGCAGTTGCTTCGTCGAGCACTATTACCGGAGCGTCTTTAAGGAGCGCCCTGGCAAGTGAGATTCGCTGACGTTCACCGCCGGACAATTGTTTTCCGCCGTCTCCTGCCTGAGTCATGATGCCGTCAGGGAATCTGTTAAGGAACTCTTCACACTGCGCTCTTCTGGCAGCTTCCATGACCTCTTCTTTTGTAGCATCAGGTCTGCCGATAAGAATGTTCTCGTAAAGAGATGTATTAAACAGGAACTGCTCCTGGGAAACAAATGCCACATGGTTATTCAGTGCCTCAAGTGACATGTCAGTTATATCCTGACCACCAATCGTTATTGAGCCTGTATTGAGGTCATAGTAATGAACAAGGAGCTTTGCGAGGGTTGATTTGCCGCTTCCGGACTCTCCTATAAGAGCCGTTGTAGTTCCCTGCTTCAATGACATATCAACACCATGGAGGACCTCTGTCTCACCATAGCCGAAATGGATGTCCTTGAACTCTATATCGTAGTTTTTGCCTGTAAATTCAGATGTGCCCTCTTTTAGTGCGGGCTTATCCATCATCTTCTCAAGTTCAGCGATCTTGTAATCGAGCTGAGGGAACTTGCCTGCAAAATTCAATGCCTTAAGGACTGATGGTCCTACTGCAAAAGACATACACATAACAAGGATCAGCTTATCCAGGCTTATGAATCCACCAAGAACCATACCTGAACCGAACGGCAGCATCAGAAGCACAAGACAAGGCAACACACTGGAATATGTAGCCATCCAGGGCCAGCAGACCTTATACCATGCGATCGTAAAATCGCGGTAGCTCCTTACTACGTCACCGAATTTCTTATATGAGTCACCATCCTTATTAAAAACTTTAACGACTTCCATACCATTAACATATTCAATAATGGTGTTATTCATCCTTGCGGCAGATTCGTAATAAGCATTCATCTTCGACATGCCCTGCTTCATCATCATGGACATTGCGAACATTCCGACAACGAGAGGAACGAGAGAGAGAAGTCCCAATCTCCAGTCAACAATGAACATAAGCACAATGATGATCACCGGAATTGCGATATTTGCTATTCCTTCCGGGATTGCATGAGCGAGAAGAAGTTCTATCTGATCGATATCATCAGTAAACACTTTCTTAATGCGGCCAGTACCCAGTTCTTTTATTGTACCGAGTGGTTGTTTCTCAAGTTTTCCCTGCAGCGATATTCTGAGATTCTTCAGTGTGTTATACGCACTAATATGTGAGTAAACCAACCCCTGCACATATGAAAGAGAGTATACGATCTCACATAAAGCAACCAAAGCTACTCTTATCAGCACAAACTTCATATCAACACTCTCACCTGCTGTCAGGGGCGATATGATCTGGTACAAAAAGAAATACGGCAGCACAGAAGCAATGATGCCTATAGACATCATGATAACTGCCCACACGGTGTATTTCTTAAATTCTCCGATATACGGAGCAACACGCTTGAACATTTTAGTTCTCCTTTACTTATGTTAGTTTTCTCTAACCTGTTTTGTATTTTTTTAGCCGCCACTTGGACGGCTTGGTTTACTGATTTATAACAATCCGATTGCTTCTGCCCAGTTAAAATACCGGCACAGGACTTTGCAGTGCGCCTCTATCTTCTTCCAGGTCATCTTATGGATAAACGGTTCATAGATTGCTGTCCAGAAAGCTGTACACAATACATGCATCTGGTCTTCAGAGATATCTGCCTTTGCCAGACCTCTCTTCTTCGTTTCCAGATAATACTGCATATATGCTTTTGTCATTCGGTGAGCAAAATCATGCCCGTAATTCTCATATGCTGTACCTGCAGACTTCTCAAGCAATATAACGAGGTCTTTGCGGATATCCCAGATCAGTCTGAACATCTCAAGAACATACTCTTCATTCATTAACCATGTATCACGGATCTGTTCATCAGAAAGATTCGAGAAATCGATCTCGGAACGAAGTTTAACAAAACCATCCATCTTATCGATCGCTTCCTGAACGACTGCCTGAAAAAGCTCTTCCTTACCCTTGTAACGCTTATATACAGCTCCCGTAGTAACACCTGCATTCTCACAGATGCGCTTGAGATCAGCCTTAATGAACCCGTTGGTCATGAACTCCTCACGGGCACTTTGGATCAATCTCGGATCGATACTGGTATCACGAACGGACATAAACCCTCGTCAAAACAAATTACTGATAATCGAATTATCGGTAACCGTTTTATCACAAGGACGTTTTCATGTCAACGTCAAATCAAATTAATCTTTTATTTTTGTTATTTCCTTATGCTCTTAGGAGCCGTCGGATCAAGCGGAGGCGCAGCCTTACGGATCTCCGAAGGCAGCATGTTTTTAAATGAACCCGGTATAAAGACCCCTAAAAGTGCAATTAACAGATTGAATACCAGACACAATACAACACCGTCTAATAAAGTTCTTGCCCAATTCATTTCTTTTCCCTCATATATCTGTAGTCACAGCAGTCATCACCTTCGGCGACTGACTTAGTCCTTCTGAACTTGATCCCGCGGTAACCTGTGCTGTACACCTGATCTATCGCACACATAACAGGAGCAACTTCAGGCATCCCTATTTCGACCAGCGCGTTAACAACCGGACATGAGAGCACATCCATTCCGGCCTGGTTACCGTTTACGCCATAGATCCTGCTCTTATACCCTGCTTTCTCGCCACCGGCTACCTTCATTATCTTTCCGAAATTTGCCCACAGCAACGAAGGAATGCCCGGAATTGAAGTAAAACGCCAATACGCCTTTCTTTGCTTCTCTCCTATTACTGGAGCGTAATCCATCATCATCTGAAGAGCTTCTTCTTTTGAAACATACTTTTGAAGTGCCTTATACACACCTGCAAAAGGATAAGAAACCTTTAAGGCTGAAGGATATGCATCAGGATGTGCATTTGTATATTCGTCTGAATACTTGTTTGCCATCCTGCAGATGTCTTCTGCTACATCGCCGCTGAAATGTTCCCTTACCATTACAAGGAATTCTTTGGCATATTTATTTTTGTTTACGGTATTTTGCATAGTGTCTCCAAATAAAACAATTACCTTCTCTGATAACAGGCGGCGCATAGAGCACCGCCCGTTATCCGGATAGAGAGGGTAGATAAAAGATTATGCCATCGTCCAGCTCTGCGACATGCGCTGCTGACTGGTCATCTTGCTGTATATACTGTCATAAGCTGACAATTCTTTAGGGCTTCCCTGCTCAGCGACCACGCCGTCTTTAAGAACGACAATGTGATCTGCATTTGCGATAGTTCTCATTCTGTGAGCGATAATGAGGACTGTCTTATCCTTGATAAGTCTTGAAAGAGCTTCCTGGATAACAGTCTCATTCTCTGCATCAAGAGAAGCCGTCGCTTCATCAAGAAGGATGATCGGAGCATCCTTAAGGAATGCTCTTGCTATGGAGATCCTCTGTCTCTCACCGCCCGAGAGTTCACTTCCGTTCTCGCCGATAAAGGTATCGTAACCATTAGGGAGCTTATTAATGAACTCTTCGCAGTTTGCAAGCTTTGCAGCTCTCATAATGTCTTCATCACTCGCACCTTCACGGCCGATACGGATATTCTCTTTAATACTGTTGTTGAACAGGATAACGTCCTGGAAGACTATTGAATAATCGGAAAGAAGTGTCTCCGGATCGATCTTGGAGATATCTTCACCGCCCAAAGTGATCTTACCTTCTGATACATCCCAGAATCTTGCGGCAAGACGTGAGATGGTCGTTTTTCCGCCGCCTGAAGGACCGATAAGAGCAGTTACCTCGCCCTGCTTGGCAGTAAAGCTTACGTCCTTCAATACATCAGTATCATCGGAATACTTGAATCCGACATGATCGAAAACGATATCATATCCGTTGTTAGTCTTCTGCTCTGAGCCTGTCTGAATCTCATGTGAGAGCACTTCATCCAATCTCTCGGACTGAAGTTCAACAGAGATAACGGCTGCAAAATTCTGCAAAGTGATCTGCATAGGATCGTAAAGTCTTGCTACGAGCATGAGGAACATAAAGAACGTAAGAATATCGATGCTTCCCTGAGCAAACAAGACACCTCCGACAATAGCCGTAGTACCGATACCGAGCTTAAGGATTATGGATGCCGAGTTAACATAGACAGCCATCTTGAGTTCAGTAAACAGAGCCATCTTCTCGACTTTTCTGATCTTGCCTTCAAGCATTTCCATATAACGGTCTTCAGCGTTATTGGCTCTAAGATCTCTAATGGATTCGAGACATTCCTGGACGCCGTCGTTCATATCGAGCTTAACGGCATGATTCTTCTTTACGGCTTTCTTTTCGAGTCCTGAACATGAGAGCACAATGCCAAGCGATACCGGTATTACCCAGAAGCTTGCAAGAACCATTCTCCAGTCGAAGAAGATGAAAAGGCTCAAGCCTACAAGCGTTGTAGAGATAAGAGCTCCGATGATCTCAGGGATCCAGTGGCTTGATGCTGTCTCGATCTGAGCGCAGTCACCGAGAATATTCTGGGTAAGATCTGCAAGATTCTTATTACCGAAGTAAGACAACGGAAGGCGTCTCAATCTCTCGGCAATTGATGTTCTTCTGACACCACTCTCACGGTAAGTCGTAAGGAACGTCATGTTATATTGGATAAAGTTTGTTACTGCAACAAGGATTATAATAACGGCGCTCATTATGAGATAAAGCGGCAGTTTGCTCATTGCAAGATCCCTGCTCAAAAGGTCTCTGATCAGCATATAAAGAACACTTGCCGTCATCATAAGAGCGATATTTGTAACCGTTACACTGATGCAGGCCTTGATCATATCCTTGGCGCCCTGAGTAGAGAGCGCGTATTTGTGCTTTAACTTTTCTATCATCTTCACGCACCTACCTTCCATTCAATAGATCTCTCGTATTCATCGAACATCTTTTTATAGAGTCCGCCTGAAGCGATAAGCTCGTCGTGAGTACCACTCTCTTTGAGTTTTCCGTCATCAAGAACGAAGATCCTGTCAGCACTTGTAACCGTGCTCAGTCTGTGAGCGATCATGATAAGTGTCTTGCCCTTTGATAATTCTTCGAAAGCTGCCTGTACCTTGACCTCGTTATCAGGATCGGCAAATGCCGTTGCCTCATCAAGGATAAGGATTGGAGCATTCTTAAGAACTGCCCTGGCAATAGTTATTCTCTGCTGTTCACCACCTGAGAGATAAGTGCCTTTCTCACCGATAACCGTATCTACGCCATCAGGAAGCTTATCAATGATATCCATGCACTGTGCTTTGGAAAGAGCATCCATGACTTCTTCCCTTGTGGCATCAGGCTTTGACATACGGACATTCTCAAGGATAGAAGTCTTGATAAGCTTGCTGTCCTGGAACACGAAGGAGACACGATCCATTAGTTGCTTTGAAGGAATATCCTTAATATTGACGCCGCCAAGAAGGATCTCGCCGGAAGAAACATCGAAAAACCTGACCAACAGCTCTGCAAGAGTCGTTTTTCCCGATCCGGAAGGACCTACAAATGCGACATGCTCGCCGGGAGCAATTGAGATATCGATATCCGATACTGCATCTCTTGTTGCATCTTCATATCTGTAGGAGACATTATTAAGAACAATGCCGTTGTCGTTAGGAACACAGTTCTTATCAGATTCAGAAAGAGATTTGAAATTCAGAACATATTCAACTCTCTTGAGAGCATCAATAAGAGTCATTTCAGCTTCGCCTGAATATGCGATCTTGGTAAGGGTAACTGTTACGAGCGGAGTTACGATAATGTAGTACATTACATTCAGTATATCTGCATCAGCAATACCATTCCTTGTAAGGAAGAAAGCACCAAGCACGATCGCAAGGAATACTGCATTGATGCATGTCATGAAACCGATCATTGGGAGCCTCAGCTGAAGAGTATAAGCAGTAGTCCATTTACCATAACCATCGATCGAATCCTTAAAACGCTTAAAGGAATGCACGGTCTGACCGAAAGTCTTTACAACAGGTATACCTCTTACATATTCAGTGGCCTCGCTGCTCATAGTATCAAGGGCATTTTGATATTCCTTCATCTTCTGCTGCATGCCTTTTCCCATCATTGACATCATGCAGATAAATCCGATTACGGCAGGTATCATGCAGATAAGGCCGAGTTTCCAGTCAAATGCCAGAATGAGGATGATAAGTCCGACAGGCGTTACGGCAGCCACAGTCTTATCAGCAAGGTTGTGCGCAATATAAGTCTCAGTTGCCGCAGTTGAATCACTTACGATCCTTCTGATCTTACCTGTTCCGTCCTCATCGAAAATTCCGAGAGGGAGCTTTATTATCTTTCTCATGAGTTCGCTTCTCATATTGGCCTGAACCCTGAATGCCGCAATGTGCGTGCAAAGAAGCGCCACGATATAAACCAGAAGCGCTGATACGGTAAGGATTACCGCTCCCCATGCATATCCGGTGATCCTATCAAGATCAGTTCCTTCAATAGCAACCGCGATGATCTTCCAGAGAAGATAGAACGGAATAAGTGTTATGACCGCACTTAATCCTGCGAGGATCCTTCCTAAAGTGATAAGGTGCTTATGCCCGCCGGCAAACTGCCTTATCAGCTTCATGTGATCGTATTTCGGTGTCTTTCCCAAGTTTATTTCCTCCTTGTTACACATTTCGTATTTTGTTAGCTATCATCAACCGATAATTGATAGCCTAAGCAATAAAAAAGAGCCTTACGGCTCCTATTTCATTCCCATCAGATTTCTCCACCCGGGTAAGAAGAATTCCCGGACAGTACCTAGATGCGTTTCTATCTGTTCATCACTGAACCCGTGAACGACAGGTTCAAAACATGCCGTCAGATATGCTGATAACAATATGTGAAGCTCCTCTTCACTTATCTCCTTAACAGGAAAACCTTTGCTCTTAAGATATCCGAACATCTTCATCATCTCAGTCTGGTTCTCGATGACAAAATCATTTACAAAGTTCTCGTATTTTGTACCGCGTGAACTCGTAAGAAGAAGCTTAAATTCGGACTTATAAGGAATGATGATATCCCTGATAAGATCCAGGAACGTTTCGGCAAAAAGATCACTGTCGGGATCACGTTCCTCAACAAGCTGAAATGCGTTCTTCCTGTGATCTTTAGTCCAGTTCCTGACAGCAGTGACGACAGGCTCCACAATGGAATCGAACATAGCCGCCTTATCCTGATAATGACGGTAAAGGCCAGCAGAAGTCATACCGGCTCTGTCGCCGATACTTCTGACAGACGCACCCTCGAATCCCTTCTCCAAGAATTCTTCACGGATAGCTCTGTTGACCTTCTCATGGCTTAATGTCTTATCTCTGGGCATATTACAGTTGTCACCTTTTGTTAGTTAACGTTGATAGCTAACGTAGATTACTGTAAGTTCCGAATCCTGTCAATAGGTTTTTCTAACAAAAGTTAGAATATGCTAATACAGTGCTGTATAATATCCTAAATCATTCATTTTTATTCGGAGTAACCTTATATGGCATCCATGGCAAAAAGCTTTAAGAAAGCATTTATCAGATATACAAAAAAGCACTATCCCGCCGAAGCATCAACGATCATCAGCAAAGCAGATGAGTTGTTTCCGGTACTATTTGCCAAAGCACCTGACATTGGTGGCAAGGAAAACCTCATGGCTCATAACCTCGATCTAATGATACTTGCAATCTCCTTCTACGAAGCTTCAGATCACAGGATAGACGGCAATGCCATAACCGAACTGGCTAATGAGCTCTATGAGAAATATAAGTTTATAGGAAAGTTCATCAACGTCAACCGCAAAGGCCAGATGAAGTCCCTTAGAAAATCCATGTATAAGCGTTATGTTCCATATGCAAAACTCGTAGAAGAAAAACTCGCTCAGGGACAATGGGGCAACACCTGGAGAGTACGTATCAATCCGAGAAACACCGAAGAAGGCGTTTGCTTTGACTTGGTTGGCTGCCCTCTGGCAGATTATGCGAGAGCTAACGGCTATATGGATCTTCTTCCCTATTTATGCGCAACAGACCACATCATCCCCAAGCTCATTCACGCTAAGCTTATCCGCACCCACACATGCGCATTGGGAAGTGACAGCTGTGATTATTGGTATGTTGCTGACGAGAGTGATACGGCCAAGAACTTCAAAGGCACTCTTGTCTGAAATATCACATATCTGCTTTCTTCATGTTTATCAGAAGGCCTGAAAAAGCGATCAGACTTCCTATGCTTATCCAGCCCGTGGATATTGCATAAACTACCGGGTAATTCCCGATAAGCTTGATCAACAAAACAACAGGAAGCCCTGAAAGGATCGAGAAGATACAGCACCACTTCGGATAAGGTGTCTCATTCTTTATAAAGGCTTTAAACTGAATGACAGCAGCCGTAATAAAAAACGGAAAGAATATCACCGTAACGGGAAGCAGAAAACACAAGATAAACTTCACGGTGCCATCAGCTGCACAAGCCGGATCTATCCTGTTCAACGCATTCAGATGGTAAATCGATGCACAGCACATTACGTGCGTAAACGGACCGAAGGCGATCATGCCTATAAGACCTGCCCTGTATGCATGAGCAAGCTTTTCAGATCTAGAAGCGATAAGTCTGTGCAATCCGAAATAGCAGAGTGTCTCAACAGTTATACCGATCATACCCAGAACGGCCGACCAAACGATCCTTGCATCTGATACTGTAAGATATCTTGAAAAGTATTGATCGAGACCTGTAAGAGTCTCATCCGCTATGCCCCACCCGAGTATCATATCTGCAGATAAAGCCAGAAGACTTGCGACTATACCCAGTTTGAAAAGATGAGCGATCCGTTCTTTATCAAGTTTACCGTCTATTCCGAGATCGTTATAACTCTTCATTTCCTGTATCTCCTTTAAGGGTCTTTACAAAGAACACAAAATAGATAAAATGACACACCCATACTACACCAAGGATTATGCACGGGATCCATATGCCTTTTCGGGCCATAAAGAATATTCCGAGACCCATAAGTATAGTAACAGTAATCAGAATGCTGAGCTTCGTTGACATCCGCATTCCTTTCTTCTCAACAAATGATTCCAGGTGCTTTTTGTAAAGCTTTGTTCCTTTGAACCAGTCCTCAAGACGCTGTGAACTTCTTGCAAAACAATACAGGGTTACAAGATAGAATGGTGTAGTCGGAAGTATCGGCAAGAATACACCGACAGTTCCCAAAGCAAGACATATGCAGCCGGCAACAATGAATAATAATCTCTTAATTCCCACTTTCTAATCTTCGCCTTTCTTTTTTACTCTCAATGTCATTCATGACAGACGTCCACCATCCATTGAACGGATCTCATCCGCGATCCTCATCGTTGACTGCCTGTGAGACACAAGAATGATAGTCTTCTCACCTTTTTCCTTATCAAGAGATCTCAGGATCACGGCTTCATTTAAGCTATCCAGATTACTTGTGGGCTCATCAAGCAGCATAAACGGTGCATCATGGAGGAATGCACGGGCAAGACCTATCCTTTGCCTCTCGCCGCCTGACAGAGTACTGCCAAGCTCTCCGACTTCAGTCTCATATCCTTTTGGAAGCGTCATGATGAAATCATGTATCGAAGCCTTCTTACATGCATCAATCACTTCTTCATCGGTTGCATCGAGTTTTCCGATGCGGACATTGTTTGCGATAGTATCCTTAAACAGCTGCGTTTCTTGAGTCATATAGCTCTCAATGTCTCTCAGGTTATCAGTGTTGATATCATCGATATTCCGCTTCGATACAGTGATCTGCCCTTGCTTAACATTCCAGAATCTCATCAGGAGTTTCAGAAGTGTGGATTTACCGCAACCGCTCTTACCCACGATTCCGATTATCTTTTTCTCAGGAACAGTTACGGAAACACCGCTTAGTACTTCTTCATTCCCGTATGCAAAACCAAGGTTCTTCACATCAGCACCGCTAAATGCTATTTCATCTTTGCCTGTGATATCTTCCGTCTCAGGCTTCTCATCAATAATGGCGAGCACTCTCGAGCCTGATGCAATAGTGCTCTGCAAAGTTGTTCCAAGAGCAGACAGAGCAATAACAGGTCCGAACGAAGACATCAATGCAATGAGCGGGATCAGGAACCCGTCAAATCCGATTTGTCCGTTTTGATACAGCAAAATACAAACAAAGAGCATGACAATATCGGATATCAGGATCATAAGATTTGCTATCGCCATATTGGTTCCTGTGAGTTTACTTAAGAATGCCTGTTTTGCAGATAATGCCGTAGTCTTCTCGCCTATTTCTTTAAGCCTCTTTTTGCCATAGGAATACTGGAGCGTATCATCAATGCCTCTAATACTTTCAAGCATATGAGCAGACAGTTCACCTGATTGTTTTCTTAAGTCATCACCGGTTGTGCCGCTGCGTTTTGATATGACAAGCGGAAGCACCAAACCTACAAGCAGATAAGATGCTAATGCGACAAGGCCTAACACGGGATGGTAACTCCCGATAAATATACACATTATCGTCTCAGTAATGACCGCAATGCATATCGGCGATATCGTATGCGCATAGAATACTTCCAACAGCTCAACATCTGATGTGATGAGGGATATCAGATCGCCTTTGTCACGGCCTTCGAGTTTTGCGGGACACAGTTTTCTGAGCGCCTTAAACACTTTGTCTCTTATTATTGCCAGCAAAGTGAATGCAATATAGTGATTCATCCTCTGCTCAGCAAATCTGAATATTGCCCTTAACAGTGCAAATGAGAGCAACAAAACGATAAGCATTTTCAAGCTTAGAGCAGTCTCTTCTCCTGTGCCGTTCAGAATGATCATTCCACCTAACACAGGGATGAACTGCGCCGTTAAGAACCCGATTGTTCCGAATAAAACTGCCAGGATCATGCATCCTGTGAGCGGTTTTACGAGTTTTATCATTCTCAGGAGGACTTTTGCTTTATTCATGAGCAGTATCCCCCTTACCGAATTCTTCAAGTTCCCTTTGCGTATTCCACAGATCGGCATAGGTCCTGCATGATGAAAGCAGATTGGAGTGTGTATCGCTGCCTGCAACTTCGCCGTTCTCAAGGCAATATATCCGATCAGCATCAATGACATTCATTAGCCTGTGAGTGATCATGATCACCGTCTTTGATTCGGCGAGCTTTCTTATTCCTCTTAAGATGATCTCTTCGCTCTCCATATCGATATTGCTTGTCGCCTCATCGAAAATATAGACTTTAGCATCGTGAAGCATTGCACGGGCAAGCGCCAGTCTTTGTCTCTGTCCGCCGGAAAGATTAGATGCATTCTCTGTAAGTCTGGTATCAAGACCCTCATCGGTTCTGAAAAACTCTGCAATATTACAATCTGACAGGACATGCCAAAGATCATCATCATCAGCAGAAGGCTTTGCCATCAGGAGGTTATCTCTAACGGTTCCCGTAAAGAAAGTGCTCTCCAAGCCTACATAATCAATATTCCAGAACAGGCTTTCTTCGTCTATTTCAGATATGGGATTTCCTGCAATAGATAATTGACCTTGCTTTATAACATTCCTGCCCATAATGAGCGAAGCGATCGTAGATTTTCCGCTTCCGCTCTCACCGACGATACCGGTAAAAGAACCTTCAGGAATATCAATAGAAACCGCTTTAAGAACCTGCTTTTCACCGTCATAAGAAAAATCAACATCAGAAAGGCTTATATCCAGACCTTTTTCAGGCAGAATCACCGTCTTCTCGTTAGGTTCAGGCATGGACAGGAACTTAAAGATCCTGTCACTTGCTGCCATACCGTTCATGGCTACGTGGAAATAACTTCCGAGTTTTCGCATAGGCAGGAAGAAATCTGCCGAGAGAAGGATCATGAAAACTGTGCTTTGCAAAGATATATTGCCTTCAACGAAGCCTTTTCCTGCAAGCGCAATTCCGAGAGCCGCACCGCCATATGCAAAGAAGTCCATAATGATTATCGAATTAAGCTGCATCATAAGGACCTTCATCGTGATCTTACGGAAGTTCTCGGATTCCTCATTCATCTGCTTATTCTTATATGCATCGGCCTTATATATCTTCAATGCCGTCATTCCCTGAAGATTCTCAAGGAAAGTGCTTCCGAGCTTCGTGTACTGATCCCAGTATTTAGCAAGGATCTTCTTTGCTATCTTCTGGACCATAACAATGGCACCCGGAATAAGCGGAACACATACTAGAAGGACAGCTGCAACTTTAAAGCTTCCGGCTATTCCAAAAAAGACGAACAATGTTACCGGAGCTATAAAAGCATAAAAGAATTGAGGCACATAAAGACCGAAATAACTCTCAAGCTGATCTACACCTTCTACGGATTCCTGAACCAGTTCAGCTGTTGTTGTATGTTCCCTGTATGCACTTCCCAGTTTCAGGAGTTTCTCGTATATGTGTTCTCTCAGCACGCGTTTTACAGTCTTCGATGCAAGATAACTCATCCGTGTCGTTGTCTTTGTCATGAAGAACCTAATAACGAGCGTAACCGTGACAACAGCTAAAGAAACAATCAGAAAAGACAATGTTAAATGTCGGGCATATATTTTTCCGATGACATTTGAAACGACATATATCATGACTGCATTCATCAGCAATTCTATCCACTGGCAGATAATATTGCCGGCGATATACTTTTTGCTTTCAGGACACATTGTCATCAGGCGTTTATCAAACATAGAAACCTCATAACAACGTGCAAATAAATGCTACTATCAATGAAAGAACAACATTTACGATCATTTCTTTTCTTCCTTGCGCCAATAGATATAAGCCGGAATGAAAAACGTCATTTCGAGAAGGCTCTCGACAGAGCCTAAGATACCGTATTCACCGGTAAGTTTTGCTATTAAAGCAAACACCAGTATTACAAGTGCGTAGCCGCCGAACATAAATGATACAAGTCTTTTCCGAAGGCCAAACTTTCCACTTAATATACCGAAGATAAGCACTATCTCCGTTGAGTAACCAAGGATGACCAATACAATGGTAAGAGGGTTCATATAGCTTTCAGCATTTGCCAGAAGAAGCGAAAACTGCTCAGCCGTAATGCCTGCTTTAACTGCGGAATTATATGTAAGCGGTGCGTAAACGCCTAAAGAAAAATGCATATAGAGCACGCCGCCGATACAAAGGAACGCAGGAAGGATCAGGAATTTGCCTGCCTTCCCGAACACCTTATTAAACATCCTTGCAAGGCTTATGAAACCTAGAAGAAGCAGCATGCTTCCTATTACACCGATCCACATCGATGTCATGAGGCGCCACTCAGGGACCTGCCACAGCGATAACTTATTATCAGAAGCTATGTCAGTTCCGAGATAAAGGAACATATCAGCAACTGCATATACAATGGTTCCGATAATTCCGGCTAAAGCCAGTTTTGAATTACGCTTTACTGGATCCATTCGATTATCTCCTTTTCTGTTCTTTCAAAATATGTGAGGTTCTCATTCTTGTATTTGCCAAAAGTTCTATACATCAAGCCTATCAGCGGGATCATTCGGTACAGTTTTTTCTCACGTTCTTTATTTGGCATGAGTCCGTTAAGATGGCTTCCGTGAGGATATACGATAACCTTTACATCCTTACCGTAACCGGTATTTTTAAGTCTTTGCGCGATCATTCTTACGGAATATTCCGAAGGCCACGCCTCATCCTCGTCGCCTGCGATAAGAAGTATGCGGGCATTAGTCTTTTCGACAGGCAATTCGGCACGCAATACCTGTGACTGATCAGCATATGCATCATGATAAGCGACCCACATTCCAGTAACTTTATAGCCGCAGTCCGGGTGTTTATAGTATTTTGCTGCCTTTATCTTTGAGAAATCCGCCCTGACATAAGGGATCTCGTATCCCTGATATGTAGCAACACTGTGGCCGGACATTGTCTTCTTATCCTTTGCGGTTCCTTCAAATGTAACATGGGTCGGGCTTACCAGAATAAGATTCTCAAATCCGCCGATATAAACAGCTGCAAGCACGGCAAATATCGATCCCATGGACTGGCCGTATACACTGATGCGTTCAATATGCTTATGTTGTTTCAGATAATTAACGGCGGGAATAAACATATCCAGAGGTATTCTGTCAGGTGAATCAGGAAGACCTTCTGCACCGAACAAAGAAACCGCAAGTCCGGTAATGCCGTAATCTGCAAACCGTTCAGCAAACTTAATTCCGGGCAGGATGCTTTGTTCTCCACCCATTACAACGATAACAGCCCTGTCAGAGCCGTCATCAGGTTCTGCCAGATGACCGGTAAACCCGTCTTTTGCAATTGTAAAATCAATGTGTTTCATTCAGCATCCCGGATAACTCAGTCTCATGTTTGATCTTTGCTTAAACACCCATGAATTCATCAACGGCTCTTAATACCGGTTCCCTGAATTGTTTTCCGCCAAACAGCCACTGTTCGTGCTGCATGTTGAATTCCCTGATCTCGGGATCGCGAAAATACTTAAGGTAACGCTTCTTATACTTCTCTCCCATCTTGTTCGCATAGATAAAATGAGTCTTTGTTCCGTCAACATGGATATCATCCTTGAGGCATGTGATCAGGTCTGTATAGAATTGATTCTTTATTGACTCTGTCTTAAATCTTGAGAAAGAATCAAGGAACATTTCTGCGGTCTTTTCATCCATCTCAAAAAGTTCAACGAACTTCTTTTTTGCCTTTTGTTTCTTATTCTCGCTCTTTGTAAAACTCGTAAGCAGGGGAGTAATCAGTGCGGATTTCATTTTTGCAGACAAAACGCCGCTCTGGTCAAGGTCAGAACTTCCGAAGATACCATGGTCTACGTGAACTTTCTCGCGCATTATCAGCTGACCGACAAATGTTCCGCCAAGAGAAGATCCAAGCGCGCCGTCTATCCTGCCGTTATGGTTGTCAATAATGTATTTCTCAATCTTTTCCGTTATTGTGATCATGTCGGGAAATATAAGATCACTGCCGTCAAAGCCGTCGTAATTGACGAGTATCAGATGATATTTCTCTGCAAGTGTGTCTATTACAGTTGAGAAATTTATCTGCCAGTCACAGCATGTTCCCGGAAGGAGCATTAATGTTTTACCTGACATATTGCCCATTTCATCAAAAGTCATCCGAATATACCTCTCTTTTCATACTTCTCAGAATTAACCGCAATGAGTTTATATCCCATCTCATTAAGAGCATCCTGTATAACGTTTCCATCAACCTCATCTTCCGTCAAAAAGGAACACTCGCCTTTCTTATGTGAGCTCTTTACTTTCGATGCGTTCGGGAAAGCTTTGCGAACAATGTCATTAACATGTGACTCGCACATTCCGCACATCATACCATCGATTTTCAATGTTGTCTTAACCATAATTACTCCCTGTTCTTAAGCACTTCTGCTGGTTTGATGTTCCTGATTCTTCCTGTGAGGACGAAGTTGATCGCCAGATAAAGGACAATGATCACTGCAAATATTGCTGCGAATAACACCGGCGGATAATCAGCTGTAACTCCGACACCAACGTTGCTCACAAGATATCTCGGATATATATAGTCCATGATCAATTTGCACAGAGGTATCGATATCAATGCACCTATTGCTACAATGTAGAAATTGCCATCAAGGTACATCTTTCTGACCTCCCGGTTCCTGAATCCAAACACCTTTACCAATGAAATATTGAACGCTGATCTGTCGATCATCATCTTTACCATGAGATACATAACCACAAGGAAAACTACGGCAGATGCAACTGACATGGTTGTTACCATCGGAGCCATCATCTCAACATAGACACCCGAAGATCTTGCAATCTCTTCCTTGGACACAGTGGAATAGAGTCTTCCCCCATCAATATCAAGAGGGTGATCAGAGAATACGACGTTGAAGTAATCGTCATCTTCGTTAAACATATCCCGACACCTGTCTATATCCATAAACACAAACATTGATGCAGTATAATCAGTTATTCTTGCTACTCTGAAGGCATACAATCTCTCGCCCTTGTCATTGCTTAATGTGAAGATATCGCCGACTGTCAGGTTATACTTATTAGCAACCGAAGAACTCAATACAACATCTGAATCATTATCAGGAAGATCACCTGTATCAAAGAACGGATTATCCTTTGTTATACCAAGCACTGTAACATCAAAGGTATATCCGTAGATTTCTTTCTTGAATCCTTCAGCAACCGCTTCGTATCCGCCTTCAGGAACTTCCTCAGTAGGATACTTGTAGGTATACATGTACTCATACTTAGTGAGATCAATATAACTGTTCTTCACATTCGAACAATATACACTCGTGTTGATTGCCATGAGAGCTATAAGAAGACTCATAAAAAGACCGAAGATAACTGTAAGCCCCGCACGGATCTCACGCATTATCTGTCTTAATCTGAACATCGGAATAAATTTCATTCCCTTGATCTTCAGTTCTTTTCCGCGTACTGCTTTCTGTTCATTATGAAGAAGAGACAGCGGAGTTCTTACCAGTCTGTTTCTTACTACAAGAACATTAACTATAAACGCTGTCACCGGCGGAATAGCAAGCCCATAGATAAGTATAAAAGGCTTAACGATTATATCTAGTTTAGGCATCGAGAAATAACCCAATGTATCCTGCAGTTGTGCAGGTATTCCGGCCGGAGTGTACACTGCAATCAATGTTCCGATAATGCCGGATATGAACGTAACGATTACCGGAACTGCAACATAACTTAAAGTCAGTGTTCTTCTTTTTACTCCCATCGAATAGAGTGCACCAATTACCGCACTCTCCTGATCTATAGTGTGCACAATAAATACTGATATAACGTATGCAAAAAGAACTACAAGCAATATTCCGAATATTATGCTCGCGGAATAATTTATCTGCACATCATCTGCTGCCGAATCGATTCTCGGATTATCTGCTTTTGTCATGAAGATACGAAGATTAGACAGATCTATATTGAAAACTTCATCAATGAGATCATTCGCTTCATCAGAAAACTCATTAACTCCGTCAGACAATTCTCTGGCTCCTTTTGCAAGATCCGAAGAACCGTCTTTTATCTCTTTTGATCCGTCATACAACTCATCGATTCCTTCAGCAAATTCTGCAGCCCCTTCTTTGAGTTCGGTGGTTCCGGCATGAAGAGCAGCGGCACCATAACGGAGTGCGGCGCTGTTTGAATTTAATGTTTTGATTCCTGAATACAGCTGATATGCGCCTGCAGAAAGAGCAGCCGCACCGGAATCAACACCTGCTATTCCGCTTTGAATCTGACCATATCCGGTTGCCAGTGCCGTAACAGGATCAACGAATCCTGCTGCAACTCCGGCAATATACGGGTCTTCACTCTGAGCCATCACTCCAACAGTTCCGGACAATTCATTAACACCTTCACCATATTGTGCAGCACCGCTGTTAAGTTCAGACGCACCTGATGCTAATTGAGCTGCTCCGTCAGAAAGTTCTGATGCTCCGGATTCGATCTGATCAACAGCAGATGTGTAAGCCTTAACTCCGCTCTCTAATTCAGCCGCGCCTTCATCGAGTGCTTCGATTCCGTCTGTAAGATCAGGAACCGCATCATGGAGATCAGTCATGCCTTCATGAAATTCGTCAATTCCGTCACGAAGTTCTTCAGCTCCATCAGCTAATTCGTCAGCACCGTCTTTTAGTTCATCGATACCATCCAAGAGTTCGTCTTTCCTCTCGGTCATTCTGTTCCAGTATTCTTTGAAATACTCATCATCAACATCATCAACATCGAAAGTATTATCCTCAAGGATTTCTTTCAATTCATCTTCACTCATTACATCGTTAAGTAAATAGGCGTAGTAGTATTCTTCGGAAGCCAAAGAACAACCTGAAGCGTAGAGTTCGTCATAAGCCTCAGGGGTAATAAAAATCAATCCGAAATATCTGCTGTCAACGACGGTATCCGAAATTTTCTTAATAACTGTGTTGTAATCCGGTGTTGCTCCGATACCGGTAACAGTAAACTCTTTTTCGCCAATAGTGATCTTATCGCCGATAAGAACATTGTTTACTTCCGAATATCTTCTCTCAATAACTGCTTCGCTGTCAGATATCGGAAGAGTTCCTTCAATGAGAGAAATCTTATTTATGCTCTCTCTTACTTTAAAAGCTCTTAAAACCTGATTCTCATTAATCTCATAATCGGCATAGAACATCTTCTCGACCGTTACACCGTGGTCGGTGATTTTCTTTAGTTCTTCATCACGAAGCGGAACAAAAACGGAGAACTCTCCGTCTTCGCAGCAGAGCTCCCTGTCAGAAATCTCGGTAGTGTCAATGACCGTATCTGCAGCTGCCATGAGGCTGATAACGATAAAGAGTGAGAATATTATGAGCAGTGATAGTGCAATATATCTTGCAAAACCTGTTTTAAGATCGCGAAGTGCTCTCTTAAACAAAATCCATCCCATATCAGAGGTCCTCCAATTCCGAAGCCGGAACCTTCGTCTCATTGATATAGTCTTTATATATCTCTCCGTCCTTGAGATAAATCACGTGATCAACCATATTCTTGATTGAATTATTATGGGTAACGATCAGCATTGTCGTACCATACTGTTTGTTTATTTTCTCGAGCAGCACGAGAATATCTCTTGATGTCTTAGAATCCAGCGCTCCCGTGGGCTCATCGCAGAGCAAAACTTTGGGATTCTTTACCAATGCTCTTGCAATTGCACATCTCTGCTGCTGACCTCCGGATAACTGAGACGGGAACTTATGTTGATGCTCAGTAAGTCCCAAAACATCGATGAGTTCATCCATGTTGAGAGGTTCTTTGGTAAGGTACTCACAAACCTGAATATTCTCTCTGACCGTAAGATTCGGAACCAGGTTATAAAATTGGAAAATGAAGCCGAGATTAGCTCTTCTGTAATCGGATAGCTTTTCTCCCTTTAAACCTTCAACGAACGTTCCTGCTACGGAGACATTGCCGGAATCGATGTCGTCAAGACCGCCAATGCAGTTAAGCAGTGTGGATTTACCGGAACCGGATGTTCCCTGAATTACGCACATCTCGCCTTTGTTTATCTTAATGCTGATGCCTTTTAATACCTGAACAAAACTACCGCCTTCACCATAAGACTTCTTAAGGTCTCTTGTCTCAATAAACATATCTATCACCTCTATAAATATTCTGTCTTAATGTTAGTCTACGCTAACCACTAGGGCACATATATTTTTTTGACAAGGATTCAACGCCAGATTCGTGCGATTTTTGTCATTTAGTTAGATTTGGCTAATTTTTGTATGTTAAATCTGATATTGATAATCAGAATCAATAAAATAAGACTTTAGATAACCTTGTGCAGGGTCATTTCCGAGGGAACCACGGTACACATCTGTTTACATGTTTCTTGTATTCAGCATATTCCCTGCCATACAGATTTAGGAGCCATTTCTCTTCCGTATTTATCAGTACAACGGTCAGTATTAACCATGTGACAAGAATAACCGGAAATATGATCCAGTTATGCCACATGAATCCTAAACCTGATGCGATCATCCAGCATCCGCTGTACATCGGATTCCTGACACATGCATATATGCCGCCTGTCTGAAGCTTGTTTTCAGATATATTCCTGTCCATATTTGAACGCAGTGCACCTATGTACCATACTGCGATTCCGCCTGAAATCAGCAGTACTCCGATTATCCTGAATATCCATATCCATATTCCATCAAGGATTCCAAACTTAAACACATAACAGGACAGGATAATGCCAATTGCTGTAACAAGAAAAACACTTGAGATGAGATAAGGACCTATACCGAACAGGGGCAGTTTCTGTCCTTCTCTAACATAGTTTTTCATGTTAACGCTCCTTCCTGTTTTCTTTAAGATATACCACTTTTCCGTGATTAAGCCCCAATACATAATCACAGCATTCCGAGATCAGTTCCGGATCATGCGTGGACACGATCACTGATGCACCTGAAGAAGCAAGCCGCTGCAATAGTTCTGCTACCTTCTCCATATGAGAATAATCAAGTCCTGATGTAGGTTCATCAAACAGAAGAACATGTGCGTCCGAAGCCAAAGCCGAAGCAATTGCGACACGTTGTTTCTGACCGCCTGACAAAGCCATTGGGTGTGTATCTTTATGTTCTGTTAGCCCGAGCATTTTAAGGAGCTCATCACAGCGTTCCTCATCATCTTCCTTCATTGACAGCATAACTTCAGATCTGACGCTGTCGGTAAAGAGCTGGTGGTTAACATCCTGCATTACCATATAACAAAGCTTAAGACGCTGCCGTCCTTTGTACGTTACGCCATCTGACACGATCCTGCCTTTGCAGTCTCTTTCAAGGCCGCAAAGACATCTTAAAAATGTGGATTTACCGGTGCCATTAGGTCCGACAAGACCAATGACTTTACCTTTGGGAATTCTCAATTCAGATATATTCAGATTAAGAAGATCCCCGTCTGATTCTTTAAATCTCTTCTTCAATAACAGATAAGGTTTCTTTTTGTAGCTGAAATAGAAATTCTGCAATTCAATAGCATCTTTGATCTCACAAACTGAAGATTCACAGTCGCCTCTGATCTGTCTTATGAGCTCTTCTTCAAGAACTATAGGTCTCAGCTTATATGACTTGACCTCATCTTCGTTTAATGAAGTGAATTCTTCTCCGCTCCATTCTTTTGCTATCTGCCCGTTCTCAATATAGAAAACATGGTCTACGGCATCCTTGAGATACCACAGTCTGTGTTCAGAGATAATGATCGTCTTACCCTGTCTCTTCCATTCCGTTATTATTCCGCGAAGAAGTTCAATGGAATCAAAATCAAGATTTGACGACGGTTCGTCCAGCAGGATTATCTTAGGCAACAATGCAGCAACGGATGCACATGCAATCCTCTGCTTCTGTCCTCCCGACAGATCGAAAATACTTCTGCCCAGGATTTCTTCAAGATTCATCTCGGCTACGACATCATTCATTCTCGCCTTAATCTCTTTGGGTTCAAGACCAATGTTCTCCGGTCCGAAAACTATCTCTCCATCTGTATCGACAGAGAAAAACTGACTCCTCGGATTCTGGAAAACCGTTCCCACAGTGCCGGCGAGTTCGTGCAGTTCGGTCTTTTTAATATCATGGCCGTCTACGGTAACTTCACCTTCCAATTCACCTGAATAGTAATGAGGTATAAGACCATTGATAAGTCTGATTATCGATGTCTTGCCTGATCCTGATGCACCGCAGAGAAGGACAGTCTGTCCTTCTTCTATTTTAATGTTAACATCACGAAGAGATCCGTCTCTGGAACCCTTGTATTGGAAGTTTATGTTTTCGAGCTCGATGATACTCATAAAAAATACTTAAAAACAACGAAGATGACTGTCGCAGCAGCAAGGAATGTCATAAGGATATAATCAGCTATGCCAAGCTTAAGTTCTACTACACTTGACCGCTTGACCTCTCCTCCAAGACCTCTTGTAATGGCTGCCGCTGACAGTTCTTCGCCTATGTTAACGCACGAGAAAAGGAGCGGAATCATTCTGAATTCAACCATCTTGAGAACGTTACCGCCTCCGAGCATAACTCCGCGCATTCTCATGGCATCATTTATAGAAGAATACTCTTCTTTGATCGTCGGAAAGAAACGCATGACTACTGCAAGTGATACGGCAATTCCGTCAGGGATATGCATCTTCTGCATGCAGGACATGAATTCACCTATCTTCGTGGTTCTTACTACATACCAGGCAGTGATCAGAGCAGGCATAAACTGAACCACTATGCCGCAATACCCAATAAGAAGCGAAGCTACGATTCCCTCTGATTCAGCCGACAAAAAGAAGAATGTCAGTACGAGAGCCGTACTATATGCAAGCAGAAAACGCAGTGCCGAGGCATACTTCTTCTCCAATATAAGAAGCACTATCGGTATCAGTGTTATCGAGAGCCTTATCGCCCAAAGAAACGGTGTTGTCGCACTCATCATGACTATGAGAGATACAACCAATATCATGAACAATTTAGTGCGCGGATCGAGTTTCATTATTATACGATTCCGGCCTTCTCAAAATGTTTCTTAACTGCTGCCTTACCGATAACTGCTCCGAGACAGCCGAATGCAAACGCGAGAACAACAAGGATTCCGATTGTCTTTACATTGATTGCAAGGAACAGGTTTTCAACGTATTCAGCAGAATATCCGCCGTCGATAAGATCCTGTCGGTATGCATCTGCTGTAATGAGGATTGGAAAATAATTAGCGCAGATCCAAAGATTAAATACACCAAAACTCAAAACCGTCTTCTTAAAACTCTTATATTTTCCTGATTTAGCTATTAAATCAGCAACAAGGCCTGAAATAATGATGAGCGGCGCTCCGAGATATCCCATGCCTCCGATAAACATGATGATTGCTAAGAGAACGGAAACTATCGTTATCATGCCGAATTTCTCAACCTTCGTATAGAAGAGCATCATGGGAATGCCGCTTGCCAGAGGCAAAATGACCACGTATGACGCAACAATAAACGGATGAATGTATCCGAGCATTCCGAAAGCGAATTCAACCGCAAAAAGAATTGCTGTAAAGATACCGATAGTTATAAAGTCTTTTGCTTTGAGTTTATTACTCTTATTTTCCATATATCCTCCCGCAATTTCTTTAATGATTCTCTTTTTAACAAAGATATATCATTAAAAGTGACAAGATTAATTTTTATTAGCCTCAGCTAATATTCGCAAAACATAATAGTTAGTTTTAGCTAATCTGTCAACACAAAAGTCAGTTATTTTTCTTGTAACCCTTGTGCAGATTGACATTTTTCAAGTTTCCCCTTGCAGAATCATGAATGAAAGATATAATGTTAGCCAAGACTAATTAGGTGTGGCTAATATTTGTAATATACCATTTATTTCATATTGTTTTTCCACACAGATTGAGAGGTAGACATGATGCCTATTACAGTTGCCGACGCAGGCGAGGAAATGATCGTAAGGAGAGTCGGCGGAAACCCTGAAGTAAAACTTCATCTTGAGAATCTCGGTATCGTTCCCGGCGGACTCGTTACCCTGGTGACAGTTAACGACGGCAACGTCATTCTCAAAGTAAAGGAATCCCGTATTGCATTAAACAAAGATATGGCTATGAAGATCATGGTCTGATCAGATTTGTCATAGAGCCGCTTTATTAGTCGTTATTTATTTAGAGGAGGGTTATATGAAAACACTAAAAGAGGTTAAGGTTGGACAGACCGTTAAGGTCGTAAAGCTCCACGGTGAAGGCGCAGTTAAGCGCAGGATCATGGACATGGGCATTACCAAGGGTGTTGAGATCTATGTCCGCAAAGTAGCACCTCTGGGGGATCCGGTAGAGATCACAGTCAGAGGTTATGAATTGTCACTTCGAAAGAACGATGCCGAAATGGTTGAAGTTGAATAATTAAGGAGGGGCAATAACATGGCTGATTCAAACATTAAAATCGCATTAGCAGGTAACCCTAACAGCGGTAAGACTACACTCTTTAATGCTCTTACGGGTTCCAATCAGTTCGTCGGTAACTGGCCGGGCGTAACTGTAGAGAAAAAAGAAGGAAAACTCAAAAAGCACGACGGAGTGACCATCACGGACCTTCCGGGTATCTACTCCCTCTCACCATATACATTAGAAGAAGTTGTTGCACGTAACTATCTCATTGATGAGAAGCCTGATGCGATCCTTAATATCGTTGACGGTACTAACCTTGAGCGTAACCTGTATCTTACAACACAGCTCACTGAGTTAGGCATTCCTGTCGTAATGGCTGTCAACATGATGGACGTCGTAGAAAAGAACGGTGACAAGATCAATCTTGATATGCTCGGCAAACAGATGGGATGCAAGGCAGTTGCAATCTCAGCTCTCAAAGGAACAGGCATTCAGGAAGCTGCAAAAGAAGCCATCAATGCTGCCAAAACAACCAAGACTGTACCTCCCCACTCTTTCTCAGGTCCGGTCGAACACGCTCTCGCACATATCGAGGAAGCTTGTCTGCACGATATGGACGCTGATAAGCAGAGATGGTATGCAATCAAGGTTTTCGAGCGCGATGAGAAAGTAATCGAGAAACTCGGAATCTCAAAAGAAAAACTCGATCATATTGAAAATGACATCAAAGCAGCCGAAACAGAACTTGATGACGATGCTGAATCAATTATCACAAACGAGCGCTATGTCTATATCGCTTCCATTATCAAGAGCTGCTACAAGAAACAATCCAAAGCTAAGCTCTCCACATCAGACAAGATCGATAAGATCGTAACCAACCGTATCCTTGGTCTTCCTATTTTTGCGCTCATCATGTGGCTCGTTTACTTCATCGCAATGACCACATTCGGTGCAAATCTTACCGACTGGACTAATGACAACCTCTTCGGTGATGGTTTCTTCCTCTTCGGCATCGGCCAGAAGCAGTACGACGAAGACGTTGATAACTGGGCCGGGGAAGCGGTTTTCGTTGATGGTGTGAAGGCTGTTATCGACGAAGCAGCTGACAATGACGTAACAGGTGCAGAGAACCTTCAGGCAGACTTCGAAGATGCTGACTTCGGCGCTTTCGAAGAAGACTACGGATTCTATGCAGCAGAACTCATGGACAAGGGCTACGACATCGAAACACCTCTGACAGAATCAGGTGCCCTCGATGAAGAAGGTGAATTTACAACACCCGGCATGGATGAGACTGAAGGTGCTGTCTTCGTTCCTTCCATCCCTGATATGGTTTCCGGTTTGCTCGAAAAAGCCGGTGCAAACGAATTCGTTACAGGACTTGTCGTTGATGGTATCGTCGGCGGTGTCGGTGCAGTTCTGGGCTTCGTTCCCCAGATGCTCGTACTCTTCTTCCTCCTCGCATTCCTTGAGTCCTGCGGATACATGGCACGTGTAGCATTCGTGCTCGACCGTATCTTCAGAAGATTCGGTCTTTCCGGTAAGTCATTCATTCCTATGCTCGTATCTTCAGGATGCGGCGTTCCGGGTATCATGGCATCACGCACGATTGAGAATCAGCGTGACAGAAGAATGACCATTATGACAACAACATTCATCCCCTGCGGCGCCAAGCTCCCTATCATCGCTTTGATCACAGCTGCTTTGTTCCGTCACACCGCATTCAGCGGCTCATGGGTAGCACCTTCGGCTTATTTCATCGGTGTAGCCGCAGTTGTTATATCAGGTATCATCCTTAAGAAAACAAAGCCTTTCGCAGGTGATCCTGCCCCGTTCGTAATGGAGCTCCCTGCATACCACTGGCCGACACTCGGAAACCTCTTGAGATCCATGTGGGAGCGCGGCTGGTCCTTCATTAAGAAGGCAGGAACAGTTATCCTGATCTCCTCCATCGCTATCTGGCTCGGATCAGTATTCGGAAACACAGGTGACGGATTCGGATTCAATCCTGATATGGAACTCGAATCATCAGTCCTCGGAATCATCGGTAATGCGATCAAGTGGATCTTTGCTCCTTTGGGCTTCGCTAATATCAAGGCAACTATCGCTACGATCATGGGCCTTGTAGCAAAGGAAGAAGTTGTCGGCGTATTTGGTGTCCTCGATTTCGAAGGCTTGAACCAGCTCTCTGGCTTCGCTTTCCTCATCTTCAACCTCCTCTGTGCACCCTGCTTTGCAGCTATCGGTGCTATCAAGAGAGAGATGAACAGCGCCAAGTGGACATGGTTCGCAATTGGTTACCAGTGCGTATTTGCTTATGCAATCGCGCTCATCGTATACCAGTTAGGTCTCCTCTTCACTGGAAGTGTTAACGTAATCGGATTGATATTCGCAATTCTGGTACTCGCAGGTCTTATCTACCTTCTTGTCAGACCAGTAAAAAAGGCAACAAAGTAAAGGTGTTATATGATTAACTGGCTCGCTGCAAACTGGATAAACATATTGGTTATAGCTCTGGTAGCTGTTGCCGTATTCTTTGCCGCACGCAGCCTGATAAAAGACAAGAAAGCCGGCAAGAGTTCATGCGGTTGCAATTGTTCTCACTGTGCAATGGCCGGAAAATGTCACAGCCAGCATAAATAAACAAATCCCTCATATGCCATAAATACTTTTTGGGGCTGCCTCGGTGATGAGACAGCCCCTTCTCTATTACTCTAAACCCTTTAGATTCAATATCTTATCGAATCTCTTCATTCAGTTCTGCAATATAAGATTCCAGGAATTCGTGCCTTCTAATTGCGATAGCTTTGGCAGCGTCTGTATTGAGTTCATCTTTAAGAAGCAGAAGCTTATCGTAAAAGTGCTGAACAGATTCTTCTATGCTTCGTCCGTGCTCTCCGCCATATGCAAAAGTACGGGCGATTCCTATCGCACCCAACGCATCCAGGCGGTCGGCATCCTGGACGATCTCACCTTCAATTGTTTGCGGCTTTTTGCCACGGTTCTTACTAAACGATACTGAATTGATCACTCTGCAGATCTCATCAGTCAGTTCATCTGAAATACCATTAGCGTTTAAGAAGGCACGTGCATTCTCGTTGTTCTCGTGATCAAACAGTTTATGATCATCTACATCATGGAGAATAGCAGCCAATGAGACAACAGTATGATTACAACCTGATTCTATTTCTGAGATTTTAAGCGCATTCTTATAAACGCGCAGCGAATGTGCGGTATCATGCCCGCCTGAATTGTTTCCCAATATTTCAGAAACGTATTCTATTGCATCACTGATCAGTTGTTGCTCGTTCATAAGACTCATACCATTCCCAAATATCAAAGAAGGAATCACTTCTGTCCAGGTATTGCGGATAGAAATATTTAGCCAGTCTGTCATAAGCCAAGGCAGCCGCATATATGCTGTCAGCAATTCTTGTAAACGTCGGACCGTCTGACTTATACGGACATTTACCCAATGCCTTAACATATTCCAATTCTTCGGAATAACCATATCTGTGATGGCTCGTACCATGTTCTAAATCTCTCATGATCATTTGCATGACCAGAGTATCGTTGCAATTCATATTCGCCAGATGCGCGCCTATCAGATAATCATTGCGGTATATTTTCCCGAGTGCCTGAATCTGTATAAACCAAAAACGGTTGATATTATCCATGGGCCAATTAGGATTCTCTTCCAGTGTATCTATCTCTCCAATATCCAGCACCGCATCGTCTGAATATTCAAAATCGAAAACCAGGTCATAGCGCATTCCGTTTTTGAATATAATTCTGTAAACCTGAGTTACCGGAACAAACATCCATCCGAGAGCAGTATCTTCATTTACGCCGAAACGGTCTATTCTCTTCAAATAATCTTCAGGAGTAACTGAACTGTTTTTAGGAAGACAAACTCTTAGTGACATATCGATATCACTGTACAGGTCATGGAAGCATGCCGCAAACGCTTTCCTACCGGCCTCAGACACCTTCTCGCGTGTAATAACGATATCTTTCACACACGCACTGCTTATCTCCGCATGAGCGAAAACCTCAACCAGATATTGAAGGAATAATTCTTCCATCCGTTCTCTAGATAAACCGATTGCCATATTATTTATTCCTCTTTATTCTGAAGATGATTTATCGGTTTATCTTTGCGGATATTCAACACTTGGGCTTCACGTAAGCCTGCCTTCTTATCAGCTAT
The DNA here is from genome assembly GCA_900107185.1 of Ruminococcaceae bacterium YAD3003. GTDB lineage: Bacteria > Bacillota > Clostridia > Saccharofermentanales > Saccharofermentanaceae > Saccharofermentans. Next base: position 104,608 of record FNPA01000004.1, on the reverse strand, counting down.
ACTGAAATCCACATTGAATATATCACCAACATTTACTTCGGTTATTTTTCTGAATTCGTCATCAAATATAATATCCAAATCAAACTGATCAGTAACAGAAAAATCCGGGATTACGGCTTCAGCAGACCACTGTGCATCTTTTTGCACTACAATGAGATATTCCAGTTTTCCAACTGTCCCGCTAAGAATAGCCGGCAAGTCACCTGAATCAAGCACTCTTACTGTATATATGTTCTTGGTAATCATGATCCAATTAACCTATCTGAAAGCAGATTCCGTTATTCCAAAATGATTCTTACTTTTTTCATTTTAAACCCTTACTTATAAGAATCCTCACAATTTTAGCAAAGAGCTCAATTTACCGCAATGTTTTTGACAAATACACTCCTACGCGTCTGAAAACTATACCAATGTTATTTAAATGCTATGCTATAATCGTCGTTGGAATACTTTTCGAATAAGGGAGAAATATCATGAAGAAAACAATGTCCATTCTGTTAGTTACCATAATGCTTTTCGCATTCCTGATTCCTTCAACCGGATGCGCAGACAAGCCCGATTATGCCAGCCCTCATGATGCAATCGTTGCTCAACAGTCAGGTGAAAACATTATCGGTAAGACCATGAAAGTTGTCGCTGACAAAGATGTAACACTGGGATTCATTTATACACAGACAGATATAAGTGTCGGCGCCAACGTCGGTGTTGGAATCTATACCGATTCGAACACTTTGCATTTGGATCAGGATTATACAGGCATACACAAGGGACAGACCGTAATTGTAAAAATCGTAGATTACGATGATCACTTAAAAACTTCCATCAACTTTCTTGTTACACCAATTAAATAACAGATAAGGACATTTGCTAAAAATCAGAAGAGGAACAAATGGCATCTGATAACAAATATCTGGAACTTACCACGTTCCAGACTCTAAAAAGTTACTCTGCCTTTTTGCTTCCTCAACCATCAAAGATATTTCAAGACATCCATCTGCGTATCAGCGGAGTCAAACTCTTCGAGTCTGCCACATGGAACATGAGGTTCATATGCGAGGTGTGCGAAATAACGCGCCTGCACTGCCTTCATGCCGGAGTCCCTTGCTCCATAGAGTTCTTTCGAACCGCCATCACCAACATACAGACATTCATCTGCATCTACGCCGAGCATCTCTAACGCTCTTCTGAAAATCTCGGGATCAGGTTTAGTTATGCCTTGTTCGTAAGATAAAACAGCCGCATCGAAAAACGGATAGAGAACACTCTCCTTAATGGCCTGAGCCTCATCAGAATAGCAGTTGCTTATAAGGCCGATCTTAATGTTACGGGCTCTGAGTTCTTTTAGCAGATCGATAGTCTCTTGGGGCGTGCGGGCAAATACACCTTCAAGATTTTTCCTTCTGTGTCCAACGACAAGCTGTACTGATTCTTCACTGTAACAGCCAAGTTTTTCAAGGCAAATCTTTATTGTTTCAGGAATGGTGTATTTCCCGCTGCTTCTGCCTTTCTCGGTGTCATGCCACACGGTCCTGAAAACCTCAACAGGAATATTTAGGTCCGATGCTATATGTTCACTGAAATAAGTATCACCCGAAAAAATCGATACCAGTGTCTCAAACATATCGAATACTACTGCTTTGATCATTAATGCCTCTACCCCAATTAATATTATCAGTATCCAAATGATAACATCGAAGACAAGCAGAGCGATTTCGATTATTCAATAATTCTAAGACAGGTAATCAGCGTAGCTACTGTGTAAAGGTCCCATAGGCAGCGACCGCTTCATCTATTGTCATCTCACCCTTTCCGACGAGGTAAACTGCCTGTCTCATCTGAATGACCGCATCATCCGTCAGTCCGATTACTTCTGGTGACAGTATTCGTGATTCAGGAATATTTCCGAATGCAGCATACATGTTATTGAACGAAAGATCCTTTGTCGGTGACATGAGGCCCTTGTTCATTGCCATCTGATTCAGCTCACGTGAAGTTATAAGAAAACGCATGAACTCATTGGCCATATCGAGATTTGCACTGTCCTTGTTGACCGAGAACTGGAGATTAGGCATATCAAGGAAATAAGCTCCATCATCTGACACAGGGATAGGTACAAAGGCATAATCAAATGGATTGGCAATAAACGCTTCGGAACGGCTCTCACGCTTCTTTGTACCTGAGACAGTATCTCCGGAGCATGTCATCATCGGAATGTCACCTTCAAAGAAACGGAGGATAACGGCATCATAGTTGTTCTCGATCTGTTCACAGCTGTCAAGATCAACACAGCCATCATTCATAAACTGAGTTACTTTCTCAAGAGAAGGTCTTAGGTATTCGCCTGCCGAAGGATCAAGCGAATTGAGTTTTTTAACAGCCTCTGCATCACCCGCAACTGTTCCGCAAAAATACGGATAGATTGTCAATGAGAAAAGCGATGTTGTCTCCTTCTGCGAGAAACCCATCATGGGATTTGCATAGCCTTTTTCACGGAAAGCATTGCAGACATCCACAAGTTCCTTATAAGTCGTCGGGACGTTCAAGCCCTCCTTTTCGAACAGCTTTTTGTTCACGAGCATGCCATATGTATTTGCGAAAACAGGCACCATCGGAAGAGTGCCGTCATCTGTATTCAAAATGATATTGCCACGGATGCAGTTAAAATTAATATTGAGCGAGGGATCTGCCAGATTCTCGGCATGATCGATACAGGATGCATACTGTTCCCTGCCGTACATCCATGAATAATTAACATAAATATCAGGAGCATCGTTTCCGTTAAGGACGGTGCCGATCATGTTGTTATAATCATCAACCTTCGTAAACACGAGTTCCACATTCGGATAGTACTCATTAAACCGGTCAAATTCCGTTTCCAGTGCTTCGAAGTTATCGTATCCTCCGGCAATGGTAATATGACAACTGGTCGATTTGTCCAACGAAGGACTGAAGCCTTTATCGACATCAGCTTTCGGTCCTGTGCACGCAACCATGCCAAGACCCATTGTTGCCGTTAAAAGTAAACTAATAGCTTTTTTCATATTCATACCCTTCCTTCCCTGATTCTCCTAATCTCTTTGATTACCAGTTTTATATCCACCGGCTTTGCAATATGTCCGTTCATACCCGCATCAAGACACTCCATGATGTTCTCCGAGAATGCATCCGCCGTCATGGCAACGATCGGAATCGATGCTGCCCACGGATTCTCCAGTTTACGGATAGTCCTTGTAGCATCAAGTCCGTTCATTTCAGGCATCTGCACGTCCATAAAAATCAGTTCATAGCTTCCTTCTTCTGCCTTGCTCAACATATCTACGCATACACGTCCGTTCTCTGCTCGTTCAGTGGTTATTCCAAACATGGCGAGCAAAGCTGATATGATCTCCCAGTTAATGTCATTATCCTCGGCCACAAGAATATTAATCCCGTTGAGATCCGAATAATCATCCTCTGGTTCAACAGAACCGGATTCTTTACCAATGAGACCGTTGATCTTGTCATAGAGGGTCGAGCGGAAAAGCGGTTTGCTGACAAAACCGTTTGCTCCTGCAGCTCTTGCCTTATCCTCGATATCCGACCAATCATATGCCGAGATCAGTAAGATCGGGATCTGCGAATCTATCTCAGAACGGATCCGCTTTATTGTCTCAATTCCGTCTATGTCAGGCATCTTCCAGTCGATGATTATAACAGTGTAATCACGGCCTGAAAGGTGTCTGTGCTCTATCATTCCGAGAGCTTCAAGTCCGTTATTTGCCTGTTCAACATTAGCGCCGAGAGATGTAAGCGTATCTGTCGCAGTCTGAAGCATCGTCTCATCGTCATCAACGATAAGAACATCTATAGGTTCAAGCTTCATGTCTTCGCGCTGCCTGTCGGCAACAGGAATATCAAGAGTAACAGTAAAGGTCGTTCCCTTTCCCTGCTCGCTCTGACAATCGATCATACCTCCGATCAGATCAACCATTTGCTTTGTTATTGCAAGTCCGAGACCTGTACCCTGAATACTGTTTACACGGCTGTCCACCTGACGTGAGAACGGCTTATACATGTTCTCCATGAATTCGGGACTCATTCCTATACCAGTATCCGATACAACATAGATAAGCTTTATACAGCCTGTTACATCACTGTGTTCCTCGCGCAGATCAACACTGACACGTCCTCCGGGTTCAGTGTATTTGATGGCATTGGAAAGGATATTGATAAAAATCTGATTAAGACGGAGCTGATCTGTATAGAGGTACTCCTTCTCGAACTGATTGATATGGAAACTGAATTCGATATTCTTCTCCTTGATCATCGGCTGGGAAATATTAACAAGATTCTCGACCGTCTCAACAATGGAAAACGTTAAAGGACTCAGCTTCAGTTTTCCGCTTTCGACCTTGGAGATATCAAGAATATCGTTGATCAAGGTCAGCAGATGATTACTCGCAAGACTGATCTTACGAAGGCTCTCCTTTGTTGACTCCACGTCACCCGGATTCTTCTCGGCCAGGGTGGTAAGACCGACAATTGCATTCATCGGAGTACGTATATCGTGTGACATTGTGGAAAGGAAATCAGTCTTGGCTTTATTGGCGGACTCAGCCTTCCTTGCCGCGATCTGAAGTTTTTTATTCAAGTAACGCATATAGAAAAGGTCACTGAGGAACAGGATAAGAAGTCCTACAGATACGACTATAAACAACACATGGTTTTCCGTATCGACTTTGAGATCATCAGCAGGAACAAGTCCCAACATTGTCCAGCCTGATGTAGCAGAGAGCGGTGTATATGCAAGGATGCACTCCTGACCGTGAGAGTTGATCATAGACACGGAACCCGTAGAGGAAGTAATCTTATCAAAGAGTTCCTTCGAAGACTCCGGATCCGTCTGGTTATAGGATTTGTAAAATTCGAAAAAGCTGGAATTCTTATAGTTGTGACCTTTAAGGATATAATCGCCGCCGGCATCGATCATTGAAAGCTCTGCATTTACGAGCTCCGTCTGAGGAAATACCCATTTCTGTTCCAGATCCGAAATCGGGATTACGCGCAAAAGGACTGCCGTCTCAGCAGTATCACTGTCAGGATTACGCAGCGTTACCATGTTGCAGAAGGCCAGTGACTGCTCGCCATTCATCGGGTTGGTATAGGCACGTGTTATGTTAATCGACTTGCCGATCTCATCTATCCAGTCAGTATTCTTCAGGAGATCAAGCCTCTGATAAGACACCTCGTATTCATCGGCCGTACCGATTCCCGGACGCGTGGAAAGACCTGTAAGAGTATCCGTTGAAATAATATGTGCAGATGTGTTTTCGAGAACATGAGAGGAACGGATATATTCAGCCGCTTCTTCCATCGTCATATTACTGTTGTTGATATATTGCGCCCATACGTCGCAGATCCTCTGCTCACCTTCAAGATAATTCTCAGTCACACGTTCCATGGTGACTGTAGTATTCTCGAAGTTCTCTATCTGCCTGCGGTAGGAATCCCTGTTCTCATATCCTGCGTATAATACAACGAAGGTCAATATAGCTGCCATAATGGCAATGTTGACTAAAACTATCCAGAACTTCTTCATACGCTGAACCGGTATCTCCTCAGAAAGCACACTCTTATATATTAATTATATTTTACAATTCTGCGTTTTCAATAACAGTGGCCGATAATCATCGTAATTACATATTTTTGTCTGTTTATTATCAGAAAATTCAGTGCCTGGTATTTCTTTTTTTCTTACTGAAACTTCCAAAAAACTCACATGCCTTAATGATCCCTGAATGCGTCCGTGGATTGGGAAAAAGAAAAACCTCTCAAACACTATGTCTGAGAGGTTATTGCTGGCGGAGACGGAGAGATTCGAACTCTCGTGCCAGTTGCCCAGCAAACGCATTTCGAGTGCGCCCCGTTATGACCACTTCGATACGTCTCCAAGCCCGCCTATTTTAATTGATAAGTTCTGATTATTCAACTAAACAGGCTGTGTAACAATGTTAAATCGCACCAAATCTGATGTTTTTGCGCAAAGATTCCTTCTCTTCTTCACCACAGAGATAGCCGACAAGCTCCAGACCAAAATCAACAGATGTTCCCATTGCCTGACTGGTGATGATATTGCCGTTTACGACAACTTTGGAATCTTCAATGACATCTGCACCGTTTGCTCTCAGTTCTTCCCAAAAACCTGGATTGCATGTGGATGTCTTGCCGTTAAGAAGGCCGAGTCCTGCAAACACCGTAGGAGCAGCACAGATAGCTGCGATTCCCTTACCCTGGTCATTGAAGCGGACAAGCTGCTTTTTGAGCACTTCACAAGCATTAAGGTTATTTGTGCCTCTTACACCGCCCGGGAGGACCAGGAGATCATAATCATCGAAATTAATTTCACCGATCAGCTTATCTGCTGTTATCTTTACATCTCTGGAAGCACTTATCTCGAGTGAATCCATAACGGAAACTACATCTACATCAACCTTGGCTCTTCTCAAGAGGTCAACAGGTGTAATAGCCTCAACCTCTTCACTGCCGTCTGCTATAAATACTGCAACTTTTGCCATATCTATCCTCCGTTCTTACAGGCCGAATATGCCTTTAACAAAAATCTCTATTCCGATAAAAATAAGAATTGCTCCTCCGATTATCGTGGCAACGCTTGATACTTTCGAGCCGATCTTCTTACCAAAAACCAACCCAATTAAGCATATCACAAGAGTTACAACACCGATTATCAAAGATGAGGCAAAAGCACGCAAAGCAGAATAGTCGGAGATCGTAAAACCTACTGAAAGCGCATCTATCGAAGTGGCAATGCCCTGGACTATAAGAGCTGTCCACGTAAGCTTTGCAGGAGCCTTATCCGTCTCCTCTTCTTTTTGCTTACCTTTACTTTCCTTTATTCCTTCGAAAATCATCTTGCCACCTATGAAAAGGAGCAGGATAAGTGCAATCCACGGAATAAACTTGCTGAACGATTTAAATATTTCCTCAAGAGTTACTATCAGAAACCAGCCGAGCATGGGCATCAGGAACTGGAAAAATGCGTAAACGCCGGCTATCTTCAGCATCCGGGGCTTTCTCATTTTGGGCTCAACAATGCCATTAGCTATGGAAACGGAGAATGCATCCATCGCAAGACCTGCACCTAAAAGGACTGCATTAAAGACCAGTTGAAACACAATATTATCCTCTCTGCCCGGGCAAAAAAATAACCCAAGGCCACTATATTTGCCTTGAGTCTCGCAATGGAAGATTAAGCCAGGTATTACCAGTATGTTGACTTAAACAACGCTTATATAACGTCTGCTACTCCCTCAATAGACAGAATTTTAGCAACACAGATTACAGTTAGTCAATTCTAACATCAGGATATTTTATGTCTGAAACACAGAAAAACGGGGTTTCGAATACAAAATGTCTGTTTATCCGCCTATATTATAAATAAGCAAGCACGCGTAAAATGTTGTATAATACTCAATCGCTATAAGTATCAAAGCTACTTAATCATCAGGAGGCCAATATGAACGAATACATTAAGCAGATATCTGACAGAATCAGAGAGCTTAGAGACATCCTTGACTTGACTGCAGAAGAAGTCGCTTCCGGCTGCGGCGTGAGCAAGGAAGAGTATTTAGCATATGAGAACGGCGAGAAAGAGATCCCGATCAGCATCCTTTACAAGGTTGCTAGCATTTTCAAGGTAGATCCTACTGTACTGATGACAGGTGACGTCCCGAGAATGGACGATTATACAGTGGTAAGAGGCGGCAACGGCGTTAAGGTCGAGCGTTATCCCGGCTATTCATTCAGCGCTCTGGCGTTCAACTACAAGCACAGACAGATGGATCCTATGATCGTTACTCTGTCTAAATCAGAGACAGCTGAGCTCGTTCGCCACGGCGGACAGGAGTTCAACTATGTCATCGAAGGCGCCATCAAGGTTGTCGTGGGTGACAGGGAATTCACTCTTGAGGCAGGAGATTCCATTTACTTCAATCCTGAGAAGCCTCACGGACAGAGAGCCGTGACGGAGACTGCTAAGTTCCTCACGATTATCAACGAGTGATTTAGCAGTTCTACCCCAACTCACGGAAAATTTGAAGTAGAAAAAGGAAGTATATACCCATGGATTTATTAAGCAGATTTGTTAACAGAATTGATTTCGATAGTTACGAGGATTTTAAAGAGAATTTCAAGATCATTGTTCCGGAAGATTTTAACTTCGGCTTTGATGTTGTAGATGTATATGCAAAAGAAGCTCCTGATCAGGAAGCTCTTATCTGGTGCGATGATGACGGCAACGAAAGACACTTTACTTTTAAGGATATAAGCGAGAAGAGCAACCGCGTTGCCAACATGTTCAAGAACCTTGGCATTAAGAAGGGCGACAGAGTCCTCATGATGCTCCGCCAGCGTCCTGAAGTATGGTTCACCATGGTTGGTCTTCATAAGCTCGGTGCACTCGTTATCCCTGCTACCTTCCAGCTTCTTTATCATGACATCGTTTACCGCTGCAATGCTGCAGACGTTAAGATGATCGTTTGCGCCGATGATCCGCAGATCATTGAGCATGTAAATAAGGCACGTCCCGACTGCAAGACAGTTCAGTACTGCAGCGTTATCGGAGAGGCACCTGAAGGCTGGAGATCACTTACTGATGACATCGACAATGCATCTCCTGTTTTCGAGCGCCCCACAGGTGACGAAGCTACACACGCATATGACCCGATGCTCATCTACTTCTCATCAGGTACTACTGGTGAGCCTAAGATGATCCTTCACGACTATACACTCCCCTTGGGACATATCGTTACTGCTAAGTATTGGCAGCAGGTTTACGATGGATGCAGACATTTAACACAGGCTGACTCAGGCTGGGCAAAGTTCGCTTGGGGTAAGATCTATGGTCAGTGGATCTGCGGTGCAGTTAACGTTACTTACGATACACAGAAGTTCAAGGCAGCAAGAATGCTCGAGATAATGGAGAAGCTTAAGCTCAACTCATTCTGCGGACCTTCCACTATCTACAGATATCTTATTCAGGAAGATCTCACAAAGTACGACTTCTCTTCCATCAAGCACTGCTCAATGGCAGGCGAGCCTTTGAATCCTGAAGTATTCTACAAGTGGCAGAAGTATACAGGTCTTGAGATCCGTGAAGGATTCGGTCAGACAGAAGGAAGCGTTCTTTTCGCTAACTTCCCCTGGCTCGACGTTAAGCCCGGATCCACAGGCAAGCCCACACCTATCTATGACATTCAGTTAGTTGACGACAATGGTGTTCCGGTAGAAGATGGTATCGTAGGAAATATTGTTATCAAGAACGCTTCTTCAAAACCCACGGGACTCTTCCGTGAATACTACAAGAATCCTGAGGCAATGGCTGACCAGTGGCCTGGCGCAGATTACAGCACAGGTGATACCGCATGGAGAGATCCTGATGGTTATATCTGGTTCGTTGGAAGAAACGACGACGTTATCAAGTGCTCCGGTTACCGTATCGGACCTTTCGAAGTTGAGAGCGCTCTCATGACACACGATGCAGTTCTCGAATGCGCAGTTACTGCGGTTCCCGATCCGATGAGAGGCCAGGTTGTTAAGGCAACTATCGTTCTTACTAAAGCATATAAGGAGAAGGCTTCACCTGAACTCGTAAAGGAACTCCAGAATCACGTTAAGAACGCTACAGCACCTTACAAGTATCCGAGAGTTATCGAGTTCGTTGATGAACTTCCTAAGACAACAAGCGGCAAGATCATGCGTACTGCAATCAGAAAAGCCGACGAAGAGAAATACAGAGAAGCTCAGGCTAAGGCAGCTCAGCAGGGCTGATCAGAGAAAATCTTCCATTACAGCATTAGCAAAATCAAGACCGCTCCGTGTTAAACGGAGCGTTCTTTGTTTGCGCTCCAATAAACCCTTCTCGATATTGCTCTTTACGATATCAGCGAAAACATCTTCGAACTCTACACCGAATACTTTATAGAATTCATCGAGCAAGATTCCTTCCGTAGTTCTGAGTCTTAAGAAAGGTACTTCGCGCATCTTATCGTCTCTTGATAAGACTTCTTCAACATAGAGGGAATGAGAGTCGATCGTCTTCCCTTCAACGAAATCTTTATAGTCTTTTTCCGTAATGGAATTCATGTCTTTTATGTATGCAGCAACATCGTTGCGGTGACCGTATCTTATGTCACCGATGAATCCGTAAGATCCTGCACCAATCGCAAAATACTCACATGAATTCCAATAAGATGAATTATGAAGACTCCTGTATCCGGGCAAAGCACTGTTGGATATCTCATAAGTCTCATAGCCAAGACTCTGAAGATATTCACGTGTTCCGTGATACATCTCGCGTTCAGTATCAGGAGGCATCAGATCTTCTATAGTCTTGTTGTATTTAACATAAAAAGGCGTACCTTCTTCCAGCGAAAGAGAATACGTGCTGATGTGTTTTACACCACTCTGGAAAAATGTATCGATATCCCGCTTAACGCCTTCGAGCGTTTCTCCGGGAACACCGGTAATCAGGTCTGCAGATATATTTTTAAAGCCGGCTCTGGAAACAAGACTGATCGCCTCCATAGCACCTTTGGAATCGTGAAGTCTGCCGAGAGTTTTCAGCACCTCATCATCTAATGACTGTACACCTAACGATATGCGGTTAAAACCCGCCTGAAGGTACTCTGTAAGCTTCCTCTCATCAACTGATGACGGATTAGCTTCTATCGTTATCTCTGCGTCAGAAGCGATATTAAAGGTGCTTAAGACCTCTTTCAATAATTCGGTAATTAATCTGCTGTCAGGTAACGACGGAGTACCGCCTCCGAAATATATCGTATCCTTACCGTCGATATCGGTAAGAGGATTAGAAGCAGTCTTATCCGTGATTGCTGAAGCAATCATTTTTGTCTCTTTTATTGCTGCTTTATAAAACTCTTCGATGCATGAAGAATCGGTGACTGAATAGAAATCACAGTATGGACATTTGCGTGCACAAAAAGGGTTATGGACGTAGATATGTCTGGCCATCAGAATTCTCTCTTGCGGTAAATCGGCACTGGATTTTTAAGCGCTGTTGAGAGGGCCATGTTAAACGTCTTGAAGCTCGGTGACACGTTTCTCTGCGGCTGCATATATCTCGATATATTCTCGGCCCACAAAGCCTTGTAATGGCCGATAGCAGGATATCCGATATCAATCAGTTCCTCTGCATTCTCGCTTATCGCACGGCAAAGATATTCCCATGTACCGCATACAGAATCCTGTTCGTAAGAATCCAGGACATCTTCCCTGCTGTCAGGATATGCCTCCAATATCGCAGCCCTGTCTCCAAGAATCCATGCCTCTATTTCTTCTGTGCTTAATCCGACAATGCTTCTTATATCAGGAGCGAATCTGGACGCAACAGTATAGACTTCCTGTCTTAATTCCTGCGGATTCTTGTCATCGGAATCCAATGCGATTATCAGGATGAGATCTTTACCTTTATAAATCTTGTTATATGCACGGAGTTCTGACGGCAGGAGGTCTAATAAAGAACTCGCAAACTTAGGCGGCTTTGCCGTCATGTCTTTTGGAAGACTGCCACAGCCTCTGTGCGGATGGACATTTACTTCTATATCCAGTCCTTCAATTTGTGTAATCCTGCGGGCAAGACGCTCAACGACGACTGCTCCGGACTTATCTTCTGAAAGTATTTCTATAAGCATAAGTATCGCCTTTATCAGTCGTCTTCAGATTTAGCATCAAGATGTCCGCCATACCAGATAGCGCCCATTCCTATGCCCTGGTGGAACATTTCCATAACGAGCGGATCTTCACCTGCACAACGGATCGAGACATCGCCTTCATCCTTTTTAAAAGATCTCTCAAAGATCCATATCTCCTTAGGTGACAGCGTCTCGATAATGTACGGATTGTGTGTTGAGAACATTATCTGACAATAGTGATTCTTCATTGTGTATTCACGCATCTCATCACTTAATACATCAACCATATCGTGATAGAGATCCTTGTCAGGTGTCTCAATAAAAATCGTTGAACGGGGTTTGGAATCCCTTAATAAGAGCAGGTACAGGAATAGCTTATTCGGGCTCTCTTTGAGTGCCTGCGGAAGATTCTTCTTATGCTTCATTGCAGGAATCTTATCTTTGATCTCGCCAACAATACGCTCGTATTTTTCTTCGTTCTCCATCTTTATATATTCAAGAACATTTCCTACATTAGAACCGGTGCTGTTAAGATGTTTGTGTCCACCGGGAGCGCCGCCTTCGTAGTAGTATGAGCTCTGCTCTTCTGATGAGAAACTGCAGAAAAACCAATGGGAAATCTCTTTATAAAGAAGGACAAAATCCTTGTATCCTGTTATTTTTCCATAGAGACTTAAGGCGGTAAGGTGTTCATCTTCAACACCGACTTCTGCCTTATTATCACCATCTTCAAAATTAATGATGCTGCCTAAGCCTTCTTTCATATCCAATATTGTGACAGGCTTGATAACACCATCATCGTTAACAACTAACATCACTTTCTCGCTGGAGATTACAGGGCTCTTGAACTTGCTCGTAACAATCGAGAGTTCGTATTGTATAAGTTTCGCTTTGCCCGATTCCTTATCTTCAAGCTTGAAGAATACTTTAAAAACGGAAGGCTTTGTTATGTCAGGAGTCATGTTGGCAAAACCCGGTCTGCCGTAAATGATAGAGGCAACAGCGCAGCCTTGGGTAATGGTATCTTTTAGGAAAGCCAAGCATCCCATAAAAGATGTCTTACCTGTATTATTGCGGCCGATGAACGCATTAAGACCACGGAGCGCATTTACAGTGCTGCCGGTTTCTTTCGATGCGATATAGTCATCAATCAGGATTCCTGCCTTGTCGTCATCAAAAACATCGAAATTCAATAATTCAATACCAAGAATCATGGAACATTACCTCCTATAAAATGCGGCCGCGGAATACTCACGCGGCCGTAGATGCTTTCATACTGACAATCTGAAATGTTAACCTTAAAGTGTCACTCGGTCTCGTCAAGAGTTGTGTTGATCTCAGAAAGATTTGTCTGGATCTTTGCCATATTCTCGGAAAGAGTATCGTTAACATTCTCGAGCAAGGACTTAACGTAAATGTGAGCATTTCTTCTGAGTTCTTCAGCCTGGGCCTCAGCATTTGCAATGATCTGGGCAGCTTCTTCTCTTGCTCCTCTTGTGATCTCGTGATCGTTAACCTTCATAGCATACATACGGTTAGCATCATCGATGATCTTCTTATTCTTCTCTCTAGCTGTACTGATAATATCCTGAGCTCTTGCAACGATATCGTTAGACTGAGCAACTGCTGCAGGAAGATTATTCTTAAGGATCTGGAGCGAATTGATAGTCTCTGTTCTCTCGATGGAGCACTTATCTGAGAAAGGAACGCTGGATGCATCCTTAACCATATCGATAAGATAGTCGATATGCTTGATAGCGTCGTAACGCTGTCCACCCTGATTGAAATTACTGTTCTCCATTATTAATTCCTTCCTTTCAAAAGTTTTTCCTTAACCAAATCTATTATCTCAGCCGGAACCATCTTTGAAATGTCTCCGCCATATGATCCTACTTCCTTTACCATTGAAGAACTGATAAGTGACAGATCGTCTCTGCAAGGCAGGAGCACTGCGTCATAGCCTGAATAGAGAAGGCGGTTGGCGAGTGCGTGCTCGGATTCATATCTGAAGTCAGACTCTGATCTGATTCCTCTTACCGAGGCACAGCATCCGAGCTGCTGGTAGAGGTCAACAAGGAGTCCACCCCATGCCACTACTTCGACATTTTCCAGGCCATCGTTCTTCAACGAGAGCTTGATAAGTTCAACTCTCTCTTCCGGAGTAAACAGAGGTGTCTTGGCAGCATTCTCCATAACAGCAACAACCAGCTTATCACAGAGCCTGGAAGCTCTTCTGGCAATGTCTCTATGGCCTCTTGTGAAGGGATCAAACGTCCCCGGAAAGAGCATAACCTTCAAACGACTGTCCTCCGAAATTTATACCTTAAAAAATGTTATCACTGTAATCCCATAACTACAAGAACGAACACACTTAAGACCGCCTATTTCCTCAGGCATCTCACAGTCTTTGTCATGCTCAACGATGAGCATTCCGCCTGGAGCAAGCATATCGTAGTCATGAATCAGCTTTGCAGCCTCTTCGAGCCTTAAGGGTACATCCTTATAGGGAGGATCCATGAATATAATATCAAATTTCTCGCCTGCTTGCCCCAAGAGCTCCAGAGCCTGGGCTACGCTCTTTTTATGAAATCTGATCTCATCGGAGCCTTCCATCCTTATCTTGCTGATGTTTTTGGCAATTATGGATGCAGCCTGTCCGCTCCTCTCAACGAGAGTTACTCGTTTAGCTCCGCGGCTCAACGCCTCAATTCCTATCTGGCCCGATCCTGCAAACAGATCGAGGAATTCGGAATCCGGAACAGATGACTGGATGATCGAGAACAGGGCCTCTTTAACTTTGTCAGTCGTAGGTCTGGTCTTATCACCTTCGGGCGCCTGAAGTATCGCGCCTCTGAATCTTCCTGTTACTACTCTAGGCATCAGATCTGCTCCATTTTTCTGGCGAATCTTAACTCGAACATCTTCTTGATCGATTCATTAAGACGTTCTGCTTCTTCTCCGCCCTCTTCTATTATCCTGTTGACTGCTTCACAGGCCTCTGTGGCAATCTTCATATCAGTATACAGGTTTGCTGCGCGAAGTGTCGGAATACCATGCTGTCTTGTTCCATAAAAATCACCAGGACCTCTTAATTCGAGGTCTTTTTCCGCTAATGCAAAACCGTCAGAAGATTCACACATCATCTTCATTCTGGACAGAGCCAGTTCAGAACGTGATTCTGAAACTAGTAGACAGAAAGACTTCTTATCACCTCTTCCGATTCTTCCTCTTAACTGATGCAGTGTGGAGAGACCGAATCTGTCAGCATCCATGATGATCATGACATTCGCATTGGGGTTATCAACACCGACCTCAATAACTGTAGTGGAAATAAGGATCTTTATGTCTCCGGAGATAAATCTTTCCATGGTCTCGAGCTTATCTTTTTCCTTCATGGAACCATAAAGGACCGCACTCGAATACTGTGACAGATCACTCATTGAATCGATGATCTTCTTCATCTCGAAAACACTGGTTACGCTGTCATCACCTGATACAGGTTCGCCGACCATGTTATCCATACCGGATTCCGTCTCATCCTTATCGATCTTAGCACAGACGATATAGACCTGTTCACCGGCTGAGAGTTTGATGCTCATCATCTCTTCTATTGCTTTACTCTTCTTGGAATTAACAAACCATGTAGTTATCTCCTGACGCCCCATAGGCTTTTGTCTGATAACAGAAGTAGCCATGTCTCCATAGATAACCATCGCAAGTGTTCTCGGAATAGGAGTAGCAGTCATGATAAGGTTATGGACGCTCTTAACCGTGCCATCTTTTGCAGTATCTTTGAACAACAGTTTTTCTCTCTGCTTAACACCGAAACGGTGCTGCTCGTCTGCTATTACCAGTGCCAGATCCTTATATCTGATATCATCCGTAAGGAGCGCATGTGTTCCGATAATCACTCTCGCGCTGCCGTCAGCAATCTTCTCTTTTATCTCTGATTTCTCGGAGGGCTTTGTCTTACCAAGGAGCAAAACAGGTTCTATTCCGCTGTTCTGCATAAGCCTGGAAATCGTCTTATAGTGCTGTGTTGCAAGAACCGACGTAGGTGCAAGAAGCACTGCCTGCTTACCCATCAGAGCAGTGATGATCATTGATAATGCAGCTACCATTGTCTTACCCGAACCAACGTCACCCTGGATCAATCTGTTCATTGGAACAGTCGACATGAGATCTGTCTGAACATCACGGAAAGCAGCTGTCTGGTCTGCCGTAAGAGCAAAGCCTAGATTACCCTTGATCTGATTCCATTTTGCGAGTTTATTTCTGTCTATGCCGTTAGGACCGGAAGGAATAACCTGATCTGCAATCTCTTTTACACCATGTCCCTGGCTGTATAATTTCATGCCGATTCCGAGAAGGATCAATTCCTCATAAGCCAATTGTTCACGGGCTTTACGGGCCTCATCAAGAGTCGCAGGAAAATGTGCCATCTCATAAACTCTCAATGGATCTGCAAATCCTTTTTCCTCAGCAATCTTTGCCGGAATGCATGACATCAGTTCACTTCCGCACAACTTAAGTGCAGTCTTAACCCACTTCGAAATATTGTTGGATGTTATTCCTGCTGTTAAATGATAAACGGGTCTGATGAGCGCATTATCTTCTATCTTCTCAGCCTTCTCAATATAAGGATTTACCATCTGCATCTGGCCGTTAAAAAGAGTAACTGAACCATGCACAAAACACTCGTCACCTAACGAGAATTTTCCTGCCAGATAAGGTGAATTAAAAAACGTAAGTTTAATTCTTCCCGTGCCATCAGTAACGAAAAACGTCAGAGGCTTTTTGCGGTTTGTGATATTAACTGAAGGATTGGTAGAAACCGTCCCTCTGAATGACAGGTCATAACCGGTGTTATCGTCAAGGCGGCTGCCTATATCAAATGATCCGATCGTACCTACGGAAGACCAGTCATCGTAGCGCCAGGGTATAAAAGCAATAAGATCGTAGATGGTATAAATATCGAGCTTTGCAAGTTTTTCTTCTGCTGCAGGACCGATACCATACAGGTCAGTTACAGGATTGGACAAATGAACTGCTGACATATATCAGATCCTCCTTGCACAGAAAGATGCAAGCGGACACTCATCACACTTAGGAGACTGTGCCGTGCAATACTTCCTTCCGAGATCTACTGATAAATGTCCGATCTTAATCCAATATTCCTCAGGAAATACCTTCATTATGTCCTTCTCAACCTTAGCAGGATCTGCGCTGTCTGTTATACCTATTCTCTTCATAACACGCTTGCAGTGTGTATCAACAACTACAGCAGGCGTACCATATATCTCACCGACTATGAGATTTGCAATCTTCCGTCCAATGCCGGGAACCTCCATAAGAAGATCGACATCATTGGGAACAACGCCTGCCCATTCGTCAGTCATTTTCTTTGCGAAGGCAATAACAGATTTTGTTTTTGATTTAGTCAGACCGCAAGGCTTAATAATCTCTGCGATCGTTTCAGGATCCTGCGCTGCTATATCCTTCATTTCAGGGAACTTATCGAAAAGTTCTCTGGCAGTAATATTAACCCTTTTATCAGTGCATTGCGCGGACAAAATGCCTCTAATTGCCAATCTTTCGGGGAAATCTGTCTCTAATGAACAAATACTGTCCGGAAAAGCGAAGGACAGTGTCTCGTATGTCTTCAAGGCGAGTGCCTTTCCCTTTGTGTTCCGGGAACCCAATTCTAATTACTCCTGATTCTCCGGCGGATAAGGGAATGAGAATACAAATCTCGCGCCACCTAATTCTCTGCCTTCATCACAGATGATCGTTTGACCATGACCTGCAAGGATCTGCTTGCAGATATAAAGTCCGAGACCAAAACCTTCAGATTTACGTGAAGAATCAGCCTGATAGAAACTCTCAAATATTCTCTGTCTCTTTGACTCTTCAACGCCTGCGCCGGAATCTTCTACAGAGATTATTACCTTTCTTTGTTTGGGATTGGATTCAGTTGAAACCTTGATCTCACCGTTTTGAGGTGTGAACTTAATAGCGTTGGTGATTATATTAATAATTACACGGCAAAGCTGCTGTGCTTCACCGTATACAATAATTCCCGGACCGGGATCTAATGACTTAATTATTCTGATTTGCTTATCTGTGAGCTGCGCTTCAAGGTTATCAATGATGTCATTAATCATGTCATTGATATTGAATTCTTCCATCATATCAGGATCAGGATGAGACAAAGATGATGCTTCTGTCATCTGTGTTACGAGAGTTCTGATTCTGTCTGTCTGCTGCTTAATGAGTTCAAGATAATGCTGTCTCTTCTCTTCAGGAATAGTACCGTCGAGCATTGCGGTTACGAAGCCGTTGATCGATGTAAGAGGAGTTCTGATATCGTGCGCAATAGAAGATATAAACATCTCTCTGTCACGTTCCTGGTTCTCGAGAGATTCAATCATATTATTGACGGTACGTCCCATCTCGGTGAATTCGGAAGATACTGCCAAAGTCGTGAAATCATTTGGGTCAGAATACTTGGGGCTTACTCTTACTGAGTAGTCACCTTCAGCAACTTTCGAGATTGCATGTGAGATATCACGTACAGGATTAAGGCTCAAATATACGAATACTGCATAGAGGATTATTGCAATGATCATCGCGATAACTGCAGGAACAAAGATAACGTTTAAATACTCTGATCTGGTCTGCTCTGTGCCTTCGCTGTTACTTACGATTGCAAAATAAGGAGTACCTGAGATTCTAACGCAACTAATGGAAATGACTCTTCCCGTATTATTGGAACCTGTTCTCGCAAAACCAAGAACATCAGCTCTCTCTAAGAGATCCAATACATCCTGCTGTGCGATATAAAGAGGTCCGTCCTCAGTAGTCAGAAGGTTATCTTCCACATCGTAAACAAGGGAATTTCTGGAATAGATCCTTCCATCCTTGTCAGTGATATAGACAGCACCATATGAACGGTATGTCTGTGAGTTAACAAACTTATCGATTAATCTGGAATTCTTAAAATTCTCCGAACCGTCATCGTTAATGACATATTCGAAAGGTTCAGCCTGAAGTGAAGTAATCGAGGTTATATCCGTAGCCAGATCATCAGCGGCGGACTGAGTTCCGGACTCAACCCTGATGATGAGGTTGTTATACATATTCTCATATGAAAGAAACAACAAGACTGCAAATACAATCACTGTCGTTAATACAAGAAATGTAATCAGGAAAACGGCAAAGCCTGCCGATACTTGTTTACCGTCAGACCTCGACGACATAAAGCTTACCTCGTCTCGAACTTATATCCCTTGCTCCAGACAGTCTTAATGCTCCAATTCTGCTCTCTGTCGGGGTTCTCGATCTTCTCTCTGATACGCTTAATGTGAACGTCAACAGTACGTGATTCTCCGTAAAAATCGTATCCCCAAACGTTCTCCAAGAGCTGTTCTCTTGTGAAAACTCTGTTAGGGTTGGATGCGAGGAAGAACAGAAGTTCAAGTTCCTTGGGCGGCATATAGATCTCGTTACCGTCAACACTTACAACGTAACGGATCTTATCAACTGAAAAGCCCGGATACGTGATAACGTCAGTAGCAACTTCTTTACTCTCAGAAGATGCAGCTGCGCTGTCTCTCTTATCTGTACGTCTTAAAACTGCCTTAACTCTGGCAAGGACTTCCTTAGGTTCAAACGGCTTCGGAATGTAGTCATCTGCACCGAGCTCAAGACCAACAATCTTATCGAGCGTATCGGTACGTGCTGTCAACATGATAATCGGAACATCAGATGTCTTTCTGATCTCACGGCAAATATCATTACCGTCCATACCGGGAAGCATGAGATCCAAAATTACGATATCAGGTGCAAAGGATTGGAAAGCGCCTACGGCCTTATCACCCTGCATGCATGTTGAAACCTGATAGCCTTCTTTCTCAAAGTAGAGTTTGAGAACTTCAATAATGCCCTGATCGTCATCTACGAGCAAAACCTTGTTAGCAGCCATTTGATCACCCCTGTCCAATAACTTCTAGGTTTTCCGGTTTGTAACAGTGTTACAAAGCTTTATTCTTCAACGGGAGCAACGCTTCCGATGTCGAAATTATTGATCTCGGCAGTATAAGAATCCAAGTCTGTGAAATTCTTATATACCGATGCAAAGCGGACATAAGATACACGATCTATATCCTTGAGCTTTTGCATAATAAACTCGCCAATCTCTGACGAGGATATCTCTTTATTAAACCTCTCGTCCACAATGTGCGTAATATCGGAACAGATATTCTCTTTAACCTGCTGTGATACTCCGCGTTTCTGGCACGCAACATCGAGGCTCCGTAAAATCTTATCCGGATCGTAAGGTTGCTTCGAACCGTCTTTCTTAACGACCATCGGCTTCAAACCTTCGATCTTCTCAATAGTTGAGAATCTCGCACCGCAAACAAGACATACACGTCTTCTTCTGACAGCAAAACCGTCATCTGTCGGTCTTGAATCTAAGACCTTATCATCGTTCGCGCCACATTTGGGACAGATCACTTATAATTAACCCCTTAATTACTGTCCGTCCTTACCGAACATGAACCAAGGCTTAGCTGACTTCTGTGCCTTCTCATCAGTTGTGGGAGCAACATTAGCCTGCGGTCTGCCACCCATCTGAACAGGCTGCTGAGGAGCCTGCTGAACAGGTGCCTGCTGTACAGGTACGGGCTGAACAGGAGCTGTCTGCTGAACGGGCTGAGGCTGTACCGGAGCTACAGGAGCAGGTGCGGGTGCAGGCTGAGCTACAGAATCGTCACCGAATCTGAAACCGGGCTGTGCTCTCTGTACCGGAACGGGTGCCGGAGCAGGCTCTGCCTGTCTCGGTGTATAGTCAGTTCTCGGCTGAGGAGCAACAGGCTGTCTTGATGTGATAAGTGTAGGGTTCTCTCTGGAGAGAACTGATGTGCTGGCTCTGTGTCCTGCAGAAGCATTAACTGTTCCGTCAAAACCTGAAGCGATAACTGTGATCATGAGTTCATCTTCGAGTGAATCATCAACGACTGCACCAACGATGATCTCTGCTTCAGGAGCTGCTGCCTGACGAACGATTGAAGAAGCTGCATCAATCTCAGAAAGACGCATTCCTCTTCCGCCTGTGAAGTTAAGGATAACACCTGTAGCACCTTCGATTGTTGTATCGAGGAGAGGTGAATTGATAGCCTGCTTAATAGCAACCTGAGCTCTGTCTTCGCCTGAAGCACGGCCGATACCCATGTGGCAGATACCTGCATCCTTCATGACACGTGTAACGTCTGCCAAGTCGAGGTTGATGAGTCCGGGGATTGCAACGAGGTCAGAAATACCTGCTACACCGAACTTCAATACCTGGTCTGCCATATTGAATGCTTCTTCGAAGCTTGTGTTGTCATCAACAACGTCAAGGAGCTTATCGTTAGAAACAACGATGAGGGAATCTACTGACTTCTGGAGTTCTCTGATTCCGCGCTCTGCGTTAGCTGCTCTCTTAGCGCCTTCGAAAGTGAAAGGGCTGGTAACTACAGCTACTGTAAGGATTCCGAGGTCTCTTGCGATCTGAGCAACTACAGGAGCAGCACCTGTTCCTGTACCACCGCCCATACCGGCTGTGATGAAGAGCATGTCTGTGTTAGCAATAGCTTCAGCGATCTCATCTCTGGATTCTTCAGCAGACTTCTCACCAACGCTCGGGTCAGCTCCACATCCTAAACCTCTGGTAACCTTCTCACCAATCTGTATCTTAATCTCTGCCTTGTTACGTGCAAGAGCCTGATTATCAGTATTGATAGCGATGAACGTGACGCCCTGAACACCACTCTCGACCATGCGGTTTACAGCGTTGCTTCCGCCTCCACCTACGCCGATTACCTTAATGCTTGCAACATTAGATTCGTCCATTGAATAGCTGTGCTTGCTCTCAGACATCCTTTTGTTCCTCCGTATCTGTAAACTTGTAAAATTTCAACAGTAAAAAATAATTTCTTGATTAAAAATATTATTAACCATTCAAAATTTTAACCCAAACAGAAGTTTCAATCAATACGGACAGAGGTATTTACTGCCCGAATGTAAAGAAACTTTCATATTTATATTAACATTAAATAGCTGAAATCAAGTTATTTAATTAGTATTCCCTGAAAGTGTACTCATCACCGGTCATATCCAACGCGCCATCAACAGTAACTTTATCGAAAGCATCGGCATTAAATGCATACAAAAGCCATGCCATATCGTCACTTATCGAGTCGGTGCCGTTAAGTTTTATCTGAATGAGGTTGCCGCTCGGCGAATAGATTGTCAGGAATATATATCCGCTCGGCAGGATCCTTACCTCTGAAGTATTCTCAAACATGCTATAATCACCGCCTACACTGGCATTATCAGCAGCCAGTATGGCTCCAAGAACGATTATCGCCTTCTTGTAATCGTTCATGTTGCTTATTCTTACGGGTTTTCCGAGTTCGGCATATGTGATATTAAGACCGCAGATAACCGGCTGTACGGTTCTGTTCTTATCAAAAGAAGAGAGTTCCAAAACTATGCCGTCCTTATCGAGTGCAGCATATCCGTCAGGTGTTCTGACATAGCAGACCTTACTTCTCTCCTTGATGGTGATATCTACTGTAGAAGGGAGTTTAATGGTAATTCTGATATCCTCAATGTAGGGATTCTCTTTCTTTATTCTCTCTTCGGTCTTTCCGTAATCCAGTCTGATGATATCGAATATATTTCCGCTGACGCCACTCATGAGATGGGCATCGTATTCAAGGCCGACCGCCTTCAATACGTCCTGGTCAGTCAGAACAACATTTCCTTCAACATGGCAGTTTCTTACACGGAATGCCGGAAGGAACATTACGAGGCAAACCATAACCACCACAACAACGGCCAAGATAATTGCCGCTATACTCTTGCCGTTAAGAGGAATAACCTCTGACAAGGGCTTTTTCTCAACAGGCTTTTTCTTAGGTCTCGCCTTCTTCTGAACTTCTTTTACGTGAACTTTTTCTTCAGCATCTTCTTCAGAATCTTCGGCTTCCTCCTCTGATCCTTCTTCAGCTGTTTCTTCACCGTCTTCTTCCTGCTCTTCAGACTCCTCTTCTTCGTCTGATTCAGCATCTTCATCGGTGTCTATATCATCTTCGGAAGGCTCTTCGTCTTGATCGTCATCGCCTTCTGTTTCTTCGGATTCTTCTTCGTTTTTAGGGGATTCGCTGACTACGAAAGGACCTGCATCGGCAACTTCGTCAGAAGGCTCCGGTTCAACGGCATCCTTCTTCTCAGTCTCCTTATCGGATTCTTTGACTGATTCTTCCGCGGCATTATCTTCTGCCCCGGCATCATTTCCGAATAATCTGTCTAATTCGTTGTCATCCATAAACTATATTGTATCAGTTTACCGGTTATTCCCAAGGGCTGACTTTATGGCATCGGTTATACGCTTACCGGTATCCTTAATTGCTAGGTTTTCGCTCGCCTTTCTGATATTCTCCTGTCTGACAGGATCGTTTAACAGATCACGCAAAACACTTTCGAGTTTTCCCTGTTTTACTTCATCGTCACTGACAACAATTCCTGCACCCTTTTGAGCAAGTGAATTAGCATTATATGTCTGATGGTCATGAGCAGCGAAAGGATAAGGAACCATGATTGCGCACGCACCTGTTGCGGTAATCTCTGCGCAGGTAACCGCACCTGCACGAAGAATGGAACAATCGGCTGCTGACATATAGAGGTCAGGTCTGTCGATGTATTCTCTTATCTCAAGATTCGGGATGGCAAGTATTTCCGGAGTGATCTCAACTGAGTTATGTTTTCCTACGGAAATAAAGAAATAGACATCTTTGTTTTCGGGTTTCTTAGCCGCCTCGAAAACAAAATTCGTAAGCGTTGCAGAGCCGAGAGATCCGCCCATGGTAAATACCATCTTGCGGTCAGGATCTATTCCGAGTTCTTTTCTGGACTCTTCCTTTGTTCTGCCGAACATCATGTTTCTTACAGGGTTACCTGTATATACAACTTTTTTCGCTTTAGAAAAAATTGCTTCCTGTCCGGGGAATCCTGTCATTACAAGCGCTGCACCACGGGATAAGAATTTGTTTGCTCTTCCCGGGAACGCATTTGCCTCATGGATCATGATAGGCACATTGAGTTTTTTAGCAGCAGAAAGAAGCGGTCCGCTGACATAGCCGCCGGTGCTGATAACACATTCGGGATTAAACTCTTTTATGAGTGAGATACACTGCTTCTTACCACGCTGCAAAGCTGCATATGCTTTGATCAATTTAGGCGACGGTTTAGAAGGCATCGGCAATGCTTCAACATCTTTAAACTCATAACCAGCCTTAGGTACGAGCTCACCTTCAAGACCGATTTTCCTGCCGGTAAATATGATCTTACATGTATCACCATTTGCTTCAGCATCATCCTGTAAGAGACCTGCAATAGCAAGAGCCGGGTTGATGTGTCCCGACGTGCCTCCGCCTGTGATCATATACCGTCTTTCCATAAGATCATGCTCCTGTCCTGACAGCTCTGGCTGAGAGCTGCTCTTTCTTCTTGGAAGGACGTATAGTTCCACTTCTGGAAACAGACATTATGAGACCATATGCGATAAGAAGTGAAATCTGCGCCGTTCCGCCGTAACTGATAAAAGGAAGCGTTACGCCGGTGGAAGGAATGATCTGCAGCTCAACCGAGAAGTTCATCAGAACTTCAACGAAAATGAGCGCTGTACACCCTGTAGCGATAGTTCGCGAGAACACGTCTTTGGCCCGCCAGCATACCCTCAGGCACATTAGGAACATCACAAGATACATCAGTATCAATATGACACCTCCCACAAAGCCTGTCTCCTCGATATAGATAGAGAAAATATAGTCGTTCTGAGCCTCAGAAACGTAATTGTATTTAGATCTGGAATTGCCGAGTCCTACACCCCACATTCCACCTGAACCCAAAGCATTATGGGCGTTATCAACCTGTCGGGTATCGTCCTTTGTAAGTGTGCTCTCCTCTTCTTCTGTCTCTTCGTCTGCATTGAAGATCTGAATACGCTTGAAAACGTGTGCGTAGTTCTTCATGAATCTATCACGCGTATCAGCAGGAGACAGAGCGAGTACCATCGCACCGACAGCTCCGCCGACGAGAACCATTGCCAGCATTCCGACTAACCAGGACTTAATCGGAATCTCTGAAATGAGAGCGCACATAAAGATAACGGCAGCAATGATGATGAAGCATGAAACGTGCGGCTGTAATACGATGACGATATCGACGAGAACACACATTCCGATAGGGAAAATGAAATCGATCATGGTGTTCTTAAGAAGCTTTGCCAGGTCAGATTTAGGCTGTTTGATCTTACCGTCTGCACGGAGTTTTGTGATAGTGGCACGGTAACCTGCAAAGGCAACGATAAGAGCGACCTTGATAATCTCAGAACTCTGGAGCTGGATAGGTCCGATGTTGATCCAGCGGCTCGCACCGTGCTCACGTCCTACGCCCATCGCCAACGTTGCGAACGCGAGGCCGAGGCTTAAGATGAAAGCTGATATGGCGATCCATTTCTGACCAAAGAATTCGATTGGAATAAATGAAACGATAAACATCATTACAATTCCGGCAATTGTAAATCTGATCTGTCTTGTAAGGAACCATGATGAATCCTGGAACTGACCGTAAGCGTCAGGACCGGAAACCGAATAAAGGATTACGAGACCGAACACGAGCATTATGAAGATCATAATGATCATTCCGATGTCGGCAGATCTCACCGCCTTCTCGATCTTGGCAACATTAATACCTTCGAGAGAAGGCTTTGACGGAGGTTCGATAAGACTATCGATATCCGTAATTACAGCCTTTTTCTCTTCCGGTTTAGTTACGTGACCGGAAGCATCTGTGGGCGGAATAATATGTCTGGTCTTTTCAGGCATTTCTTATGCGTTTCCCTTCTCGATAAAGCTCTTAGCTACCTTCTCAAATCCAAATCCGTGTGATGCCTTAAACAGCAATGCATCACCGTCTCTTACATATTCTTCAAGACGTCTTTTGACGTCATCTGTATCCTTACATTTTACTATTTCCAACTTCATATCAACCATATGAGCGCCTCTGATAAAGTCATCAGCATTATCACCGGTTACAAACACTCTGTCGAAGTCATACGAAGCACAGGATTTTCCTGTTAATTCATGAAGGCCCGGAGCAAATTTGCCGAGTTCCAACATGCCGCCGAGCGCAAGAACCTTACGGTGTCCCTTTGCCTTCTTAGAGAAATTAAGGAACGCGTTTTCCATTGATTCAGGTGATGCATTATAAGCATCATTCATGACGAGATATTTAGCTGTCTCTGTAATGGCTCCTCTTCCGTCCATGGCACTTCTGTCATTAATGACCTTGGCAATTTTCTGCTGCATTTCAGGAGTCTTCGTAATACCTGTCATGTATGCGCAAAAGATTGCAAACAGAGCATTTCTGATATAGCTCTCACCATATGTTCCGATGCTGAGCGGAACAGTGAATTCTGATCTCTCACCCATTCTGTTGAGGCTCGCGCCAAAAGACATACCGCTGTCAGTTTCTTTGACATTGCATGCGGAAACAACGAGAGGACAAGGAAGATCATCATCTTCTCTTACCTGAATACCTGCAATGAAATTATTGATAGGCAATTCTTTTACACATGTATCGAAAAGCTTTCTGTCGTCGCTGTTAACTGCAACGATACCGCCGTCAGTAAGACCTTCGCAGATCTCCATCTTGGCCTTCATAATATTGTCTTTGCTCTCGAGAATTTCGATATGTGAATAACCGATGTTAGTAATTATTGCGATGTCTGGTCGAGCGATCTTTGTAAGATATGAAATCTGACCTAAGCCTCTCATACCCATCTCAACAACAATAACTTCTGAATCTTCAGGTGCAGAGAGAATCGTCTTTGACATACCGATCTCGTTATTGTTATTGGCTGTTGTCGAGTGAACTTTAAGACCTGTCTTCAACACTTCGGTAATCATGGTTCTTGTAGATGTTTTACCGACTGAACCTGTAACTGCAATTACCTTGCATCCGAGTTTAAATCTGTAATGATTTGCAAGAAGACCCAGTGCCCTGACAGTATCACTTACGATAATCGCAATAGCGCCATCAGGTACTGCCTGTTCATCGTTGGTTACAACTGCGCAAGCACCCAGTTCCATTGCCTTTGAGAGGAACTTGTTTCCATCGAAATTCTCTCCCTGCAGGGCAATAAACAATTCACCTTTCTGAATCGTTCTTGTATCTGTAGATACCCCGGTTACATCTATTGATGTGGCGAAAACATTTTCACCGGTCTTTGAAACCAGTTTTCCGCCGACAGCTTTCTTGACTTCCTCAAGTGTAAACATCATTATTTTCCTTCTCGCTCCAATACGGCTTCACGTGCCTGCTGACAGTCATCGAAATGAATGGTCTTGTCTGCAAAAATCTGATAGTCCTCGTGACCCTTGCCTGCGATAAGAACTGTATCGCCTGCATTTGCCATTGAAACAGACAATCTGATTGCTTTGCTCCTGTCAGATTCGATCTCGTATTTTCCTTCTGTTTTGGATATACCTGTTACGATATCCGTTATGATCGCATCCGGCTCCTCGTTTCTCGGATTATCGGATGTTATTATCGTGTAGTCAGACAGATTTCCGGATACTTCGCCCATCTCAAAACGCCTCGTTCTGGAACGGTTTCCTCCGCATCCGAAGACAGTAATTATCCTGCCTTCCGTATATTCTTTGAGTGTATTAAGCACGCTCTCCAATGCTGCGGCATTGTGGGCATAATCAACAAGAATATTCACTCCGAAATTGTTTTCGACAGGCTGCATTCTTCCTGGAACACTGATCGTTTCCAACGCACTCTTAACAACTTCGATATCAATTCCTTCTTTGTATGCCGTAACAATAGCACAGAGCGCGTTGTATACATTAAATTTGCCCGGGAGTGCTACGAAGATATCGCCCTTATAGTATTCGGAATCGAGCTCGAAAACCGTTCCTGTTACATGTCCTCTTCTCTCAGGTCTGAGGTTCCTTGCCACGAAATCAGCATCTCTGTCGATACCATATGTAATAAGATCAACTCTGCCATCGCAATAACCTGTTACTCTGTCAGCTACACTGCAGTCAGCGTTAAGTATTCCGGTATCACAGTTATCGAAGATCTTGAGCTTACATGAAATGTAGTCTTCCATATCAGGATGCTCATTAGGCGCGATGTGATCTTCGTAAAGATTTGTAAATGCTGCTGTCCTATATCTGATGCCTCTTACTCTGTCGAGTTTAAGGCCCTGGGATGATACTTCCATAACAAGGGAATCAGCACCCTTAGAAACAAGAGTACCCATCATCTCATAGAGATCTTTTGATTCAGGAGTCGTATGTGCGGCATGGATCTTTTCTCCTGCAATGATGTTGCAGACCGTGCCGATAAGACCTGTTTCTTTACCGCTCTTCTCGAGAATTTCTCTCAACATAAAAGCCGTAGTTGTCTTACCCTTAGTTCCGGTAATTCCAAATACGGCCAATTTATTCTCAGGATGCCCGTAGAAGTTAGCACACAGATCAGATAAGTATTTATGAGTATGCTCTATTTCCACGACAGCTATGTCAAATTGCTGGCTGATCTTGATCAATTCTTCGTTACTGAGCAACTGTCTGTTTGTATCAACTACAACGGCAGAAGCACCCTGTTCAGCAGCCTTCACAGCAAAGGAATGACCGTCTACAGTAAAGCCCGCTACACAAACAAAAAGAGAACCCGGAACAACCTTACGTGAATCAAATTCAACAGAAGTGATCTCTTTATCAAGATCCCCGGATATAAGCTTATATTCGATATTGTTAAGAACGCTCTCGAGCAGCATTTCTAACTTCCTCTTTTATTTCAGTAACCAATTGGTTTTGTATATTTGACCGACAACTATATTAAATCAAAATATGCAATCTCTTATGTGGCAAAAAGAATGAAATTATATAGCAAGGCTGTCTTATGTTTGTGCGTCAATATACTAGTCGTCTTCGTCGTCGTGATTTTCCGGCGGCAAAGCAACTCTTCCGTCTTCATCGCTTCCGCTTGATGTATCAACAGGTGTAGGCGTTGCCTGCTGATATGAAGGTGTTATCGTATTCGAGAGTTTTACGTAGACAATATCTCCCGCATAGACGATCGATCCTGATGTGATGCTCTGTTCATAACAGATTCCCGTGATATCACTCTCACTGTCTATCTTGCAGTTGAGATTTACTTTCAGACATGCCTCAATACACTCGACAGCTGACATGCCTGTCATATTCGGAACTCTCGTTGTGAGCCACTCATCCTTTGTTACTCCTTCAGGATAAAGAACAACAATTCCTGTCTTATAGAGCATATATGTATAGTCAGGATGTGTTGTAGCAACGATAGTATCTGACTTCATATCCATTGTTCCGTAAAGTGTGGAAAGTCCGTTTACGGAGATCCTTGAAGCAGCCTGTGCTGCAGGTAATCCGTCAACCTTCTGTACATACCACTGCTTGAGGAGCTGGTCGTATTCTTCTGATGTAAATCTTCTCTCAACGCCCATGTAAGATAATGTACCCTCAACGATCTTTGCTGCAGTTGAAGCCGCAGAAGATGAACCTACTGAGAAGTCTCTCGGCTTGTTAATTACAACGAGGACTGCGATCTTAGGGTCGTAAGAAGGAGCATAGCATGAGAATGAGAGAACGTGTGCACCCTTAAGGTCACCAACGTCGATTGTAGATGTAGATGTTTTACCAGCTACAGAATAACCGGCAACTTTACCTGCAGAACCTGTACCGTCGGTTACAACGCCTTCCATCAGGGTTCTTACACGCTTACATGTATTTTCAGAGAACACCGTACGTACAACTTCAGGTTCGATCTCATCGACGATATTTCCCTGTGAATCCGTGATGTATTTTACGATGTGCGGAACCATAAGGTTACCACCGTTAATGATGGCGCAATATGAAGTGATCAGCTGGATAGGTGTAACCGTTGAAGACTCTCCGTATGCCAAAACCGCCATGTCGACCGATGTAGGATTCTTATGGAAGATTCCCTTACCTTCAGCAGGGAGATCGATACCGGTCTTATCGTAGAAACCGAGCATACGTACATATGAATAATACTTGGTAATTCCGATTCTGTAAGCGAGCTGTGTAAAGACAGGGTTACAGGAGTTCTGGAACGCTTTCTCGAGTGTTTCCATACCGTGGTTATAGCCACCGGATTTCTGGAGCCAGCAGGAGATCGTATGTGTTGAGGATACCGCGATAGGCTCATCACTGAACAACTCTTCTTCGTTTGCGAGATTCTCCTCAAATGCCATACATGTTGTAAGCGACTTAAATGTTGAACCAGGCTCGTAAGTATCAGATACGCATCTGTTACGCCAAGCATTAGCCATAACGTACTGGACACGGTCATCAGCGCTCATGTAATTCCATGCTTCCTCACCTGTTCCGAACGGTCTGGCGTAAGGGTCGTTACAGTCGAAGTTTGGAAGTGAAACCATTGCGTAGATCGCACCGGTATAAGGATTCATTACGATGGCACAGACACCGTCAATAGGATCGTACTTTTCGTATGCTTCCTTAGCTGCCTCTTCCGCAATTCTCTGGATACTGATATCAATGTTGGTAACAATATTTTTTCCGTCAGTTACAGGAACTGATGTAGCATCAGAATACGGTAATACACCGCCTGTGATTTCGTCTGTCTCTGAATATCTGTAACCGTCAGTACCGGATAAGACATCGTTATAATAAGCTTCGAGACCATAGAGACCGTTAAGGCTCACGCCATCATTTTTAGCGTAACCGATAACCTGTGATGCGAGACTTCCGTAGTTGTAATATCTCTGCGGAACAGCAACAAAACCAAAGCCTTTGACCTTATTATCTTTCAAATACTTTTCAAAAGCTTCCTTCGTCTCAACAGGAACATTTTTGATGATGTCGCATCCTTCAACTGCATTTTTCGGATCGTTCGTATCAGTCGGATCAACAGGAATTATCGAATCGATCTTCTCATATGAAACTCCAAGATATTCAACAACAGCTGTCAGGATCTGTTCTCTGGTAAGTTCAGTGGAAGTAACCATCTTAGGTGAACAGATTACTGTGTAGTCGTAAGAATTGGATGCCAGAGGAACCATATTAGAATCGTAGATCATTCCTCTATTTGCAGAATATGTCATAAGAGTCCACTGCTCATCTGCAGCAGCTCTCGCATATTTATCGTAATCTTTTACCGTAGTCTGATAGAGATTATATGTAACATAACCCAGATATAAAACAACAAAGACAGCTACTACAACGATCCAGCCTTTTGCAAATACAGAAGGCTTGATGCGCAGCTTCTTTTTAGGCTCCGCATTTTCTGTCTGCGGGAGCTGTTCCTGATTCGATTCTTTGCGGAACATATCAGACCCCTTAACGGGGCCTTTGCTGTTACTTATCGGGGTGTGCTGCATAGTAATCAGCCAATGCATCCTTGGAATCCTTGTACGCTTCATCACTGATTCCGTCGATGTTGTAATTTGTTCTGGTCTTCAACGAATCAGTATTAGGAATCGGAAGATTAATAACCTGATTCTGGTTAGGATCCTGCATGCCGAGATCGATTGCCTGTGCACGGATAACGTCCATGTCAGCGATACCGTTAGCATTCTCTTCAGCATTTACGATCTCTCGTTTTGTTGTATTGATCTGATCCTTGAGATTTGAATTATCTCTTGCGAGTTCTGAGATCTCAGTCTGAGGATAAAGAAGCAGCATTACAAAACATCCCATTAGGATAACTAATCCGATTGAAATGATCGTCTCGAAAAGCTTTCTTCTGGTAAGTCTTCTAGTCTTCTTCTTTTGCTCTAATTTTGCATTGGCATCTTCATGCTCAATTGCATACTGTACAGCTCTCTCGTGAACATCCTCATAAGTAAAGAGTTCATTCTCCGGCTCAATTGTCAGAGGCTCTTCTTCGATTATGAGGTTTTCTGTCTGTGAGAATTCACCGTCTTTATAAGTAAGATTTGTCTTATTTGCAGACAGCACTTCCTGGAGTGTCTTATCTTCCACTCCGATATCAAAGCTATGTGCTTTTCTTCTTGATGCTACTGCCATTTACTATTCTTACCTTAATCAGTTGTACTGTTCGTTATCGTTTCTCTCGAAAATTCTGAGCTTTGAACTTCTCGATCTCGGATTGATCTCGATCTCTTCCTGCTCAGGTTCGATCGGTTTCTTTGTAATTACTGTTCCCAATGATTTCTTACCGCAAACGCATACAGGGAAATCACGGGGACATGTGCAGGGACTCTCTGCTGTTCTAAACGCTTCCTTTACGATTCTGTCTTCCAAAGAATGGAAAGAAATAACGCAGAATCTTCCGCCCGGTTTAAGTTTTCTTATTCCGTCTGTCAGCAATGACTGCAGTCCGTCCAGCTCATGGTTAACTTCGATTCTTATCGCCTGGAAACATCTCTTTGCAGGATGCTGGTCTTCACCTCTTCCGTGACCGGGCATATACTCCTTGATAGCATTTGCCAGTTCGGTAGTTCTTGTGAAAGGCTTTGTCTTTCTTCTCTCACAGATTCCGTCAGCGATTCTTCCTGCGTGATGTTCTTCACCGTATTCTCTGAATATTCTTTCGAGATCATCTCTGGAATATCTGTTAACTACTTCTGCTGCCGTCAGCCACTCGTTAGGGTCCATTCTCATATCCAAAGGGCCATTCTTCATATACGAGAAACCTCTCTCAGCAGTGTCGAGCTGATATGAAGAAACACCGAGATCCGCCATGATGCCGTCAACCTTACCGATCTTCAGGCTGCGGATAATATCATCTATATCTTTATAGTCTGACTTAACAGGCATCCAGTTGATGCCTTCAAAGCATTCTCTTCTCTCCATGCAGGCTGCAAGTGCCGCGTCATCCTTATCGATCGATACAAGAATACCCTGGCCCTTCATTCTTCTTGCAATCTCAGCACTGTGGCTGCCGCCTCCGGCTGTGCAATCCACATATGTTCCGCCAGGTCTGACATTCAGGCCGTCAACAGTCTGATAAAGGAGTACCGGGATGTGGTCAAAATCAGAGACCTTCAACATAATACTTCGTCTCCAATCCTTCTATGCCGCTTAAGTCGTGATCTTCGTTGTCATAGAATGTCTTAGTGCAGATATCTAATTTACCGTCATCGTTAAAGACGCAAATCTCATCACCGGGCTTAGCGCCGATTCTATCCCAGAGCTCGCTGTTTACGGAAATACGTCCCTGTGAATCTACATTAACTTCACAAGCTTCACCGATAATCGCTCTCTTGATCTTACGGGCATTGGCGTCCATGGTATTGAGCTTGCCGAGCTGTGTTTTTACAACATTCTCAAAATGATCCTTTGAGTAAACGCACAAATAGCCGACATCAAGGCTGTTTGTCACTACAACCTCTGTGCCGAGCAATTCTTTTTGCTTTGAAGGGATAAAGAATCTTCCCTTGGCGTCTACTTTCTTAATGTCTCTCATTCTGAGTCTCTGCTAGCTAGATTTGTGGTATAGTTGGACCCGTCTGATAAATTTCAGCCACTTTGCTCCACCAGAATGGGAAATATCTCCCAAAATCACCACACAACTGTATTTTATTCGTAACATTCTTTTAACGCAAGAGGTTTTTTGTAATTTCCTGGAAATTTGTTAAAAATTTTTTCTCTATGTCTTCAGTGCCCTAAAAACGCCTCAAAAAGAGCTCCGGGCGCAATAAAAAACTGACACATAATGCGTGTCAGTTTTATTAATTCAGTATTTATATAGAAAAAATAAACCGCTAGAGGACATTCCGTGACATCGAATAGTTCAGTATTACGCCGAACGCCAGATAATTGATCAGCATCGCCGTGCCTCCCAGGCTGATAAACGGGAGCGGAATACCTGTGATAGGAAGAAGGCCAACAGCCATTCCCATGTTCTCGATAAAGTGGAAAGCAAAATATCCGGTAAGTCCGGTAATTGTATAAGAAGCTGTTTTCGAAGGGATCCTGGCAGCTACATAAAGGCATCTGCACAGGAAGAAGAACGCGAGGATTATTACCGTCGTCGTCCCAATAAATCCCATGTGCTCCGATATGGCAGCGAAAATAAAGTCACTCTCCTTAACCGGAACTGATGTCAGGATTCCCGTGTGGTTACCGGTAAGACCGCCGGAAGCAATAGCTGCCTTGGACTGCATGAGGTTATACTCAGATCTCGGGTCTGAACCCTGGAATACCAGCGAGAGGATTCTGTTCTTCTGATATGTTTCAAGATAGAACGTCCAGACCGCAGGGATAACGATAACTACGAATGTAGAGAAAGCCAGAAGGAAGTATCTGTATCTTACGCCCCAGGCAAAAAGCATGCAGACAAACGTAAATGCGATAACCATCGCAGTACCAAAGTCAGGCTGTAACAAAATAAGGAGCATAGGCGGCGCGTAAACAGCAGCCATTCTGGTAAATCCCTTAAGGATCGAATACTCCTTCGTCTTCATCTTCTCGAAAATATCGGCAGCGACCATAACGAGTCCGATCTTCGCGAGCTCGGAAGGCTGGAAGTTACCGATGATAGGAAGATTGAGCCATGAGTCTGCACCCCATGTTCCTGCGAGGGAATAACCGTCGATAGGAACGAGGACCAAAAGGAACAAGGAAACGCCGTAAATGATACGGCCGACAATCTTCATAAAATGCGCATCAAGAAGACCGATGATCAGGGCACCGATAATACCACCGACAGTAGCAACTATCTGTCTGTAGTAGTTTCCGGGATAAGCGGCATAGCCTTTGGATAAAACCCTCTGTAATACATAGAGACCAATTATCGTCATAGCCAGGATCGGCACGACAAGATAATAGTCGACGGACTTAAGGCCGTCTTTCCCGCGAAGTCTGACAACGCCGGAACCAGCTCTATCCATTACTTCTTCTTTCCTTCTCCAGCCTCAGCATAAAGAGCTGCAGGGAACGGCTTCTTCTCGATCTTCTTATATCTTGCATAAGCAATGTAGAGAAGTGCAGCAATTACAAAAATAAGAGACAGGAGCTGTGAAGTCCTGATGCTTGTGTGACCAATATAAAGTGAATCTGTTCTCATACCTTCGATGAAGAATCTTGCTGTTCCATAGAGAGCAAAATAAGCACATGAAGTCTCGAAAGAAACCTTTGAATGCTTTCTGATGTAAAGAAGGATGAAAAAGATCGCGAGATCTGCAAGTGATTCGTATAGGAATGTCGGATGAACCGGCATTGTTGATACGAGTGTCGGGCAGTTCATGCTCAGATAGCTCTCGACTGTTGAGCTGGTCATTCCCCAGGGAAGTGTAGTTGTTGTTCCGAAGCACTCCTGGTTAAAGAAGTTGCCCCATCTGCCGATAGCCTGTCCCAAAGGAAGATATACAACACAGTAATCAGCGAGTTCTCTGAAAGGAATCTTACGGATATGGCACATTACAATGCCGCCAATGAATACGAGGATAACACCGCCGTAAACAGCGAGTCCGCCTGATCTCAAATCGAATATTGCCTTAAGGTTCTTACCATAGTAATCCCAGTTGCAGGCAACAAAATATATTCTCGCACCGATGATGGCACATGGAATTGTCATAAGGATCGTATCGTAAACGAGACTCTCGGGGAAGTTATGTTTCTTAGCCTGCTTAACTGCGAGTACTACTGCCAGTACCAGAGCCAATGCAATCAAAAGGCCGTACCAGTAAACTTCTATGCTGCCGATCTTAAAAGCAACCGGGCTTACGTTAACGTTAATTCCCAGTCCGGGAAACTTAACTTCAACAAAATTCGTCATGTATCCTTATCCTCCATGCCCTACAGTGGGTCATATAAATCCTTGATATATTACCACAAAATGAAGTATATAACTTTCGAAGTGTTCAATTCGCGGTCTAATTGAGGTTTTTGATGTATTCCAGAGCCTGCTTCTTATTGATATTTACCGCATTTACCAGCTCATCCTGGGAGTTGTAGTGTTCTTCCGCCCTTAAGAAATGCAACAGGTCTACGGTAATATTTGCACCATATATATCTTCATCAAAATCAAAGATAAAAGTTTCGGCGACATCATTTACCGCATTTTCAACGGTAGGTCTCCTGCCGATGTTGGTTACGCCATAGAGAACTCCGGATCCCAGATGAACACGGGATACATAAACGCCTCTTCTGACGACGAACTTCTCTTCAGGAATATTGATGTTCGCAGTAGGAAATCCTAGTGTTCTTCCGAGCATCTTACCCTGAACAACACGGCCAGAATAAGAATAATCCCTGCCGCCGCACAATGCTCTCGCGAGATCAACATTACCATCAGTAAGAGCCTGACGGAGCCATGTGGTTGAGATCTTTTTATCAGTACCCTCGAGAAGGCGGTCACTGACTACAATTACACGGATATCATTTACCTTGGCAAACTCTCTGATCATAGAGACATCGCCTCTGGCATTACGGCCGAACCTGTAGTCTTCACCCATTACGAGTGTATCGGCAATCGCACGGTTCAGAATTATATCCGTAAGATACTGCTCGGGTTCCATATCTTTGACCGAATCAAAATCAAGAACAAGTATCTCATCGACACCAACGTCACCGATAAGTTTTGTTCTCTCAACAGATGTGTATAAAGATTTGTTATCGTATTTATCGAGATTATTGAATGTCTGGACAGTTGAAGTGAGCCCGTCACGTTCAGCAATCTCTGCAGCCTTCCTGATTATGTCTAAATGTGCCTGATGAAGTCCGTCAAAAGCACCTAAGGCAATGACTCTTCCCTTTGTTCCCAAAGGAAGATCATTAAGTGTATATGTGGTGCAAACTTTAATCATGAGCGTAAAGCCTCTCTATTCTCATTGTTAATTGTCCCTTTTCCATCGCCGGGAAAACTACCGCAATGAGTTTTCCTTCAAAAGTAGTCCTGTAATAAAGACGTGCTTCGTCTGAGATCTCATGATCAACATTAATTGGAAAAGCAATCTTTCTTCCGAATTTAATATCTTTTGTCTGCTTTTCATCGAGTTTTATCTCAGGCAGAAAACTTACAGTTTCTGATGCATCTCGCACGAAAGAAAAATCTTCTTGAGAAGCCATCTTCTCGAGCTGCTCAGGAGTATATGCATCCTTAACGTTAAATTGTCCATTAACCGTTCTTCTCAAAGAATCGGCATATGCACCGTATCCTGTAATCTCACCTAAGTCAGAACAGATCGTTCTGATGTACGTTCCCTTGGAACACATGCAGTCAAAACCAACGGCAATTCCCTTTTCCAATTTTGAGATATCAGTAATATCAAGTGAATAAATGGTTACGGGTGCAGGTTTGAGATCAGGCGTCTCACCTTTTCTCGCGAGTTCATATGCTTTGACACCGTCGATCTTCTTCGCAGAATAAGCCGGCGGAAGCTGTTCTTTTGTAGCCTTAACTTTCTCAGCGGCTTTGCGGATAAGTTCGTAATCAGTTTTCTCTAGCTCAGATATATCTTCTGATGAAGGATAATTCTCAGATGTTATCTCACCCATCTTATCCATCGTGTCTGTTGTCGCACCAAAAATACATTTGCAGGAATAACCCTTGTCGAATCCTTCGCAGAATCTTAAATACTTCAGACCCTTACCTACAAACACCGGCAAAAGACCCGTTGCAAACGGATCTAACGTTCCCAAGTGTCCTACTTTACGTGTTCCGAGGAGTTTGCCTACAAAGCGGTCAGTCTTAAAGGAAGTCCATCCTTCAGGCTTATCTACAAGGATGAATCCGTCCTGAATCATAAGGCTTCCTTGACTCTCTTTATAACTTCTTCGGCGATCTCATTGATATCGCCTTCTTTGACAGTGAATCCGGCCGCTCTTACATGTCCGCCGCCACCAAAAACTTCAGCGAATTTAGAACAATCAAAATACTCCTGGGATCTGATGTTTCCTCTAACTTCACCTGTCTCTAACTGTCTTAAAACAATTGCGAGTTCAACGCCGTCGATATCGCGCATAGCTGATACAACATCGTCAACGCCGTCAGGACCTGCACCATATTTTTTGAACTGTTCATAAGGAACAACAGTCAGTGCAAACTTCTCGTTGCAATAGAACTGTACTTCGGATCTGGCCTTAGCAGACAATAAAAACTTCTGCTTTGTCTTGCGGTCAAAAAGGTTATAGCAGACTTCAGAAATATCACCGCCGAGATCGATCAGGAGACCTGATGACTCGAGTGTCTCAGGGTGGGTATTTTTGAATGTATATCTTCCTGTATCCGTAACTATTCCGGCGAGTACTGCTTTCGCTGCGTTAGGGCAAAGGATCTCCCTCATTTCCTTACCGGTCATAAGAGATATCTGCTCTGCAACATAGAAAACCATTTCACATGCTGAAGATGCATCCGGATCTATCCAGAAGTTATCTGATCTGCTTGTTACAGAAGCATGGTGATCAATTACTATCTTAGGTTCAATTGAATCGAAGATCTCACCACAAAGACCCATTCTGGATCCTTCCGAACAATCAGTCGCAATAGCTGCGCCGACCTTCTTACCACCGATGGTTCCCTGCGCCCTGAATTCTCTGGCCAGTTCAGAATCAGAATTAGGATGGAAGAACAACTCATCAATTTTGAGGAAAGACATATTCTCAGGTAAGTCCTCCGGGATGGCGACATATGCGTCGCCTCCCAGGGCCCTTATCATACTTACAATTCCGGAGCTTGATCCTACGCAATCTCCGTCAACGCTCCTGTGAAGGAAGACCAGGATAACCTCATTGTTTTCCCTGGTTTTCTCTACAACGCTTAAGATGTTCTTAGCGCTTCTTGAACTTCCTTCTTTATAGCGTTCTCTCATTATGATTCTCCGCTCTCTTCATTTTTGCCTTCGCGTTCTTCTCTGGCAATTCTTCTGGCTTCATCTTCCTTGATCGTCTTCTCAATCAAAGACTCCATTCTGAGTGCTTCGTTGAGAGTGTTATCAAGTTTGAAACTCAATTCCGGAGCAACTCTCAGGTTGATCTCCTGCACTGTCTCATAGCGAATGAAACCTTTCGCATGCTCAATTGCCTGCATAGCTTCCTTCTGGGTTTTCTCATCGCCATAGACAGATATAAACACAGTCGCATGAGATAAGTCGCGGCTCATCTTTACAGACGTTACAGAAGTCATGATGGGAACTCTCGGATCCTTTAACTTCGTAGCAATAATCGTAGAGATGACCTTCTGCATCTCATCTCCGACTATCTCAGGTCTTCTGTTTTTCATATCAGTCCCTCTTAACTTCGATGTTGCCGAATGCTTCGATAACATCGCCGATCTTTATGTCGTTATACTTCTCAACTGTAAGACCGCACTCATGTCCGGAAACTACTTCCTTAACTGAGTCCTTCTCATGCTGCAGAGATCCGAGGACGCCTGTGTAAACAACAACGTCATCTCTGATAACTCTGACATTGGAAGATCTCTGGATCTTACCGTCAGTAACATAGCAGCCTCCGATAGTACCGATACCGCTGACCTTGAAGAGCTGTCTGACTTCTGCATGACCCCAGACAACTTCTTCAATCTTAGGTGCGAGCATACCCTTCATAGCATTCTCAACATCTTCGATTGCGTTGTAGATTACGCTGTAGAGTCTTACGTCAACGCCTGTCTCTTTTGCCTTATCGGTAATCATCTGTGAAGGTCTTACGTTGAAGCCGATGATGATTGCGTTAGATACGTCAGCGAGTACGATATCGGATTCATTGATAGCACCAACACCGCCGTGAATGACGTTGATCTTAACTTCCTCATTAGAGAGCTTCTCCAAGGACTGCTGAACGGCCTCTACAGAACCCTGTACGTCTGCCTTGATGATGATATTGAGCTCCTTAACATCGCCTGCTGCCATCTGAGCTGCGAGAGTATCAAGGCTCATCTTGGATGATCTGTGGAGCTGCTCTTCTCTCTGCTTGATCTTACGCTTTTCAACGAGCTGTCTTGCTGTCTTATCGTCAGATACTGCGAAGAGGATCTCACCTGCCTGAGGAACCTCAGGAAGACCTAAGATCTCAACAGGAATTGAAGGACCTGCCTTCTTGATAGCTACACCCTTGTCATCGTACATAGCTCTTACGTTACCAAGGATAGGACCGCATACAACTGTATCGCCCTGTCTCAATGTACCGCGCTGTACGAGTACGGAAGCAACAGGACCTCTGTTCTTATCGAGCTTAGCCTCGATAACGGCACCCTTTGCCTGGCTCTTAGGATCTGCCTTAAGCTCCATAACGTCTGCTGTGAGCAATACGTTCTCCAAAAGTTCATCAATACCTGTACCCTGCTTTGCAGAGATAGGAACCATGATCGTCTGGCCACCCCACTCTTCGCAGATGAGACCATACTGAGTGAGTTCCTGCTTAACTCTGTCAGGATTTGCGCCCGGCTTATCGATCTTGTTGATAGCAACAATGATCTCTGTGTTAGCAGCCTTAGCGTGGTTAATAGCTTCGATTGTCTGAGGCATTACACCGTCGTCTGCAGCAACTACGAGAATAGCGATATCCGTGAACTGTGCACCTCTTGCTCTCATCGTAGTGAATGCTTCGTGACCAGGAGTATCAAGGAATGTGATCTGACGTCCCTTGAGTCTTACGGTGTAAGCACCGATCTTCTGTGTGATACCGCCGGCTTCGCCTTCGGTAACATTGGAAGATCTGATCTTATCGAGGAGTGATGTCTTACCATGATCAACGTGACCCATAACAACGACAACCGGAGGTCTTGTCTCGAGGTTCTCCGGATTATCCTCATCAACGAAGAGGATATCTTCCTCTGTCTTCTCCTCAAGGAGTTCAGCGTTAATGCCGAAGCTGTCTGCAACAAGGCATGCTGTATCGAAATCGAGTTCCTGGTTGATAGTAGCCATAACACCGAGCTTCATGAGAGCCATGATGATGTCAGAACTCTTCTTGCCGATACCTTCAGCAAATTCCTTAACTGTAATGAATGCAGGGATCTTGATCTCAGTGATTACCTGCTCAACAACAGCCTGCTGTGTCTCCTGCTTCTTTTTCTTCTTCTTGAATGAGAAATCATCATAATCACCGTCGCTGTTAACACGTCCTGTGAACTGTGCGGTACGTGACTGCTTTCTCTTATCAATATTTGTATTCTTCTCGCCGTCTCTTCTGTCGGCATTGTTGTGCTTCTTATCGAAAGCACTCTTTTCAGCATAAGAAGATCTGCTCTTCTTTGCATCTTCGATAGGAGCCTCAGCTCTCGGCTTGGGTGCTCTCTTGAACTGCGGACGCTGGTTATCATCATCCTTGTCCTTATCGAATCCGCCGCCGCCTTTGTTGCCCTGGTAGCCGCCTCTGTTATTGTTATAGCCGCCCTGTCCGCCGGATCTCATAGGGCTCTTCTTGTCTCTGCCTGTATAAGTAATTACAGTTGAGCTTCTGATTGTCTCGCCTCTTGCGGGAACGTCAGGAAGAGAGATAACAGCAGAAGAGAGTCTGGGCTTTGTCTCCGGCTTAGGTTCCGGTTTAACCTCAGGCTTGGGTTCAGGTTTCTTTTCTTCAACAACCGGCTCGGGTGCAGGTGCTGGTTCAGGCTTAACTTCCTTAACCTCTTCCTTAACCTCGGGCTCCTTCTTTTCAGGTTCTTCAACCTTTACTTCAGCTGTTTCAGCCTTAGCCTTTTTAGTAGTAGTTTTCTTAGTTGCTTTCTTTTCCTCTTTTACTTCAGCCTTTGTATCTTCAGCCTCAGCAGCTGCTTCCTTTTTCTCTGCTGCCTTCTTTGTCGTCTTCTTTGCAGCAGTTTCAGTCTTAGCAGTTGTCTTCTTGGCAGGCTTCTTTTCTTCTGCAGGCTGTTCTTCAGCCTTAGGCTCAGCAACCTTCTTGGCAGCTGTCTTCTTAACCGGCTTAGCTTCTTCTACCGGTGCAGGAGCAGGTGTTACAGGAGCTGCAGCCTCAACAGCTGGTGCTGCCGCAGGAGCCTCTCCTTCGTCAGTCTTCTTCTTGTGTACTCGGCCGAGTCTCATTTTCTTGCTGCCGGATACACCTCCGACTGTTAAATCTTTCTTTTTATTCTCAGTATCTTCACTCATCAAGTATCTTCCTCCTCGTTGATATTCTCGAGTATGGCGGAAACGCCTTCCGCAAAGCTTTTGTCCATAATTGCCGCTACTGTTCTGTCTGGTTTGCCTAATGCATATCCAAGTTCTTCAGAAGTTCCGAAACTGTAACAGGTTATTTCTTTATCGCCTGTGTTCTTCAGGATCTTTTCCAGAGAATTTCTGGAAATGTCTTTAGTGATTATCAGGAGTTCCACACCGCCCGAACGGATCGCGCCGATAACGGCGTCACTTCCTGAAACCAGTTTGCCTGCGCGCATCGCAAGTCCTAACATTCCGTATACTCTGTCTTTACTCGTCATCAGCTCTCTTTTATGCTCCCCAAAAGTGATTGTGCCAACGCTTTGATCTCTTCTTCGGTCAAAGGTTTCTTAAGTCCCTTGGAAAGCTTTGCTGCCTTCTTAAGTTCCTGTGTTATGCATTCCTCGTTGGGGCAGAGATATGCGCCTCTTCCGGCCATCTTACCGGACGGATCGTATACAACATCCCCTTCGGGTGTTACTACAACACGTAAGAGATCTTTCTTTTCTCTTACTGTCCTGCAGGATACACAACTTCTTTGCGGCTTCTTCTTCATAACATTAAATGCCTTGCTTATCAGCCTTCGCCGTTTTCATCATCAACGACTGTAAAGTCATCGATAAGTGTCTTTGTAGCTTCTACGCTCTCATCAGATTCCTTCTTGATATCGATCTTGAAGCCTGTGAGTCTTGCTGCGAGACGGACATTCTGACCGCTCTTACCGATTGCAAGTGAGAACTGCTGATCAGGTACGATAACCTTTGCATATCTCTCAACTTCACCGTTCTCGTTTGTGGAGATCTCTGTATCAACTCTGGATACCTTAGCAGGCTGAAGAGCCTCGCTGATAAAAAGAGCAGGATCTTCCTTCCAGTCAACGATGTCGATCTTCTCTTCTGCGAGTTCATTCATAATCTGCTGAACTCTCTGGCCTCTCTGACCAACGCATGAACCCTTTGCATCGATATCGGGATCTTTGGAGTAAACAGCGATCTTTGTTCTTGAACCTGCTTCTCTTGCAACTGATCTGATGATTACATCGCCAGCCTTGATCTCAGGTACTTCGAGCTCGAAAAGCTTTGTAACGAGTCTTGCATCTGTTCTTGAGAGAACAACAGAAGGTCTGCCGTTTGCTTCCTCAACGCCCATTACGAGGAACTTCATGATTCTGTCCTGATCGTAACGCTCGTTTCTGTTATTTCTGATCTGACCGTCGTGCTTAACAACAGCTTCTGCACGGCCGATGTTTACGTAAACGTTTCTAGCATCCTTACGTACGATAGTACCGGATGTGATCTCACCGATCTTACCAGAGAACTCGCTCTCGATCTTTGAGCTCTCTGCATCTCTGAGCTTCTGGTTAATAGCGTTCTTTGCAGCGCTTGCAGCAAGGCGGCCGAGGTCTTCAACATCGATACCGATCTCGATCTCGTCTCCGACTTCTACATCCTCATATCCCAACTCATTTGCATCTTCGATGGAAATTTCATTTGCCTCGTCAACAACATCGTCAACAACTTCAGCGAGCTTGTAAACGTAGATTTCACCAGTTTCTCTGTCGATTTCGGCATTTACTGACTTGATGTCCTGCTTGTTACCGCCAAACTCACGTCTGTAAGCAGCAACAAGACCGCTCTCGATTGCCTGGAAAACTTCTTCCTCATCGATGTCTCTTTCTTCTGCGAGGAGCTTAACGAGACTGACTATTGTATCCTTAGGTTCCTCTTCGTTCTTCTTTCTGGGCATTTTATATTTCCTCCTAAACTTAAAAATCTATGTGACGTACGGCCTTGGCTATCTCTTCGAACTTAAGAGTGAGCTCATCTCCGTTATCAAATACGAATGTTGCTTCTTCGCCTTCTGCGCCCTTGATTGTTGCAGTAAAGCTCTTCTTGCCTTCAACAGGCTTATAAAGTGATACGTCAGCCTTCTCGCCTGCATATCTGTTGAAGTCCTTGTCGGTCTCCAAAGGTCTTGTAAGTCCCGGTGATGACACTTCGAAAAAATCAGGATCGATAGATGATTCATCAATGATGGGGTCTACTGCGCGGCTTACTGTCTCGCAATCATCAATCCCGATTCCGCCACGCTTATCGATATAAAGCGTAAGAACCATACCCCTGGACTCTTTGACGTAAGAGCAATCGACAAGATCAAAACCCAACTTGGTTACTACAGGTTCAGCCAATTCAAATGCTTCCTGTGCTACTTTTGATCTTTTTGCCAAATTAATTCTCCTCCGAAAACAAAAAACGGACATGCCATACGGCTGCCCGTTCGTAAAAACTCTTTTATGAACTGGCTAATTTTACCATATAGATAAAAATAACGCAAACCGAAAAATGTTCCTGATTTTTTACATTTTAATATTCATTTCAGGTGCCAATTATACTAAAATAAACATATCCAAATATCCAATGGAAATATGATCCCCAAAGGAGACATTCTATGATTAAACTTATTGCAGGACCTAAGGGCACGGGCAAGACAGCAAAGCTCGTCGATGACATTAACGCAG
Organism: Ruminococcaceae bacterium YAD3003; assembly: GCA_900107185.1. Classification (GTDB taxonomy): domain Bacteria; phylum Bacillota; class Clostridia; order Saccharofermentanales; family Saccharofermentanaceae; genus Saccharofermentans. The sequence continues at coordinate 60,180 of FNPA01000004.1, read as the reverse complement.
TTGCAGCTACTGACAGCAACGTAGTATGCCTTGAGCGCGGAAACAGATTAGACCAGCTTCTCAAGCCCACAGTTCGTCTTGTAAATATGAAGGAATACCCCATCGAAGGTTTTGACCAGGTTCTCGCATTCATCTGCGGTATCTGCTCCAAAGATTACGACTTGACACATATCTATGTTGACGCAATCTGCAAAGTTGCTAACAACTACGATCCCGAAGGCCTTGGCGCATTCCTTTTGAAGCTTGACGCATTCTTGAAGGACACACCTGTTACAGCTACTATCCTTTACAGTGGCGAGATTGACAGCCTTCCCGAAGAAGCAAGAAAGTTTGCTTGATCTACAATTTAATATGGTAAAACTTCCCGGGTCTGTTATGCAGACCCGGGGTTTTTAATAAACAATCCATCAGGAGGGAAAAACATTATGGGTTTAATATCAGAATTCAAGGAATTCGCACTCAAGGGCAATGTAGTTGATATGGCTATCGGTGTTATCGTCGGTGCTGCATTCAAGGATATCGTTACTTCCTTTACAGACAGTTTCGTTAATCCTTTGATCGCTTCTGTCGGCGGCGCTGAAATCGCAGGATCTATCAGACTTCCCTGGGTTGACTACACAGGTCTCACAATGGAAGAGATCCAGAGTCTTTCACTTAACTACGGTGCATTCATTACAGCCATCATCAATTTCCTTATCATGGCTATAATCCTTTTTATTATGCTTAAGGCTATCAACACTCTTAAGAGCGGTATCGGCAAGAAGCTTAAGAAGGGTAAGAAAGAAGAACCCGCACCTGCACCTGAGCCTTCTGAAGAAGTTAAACTCCTTACTGAGATCAGAGATTCCCTCAAGGCACAGAACGCTGCGAAATAACGCAATAAACATCAGATCAATAATCAGGGCATCCCAAATACGGGATGCCCTTTTTAGTTTTCATTTAAGACTCAACTCAATTTCAGAGAGACTTAATTGCGTCATTGAAATCCGTTGCCCTGTCAGTCTGAAGAAGTAATATCACTCTTTCCATATAGTACTTAGTCCTGTATTTTGAAGGAACGATCTTCTGGTATTCAGCGACATCGTTTTTCTTGTTCTTAAGTTTTACCTTAAGTTCTGCCGTGCGGTTCTCGAGATCTTTTTGTTTCTTGAGAATATTTTGCTCATCCCAATAGAGTTCCTCATTTAATGAATCCCTCTTACGTCCCGCACGCACACCGCCGAAAATCAATAAACCTACAGCAGTGCCAAATGCCAGGAAAAGTGTAATCATGTATCCGCTTCCGGTATCATCTGCCGAAGCGAATATTACACCTAGTATTAAGACTGCGTTAAGAGCAAGGTATGCATAGATCAAAAAAGGCCAGAAAAACCTGAACGCAGAATAGCGTCTGCCGGAAAGAGAAATAGGTCTTCTTAATGCTGTTTCATTTTCGCTTACTTCTTTATGAAGCCTTTCAATTGTTGAATACTCAACTTTGAGTTTTTCTGCAAGAGCAATGCTCTCTTCTTTACTCATCGGAACAGCAGCAGAAGCATCATACATGTTTTCCGCTACGGCATCTTCATTCGCATTCCTGTCAACAGCTTGTCCGCACTTGAAGCAAAAAACATCATCATCATTGAGCTGTGCTCCGCAATTTCTGCAATAAGCCATATATAATCCACCCCCTATTAAAATTCCGGAATGATTTCCATTAATCATTCTCGATTGATAATAATTATACCAACAAAAAACGGCCGAAATTGTAAATTCAATTCCGGCCGTGTGTGGATTTAACTAAGATTGCAGATCAATCTTTTTTCTTCTTCTTGGACTTGTCCTTATCCTTCTTTTTCTTCTTTTTGCCCTTCTTGTTCTTTTCGGCAGAAACTTCGCTGACAGGTTCTTCCTTTCGCTTTGTTTTCTTCTCGACAGATACTTCTTTCGAAGGGTTCTTTAGTGACGCTATTTCAGAAGAGAGCATTTCAATCGTATCTTTGTTGACCGAATAATATGCATACCTTCCCTTGCGTTTGAGGTTAACAAGGCCTGCATTAACAAGGCAGGCCATGTGGTGTGACAAAGTCGGTTGAGTAAAATCAAAACCTTCAAGAATTTCCTTGGCTGTAAGTTCGCCCCTTGAAGCTATCATGGACAAGATCCTGAATCTGACGCCTTCTGCGAGAACGCCTAAAACTACAATCAGCTGTTCGTCTCTTACTGCCATCTCTATTCTTTATCAGGCAATGAGCTGATCCTTCAATGCTTCCTCAAATTCACCGAGGTTAGCACAAGCAATGATCTCTGCATTATCTTCGAGCAGGATCTCGTCTTCGCCTCTTACGAGAACTGTCATAGGAACGCCCATCTTGCGGAGAAGAATGAGCTGATATTCCTTTGAAGCTTCTGCAGACAGATACTTACAAAGAAGTCTCAATACCTGCTTTGCATCCTCGAGATAAATACCGGAGAGCTTCATGAGGTGGTCAACAACATACATTGCGAAAACATCATTGAAGTCTAAGAGATCTTTCATAGGGAAAACAGATGTAAAAGCGGTAACAGACATTCTTCCTACGATCTCCAAATCCTTGAAATCCTGCAAAGGAATCTTGAAGCTCTCAACGTTAGCAGAAAAGAGTTCCTGCATCTGATCTACTGAGAGTTCACTCTTGAGATCCTTGATGCGGCTGATTCTGGCTGTAATCTTTTCTTCAGGGAAGAAAGTAGCCTGACCGATCTCGGTAGCCTTGTGAATGAACCAACTCTCAGGAATCAAACCCTGACGCTTCCAGCGATAGAGTGTTCCGTAAGAGATTCCTTCTTTTGTGAGAAGATCTTTCTTAGATATAAGTCTGTCTTCCATATCCAATTACCCACTTTCTTTTTACTAATAACTCGATTGTAGAATAACAATGTTACAAACATGAGGCATCAGGATAAAAAGAAGGCAACAAAAGAGGCCGCCTCACGTGAGACGGCCTCTGTGTTTGTTTAGTTATTGATTAAACAAAATGTACTGAACCGATGATGGTTCTGATCGAATCGATAACGTTGTCTCTTACACCTGAAGGAAGAGCAACACCTACAACGATTACTGCGATCAATGCGAGGATAATTGCGATTATGTAATAAGCAAGAATCGCTCTCTCAAAATTCTTAACGTTTCTGTTGCGTCCGATTACGGAGAGGATAAGTGTCATGATAAAACCGATGCACGGAAGGAAACTTACAATACCGAGCCAGAAATACTTGGAAGTAGATACAGGTCTGTACTGCGGAGGGCAAGCATCATACAAAGCCTGCTGTGCAGCTCTCTTCTGATTCTTCTTCTCTAACTTAGCAGCAGCCTTATCTTTTGCGGCCTGGAGTTTCTCAGCATCCTTGGCAGCCTGCTCTTCTGCCTTCTTAGCAGCCTTTGCGGCAGCTTCAGCTTCCTTGGCAGCGGCCTTCTCTGCTGCTTTTTCAGCAGCTTTCTCAGCTCCGGCAGCAGCAGTTGCGACAGCAGCTGCAGCAGCAACTTCAGTTTCCTTTACGGACTCTTCAGCCTTTTCCTCAACAGCTTCCACAACAGAAGCTTCTTCCTCTATCACTTCTTCAGTCTTATCAGCTACATCACTGATCTCAGGATCCATCTTCTTATCTAAATCTTCCGCCATAATGAAAACTCCCTCCTTATTCTGAATAAATTGATTATAGCATAAGCATTTTTATTAAGCACCGCACAACGCGTTAACAGACGTTAAACAAAATGAAGTTATTTTGTGTACCAGCGGTGTCTTATGTTATAGGCTCTGATTACTCTCATCAGGCCGTCTACTATCGCCAGTATACCGACTATGATCATATAAACTCTCAGTGTGTTTTCAGGAGCAAATAAAATATAAAGACCGCTTACGGCCCATAATGCCGCATTAAATATCAGCAGGATACTGTATGTCTTGTTAGTTGTTCTCTTTGATCTGGCGAGGCTGTTATATGAATATGCAAAAAGGAGTGCCGCAAAGATTCCGCTCGCCATTACAAACAAGGCGCCTTCTTTGATGAACGTTATTACCGTTGCAGCCAACAGCGCTGATGAAACTGTCGCATCAACCAGATGCGGCTGAAAGTTCCAATTGTCTTTTTTAACTTTCTGAACCGTGAGAACAATTGAAACAACAGTAGCCGTAAGGAGCAGTCCTCCGACGAGGATAAACATAAATTCTTCAGGAATGAAAAAAATCACGAGTGCCGCGAAAATCATGGCCAGACCTTTCGCGAGATCAGAACGTCTGAACTGCCTGAAAAGACTCGTCTTAGCGACCTTCTTACCTTCACCGTCAAACAGCATTTGGTCAGGCAGCGAAGCGGCCGCTATTCTTAAACCCCGATCATCGCCCAGAACCACCTTGAGTATACGTTCCCACCCTTTGGTTCCCTGCGCAGTAAATTCTTCCAGAGTCTGTGTATCGTCTTCTGCCATTGAGTCGAAGAACGCATTAATAAACCTTCTGCGTTCATCGATGTTAACCGAGAATATCCACTTATCGATACCGCTGTTGATTCGCGCTGCAAGAGGATCTATACCTTCGGACGCAATAAGAAGGTCGCCGTGATCTATTCCCCAGGAACAGAGCTCATGCTGGCTCGCCATCTGCTTATCGCTTTTTATTACGTAGCTGTCATCTATCTTCGGCGCGAAAACACTTCCTACGATTGAGAACTGCGGAATAATTCTTGTTGCCTTTGGATTAACCCTCGCGATGAGATCTTCTGTCAGTACCTCATGGCAAAAGCCCGGACCGTCATTGGAATATACATGTTCAATTCGCTCAAACAATTCATCAGGCAGAACCGCAACCGAATATACTGCGAGGTTACCACCCTTCGAATGACCACCGACTGTGAGAGTATCAAATGTTTCGAGTCTGTCTCTGACATAATTCTCAGCCATCGTCTGTGATGAAGTCAGAGTAAAACTGGTCATGAAATCTTCTTTCCAGCCTGCAATGGTACTGTCTGTACCTCTGAACGCAACAAAACCCCAGCCTTTTGCACCTTCATAGGGAGAAAAAGTCATTGCTGAAAACTGTATGGAATCTTCTTCATTTAGAATATCCATAAAGGATGAGATATACAGATTACCAAAACGCCTTGAATTAGCGCACACCTTGACCAGTTGGGTAAATCTCTCACTGTCATCAGGTGCCATCTTGCGGATAGAAACACCGAGATTGGTAAGGCTGGTAATGCAATCTCTAAGAGTCATTTCACCGCCTTCTTCGTATATCTCGGTGATGTCTCTTAAATCCAGATAACACAACTGGCACAACACTATGTTGTCGACTCTTGAAAAGGGTCTTTCCTTAAAGTCGTTTCCGCCTACCCAGCGCACATAGTCAGTTATATTATCCATAGCGTTAAAGCATTATCTGTTACGGGATAGAATAGTAAACTACTCCGGGCTCGAGTCCGCCATCAATTTTGAGAAGTCCCATCTCTTCTACTGTAACGAGCTGGAATCCTGCATCAACGAGTGCGGGAACGATTCTCTTTGTTGCATCAGCGGTTGACTGATAAAGGTCATGCATGAGAATGATGTCGCCGTCTTTTACTTTACCGATAACACGGTTGCAAATAGAATCTGCGTTTCTGCTCTTCCAGTCCTCGGTATCAATACTCCAAAGAATGATCGGCACACCGCATACTTCTTTTACGACATCATTATATCTACCTTCAGGCGGCCTTAAGCATGTTGATGGCTTACCTGAAATTCTTATGAGTTCGTTATCTGTTCCTGCGAGAACTTCTGTAATTCCGTCGGCATCAAGATCTGTAAGTCTGTTGTGACTATATGTGTGATTACCCTGCTCGCAGCCCAATTCATATTCACGGATAGCGGCTTCCTCATTCCAGCTGATTCTGTCACCTACTACGAAGAATGTGCACTTCTGGCCATATTCCTCGTATACGTCGAGGATTGAATCCGTATAAATAGAAGGACCGTCATCGTATGTGATGGCAACCATCGGTTTGGAACCATCAATCTCACGGACAACTGTTCCGTCTTCGCCAAAATAATAGAGATGATTATTACCAATCGCTCTCTTGTTAGTGAGCATCATTCCACCGATAAAACCATAAGTGGATCCTTCGAGAGTGATAATTCCATCGTAACCTGCGCCGGTCTCTTCATCGAAGTAATACTTGTTTCCATCGAGTTCGACCCAGCCTGTGGTCATTATGCCTGTATCTTTGTCGAAGTAATATTGCTTCTCATCGATAGTTGCAACGCCTCTGGTCAGGATTCCTGTTTCAGCATCAGAATAATATTTGTTTCCTTCCAGCTCGAAAGAACCTTTTACCAGTTTTCCGCTGTCTTCAGCAAAATAGTATTTATTTCCGCCGATCTCTGTCCAGCCGAATACTTCATTGCCGGTCATCTCATCAAAATAGAACTTTTCAGGACCTGAAGTAACCCAGCCGGTCTTCATGATACCTGTATCATTACCATAGTATTTAGTGTTTCCGTCTACGGTCTGGAATCCGGTAGCGAGAACACCGTTCTCGTCAAAGAAATATCTGTTTCCGTCAATCTCAACTTCGCCCTTAACCATTGCATGGGTTTCAGGATCGAAATATCTGGTTGTTCCGTCATCAGGCATTACCTGCATTCCAACGAGTTCTTCGCCCTGATCATCGTAATAGTAAGCAGAATCTCCGGTATATACCCAGCCTCTGTTGGCGCCGGATCTTACTTCACATTTCCATGCAACAGAACTTAATGACGCTGTTACCAGCGCCATAACAAATATAGCCAGAAACTGCTTTAATATGTTCATAACTCCTCCCTAAGTGTCCTAATATCCCCGATAAGTGTATCACAGACAAAAGAACACTTGTGGAACAATTGTGTTACAGAATGTATGCTCAGATTCCGCGTTTTGCCTTGAGTAGCTCCTTTAAAAGAAGGTATCTCTCATACTTCTCTTTCTTGGCGAAATGGACCTCACGGCTCTGCGGATTTGAATTATCGTAAACGAGTTCATCTGCCTCTTTTCCGAACTGTTCGATCGTAAGATCATATTGTTTTCCGTCTATTACGTTATAGCAGTGATAGTTTCCGCCAGGTCTTAAAATCCCATAGACCTCACCGCCGAAAATATCCTGGATGAGGAATGCGGTAATGGAGCACTGGCCCAGAGTAATGTTTTCGAGACTCCAGCCATCTCTTAATCTTGGTGCACATGTCTCGATTCTCCAGATACCGTCAGATAAAACATCATAGAGATCTCTCAAAGAGTCTAATCTATAGCCGCAGTTCCCGAGCGGCTTTACTTCAGAAGAAGTCTCATTTCCCAAAAAAGAGTAAGGCATAATTCATTTCCTTCAATATATATCATTTTCTTTATTATATTAATGTTTGGCTATCGGTTTGTATACTAAACATCATTTCAATTTTGTCAGTCTTTCAAAAGATGCGTTGAAATATGCGTTATACAACACATATTTTGACTCATTTTTCGTAGTTTAAAGAAGAAAGTGTGTCAAAAGGTGAGTTAAGTGACGCATGTTTTAACTCACTTTTGCAGAAATGTGCTTTGGTCAAAGAAAAACGTTATCAATAAAAAGAGGCTGCCATTAAGGCAGCCTCCGTATTAGCTATTCAATTATGTATCAGTATTCAGGTTCGAGCAGACCATAAGCGCCGTCATATCTCTTATATACTACGCAAACAGAATTTGTATCACTGTCGAGATATACGTAGAAGTCATGTCCTAACATCTCAAGCTGAAGGATAGCATCTTCGGATGTCATAGGTCTTAGAGCGAACTGCTTACGCTTTGTGATCTTTGCTTCCTTCTCGTCAACGATGTCAAAATCTGCGCCACCGTCATCCTCAAGATAACTTACAATTCCCGGATACTCCTTCTTCTTCTTGAGGAACTTGGTCTTCTGTCTTCTGATCTGAGACTCGAGCTTGTCAACAGTTCTGTCAACAGCTGTCAGGATATCCTCATCACATGCTTCAGCTCTTAAAATCTTACCGCCGAACTCCATTGTGATCTCGACTACCATATCGGGTCCATCTGGTCTGATACGGACATTGAGTGTGCCATCGTCGCCGGAGAACTTATTGAACTTCGACATCTTGGCAGCAATCTTTTCCTCTAGTCTGTTGCCGATGCGGATTCCGTTGCCCTGTGTAGTGATCTTCATAAAATCACTCCCTTCCGTTTTGAAGTTTCAAAAGGCTTTGACCTTTGATTAAATTATAAACGATTGAGGGAGCGAATTTAATTAAATTTGTATTAATTCGAAATCAATTATTCGTCTTCGTGTTCCGACCAGATATTTGTTCCGCCACGATCCAACGCAACAAGACCAGTACGGCACATTTCGATGATTTCAAACTTCTTCATATATTCAATGAATGCATCGATCTTCTGGCTGTCACCGGTTGCTTCGATACTGATTGCTTCATCAGTGAAATCAATTATCTTCGTACGGAAAATATTTGTTGCTTCAACGATATCTGCATGAGTCTTCTCGGTATTCTTTACCTTGATGAGAAGGAGTTCTCTTTTAATGCTGTCGTTCTGCGACAGGACGATAACCTTTTTAACGTTGTATAACTTTCGAAGCTGTGAAACAACCTGATCCTTGTCGTTCTTTGCAGCAGACAAAGTGATCGTGATTCTTGAATACTCAGGGGACTCTGTCTCACCTACCGTAAGAGAGTCAATGTTGAAACCTCTTCTGGTAAACATGGCTGTTACACGTGAGAGGACACCATAACGGTTATCAACGTAGATGGCAATGATGATCTTATCCTTCTGCATCACTGATATCCTCCCTTCTTAAGATGAGATTGTTGAATGTACCGCCGGGTTTGAGCATGGGAAGAACCAGACTGTCAGACTTTATCGTCAGATCGATTACGACAGGTCCCTTAACCTTGTATGCCTTCTTAAATGCCTCTTCGAAAGTCTTTTTATCCGTAGCCTTAAAACCCTTGGCACCGAATGCCTGGGCGAGCTTAACGAAATCCGTCTTGCGGTCAATTGTGGTATTGGAATACCTTCCGTCAAAGAAGACTTTCTGCCATTGTCTTACCATACCGAGAGCATGGTTATTGAAAATAACTATGGTAACAGGAACTTTATAAGTAACTGCTGTTGCGAGCTCATTAAGGCACATGCCGAAACTGCCGTCACCTGTAATAAGAACACTTCTGCTGCCACTGCCCATGTAACAACCGATTGCAGCGCCAAGACCAAATCCCATGGTTCCGAGACCACCTGATGTAATCCATGTGCGCTTTTTCCTGAACTTGAGGAACTGCGCTGCCCAGCACTGGTGCTGGCCAACATCAGTTACGAGTCTCGTATCGGGTTTGATGTTGTCTGAAATAATGTTGATCGCATCTCTCGGAAGGAAAGGAAGTCCTTCGTAAGCATCTGCTTCTCTTTGCCTGAGGCTGTTAACCTTCTTGATCCACTCAGTATTCTTACGCTGCGGGCAGGCCTTAGTGAGACGGTCGACAAAGTCTTTGAGATCACAGCATATTCCGAGATCTACAGGAACGTTCTTGCCGATTTCCGCACGGTCGCAATCAACATGGATCTTGGATGCGGAAGGCGCGTATTTCTCAGTCTTTCCGGTTGCTCTGTCAGAGAATCTGACACCAAGTGCGATAATGAGATCTGCCTTGGCCATAGCAACAGAAGAAGCAAATCTTCCGTGCATACCCTGCATTCCCAGAAATCTCGGAGAGTCTGTCGGAATTTCAGAAAGACCCATCATGGAACAGCCGATAACTGCATCCAGCTTATCAGCAAGCTTTTCAATATCTTCACCGATGGATGTTCTCAACGCACCACCGCCGAAATAGATATAAGGTCTCTTGGATTCCTTGATAAGCTTTACAGCCTTTTCAATGTCGATATCGCTGCAGGCAGGTATAGCCGGCAATTTCGCGACAGGCTTTTTCTTATAATCGAAAACTGCTTCCTGGACGTCCTTCGGAATATCGATCAATACAGGACCGGGTCTGCCGGACTGTGCCAGCTCGAAAGCAGTACGCACAACTTCTGCAAGGTTCTGAACCTTATGTACGAAGAAATTATGCTTCGTAATGGGAAGAGTAATACCGGTGATATCGATCTCCTGGAATGAATCTCTTCCGATCATGGAATTTCTAACGTTTCCCGTTATTGCAACAAGAGGAATCGAATCGAGGTATGCTGTAGCGATTCCGGTAACAAGATTAGTAGCACCGGGACCGGAAGTCGCAATAACGACTCCGGTCTTTCCGGTTGCTCTTGCATATCCATCAGCGCCGTGAACAGCGCCCTCTTCGTGAGCGGTCAGGATGTGTTTGATCTTATCCTGTTTATCGTAGAGTTTGTCATAGATATCTACGACCATTCCGCCCGGAAAACCGAACACGGTGTCAACACCCTGCTCAATAAGGGTCTCGACAAGTATCTGTGCTCCGGTCATCTTCATTCGTAAATCTCTCCTGTCAACAGATTAAGATTCAACTACCTGGCAAACTGAGATGCAGGCTCTGTCTCCGCTAGGGCTATCAACAGCAATAATATAATAGCCGGGCTGAATATCACCTGTGAGGTCGAAGTGATAACGGTAAGCGCCATCCTCTTCAACCAAAGAAGCGGAACCATTATAGATTGAATCAGACATTTCTCTCTCAGAGAACATACTGTCACTGCTGTAGTAATACGAGTATGTGTATGTCTCTGAAGCGTCTGCGGTTACATCGAAAGTAAGAGACAAAGCATCTGTTCCTGAATAGTAAACAGAATCTTCCTTGATCTGTCCGTTATATGAGATCCAATCACAAGGAGCGTTTGCGAGACTGCAGTTGTCGTCGTAGAAGGTTACGAAACCAACCATGTATGTTGCATCGATCGTACCTTCATCGTAACCATCTCTGCCTGCATCGATCTCATATGCAGGTGTACCGGGTCTCAGAGGGAGTCTGTAATCGTTGTTATAAACGTCATAGATATCGAATCCGATGTATCCGTTTACGTCAACATAATCTACTCGTGAATACTTGTAATTAGCTACTGCAGTTTCATAAGAAACAGCTGTTCCGAGCTCCATGTATTCCAAAGAATCTGAAGGAATATCATAGTACTCTTCAACAAAAATGATCTGGTCATCTTCTGTGAACTGATATGCACTGTTAGATGTAATCGTGTCAGAAATAATATCAGCTGTGTAGTAACCGACGATTGTTCCATCAGGCTCATCAGTACTGAAAGCAATAACAACATAAGCTGTCTCGCCATTTACCAGAGCCTCAGCTCCGAGATACTTGTACCACTTACCATCTTCACCAACTTCGTACTTGAGGCACTCGCAGGTTACAAATCCGAAGCCCTTAACGAATACCCAGTTTGTAGGATTCTGGAGAATGATGTAACCGTTGCTGTCGCAAGCGTACTGGTAGTCAGTACCCATGTAATAAATAGTATCCGGATCATCATCGAAAGTATAAGCAAGTGTTACCTTAACTTCACGGATGATATCCCAGTCTTCTTCATACAATTCGATAGCTTCATAACCATCCATCTGTACTACAAGATTAGAAATATCATACTGGTTACCTGACTGGATGTCTCTGGCATCTGAAGGTTCAATATACCAGTCACCAGCATAATTTGTTGCCTTAAGGATATAAAGTTCCTTACTTACAAACTTATCGTAGAACTTAACTGTAGTATCGCTATAACCCAATACAAGGAAAGACTCTCTTCCTTCATTGTAATAGTTAGGATAAAGGAAAGGAGCATATGTTGTCATACCGTGAGCGTATGTGTAAGAGTTATTACTTTCAGTAAATACGCAGTTACCAACTTCGTTGATAAGTGAGCTTGCAGCAGATTCAATTGCGGGATCACCACAGTTGATGTACTTGCTCGCAAGTGTTGTAAGGTCTACAGAGTCAGTAGATTCGAAGCTTCCGCAATCGTCTCTGAGCTGGATATATTCAGCATATCCGTCCTGCTGGAATACTCTCGTATCCAATGCAGCAATAAACTTCTCGTAAGCTTCCAAAACCTCGTCTACGTTATCAGTATCGATGGAAGACATACATGTATCAATACCATAGAAACCAGTCTGGTTCTGAGTATTCTCAACTGTATCCATGTAATCTCTTACGATGAACTTACCGTAATCAGAAGCATCACCATCGAAGTCCTGACCAATGTAGTTAAGGAAATTTGTATAGTTGATTCCGATATCGTAATAAGCACTTCCCCATGTAGGGCTCTCAGCAGCAACGATATACTCTGCGTAAGGTTGAAGTGCCTTGGAAACTTCCAATGAGCCCATGAGGCATGCATTGAAAATTACTGACTCGAACTGAGTGTCACTGTTCTTGATAGCTTCTGCAATCTCGACATCGGTGAGTGTTCCGTCATGGAGCTCATCGAAACCGAATCCCAACGGAACTCCTCCGCCGTGATCCCACATTACGAGAATGTAGTGTTCAGCAGGATAATTAGTTTTCGCGAAGTTGATGAAATCAGTAAGTGATGCGGTTTCAACCATGCTGACATCACCAAGATTATCCAACTCCTTGATGTTACCGTTAGCAATTGCAAAACGCTGTGTAGCGCCATCCTGCATGTATGTATTCTGGAAATCGGAGCAGCCGCCTGTCTGCAATACGATATTCAGATCGTCGCTGGGAGTAGCTGCGAGCATTTCCTTAACGTCAGCTGACAAACAAGCGCCATTGGATTCCAAATCTGTTCCGATGGCATATACCATAATGGTTCTTGAAGCAGTTTCCTCAACAACTGTTGTCGTTGTTGTCGGATCATCTTCTTCAGTTGTACGCTTTGTACGCTCAGTTTCCTTTCCTGCATTGGAAATCAGGAACGCGACACCAACGATGGCACCAATAATGACTACCAAACCTGCTGCAGCAAGTCCGATGATAAGGCCAACGATATTCTTCTTTTTCTTGGGAGCTTCAGTAGTAGCTGTAGCCTGAGCTGCGGGTGCCTGTGCTACAGGTGCAGGAGTCTCACCAAAAGCGCTCTGGACCGGTGCAGGTGCAGGAGCAGGTGCGGGAGCGGGTGCTGCTGCCACTACTGGAGCAGGTGCTACTTCAACAGGAGCAGGTGCTGCCTCAATGGGTGCCGGAGCTGCAACAATGGGAGCTGCCTCAACAGGTGTTGCTTCTACAGGTACAGGATCGGGCAAAACCGGACCTGACTCTACTATGGGCTCAGGTGCAGGCAAAACAGGTCCTGTCTCTACTACAGGCTCAGGTGCGGGCAATACCGGACCAGTCTCTGCAATGGGTTCAGGTGCTGGCAATACCGTGCCTGTCTCAGCTACAGGAACAGGATCGGGCAAAACCGGAGCTGCTTCTGCAACGGGTTCGGGTGCAGCTTCTACAGGTGCGGGAGCAGCCTGCTGCCACAGACCGGATACATTTGATCCGCATCCGCCGCAAAACTTCTGATTGTCTTTCAGTTCTTTTCCACAGTTAGGACAATGCATTTTTCTACCTCTCTTTATTTTTTCTCTTTGTTTTTTGTTCTGTTATCCCTATATTCCGATAACCGGCTTAACGCCAAATATCCTTTCTATAACAGAGAAAGACATGTTGGTCAACCCGTGGAGGAGTTAACCCCGTCTTCTGAATACTTTACCACATTGTAGTAAAGGTTATTATATGCCGGCTTTTGCGTGGGCATTACCCGGCATATACTCTCCTGCTTTTATCTGTCTTCACGGTAATAATTCCGTCCGATAGCCTGCGGTTCACCACTCTTGTTCTTCTTTGAGAGAGAAGAAGTGATAAGTACCAGCAAAGTTATAATGAACGGCAATGCCGAGAAGAAGTGAGATGGAATGTTCGTCAGCCAACCGAGAGTCTTAGGGAATGTATAAGCGAGTGCCGCATTCTGTACTCTGAGTGTGTTGAAGAAACCGAATACCAGGGTTCCGAGAAGTGCTTTCGCAGGGTTCCAGTTCGCAAAAATAACGAGTGCGATTGAGATCCAGCCATAACCGTTGATCCAACAGTTTGAACCTTCGAAAGTACCACCCATGTTAAGACCCATGTAGAGTCCGCCCAGGCCCATGATGCCTGAACCGACAATAATATGAATGTACTTATACATAGCTACATTAACGCCCAAAGAATCTGCAGCGCCAGGGTTCTCACCAATAGCTCTGAGCTTCAGGCCGGGAACAGTCTTCTTGAAATAAAGCCACATAAGGATCGCGATAACGATACCGGCATAAACCAGGATGTTATGTGAGAAAAGAGCCTTGCCGACGAACGGAATATCAGACAGGCCGGGGATATGAATTGCCTGGGACTGTCTCTCGAGAGCAGTGCCGCTGAACTTCGGCCATCCGCCCTGGCTGTTTGATAATGCGTTACCGATAAAGTAGTAGAAAGCTACGCCGAATGTTGTGATCGTAAGACCGGTAACATTCTGGTTCGCCTGGAGGGTAACTGTCAGGAATGAGAACAGGAGACCGACAAGACCTGAAGCGATAAAACTTACGAGACATGCAACGAAAAGACTATCTGTCTTTGCACCTACGAGATAACCTGCTACCGCGCCGATAGCCATGGTGCCCTCAACACCCAGATTGAGAGAACCTGCTTTCTCGGTCATGATCTCCCCCGTAGTACCATAGAGGAGCGGAATGTTATAAACGATTATGTTGAAGAGGAATAATGTTAATACTTCAAGCATTCTTAGCTTCCTCCTTCTTTACGATTCTGAAGTTTGCAGCGAAATCTGCAACGAGAACAGAGAACAAAATGATTCCCTGTAGGAGGTCAGCAAAATTAACATCGATTGCAGGATACTGTGTGGCTGCTGCCTGACATCCGTACTGCAGGATCGAAATAAGAATCGAAGTAACAAATACTGCCGGGACATTGAGCTTTGACAACCATGCAACAATGATTCCGGTCCAGCCTACATCATTGGTAATCGTATCAGAGATCGTTCCTGCAGAAGATACTGTAAGAGCGGCAGCAAGACCGATCAGAGCAGATGAGATAAACATTGTGCGGAGAACGATCTTACCTACATTCATTCCTGCGTATTTTGCAGTAGCACTGCTGTCACCTACAACTGAGATCTCATATCCCTGCTTTGTGAATTTGAGATAGATGTAAATAATAACTGTAAGAAGAATGGCAATAATTACAGACCAGAGGAGTTTGAACTTTCCGAGAGGGATTCCGCTCATTATTGCAGAATCAGGGAAAGAACCGAAGATTGGTCTTTCTGAATCTTCTCTCAAGAAGAAATTCCAGTCAGCCTTTGTATCGCCGAGATATCTGATGACATACAGCATGATGTAGTTGATCATGAGTGTCATGAGCGTCTCGTTCGTATTGAACTTTACCTTCAATGCTGCGATTGCCACACCGATTATTCCGCTCGACAGCATAGCTGCAAGACACATCAAAACTACAGTTACGAAATTGGGCATTCCTGAACTGTTGAATGCAACGATGGCAGCTGCGATCGCACCGATGAGGAACTCGCCCTCACCTCCGATATTCCAGAAGCGCATCTTAAATGACAGGCTCAATGCAAGTGATGTGATAAGGAGAGGAACCAGGATCTTCAGCAATCCCTCAATACTCTTATATCCGTACCTGTTTCCGACAAGTCCGATGGTAAGCATTCTTCCGTAATACTCGAAAGGATTAATACCCAGAGCAGCAAGAAGAATCGCACCGATTCCAAGTGAAACGAGAAGTCCTATTCCATAGTAAATAAGCGTTCTTTGTATCTTGGCGTCCGCTCTTCTGACCAGATGATATTTTCTCATTAGGCTTTGCCCTCCTCATCTGTAAAAGCAGAGTCTTTCGCAATACCGTCGGTCTTGCCCTCTTTGTTTACAATATTTAATGTGCCGGTCATCATGAGACCGATCTCTTCTTTCGTTGCGTGATCAGCATTTACAACACCCTGCAATTTGCCGTGGCAGATGACCATGATCTTGTCGCAAAGAGCGAGCATAACATCCAAATCTTCTCCGACAAACAGGATGCCTACGCCCTTCTTTTTCTGATCATTCAAAATGTTGTAGATCGTATAGGATGAATTGATATCCAGACCTCTTACAGGATATGCGGTAACAAGTACGTTAGGTCCTGATTTGATCTCACGTCCGAGCAATACTTTCTGGACATTACCACCTGACAAACGTCTTACCGGAGTCTCTGTTGAAGGTGTGATGACTTCGAGTCTTTCAATAACCTTCTGAGCCTCTTCTCTGGCTGACTTACGGTCAACAAAAAGGCCTTTGGATTCATTGTAGTTTTTGAGGATCATGTTGTCCGTAATTGAGAGCGAAGGAGCAAGTCCCATACCCAGACGGTCCTCAGGAATAAAGCTCATGGAAATACCGTGTTCCAGAATCTTTTTAGGAGACATTCCGACGATGCTCTCGCCCTCGTGGATCATCTGTCCTTCTTCAATCTTACGAAGGCCTGCGATAGCTTCGCAGAGTTCTTTCTGACCTGATCCCGCGATACCTGCAACACCAAGCATCTCGCCGCCTCTTATGTAGAAATTGATGTGGTCTACTGCAATAGCACCTTCATCATTTTTGACGGTCAGGTCTCTGATCTCAAGAAGAGGATGTGTCTTTTCCATAACCGGTCTGTCGATGTTAAGAGTAATCTTACGTCCTACCATGAGTTCAGTAAGCTGTTTCTCATCAGCAGCCTTCGTCTCGACAGTTGTAATATATTCACCGTGTCTTAAGATTGCTACTCTGTCAGAGATAGCCATAACTTCATTGAGCTTATGTGTGATTATGATGATCGAATGACCTTCTTCTCTCATCTTACGGAGAACAGAGAAGAGTCTGTCAATTTCCTGAACGGTAAGTACTGCGGTAGGCTCATCCAGGATAATGATTTTCGCGCCGTAGCACAAAACCTTAAGTATCTCTAATGTCTGTTTCTCGGAAACTGCCATGTTGGCAACAACCTTATCCAGATCTATATCAAAGCCGAATTTAGCGGCTGTATCTTCAATTTTTTTGCGGACGTCTTTTCCGTGAAGGAAACGTCCCTCGCCCCTCATTCCGATACGGATATTCTCGAGCGCCGTAAAACGCTCGACCAGCTTAAAATGCTGGTGAACCATTCCTATTCCAAGTTTGCCGGAATCTTCAGGTGAGTTGATCTCGACCTTTTTTCCGTCAATAAAAACAGAACCGCTGTCGGGCATATATATGCCCGACAGCATGTTCATAAGTGTCGTTTTTCCTGAACCGTTCTCACCAAGCAAAGCGAGTATCTCACCCTTGGCAAGAGACAGGTTGATGTTCTTATTGGCCGCCACAGGACCGAAGCTTTTAGATATTCCCTTTAGCTCTATGGCATATTCCATAAAACACCCCTCAAAACAAATTATTTGTTATCAGTTAACCTGAGTAACGCCTTCTACATAGTAGTTCATTGAACCCTGGATTACGCCGTCATCAACAGAAGCGCCGCCAGCTGCAACGATCTCTGTACCATCATTAGCAACGAGAGCTGCATCAGACTGAGCTACTGCAACTGAACCAGCTGCACCGGAGAATGTGAGCTTAACGCCGGAGAATACATCCCACTTACCAGACTTCATAAGATCCTTAGCAAGCTCGATAGCTTCCTTTGTCTCAGGCTCGCAGTTAGCAGAAAGAGCAGAAACGTCAACGAGACCTGCATTGAGACCTTCATAGTAGTTACCTACTGTTGTCATGAATGTATCAGGATTCTCCATAGCTGCCTTCATAGCTGTTGCATAGTATGCATCCCAGTTCCAAACAGGTGCTGTGAGGTGAGCATTAGGAGCTTCTTTTGTCATATCTGAGTTGTATCCGCATCCGAAAACGCCCTTCTCGTTAGCAACGATCTGAGGCTGAGCAGAGTCACAGTGCTGAGCGATAACGCCGCATCCGTATGTGTCGATAAGGAGCTCAGCTGCCTGTCTCTCCTTCTCCTGGTCACCCCATGTTGAAATCTCGTAAACGAAAACCTCTGCATCAGGGTTTACTGACAACGCGCCCATTGCGAAAGCATTGATACCTGAGCATGTCTCAGCATACTCTGTACCCCAAGCAGAAACATATCCGAGATTGTTGTTGCCTGTTGCAAGAGACTTATAACCAGCTGCAATACCAGCAAGGTAACGAGCCTGGTAAATTCTTCCGAAATAGTTGTTGAAGTTCTTGTCGTTAGAAAGATAGCCGGTAGCGTGTGAGAAGATGATGTCCGGATATTCCTTAGCCTTCTCATCGAAAGCGTTGAGGTAACCGAAGCTGATACCGAAAATGATGTTGCAGCCGTTACCAGCGAGCTGGTCGATAGCCTGCTTAACCTTCTCGTCATCCTCAGGTACGTTGTCTACGATGTAGAGATCCTTAGCAGGATCAAGACCTACCTGCTTCATTGCTTCAGTAATACCATGATGATGAGCATAGGTATAACCTGAAGTATCGTTCTGGCTGTTGATGTAGATTGCACCTACCTTGAAGTCAGATGCCTTGTTCTCGCTCTTGCCCCCATTAGCTGAACAGCCCGCCATGGCGAAAACTGAAGTAACTGCGAGTGCAGCAGCTACTAACATCGAAAAGAGTTTTTTCATAAACTGCCTCCAATAAAATATCTATATGCAAAATGTGCATATCAAAAATTAGTTGATCCAGGTCATGTCAGGATCTGAATTCCAAAGAGTCATCTGTCATCTTATCGATGATGGCCAGTGACTCAACCCTTACTCCCTTTGCACGCAATTCATCTCCGCCGCCCTGAAAGCCTTTTTCAATGGCAATAGCACAGCCGGCAAGTTTTGCGCCTGCCTGGTTTACAATATCGATCAGCCCCTTCAGAGCATTTCCCTTCGCAAGGAAATCATCGACAATAAGCACCGTGTCATTACTTGTGATGTAATCACCCGATACCATGATGTCGTAAGTTTGCTGATGAGTATAGGAATAAACCTGGGATGTGAGGATGTTTCCGGAGAGATTTGAGCTCGAGTGCTTCTTGGCAAATACAACGGGAAGACCCATCGCGAGACCTGCCGCATAAGCTATGGCAATGCCCGAAGACTCAATAGTCAAGACCTTTGTAACATTGTTACCCTCATAAAGTCTGGCAATCTCGTCGCCCATATCCTTAAGAAGTTTTGTGTCTATCTGCTGGTTGAGAAAACTTCCCACCTTGAGCACTTCGCCCGGCAGGATCTTACCTTCTGCAAGGATTTTCTGCTCTAACGCGCGGATAAAAATCACCTCCCCACAAGGATTTTCAACACCTAATAATAATATTATTATTACAAATGCGTGTCAATTTGAATTGTTTCAACAATTCGCACATTTTGAGCCCGGAATCACCGAAAAATCTCATTCCACCCCGGTATTCCCACCTCTATACAGCATGCTCCGGAAAATATGTAATAATATATAAAATTCTTTGGAGAGATTATCTGAAAATGAAGACCGGAAGCAAAAAATCATATACTGAATTAATAGCTTTTGCCGTTATCTTGACAGCATCACTCCTGCATATATGTATGAACAATTTAGTTTCTCTCGACGAATTATGGAACTATAATTTCGCGAGACAGATCACTATGGGATTAGTTCCCTACCGTGATTACAATATGGTTCAGACTCCGTTGTTCGCGATAATCATGTCTTTACCGCTTTTTGCACACAGGTCACTTTTTGTATACAGACTGGCATGTTCCCTTTTGGTAACCGTACAATCTTTCGTCTTATATAAGGCGTTGGCATCAGAAACAAAGAACCGCCTGTTGGCACTCCCGTTTGTGTTAATCAGCATCCTTATAATAGATTACGTTTCATACAACACACTGTTTTTGCTGATTGCCCTGTTGGCCGATCTGGTAACTTCCAATGGACAATTCAAAAAGCACGCCCTGATTCTTGGCGCACTTGCAGCTTTGGCAGTTTTCTCAAGACAGACATCCGGATGTATTCTGCTGCTTATATTATTCGTGGTTATCGCTGCTTTTTATGAGAATAAAGCTAAGAATCTCCTTCTCTATGGGGTGGGGTTTGCTATTCCATGTACAGTTTTTCTGATTTACTTCCTGGTCACTTCATCTTTTAATGATTTTTGGGATTATTGCCTCTTCAGCCTCACAAGCTTCGGCAGCAGCAACGGAAAATTCTACAACAGTTCCATTGTTTTATTACTGCTTCTGGCAGCTGAGATAATAGTTGAAATCATAAATCTCGTAAAAAAGAGAGACACAACCACTCTAATCCATTTCCTTATCGGAATACCGGTACTGGTAATAACTGTACCTATCATCGATTACAGCCACGTAACTTTCGCAGTGGTATATTTTCTGATACCCGCGTACAAACTGTTAGACGGAAAATGGGGAAATGTTATCCGCAACTCTATAACCGTTTTCATATCCGCAGTAGTATTTCTGTGCATCGGCGGCTTAGGAATCTCGAGAGTTGTAAATAGCACATTTACCAATGAAGCATCAGAACTTAAATGCGTTCCGGTCAGTAATGATATGTGCGAAGATTTTACATACCTGTCGTGGATGGTAAATCAGTATGAGTTAAACGGTTATTCCGTTACTTTCTACTCATCATCTTCTGTCATCGTCAGCTTAATGAACGGAACTGCTAATCCTCCATATGATTTATTCAACAATGGAAATTTTAGAGGAAGCGTTGAAAGTCACATGATCTATGTCGAAGAATCCTGTAATGGTGAAGACAAGATAGTGATCATCGCCTCCGATTACTATGACGAAGGATGGCAAAACCCGAAAGGCGTTCTCGAATATGTGGAAGCCAATTGTGAACTTCTCGGTTCATACGGACGCTTCCTGATTTATAGAGGTCATTAAGCCGTTATTCCTGCGGCTTGTAGTCTGTCATTGCAGTCGAAATCAGATCAGGAATGGCCTCAGCTAATTCCATTCCACCGGACTTAACCGCACCTTCAGAAATAGGGTTTTCTTTGTATCCGGCACCAAGGCAATAGTAGAGTGAACTGCCTTCTCCTTTATGAACCCTGGTGTAACACAAAACGTCACATAAAGTTTCAGATGCGGCATCACCTATAGCCAATACAGGAACTCCGTTTTGGGATATGGCATCAAGAAGCGCTTCTTTACCTCTGTCAGAAAGATTCGGAGTACCAGAAATAACGATAATCATATATCTCGGATAATCCTTAGGAATATCCTCTGATACGATTTGGCCGTCTTCATTGTATTCAATTGTATGGAACGCAGGTCCCTTTACAGGGAGGGTTTCTTCATTGGCGCTCTCGGAAGAGACTATCTGGATCACAGGAGATAAGACGTTCAATTCTGCCGGCGGCTCACCGATCCAATATATAGTGATATCCGTATCCAGAACCACTTCCAATTTGTCATCGAGAGCATCTCTTCTGTCTATTGCTCCCTGTCTTTTCGTACTGGAACCATAAAGCAATGCGACAAACAGAAAGAACATTGCCGCCAATACAGTTAATACAATGAGACCTGTCTTGCCCTTGCTCATGTTCAGTCTTTATTTCCCGAAACAAACGGCTTAACGCCTGCTATTACTTTTTGTGCGAATTCTTCCTTGCTGGATACAACCATGGCATCCATATTATCGAGATATGGCAGACAATACTTTCGCAGGTTATCGAGAGTATATTTCAGAGGTTCACCCTCACCCTCAGCGTCAGCGACAATGAGCCAGATCAACCGTTCTGTGCCGTTCTCGCGCATAAGTCTTACCCAGATATCAGACACTGTGGGTTCGATGAGAAGGTATCCTTCGAGTGCTTTCTTAAGTTCCGGCGGATAGCGGTCAGGTTCACCAACCTTCGCGGTTCCGTCGCCTCCGATACCCATCTGGGCTGCAATCATCTTGAGCATATCTTTACCGAAAAGAACCTGCTCCGAACCCGGATTAATAACGAATCCTGACAGATCCATCTTGGGTGCCATAACAACATCTATAAGATCTGCAAATCCTGCAACTACACCATTCTGGGGTTCTTTCTTATTCTCGAAAGCAACTTCGAAACTGTCAGAATCGCAGTATACGACCATATACTTAAGACCCTTGGAATCGCTTACAGCATGGAAGCTGTAATTACCGTCCGTACCGTCAACAGGAACCAGAAATTTAGCAACTGCCGCTTCCTTGAGGACAGCGATCATGTTCTCTTCTGAACTGTCCTGTCGGATAGAACCTAAGAGTTCTACCAGCTTCTCATTCTCGATTCTCTCGATCTTGTTAGAATTCTCACTCATTTCCTTTATCCTCTTAATCTTAGAATACGGTTCTAACTGCCCATGCCCAGAACATAATCGTTACCAGCATGAATACCATAGACAATGATACCGTGCGTGCAGAAAAATGTGGTGCCACTTCGTAATTCTCGGCAAATATAACATTCATTGAGCCGCAGGGCAAAGCACACATGAGAACGGCTACGCTCTTTGTCTCCGGTGCTATTGTAAACCAGTTCGACAAAAGCAGCACGGCACCCATAACAAGGCCCGGTAAAACAATGAGTCTTAACGCAGATACCACATATGCCTTCTTATCCGTAAGCAGCTTTTTAATATTAACACTTGCGAGCATGGAACCCATTACGATCATCGACATAGGAACAGTCATGTCACCTATGAGCTTAAAAGTATCGGTAATAAATCCGGGCATTCTCCACGGGATGATAAACATGATGATCGCAACGATCGATGCAACAGAAACCGAACTCTTAAACATGTCGAGCAAAGCAAATTTGGGCTTCTTCGAGAACAGATAAACTGCATATGTGTAAAAGAAAAGGTTGTAGCAAAGATTAAAGACTGCTGCGAGCAAAAGACCATAACTGCCATATAGAGCTTCCATCAGAGGGAACCCTACAAAGCCTGTATTAGCAAAGACCGTGCAGGTGATCATTATTCTCTTCTCATCTTCAAGGATATTTACCTTCTTCAGAGATAATCTCAGTGCGATAAGAGATATTGCATAGTAACCCACAGCAATTGCAGCACATGCGATCATTCCGTTCACAGCGTCAGTCGAATAAGTATGCTGGCTGGAATTGATTATCATGAAAGGCAGAACAGCCTTAAGCAGGATATCCGATAATGCACGCTCTCCGGTGCTATTGATCACTTTGGATTTGTTTAACGCAAAACCTAAAAGCAGAAAAACGAATATCTTGAAAAATACAATATAAACCTGAACCATTAAATCAGTCGTTACCGGAAAGAAGTGTTGCTCTTACGGCTGAACGATATCCCTCCATCTTCTCGGATACTTCAAATGCTGACATTTTAGGTTCGTAAGAAGCACCTGCCTTATAGAACTCACTTGTCTGTTCAACAGACTCGAAAATTCCGGCCTGAATTCCTGCAGCCAGTCCTGCACCCATGGCGGTCATCTCGTCACTTAACGCTCTGGTGATTGTGACACCCAGAAGATCAGACTGAAGCTGCATGAGGAAGCTGCTCGCACAGACTCCGCCGTCAACTTTCATTTGTCCGGCCTTGATGCCTGTATCATCAGTCATAAGGTTAACAAGTTCTGTAACCTGATAAGCAATCGATTCAACGCCGGCTCTGATGATCTGAGCTCTGCCGGTTCCTCTGGTAAGGCCCGTTAAAACACCTCTTGCATCAGGCTTCCAGTAAGGCGCACCCAAACCCGTAAATGCCGGAACTAAATATACACCGCCGGTGTCTTCAATGGAATTGCAAAAATCATCACAATCTTTAGGATTTTCGATAAATCCGAGCTCATCTTTGAGCCAGCTGATGACAGAACCTGCCTGGAATATACTTCCTTCCAAAGCATAATTTGTCACTCCGTTAATGGACCATGCGCATGATGTAAGAAGTCCGTTTTTGGAGAATACAGGTTCGGTTCCAAGATTCATGAGAGT
Organism: Ruminococcaceae bacterium YAD3003; assembly: GCA_900107185.1. Taxonomy (GTDB): domain Bacteria; phylum Bacillota; class Clostridia; order Saccharofermentanales; family Saccharofermentanaceae; genus Saccharofermentans. The sequence continues at coordinate 36,236 of FNPA01000004.1, read as the reverse complement.
GAAACTTCCCGTTCCGTATGTGGTCTTGGAATCGCCTTTGCTTATTGCGTTCTGTCCGAGCAATGCTGCCGGCTGGTCACCCAGGACACCTGTAATATGAACACCGTTGACCGACAGGAGATTATCTATCTCCGTATCATCAAAACCGTTGTCTTTGAGATATTCTTCATTAAGAGCGATCTCGCCATAATCAGCACAGGATTCCATAGGTTTTGCGAGAGTATTGATCGGGATTCCGAACAGATCCAAAAAGTCGAGATCATATCTCTTCTGTGCAATATCAAAGAGCATGGTTCTTGAGCAGTTAGAATAGTCAGAAGCATAACTCTTACCGCCCGTGAGTCTGTATACCAAAAAGCCATCGATCGTTGACAGATAGCATTCGCCCATCGCACAGCGTTCTCTCAGACTTCTGATATTTTCCAGGAACCAGATCATTTTCGTAGCTGAGAAATAAGGATCGATCTTAAGACCTGTTACCTCAGTAATCCTTCTGCTCTGTTCCTTTATTTCAGGACGTCTGCAGATATCGGCTGTTCTTCTGCACTGCCATACGATAGCTTTGGTAAAAGGCTTTCCAGAAGGCGAGAATGCAATTGTCGTTTCACGCTGATTGGTTATACCCATGCATGCAATATTGCCCTTCGCTTCAGGATGATCTGCCAATATCATTGAGCATGCTTTAAGAACTGAAATATAAATCTCTTCTGCATCGTGGCTTACCCATCCCGGCTGGGGATAGTATTGCTTAAAAGGCACATGAGCACCTTCAGAGAGATTGCCTTTTTCATCAAGAAGAAATGCCTTCGTGGATGTTGTTCCCTGGTCGATACAAAGAATATATTTCATACGCATTCTCCTTAATAAAATATTTTGCAGACATCATAAAAGGATGTCTGCAATCATGATTCTTATCTGAAGTAGATTCTGTTGAGATTTCTGTACCAATCGTTATCTATCGAATCGAAATCCTCTTTTGTGAACCTTACGACCCAGTTGCCCGTAGGTGTTCCCGGAATATTCATTCTGGTATCACCACCGTAACCCAACATGTCCTGAACAGGAATAATTGCTACGTCGGCATGGCTCATCCACAGAGTCTTGATGATCGCTCTGCATGAAGGGCTGTGTGAACCGCCGTCACCCCAATTGTCGCCTGCGAAACCGCAGTATTCGAGACATGTTCTTCGGACTTCCTCCGGGCTGTCCCAGAGCCATCCTAAGAGAGTCGTGTTATCGTGTGTTCCTGTATAAGCAACACAGTTGTTATCGAAGTTATGAGGGAGGAAAGAACTGTTGTCACCCGGATAGAATGCGAACTCCATTACGCGCATTCCGGGGATTCCGACCTTACCCATAAACTCTGCCAGATCAGGTGTAACTTCACCTAAATCTTCTGCGATAAGTCTGGATCTGTCATTAAACTTCTTGTCGTATGCGTCGAAGAAATCAAGACCGGGGCCAGGTATCCACTTACCGTCTCTTGCGGTATCTGCATTAGCATCGATCTCGCAGTAAGATGAGAACGCACGGAAGTGATCGATTCTCAGATAATCAAAGAGTTTGAAGTTATCTTCAAGTCTGCTCATCCACCATGCATAGTGGTCTTCTTTCATCTTCTTCCAGTCATAGATGGGGTTGCCCCAGAGCTGGCCGTCTGCGCAGAAATAATCCGGAGGTACTCCTGCAACACACTCGAAAATAAGAGCTTCCTGCTTTGGCTTTCTCGGTTCCTTCAATGGCTCACCGTCTTTATCTTCGGTCTTGCCGCTCTCGACTGCCTTTTTATATTTATCCAGAGCCTTCTCATAATCCTTGAGGACCTTGTTTACTTTGGTTGCAGAAGCCATCTTAAACAATTCTCTGCTCGCCCAGACATCAGCTGAATCACCTGATACATAGAAAGGAATATCACCGATGATGGAGATACCCAGATCGTTGATCTCCTTCTTGATCTGTGCCCACTCATCGAAGAACAAATACTGGACAAAGCCGTGATATCTGTAATTAGGATTATTCTTCAGTTCTGATACCGCTGCCTTATCGTAGTTACGAAGTCTTGAATCGGACCACTCCCACCACGGCTTACCGAAGTCAGCATCCTTTACTGTCTGGTATGCGGCAACATCCTGCACCCATTTATTCTCTTTAATGAACTTGTCTGCCTTAGCGAGCAATTCTTTATCTGCACGCTCGAAAGCCTTTCTCAACAGTTCATCTCTGTTCGTTCTCAGGAAATCGTAATCGATTCTCCACTTGTTCTGTGTATATTCAGCCTGCTGGACTTCAGCAGGTGTGAGAAGGCCTCGCTTCTCAAGTCTTCTCGGATCGATAAAGAGCCAGTTTCCAGCGAATGCGGAAAAACTCTGATATGGTGAATTACCCATTCCCGGATATGAAAACGGCAGAACCTGCCAATACTTCATTCCCTGAGAAGCAAGCTGCTTAGCAAATTCAACCGCTTCCTGTCCTATCACGCCCGTTCCGAACGGTCCCGGGAGTGAACTGATGTGCATAAGAACGCCTCCGCCACGTCTCATTATTTGTAATTCCCCTCTTTCTTATATATAATTACTTGTCTTTGAAACAAGCATTATAAAATTATTATACATTTCTTGAGGGCAAAATGAATTACTCGACGGTTGAAGAAATTAAAAGACGCCGCACATTTGCAATTATTTCGCATCCGGATGCCGGTAAAACAACAATTACAGAGAAGCTCCTTCTTTACGGAGGCGCCATCCACCAGGCCGGATCAGTCAAAGCGCGTAAGGCTGCACGCCACGCTACTTCAGACTGGATGGAAATCGAGAAAAAGCGTGGTATTTCCGTTACTTCTTCTGTAATGCAGTTTGAATACGATGGCTGCCACATCAATATCCTTGATACTCCAGGACACCAGGACTTCTCAGAAGACACATACAGAACACTCTGTGCAGCTGACTCTGCAGTAATGGTCCTCGACGGTGCAAAGGGTGTCGAGGCTCAGACAATTAAGCTTTTCCAGGTATGTAGAAGACGCGGTATCCCGATCTTCACATTCATTAATAAGATGGACCGTGCCGCAAAGAATCCTTTCGATCTCATGGATGAGTTAGAAAAGGTCCTTGGCATCAGATCCGTACCTATCAACTGGCCTATCGGCACAGATGGTGACTTCGAGGGCGTTTATGAGAGAGAAACAAGAAGCGTACTTCTCTTCGACCGTGAGAACAATGACCACGGTGCCTCTATGGTTACACAGAGCGTTTCAGGCATCGACGATCCGAAGCTCGATGAAATGCTCATGCCCGGCCACCTCGAGACTTTGAGAAATGACATCGAACTTCTCGATATGGCAGGTGACGAGCTCGATATGGATAAGGTCCTTAAGGGTGAGCTCACACCTGTATTCTTTGGTTCTGCTATCACGAACTTCGGTGTGGAACCGTTCCTGCAGCACTTCCTTAAGATGAGCCCGGGACCCGCCACACATAATACTACTGACGGCATTATCGAACCTGAAGATACAATGTTCTCAGGCTTCGTATTTAAGATCCAGGCTAACATGGACCCTTCTCACAGAGACCGTATGGCATTCATCCGTATCTGCTCAGGCCAGTACGAGAAGAACATGACCGTAAACCTCATGAGAACCGGTAAGAAGATCACTCTTGCCCAGCCCCAGCAGTTCATGGCACAGGACAGAGTCATCACAGAAGAAGCTTATGCCGGTGACATCATCGGTATATTCGATCCCGGCAACTTCAGAATCGGCGACACGATCATTTCAACTAACAGAAAATTCGAGTTTGATCCGATTCCTGTTTTCGCACCGGAGAACTTCGCACGAGTAGAACCTAAAGATTCCATGAAGCGTAAGCAGTTCCTTAAGGGTATCGAGCAGCTTTCTCAGGAAGGTGCAGTCCAGCTCTACAAGCAGCCTGACATTGGTACAGAGACATATGTAATGGGTGTTGTAGGTATCCTCCAGTTCGATGTATTGGAATACAGACTTAAGTCAGAATATAACGTTGACATCGTAAGAACACCTCTTCCCTATCGTCTTGCACGTTGGGCAAAATCAGAGGTCGAGGAATTCGATCCCAAGGAACTTACACTCACTTCAACATCACTTCTCGTTTTAGACAGAGATGATGAGCCTGTAGTTCTCTTCGAATCTGAATGGGCTGTCGATTGGGCTATTGAGCACAACGAGAAATTCATGCTTAGCTTCGAAAACATTAATTCAAAGTAAGTATCTAATACTAAATCGCTACAAACTAAAAGAGGTTGCCCGAATGGACAACCTCTTGTTAGTTCTATTGGTTTAGATATCAGTCTGTCGGACCGGGATCGTTGGTATCATCATCTGAACTTGAGTAAGTCTGTGTAGGCTCAACATCAACGCTCTGTGATGATGTTTCTTCTGCCTTGGGTTCCTCAATAACAGATGCAACAGTCGAAGTTGTATCGATTCCGGAATATTCCTGAGGATATACAGCAGAGAGATCACCATTTGCTTCGTAGATCTTCTCGAAGTCAGGACCATCTACTGTAAGCTTTTCGATAAGTCTTGTAGCAAGGCCTTCAACAATATCGCTCTTGTCGTAAAGAATGCTCTTTGTCTCTTCATAGCAGGAATCGATTATAGCCTTGATCTCTTCATCGATCTCAGCAGCTGTCTGGTCGGAATAGCTCTGAACCTGACCCATTGAGTAACCGAGGAAAACTTCCTCATTCTCATCGCCGAATACCATATTGCGGAATTTCTTAGAAAGACCATAACGCTTGATCATATCCTTAGCGATATTGTTGCACTGCTGCAGGTCTGATGATGCACCTGTTGATACCTCACCAAGGAAAACTTCCTCTGCGGCACGTCCGCCCAAAGTCATCTTGATAGTATCAAGGAGCATCTTCTCTGTGTAGAAGTCTGTATCTTCAATCGGCTTGTAAGCTGTGAAACCGCCTGCTCTGCCGACAGGAACGATCGTAACACGGTCAACCTTCTCAAACTCTGATGTAGCACGGAGAACAACTGCGTGGCCTGCTTCATGGTAAGCAGTAAGTTTCTTAACCTTGTCGCTGAGCTTCTTGGAATTCTTCTGGGGACCCATCTGAACTCTGAATGTAGCATCGGTGATCTCCTGCATTGTGATCTCTTTCTTGTTGTGACGTGCAGTCATAAGAGCAGCTTCGTTAAGAAGGTTCTCGAGATCAGCACCTGTAAAACCAACAGTTGAGAGAGCAACCTCATGGAGGTCGACATCCTTTGCAAGGGGCTTCTTTCTCGCATGGATATGAAGGATAGCCTCACGCTCATCAGCATCAGGCATGTTAACCATAATACGTCTGTCAAAACGGCCCGGACGCAAAAGCGCAGGGTCCAAAACGTCTACACGGTTTGTAGCTGCCATAACGATTACGTTTGAATTAACATCGAAACCGTCCATCTCAACAAGAATCTGGTTCAATGTCTGCTCACGCTCATCCTGACCGCCGCCTAAACCGGCACCTCTCTTACGTCCGACTGCATCAATCTCATCAATGAATACAACAGAAGGAGCTTCCTTCTTAGCATCGGCAAAGAGAGATCTTACACGTGATGCACCGACACCTACGAGCATTTCAACGAAATCTGAACCGGAGATATAGAAGAACTTAACTCCTGCTTCTCCTGCAACTGCTCTGGCGAGCAAAGTCTTACCGGTACCGGGAGCACCATAAAGGAGAACACCCTTCGGAATCTTAGCGCCGAGCTGCTGGTACTTCTTCGGGTTCTTCAGGAAGTCTACGATCTCCTGGAGTTCTTCCTTCTCTTCTACAGAACCTGCAACGTCCGTAAACTTGACCTTATCCTTGTTAGGATCAGATACTCTGGCACGGTTATTACCGAAACTGAAAACGCTGTTTCCGTCTCTGCTCTGTCTCGTGATGCTGAGGAACAAAACAACAACAATGATTATCGATACGCTGAACATAATGATATTAACTATCAGTGACCAGTCGAAAGGTTCTGTATAGTTATATCCCTGAATCTTGCCCTGCGCCTTAGCCTTATCGAGCTTAAGTACAAGGTCATCAACAAACTCATAAGGAACTTCCTGTGTTACCTGTGCATCGAGACCTGCCTCGTTTTTGTAAGTAACAGTTACAACTGTTCCCTTGATCTCAACAAGACTTACTTCGTTACTCTCATCTTCAATTATGTGCATAACATCAGAGAGAGTAGCCTTCTCTTTCTGTCCATAGTTGTTTCCAAACACGATAGTTGAGAACGCAATCAGGATTACAATCATCAGGACATAGAAGAATAATCCTCCGCCTATCGGTCTAAAACTCTTTTCACTCTTATCCTTATCAGACACTTTCTCTTATTCCTTTCTTACGATTCTGACATCGTCGAAATCTCTATATTTGCCGTCAAGGTCGAGACCATAGCCGACAATGAATTCATCAGGTATCGTGATTCCGTTGTAATCAGGTACCAGATCATTAACTCTTCTTGAAGGCTTGTCAAAAGCCGTACAAATCTTGAGAGATTTAGGGCCTCTCTCGAGCAGCTGCTCCTTCAAAAGAGCAAGCGTTCTGCCGGTATCAATAATATCTTCAACGATGAGGACATCCATGTCCTTGATATCAACAGACATATCTTTCTTGATCTTAAGTACTCCTGTAGAGTACTCGCCTTCATATGAAGATACCTGCATGAAATCTACGATAACAGGCATCTCAAGGCGTCTTACAAGATCTGCAGTAAAAATAAAAGCTCCTGTGAGGATTCCGACAACTACGAGGGGCTTACCTGCATAATCGCGGTTGAGCTCAGCGCTGACTTTGTCGAGCATCTGCTCAATCTCAGAATGAGAAATCAAAACCTTATCAGTATTGATAGCCATAGTCTTTACTGCCTTTCTATTGTGAATAAGACCATATTCTCAGGATCAACACCTTCACTCTGTCTATTCGCAATATATTTCTCACGGCTGATGGCATTCGTAAATCCGACACCATGACCGTAACCCGGTAACCACAGAACATCCCCGTTACACTCGATAAAGAGGATCTGTTTCCTGGCCGATTCCGGAATCTTAAGGTCAGTCATGAGCCTGTTCAGCTCTTTGCCGCCTGCAGAACCTGCTCTCTTCATGCGGAGTGCGGTTCCGATTCCGTCACAATTACCAAGCGTAATTCTGCCTTCTGAGAACGCCTCAATAGGGCAAAACCACGAGAAATAATTATACTCCAAATCTCCGCTGTTCTCAATTATTCTTGCTTTTAATACATATGTGGAATCGGGTATTTTTGTACTAAATTGGCCGTTGTTTCCAATATCTTCCAAGGAAATCTCTTGTTTTACAAATCCCTTTGACGTCAGAAAGCCTTTTTTACCGGCAATCACTCTTGCCAATACAGACAAGCCTTCTGCTGTGGAAAAAGCGAAAACATCTTCATGTCTGTATGCTTTTCTTCCGAAAGGCATATCAAGGGTTGTCTCACCCTGAATACTCTCATTGAAAAGCGAGATACAGTCTTTCAGATGGCCCTCCTCAAAATCGATGAGGTCACCGAATGTCTCGAGCCACAGAGATCTGATTACGCGCGATCTGATGGCCGGATGGAGCTCACAAATTATGCGGACACTTAGCGCCGGATAACCGAACAGATCCAATTTGGAAGAAGCATAAGCCTCATCTACTGCTTTCGAGATGAAATCCAGATCATCACTCAAAAGTCTATATGCTCTGGTAAGCGGAACGGACGGATCTTCACCATAATGTTCACCTAATCTCGGGAGAATGTCATTACGCCAGAAGTTACGTGTTCCCTGTGTCGTAAAGTTGGTAAGGTCAGTCGCAAACTTAATGTCCACGGCATTAAGGAAATCAATCAGTTCATTCTTCCTAAGGCATAGAAGCGGTCTGATGAGCCTTCCGTTACGGCTCTTGGGGTTAACCAGACCCTCGAGACCTGAACCTCTGAAAAGATTCATCATCATAGTCTCTGCGATGTCGTCCTTGTGGTGGGCGATCGCAATCCTGACATTATCTTTACCCTGCTCTTCGAGCTTTTCCGCATACTGCTCGAAAGCTTCGTATCTAAGGACTCTGCCGGCTGTTTCCTCTGAAATACTGTTCTGCTCTGCAAAACCTGAACAGTCAAAATCAATTACCTTGAGATCAACGCCGAATTTATTGCAGAGCAGTCTAACCTGTTCTGCCTCTTCATCACAGACTCCAGGTCTTAAGTGGTGATTGCAGTGAAAGGCAACGATATCGCAACTGATATCGCCTCTGTCTTTTAAGCTCTTGAGAATATAAAGTAACGAAACCGAATCCGGGCCGCCTGAAACTCCAACAATAACAGCTCCACATTCAAACAAGCCCTTATCCTTGGAAAACTCAAGGACTCTATCCAGGATCAGGTTTGTATCAGGATTTGTCTTATCTTCTCTCAAAATCAGAACCCGCTCGGGAAATCATCATTTGTCTGAGCAAAGAAATCATCTCCACCCTCATTTTTTTCCGGCGGAACATCATCATTGTCAGGCATGGGAGGTTCCGGAATCGGAGCCTCATCCGTTGTTACGCTGTCAAAATTGTAATTCTGAGAAGCAGTGTCGCTGTCTACTGTTCTTGTGTAGGCACTGCCACCGTCATCTTCAGGATTCTTCTCGTTATATTCGATGAACATCGTCTTCTTGGGAATCCAGCAAACAGAATCCCTTCCGGTCTTACCGTGACGGTTCTTCGACAAATATATAAATGCAGGCTTAACTTCATTTCCGTCTTTGAAGTTAACTGTCTGAGGAGCATTCTCATCGTCCGAAGGAACTTCTTCATCCTTCTTTTTATAGTAATCAGGTCTGTCAATAAACATTACTGTATCAGCATCCTGCTCGATAGCACCTGAATCTCTCAAGTCTGAGAGCTGCGGAGTATGGTCATCTCTCTGTGCAGCGCCTCTGGAGAGCTGGGACAGAGCAATGAACGGAATATTGAAATCCTTTGCCAAAAGCTTAAGTGATCTCGAAATAGCCGTAACTTCATCATTACGGGATTTACCGCCTGAACCCGCAGGCATAGTCATCAGCTGCAGATAGTCGATGATAACGAGTCTCGGTCTCTTCTTCTCATCTGCGAAAAGCTGTGTAAGCTTCGTCTTCATTGTGATAGGATTCGTATCTGAATTATCATCGATAAAGATCGGGAAATCAGAAAGGATCTGAAGGGCTCTGTCTATCTGCTTCCTGTCACTGTCACTCATCTTATGTGAATAAACAATCTCACTTACAGGCTTATTCATTGACGAAGACATAAGTCTGGTCGCAATTTCCTGCTTACTCATTTCGAGTGAAAAAATCGCTACAGGATACTGGTTAGCAGCAACATTAGCCGCCATATTAATAGCAAGAGCAGATTTACCCATACTAGGACGTGCAGCGAGGATATTAAGTGAACCGGGTCTTAATCCTCCGAGCATTGAATCGAGTCTCGGGAATCCCAGTTTAACTTTACCGCCTGCATTGTCATCCTTAAGCTCTGCATAGATGTCGTTCATTGTGAGCTTAAGAATCTCAGGCATACCCTCAAAACCCTTGGTATCGCTGACACCTCTTAAATCAGAGATCGATTTAATAGCATAATCGGCAATCTCGCCTGAGCGGGCTTCACCGCTCATAGCCTTCTTTTTTACATCATCGACGACCTTGAGGATCTTGTTTCTGTCACTTCTCTCCCTGATTGCAGCAATATAGCTGTCGATAGCAGACTGAACGGCTGTCTGGTCTCCAACGCGGTAAACATATCTCTGTCCACCGGCTTTGTCGGCAAGACCGCGTCTTTCCAATTCTGAGAAGACAGTGATCCTGTCAATCTTTGCATTATCAAGGAACATATCACTGATAACTCTGAAGATAGTGCGGTTACGCATATCCGTGAAGTCTTCTTCTGTGATAGTATTCTCCGCACGGACAACAGCTGTATCCTTACGCATACAAAGCGAGAGCAAAGCCATCTCGACTTCGACATCGCCGTTGTTATCAGTTCCCTGATTTATGAGATTGTCCAAATAAAGATCGTCTGCCATATATGCTCAAAGTCTTTCAGGCGCCTGTAACTACTTCAACATTGATATCTGCGGATACCTGGGGGTGGAGCTTAACTCTTGTCTTAAACATTCCGGTATTCTTGATTGGATTGGAAATAACTACCTTCTTCTTATCGATGTCGAATCCTTCCTTCTTAAGGCTGTCAGAAATATCCTGAGCTGTAACAGCACCGTAGAGTCTTCCGTCAGCACCGCCTCTGGCAACAACTCTGAAAACCTTACCGTCGAGGATCTTCTTATTCTCCTGAGCCGCAAGCAATGCTCTGCGCTCATGCTCAGCCTTTGCACCGGTCTGAAGCTTTACTTCGTTAAGATTTGCGGAAGTTACTTCCTTGGCAAGTCCCTTCTTAAAAAGGAAATTTCTCGCATATCCGTCGCTTACGTTAACGACTTCGTTTGTCTTGCCTACATTTTTTACATCAGAAAGAAGTATTACCTTCATAAATCAACCTCCGCTATTACCCTTTTGCTTTTTACTAAAACAATCGGGCCATCTCCTAAGAACATATTATATGCCCAGGGAGAGCCCGATTGTTATTACATTTTATAAATTATAACGTAGCTCGCGTAATTTTTGTTAATCACGGCTACCATTGTCCTAAAAACGGATTACTGAACCGTGTAGGGCAAAAGTGCTACCTGACGCGCACGCTTGATAGCTGTTGTAAGCTCACGCTGATGGATTGCGCATGTGCCTGTCATTCTCTTAGGAAGGATCTTTCCGTTCTCGGAAATGTACTTCTTGAGTGTGACATCATCCATAAAGTCGATAGCTTCAACCTTATTAGCACAGAAGTTGCAGACCTTTCTGCGTGTTCTTCTCTGTCTCATACCGCCGGCAAACTCTCTACCACCGGCTCTAGGTGCTCTATTTTCTGCCATTTGAGTGTTCTCCTTCACAAATTAAATCTCAAAGGGAAGCTCACCGGACTGTCCTTCATCAAAACCACCAACAGGTGCATCAATCTGCATGTTGGGAGCTGTAGGTGCACTGGCAGCAACTGAATCCATGGGCGGATTGAAAGATTGTGCGGGTGCTGAAGGCTCCTGACGATATCCGTCACCGGGTACGCCAGCGGATGATTCTACGAACTCTGCCTCGTCAATTACGACTTCGGTAATAAATCTCTTCTGTCCGTTCTGATCATCGTAGCTTCTTGTCTGGATACTTCCTACCAAACCGATGCGGTTGCCCTTATGGAAATACTTCTGGATAAAGACTGCCGTCTGACGCCATGCAACACAATTGATGAAATCAGCCTGCCTCTGGCCGTTAGCATCCTTAAAGCGTCTGTCGACTGCTATTGTAAAGTTGCAAAACTGGGTCTGGTTGGAAGTAAGCTTAACTTCCGGGTCCTTTGTAAGTCTTCCGACTAATTCTACTTTGTTCATCTACTGTTACCTTCCTGTCAAAAGTGATTACTCACCGACACGAACAATGAGATAACGAATAACGCCGTCAGTAATCTTGAGAACACGCTCAATTTCCTTAGGAAATTCGCTCTCGGCAGTAAATACTGTCTGAACATAGTAGCCGTTCTTCTGACCATCAATCTCGTAAGCGAGCTCACGTGTTCCGATTGCGTCAAATGCGTCAATCGTAGCACCTGATTCGATCTTAGCCTTAATTGTGTCAGTAAGAGAAGCAATACCCTCTTCACCATTAGCAGTGGAAAGGATTGTGATCAAACGATATTGGTTTGCCATGTCATTCACCTCCTTCTGGACTTTGCGGCCCGGTCAAAACCGAGCAAGGATGCCGTCCATATATAAACGGCAACGTGAAGAATAACACAGCAACGGAACCAAAGTCAAGCATTTACTAAGCCAAAGGCCTTCTCTTCGTTCATGCCCTGCCAAATTCTTACTGATGTGATTCTAACAACCCGAAGTTTAAAATTCTACCCTTTGGGAGACGATTGAGACTTTTATAGGGCCTTTGAGACTGTTTCTCAAAAAAGCTGTCCTAAAAAGCTATCAGATCCTTGAAGCACCGAGTTCTTTCAGGATATAAGGGAACAGCAGTTCGAGCCATGCGCCGAGTGCTCTCGCGGTGTGAAGATATGTCTCATAGTTCTCGCCTGACGGATCTGGAACAGAAATGGACATTACTCTTCCGGATGAATCCTTCATTACCAGTCCGTTTGCAGCGGCAAACGTTGATAAAGAGAATACTTTATCCTTAATCTCAGGGAATGCCTTTGTAATTTCAAATGCCTGTTCATCCCTTACAGTCAGGATAAGGTCATTGTCGTCATAGATCGCAGGGTCTGCCCTTCTGGATTCAACGTATCCCATACCAAGGCCTGTAAGTTCTTTTACAGCCCTTTCCATCTCAGGATCGGGATCAAGTCCGTTCATAGCAGTTAGGCCTGCGGATTCGCAATAGATTTCAAAACCTGTATCGCTTGCTTTGCTCGAGATATAAGGTTCATTCTTCTCGATCATTCGTCTCATAAGTGTTTCAAGACATGCAGACAAAGAGATATTGTTGTCATCTACAAACAAAACAGAAGCAGTATATGTATCCTTAAATGCATCAAGAGGAAGCGGTGTTCTCGCGGGTCTGGAAGGAGCAGGCATACCGGGGGTTAACGCCTCTTTCTTACCGGAAGCTTTGCCAAGCCTGTTCATATATGCAACTGATAATCCTTCGCCGTCAAAACCCTGTGCCAGGATTACATCTACTTCCTGTACATCAAGAAATCTCAATCCTTCGAACAGGCCATGTGAAGCACATGAAACATCAACGGTATTTCCATAGACACAGAACTCCGTATGCGCTGACAGGAGTTTATCGTTCATCTTGTCATACATAGCTTTTATCTCACTTCCACAATAAAGGCCGATCCTCGCGAAAGGATTTTCAGCGAGTATCTCACGGGACCTTAAAATAAAAGGAGCTGCGATATTAACTAATTCTTTTGCCTCGTCATCAGAAAGCTTTTTGAGGTCTACGGGCTCAGAAGCAGACTTATCGATCTTACCGTCAGTACCGATTGCATTGTCGCCAGTAATCTTTGTACCTTCAGGCATTTTTATAATCTCCACCTGGGCATAAGGCGCATAGTGACGATACTTCATTCCGGGTGCCTTCGGAGCTTCTCCATCAGTAATACTGCCAGCCATAACAGCCTCCTTATCTTTCAAAACCGCATCAATATCAGCCTTTGTAACTGCACCGGGTCTTAAGATAACAGGATCTGTTCCTGTGCAGTCAACAACAGTAGATTCGAGTCCGTATTCGGAATCTCCGCCATCGATAATTGCGTATATATATCCGTCCATATCTTCGAGAACAGATCTCGCACTCGTAGGAGAAGGTCTTCCCGACAGATTCGCAGAAGGTGCGGCAACAGGAACTGCTGCATATTTCAGGAATTTATTTGCAACAGGATTAGAAGGCATTCTGACACCGACTGTATCAAGGCCTGCCGTAGTCTCATCTGCTATGCATTCTGCCTTTTTCATAACCAGCGTAATCGGGCCGGGCATGAAAGCATCAATAAGCTTTTGGGCAAGAGGCGTTATCTCGGAAACAATTTCTCTGATCTGTGATTTATCACCTATATGGCAGATCAAGGGGTTATCTGCAGGACGGCCCTTCGCTTCGAAAACTTTCTTTACTGCATCACCGTTTCTGCCGTCACATCCCAAACCGTAAACGGTCTCTGTGGGGAACCCGACTACCTCACCGTTTCTCAGATGCTCAGCGGCATCCTTGATAGCTTTATCATCAGATGAATCTATAAGTAATGTTTTCTTATACAATTTAGAGCGTTCCATATTTACCTCTTTATCATTCCTCGCTACCACCGGCATTTTCCGCTGCCTGTGCAAGTGTTAATGCATCAACTATCTCATCAAGATCGCCTGCAAGAATACTGTCGAGTTTATATAGAGTCAAGCCTATTCTGTGATCAGTAACTCTGCCCTGGTGGTAGTTATAAGTGCGGATTCTCTCCGATCTGTCACCTGTTCCTACCTGCGATTTTCTCTCATCGTTATGTCTGTCAACGTCAGCCTGATGCGCAATGGCCCACAAGCGGCTCTGTAATACTTCCATCGCCTTCTCTTTGTTCTGAATCTGCGATCTCTCGTCCTGACATGTAACAACCATGCCTGTCGGAAGGTGTGTAATTCTTATAGCAGAAGATGTCTTATTGATGTGCTGGCCGCCTGCACCAGATGCTCTGAAACGGTCGATCTTAAGATCATTCGGATTGATCTCGACATCGGTCGGTTCAGCCTTCGGCAGAACTGCGACGGTTGCAGTTGATGTATGAACCCTGCCGCCTGATTCAGTTACAGGAACTCTCTGGACTCTGTGAACTCCGCTCTCAAACTTCATTCTGGAATAAACTCTCGGACCGTCTATTTCGGCTACTATTTCTTTGTATCCACCAAGTTCGGTAGGACTCATATCAACTATGCTGACATCAAAACCTTTCAAAGCGGAATAGCCCTTATACATCTTAAATAAATCAGAAGCAAAGAGCGCAGATTCTTCTCCGCCGGCACCTGCCCTGATCTCAAGGATTACAGATCTGGAGTCTCTCGGATCACCGGGAGTCAGATAGATCATCAGTTCTTTTTCCAGTTCTGACAATCTTTCCTTTGCATCTGCCAGTTCGGCATTGGCAAGACTTCTCATCTCGTCATCGCCGCCTAAATCACCGCTCTCTAAGAGCGTAAGTATTCCTTCTATTTCCTTTTCGCAGGCTTCGTAACTCTTAATAGCTTCGACCTGCGGATTAAGGGATGCGAGTTCTTTTGAATACTTTGTATATTCCTCAGGGCGTGAAGCTACTGCCGGATCACTTAATGTTCCGGTGAGCTCTTCATATTTAGCCTTTATCAGATCTGTCTTACTCTTATCTATTGCCATCGTTATACAAAATTATCATATAAGAAGTTATATTTCCAATTAAAAGGCCGCTCCAAATCAGAAGCGGCCTGTTTGTGACTTAATCCGGATTTTCAGTCGATGCATCAGACTGAGACGGCTTAACATTTGTTATTACTTCGTATTCAAGTTTATGTCTCAAAGGTCTGTGGCAGCGCGGACAATAAACGAATCCGTGAGGATACCATGCTCTGTGACCTAAATCGTATGTATGGTAATCAAACTCAAAGTAGCAATACTCACATCTGCAGTGGAAGGTCGGATTATATGTCTCATAACCTGCCACGGGATTCGGATTTACAAAGCCTGAATTCTGAACCCATGGGTATCCCTTTTGGGAGTTCTGTAGCTGTGACTGAGGCTGTGTATTAGTCTGTGTCTTTTCAGGAGCAGGTGTGGCTGCTGAATCAGATTCCACCGCGCGGAAATCAAAACCGCACTTCATGCAAAAATTCGCTTCATCAATGACCTGAGTTCCGCATCTAGGGCAAAACTTGCTCATCTATTTTCCTCCTCTTATTCCTTTAAAGGGTAACTAATTATAATTCGACAGGAATATAAAGGTCAAATAGACGGATGATTACTTTTCTTCACGGTCGTCAATTATATTTCCGTTCTCAACGTTAGGATCGATGAAGTTTTCTTTCGCGAATTGCCAGAGTTCCTCCGAACCCGCGCTAGTATTTTTATTTCTGTTCATGACCCAGCTGCGTCTTACATCATGCTCTTTCCATGCCCTTCCGTTAGTAGCATCATTCAGCATGAGAGGCTGGAAACAGTCCATAGTTCTGGCAAATTTAGCCTCGGGTGTTTTCTGTTCTTCGAACTCGAGCCAGATAGATTTAAAATATTCACCCTGATCTTCAGGAAGGATGCCATAGAGCTTATCCGCTGCTTTTGCTTCGCGTTCTGCCTGTGTCTTCTTTCCTTCCTCATCGTAAGCATAAGTATCACCTGCATATACCTCAACGAGGTCATGGATCAGCAGCATGGTAACTGTTTTTAATACATCTATTTCTTCATTTGCATACTCTTTGAGCAGCAATGTCATTATCGCCATGTGCCATGCATGTTCAGCATCATTCTCATGAGTTTCACAATCGGTAAGATAGCTCTGGCGCTTGATCATCTTTTCTTTGTCGATCTCTTTTATGAAATCGATCTGTTTTTGAAGTCTTTCTCTATCGCTCATATTAACCTCTTCGAAATATGATTTTACAGCGTACTCAATTTGAGTTTTCCGAATTTCTTATATGCCCTGACATAATCGTTAACTGCACATAAATGTCGGTCTACAATATTATTCCATCCTATCTCGTTCAGATTGTCATAATCATCACAATAGAAGCTCTTCAGTTCATTCATGACCTTAACCATGCGTTCTTCCAGGTCAGTATATAAACAAATCAGATGCACACCGCCCTTATCCTCTTTGCTGTTATGTCCGCTCATGGTCTCTATGATGATTATCTTATTCTTCTTATCCAGTTCAGTCATTTTCTCCATCTCATCCAAAAGACGTGACACCCAGTAATTCAGATCAACATATCTTCTGTTCAGAACCCTGACAATCGAACTGTGTATATACCAGACATTGGCTTCATCTTTCCATAGCTTTGCAAAAAGGTCTTCGAGGATTTCCTCATCCCAATTACCGAGAAGATCCTGACCCGGATTCAAAGATTTATACTGCTCATAAGCCCTGCGGTCTTCCCTGGCCATATAAAATGTTGAACCCTGATATTTTATATAACTATCCTTTACCAAATCAGTCTTATTCATAAATCCTATTTTTTAATGCATATTTAAATTATATTTTCATACATTATAACCCTGCGTGATAAAAGAAAAAGACGACCGGAACAACTCCCAATCGTCTTTGGTATGGTGGATGATACAGGGCTCGAACCTGTGACCCCATGCACGTCAAGCATGTACTCTAGCCAGCTGAGCTAATCATCCGAAATTTGAACTTTGAAAGTATACCTTGTTTTAACTTCTTTGACAATCAGAACTTTACGAAGCCGGGAGGTTGGTTTATTAACAATTTGTTAACGTATTTGTTAATAAACCGCATTTAATATTTCTGGTATTAATATTCTATATCCTTTTTACCCACCCCCGATTTTGCTGCCACCAGCCTGTAACAAACCGCTTAACCAAGCGGTTTATCGTCATTTTCGCCACAACATGCACAAAAACCAATTTCGGTGATTGGCAATACGCACAAAATTGGAAAAATTATGAAAAATATGAACACTTTGTGAACTAATTGTGATATATTTGTTTCGTAAGGTAGTGATCCTGAATCGGGGGAGGTCATATTATGAAAAAGGTAGTTAAGTCACGTAAAGGTTTCACACTCGTAGAAATGGTATTGGTAATCGCAATCATCGTAATTCTTGCAGGCGTACTCGTTTTCGGTGTATCAAAGTATTTATCTGCAGCTAATGTTGCTACTGTTTCTGTTTCACAGCACAACAGCTACATTGAGGAAGTTGCTGATACAGTCGGATTCGATCAGTACGAGTAATTAATTCCGCTTAATAGAGAACTTATGAGCCTGTCTCAAGGGTGATCGGACATCATAAACCTCTTATCCATAAAGCGAAGCACGCAAAAAACCTCCCCGTTTTGGGGGAGGTTTTTTGTTGGTGTTCATATTGTTATATGAATTTAATTAAGAGTTACTGTAATAACCTGAGGGTTATGATCACTGTTTACGAATCCCAGATCACGGATCTCATATGAATCGACAGTTATATTTTTCGAAATAATGAAACCATCGATCATATAGTACTGCAGAGTATTCTCATTTCCTACCAACGGAGCATAAAGTGATCTGCATGTAGGAATCTCATTGTTCATAATGAACTGCCAATTGCTCTCATAGATACTTACATCCATTGCTGCAGGCTGCCACTGTTCAGAATATACCGGATAGTTACACTGAACGTTGGAGAAGGACTGGTTGAAATCGCCTCCGGCAATTACATAATTACCCAGCGATGTTTCATAATCCAAAATATCCATGAGCATCTTAGCCTGAGCAGCCTTGCCGACACCGTCATCATAAGCCTCGAGGTGAAGATTTACGATAACAAGTTCCTTACCACCTTCTACAGGAATTCTGGAAACAAGAACACATCTCTTCAGATTGATTGTTTTAACAGGCCATTTGAAAGGACAAGGCAGCTGAATTCTTTCAGCAGAAGTTGTCGCATAACTTGAATAAGTTGCAATTCCTGAATCGATCTTTCCGTAAGGCGGAATCGGGAACGGGAAAAATGCAACCTTGAAGTTGTTGGCATAAACCATGTTGTTATAACCAAGATTATCAAAATAAGAAGACTCATCGATGTAATAACTTCTGCTGCTGTTAATATCGATCTCCTGAAGTAAAACGATATCCGGATTCTGAGCCTTAACCTCGCTGACCATAGCATCAAGATTCTCTCTTACTCTCGCCTCATCAGCGGTATATACCATTGAGCCGCCGTCCATAAAGAAATCTGCATTATCGCCCAATGCACCATAGCCCATATTCCATGCAACTATCTTGATGGAATCACCTGTTGCCAGTGATTTGGCACCTCCGCCTAAAGCTTCAACTGTAACTGTCTCGCGATCTTCCGGCCTATATTCGACAACAGTAAGCCATACGAGCAATGCCGCAAAAAGGACGACTAAGATGATAACGATGATCAGCAGAGCTTTAAAAATCTTCTTCAATACTTTCATAAACACTCCTATTGCGGGTCTAAAACCCAAAAATCATAAGAGCTATTATAACCTACATTTTAACGATACGAATTGTTCACTGAAATTTGTATCTATAATCCGGTCGCCTGTAACATTGCCATTCTCAACAGAATGGATCTTAAACTGATCAGATTTCAGATTGCGACTCGATCTCGTACTTTCCCTTGGCAATCCTGTCTTCAAAATCTGCCACAGGAAGAGGTCTGTCAAAGTAATAGCCCTGAGCGATATCACATCCGTTACTTCTCAGAGTGTTAACGTGTTCTATGGTCTCGACGCCTTCAGTAATGCATTCCATTCCCAGCTGATTTGTCATCGACACAACATGCCTGAACATTATGTTGCTCATATCGTTGTCTTTACTGTATCCGTCAGGCAGAAAACTCTTATCAATCTTTAATGTATCCCACGGAATATCCTTGATCAGATTAAGGGAGGAATAACCAATACCGAAATCATCTATCGATATCGAGAAGCCCATATTGCTGAGCTCAGTCGCCATCCGCTTTAAGTCACTGAATTCGACCTCGGATGTGGATTCGGTGAACTCGATCTCGATCAGTTCATGAGGCAGATCGTAACGGTCAACGATCTCAGCAATCGTCTCCGGGAGGTATGCGTTATAAATGTGCTTTCTTGAGAAATTAATAGATATTCTTATCAGTTTTCTGCCTTCATCTGACCAGCGCTTCATGTCCCTGCATACGCATTCGAGCATATGGAAATCAAGCCTGCATATCTCACTTGTCTGCTCAAGAACAGGTATAAACTCCGCAGGCGGTATGATCTTCCCTGCATGGAACCATCTGCAGAGAGCTTCGGCACCAACGAGGCTGCCGTTTACCACATTGACCTTAGGCTGATAGAACGGGATGAATTCGTTTCGTTCGAACGCTTCAGGGAAATACTGCTGGACACGCATGCTCTTTTCCTTTTTTTCAAGGAACTCCTCATCGTAGAAAACGATATTATCCATACCGCCGGTCTGCGCGATACGATAGGCATTGATAATGCTTCCCATGATCTCATCTGCCCTGACTTCATGATCACTCGGAATACGGAAAAAGCCGGCATTGGTTGAAATATTTACAACCATGCCTTTGGGTGCTTTTGCTTCTGTCTCCGTAAGATAATCGATCACGATCTTCGTCTTATCCACAGAACACATTCCCAAGAAATTGTCTCCGCCAAGACGGGCAAGCATTCCGTCCTCGCCGATGATCTCTTTGAGTTTGTTGTAGTGATCTAACATGATGACATCACCGGCACTTCTCCCGAACTCGTCGTTAATCAGCGAGAAATGCCTCAGATTATAACGGAATGCCAGCTTGTTCGCTGTCCGCTTATTTTTTACAACATCATCGAGATATTCTCTCCAGTTACGGAGGTTAGGATACCCTGCTTCATCATAATAAGCAAGTTCATAAACAATATCCCTCATCCTGTTGCGGCTCACAAAACTAAGGACCGTCCTCATTACAAGTTCGACCTTTGACCTCTCCTCTTCAGTCAATGGTTCTTCTTCAGGCGCCATATATGTGGTAATGGTTGTCCTGGACATTACGCTTGTAACAGTCCGCAAGGTAAGGATCTCGTTACCTTCTTTACCGGTATCGAAACAACATAACGTCTCGCCTGCACCTTCCTGCTCTTCCTGTTGATTCTTATATACTCTAGTAACCGCCTTAGAAAGCCTGAACATCGAACATATCTCAATAAGAAGATTCTCTATATGTTCAATATCGATATTGTCTATATCCGTCATGGCAGATATTAGACGTTCAAACAACATTAAGAAATGGCATTCTTTATCCGAAACAGCGGAATGGATACACGCATCAGAAAATTCAGGAACATACCTATTCGTCCCCGTTGCTCTAGGAGCCCGTTTTGTTTTATCCGTCTTTTTATCAGTCATAAAGACCTCAGCGTCTTCTTCCGAGTTTAGTCTTCTTCTCTCCGCTTCATCCATAAATTAATACTAACACAAAGAAACGTTGAAATGTCGTTTCTACAAAACCATGACCGATTATTCTTATTTGTATATATCTACTGATAACTAGCGAAAACCATAACTGTTCACAGATTTCAAAGTGACTATATGAGAACTAAATTCTTTGTTTTCTTCGAGCTTTTTTTACAAGATACATTTCTGCATCTGCCTGT
Organism: Ruminococcaceae bacterium YAD3003; assembly: GCA_900107185.1. Taxonomy (GTDB): domain Bacteria; phylum Bacillota; class Clostridia; order Saccharofermentanales; family Saccharofermentanaceae; genus Saccharofermentans. The sequence continues at coordinate 15,310 of FNPA01000004.1, read as the reverse complement.
TGGATGAACTCAATCAGTGTATCAGACTTGTCCGGAATCGCATTTATAAAGCCGACACTTGCCGAAAGCTCATATGGCTTATTCATTTCTTGGTTTTTCCTTTCGAGTTCAGCATCAAATCTTTTCTTGAATATATCAGCAAAATTTTCCCCACGGCCTATGATTACGAATTCGTCTCCGCCGATTCTTCCGCATACATCCATAGAGCCGCATGACAACTCAATAGTCTCTGACACGGCTTTGATCGTAAAGTCACCCTCAGAGTGACCATAAGTGTCATTAATTATCTTGAGACCGTCAACATCGATGAAAATAACAGAGAGTGCCGCTTGAGCCTGAATACATTCTTCAAATATATATCCGGCATTGATATTAAATCCGTTTCTGTTATAGATTCCACACAGAGGGTCAAGCACATTCAGTTTGGATATAGTTTCTATCGCGTTGCCTATACTCATTGTTATTGTATGACAGTGATTGCTGTATATAGGAAAATCTGTGTTCGACATGATGTAATATCCTAATATACGTGGGCCAAAATGAAGCGGAATATAGTAACTGACCTTGCCGCTGGACAATTGCTGTTCAGGATAGAGTTGTTTGCTCGGGAAGGATTTTACAGCACATCTTTCGCCGTGATCCCAAATAAGCGGAGCAGTCATTGCTTCAGGATAATTACCGCCGTCGTCATAGGGAAGTGTGTTATAGGTCTTCTCCCAGTCGCTTACAAGACACAGAGCAAACTCTCCGCAATCTATTGCTTCTAGCCATTTACAGATAGCATCAGAACATTCATCGATGTTCTTTGCGACAGCTAATGCTGCGATCAGTCTGTTAAGAATATGGATACCCATATATGTCCGTTCGATCTTTAATGCTGTCTCTTTTCTGAATTCCAGAGCGTTATCTCTGTTGTCAGGATTACATCCGCAACTCTCGGCAAAGACCGGTTCTGCATCCATTATCGTGCTGCGCGGACTCTTTTCTCCCTGCATAAGGGAATACAAAACCTCGCAAGCTTTTACACCTGAGGCATACAAAGGTCTTTTCACGGTTGTAAGAACCGGGAATGCATTACGAGCATTGAAAGTGTTATCGAATCCGGTCACTGCAACATCTTCAGGCACTTTAACACCATTCAACTGAAGCTTATTCATTGCAGTCAGAGCCATGCTGTCGTTAGCACAGACAAAAGCATCGGGCAAACTGATTCCGGAATGCATAAATTCATCTATAGCCTTAATTCCATCATAGCTGCGGAATTGACCTTTATAAAGGCGTCTTTCATCAAATTCCAAACCGTTCTCAGAAAGAGCGTCACGGAAAGCTTTGTATCTCTCCTGAGCCTCAGGATTGGTTTCAGGGCCGGAGATATAATTGAACACTTTATAACCATGCTCATTTATAAGATGCTCCACCAATCTTTTCATTACGGCATAATTATCAATACTTATATCGTGGAACTCCTCATAGTCATTGCACTCGAAAATAACTGTAGGAATGTTTGCAGCTTTAACCTTATCAATGATCGAATTCCTTATATCCAAGTTTGAAAAAGTGTTTGTCAAAAGAAGTGCACCATCAAAACTTGCGAGCTGTGCCAGTTTGTATATGCTGTATTCTCCGTCATCAAATGAACTGTTTTCTACAACACCGCCGAAAGACGCAAAATACGAAATATTGATTGCATGATTTCTGGCAAATTCATTGATGCCTTTTATTATCTGATATGGGTATTCCTCATCCATACCGCAAACAAAGGCTGCTACATTAAATATCTTTTTCATATCATGTCTCCTAATCTAATCAAACCACTGCTTTTCAAAACTCTCCAGATCAACCGGTTTTGAAAAGTAGAAACCCTGATACAGCTTGCATCCCATAGTATATAATCTCTCGAATTGTTTTGCTGATCTTCTATACTTACTCAAACAACTTACTAACTCTATCTTGATAACCATCATCTATAGTATAAGCATAGCTTGAAAAAGGTTGAATGACTGGAATTATAAAAAACTCATCTTTAGTAACTCCACATTCATTCAAGATAGCCTTCGTTTCTTCCAGCGTAAGCGATTTGTTTTGTAGATTCCATATTTCTTCATCAGTTTTGTTTCTGTTAGTACCATACATCAATCCAAACGAGTATGAACCTGCAGACATCTGCCACACATATATTTCTATTCCTTTAGCAGGGCTCTTATCCTGATCAAAGAATTCAGGATACAATCCCTTAAGTCTTTCGAGATCAACATCCCCGACGTCATAATGGACTGTCGGGCATTCTTCCGACGAAGAGATAGATTCAGAACTATTAGGAACGTTATCAGAGTTCATTCTACTGTTACATGCAGTAGTTGATAGTAAAAGAGAAAGAACTACTATTCCTAATATTATTCTTTTCATAGTTTCGCCTTTCACATATCTGCTGATTTTTTTACAATCATTCATGCACCGAGCGCCGTTATAGGAATGATATATATTCCTGTCTCCTTATCTTGTCTTGCAAACTCTCCGGCACCAACCAACACTGCCAAAAATGCCGGCTCCTGATTATTAGACAATGGGTTAGAAAGCACTTTTGATCTTAAACGTAATAGTGATTTGGCAGCATCTTCAAATTTGTTCTCTCCAAGCTTTATTTCAAAAGCGCCCCATCTTCCGTCTTTTAATTCAATGATGGCATCAACCTCAAGTCCGTCGGAATCTCTGTAATAGTGCAACGGTTCCAAACCCGCCCCGGGAAGAACAGAAGAATATACGGCCAGGTCATGCATACACAAAGATTCAAAAAGAACACCAAACAACTGACCTTCTTCAAGAATACGGTCCTCTGTAACGCTAAGAAGATTTGCCGCAAGAGACGGGTCAGAGAAATAATACTTTGGTTTTAATCTCAATCTTGTCTTAGAGCGGATAGGCGCATCCCATCCGGTTATTCCTTCGATCATGTATAACTGTTCAAAAGCCCGAATATATGCCGAAGCTTTCTCATTTGATGCTTTAGGATTTGAAATGTCAAAACCCGCATCTTGTGAAATCGTCGATAGCTTCGGAGCGCTGCCAAGATTACGGGCCAAAGACCGTGATACTTTTCGTGCATCGGAACCATTTAGTCCAAATCTTGGTATATTAACTTCAAACACAGCATCAAAGTAGCTATCAAGGAATAACGATGAATCCTTTTGTGTCTTATTATTCAAAGCAGGCCATCCACCACGATATATGTATTCGACAATAGGAGAAAGACTCTGATTTATTGGCTGAGGAGTAAATTCTCCACGGAACAGGCCGGCAAGAGAAATGCATGCTTTAGAATCCCCTGTCTCCTGAAGCGACATAGTTCTCATCCTGAGAGTAGAAATACGGCCTGCGCCACTATGGTGGACTTCATACTTATGAGGCTGCGTAGATCCTGTTAATACATACTGACCGGCTTGTCCCGCATTTTGATCGACTGAAGCACGAACTTCATCCCAGATAGCAGGAACATCCTGCCACTCATCAATGACATGCGGTTTGTCACCGAGTAATGCTATTCCGGGATCAGCCTCAACTGCTATTCTGGTGCTTTGATTACCAATCCTGGTTATACTCTCTCCATATGCAAGCGAAGTCCAAGTTTTGCCGCACCACATTGTTCCGGCTACTTCAACCGCTCCGATGTTATCTAATCTTCGTGATAATTCACTATCTATAAGACGGGGAATATATCCTTCTGGCTGTAATCCGCCCTTTTTCATATGGACCTCCACAATAAATAAAACTCTTTGGTATGATTGCATTTTAGCAAAATAGAGGAATTTTGCAAGGTAAAATAGAGGATGTTAAAAGGGTAAAATAGAGGCTGCTATTTGTTAATCTCTATTTCGCTAGTAACCGATAAGAGAAATAATAGATCGGAAGAATATCAGGATTTGGATCAAAAAAATGAAACAAGGTCCCGAAGTGTGGGGACACTCCTCCGTTGGGACCTTGCGTTCTTATGTTCGAAGGATTTATTCAATCCTTCTTTATCCAAGATTCGACATTTACTGTTTCGCTTTTCGTTGGCTTACTAATACATAGCCCAGCACAACGCCGGAGATGACTGCCAGCAGAATTCCGATCCACATGGTCGCAGATGCACTTTCGCCGGTAGAAGGTATCGATGTGCCTGTTCCCGTTGTATATGCGATCACATATGTCGAGAACAGGTCGGATTCGCCTGTAAGAACATCGCCTTTGGTAGTAGCGATGACTTCTGCCTTACCATCATGTAAGCGGATAAGATAGAATGTCCTTCCGTCTGCCTTAAGCTCTGCAGGAATAGTTACAGAGAGCTGGAGTTTTGTCTTTGTCTCGCTGATCTGGATGACAGCTCCGTTATCTACCTGCTTATACAGACTAAGGTCAATGTAATCGCCTGAGGTAGCTCCGAGGGAATCGAGCAAGCTCTGAAGTGTTGCCATCTCATCTGAAGTAAGAACTGAAGCATCCGTATCAGACGATACTAACCAGAACTTTACTCTCGCGAAATTATCCGCCGACGTCTGCTCTGCATATGCTACTTCATCCAGGTTGCTTACTGAGACTGCAGGTGCACCGGATTCCAGGACTACCTCTGTCTCGAGCGTGCCTACGACCGTCTCGCCGTTCAGCATAACATTGACAGTCTCTCCATCCTCATCGTATTCGGTTACCTTGACGTTGCCGTCCTCTGTCTCTGTTACGGTAGTTGTACCGTCATCGTTCTCCTTGATCTCGGTGGTTTTGATCACATCACCGTCTTCATCACTCTCTGTGATCGTTGTGGTATCGCCTTCGGTTACAGTCTCGGTTGTAGTGCCGTTATCGTTCTTGACGGTCTCTGTCGTCTTGGTAACTTCATCCTGATCGTCGATTTCAGTAACTGTTGTCTTGTTACCTTCTGTCTCGGTAACTGTCTTAGTACCGTCATCGTTCGTAACAGTCTCTGTCTTCTTTATAACATCATCTTGATCGTTGATCTCGGTGACAGTTGTCTTGTTGCCTTCTGTCTCGGTAACTGTCTTAGTACCGTCATCATTGTCATCGATCTCCGTTGTCTTTACGACATCACCTTCGGGTTCTCTCTCGATTATTGTAGTCTTATCACCATCCGTTATCGTTTCTTCTGTATTGCCGTTGTCCTTGATGGTAATCACTAATGCAGGGCTTTGTGGAGAAGCATTATGGTTAGCATCTTCTTTCAAACGCTGATAGAAAGTATACTCAGTGCCAACCTCTAGACCCGGGAATGTGTTGCTGTCCTGCCAATCGCCGTCATCATATTTGTACTCACAGCCGTCCGCAGGAACGAGTGTAATACTGTCAGAAGTAGAGCTTTCAAGTACCGGAGCTTCAGGTGCAGCCTGATCAAGTTTTGTAATACTTGCCGTAAGGTTGACAGTTCCTGAAGGAAGAGTGTAGTTCGATACATTTGTGCCGCTGAGCTTCAGCTTCGAATAGTCGACAACGACTGTGATATCGTCCCCGGCATTGGAACCGTCGAATACGGCGGCATCCGCAGGAGCAGTCACAGTCAGTTCATCTCCATTCAAAGTACCGGTGACAACCGCATCAGAAGTGTCGAGGGTTGCTGCAGTAGTGTCGTCATAGGGTTTGTCCAGGGCTGTGATCCCCGACACGCTGACTTCCTTCTGCAGGATCTTAAAAGAGGCCGGATCAGTCGTTGATCCATTATAATTATCTGTTTCTTCTATGGTAGCGGTGACTTCATATGTACCGGCCAAGGCTGGAGCATCTGAAGAAGAATAGCTTGTGCCGTCACATGCTGTGCCGCTATAGAAATAACTGACAGCGCCATTACCGAGATTATCCTCGATAACCGGTGATTTTGCTTCTTCGCCATATGTCCAATCTTCGATTGAGATCGTAGCAGGATTATCAGCCTTAGTAATAGAAAAGCTTACAGAAATCTCTGCGGAATCGTAAGATACACTTGCTGTGTAATCGCCAACATCCTTAACATCTTCTGCTGCAACAGGCTGACCTTCTTTAGTGTATGTAAGATGATTACTTATATCTGGAAATGCTTCGGTGTTGTAACCGTCATTAAAGAAAACAGCTTTTGCATTGCCATCGTATACAAAATCAGATGGAGCAGAGATCGTCAGCTCGGGATCGCTTTCCAGAGAACAAATGCCAATAGTTTGAACACAATCAGCCGTTATCGTGTTGTCTGAAGCAGTATATGAGAAGCTGTGGTTATGGGGAGGAGGTGTAACTGTAATAGATTTTATGCTCCCATCCCCATCAAAAGTATAAGTACCGTTTTTACAATCTATTTCAAGATCAAACATACCATACATAGCAGCCGCGGTATCTGTAACACCTCTAATGTGCAACATACCGTCGCCATAAAAGTAAGCACTGGCACCAGGATATTTGTTGCCGGTATACTTGTAAGTACAAGTAAGATTTCCGGAATCATTTCTGAATGTAAACGTCTCATCGGTATGCAACCAGTTTCTTCGAACAACAGTAATTGTTCCTTTGTTTTGGAGAATACCGGAATAATCTGCATCTGCCTGAACAGTTTTTGCAGTAAACGGAAGCATGCCTAATACAATAACAATAGCAACGAGCATACTGATTAGTCTTTGTAAATAACTTCTCATAATAATCAACCTCAATAGTCTCAAAGATAATATTGCCTACACCAAGAGTTTACAGGACGGATATTATCAAAAAAAAACACACAAGTTTCAAAAATGAAAACAAAAATACTTACAGGGACTTATATCAGGGTTATAGCTGTTCACAGTGCGTAATTAGTTGTTTCACTGCAATCCCAGACTAATTCTCTAATTCCCAATGAAATAAAGCATTATATATATATGTACATCCACTTACATAATTACATCGGTTATGTTCCATAATATTTTCGCTATAGAAAAAAACACATATAAAAATCAGTTGTTTATAGGGGATTTTTCAAAAAAAACTACACTTTTCCTACACTTTTAACGATTTAGAGGAAAATGAGAGAGCTATAACAGCAAAACAAAAAGCCCGCAAACGTATTGTTTACGGGGCTTTTCTTTATGGAGCCATTTGTGGGACTCGAACCCACGACCTGCTGATTACAAATGTCGGTTTTTGCTTTCTGCAAGTTCACATTACCTCTCGCGAAACTCAATAAAATCAAGGGTTTGCGGGTTTTTGCCAAACATATGTTCACGCAAATTTTTATACCTTTTTGCGCCAGGTGTTACCATTTTGTTACCATTTTTTACCTGCTGATTACTCTGCTGATTTCTTCTTTTTCTTCTTTTGGGGATCGTAAATACTATCAAGATTATCAATCGCTCTTTTCTTAGCTTCATTCTGTGGATTTGCATACACATTCATAACCAATGAAGGTGAACTCTGACCTAAAAGTGCTGCAGCTGTTCTTGGATCTGTACCATTTGCTATCAGTATGCTTGCAAAAGTGTGTCTTAGTCCATGAACAGATACATGTGGAACACCACACCACGCCAAGAACTTATTCAGCCAGCTTCTGAATGTACTGTCAAACACAGGTGCACCTTCCCAAGTAGTGAACAACCTTGCCTCTTCGCCTGTTTTGCCTTGATAGAATTCTCCCAGTTTAGCTATCTCTTTGTCTTGCCATCTTTTATATTTTTTTAGTTCAGCTATGAGCTTATTTGATATCGGTATAGATCTAACAGACGAAACACTCTTTGGTGTGCTTTCGATCATACCCGTTCCGGGAATATATTGAGATGTTCTTGTTATCGATATCAGGTGTTTATCATAATCAATATCTTGCCATTCAAGGCCTGCCGCTTCTCCCTCTCGGATACCCGTATTCAATACCAGCAAAATAAACATTCTTGCTCGCTGATCATGGTATTTAGGGAGCTTGGTAATAATCTTCTGCACATCTTCGAGTTGCAGAGCGTTAACATCTGAATGAGATTTGGCTGGACTCTTGATTCGCTTACAAGGGTTTTCATCTATGATTTCCCATTCGTATGCTTTGCCAAGAATAGCTGACAAAGTACGGAACCAACTGCCGGATGTATTTCGAGAAAGTTCTTCATTCCGACCATCCCTACGATCAAGACTAGATAACCATCCACGTATATCTAAGGGAGTAATATTCTTGATCAGCATATCCCCAAAATACGGCATCAATCTCTTTTCTATTACGATTTTATAACCGCTCGCAGTTTTAGGTTTAAGCAAATTAATATGGTTTTTGTAATATAAATCATTGCAGAATCGCCTGAACGTCATATTCGTATAATTTATAGTAATTCCGCCTCTTACCTTGCGTTCAAAAGATTCAGCGAATTCAGTGACCGCCTTTTGTTCCTGTCTTGGAGTTAATCCTTTAGGAGGTTTGAATGTAGCTGTACGGAATTTCCGGACTCCATCATCAAAGCCAGCACTTACCATAATTCGATAAGAGTCTTTCCTTTTCTGTATATGCACCTTCAGCCCTCCTTTCTAAATAAGTCTAATCGCAATATATGCAGTGTTAGTTTTGCAATCCAACTTGCAACCCAAGAACATTTTAATACGGCGTTCGTTCTATTAATGGGACAATTTAATCGACTTGAACATATGTGCGAGTTTTCGAGCATGCGTACTATACTGCTGTGCCCGGCCTTCTCTCTCCATTATCTATCCATTTCTAACGTCTGTGAGTTTCTTATAAGCTTAGCAAAAAGAAAAACCGCGCAGGCGGGCCATAGCCTGCGTTCCATACACTTAAACCCTGATCCCGCCAGCCGCGACTTGAGAGGTAACGTCCTCTCAAGTTGTGGGTGGCAATCCAAGCGGTAGCGCGGAAGAATAGAAACGCGCACTAAAGTAGAGTGGTTAAAGCTATTATTCTTTACTCGTAATGACAGATCTCATTATTCTGTGACGACTGTGACGATGTGACGACTATTTTCATATAGGTTTACTTTTTGTCACTGATCAACTTCTTTGCTAAAGACATGGCTGCTTTATCGGCTACTTCAGCGCTTTCAGGTATTTTACTGAACTCAATCACAATATACTTGGGTGCATTATTCTTCATGATTACAGCTGCCCCCTTCTCATCTACAAGCCTGGCAACCTTTGAGAAATTCTGATTTGCTTCCGTTATTGATATTAAAGTATCGGTACTGATCATCATAATAACCACCTCCTTGCTTAGATATTATAGTTATATTATAGCTATAATTCAACCTATTATTCTTGAATTGAAGCGATAAAAAACTCCCGATTATCTCGGGAGCTTAGTCGGTTATATTCCAGATATTATCTTCTGAGATAACTCATCGTCAAGCATCAAAGCTTCTTGGTTCATTATAAATGATTTCATCAACCGATAAAATCTAATGCGTCAAGAAGATCTTTTATGTCCGTAACACCCTCGGGAACAGCCTTCCCGGATCTGTTCAGCCACAAAGCCCCGATTCCCAGAGCAGAAGCGCCTTTAACATCACTGCTTATTGAATCACCGATGTGAATAACTTCGTCAGGCATAAGCCCGGTATTGCTAAGTGCCAGTTCAAACAGTTCCCTTCGAGGTTTATATGATCTTGCATCCTCGGATGTAAAAACGCCGGCCGGATTGAGACCATGGTATTCGATTGCGCACATTATGTCGGATGTATCAATGTTGGAAACAATGTAGACCGGGATAGGACATTTGCTGAAAAACTCTTTGGATTCTTCAAATATCGGCGGCCTCATCCAATGTTCAAACATCATGTCACTTAACTTTGAAGCATCCGCCGAAGAATGGAATTTTTCGATTGTATGTTCCAATGATTCTCTCTCGAGATCCCTTTGAGTCTCAAAAGCAATGCCAAATGAATTAAGGAACATCGTCTGGAAATCAGTCCACCAGAATGAACCGATATCAGATGTGTCAGATCCGTCACCGGTATCTTTGATCATCTGAGTAATAACCTTAATGACTGCTTCATCTTCATGAACAACAGTACCATAAAAATCTACAAACAAAGCCTTGAACATTGTTTCTCTCCAAACGGGTTACTGCTAATTTTTTGTACTCAGAAATCACTCCCTCAAACAAGGAAATAATACCATCTAAGTAAAGGGTTCTTCTATAAGTTCAAGGTCACTTCAAAGTCAACTTCAATATTACTTCAATAATATTACGAAGTAACTTCAATCAACGAAGAGCGTTTCGACATTTCTGATGATCTTGATAACTAAGGAACCCTGATGTCAGAATGAAGTCTTTGGCAAGGCTGGGCAGATTGAATTCATAAAGCGGGCAGACAATACCGATCCTGTCTGCTGTATACTTCCTGCTCTCCTTTTTCATTTCCTTGGGAATGCTGTAAAGCTCTTTATCAAAATGTTTCGCGGCATACAGGCTGTTGCCGGTTCCTGTGAAATAGAAAATCATATCTCATCCTCAGTCTTATCTGCTCATCTGCATTCAAGAATGATCTCTTTGATTTCTTCCCGTGACAGCTGACGGGCATTGGTTGTGGTGACATTGCATGTCGCCGCAACCGCGGAAGCTGTTTCTTCAGTCACTTCGATTCCTGCTTCAGAGAATGTCATCGGCAGTTCAAGACATTTTATAAATTCACGCAGTTTCGCAATGCCTTCCTTCGCGGTTTCAAGCTGTGTTTTTCCTTCCGGATCAACTTCCATGACATTGACCGCAAAGCGGGCAAACATTTCAGAACCAGCTTCAACAATATGGTCATAATAGACCGGCTGCAGGATTGCCAGCTGGCGTCCGTGCGCCGCATGGGTATAAGCTGCCAGCATGTTTTCAATGCCATGGGCCTGGAAATCGCCGGGCTTGCCTGTATAGAAGCTGAACGACTGGATCAGGGAGGAATCCCACATCAGATTGGAGCGGATCTCCATATTGTCAGGGTCTTTCATTAATGCTCTTCCGTTGCGGATGATATTCTTCATCAGGGATTCATTGATCTCATCCCAGACGTTGGTTCCCTGGCCGAAACAGGTTTCCATGCAGTGGCTCAATGAGTCAAATACACCCGGTGTAAAGGTGTGAAGCGGAACTGACATCACATAGGCAGGATCCTCAATGACAAAGTCTGCGTACGGACCGACGAATGTTTTCTTTTCATGTGTCTTTTCGTTTGTACACGCTCCGAGATGGTCCATCTCAGCGCCGGCGCCGGAAATTGTCAGGACAACTGCATATTTTCCCATCTTTTCTGGAATATTGTGTCTGATCATCTCTTCGTCCCAGATATCTCCCTCAATCTCTGCGCCGGCAGCCATGATCTTGGTGCTGTCAACAACTGATCCGCCGCCAAGGGCAATCATGAGATCAATGTTTTCTTTTTTATACATTGCGATTCCTTCCAGAATCTTTTCATAGGAAGGACTGGAAGCGACTCCGCCGAATTCAAACACAGTCTTGCCGCATTCTTCCAGGGTTTTTCTGACTTCATCCAGGATACCGTTCCTTTTGACGGAACCGCCGCCGTAAACGATCATGATATTCTTCCCGTATTTTTCCATTTCCTTAGAAAGGTATTTCTTTACACCGCCTTCCTCGAAATAGACCTTGACAGGCATGTGATAAATAAAATTCTGCATCGCTGTTCCTCCTTTTTCAGTTACAGTACACTGTAGTGTACAGCTAGACCCTTTTTGATATTCTTTATGGGTTAAAATTATCTCTCTGTTTGTCGACTAAATTCCTGATATATACGATCTAATCAAGACTTAGCGTAATAGTTACATCACCATTGCCTAAGAGATCTTTTAATTCCTTTTCAGTCAGGTTGATCTTACCGAGTCTTGTATAGCTCCAGGAATTGGATCCATAGAACATCACTATCTGATCACCGGAATAAAGAACAATATCGCCCGGCTTTGTTGTTGTCTGTTTATCGTCTCTTGTGATAGCCTGCCCTATGGAACCCACCTGCTCAAAGCCACCGTACATCGACATCTTTATGGTCAGATCTGATGCAGCGAGTTTCTTCAGGTCTTCCACTGAAGCATTATCTTCCCAGGTGACCTGAACTTCCTTTTCTCCGATCTTTAATGTCATTGATCTTTCTGCCTCCGCGACGGTAGCCGTCTCTTCTGTCTGAATGGTCATTTCAGAAGTTGCAGACATTTCCGTTGATGTAGTCTTCTCTGTCGTCATTTCGGATATTTCTTCAGCCGAAGTCGTAATCTGCGTTTCAGAAGTTGGTGTAGATTCAGGAGCCGCAGAACAACCTGCCAGACTTATCAGGATCGTGCCTGCGGTCAAAGCGGCTGCAATGTTCATTCTCATAGATATTTCCTCATGAATTCTTCGATATGATCGAAAGGAATAACATCAAGATTGTCGTACAGATCTGTATGAACCGCGCTGGGAATTATCATGAGTTCCTTGTTATCTTTATACTTGCTGTCTTTTGTCATATTCTCATATGCATCTTTCGAGAAATAACAGGAATGTGCTTTTTCGCCGTGGATAATCAGCACTGCGCTTCTTATCTCATTCGAGTACTTAAGGATCGGCTGATTCATAAAAGACTCACAGCCTGTAACATTCCATCCTTCGTTGGAATTAAGGGACCTCGCATGATATGCCCTTCCCTTATAGTATTCACTGTAATCCTTCACGAAGAACGGAGCATCTTCCGGAACTGGAAGCGGCAGGCATCCTCCTGCGCGCTTATAAGTACCGTTCTTTAAGTCTTCAAGACGCTGAGCTGCCATTGCCTTCTTCTTCTCATAACGCTGCTCTTCGGAGTCCTCCAAATCGAAATATCCGTTGGCATTAACTCTGGTCATGTCATACATGGTCGAAGCAACCGTAGCTTTAATGCGCGGATCTAATGCAGCCGTATTAAGAGCCATGCCGCCCCAGCCGCAGATGCCGATGATACCGATCCTGTCAGGATCGGCTTTCTGATTGAGAGAAAGGAAATCTACTGCAGCCATGAAATCTTCAGTATTGATGTCGGGAGATGCCATATATCGGGGCTCACCGCTGCTCTCTCCGGTATAAGAAGGATCAAATGCAATCGTAATAAAGCCTCTCTCTGCCATGGTCTGGGCATAAAGGCCTGAGCACTGCTCCTTGACCGCACCAAAAGGTCCGCTTACCGCGATCGCAGGAAGTCTTCCTTCTGCTCCCTTCGGCACATATATATCTGCAGCCAATGTTATTCCATAACGGTTCACAAAGGTTACTTTGCTGTGATCAACCTTCCCGCTCTTTGGAAATGTCTTATCCCACTCTGTTACAAGTCTCAGATCTTCTGCTTTCATCGTTATAAACCTCCGTGGCTTTTATACTGTTTCCTTCTCTGCTTTCCGGATCAGATAATCCATCCGGTCAACTTTTCTCTGGCTCTCATGCATCTCATCGATCAGGCCGCACCGGCACTTCTTAAGATATCTGATAAGTTCCGCATTCTGACCCATGTCATAGAGCTTTCTTGCCGTTCTTTTCTGTTCATCGGTCAAGCCTATTTCAGACAGACTGTCGATCATCATTTTCAAGTCCATAACCGGATCTCCGCTAAAACTGTTTTTGTCCTTACAAGATCAGTATAAGGGGTTGCTATGAAGTGCGCTAATGAATAAAATGAATATCATGATATGCCATATTGGAATATCATAGAAAGGGTGCCTGATGGAGATAAAGAACCTTCGCTACTTTCTTGCAGTTGCCAGAGAAGAGAACATGTCCCATGCTGCAGAGCTCATGCATGTGACGCAGCCGACCTTATCAAAGGCGCTTAAAGCCCTTGAAGACGAACTTGGCAAAAAGCTCTTTACCCGTCACAGCTTCTCCATCAAGCTGACTGATGAAGGCATGCTGCTCCGCGACCGTGCCGAAGACCTTGTCGCAATGGCAGATAAGATCGAGCAGGAATTCATCTCCCTTGATGACATTACAGGCGGCGATATTTATTTCGGGCTTGGAGAATCGTATCAGATAGCCCTGCTTGCACGCGAGATAAAGAAGCTAAAAGACAGATACCCGTCCTTTACCTACCACATAACAAGCGGTGATACGGAGCAGGTAACCGAGAAGCTGGACAAAGGCATACTCGATTTCGGTGTGATATGCGAGCTTCCCAATAAGGAAAAGTATGAATATCTCCCGTTCCCTTCATCAGACCGCTGGGGTGCGGTCATGTTAAAGAGCCACCCTTTGGCAAAGAAAAAGAATATAAAGGTCTCAGACCTTATCGGCCAGCCGCTCTTCTGCTCAGAACAAAGCTGGAATATCGAGATACCTGAATGGGCCGGCGAACGCTTCTCTGAGCTTCATCTGGAAGGCTCATTCCGCCTTTCTTATAATGCTTCCATGTTTGCGAAAGAAGGTCTGGGAATCCTTCTGACCTTCGAACACCTGATCAACTGTTCCGAAGAAAGCGACCTTGTATTCCGTCCGCTGTCTCCGAAGCAGGAAACAAAGCTGTATCTGATCTGGAACAAATACCAGACATTTACGCCTATAGCGGAAAAGTTTCTCGCACAGGTAAAGGCGTCGTTCTAGTTAATTCCCTTATTTCAACACTGTCAGCCGTTCCCGGATGATAAAAGAGACCTCTTGGCTTTCAGTTGTAATCAAGAACATTGGTATATCTTATTCAAGATTTATCTTACAACCAGTAATCATCATCTAAATATGTTGACCTGATCATCGATTACGATAAGTTCGCAGTCCAGATCTGCTTCAGAAAACAGTTCATACCAGTTGCTGCTAATGGACAAAGTCTTCAATCCATCCAACTGTTTGATCTCATCCAAAACACTTTCTGCCAGACCGTTATCATCCTGAACAAAATTACCGATATAGAGGTTTTCCACACCGGACAAAGACGAAATATACGATACATCAGCCTGACTGAGAAGAACACAAAACGTATTCATAGTATTACTGACATCAGTGTCATTATCGTTGTGGTTTTTAATTTGTGCATATACGTGTGGTTCTGTAGAACTGGCAAAATGATATTCAGAAATAATTACAGTAATCTTCCATCCCTGTTCAAGGAATCCGCCTTGCCGGCTCATGAAGTCTGCTAATGCGTTTCTTAAAGAATCAAGTTCTTCCAAAGACGGATTGGAACCTTTTTTGAGGGCTATGTTGAGCCTGACAGTCTTATCGTCTTTTGAATATTTCCATTCGTCAATATAAGCTACTTCCACATCCGCATTATTGTTGATGTAGCTTTTTAAAGACCAATATTTTGTTTCAGTGCAGGAACACACACCAAGTAATACTGCCAAAAGCATAATTCCGGCAATCAGACGTTTAATGTAGTATGTCATTTCTATCTTACAGTTCATTATTCTG
>FNPA01000002.1 GCA_900107185.1 Ruminococcaceae bacterium YAD3003 | reverse complement strand
TTAACCAATCTATCCTGTCTAACACTCGAAAGTGCGTCAAAACATGTGTTGCCTGACGCACTTTTTAACTCATCTATCCTGTCTAACACTCGAAAATGCGTCAAAGCATGCGTTGTCTGACGCACTTTTTAACTCATTTTTTAAACACAAACAGACCTAAATATAATCGCAACTCGCCAGACTCTTTTTACAGAACGGCATGATAGCCGTCAAGGCTGACTTACGTCACATTCTTCGAATGCTTCGGCCTTGACTACATCCTGCCGCTCTGTTTTTGGTCTTTAGGCGAGTTGCGAATAATATCGATTATTCAAATAGCTTGAGAACCAGCATCCCACACCAGTGCACTATCCGGAATCATACTGTCATAAGCGGATAAAACCTGGACAATAAAGTACTCTTCATCGAAATTATATTTATCGTAGAGAAATATGTATATGATCTCCCTGCCTGGTCTATACTGTTGCTTAGAAAAACCGTATATCTTTGTTGCGGTAGTAACAGAGTACTTTAGCTTGTCGCTTAAACCTAGAATCTCAAGATAAGCACATCTGTCGATCTCATAGAAATTAACAAGATAATCAGGATTGATAGTCTCATCAATCTCTTGGAGATAAACAGAAGTCTCGTACTTAAACGGAATATCCAAACGTGTTAGTAAATCTGCACTCATCTGCTCATTCTTAGATTTAAATATTCCGTGTTCACTCATAGTCGGATTATCCGGAACATAATTACCAGTATTAGCAATTTGTCTTCTGAAGAATTCATTGTTCATCTGATGAGGATCATAGAATTGTTTCACAGGAAATCTGACATATGGCGGATTAGACTGATATCTTGATTTCCATTCAATAAATAAGGAATCGTACTCTGCTTTAATCTTCAGATACTCACGTATTTTCTCAGAATATATACGTCCTAATTTCGTTGTTACAATCAAACGCCTGGGATGACTTTTGCTTATATTAGGCATATCAGGATCATAAGTAATCAACACATAGTTTCTGCCTTTGATTGACTTAAAATATCCGTTTGGAATACTAAGTAAAAGTTGTCTTCTATATTCGAGCTTTACAGCATGAACTTTCATAGGAAGTACGATTCTATTCATACTCTCAATCCTCCACAAATGGATAAAATCTTCTGCCAATATTATGAATTCCTAGAAAATATATTTCATCAAAAATCAGTATCAGTTTTTCTTTAAAAGTCTCAATTTTACGGGGTAAAAATCACTTTTATCAAAGAAGGATATTTGAACGCATAAAATTCCTTAAAATTCAATAATCAAACACAAAACCAATTGACGATACGTATCACTACGTATAGCATGTATATCATAAGGAATTACCGACCGGTACCGCACATAACATAATGAAACAGGCCGGATTAGAATAGAAAGGATCCATCTATGAATAAGAAACCATCACCTATTTATGTATATCCGGCTGTGTTTACGAAGGAAACTAAAGGCAAGTATTCCATTAGATTTCCTGATTTTTCTAACTGCCTAACATGTGGAGATAATATTGAAGACGGCATGCTGATGGCTGAAGATGCTCTTGCCTTAACTATTTACTCAGATTTTGAAGAGCAGGAAAAATCCGCTCCCATTGCTTCACCGATAACAAAAATCAAAATAGCAAAAAACGAGTTCGTCACCTATATAAAGTGCGATACAACAAAATACAGAAGAAAATTCGGAACCAAGTCAGTAAAGAAAACTTTGTCTATTCCCGAATGGCTAAACGATGCTGCAGTCAAAGAGAATATAAACTTCTCGAAGGTGTTGCAGGAAGCTCTGAAAGAAAAACTGAATGTCAGCTGAAATCTTACTTATTTAATCCCTTTTCCAGCTCCGGATTGATTATGTTATCAATAATGAATCCTGCTGTTTCATCGATCTTATCGAAAGGAACCGTCTTCGGCAGAGTAACTCCAAAAGCCTTCTCAGCCTTTGAAATAAGGGCATCAGTATAAATGAGACTTCCGTCCTTAATGTCCTCTACTCCGTCCAGAGCCAAAGATGCTCTGTTCTTAGCGATCATGTCATCCATGGCAAAGACGCTCTCATCGATATAGCATGAAGGCTCATCTCCACTGCCATCAACAATCACAGGGAAACCGCCGATATTACCGAATACACCCGGCGAGAAGAACTTCATCTTCTTATTCTCACGGATTGCAGTAAGAATGCAGTTAATAATGTCAAAGTTAGATGAAGCATTCATCATGTTACGCTTTGAATCCGTTGGCATTGAGATAACAGCCTTCTTGAGGATATAATCCTGATCGATATCGAGGACCTCACCCTTATAAGAAATGCGGAGAAGCTGCTCAACGCCTTCATTCTGGCCCTCTTTGCTGATAACTACATCATGGAAATGCGCAGTTGCGATATCAACATCAATATTCCAGAAATCTGCTATTCCCTTCTCATTAGCAACCGCAAACTTGATTCTGGGCAACAAGTGGTTGAAATTTCCAGAACCGAAATCCGGATAAGCCTTACCCGCACTCTTGAGCCACGGGATAGTACCATCAGAATAAGATGTGTTGATCACAACACCCTTACCATCAGCCTTCTCATAAGCGAGCATAATGTTACGGATATATTTGATCGACAGAGGTGTCCAGATACCATAGGCACGGACATTTTTCCATGAGATCGAACCATACTTGAGTCCTGAATATACACGGCTCGTATTTACGATAAAGTCAGGCTGATACTTGGAAATAGCTGCTGCGATGGAATCAACAGCTTCGAGATCAACTCCGCCCTCAACAATAACATTAGATCTGTTCTGACGTCTGATGAGCGCTGCAACACGTGCGATATTAACATCGCACTGCATCTTTTCTGCATTTCTTCCTGCAACAATTATCTCTAGTTTCTCATCACCAGTGGACAACAGGTATTCCAAAAGATAATTACCAACACTGCCGAGGCCTATGATCATCAACTTGATCTTGCCTTCTCTATCATGCTGTTTAATCAGTTTCAACTTATCGTTAATCATAATCTTACCTTCCATACAGTCCTGCAATCACGAAATCATTGATCGTATTGCAGTTGATCCATGTATTCATCGGTATAACATCAATATTCTTGCCACTCTTGGCAAGGCTCTGGAAATACTCATTAATGAGAACCAGATTTGTGCCTTCGTGACACTTAACATCCATCTCATTCATTAACTTGTTAAGGAGCTCAATATCAGTGAACTTCCAAATTTGACCGGAGTTATAAACAGCCGTAAAAGGCTCATTTATCGACAACTGGCCATGTGAAGTATCATAGATATAATGCGGTACTTCATTCAGATCATAATAGAGGGCGACAGCCTTCTTCGCTCTAATAGGTTCGCTATTAATCGTAATTACGCTCGAAAGAGAACCTGCAACAGCATCAAAACTCGAGTCATCTACGAACAGATCGCCTTCTGCAAACAGCAGTTCAGAAAAAGACGTACCGTATTTATCGAACACAGCCTTAACGCCTAGATAAAGGCTCCATCCTGATCCATATTCAGCATACTGTTCATTATTTACGAGCAGTATTTTGTTCCTGAATTCTTCGGACAAAACGTTATTAATGTAGTCTTCCAGGTCACTAATACGGAATCCGCCAACAACAACGAACACATCATAATCTTTGGCCTGTGTCAGCATGTGATTCAGAAGTGTCTTGTTGGGGTCTTCCCTGTTATAAATGCACTTAACCGTAGGCTTCCCGACACTCTCGGAGAACCTCGTTGCAGAACCTGCTACTGTGGTAAGAAATACTCTCATGAATTCTTCCTAAAATCGACGATCATGTCGATACCTTCAGATAACGTGATCTTCGGGGCCCAACCTGTTCTGGTTCTGAGCTTCTCTGTGCTTAAGACACGTCTTACAGGATCAGACTCTCTGTAACCCTCGAAAGTAATCTCCGGATCTTTAATTCCCAACTTATCACCAATGAGCTTTACTAGATCCAGAATTGAGATTTCTTCTTCAGTCGCTACATTATATACGCTGCCATCCAATGCATCAGGATGCTCCAACAAATGAAGTACTGCAGCGCAGCTGTCGATGTTATGAAGGAATGTTCTCTTGTTAACCTTCGAATTCTCAAGCAAAACAACCTTACCGTCATTAAGAAGGCTGTTAACAATATGAGGGAGAATGTGCTTTGCAAATCTCTCATTCTTACTGTAAACATTAGCAAATCTCAAAGATGCGCCACGGATCTTACCAGTATCTACAGCATCCTTCATGAAGAACTCGGTTAAGAGCTTGCCACATGCATAAGATGTTCTCTGGCTGTGCTCGGCATCAGACATAAGGAGATAATCTGTTTCCTTTACTCCGCCTTCCTTAAAAGACTGCATTGAATACACTTCGGATGTTGAGCAGTTGATATATGCATCTGCTCCGACAGCAATCGCCTGCTCGAGGAATGACTTCATTCCGAGGAGATTAGTATCAAATGTTGAATAGACATGATAGAAATATTCTGTATGTACTACAGCTGCGCAGTTGATGTAGAAGACTTTATCAAAATCTTTCTTCATCTTGGCTACTTTATACTGGATCTCAGCCATCTGTGCGCTGTTATTGATGTCATACTGGAAGAATTCGAATCTGTCATCGTCAATAACATCTTCTACAGTATCAATTGATGAACAGAAGAAATTATCAAAACCAATTACGCTGCCCTTGTTGCCATTAAGGATCTGCCTTACCAACTCATTACCAGTCATACCGGTTACACCGCTGATTACATAAAGATTATTCATACATCAAACTCCATTTGTTAATCTTTCTCTATAAAATGAATCCACTTCATCAGTGAATAAACTCTGCTCAAATTCAATATCGTAAGAAACAGAAACCAGGCTGATTCCCTTACAGGTGTCGAGTAAAGCATACTGAGCCTGAGGATTATGGTTCCTGGGCTGTCCTACGCTGCCGGGGTTAATAAACACAACTTTTTTCTTATTGCGGTATTCCGGATTATCGACCTTATAGAAATAATCGAATGCATGAGCATAATGACTGTGTCCTGATAACACATAATCAAATCCTTCATACCCTTCGAAAGCACCGTCTGAACCATTACCTTTATCCGGGAAAATTGCCTTCCAATA
The DNA here is from genome assembly GCA_900107185.1 of Ruminococcaceae bacterium YAD3003. Lineage (GTDB taxonomy): Bacteria > Bacillota > Clostridia > Saccharofermentanales > Saccharofermentanaceae > Saccharofermentans. The sequence goes on along the minus strand of FNPA01000002.1, from coordinate 270,930 downwards.
AGGATCAGTAAGACTGCCGTGAACAGCTAGAAACTTCTTACCGTCAAACTCGAATTCAGCTCTGCCAGATCTGTCCATTGCTGAAGTCAGATATGAAATAGACTCCTCATTTAAATGTTTCTTTGTATTCTTGGCAGATATAACTCCACGCTCAGATGAGAATCTCTGATAATCTTCATCGATTATTGCCTGTTCGTGATTGCCCCAGATATTACAAACCAAAGGGATATCAATTGACTTGACCATTTCGATTGCTTCATTTGAACGCATTCCATAATCAATAAGGTCGCCCAACAGCGCAATTGCATCAGGTTTAACCGCCTTAATATCACTTAAAACGCTTTCCAGAGCAGAACAGTTGCCATGAATGTCAGATAAAATCGCTAATTTCATATTAATCCCAAATAATAAATTGCCCGTTTCAAACGAACAAACTAATAATATCACAATACTAATATTATATTTATTTGCTAAGAAATTCTAATAATGATATTATCTCTCTATCTTGATATATGGAGGATAGATAAATGTTTTGTACTAATTGCGGATCACAGTTCGAAGACGGTAATGCTTTCTGCCCTAACTGCGGATCAAAAGTTGAGTCAGTAGCTCAGCCTGTTGCTGAACCTGCACCTGTTGCTGCTCCCGTTGAAGCAGCTCCCGTTGCTGCAGCACCTGTTGAGGCTGCTCCCGTTGCTGCAACACCTGTAGAGGCAGCTCCCGTTGAGGCTGTTCCTGTAGCTGCAGCTGTTCCGATTGCTACACCTTATGAGCCCGCACCGGCACCTGCTCCTGCACCGGCTCCGGTTGCACCTGTTCCGCCTATGGCAGCTCCTGTTCAGCCTGTTTATGCTCAGGCACCTATGGGCGTTACGCCTGTTATGCCTGCTAACCCTGGTGATTCCAGCCTCGCTACAAACATCTTGGTTATGGGTATCATTGCTGTAGCTACAGCAATCACAGTATGGTTTGGTGCTGCAGGAATCATCTGCGGAGCAATCGGTCTTTCAAAGGCTAAGAAGTTCACAGAAGAATGCGGTCAGCTCTATGGTAAGGCTAAGGTTGGTAAGTACTTATCTCTCGGTGGTCTCATCGCCGGATGCGTAGTTACTGCTTATATTGCCATTTATATTTTGGCAGCAGTTCTCGGCGTTATCGCAGAAATGAACTGATAATTCAAACTATCTAAAACGAAGAGGTTGTCAAATGACAACCTCTTTTTTTCTGCTTAAATTTCTGTTGCAATTTACGATTTATCCGGATTATTATGCGCTTCCAGATATCCCTTGGCTTCTTTAATAAAGCTTGCAACAATGATAATCATGACTATTCCAATTGGGAAAGCAGCAATAATTGAAACAGTCTGGAGATTTGCCATTGTTCCCTCTGAGAAGATTAATGCTATAGGAAGCATAATAAGGAGAACCGCCCAGAATAATTTCATCTTCTTACTTGCAGTCTCATCACCTTCAATATTCTTATAACTGTAATTTGATGCAACCATAGTAATACTGTCGAAAGAAGTTGCATAGAACGCAAACATTGCGAGAGCTAACACTACAAGGAATACAGGAGCAAGAGGCAACTGATGTATGATGTCAATAATAGTCTGATACAAATCATCACCATTAGCATGATACTGGGCTACAGCATCAAATCTGCCGTGAACTTTCATTCCTAGACCAAAGTTTCCAAGAACAATAAATGAAATCAATGTACTTGCTGTACCGAATACATACGAACCCATAATTACTTGTTTGATGGTTCTACCGCGGCTGATCATACCCATAAAGAACGGAGCTGCTACACACCATACCATCCAGTAAGCCCAATAGAATATTGTCCAGTTCTGGGCAAATCCTGCTTCGGTTCTTGTCGCATCAGTCCATGTGGACAAACCAATGAAGTTTTGAACCATATTACCCAATGAAGTAACACCAGTTTCAACAGAGAAACGAGCTTCTCCACCGAGAATGAATACGTATAAAAGAATTATTCCAAACAAAATCATACAGATTTTTGAGAGCATATTTACGCCCTTAAAACCATTCATTACTGAGCATGTATAGATTCCACAGACAACAACCAGGATTCCAATTGAAACGAACTTTGAACCTGCAATACCGAACAGATCAGTAAGAACCATAGAAAGCAAAGGCGTAGCGATTGAGAAAGTTGTAGCAGTTCCGGCGATAAGAGCAATTACAGCTAACAAATCGATAATCTTTCCCAAAACACCGTCAGTGCGCTTACCGAGCAAAGGTCTGCAAGCCTCAGAATACTTTTGCTTATGGCAGCCTCTAACGTGAAGCATAAATCCGAACGCTGCAGCTAGGACAGCATAAAAGCTCCACGGGATAAGACTCCAGTGATAAAGTGGGAAAGTCGGAGCCCATTCATTTATATTGCCAAAAGACTGAACGTGTTCATCCTCAAAGTAGTATATCCACTCGCAGAAAGAATAGAACAGAATATCTGATGCAAGACCACAGGTGAATACCATTGCACCCCATGAGAAAAAGCCATACTGAGGCTTCTCTCCAGGTTTACCAATTACGATCTTACCGATTTTTGAATAAGATATCCAAATTGAAACGAGGAAAAATCCCAAACCGATTACAAGATAATATACACCGCATTTATCACCCAGAAAGCTTCTGATTACTTCCAATGCCGAAGTGGAATTATCAGGTGCGAGCACAAAGTACAAACACAAAGCGATAATACATGTAAGCGGGATAATTGTTGTAAACGGATCCAACTTACGTTTACTTACTTCTTTTGTTACCTCTTTTGCCATAACTACTCTCCTTCTATATTCAAATAACTTGAATCAATCATCTTCAATTCTTCCAAACTGTCTATTTCCAATATGTCATCTTTGCTCATTACGTTTATTCCAAGATTAAAACTGTCAAAATGCAGGAACATCGGAATGTCATCCCAATAGATATCAGACCTGTTATTCTTCTCAAATTCCAACTCGAGGAAAGACTTAAGTTTGGCGGCGTCTTCTTTGCTCCAACGGGATACGCTATAGAGTTGCCAACCAGAATCGCCACCATTCCTTGAACATGAAGTAACAAATCCATTCTCAACTGTCATTACCCATTCATCAGTATGGCTCTTTACTTCAGTAGCATTATATCCTGACTTATCAAATACAGGCGAAAGGATATCCTGGTTATAAATAATCTGATCTGCATCACAAATAATGACATCTGTATCCAGTAACTCTCGTGCCACATATAAAGATGAGATGTTGTTATATCTATCAAAATAAGGATTATTAATAAATCTAATTTTCGAATACATATTTAATAGCACCTCAAATTTGTCAGACAGATATCCTGTAACTACATTAATATCTTCAATTCCATTAGCAATAAGTGCATCAAGAATAGTCTCAATCATTCGAATGCCATTAACTTTAATGAGCGGCTTAGGGGTGTCAAATGTAAGAGGCTGCATTCTCTTACCAATTCCGGCCGCCATAATTATCGCACGCTTAACAGTATGCTTACTCATAACAACTCCTTAGCATATCTGTAGAACTCTTTTGCATATCTGTACTGACGGATGATATATTCTCCGAATTCAACACCCAGTTGCCTTTTGTATTCACACCAGTTAGACCATAACAGGCCACATGATGCAATATAGCAATAAATCTTGCCTCTGGTTTTGACATCACACTTTCCGTCAAAATATACATCAATGACATGATCACACTTGTTCTTATCAAACAGGCAATAAATACAAAACATAGCAATATCTACATGTGGATCTTGCATTCCTGAATATTCCCAATCAGTTAACTGCAATAATTCACATTCAGAATCCAGCGGTTTATAGAAAAGAAAATTATCAGGAACAGCATCAATATGTGTAAGACAATAGTCTTTATCAATTGAATCTATAATACTTATAAGACTTAAGACATTAGCCTTTGTTTCCTCATAATCACGGAAAACAGAAGGATTTCCATTCCAAAGCGATTCGTAAAAATCTATCTGTCCGAAAATATCAAAATAATGATTTACTCTAATGCGCGAATCGTGAAAAGACTTTAATAGTGCCATACACTTTTTTAAGTCATCTTCATTTTCAGGGTTACAGGTTCTGGCACCTTCGAGATATTTCGTAATCTTATATCCGTTTTGCGGATTAATATAAATAGGATCATCACAGAAACCATATTTACTGATTGCGCGGAAAACTGCTGCTTCCTGCTCACGGTTAATAAGCTGGTCTGTACCCTCCCCCGGAATACGCATAATATATTTCTGGTTATTAACAGTAAATATAAATGACCTGTTAGTCATACCTTTTTTCATTACTGTTATATCTTTGATATCATTCGGCTTACACTTAAATGTTTTAGTAATAACACCTATTGCATCATTCTTTAGGTGACCAGAATCTGAATCTAACTCTCTTAACTGCTCATATGTATTAATTTCTTTAACCTGAGCATCAGGAACAACCCGGGCATAGACATACATACGATCCAAATTGAGAAGAGCTTCTTCCCAAAATGATTCATTATGACGGCCATCTGATAATAAAGCAGCTAATTTTTCAGATAGCATATTCGCTTCATCTGCTAACAGATACGATATACCAATCATTCTGTTACCATTACTATCAGCGTTGTGATTTACGAGTTCATTCTTTCTGTTAACACGAACAGTCGAATTCTCATCAGCAGAATCAGTAACCATATACCAGCTATATAATTCATACTTGTTGAATGGATTAAACTCACACCACAAATCACAAGGGACTATATAACAATTCTTCAGCTTATCGGAAACGATATTAACAGAATAAATATTATTCTTGGTCGAATAGCAATTATTATAAATGATATTAACACCATATTTATCAACTAGATAATCGAAGCTTTCCTTCATAAATCCGACAACAACAGAAATATCTTTTATTCCTGCTTCAATTAACTGACGTATTTGTCGCTCAATTAGGACTTCGCCTTTTACTTCTAACATAGCCTTAGGAAACGACGTATTAATTGGAACCATCCTCATTCCAAATCCGGCTGCCAAAATAACCGCCCTTTGAGGCTTGCATTTCTTAATAAAATTCTTGGCCTTGGCAGTTAAATTTACGTCTTCATCAATGTAACCATATTCATTTAAAAATTTAAGGGACTTATTTATTGTGCCAAGAGAATAGCCCGTATTTTCCGACAATAAACGCTGATTAAAATACCGTTCGCTGTTAAGTGATAATAAAACATCAAGAACCTGTTTTGAAAGTTCAGCATGTGCGTTTTTGTTCTTGTTCACGAACAGGTCCTCCTTAAAATTTAATGAACATTCAAATAAAATAGCATTAAATATTAAATAAAGCAAATAAGAATAGAAATTAGTTTAATACAACCTTGGTAGCAACAACAGCTATGCCAGTACAGGCAACGTCTTCAATCAATACATCTCCTATATTAACAGGAGCTGTACAACTGGTTTTATTTATCTCATCCATAACTTCAAATATCTTATCCTTGGGCACAGGTTCTTTTGTCTTACAACTGACTCTGTCAACCGAACCTCCATTAACCCGGATAGTGGTTGTAACCGTTCTGACAGGCGAGGTAACTTCATTACGGGCATAAACCTCTCCCCTCATACATGTGTTTCCGCTGACAGAAACAACAGAATCGCCGTCCATAGTTACTGTAATCCGGCATCCCATCGGGCAATTAATACAAGTAAGTTCTCTTATCTCCATATCAGCCCTCCGTTATTTGAACCAGAATCTCACCGGTACAATCTGACAGATCATCTTTTTTCAAAATTACCTGTTCCATCTCTCCGGGAGTAATTATCTGCTTTCTTCTGTGAATCTTCTGATTACCGTCGATCAGAACATCAATATACAAATTCTTATAAACATTACCCGATCTGAATCTTATCGTAAGGTCTGAATCTAATCCTTCAACCCTTACAAAGCTCGGAACTGTATAACGTACTCCATTACCTGTCTTAATCTGAATCTCTGAACCTGAATTTGGTTTAGAAGAAGCAACATATCTGGCCGCACTTCTACCTGCTCTTGCTGATTCTTCAGAAACATAATCAACGAGGTCGTGTACATGCAAAACATTTCCACACGCGAAGATTCCAGGTATTGACGTCTCGAAAGATTCATTTACCACAGGACCGTTCGTTGCCGGGTTGATCTTTACATCACACGCTCTGGATAATTCATTCTCAGGAATGAGACCACAGGATAACAATAAAGTGTCGCAAGGTATCTCTTGTTCACTGCCCGGAATAGGCTTCAAAGATTCATCTACTTCAGCAATAACAACTGATGTAACTCTCTCCTTGCCTTTAATATCAATGACAGTGTGAGATAACAATAATGGAATATCAAAATCATCAAGACACTGGACTATATTACGCTTCAGTCCGCCTGAATAAGGCATAAGCTCGCAAACAGCCTTAACCTTTGCCCCTTCCAATGTCATTCTACGCGCCATAATAAGACCGATATCACCAGAACCCAGAATAACGACTTCCTTACCTGGCATATATCCTTCAATATTGACTAAACGCTGGGCTGTTCCTGCAGTAAATACTCCTGCAGGTCTTAAACCAGGAATATTTAATGCTCCCCTTGGTCTTTCGCGGCACCCCATACATAGAACAATTGCACTGCACTCAACGTTAAACACGCCTTCTGAACTGTTAACTGCAGTAACAGAACCTGAAGCAACATTCAAAACCATCGTATTCAGCATGTACCTGATATTCAACCCATCAAGCTGCTGTTCAAATCTGTCTGCATACTCCGGTCCTGTCAGTTCTTCATTAAACGTATGCAGACCAAAACCGTTGTGTATGCACTGATTGAGAATTCCTCCCAATTCACTGTCACGTTCCAGGATCAGAACGTCAAGATTTCTGTTTTCTTTTGCAGCAGCTATTGCAGCTGCGAGTCCGGCAGGACCACCACCGACAATTACTATATCAGCTCTCATCTTTAGTCCTCCCCGTCAGAATCTTTGAAGATCCGCCATTCTTTGTAACAGTATCAAGAGGAACCCCAAGTTCGCGACTGATTATTTCCATAACTCTTGGAGAACAGAATCCACCCTGGCAACGTCCCATACCTGCTCTTGTTCTGCGTTTTACACCATCAAGTGAACGTGCGCCAAGAGGACGCTTAACAGCATCAATGATCTCACCTTCCGTTATAGTCTCACATCTGCAGATAATCTTTCCGTATTCAGGATGTGAAGAGATAAGAGCTGAACGCTCTTCATCACTCAGTTCAAAAGGCTTAACTATATCTTTGCATTCGCTGTTCCAAAAAGCCTTGAGGGATAAAGACAACTTATCGGCAATCAGCCTGGCCATATATTCTCCAATTGCCGGACATGCAGTAAGTCCTGGTGATTCAATACCGACGCAGTCAAAGAATCCGGGACAATCAGATACTTCTTCTAATATGAACTCGCCGCCGTCTTCATGAGCACGAAGTCCTGAAAAACCTGTAATTACCTGCTTTACAGGCAAACCCTTAACATTTTTAGCAGTACCTTCAAGGACTTTTGCGATACCTTCTGATGTCAGAGGTGCTTCATCACGGCTGTCATTATCAATTGCGGTAGGACCTGCCAATATATTTCCATGCACAGTAGGTGTAACCAGTATTCCCTTACCGAGTTTTGTAGGCTGAGGGAATATAACGTGATTAACAAAACCTTCGCACGAACGGTCTAGCAGAATATAATCTCCTCTTCTTGGTGTAATATGCAGTTTGTTCCCGGATACCATGTTATGTATCTCATCAGCATGGCATCCCGCACAGTTAACAACAACAGAACACTCAAAGACGCTGTCATAAGAATGTACAATAAAACCCGAAGCAGAAGATTCTATAGAGGTTACCGGGCAGTCGAATCTGAACTCAACTCCATTTTGATTTGCGCACTCCGCAAGAGCTATATTCAATCTAAACGGACATATAATGCCTGCAGTCGGAGCATACAACGCACAAACAACATCATCTGAGATATTAGGTTCTAATTCACGGACTTCATCAGCTTCCAGTATCTTCATATCAGGAACGCCATTAGATATACCACGTTCAAACAATTCAGTAATACCCGAACGCTGCGATTCATCAGTACATACAACGAGTGATCCGATCTGCTTAAACGGAATATCCAGTTCCTCACAAAGAGAAGGCATCATCTGATTGCCGCGAAGATTCATTCTGGCCTTAAACGTGCCGGGCTTAGCATCATATCCAGCGTGAACGATTCCACTGTTAGCTTTAGATGTTCCGCAACACAGATCTTCATCTTTCTCAAGAACGAGAACTTTGCAGTCAAAGCAGGATAATTCACGTGCTATTGCACTTCCCGTTACTCCCGCACCAATGATTATTATGTCGTACTGCTCATTCATAAGAATCACCTCTAATTAAAGTATAAACTTAATCTCAGGAATAATTGTAAATAAAGAGTTATAAATGATCACCAGGGCAGCATATTGCCATCAACAACGACCTTGTTCCATTCATTCTCACGCATATAACAGATTGCATATGCTCCGGAACACAAATAGTCTTCATATAAAACCGGATAATTAGTATCAAAACATCCTGCCTCAGAAGCGATTACCCCACAGGTAAAATTCTTTGTCGAATCAGGATACAAAGACTTAATATCAACATCCGTCTCAATATAATCAAAGAAATACGGATTATATCTGACACACTTACAACCGCGATTAATAACAGTAACTGCCATTGCTGTCTCACGTGCCTGCTTAACAGATTCGTTATCAGCTCTACCGTCGGGATACATACCATCGCAAGTTATCAGATACTTATCGTATCCATATTTCTCGTTAGGATTATTCAGCGACAGGTCCTGAACAGCCTCAATATTCCCGGGCGAAGAAATCCAGTTAAGATAAACGAGGCATGCCAACGGATCACGGCATGTTGCAGGGATATATATCTTCATTCCTTCCTGTTTAAGGTATTCTTCGTTCCAATATGTATATTCTCCGTCTTTATTCTCGAAAGTATTAACCGCTACATAATTACTAACATCACCAAACATCTTATAAACATAATCGTATTCGGAACAGAACGCTCCAACATATCCGTTCTCAATAGGTTCGTAAGATTCTTTGGTATTAGGTCTGATATACATAAAATCTGATGGCAGTAAGCCTTCCAAATACCAATCGTTCAATAGTCTTAGTCCGTCAGAGAAACCATCCTGAGTCGCTCTGTTATAACCATTAACATAGAAATTCTTATCACTTATACCAGTGTCAAGGAATGAATCCAACAGAGGCTTTGCGCTGACAGAAGGCTCGTTATCAATAAAGAACGGGATCATTGATTCTGAATCTTCACCAAGCAAAATGTCCGCATTATCACGGAAAGCAACGATACAGTTATAGAATTCAGACTTAGTTGTCGGAGCTTCGAGCCCCAGTTTCTCTAGCCAGTCAGCACGTATAAATGTCACCTGTGCTTCAGGTTCAAAAGATGCCTGAGACAAATACCAGACTTCAGAAGGATCACTGGTACAGGAATAAAGATCATCACCCAATAGCGTCTTAAGATCTGATAATGAATCCGAATACTCATCAAGATATGTTGCCATATTAACAACTGCATTCATTTTGTAATTAGTTGTTAAATAGCTATAGTTCTCTGTAATAGAAATGTCTGCTGTTGTTCCATGCGTAATGTCACGATTATTTAAACCTACAAACTTAACATCTATATTGCAGTCTCTTAAGACTGCATCATGGATATACTGTGCACACAATGAAGAGTTAACTATGCTGTCATCAGCATAAGAATCAACCATAACTGAGATCGTCCTGGTCTTTCCAAAACGCACACCATTGAAATCATTGTTATTAGCCTTACATGAACACATGCTGACAACAACTGCAATCACAAGGATGACAGATAAGAATCTGACAAAGCAGGATCTGGAACTCATAATAATCTTATCCATACACGCCACCTGCATAATATCCTTCAGGAACCACGTCATCTCTAAGTCGCCCTGCTCTTGTGTTATCTCTGCCATCATCAATGGCAACACATCCTGAAGACTCTGAATACCATACTGAATATACTTTTCCTGAAACTGCATCGTACTCAATAACAACAGAACCATTGCCAATGAGATTTTTAACCTCATCACTAATTAAGATGTCATTAACTGCAAAAGAATCAGAACCGACGCCATATGGAACTGAATAATAAGAATGAACCTTAGGATTACTAATCGCTTCACTCCAGGCTATACCATTAACACTAGAATAATCCGAAGGTTTACTAAGTAAATCTCCTAACTGATAAGAACTGTTATTAGCTAACAGTTCATTCCACTCACCTGATACTATAGCAGCATCAATATTCTTCTGTACTGCAGAATAGATATAACAAGCATTCTGATCCAACGCATCCAGTTTCTTAACAGCCTTGTATCTTGGATAGTTAACAAAGAAAACACCAATTAACAATCCAACACAAATTACAGAGGAACAAACCTTGAGAATTATTCCCTTGTTACTCTTTACCTTTTCCGCATTAGCGATAAATTTGTCATCAATATTCTTATCTGCGAGCAACAATAGAATAAAGAAATTGTATGGTAATTCATTTAAATGAGGCTCTTCGATACACGTCAGAGCACAAACAGCTAATATCAAAACTCCATATGTATATTTTTTGTATTTAGCCTGAATGAAGGTCATGCCAGCCAGATAGAAAACAAGGAATAAAACACCAAACCTAATCAGTAAAGACAGATATGAGCAATCCAAATAGAAATAGTAACCATCGACAGAAGAATACATAACATAAGCCGGTGTGTCTTCTGCTATAAAGTGGATTCCATACTCCATCAATCCCCTGTATCCATACGCTATTCTGTTATGGAGGATTTGATTCAATCTGAACATTAATGGGGATCCTGTGTTGTAAGATACGGCCAAAACAATACAAATTACAGCAATAATTATGAAAGAATAACGTGCGCAAAAAGATACGATCTGAGAACAGATCTTACCAAACTGATTATTTAATACAGATGATTTATCTCCGGAAGTACTGTCTTTGGAATGCAATAGCTTATAAACAACTGCGAATATAAGAACAATCGAAATCGATAAGAGAGATGTATTTGATCCCGACATCGAATAAACAAGAATATCCAGAGCACCAATTGCAAATATCTCTCCCCAAGAAATCTTCTTTCCTCTTATCCACAGATAAGCCGCAATAATCCAAAAGAAATGCGAAGCAAAATCTGTCGATGAAGAACTGTTAAACTTCGGAATATAGAAGACATTATCCCCAAGAAAGAAGAAATCACGAGGCTCTAAATCTAAATAAGATAACTCAGCTACCCTAAAAAGAGTATTGAAGAAATTATAGATAATCAGTAGTAAATTTCCGCTAATACAGGCATATAGAATTAAATCAGCACTTACACCCATTGCACCAATAAGTGCAAAAGGAACAACAGTAACAAAAGTGTTTTCACCATTAACAAGTGAGAGAATATACAATGCCAACAGCATGACTGCTGCTATTGCAGTAACAACAGCAAACAGCGGTTTATTCTTATTGCCGAGTATAACAACCAGCAGCCTATAGACTGCAACAGCCATAAGGCAAAATGAGCTGACTAAAAAGATAGTATTCAAAAAAGGAAATGGGGAAGCCTTCTGATTACAAGCATAGCAAGCAATATAAAGAACAAGTGCTGTTAGATAAACAACATCGAAAACAATCTTGGATCTATCAGTAAAGCTTTTTATCTTTACGTTGTCATCTGTATCAAAGTTACCCATTTCCGAATATACAAATAAAAAAGCGTTGGCAATATTGTCACCAACGCTATTATACTAATAAAACTTGATATTAGAAATTTTATAAAACTGTCATCGGGAAGGCCATAGAACGAGTTTTAAGTCCATTCATACTTTGTTCTATCACCCCATGGTATATAACCATCCTTCATTAATCTTCCCAAAACAATAAAATCTCTAACATTTTGGGTATCAGCGAATCGCTTAATCTCAATTGATCTCTTATACCCTTTTTCTTTTATAAACGCATTATAATCCCTACTATTTATCAAATTATTACGTGCAAACATATCTGCTTTTAATTCATTATTCTCAGAAACAGTAATAAAATCTACAAATAACCGCTTTGTATCGCCATTAATAATGTGACCTATCTCATGAAATAAAGTAAACCAAAATATATCAGCATATTTTTGTCTTAACGTAACACAAAGGATTATGTTTTCATTATCAGTTCGTTTAATAAAGCCTTGAACTGGAGCACCCTTGAAATTAGGAACTACACAAAACCTAATTCCACATTCTGAAAAAATATCAGATAATCGTTTCTCAATTAGATTTGCCTTCAAAAACATTGTCTTTTTAATTTCAGGAATACTTTTCTTTAGTCTATCAATATCTAAGTTTTCTGCAGCAGTTTTTTTCTCGGAAAGTAATTCACACATTTTCAGCCAAGCAAAAAGAATGTATTGATCTACATTACAATTACTAATCTGCGCTCTAAAGGCAGAATGATATTTGATTTTAGGAATATCCAGCAAATTGCTCATTCCTAATAATTTACGATATTCCAAAACCATATAAACAGGACTGAGCTTTTCTTTAAAAAAACCATATGTAATAAAAGCATCCGTAAGTTCAGAAAACTTATTCAATATATCTATTTCATCCTCAGATATACTATTTAACTCCTCAAATTGAAGCAATTCCTGATCGTAATTATTCTGAAGATTCATCCAAAAAGAAGCATCAATACCTAAAGCATATTCAAGTTTTTTAGCAAAAGAAGGAGTAATGTTCTTCAGTCCGCTAATAATAGTACTAATGTGCTTTTCAGACACACCTGTTCGAACAGAAAGCTCATATTGAGTCATATTTCTGTCTTCTAAAGCTTCTAATAATGATTCTCCCGGATGAATAATGAATTCACGGGATAAGCCAATTGTTTCCTCTACCATGATAATCAATCACTCCCTTAATAATCACAGTGTCACATTCCTTCAAACTATAAGCACTCAAATCAACTGATTTAGGTTTAATAATTAATCTATAATTCGAACTAAGCCTAACAGAATAATAACCTTTCAAATTACCAGATAAAGATTCTACTCTGCCATACCCAGATTGTTGAAAACCATAAAAAGAATTAAACGCACGAATTTGATCATATCTCTTCTTAATCTGCCTAGCCAAGTCAAACCCAATAGCCTTACACAACAACCCTTTTGAATGCAATACGTCATTCAAATCATCAAACAGATTTAATACTTTTTCATCTTCATATTCAAAGTATATATACAAACACCCCTCGATATAATCTTACCTTTTAGGTAAGATTATATCGAATAAAGCCTAAATGTCAATTCCCTTCCGCGCTACCGCTTGGAGAGCCATAAGCCACACGAGAAGACGTAACTTCTCACGTGGCTTATGGCAAAATTATTATTCAGATTATTCAGCCTTGGCAGATGAACGTTTGAACTTAGATAACAAACCCTTCATTAGAGATATAAGATACTGGAATTCTTCCCGCTTATGGAATATAGCGATAAGGATCAGGTTAATTACTACGAACGCAACAATGCACTCCAAAAGGATCCATAAGAAATTGGACATTGCAATACCTATAACGTTCTTCAATACGATCAAACCGACGATAACGCCCAAACTAATCACGGTGAACAACAAATACATTCCCCAGTATCCCCACGATTTTTTCTTGAAAGAGAACTTATAGAGCAAATATGTTTCTCTCCAGAATACGGTTAACATTGAGCTTATGACCGTACCAGCGAAAACACCTACAATACCAAAATGCTTGGTAAGAATAATAGATATAACTAAATTAAGAATTGCTTCAATAAGGGGTCTGACTCTGTCTTTAACAAACAATCCGGCAGCATTTACAAAAGCTCCATTGGTAATACGGGTAATGGTTATATAGAGCTGAATGCATAATACAACAGTTGTAAACTCATCTAAGACGTACTTCTCACCTAACCAGACATTTATAAAATCGTTCAACGCTACATATAAACATACGATAACAACACTGGAGATCCACAAACATGAGAATGTCATCTTCTTGAATAACTTATAGTATTCATCTTCCTTCATCTGCTGTATAGCGTTTCCAACAGATGCTGTAAAATTACCCAGAATCTGAGTCAAAAACGTCTGAACATACGTAAGGATCAAAGCATAGTTCGAATAAACACCTGTAGCTTCGAGACTGATCATCTTGGTTAAGACAGCATTATCAGTACCGGAGAGCACTGTAAATCCGATTTTGTGATACAGGCACGCACGGGTATCTTTGAGTATTGCCTTCTGATCTGCTTTTGGAAGCATCTCCTTAACACTGAACACTTCCGGATACTTCTTTGTTGTCCATACACTGGCAATGAAGTTAAATGCCAGACCGATTACGATTGCAGCCACCAGAGTGATCGTATAATTGTGTGTCAGTACAAGAACAATTATCTGCAAAATATACTTAGCGATCTCAATAATGAGGTTAATAACCGAGAATATGTAATTCTTCTGATCTGCAGTAAGAAGTGTCAGCTTATATGAGAATACATAACTTGATACAGTGCTCGCGAGGAACAGAACATATACCAGATAAAGATTAATATCCGGTGGAACAGTATCACCGTCCTTGATGAGATACGGCAAAAACGGCAGCAGAGCTAATCCGATGACTGATATAACAATGGCAATTATCGTGTATACCCTTCTAAAGTAATTCATCAGCATGCCGACATAATGAACATCATTCTTGCTGATAGGTTCATAGAACCTGTAAACGATTGATGTGGTAATACCGAGATCAGCTAATGAGAGTATCGTCAGAATATTAGTGAATAATCCGTTTAATCCCAGATACTCTGCAGCCAAAAAGTGAACAAAGATCGTTCTGTAAGCAAAGGCAAGCAGAATCTTGACGATCATAGATGCTCCGCCAATGACCGAATTCTTTATTGAATTAGATGTTCTCGATTCAGAATTAAACAAAACTATCTCCTGTTACTCGTATAAACCCAAGTCAAATATAACCTTTTTCTCATATTTATTCCTGTTAAGGAATACTGCAGCCTGTGTACCGCCGCAGTTACCTGCTACCAAACCCTTGCAGTTCGCAAGAATATACAGCGATGACAAGTATTCTATACCCTTTAAATACTCATCGTTCTCACGCTCGAAATGAACATCTTTGATGAGTTCAAGCTTCTGACTGTCGAAAATCTTATCGTAATAGATTCTCTTATTAACGAGCATCTTATCACCAAACTCTTCTCTGAATGCCTCATCGAACTTACTGTCTTCGGTAGCAAGATACATATACTCGTATCCGCCCTCATCGAACACTTCGCGTGCCTTTGCGATAATCTCATTGAGTTCAGGCTGAACCGGATGATTCTTCGGCTTCTTCAAGATATAATCTGTGCCTCTGCATAACACACCCAGAACTCTTCTATCTCCAATAATAGTCTTCAATTCATCCTGTATATAATCATTAGTCTTATCATTGAAAACCAGGAAATCATTATAAAGAGCACCCCAGAAATCGACCTGATCTTCCTGATAGATACATTCCCAGCTCGGGAAAGCCTCAACCATCTTCTCATTATAGATTTCAACAGGTTTATCTTCAGTTAAACCCTCAAACGGCTGTTTGAAGAACTGTTCCCACAGATTGTTGCCCTTAGCGATAATGTCTATTCTGGGGATATTTCCCTCGCACAATGACTTCAATACAATCGAGAGCATGTTATTAATAAAGCATATGTTCAGGTATTCATAGTCATAGAGGCCGCCGGTAATGGATCTGACATTCTTAAATGAGCTGATCTTATCTGCAGGAATCCTTCCATTCGAATATCTCATAAGATCACAATAAGAAGCAATACCGATCTTCTCTTTGTTATACAAAGACCTGCGAAGCTTTCTGTAAGCTACGTCAGGAAGTTTAACTGCAGTCTTTGCAAATGTTACTCTCTTATCCATATCTGTGCCTTTAAGGCCTTATCTCCATTATCTTTTAATCTTACTGATTACTTTATCAAAGTATATATGTCGGATTAGCTTATCTACCTTACCCTGAGTAAACAAATATAACATCCGTTCACTATCGAAATCTATTGAAATCTCTGACTTAACGGCTTTAGTTGTCAGAAATTTAGTATATGACGAGTAATAATCACTTAGAATCTTCTTTTTCTCACTAAGCTTTAAACCATTACCTCTCTCCATTAGTTTCAGTATGCCGATCTTAGTAATAAACAAAGAATAAGGATAAATACCCTTAAACATCGCTTCATTATTCTTGAGATTATCCGCCAAACCGCTAAAGAGCTTGATCGCACGGTTGAAAAACTCAATATCAAACGCTCTGGACAGTGAACCACTTACTATCCTGTAATTGTACGGATGAAATTCATTATCAATATATATAGATTTAGCCTTGGATATAGCCGGATAAGATACAGCACCATCGTCGCCCATCTTAAGAGACGGGTCAGCCGGAATGTAATCTCCTAGCAACAGTGATCGTCTTATCAGCTTATTCCAGAGCGAAGGATTAATTCCTGCCTCATAGAACTTACCTGTATAGACAGCAGAATCATAAACAGTCTGAACCTTATCTCCGGTATATAAACCGGACGCAATAGGACAACCTCTATCCACATTACCGTCTTCAGATGCTTCCTTATAACCGCAAACGACTAAATCAGCATTATTCTTATCAGCAGAAATCATCAGTTTCTCAAACATATCAGGGTCGATCCAGTCGTCACCGTCGATAAACGAGATATATTCGCCGGTTGAAGCCAGGAAACCGTTCCACCTGGCCATTACCGAACCCTGGTTCTTCTGGTGAATCACCTTAATTCTTGCATCTTTTTCAGCATATTCATCACAAATAGCCGGGCAACCATCAGGAGATCCGTCATCAACCAGGATCAATTCAAAATCTTTATAAGTCTGGATGAGAATACTGTCCAAACACTGCTTAAGATACTTCTCAACCTTATAGATAATAACAACTACACTAAGTTTATTCATTACGTTCAATTACTTTATTGAATGCATCAACAAAATTCCTGGCAAATGCTTCCCTGCCGAATTTTGAAACAACATTGCTTCTAATATACTCAGAATCAAATGTGATTCTTCCTTCGAGGTAGTCATTTAATCCGTTAGCCATGCCTTCTGAGTCAATGACATCATAGATTCTGCCCATTTTAGCATCTACGTAGTCTTCAACTCCACCGCATCTTGTGGAAAAGATAGGCAATCCGCAGCAGGCAGCTTCCATAGCAGACACAGGCTGACCTTCCTGAATAGATGTCATAATAAACGCATCAGCTTTATTTAAGGTCTCACCTATCTGATCATGAGGAACCGAAGGAATCATTATCGCCTTATCAGCAAACTTTGAACTCTTTATTTTAGCTTCAAATTGTTCAACACCGGTTGAATAACCCTTATTTGAACCATAGCCGACGATCATTACCTTAAAATCCTGCTTTGCTATCTCACAGAGCCTGTTCATTACAGAAATGAACATATCGTAGTTCTTATAAAAAGAATGCGCTGCAACGATAATAAACGTCTTCACTTCATTATTATTCTGCTTGCACAGGAGCTTTGTCTCATCGATCAGATTACCGAGATATACAATCTCAGGGAGTTTAATATTCTGGAGAAGAACCTGTCTGATCTTATCGTTGCTGATTGCAATGAACAGATTAGACTTCTCAATTGCGTACTTGTTGATATCGCAGATAACATTGCCTGGCCACGGTACCGGAGCATGTTCTGCAACTACATACGGCTTATTAAATGCTTCTGCCAGATATTGAATAATATAAGCCTCTAACTGGGCATCAACACAGTAGAAAGCATCTATATTCTCTTTAATATTCTCTGAAAACAACTTAACCAGCTGCTTCTTATAGTACTTAACGTGCTTATTTGAGATATATCTGCCGATACCGGGATTAGACGCATACTTTATGTGCTTCATCTTAAAATCACAGAATTCATCTGCAATGGCGACTGATATTGGCACGGGAAAATCAAAGGTATACTCTATCGTATTATTCTCTACATTACGGGAAATCAACGAAGGCTTACTGAATATATTCTTCTTTTTATGATCTCTGATATGGACAACGATAAAATCGAAGTCATCAGATACAGCAAATGCCTGTTCCTTAAAAAAAACTCCCTTAAACGGATTATCCTCAGTCGGATACCAATTAGTTACCAAACAAACCGTCTTTTTCATCTATATAAGCCTTTTAACCCAAATATCAGATAAATTTCCCCATAAAAAAGCGCTGGCAACAAATCTGTTACCAACGCTATTATACTAATAAATATATTTTTATAAAAATATTATTGATTAATCAAAAGCACTTCTTATCGTGCAATTGCTTACAATCAGCTATCTGACCGCACTTGTAACAAACTTCATTAGCGCACTTATCCGAACTGAAGAATTCACGGATATTAGCCAATGTCGTATCTGCGATATTGGACAAAGCCTCACGAGTCAGGAATGCCTGGTGGGATGTAACGATAACATTAGGCATAGATATGAGTCTAGCCAATACATCGTCATTAACGATATGGTTGGAATAGTCATGGAAGAAGATATTAGATTCTTCCTCATATACATCAAGGCAGGCAGCACCGATCTTACGGTCCTTAATGCCTTCAACGAGAGCTTCTGTATCAATCAAAGCACCGCGGGACGTATTGATAAGCACTACGCCCTTCTTCATTTGAGCAATAGTTGAAGAATTGATCATATGCCTGTTCTCATCCGTTAGCGGGCAATGGAGTGAAATGATGTCACTTCTCTCCCACAATTCGTCTAATGAGACATATTCAATACCTGAATCTTTAGCCGGGAACTTATCGTAAGCAATTACATTCATGCCAAAACCACGGCAGATATCGATAAAGATACGGCCAATCTTACCGGTACCAATGACACCAACTGTCTTACCGTGAAGATCAAAACCAGTCATACCCTCAAGACTGAAATTGAAATCCTTTGTTCTGATATAAGCCTTATGAATACGTCGGATCGACGTAAGGAGCAATGCCATAGCATGTTCGGCTACAGCATAAGGAGAATATGCAGGAACACGAACAACATGAACCTTACCATAAGCATACTGAACATCTACGTTGTTATAACCGGCACAACGAAGAGCAATAAGCTTTATTCCCATCTCATAGAGCTTATCAATTACAAATGAATTGATATCGTCATTTACGAATACACATACAACATCGGCTCCTTCAGCAAGCTTATATGTATCCGGTGTCAGACGTGTATCCAGGAAACAGATATCAAACTCACCTGAAGCATTTGATGCTTCGAATGACTGTCTGTCGTAATCTTTAGCATCGAAGAAAGCAATTTTCAATATGTTCATTTAAATAGCCTCATATATGAGCACATAAAACAAAATTCAATCTTATCCGTGATAGAAAGGTTTAATAGTGCTTCCAGGCGGGGGCGAACCTTTCGGTAAAATAATTACTTTGATAGATTCAACCCTAAGAGCTAATCCTTCACTACCGCATTTTTCACCGTTTTTAGCCCAACCGGTCCAACCTATGCCCTGTACATAAGTTTGATAATATACATCATACATTCCAGCGTTAGCTCCAATTAGTCGGATTTGCAAAGCTTCTAATCTTAAAGCTCTGCCAGTAGTTCCTGCAAGTTGTCCATTTCTTACCCAATTCTGCCATCCAATATTCTGGACGTGAGCTTTATACTCAATCCCAATACCTAGTGGTTCATTAACAGAAATGCGAACACCTTCCAGACGTAAAGACCTTCCTACAACAGTTGAATTAAGACCATCCGAAACGGTAGGCTGCCACCCAACCGTTTCGCTGTGAGAAGAGTAACTTACTGTATTATTAGAAGTTCCTTTTGAAACAACTTTTATCTGAATTGATTCCAATCGCAACGCTTGGCCTGTTGTTCCAGCTACTTGACCATTTTTATACCATTCAGTCCATCCATTTCCTTGAACATAAGCACGATAACAAATATCAAAACTTGAAGCCGCAGCACCAGTAAGTTCAAGCTGTATTGCTTCAGCACGCAATGCTAAACCAGAAGTACCGGAAATGCCCCCGTTATAAACCCAATTTAGCCATCCCAAATTCTGAACATGGGTTCTATATTTAACGCCAAGATCATATGGAGAATCTATATCAACAGTTATAGCTTCAATACGATAACCTCTATCTTCAGTACCAGAAGCAACTCCATTATAAGAAAAATCTTGCCAACCTAATTGTTCAACATGTGTTCGATATCTTACTGAAACACCAGAAGCAGTCTTATACTTTGGGTTATCAGCACTTCCAATTTGGCCTTTGTCTCTTCCTACTTTATTGTAGTATTGAACATACGCGTATTCATCCTCACCATATTCGTTTGCAATATTTGGATACAAATTCATAAAGAATTTCAAATCAAATTCATCTGAAGCTCTTCGCTTTTCTCTGATTCCGGTAGTTAACCAATGCACCTTCAAACTAAATTCATCTGTTCCAACAGAATTCTTTAAATCTGGATTGTACTTCAAATACTGCTGAGCATTAAACGTATACTTGGTAAAATCCTCATTATAATTCCAGGCATTATATGGATTCGTATCGGTAGGATCCCAATTTCTAATATCTTCTGGAGCATTACTTATCTTAAAAGCTTTAGGTTTACCCCAAGGACCAGGATCTTCGCTTCCATAAAAAGTAACCGGCGTGCCAATAGGGCAATTATCATAAATCCATTGAGCATCACAAACTTGGAGTCTAACACACCCCATAGATGCAGATGTTCCTAATTTATCGTATTCCCACCATTCAAGTGCCCATTCATAAGTTTCAGTATAAGGAACAGAATGAAACAAAATATTACCAGTTATGGCAGTAGCGTATTGACCATACACACCCCCAAAAAGCCCTCTCCATCTCCATTTGGCCTGAGTATAATAAGTTCCACTTCTGGGGGTAGCACTACCCGTAGAACAAACAAATGCATAAAGAGGCTCACCGTAATAATAAACATTAACTACGTTCGCTACATAATTAACTTCCAAACTAATACCACTCCATGCTCTAACATGAACTGAACTACTAATTAGAATAGAAAATGTAACAATAAGAGTTAATAAAAACTTAGGGAATTTAAATTTCATAATGGACGCTCCGAAAAGTTATATGAATATATAAACTATCATAAGAATTATATCAAATAATCATTACATTCAAACAAGCAACAATATAAAAAAGTGAGGTTAATACCTCACTTTTCCTTCCGCTACAGCTTTAAGATGCTCACCATACGGGCTCTTGCCATATGCTTTAGCACTCTCTAACAACGTATCTTTATCAATAAACCCATTAATATATGCTATTTCTTCAGGTGCACTAATTGTAACACCCTGCCTACTCTGAACCATCTCTACGAACTCGGCAGCTTGCAGCAAACTGTGCATAGTTCCGGTATCCAGCCAAGCAAAGCCACGACTCAAACGCTGAACATCAAGAATACCCTCACTTAAGTACATCTCATTAAGTGTCGTAATCTCTAACTCACCACGGGCAGAAGGCTTTACCTGATTTGCTTTATCGCTTACACCAGCAGGATAGAAATACAAACCAGTTACTGCATAATTGCTCTTAGGATTCTGAGGCTTTTCCTCAATTGATAGAACATGTCCGTCTTCATCAAACTCGACTACACCAAATCTTTCAGGATCAGGTACATAATATCCAAATACAGTAGCTCTGCCATTGATTTCAGCATTCTCTACAGCTGCCTTGAGTATCTTTCTGAAGCCCATTCCATAGAAAATGTTATCTCCAAGGACCATTGCACCGGCTTCACCATTAAGGAATTCTTCACCAAGAATAAAAGCCTGAGCAAGTCCATCAGGACTGGGCTGAACCTTATAAGACAGTTTAATACCGAACTGACTACCATCACCAAGAAGCGCTTCGAACCTTGGAGTGTCATCAGGTGTTGAAATGATGAGAATATCTCTAATTCCAGCCAACATCAAAGTTGACAAAGGATAATAAATCATCGGCTTATCATAAATAGGAAGTAACTGTTTAGATGTTACTTTGGTCAATGGATAGAGACGTGTTCCAGATCCACCAGCTAATACAATTCCCTTCATTAATAGCCTCCTTTAAAGCCACTTAGCAGCCCAAGAGAAATCCTGGGTAGCAAAAGATTCATGCTTTTCATCTTTCTCACTTGTTTTATATGGTACATCGAGTTTAGGCCAGTCAACCGCAACTGTTTGATCATTCCACGGTATACCGCCTTCAGAAGAAGGATCGTAAACATCAGTACACTTATATACAAATTCAGCAGTATCGGAAAGCACTAAGAACCCATGTGCAAAGCCTTCAGGAATGTAGAACATGTTCTTTTTCTCAGAACTGAGAATTACACCTTCCCATTGACCATAAGTCTCTGAACCAGGTCTCACATCAACAGCAACGTCAAAAACTTCACCACGTGTTACTCTAACGAGTTTACCCTGTGTATGGTTCTTCTGGAAATGAAGTCCTCTTAAAACACCTTTTGTACTCGAACTCTCATTATCCTGAACAAATTCTTTATCAATACCTGCAGCCGCATAATCAGTCTTCTTAAATGTTTCCATAAAGTATCCGCGGCTATCGCCGAATACTTGAGGCTGAATAATTACAACTCCTGGTATCTTAGTCTTCTCAAAAATAAAAGCCATTACAGTTCTGCCTCCGCCAAATATCTACTTACTGCATCTTTCCAGTCAGGCAACGGTGTAAACCCAGCTTCTACAAGCTTACTCTTATCTAATCTGCTATTTTCAGGTCTTGCTGCCTTTGACAATCCGTATTCCGTAGTAGTAACCGGGATTACCTTAGTATCAAGTCCATATTGCTTATAGAACTCAACACAGAAATCATACCATGAAATATAACCACCTTCGTTTGTAGCATGATAGTAACCATACTTATCAGTTGCTACCATATCAACCAAAAGTCTGGAAAGATCCAATGTGTACGTTGGGGTTCCTATCTGATCATTAACTACTCTTACAGTATCATGAGTCTTCCCTACATTGATCATTGTCTTAATGAAGTTCTTACCATTAAGACCAAATACCCAAGCTATTCTTACAATAAAGAACTTATCAAGAGTTCCAGATACTGCTAATTCACCGTCAAGTTTACTCTGACCATAAACATTAAGAGGTGCATAGCACTTGTCATCCGGTTCCCAAGGTCTGTCGCCTTTACCATCAAAAACATAATCAGTAGAGAGATAAAGCATCTTAGCGTCAACTGACTTAGCAGCATCAGCAATATTCTTAGTTCCATCTACATTAATAGAATGAACCTTAGCCTTATTTTCTTCTTCCTCTGCAGCATCTACAGCTGTCCATGCAGCACAATGAATTATTGCATCTGGTCTGATCTCTTCTATTGCAGAAAGAACAGCATCTCTGTCTGTGATATCAAGTTGAACATAAGGAGCTGAAGTTACAGCACTGCCATCGGCAATACCTGAATATATAGGTTGAATATCAGAACCTACAGCTTCATAACCTCTGGCAATAGCATTATTTACTACATCATGACCTAATTGGCCGCAAACACCGGTAACAAATAATTTCATTATGTTTCTCCAACAAACCTCATTTTTATTCTAATTTCTCTTTTGGCCATGAGTCTTGGAAATATACAAAAACAAATCCAACCAATTTTGTGTTTAAAGGACTTCTCTCTCTTTACTACTAATGTCATATTCTTTCTAATATTTCGTACACACTCTTTATAAATTGAAGCATGTTCTTTTAAAGTATTTGTCTCGACAAGTCCAACGATTATATATCTGTTATACATAAACCTATGAAACAACCACTCTCTCTCAATATCATTCGTTCTTTTCTTCCAGATTCCTCGTTGGATATCTAAAGATCGAATCCCACACAAGTAACTATCTAAATTAAATTTTCTCATAGCACTATTAACGTTGTAAACCTGATGATATACAGTTTTTTCGCCAACAACAACTGAGTCAACAAATTGAAGACACTCAATGTTAAATAACATACCTTCACCAAACCATATATCCTGATTAAAAAATATATTATTGTTTTTAACCAATTTACTACTATAAATTTTGTTCCATACAGCAACGAAAATGTCTCCTGAATAGATCCACTCAATAGCTTTCTCAGCAGTTACAATACTTATATCATCAGATGATTTACTATTATTCACATAATAATTATTTCTATTAATACCAATCATGCATTTATTATTCTTAACAAGAGATAGAAAATATGAAACATAATTAGGATCAACCCAATCATCGCCATCAACAAACATTAAATAATCACCGCTAGCTATTTTTAGGCCAGCATTTCTAGCAGAAGAAACTCCTTCATTCAACTTGTGAACAACTATAATTCGTTCATCTAAAAGTTTAAGTCTATCTAATATTTCACCACTTTTATCCGGTGATCCATCATCAACAAGAATAATCTCTATATTATTATAATCCTGATGCATTAATGAATTAACACATTCATAGATATAATTCTCAACATTATAGACAGGCACAATAATTGACACTTTATTATTTTGCTCCATTTTGCATTTTTCCTTTGATTAACATATAGAATTTCGAAATAAGAGGCATCCATGATTTATAGTAAAAAATCAGAGAAATCGCTAAAATCAAAAATTGAAATAAGAAACCGTATATATTATCAACAAACATAAGAATTGTTGTAATAATCATCATTATAGTACCAAAATAGAATTCTTTTATATTCACATTATAATATAAATACTTTCTAGTATGAAAAAGCCTAAATAAAAACACAGCAATATAACTTATACAAGTTGCAATTGCTGCTCCTTGAATTCCGACAGTTAAAATAAGCATAAAGTTTAAAACAACATTTAATGAGGCCCCAAAAGCAGCAGAAAAAAGGAAACCAAAACTATCTTTATGTACCGTATAACTAGTAGACATAAATGTTGCTAATGCCAAATAAACACAACCGATAATCAAAAATGGCGTGTATTTCCAAGCTTCAAAAAATGATTCTGCAACATAATAATATAGAAAAACTTTAATTACAGTAAGCAGTCCTATTCCGCAAAGCATAACAACAGAAATAAACATTTTAAAAACACTATTACTGTATTCACTCTCATCTACAGAACCGTCTTCACGCACAGCAGAATAACTCCAAGCCTGACTAAAAACACTTGCAAACAAAGAAATCAAAGATGGGAGTTTATTTGAAATTGCATAAACACCATTGGCCGCAGCCCCTAAATAGTAAGTAACCATTACCCTGTCAGATGAATTCATAATCCACCACATAAAGGTATTCGGAATCAATACAACTGAATACTTAACCATCTGTTTAGCAAGCATAATATCAAACTTAAATTTGATAATAACTCTACTAATATTAGCTGCAATAAAAGCATATATAGCTGTAATAGTGTATGAAAGAATAAACGCATATATATACCCCTTTACACCAAGTTTGAAATATAGCAAAAACAGAATATTAAAGATTGCTATAAGTAGGGTGTTTAAAAAATTGCCAATAGAATACAAAATCAATTTCTCTCTACCACGCAAATAAGATAGAAACAACTGGCTTGAGCCAAGCGAAATAGTATATAAATAAATTAATAGCCCCAATGATGATATGCTGTTAAACAATGAGGAAATTGGAATGACAGCAATACCTATGAGAATTCCACCTACAAGAGCAGATAAACCAATGCTCATAATTCGTTCATAATCGGCATTTTTATCTAGAGAAAAACGCATTACTGCTTCATTAATATTCAATATTAAAATAGGTGCCAAAACAATACTTATAGTACTAACAAGATCAACGATTCCGTACTCTGGTTTAGACAAAGCATTGGTATACAACGGGACCAAAAAAAAAGTTATGAATTTAGTGGCAATATTCCCCAAAGCAAAAATTGCAGTATTCTTTACTAAATACTTTCCTCTAACATCAGATTTATTACTCATGTTCATGTCCTAACGCTTTAATGAGATATTCTTTTGATTCATATTTCCATTTTTCTAGCACAGAATTTACCTGGTTATAATCAATTGAATTATTAATACAAGATAAATCTGTTCTTTCATTTAAATTTAGTGTATCTAACAAATTGCTAATTCTAGAAGACGATGCTCCTTTATTAAATACTAAAAATCGCTTTTCAAAAATAATGGAAAAAATAGTAGCGTGAAAAGAATTTGTTACTACATAGTCAGCGTACTTAATATATCCTAAAAACTTTTCGGGAGATATACCATATAAATTCTTTACTTTTAAAGAGCTATAACAATGTAAACTTAAGAAATACACTTTAACACCACTTTCAGCTAAAGACATTAAATAATCTATTAATCTTTCATCGTCTGCGATCATATAAGCAAAAACGTAATGCTTATGTTCATTCGGATTCACAATTAACGATTCATAGAAAGAGCGTTCCATAAGAAATGTAGGATCTATAGCACAAGTAACCTTTTTGGATATTAATCGCTCAACATATGCTACGGAATCTCTTTCTCTCACTGATATTGAATTAAATCTCATCAATAGTTTTCTCAGATCATTATCATAATGAGAATCAAAAGAGTCACTAGCCATGCTAGGCGCATAACTAATTAGCTTTTTAGATTCATTAACAAAAGAAAGGAAATACGGTCCATTTATTCCGTTCGTACAATTTAAATTCCAGATTTGATCACCACCACAAACAAAAATATCAAAAACACTATTTAATTTAGATAAATCACACTCAGAACGAAAGGTTTCAGTTAACCTAAAATGATTCTTCTGAAAACTCTCAAAAGAAACCTTTCTACGTCTGTGTTGTAGGAAAAACACAATATCAGCTAAAACAATCTTAGGATTATTTTTATAACTATTTGTACGAAACAATCTATACTGTTCAAAATCTGCTTTGTCGATATAATTAATTATTTTAGACTTATAACCTAAACTAGCAATAAATTCTTGCAAAGCATACGCCTGTAATACAGATCCGTAATTAAATGAACAATGAAAGGTAATAATACCAACTCGTTTATTCATAATATTCATCCCCTCAATCTATTCGCAAAATTATATATACCAACACCAACAGCAGGAAAGCGCGACGTAAAACAGTAGCGCAATACTTTAAATTTACTTAACTTTGATTTTTTAACATAAGGACATTGTTTTTTCATAACACTAATACAAGTGTTCCATCTATAATAGTTTTCAAAATCTCTATGACGAAGATACTTTAGGCCTTTATAAGCATTAAAACCTAGAACAATATGACTTGAAACAGCAAGAGCAGAATTATTGTTTTTATCGTCAGCCAATTTGCAAATTAAATTCCATGCATCAATTTCAGTAAATTCTTTATCACCATATTTCTTACTACCAGTTACAGAACTACATTGTCTTCTGTATCCATATAAACATGAATTAGAAACAATTATCCCTTTCGCTTTCAACAAAGCTTGAAAAAAAAACAAAGAATCTTCAGCTACATACAAATCACTACAAAAATTAATACCACTAACACAATCTTTGCTAAATAAAACAGCAGTAGCAGTCGAGTGTGAATAATCGTCAGTGAAATCAAAATCAGATGCGCTCTCAATAAAAACAGAATTATTACTAATAGAAAATTCAGGATTTTCCCCATTACTAAAATCCACTAACTTGCAAATTGAAATACTATTATCTTTAATCAGATCGTAAAGAACTTCTAAATATATAGGTGATACAACATCATCTGAATCTACAAATGTAATAAAATCACCGGCAGCTATTCGAAGACCAATATTCCGAGCATTAGAAACACCTGAGTTTTCAATTGTTATTATTTTAATTCTAGAATCATTTAAACTATACTCCCGAGATATACTCGAAGTCCTATCAGTAGAACCATCATCAATTATTATAACTTCAAAATCTGAAAAAGTTTGATGCAGAATGCTTTCTATGCATTGTGCTATATAAAGTTCAGAATTATAAGCAGGAATAATTATTGAAATCATATATTTACTCCGTAAGAACACCTTTATCTGTATCAAACTTGCGTTTTAGAACACATTGTGAAATACCAAAAGATACAAAAGCATACATCAAATAAGCTATCTCGCAATTTAACGATAAATTATAGAAAAACAAGAAAAAACACAATACTATCAATATAAAACTTGAATAGACACTATTGTCTATATTTTTTGAATTATTTAAGTAACGAATCTGGATACTCAAAAGATATAATAGACCAAAAAGATATAAAAACACCCCCAAAAGTCCATTTTGAACCATAATAATAGCATCAGTAAACCAATTGTAATTGGTATATTGATACTTTATGTAGAACTCACTCTGTAAAAATGTTTGTTGACCGGAATACTCGCCATTACCTAGGCCAATACCAAATAGTATTTTAAACAAATCTCTATCAAATATATTTTCAGAGATATCATGAATAGCTGTAAGTCTACCTAAATCTCCGTTCCCAGTATAACTTTCTGTAGCTGTTTTAACCAATGTATCAAATGTAAAGAAATTTCTAAACATAGGAAACATTTTATACAATACAGGAATAGTAATACAAAGAACAATGATACCAAGAAAAGAAACAAAAAGAGATTTATAAAATCGTTTGTAAGTTTTAATGAATAGAATGAAACATAATAGAATTATAATAATAATCTCAAGGAATAAGAATTTTAACTCTCCCACTACAGCAATAACTGCACTTTCTAAAACTACAATTAAAAACTTTAGTCCTCCCTTTCCCGAGCTAAACCAATCGGTTATTGAAAAAGTAAAAAGAACAATAATAAAAACATTAATCCAAGTATTCGCCACACCATGATTAGTACCAAAAACACCTCCTATATAATCGCCTCTTAACTTTAAAACAAAGAATTGATATAAGCATAGTAAAAAGCAAATATGACCAATTACATAAAA
Organism: Ruminococcaceae bacterium YAD3003; assembly: GCA_900107185.1. Classification (GTDB taxonomy): domain Bacteria; phylum Bacillota; class Clostridia; order Saccharofermentanales; family Saccharofermentanaceae; genus Saccharofermentans. The sequence goes on along the minus strand of FNPA01000002.1, from coordinate 241,724 downwards.
CGATCTTCTTAATAGTTCATAATCTTTAGATTCCAAAAAAACTAAACAAGATGTAAAAAACAATAAAAACCTTCCAAAATTTCTAAATGACCACAACCATAAGACAATATTAAAACCATATAATAACGCAGATAAAGTACCCATAAAGAAAAACAAAGAAAATAAAACATAATATGGCTTTAACGATCTAATAATCCTAATCGTTTTTCCATAATAAGCAATTAAACAGAAAAAAAGCAGACAATTAATAAAATCACAAACTAGAGTTAATGACCTTGGGAAACCATGATCAATTAGCAACTGTACAAAACAAACATAATACAGTTGAAATAAAACTAATAACTTTATTATATGACTCTTTGATTTTCTAATTGCTAATACCATATGATTAATGAATTGTTAACAACGAATTCTTTCATAATTAATTAAGAACTCAATAGATTATTTTTAATTCTTCTATGATAAAAAACATAATAAAGATATCGCTTAATACTATAATTGCCGTAATTAAATAAAAATATGGGCATTAAATTGGCAATATCTTTTTCAAGATTAATTAAAAAAGGCTTTGTTTCATCATTACATCCGATTTCTCGATATACTTTTAAAAATATATAAATATACTTATCAATTAGATTATATTTTAAATACGTTAATAACGAATTCTGAGATCCCAAAAAGCTCTTTAATGCATGAAATTGCTCATTAGTAGAAGTAAGCATATCTTGCATTTTTTTTAGTGATGGTCGCTTAGTTATCGAGTTTTCATTAGTAATATCGTAGATATAATATGAATAATTAACAGTAACAAAATCTCTAGATTTTAAAATGAGTTTATAAAAGGTTGCAATGTCTTCATAAGCTCTATTTAACGGAAAAGAAACATCATTAAACAATGATGACAAATAGATATTAAAGCATATCTGATTACCAATTTTGTTTTTAATCAAATCTTCAATCATCTCTGATTGAGATTTTACTTGTATTTTTTTATCACCCTTAAGTTTTAATTCATTCGATTCAAGTTTATATATATAACCAAAACTAATTATGTCAGCCTGATTATTCGTAGATATATTAATCATATCAGCCACAAATGTATCAGAAACATAATCATCAGAATCTAAAAAGGCTAAATACTTACCTTTAGCTATACCTATTCCAACATTTCTTGCATCAGATAAACCGCCGTTATCTTTATGAATAGTTTTAATGTTTTCGTATTTACCACTATAAGAATCACAAATTGACCCACTTGAATCATTCGAACCATCATCAATTAAAAGGAGTTCAATTCTATCAAAATATTCTTGGTTAATAAGACTATTTATACAGCGTGCCAAGTATTCTTCAACATTATAAACCGGAATTATGACAGATAAAAAACACATTTAAAACACCAAACTAAAAGATATTATCGTTTAATTAAAACCCAATTTTCATCAATAAGAGGAGATTTAAAATTATTGTTATATTGTCTGGAAGGTGATACAACAATTTTGTTGATAGAGGCTGATAAATATTGTGACCACCAACTAAAAGTACTATTAGAAAGAATAAAGTGTTTACACAGGCTCATCATTCTCAATTTCTCCCAAACAGGATCCGTACCATCCTCAAAATACGTTTCATAACCAGTAATTACATTATTCTTTGCCCATTCAATATCATCACTAAAAAGTATATATACAGGCTTTTTACCACGTGAAACAAGAATAGCATTTATCCTTTCTATTGCTTCTAAAAAATAATCTCGATTACAAATACTGTGGATCTTCTTAAACTCAGTATTAGTTTCAAAATCACCTCTTCGAATAGATACGCAAACTGACTCATTCTTCTCTATTTTTTCATATAAGTTAGCATTCTTCTCTATTCTTGGATATTTAGGTGTAAACTCCTCTTTTAGTATATCTTTATACTTATCAAAATATCCTGGAGCTTCAAAATTACCAGAAACTATTTTATTTAAACAATTACTCTTACCTAAATCAAAGTAGCCATCTCTAAACCAATATAATCCATATTTATTCAATCTGTTTGCCCATTTTTTCTCATAAACATACTCTTCCTTCATATCAGCAGGAGTATATTTTTTTAAACCAGAATAATAAGCCGCGGCGGTTAACTTCTGAATTGGAGAAGTTTCATTCCACATTACCTTTCCCTTTTTATTATATGTTTCATAAGGAACTACATTATAATCTTGCAGATAATCACGAAACGTGGAATCATTAACACCAGATTCATTAACTTGATTAAAATTTATAATCAACTTTTCATTTGGATAGAAGTCTAATTGCAGCGATCTTGCTACAGCATATCTAAAAAATTGATTGCCTAAACGCCCATACATTTCTATATATATCATCAGTAAACCTTTCTAATCATAATAACTCGTTGTATATAGTTATTAACTCATTATAGTTTTCTTCAGGAGCGTATTTTTTTTCGTACTCACAACGGGCATTAATTCCCATTTCATTTAATAAACTATGATTGTTCCATAGAAAATTAACACAATCTATAAAACCTTTTTTATCACCCAACGAAAACTTTTTTCCATTATAATTATCAATAATAGCTTCTTCAGAAAAACCCAAATCAGTTGCAATAATAGATTTGCCTAAAGACATAGTCTCAATCTCTACCATCGAACAGCCTTCATACCATATAGACGGAAACACAACAAAATCAGAACCTCTTACAATACTCAAACACTTACTATGTTCTGTATATCCCAAAAAAAAGACACTAGAGTTACTATCGCTCCACTGTTTAAAGTCATCTTCAAGAGGTCCTCCACCCATTACTACAAGAGGAATATTCACCTCATCCCAGGCATTCATAAGAAATCTGATGCCTTTTTCCTCACCAATACGGCCATAATAAACGACATATCTTTCAGGAAGACCTTCAATATCAATATTAGAAATATTAGCATCAACATCAGAAACAAAATTATATTTCTTAACAATTTTAGTGCGATCAAACCCTATATTTTCAAGGAGTTTAATCTGGTTATCATTAAGGCAGATATATTTATCGATTTGATTATAAAAACTACGTCTTTTCCTATGATATTTAAAAATACAAGCAACAATAAAACTCTGTAATTTTGAACCCTTAAAACATCCATATTTGCACATGCGCAAATAGTGCCCATCGCCACACTCATTACAAAGCTCGTTTCCTCTTAATGATGTAGCACAAGGACAAACAAAACGTGTATCATGCAAAGTAGCGACAACTGGAACATTACATTTCTTCGCGGCGTATAGAATTGAAGGAGACAAAAGCGGGAAAAAGGTATGAACATGTACCACATCCGGTTTCTGTTCTCTAATAATACGAAGAACGGCTTTGTAGTTTTTATTTGACCAAAGCATTCCAAAAACAGATCCGATTTTTCCAAAAACACCTGAATTGTCAAAATCATCATTAGAAACAGTGTAACGAATTATATCGTTGCCATGAGCTTCAAGCAAAGCAGTTTCAGATTTAAAAACCTGATCATCACCACTAGCTGAACCAGATCTATGGAAATTGTGAATAGCCAATATTTTCATGATTCTATTAACACTCGTTTATACTCATCACCAATAAACTTCCAACTATATGCATTCATAATTCTTTCTTTTGCTTTTTTTCCATAAACACTTCTTGTTTCATAATCTAAAAGATCAGCTTCATCAATCAATTTGCTCAAACTGCCTTCTTCCTTTGTCCAATAAAGTGCAGCATCTTCACCTACTTCTCTATTAAAACCAACATCCAATAAAAGATTAAGTTCAGTACTACCTAATGCTTCTAAAAGGCTTGGATTAGTTCCACCAACTTCATGTCCATGAAAATATCCATATGCGTTCTCACGTATTTTTTTAAGCAAATCTTTGTTATATACCGTACCAACAAACTTGATTCTTGGATCTGAAGAAAAATGAAGTGTTGACTCCAAATAAGCCTTAAGTTTGTCATTCATATTAGTAATAATTGCAAAATCCTTCTTACTATTACTATTCATAAATTCGCGAATCATCGTCTCATAGTTATTTTCAGGAACAAATCTTCCAACTACAAGATAATAATCATTGGATCTAAGACCTTTTTCTTCAAGCCATGATTTAAATACAGGATCATCATCTGACATAGATGACTTCTCAATATCTGCTCCATAGGCAATAAAAGTAGTATTCGGATGACCATATTGCTCTTTTATATATTTTTCTATATTGATAGAGTCGCAAATAACCAAATCAGCAAGACCTACCATTTTCTTTTCAGACCATTTCCAATAACGTCTGACGGGTCCAGACCACTTCGCACGTTTCCACTCATGCCCATCCGGATTAAGATAATACTTTCCGCCAATCTTCTTGATTTTTTTAACCAGACCAGCAATAAAAAGTCCAATTCGGCAAGTCAAAACGTAAAAGATGGGATTTTCTATACCATTAGACTTGCAATACTCAATGGAGTACTTCAATGCAGCTCGATCATAGTAAATCGCCACAGCAGGACCGATCTTAGGACATTTAATTTTAAAAATATGTGCATTTTTATATGTAAATTCAGAAACAGAACCATCAGGAAAATTCTTAGTTACAGTGATTCCATTAAGTTTTGATTCATCCATATATCCATCGCCATTAGCCTTACAAGCAATGTGATACTTAATCGATTCATTGTTCTCATGTTCGCCAATCAATCTGTCAACAAACGTCTCATAACCACCATACTGACCGATAGATTTCGAACCTATAATAAAAACATGTTGAATTTCAGTTTTACTATTAGTCATAACCTAATAACTCTTCCAAAAACATATACATTACATCGCACCCTTATGCGAGAACAAAACTCCTATTGTTTTAATCAATATCTTTAAATCCAGACCAAGGCTCCAGTTTGAAATATACTCAGTATCAAGTCTTACAACTTCTTCAAAATCTGTAATCTCACTTCTACCACTTACCTGCCACATACCGGTAATTCCAGGTTTAACAGCCATTCTTGCTCTGTGGTGAAAGTGATATTTTTCAAATTCATCAATTGTAGGAGGTCTGGTTCCAACTGTGGACATCTCTCCCATAAGAACGTTAAAGAACTGAGGAAACTCATCAAGGCTGGTCTTTCTGATGAACTCACCAATACCAGTTTTCTTAGTTCCATCAGGAAGAATCTTGTTACCAATAATTCTAGGATCAAAATCCATCTTGAACATCATTCCGTCTTTAACACGGTTTTCCTTCATAAGTTGCTGCTTTAATTCTTCAGCATCCATTCTCATTGAACGAATCTTATAAATATAGATGTGTTTACCGTTTTTACCGATACGTTCCTGCTTGAAGAGGATAGGGCCAGGAGACTGGATCTTAATGATAGGTCCAACAATAGCCATAATGAGCAAAGCTATTATACTTCCTGCAATTCCGGCAAAGACATCAAACACTCTCTTTATCAAAATCTGAACAGGTGTAGCATAATTGATTGCTGTTGTAAGTACTGTCGTTCCACCAATCTTCTCAGAAAATCTCTTAACCTTATTACGGCTCATGTAAGGAACATGATAATGAGTAGGAACAGCCATCGTTGCGCAAGCATCCATAAGCTTAAGTACTTTCTTATCATTTACAGGAGCATCAACATAAACAGAATCTACCCATTCCTTAGCAATATACTGAGCAGCATTCTTAATATCAGTTACAACAGGAACACCATTTACACTTTGAAGATTAGTTGTCTCAACCAATACCAAACCAACGATCTGATATCCGGCTTGCTTATCACTTAAAAGTCTAGTAAGTATTGTTTCTGCAGAATCTAAAGAAGCAACAACTAACATATTGTTTCGTTCTCTTCTGAAACTTGTATGTCTAAGAATAGTCTTCCAAAGAACTCTTACACCATATCCGACAAAAACATACAAAACAAACGTATAGCCTAATACTAATCTAGAATAAAAATCGCCCAATTGAGAAGAAAAGAAATAGGCCAGAACTACAGCAAGCACGAGAACACTATGTTTAACATGTTCAAAAGCTTCTCTGAGATATCCTCTTTTTATTACATCGTGAAGAGAATTATTCAAAACAATAACTAGTACATCAGCAATAAATAAAACCAGACCAAGAGTTCTATACTCATGAACAGAATAAACCCAGTCACGATTACGAATGAAATACGCAATAATGTATGCTAGCTGAAGGACAATAATATCAAGCACCATAAAATCCAAGTGCTTTGACCATCCCTGCGCATTTCTTTTATACACGTTGTTTACCTCTTTTATTAGTTCTCCCGTATTCTTTGTTGTAATCAGAGCAAGCTACGCTATGGAGAATAACTCCCCATGTTAAGGCAGCTCTGACAACTAAAGTTCTGCAACGCGCACGGCGGCGACGATTACGGAAGAAATAGTTTACTGATCTTTTATTTCAGCAGGTCTCTTGTCTATAATCTCAAGACCTACCTTAATATCTCGTGGACCACCCATAAATTCAGCCCTGATTATTGCAATACGTTTATGTCGGTTGACCTTAACAATACTTCCTTCAAGACCGTACAACGGACCACGCATGACGATGATCTTATCTCCCTCAATCACACCAACAGATTGCTCCGCAATGTGATCGTCTCCGGTTAAGGTATCAATGAACCTCTCTTCTTCCGAAGAAATAGGAGTATAACAATCTCCAGTCTTGAGGACTCTTGTAAAAGCATCTATTTTCTTAAGACGCCCGTACATATCTTCAACATCATTTGTTTGGAAGAAAACATATCCCGGAAATAACGGAGTCGTAACCTTTGTCCATTCACCCCTGATACATTTTCTTCGTTCAAATAAAGGAACGAAGATATCCTCATCGTCAGTTTTGACTTCGAGATGCAATCTGTCTGCGATTTTCAACTCGTCGCCAGTGCGCACTTGTACAACGTACCACATAACGATATTTTATCATTATTCCCTAAAATATTATAAATAATATATATAGGGCAATATTGAGGTGATTTGGTTAAAGTGATAGTTGGATGTAAAACAAATTTGCGATTTAGGAGAAAACAGCTGCTATAGTCTTAAATAGCACGCAAATATCCTTGAAAAAGCCAAATTCTTTAACTGATTTGAGATTGATCTCCATTTTGGCTGGAAGGACATCATTTATATAGACTTCATCTGCATTTTCAGCATTCTCAAGGAGTTCAGCTTCGTCCTTATATTCAATACTGGCAAGTGATGTAATACCCGCAGGAAGGAGTAAAGTTGCATTCATCTCATCAGTATACTTGTCTACATATTTGACTACTTCAGGTCTGGTTCCGACAAAACTCATAGTTCCAGCTAAGACATCAAATAACTGAGGGAACTCATCAAGCCTGTGATTCCTGAGTTTTGAACCGATCTTAGTTATTCTGTTATCATTTTCTACAGTTACTGCACTTCCAATTTTGTCGGCATTATTAACCATAGTTCTGAATTTATGAATTCTGAACTTCGCACCATAAGTAGTAACTCTTTCTTGTCTGAAGAATACAGGTCCTTTTGAATCACACTTGATCATAATCGCTATGATCAACATAGGAATTCCTAAAAGGACAATAAGATCTAGAGCTGCACACACATCAAAAACACGCTTAAAGAATAAGCCTGCTTTATGCTTAGACAAAGCTTCATAGTAAGGTCTCACAGCTTCTGATTTAAGTTCATCAGGAAGCTGCTCCCATTTAGGTAAAACATACCATCTTGTGGGATTTAACCTCTTTTTTTCATCCGGCATCTTAGAGACCCTGAACTATCTTGGTAAACCAATAGACGATATATTTAACATCTTCATCAGAGAGTAGTGTATGCAACGGCAGTGTTATCTCATTCTCGTAGAGATGATAAGCATTAGGAAAATCCTTTATATCTACACCGCCGTCTTTTACATGATCACAAGATTTATATGCAGTCATCATAGGAAGAGGCTTATAGTGGACATTACAGGAGATACCCTGTTCAGCCATCTTTACAATTACATCTCTTCTCTGCTCATCACTAATACCCGGGATCCTTACAATATAAAGGTGTCCGCACGATTTGTAATCTTCGCCTGAATGCCTAATATGTTCAAGTCCAAGACTGTCACACATCCTGTTATATTCATCAATAATTACTTCTCTTCTTTGCAATAAATCCTGATAACGGTCAAGTTGCCTTAAACCGATAGAAGCCATGATATCAGTCATATTGCACTTATAAAGAGGTGCAATAATGTCATATTCCCAGCTGCCTAATTGAGACTTAGCCAAAGCATCCTTATTCTGACCATGTAGACTGTAAAGTTGGAACCACTTATAGATCTCATCGTTATCTATACCTGGTATGTCTCTCCAAACACTTGCGCCGCCTTCAGCAGTAGTAAAATTCTTAACCGCATGGAAAGAGAAAGATGTGAAATCAGCAATAGAACCAGCCATCTTACCATGCCAGGAACTTCCCAAGGCATGAGCACAGTCAGCAACAACAGCAATACGTCCTAATGCCTTCTGGATGCGTTGTCCTAAATCGTTATTACCCGAAGGGTTAAACAAATCACGCTTGCGTTCTACGACCTCAAAAATGCGGTCATAATCGCACACTACACCACCAAGATCAACAGGAATAATAGCCTTGGTCTTTTCAGTAATAGCAGCTTCCATAGCATCATAATCCATCTCTGGACTATCTTTCTGGCTATCAACAAAAACTACAGTAGCACCTACATGAATTGCTGCTGCTGCAGAAGCAGAATAAGTATAAGCAGGAACAATTACTTCATCTCCCTCACCTATTCCGAGTATTCTGAGATTTAACTCTTCAGAAGCAGTCGCAGATGACAGACAAACGCACTTCGAAGTACCGACGTATTCTGCCAAACGCTTCTCTAATTCTTTTGTTCGAGGGCCGGTAGTAATCCAACCGGATCTTAAACAATCTGCCACTTCGTTTATCTCCAACTCAGAAATATCCGGTGGTGAGAATGATATTTTTCTCGGAGAAATATTTAGATCTTCCATTACAATTCCTCATTTTTAGGACTATATGTCTTTACAATCTTAGCAACCAGCTGCTTAATGCCAGCAGTTTCAGCTTTTGCTGCCTCAAGCAGTTCATCAAGTTGAGCAACAAACTCTTCATCATCCATAGGAATAGGACGGGCAATAGAGATATCCTTGTTCTCTTCTGTCTCTCTTAATCCCTCTTCATCCATCAGGCGTTCTTCGTATAGTTTTTCACCTGGTCTAAGTCCGGTATATTCAATCTTAATATCGACATCAGGTGTAAAACCTGAGAGTTTGATCATACGTCTTGCAACATCATCGATCTTGACAGGATCACCCATATTAAGAACGAAGATTTCTCCGCCTTGGGCATAGGCACCAGATTCCATTACAAGAACTACCGCTTCAGGTATCGTCATGAAATACCTGATAATATTCTTATCAGTTACCGTAACCGGTCCTCCAGCAGCTATCTGTTTCTCAAATATCTTAAGAACAGAGCCGTTTGAACCCAAAACATTACCAAATCTGACAGCTGAGAATGTGGTCCTGACCTTAATCTCACCACGGTCATACATTGCCTGGGCTTTTCTATCCATCATTTGGATAACCATCTCACATATTCGTTTAGAAGCACCCATGACATTAGTCGGATTTACAGCCTTATCTGTCGAGATCAAAACAAAACGTTTAACACCATACTTAATGGCTGCCTGAGCCATCTTATAAGTACCGCCACAGTTATTCTTAATAGCTTCGTTGGGCGATCCTTCCATTAACGGTACATGTTTATGTGCTGCAGCATGGAAGATAATATCCGGCCGATATTTATCAAGAACAGAGTTTACTCTATTTGTATTTCTGACAGATCCGATAAGCGCTATCAAGTTAAGACTGTCGCCATACTTAGCACGCAATTCACGTTCAATCCAGAATGCATTATTCTCATATATATCGAATATGATAAGCAGTTTTGGTTTTGCCATGGCTATCTGCCTGCACAACTCCGAACCAATAGAGCCACCACCGCCAGTAACCATTACAACCTTATCAGTAATATATTCTCTGATACGCTCTACATTCGCCTTAACAGGGTCTCTGCCCAAAAGGTCGATGATCTCTACATTTCTGATGTTGCTGACGGTTACAGAACCATCGATCATCTGGTAAATACCGGGTATTACCCGCACCTTACAGCCAGTAGTTGAACAGATATCCAATATTTCTTTACGGTCAACACCCTTGGCATCAGGTATAGCAAAAATAATCTCGTCAATCTTATATTCTTCAGCTATTTTAGGTATATCTTCACGATTACCTACAATAGGAACACCATCGATTTCGCGACCAATCTTTACCGGGTTATCGTCGATAGCACAACACACTCGTGCATTAACATGTCGGCTCATAACGATCTCATGAATCGCATCCTTACCGCATGCACCCGCACCGATGATCATAATATTTGAACAGTCTTTGGTAACAGATTTATCCCTATTGAAGAAATTGATAAATCTGAATCCGAACCTCAATGCAGTAGTGGATACAAAACCAAACACTACTGCCATTACCCAAACTGCAATTGGGAGTCTTCTAATACCAGTAATCTTCTCATCAATTACTGAAGCAACAAAAACGATAATTGTAAAGCAAACCCAAGCCTTAACTATTCGCTCAAATTCAGTAAATGAAACAAAGCGCCAAATACTGTTATACATCTTGAAGATAAATAGCAGTACGATAATTAGCACAGCGCAGATAGGAACAACTAGTAAAGCCTGATCAACATATTCCTGATCGATAACCGAAAACTTAAAATCAAATCTGATAAGAAGTGCCGCAATAAAGCTAAGCGCCATCAAAATAAAATCAAGAATAGCAAGAACAAGTGCTCTATACACCCAATGCTTGCTCTTATATGGTTTTAACTTAGAATTATCTGTCAATTGATTGAACCTTGCCTTGTAAAAATTAGATGATTATTGCTCCGATAATAGGTGTGCCACCATTTGAAATAAGATTAATCTCATTTTCAACATCTCTAATTAATGACACCTTACGCTGCTCCATAAGAACGATTCCGTCATATTCAGGAACTGATGCAAGAACTTCAGGATTATTAAACATATCCGGCTTAAAATCACCTTTTAGCTTAAGTGACTTATAAGCCTCTTCCATTGCTTTCTTATCACCTGTACCTGTGATCAATACCTTACCGCAATTTTTTGTAAGATTAGAATAATTGGCACTGATGAGCTTCTTTACATTATCAGAGCTAAGCTTTGAATCATCTTCAGCTTTTACCTCAATAAAAGAAACGTACTTGGATTTCTTACCTAAAGGTTTCATAACACCAATCTTTTTAACCATGGTGAATAAACCAAAGAACTGTGCCTGTGTCTTAATTCTGCGGCTGAAAATGTAGTTAAGAACTACTAAAGCAGCAACAACAAAAGCTCCGCCGACAAATCCAACCGCTCCATATTTAATGCCCGGTTTGATCATTGACCAACGGCTAATATATTTTTCAGAAGTACCTGCCGGTAAATTCTCAGCATTAACCTTTACTTCCTCATGAGTTTCAAAATAACTCAATATATCTTCCTTACTGGAAACACCTAACTCCTTTGCAACCTTATCGAGTTGATCATTACAAGAGGCAATCTGATTCTGCAAAGTGTTTATAGTATTGGTATGACTGATCTGACCATCTCTGATAGCGTTATCAATTTTTTGAAATTGCTGAACACCGACAAGCGCAATAGTGTGCTTTGCTACTGAACCATTTAAATCATCATAAACAGAATTTATCTCATTAATAACAAGATCCATAACGTCATCACAAAAATCTCGGGAAGGTCCAAAAACGTTGACATACATGGAACCAACTCTATCAACATCCGAATCAATACTGATTATTGTGTTATTGGCAGCAGTGCTGCTGAATGAAATCAACTCTTTGATATAGTCCGGTTTTGTGCCTATCTGCTTAGCATAATCATCTAAGTAATTACCTGCCTTAATATCACGGTCATATGCACCAAACAAAGCAGTATCTATACCATTTACATCGCTATTATCCAATGTGAGTGTAATTTGTGCTGTAGCCTGATATACGTTCTCAGCATCTATCTGCATATAAAGAGATTCAGCTATATATGTTCTCTGATGGTCGATCTGTTTGCTGAGATTAGAAATCATATCGACATAACCTCTGGCTCTGTTGATATTCTGAACACGGAGCTCATACTGAACATCAGTCTCGGTGTCACTAAGCTTTACAGAAACATCAAGAATATCATTCGTCTTTACACGCTTAATTACTTTATATGAGAACAGAGCTCCGCCAAGAATCGCACCTGCAATAAGCATGATTCCAAGCTTCTTCAGAACGACCAAGACTAGGTCTTTTATGTTTATCTCAGGTTCGTTATTTCTCGGATCCATCAGATAAGCTCCTATATAATATTATTATTAGACGTAACAATTATAAACTTCTTGTCTTTTTTATACAAATAACAAGGCTACCGCGATATGCCCATACCTTTTACATAGATAATGCGGCATATGGGCAAACTGTCAAACACAATCAGTCTTAATGTATGTTAACACTAATTGTGATAAGATTTTCATGATTTCCTATTGCTTGGGAGGCTTAATATGAACAATTCTGCTTTATCGAATGAAGAATTCTCATTTCTTAAGGACTTAATCGCTATAGATAGTACCGGTGGAAACCCTGTTGAATCTGCTGAAAATGGGATTCTTCCATATGGACTTAAACCCTTTACAGCATTAAAGTTCTTTTTAGACAAAGCTGCTTCAGCAGGAATGCGCACAGGCATTATCGATAACCGTGTCGGCTGGTGCGAATTCGGACCTGAAAATGCTGATTTGATCGGTATAGTTTGTCATCTGGATGTAGTGCCTTCTGGTGATGGTTGGACTACTTCACCTTTCGAGCTGGAAATAAAAGATTGTGTTTTATACGGCCGCGGTATTGTTGATGACAAAGGTCCAGCCGCTGCCAGTTATTTTGCAATGAAGAGACTTATGGATCGCGGATATGTTCCTGCTAAACGCATCCGATTGATCCTGGGGACAGACGAAGAACGCACCTGCTCTTGTGTAGAAACATATGCAGAAAAAGGTGATATTCCTTCATTCTCGATTACTCCGGACGCAGAATTTCCTGTAATTTATGCAGAAAAAGGAATAATGAACATTAAGATTTCTACATCTTCACCATCCGCTGTTACAGCTTCAGCAGGCTCTGCTGCCAATATGGTTCCTGCCAGCAGTTCGTGTGTGATTAATGGCAAGGATTATTCCGTTAAAGGCAAAACAGCTCATGCATCAAAGCCTGATCTGGGTGTTAACGCAATCTTTGAGATGATCCGATTACTGGATAGTGAATCAGTTGACTATTCAGCGTCACCTATTCTCAGATTCATTTCTTCTGAATTGGTTAATTCTACATCTGCTGAATATACCGGCTGTTCAATTTGCGATGAATCAGGCCGTGTAACAGCAAATCCGGCAATCTTGAAGTGTGATGCTACAGGTGAATCACTGGTTATAGATATCAGATGCCCTGTTACTTACAGCATGGATGATATAGCCTCTTATATCGGTTCAAAGGCTTCTGCATATGGCCTCAAATGTGAAATTACAAATAAGATGGATCCTCTATACAAATCAAAAGATCTACCTGAAATCGGGCTTCTTACAGATATCTGGAAGAACAACATGTCTTCTTATTCCGGATTCAAACCTGAATACTTATCTGAATTCACTGAACCGATAGCAATCGGCGGTGGAACATATGCCCGTCATATGCCTAACACTATTGCATTCGGGATACAGACACCCTGGCAGGAAGATCAGTGTCATCAGGCTAATGAATGCAGAGCACTTCAGGATTTTGAAACAGATGTAAAGGTCCTGATGGAAGCAATTGTGGGGCTGACTAAATAAAAGGAAATAGTCTAAATAAGAAACAAGGCATCCGATTGGATGCCTTGTTTTTTGTTACAGAACTCTTCTGATAGTCGCAACTCCGGATGCCGACGAGAACGTCGATGCTACTACGCCCGTAGCTGAGTTCTGCGCATGTACATATGTGTCATTACCAACATAGAGCGCAGAGTGTTCCATCGTACCATCCCAATTTCGGTCAAAGCAGATAATATCACCTACCTGAATATCGCTCGGATCGACTTCATATCCTCTGTAAGACTGGCTCGTAGCACCATGAGGCAGATAGATATTGTAATATGTCTGATAGCAATACATAACGAATCCGGAACAATCAAAACCATCAGGTGAAGCACCACCATAGACATAGCTACAACCGATAAAACTCTTAATATATGCAGCGAAGTCTGAATCACCGCCATCATCGTAATAGTAAGGCTCAGGTGTCGGTGTCGGAGCAGGCTCGTAATCGAGTGTAAGACTAGCCTTTACATAGTAACCGTCATAGGACTTATACCAACCGTTATCTGTCTCAGCAATAACATAGATCGGTGTTCCGAATGACAGTGTAGAGAGCAATGAATATGAGATACCTGGGCCTGATCTCGTGTTAAGAGCACAGCCGGCATATACCATCATGTCACGGTCATATTCTTCGTAATCGTTACCTGAAGAACTGTAATCAGGCTCAGGTGTATAAGAAGTCGAAGAACCTGTATCAGGCTCAACATAGTCAACGTGTGTTTCAGGCTCGGGTTCAGGTTCCGGTGTAGCTGTCGGAACAGGAGTAACCTCTTCATCAGACAGATAAGAACTCTTCAGATAACCCTGTCTGCCGTCAGCGAGCTTAACTAATGACCATTCACTCGTATAAGAGATTCGGGTTACTGTATCTGAAAGACTAAGATAGATTACTTCATCTTCACTATTGGATTCTTCATCCTGATCAGCATTATCGTTCTTTGCAGAAATGAGAACAGTATCTCTTACGATCCAATAAGTACCACCATCGTATGTGACAGGATCTCCGGGATTCTTACCATACTCCGATGCGATATCAGTATAAGATGTATCAGCTACTATAGTGAATCTGTCAATATTGAAGTTAGCATTGTTATAGCTCATAGGAACCATGCCGGTATCATCAATATCAAGCGCAGCACCATAGATACCTTCGAACTGAACAGCATCAGGTCCTAACAAGGAAGGACTCTGAAGCTCAATCTTCTTCTCAGATCCGCACTTATGCATGCTTAATGAACCGACTGCAATTCCTGCAGCCAAACATGCTGATAAAATTTTAAATACCCTAATGTTCAATATCTACCTCTTATATGTGCGCAGAATACCTCTGTGCATATTTAATGTAATTTTACCATCTCAGGTGTCTGAAATAACCAAAAAATCAAGCAAAAATCGGGCAGATGGCCGTTTTGTCACGATATTGTAATTTAAAACTGAAATATATTTTATGTTTTAGGGGTTATATGCGCATTCTTAGTAACTCGACCACATAACTTAGGAATAAAAAAACTCCCACATATGTGAGAGTTGTTTATTTGCAATTTGGTGGCTCACTGGAGGTTCGAACTCCAGACCCCTTGATTAAAAGTCAAGTGCTCTACCGGCTGAGCTAGTGAACCATTTGGCTGGGGTGGCAGGATTTGAACCTACGATGCGGGAGTCAAAGACCCGTGCCTTACCCCTTGGCTACACCCCAGTGATAAGAGGCAATTTGATAAAATTGGGGTGGGATATGGGATTCGAACCCATGATATCTAGTGCCACAAACTAGCGCTCTAACCAACTGAACTAATCCCACCATGACAGCCAATTGCCTTGAAATTATAAAGTTAAGGTGTTTTCAAGTCAAGCACTTTATTTCATACACACATATTAAAGTATTATTTTGTTAGTTACTAATATATAATTCGTGTTGACTTGATCAAGAGCCAAGTGTATTATGTGCAGAAATATACAAGATTATGCATATTTATACACATTCTATTTTTTCGAGGTTTTATATGGCAGAAGAATTAACTAAATCTTATATCACAATGCCCAAGGGCTTTAAGGCTAACGGTGTATCAGCAGGAATGAAGTGTGCTGATCCCGCTAACATTAATGAGAATGACCCCAAGTCATCTTATCTTGATCTCGGTATGGTTTATTCCGATACACTCTGTAATGTAGCAGGTGTTTATACATCTAACTTAGTAAAGGGACATTCACTCGTAAGATCTCTAAATATTATTGAGAATACAGGTAAGGCTCGCGGAATTATTGTTAACAGTAAGGTCGCTAATGCCGGTGTCGGTAAGGTTGGTGTTGAGGATGCAACCAAGGTTGCAGAGACTGCTGCTTCCCTTTTGGGTTGTGAGACATCTGAGATCCTTACAGCTTCAACAGGTGTTATCGGTTCAAGACTTCCTCTTGATAAGATGACTTCTGCTATTCCTTCGTTGGTTAATGGTCTTTCTTCTTCAGAAGAAACTGCTCACAACGCAGAGTTTGCCATGATGACTACTGATACAGTACCGAAGGAAGTATCTGCTCAGATCGAACTGACTGATGGTAAGACAGTTACTATCTCCGGTATGGCAAAAGGTTCCGGTATGATCCACCCTAACCTCGCTACCATGATCGGCATCTTCACAACCGACTGTGGAATCGAATCTGCTTCATTAAAGAAAATGCTCCAGAAAGCTGTTAAATACACTTTCAACAGAGTCAGCGTTGATGGTGATACGTCTGTTTGCGATATGGTTGTAGTATTTGCAAACGGTGCTTCAGGCGTTGAGATCTCAGAAGGCACAGAAGACTATCAGATCGTAGAAGATGCTCTTTGTAAGCTCGCTGAAGACATTGCAAGAATGCTCGCTGCTGATGGCGAAGGCGCAACCAAGTTTGTTGAGATTGAAGTTCACGGAGCAAAGGATGAGAAAGACGCTAAGCTTATCGTAACTTCTGTAGCGAGATCTCCTCTTTGCAAGACAGCTTTCTTCGGTGAAGATGCAAATATCGGCCGTATCCTTACAGCTGTCGGATATTCTGGTGCGATGTTTGATCCTGAGAAGGTCGATATCAGACTCTCCGGTCTTCTTATGTACAAGGATGGAGCTGCAGTTAATTTCGATGAGGAAGAAGCTTCCAGACTGTTAGCTGAACATGACCTTAAGGTCGATATCACTCTTTATGAGGGCGACGCTTACGACAGAATGTTCACATGCGACTTCTCATACGATTACGTAAAGATTAACGGAAGCTACAGAACGTAATTGCATTTTTTGAGAGAGGTCATTTGTATGTCAAAACGCGATTCAAAGTTTGAATTAATGAGAATCTTTGCTATGGTTCTTATTGTTGTTTGTCATATATTTGCTCATTGTATAAATGAGCAATTAGTAAACCCAACTCAATATGATTCCGCAGCTTTGTTTACTAACTTTTCTGTTTATAGAAGATTAGTTATAACAGATTTAGCATGTTCATTAGGAACTATTGGAAATAATTTATTTATATTGCTAAGCGGATATTTTATGATCAATCGTCAGATTAATATTTCAAAGCAAATTGTTAAAATTGCTTCTGAAATGATTTTTATCGTATTTATCCTAATGTTTATTTCTTATATACATATTCATCACGAACTTATCCGTTCAACCGTTAGCATAAGATCATTTAACGATGGGTGGTGGTTTGCGGGTTATTATTTATCAATAATAATAATGGCATATATATTTAATAATATATTATCCCCAAAAATCGATCGCAAAAAACACGCAACTCTATTATTGATTTTGTTTTCGATTATAAGTTTTAGTTACATACGAAGCGCTATTAACAAAACAATACCTGATGTAATCGTAACTGGTGTTTTTATTTTCATGTTAGGTGGTTATATTCGATTATATAATCCACTCAAGAAAATCAAATCTGTACTTCTGGTTCTCACTATTGTCATAGTAGTTTTAATGATGAGTGGTTCTTATTATTTATATTCACAAGGTAATATTAACAATGCAATTTTCAATAAGCAAATTTCTTATAATCTTGTAATTAACGGATATAGTGTTTATTCCATACCTTGTGTAATAATCGGAGTAGCTCTTTTTGAATTGTTTAGCAGAATAACAATTAAGAATTCTAATATTATTAACTTTATTGGCTCATCAACATTTATAGTATATTTACTTCATGATAATTCATATTCATGGCAATGGTTTTTTAAAGTTAATTGGATAGAACTTATATACTATAAAAATTATGGTATGTTAATTTTGTATATAGGGTTATATGTACTTGTTATTTTTACATTAGGAATAATTCTTTATTCAATTTTCAGTGTGATCTTTAAAGCGGCATCAAATTATTATTATAAAATAAGAAATATCTAGATATTAATCTGAATATATTATTTCAAATTAATAGGCTGTACATCGTACAGCCTATTAATATTTAATTGTAATTAGGAATTACTCTTCAGTCTTTGCATCTTCCTTAGCTTCTTCAGCAGGCTTAGGCTCAACCTTAACTGCCTTTGATGCAAGATACTCAACAGTCTTTCTAGCCTTGATGGAATCCTTAATGAATGCAGAATCCTCACCGATAGACTTCTTAACTTCCTCAATATCGATCTTGTAGTTGTTAGCGATTGTCTTGAGTTCTTCCTCATACTCTTCAGCTGTAACTTCAGGATCGATCTTCTCTGTGATCTTCTCGATTACGAGTGAAGACTTAACTCTTACTCTAGCCATAGGCTCAAGAGACTTCTTGAAGTCATCCATACTCTGGCCAACATACTGGAGATACATATCAAGAGCGATACCCTGGTTAGACATACGAGCTGCCTGATCGTCAGCCATCTGCTCAACTTCGTTGTCGATCATGGACTGAGGAATATCGATCTCGCAGTTGTCGCATACGACACGAACTGTCTCGTTCTCGAATCCGGCCTTATTGTCCTTATCTGCTCTCTCCTGCTGCTTAGCTCTTACATCAGCCTTGAGCTCATCAAGTGTATCGAACTCTGAAACGTCCTTAGCGAACTCATCGTCCAACTCAGGAAGATTCTCAGCCTTGATTGCGTGAATCTTTACATTGAATGTAGCATCAGCACCCTTGAGGTCTTCTGCGTGATATTCTTCAGGGAACTTAACTTCGATTGTGAATTCCTCACCAACGTTGTGACCGGCAACCTGCTCCTCGAATCCGGGGATGAAAGACTTGGAACCGAGCTTGAGGTTATAACCCTCGCCCTTGCCGCCTTCAAAAGCAACGCCATCCTTAAATCCTTCATAGTCGATTGTTACTGTATCGCCTTCCTGAGCAGGACGGTCTGTAACTTCCTCGAGAGAAGCGTTTCTCTTTCTCATACGCTCGATCTCAGCATCAACATCCTCGTCAGTTACTTCGAAGTCCTTAAAAGGAACTTCAACGCCTTCGTACTGACCGAGTTCGAACTCAGGCTTAACGTATACTGTGATTGTGTACTTGATACCGTCTTCGTTGATGTCTGTTACATCCATCTCAGGTCTGGAAACAACCTTAAGATCGTGCTCCTTAACTGCCTCAGGATACTGAGCGTTAGCGATCTCGTTCATAGCGTCCTCATAAAGAACGCCCTCTCCGTAATACTGGCAAACGAGCTGATAAGGAACCTTACCCTTACGGAAACCGGGTACCTGGAAGCGGTTCTTGTTCTTGCCATAAGACTTCTTAAGCGCTTCGTTCCACTCTTCCTTGTTTGCCTCAAGAGTGATTACTACCTGAGAATGTTCTTTCTTCTCAATTGTGGATGCCATGTTATATCCTCCAAATTATAATTAATTAACATAAATAGCCGAGTATGAATTGTATCACAGCGAATAGAATAATTGCAATATTATAATACGGTAACTTGTATTCCCTTTAAGACATCCAGGGTTGCCTGGTGGAGCTTAGGATCAAAAGAAGCCGTAAGCTTTGAATCGACGATTACCTCAGCTTCAGGTACAGCTGCCTTAACAATAACTGCATTTGAGAGAACACAGATATTTGAAACGAGGCCGCAGATCTCAACAGAATTGATCTGATCTGCTCTCTCCTGGAGATAATCACCAAGCTCAAGGCTGCCGAATGTAAGCTTTCTGAATACTTTCTTACCTTCGAGCAGAGGGCTCAGCTCATCACAGAGCTTATAACCTTCGCTGCCCTTAATGCAGTGAGGAACAGGAAGGTTCTTTCCTTCTTGTGTTTCCATGTAATTCTCGAAGTGGGTATCAAGCGTATAGAGAACAGGATGTCCTGCTTCTTCGTACTCAGTTATTCTCTGGGCAATAGCAGGAATGATCTTATCAGCACCATCAAATCCCAGTGCTCCGTCTATAAAATCTTTTTGCATATCAACTACAACAAGAACCTTACACATGTCAGAAACCCTCCTTTGGTAATAAAAAAGCTGCCGCACGCATGCAACAGCTTCGTATCTGGCGCGCCTAGCAGAGCTCGAATCCACAACCTTCTGATCCGTAGTCAGACGCTCTATCCAGTTGAGCTATAGGCGCGTATAAGCATTGGTTTCCCAATAGCCTAATAATAATATTACTTGGTGCCTTGATTGTCAATCTTGTTTTGGCCAGTTCTTGTTTGTTAGAATACACGCGTTATTTTAATGGGATTGGCGGAATAGGAATGAACACATATAACCCTGATACACAACTGGTAACAGAACTAGCTCTTATCAACTGCAGAGAATTAGGCGGTATGCCTTTGGCTGACGGTAAAACATTTAGGAAAGGCATATTTTTGAGGAGCGGATCCCCTGAATGGCTTAACGAAGCTCAGTTTCAGGAAGTTAAAGCATACGGGGTTAAGACGGTTATCGACCTTCGTGCTCCTGCCGAACTCGAGGAAACAGGCAATCCGTTCCAGAACGATCCTGATACAGATTTTCATAACATTCCTTTGTTCAACGGTAACCCCAATCTTACTGAAGATGCGACCATGGAATACATCCGCACTCATACTTTGGGTGACTACTATGTCATTATCGCTGAAGAGATGGCAGATAGTCTCGTAAAGATAATGCGTGTTCTTCTTAACGCTGAAGGACTGGCGCTGTTCCACTGCGCTCACGGCAAAGACAGAACCGGTGTGGTTGCGGCGCTCCTCTACCTCATCAGCGGAGCTTCGCATGAAGATATCGTTAATAACTACAAGGTCTCTTACGATTACTTAAAGGATTTCCTGGAGCCCTTCATTCAGAAGATGCCTGCTGATTTGAGACATGCTCTTAAGTCGGATGCCCATAACATGGAAACCTTTTTATCTTATATGGATACCAAGTGGAACGGCGATGCCGGCAAATTTCTTTGTTCAAACGGTCTTACTGAATCAGAACTTAATGCATTAAGACTCAAATGCATTGAAGGTTAATTAACCCTTTACTTCACCCAGTCTGATGCGGACAGCATTACCGTAGTCATCAAATTCGAAGTCTAAAATAAACTCTCCGTCACCGTTAGTAAATGAGCCTGTATATTCACACTCATCGAACATCGGATATATCAACAGGAGTTCAGATATATTCATTCCGACATACAGATTATCATTCAGAGTGAATACATCATCCTTTCGAAGTGAAACAGCACAAAGCCTGCCTGAAGTCCACTGATTTCCATTTGCGACATCAGCTTCAATAGTGAGTGTCATTCCGTTATAAGTCAGCAATACAGAATCCTTCGTATACGCAGCAACAATAGGCTTACCAATCAGGTCATAAAGCTCACCGGGGGTGTAAGTAGAACCAAGTCTTAACTTACTCTCACCATTCATGAATATTCTGATCTCCGGAAGAATAACAGGAACTCTGTCTTCCAATCTGAATGAACCATCTTTTTGCTTAAAGAGTTCTACTGTTTTTGAACCGATAGCAGAACCGTTCTCATCAAAGACCTCCGGAATCTTATAAACAATATGCGTAGGAGAAAAGAGTTTTAGCTCGTAATCTTCTGAATTGGACTTAACCTTCAGCCTGTAATAGTCAACGATATATTCAGCCTTTGCATCGATTACTGATTTCATGTAGATGTCAGATGAATAAGTAGTCTTGATAATTGCTTCGAGGCCATCCGTATTTCCTTCATCGATCAAGTCAAAATAGTGAGTAATGTAAGAATAAGCGAGCATCGAATCGGTAATGTAAGCACTGGGCATTACATATTTACCATTCTTATTTGAGATAACAAATCTGACAGGTGCTACACCAGGTGCCTTGTCTTCTGCATAACAGATCTCAACGACATCCAACTCACCATAAGAATCAAGGGATTGAATATCCGTTTCAGAGTCAGACAGGATCGAATCTAAATACTTGTACTTCTCAACGTCATTAAGAATCCTGAACGAGTCAACATTGCCATGGAGCTGTGAATGCTTTCTTAAGATAGAACAATACTCAGAGAACATCGAGTAAGACAGTCCGTCCAGCTGTGACTTCGGGATCTTCTCATAGCTGTCACCGACATTCTTATCGCTGATGATAGCGTTAACAACAAGTCTTGCGAGTTCAGCCTCAGAGAGATTGTTATTTACATTAAGGCCATCGGTAATGTTATTGATGAAGTTACAACCAGTTGATGTGGCAACAAGAGCAGTAAGAATTGAAACGCACATAATAACAGCAAGGGCTTTTGCCATAAAACCCTTTAAGTTCAGGACTCTGCTGTTATTAAGCTTCTTCAACTTTATTCCTCTCTTCTTCTCTTAGCCTGTGCTTCAAAAAGAACAACACCGGCAGCAACTGCAGCATTTAAGCTGTTAACGTGACCTGACATCGGAATAGATACCGTGAAGTCACAACACTTTCTGACTCCGTCTCTCATTCCGTCACCTTCACTTCCGATTACTACAACCAGATTTCCCGAATAATCGGCATCGTGGTATTCGTAATCAGCATTCATATCCGTTCCACAGACCCAGAAGTTTTCTTTCTCCTTAAGTCTTGTGAGTGTCTGAGCAAGATTTGTAACTCTTGCAACAGGAACGTACTCAATAGCACCGGCAGAAGCCTTGGCAACCATAGAATCAAGTGTAACAGACCTTCTCTCAGGAATGATAATTCCATCAACGCCGCAACAATCAGATATTCTGAGAATTGAACCCAGATTATAGGCATCCTTTATCTCATCCAATGCTACGAGTAACGCGGGTCTTCCCTCTTCCCTGCACTTAGCAATTATCTCATCAAGATCAGCATATGCATGAGGCGCAACTGAGGCAATTACACCCTGATGGTTATGAGTATGACTCATCTTGTCAAGGACTTGTCTAGGAGCTCTGGTAACAACTATGCCGCGCTTATTAGCTTCATCGAGGATACGGATAAGACCGTGATCCAGTGTCTTATCGCCTTCAGGTTTTAAGAGCCAGATCTTATTAAAATCTCTGCCTGCTGCGAGAGCTTCTGTTACGGCATTTCTGCCTTCGATCTTATCTGAGGATCCGCCCATATCTTCGGGAGCAACATCCTTCTGCTCGCGGTCACGCTTATCAAAAGATCTGTCTTTTGCAGGTCTGTACGGTTTCTTATCGTTGTTAAAACGTTTTTTGCCTTTATCCACTTTTGTTATTCCTCATCATGCTTCGGAATAACTCCGTCGCAAATATCAAAGCTCTTATAAATCAGATATTCCATTCTTGACTCTTCGTTATTAAGGAAGAGATATCCGATGAGTGCCTCAAATCCAGTTGCATACATGTAGTCAGCATGGTTTGCATTCTTTGAAACAGCATGAGGATTAGAATTCTTACCTCTTCTGAAATAATCAGATTCGATCTCTGTTAATTCATCAGCAAGAATCCTTATGCTGTTCGCCTGCGCCTCTGCTGACACATAATGCACCGTATTGTTATGCATCTTGTTATTGCTTCCGGCTCCTAATGAAGCAGACTTACATCTGGCATATACCTCGTAAACCGAGTCTCCGATATAGGCCAGAACAAGTGGCGATACTTCACGAAGATCCTGAGCAATAAAAGGTTTGATCATCAGTTTGCCTTCTCGATCTTAAATCCGCCGGGTACATCCTTAACGGTATAACCCTTAGACTGGATCTCATCTCTGATCCTGTCAGCTTCAGCGTAATCTTTAGCCTTCTTAGCTTCTGCTCTCTTGTTAGCAAGTTCTGTGATTTCTTCAGGGATCTCATCTTCGAGATCCAAAAGAATACCCAGAACACCTGTGAGCTCAACGATCTTGTCTCTTGCAGCCTGAAGTGATTCCTTTGAGATCTTACCTTCCTGGGCACTCGCATTTGTCTGACGTACAAGATTGAAGATATCAGTAATAGCATCTGCGCTGTTGAGGTCATCGTCCATGTGAGCCTTGAAGCTGTCAGTAGCTGTTGCTATAGCATCGTTAAGAACCTTATCTGCTTCAGCATCACCTGTAAGGTTGCCGCTATTAAGCACGAAGTCTGCATTTCTTACGCAGTTGGAGATTCTTCCGAGGCTCGTCTGGGCAGCTGCCAGGAGTTCATCAGAGAAATTGATGGGGCTTCTGTAGTGGCCCAACAGGATAAAGAATCTGACTACGTTATAAGGATACTTCTTAACGATATCTCTGATAGTAAAGAAGTTCCCCAATGACTTACTCATCTTTTCGCCATCGATATTAACGAAAGCATTGTGCACCCAATAGTTGCAGAATGTGCATCCGTTTGCAGCTTCACTCTGGGCGATCTCATTCTCATGGTGCGGGAAGATAAGATCCTGTCCGCCGCCGTGAATATCGATAGTATCCCCAAGATACTGCTTGATCATGGCAGAGCACTCAATATGCCAACCCGGTCTTCCTTCGCCCCAAGGTGAACCCCATGAAGGTTCTCCCTCTTTCTTAAACTTCCATAAGGCAAAGTCACCGGGATTCTTCTTACCTTCGTAAGATGCCTTACGCTCACCGCCGCCTGCTGCGAGTTCATCGAGATTGTAATGTGAGAGCTTACCGTAATCAGCCTTCTTGGATACATCATAGTAAACACCGTCACCTTCGATGATGTATGTGAAGCCCTTCTCTTCCATAGCCTTAATGAGACCGATGATGGCCTTCATTGAATGTGTTGCTCTTGGCTGGAATGACTGTCTCTTGATGTTAAGACCGTCTGCATCAACATAGTATTCCTTGATGAATCTGTCAGCGAGTTCTTCAACAGTGATGCCTTCTTCGTTTGCACGCTTGATCATCTTGTCATCGATATCAGTAAAGTTCTGTACGAACGTTACGTCATAACCTGAATATTCAAGATATCTGGCAAGAGTATCAAAAGTAACGAACGGTCTGGCATTACCGAGGTGGAAATAGTTATAAACCGTAGGACCGCAAGCATACATCTTAACCTTGCCGGGTTCTATGGTCTTAAATTCTTCTTTTGTTCTTGTGAGTGTATTGTAAAGTTTCATTATTCTATTCTCCTTAATGTTAAATCTTTTTCATTCGTACAGCTTCAAGATTCAACATCGACAGGATCTTAAGTTAATGAATGCGTGGAACACAAAAATAGAACCAGCCGCCATGCTGGCGACCGGGCCAAAAGATGCTAAACTGCTTGCATCAACGATATTACCCATATTCTCTCCTTAAACCCCCGAAACAAAGTGGACTCTGATTGACACCCGGAAATCCAGGGCGGTGCTCAGGTGTCAGATCTCAATAGTCCAACTTACAAGGCTTTACATCAAAAAGACAGGCCCAAGCTCCTTATTACGTCATGTAGGTCCAATTTAGAGGCCACCATGCTCGAGTTGCTTATATTTTAATATAAAAAGCGGGATATGCCAAACTCTCCGTTTAGGATATCCCGCTAAATTTTCTTGATTTATTGAATCTCAAATCATACTTTGAGTTCTACTTCGCTTACCGCAAGATCATCCTTATGAGCTTCGATCAGAGGTCTTACACACTCTGAGAGGAATGTATCGACCTGCTCAGGACATCTGCCGATATAGAGCTTAGGATCTCTTAGTTTAATTAGTTCATCCATTGTCATGCCGAACTTAGGATCAGCAGCAATTCTCTCGAGGAGATCATTGGGCTTACCTTCATTCTTAACAACTGAACCGGCCTGCATAGAGAGCTGACGGATCTCTTCGTGGAGTTCCTGACGGTTTCCGCCCTTCTTTGTTGCTTCCATCATGATATTTTCCGTCATCATGAACGGAAGCTCATCAAGGATATGCTTCTCGATCATCTTAGGATATACAACAAGACCGGAAACAACGTTTGTATAAATACCGAGAATTGCATCAACTGCAAGGAATGCCTCAGGTACAGAGATTCTCTTATTTGCAGAGTCATCCAATGTTC
Organism: Ruminococcaceae bacterium YAD3003; assembly: GCA_900107185.1. Lineage (GTDB taxonomy): Bacteria > Bacillota > Clostridia > Saccharofermentanales > Saccharofermentanaceae > Saccharofermentans. The sequence goes on along the minus strand of FNPA01000002.1, from coordinate 215,380 downwards.
TCTCAAACCACTGCTCAGAAGATGTCATTGCAGGATTAAGAACGTCTGCAATTACATATCTTGAGAGAGATGCGATTCTCTCTGATCTCATCGGGTTTCTCTTATATGCCATAGCAGAAGATCCGATCTGGTTCTTCTCAAAAGGCTCTTCGATCTCCTTTAAGTGCTGGAGAAGTCTGATATCGTTAGAGAACTTGTGAGCACTCTGAGCGATAGCTGCAAGAGCAGAGAGAACTGTATAATCGACCTTTCTGGAATATGTCTGACCTGATACATAGTAGGACTGTTCGAATCCCATCTTCTCGCAGATCTTCTTATCGAGTTCAACACACTTAGCGTGGTCTCCATCGAAGAGATCATAGAAAGAAGCCTGAGTACCTGTTGTACCCTTGCATCCGAGGAGTTTTAACGAAGCGATTGCATTCTCAACTGTCTCAAGGTCGAATACGAGATCCTGGAGCCAGAGAGTTGCTCTCTTACCTACTGTAACGAGCTGTGCAGGCTGGAAATGCGTGAAACCCAAAGTAGGCATAGCCTTGTATTCATCAGCAAAATCAGCGAGCTTAGCGATAACAACAACGAGTCTCTTCTTAATGAGCTCTAATGCTTCTCTCATGATGATGATGTCTGTATTATCACCAACATAGCATGAAGTGGCACCGAGGTGGATGATGGCATCAGCGCCGGAACCCTTAACCTGTTTACCGTATGAATGGACATGAGCCATTACATCGTGACGGCGGATCTTCTCCTCTGCTGCCGCATCCTCATAATCGATATCATCCTTATGAGCTTTGAGATCTGCGATCTGATCATCAGTGATGTTAAGACCTAATTCCTTCTCAGCCTCTGCAAGAGCGATCCAAAGAAGTCTCCATGTACGGAACTTCTTATCAGGCGAGAAAATGTACTGCATCTCCTTACTTGCGTAGCGGGAGTTTAACGGGCTCTCGTAACTGTCTTTCATTTTAAAGATCCTCCAACAATTTATCCACTGCTGTGATTTTAGCACAGATCGCAAGGATTCTGACGGCCTTCTCAATATCTTCAACTACCGGGAATGAAGGAGCGAGTCTGATGTTTGAATCAGCAGGATCCTTACCATAAGGATAACTTGCGCCTGCAGGTGTAAGCGCAACACCTGCTTCCTTACACATAGATACGATCTTTGTAGCTGTTCCGGGGAAAGCATAGAAAGAAACGAAGTATCCGCCGTTAGGTGTTGTCCACTTCCAAAGGGTCTTATCGAATCCGAGCTCTTCATCAAGAACATTGAAGCATGCTTCGAACTTCGGACGAAGGATTGCAGCGTGCTTCATCATGTGAGCATAAACAGCTTCCTTATCAGGAAGGAATCTTGAATGTGCGAGCTGGTTTACCTTATTTGTGCAGATAGCCTGAGTATTGAGGAACTTCTTTGCCCATGTCAGGTTGTCCTTATTTGTAGCAAAGCAGGAAATACCGCCGCCCGCAAAAGTAATCTTGGATGAAGATGCAAACTCATATACTCTGTTTGCATGTCCGTAACTCTCGCAGAGTGAGAGCATATCAGGGAGCTTACCCCATGTATTTCTGTCTTCGTAGAGATGGTGAACAACATAAGCGTTATCCCAGTAGATTCTGAAATCAGAAGCAGCTGTCTCCATCTTAGCGAGTCTCTCGCAAACTTCTTCGGAATAAACAATTCCGTCAGGATTGCTGTAGCAAGGAACACACCAGATACCCTTTACCTTTTCATCCTTAACGAGTTCTTCAACAACGTTCATATCAGGACCGTCTTCATTCATGGGAACAGCGATAAGCTCAAATCCCAGTGTCTCTGTAACTCTGAAGTGTCTGTCATATCCGGGTGCAGGGCAAAGCCACTTTCTACCCTCTACCTGTGCCCAGGGCTTAGGAGAATCAACTTCACCGAATACCATTGAACGCATCATGGCGTCATACATCTGGTTCAATGAAGAAGAATTACCCATAAACAGGTTATCTTTATCAGTTCCAAGGATATCAGCAAAGATAGCTCTGATCTCTTCGATACCGGGAGCGATACCATAGTTTCTTGTATCTTCGTTCTTAGCTGTCTTGAATCCGTCCTTGAGTGTGTCATAGATATCGTTAGACAGATCAAGCTGAACCGGTGAAGGCTTTCCGCGGGTCATGTCGAGTGTAAGATTAAGCGCCTTGCACTTCTCATAACGTTCATTCAGTTCTGCTCTTTCTTTGATGAGCTCTTCTTTTGTCAACTCACGGTAACCCTTCATGATCGGCAAACCTTCCTTAAAATGAAATTTTGAAATCTGAAACTTGCATTTTCCACCGAGGGGAGTCCCCTCAAAACCTCAACAATTATAGTCTATTAACTAATTAAAGCAATAAATAAAACTTGCTAAAATGGCATTTCTTTTTATCAAAAATGCATTTCCAAGATTTTTCGGCACTTTGCATAACCACGCTTAACAGCCGTGGTTATTAATAGTTGAAATCAAGAATCAGATTTAGGAATTTGCAGATCAAACAACTTTATTCCAAGTGATATCCGGCTTAAGTCCTTTTTGAACACAGTCATCGAGATAAAGATCAATAAGTGTTTGATACGGTATTCCCGTCTCTTCTGCCAGCTTTTTAAAATATTCAACAGTAGTTGTCTTCAGATTAATAGTTACCTGTCGCTTCAACTTATCTGTATATGGATTCTTTCTTGGATTAAGCTTGTCGATATCGTAGTTGGATCTCATATTTCGCCTCCACACAAAACATAAAATGTCGTTTCCTTGTTCGTTGCCTTTCTCGCAGATATAATTCGAATCACATCTTCTCTTTCTTTATAACAATGACTGACAATTATCAATTTTGAAGAATTGCTAAACCCAATCAAAAGGAAACGTTCTTCATCCGCAGAATGATCAGGATCATCAAACAGAACGGCATAATCGTCATAAAACGCTGAAACTGCTTCATTAAAACTTACGCCATGCTTCCTTATGTTGATAGCATTCTTATTCTCATCCCACTCAAAGGTCATAATTATATCCCTCTGATTTTATAATTATAAGATAATTATATTCAACTATCAACATCTTTTCTTTCTTAAAATGGTACACAATCAATCCTCCTTATGTTTCCTTGTTTGTCATGTGTTACTCTTACGACTTCAAAGACAAGGTTCTTATCGTAAAGATTGTTTTCTGCAACGAAGAATTCAGCTGTCCTCACAACCTTATTTCTTTTTGATCTGGTTACAGATTCAGTTGAATCCGGATATGGTCCAATGTTTAACCTAGTCCTTACTTCACAGATATGTATTTCACCGTCTTTCTCAGCAATTATGTCGATCTCCCCAACGTTATGAATTGCATAGTTGCGTCTAAGAATTTTGTAGCCTTCTGATTCCAACATTTTTACCGATGCTTCTTCCCCACTGTCGCCGATAAATTGTTTAAGCGTTTTTCTGTTTGTCATTAATCCTCCTCTAATTTATTTTTGATATTTAACAAGAAAGCCTGTTATATTCCAATTTTTATTGTTTTTAACTCTTTAGTGTCTTAAAATTGAAATTACTTCACTGCAAAGGTTTGTGTAATGAGTTCAGGGACTCCGGACATATTAGGCTTTTTTGAAACGCTGGATGAATGTATCGATTGCAAGTTCAACGATAAGTTCACTAAGTATGCGGATTATCTTTCTATCGCCAAAATTGACGATACTGTTTATGTAAACAACAAACCCGTTTCCAAGAATGTAGACTATGTTACCGATACTGTCGGCACTGAGTATTTCGAAGTTACATTGGGCAGCGAAGATGCAGTAGTAACTATCGTAAGGTTTACATATAAGCCTTTCCCGCCCCAACAGACCGTGGAACAAAAGGAATTGATGATGCTGTTTAAAAACAGCGTTTCCGGTCTCATTGCAGTTAAGCGTTTGAGCACACAGTATGCTTTCCTTTATAACAACGATCTCGATTTCAACATGCCGAACAATAACTATCTCTTCTCTAAATTTGAAGAGTTGTTCTCAAACGGCAAAGCAACCAAGTATTCAGTTGCTTATATAAACATCAAGCATGTTACCCAGCTCACAAGATATTTCGGATCTCAGATAACAGGCAGCGCTATCAAGTCCTTTGGTCAGAAGCTCAGCGCATTACCAGACAAAGAAAAGGGCGAGTTTGCTGTTCACTTAGGAGGTGACTATTTCGTTGCTTTCCTTCAGAACCATCGTATGCCCGAACTCGAGAACTTTATCAGAGCCGTTCCCGTTACAATTTCTTATAACGGCGACAAATTCGAGCATATCTTCAGCTGCAGAGCAGGAATCACAAAGATCCGCCCTAATCACCGTTTTGCAGATCAGGTAATGGGTGAATGCTCACAGGCATTCAGTTATTCAAAGCAGCATAATATCGATGTTGTGTACTACACCGAAGAGATTAACGAGAAAAACAACAACGATACTGAGACCTTGTCCAAAGCTCTTAACGAGAACAAGTTCCTTATTTACTATCAGCCTGTTGTATCTCTTGGTGATCAGCCGTGTCTCCATGCAGCAGAAGCTTTGGCACGCTGGCCGTTAAACGGCAAGATCATCGCGCCTCAGGACTTTATCACTCTCGCTACCGATTCAGGTATTGTTACTAAGATCGACTTCTTCGTTCTCGAGAATGTATGCCGCAATATTAAATCCTGGCAGTCACAGGGCATTGAAGTTGTTCCTATTACGGTCAATTTCTCAGGACGTAATCTTATCAATTCTTCTATCGCTGAAGATATCATCAAGATCATCGACAAATACGGTATTGACCATAACCTTATCGGCATTGAATTCTCTGAGCCTGACTTTACACAGAGAATGCCGCTTCTTAAAGACGTTACACACAAACTTACAGAAGCAGGCCTTATCGTCACACTCGATAAATTCAGCACAGGTCAGTCTACCCTCACGCTGCTCCACGATATGGAAGCAAGCTACGTAAAGATCGATTCAAAACGTTTCGACCCTGATGATCCAAAGGGCCGTATCATTGCAAATGAAATGATCAATCTCGCCGGAATCTTAGGCTACAAAGTTATCTGTGAAGGTGTTGAGACTCAGAAGCAGGCAGATGACCTCGTCCTCTGCGGCTGTAATCTCTTCCAGTCCTTTATTTACGACAAGCCGTTGTCCGAGAGATTCTTCGTCAACAGATTGAAGAGCCCTCTGTACGAGATCGAAACAACTACCGACACCGACGAAGCCTGATCATCTGAACAATTCATCGATCATCTTATCTATCACTCGTACATCTAATGGTTTAGATGAACTTTCAAATGTGTAGAACAGCCTGTCTCCTTGTATAATCCCTTCAAGAGCATACTTTCTGCTCCTGTCGATCATATCGTCTATATAACCGGGATCATCCATTCTCCCACAGTGTTCCAGATTTAACATCTTTCTGTCACTGATTCTCATCATGCTGAAATTCGGATGGAAAGCTCATCTCCTACTCTTATCGGGAATTCATATATATGGTATTTCATTAACAAACAACCAATCAGCTATTTATGATGTTAGTATTCTTTCTGCATGATGTATTGCTTATAACTAAAAAAGCACCTTAGACTTTCACATCCAAAGTGCTTTCAAGCAAATATTATAGTATTACTAGTTACTTAATTTTACCACCACTCTATCACCTATCATTCTACAATAGCCATTTGACGGATAAACAGGCATATTAATATATTCCTCATCCTCTAAAATTGTTGTATCATTACATGCAATATTAGGACTTCTACCCAAAATACCATAATAGAAAGCCGTTTCTGTTCCATCGTAAGTAATCGACGAATTGCAAGTGCCAATCAATACCCCTTCATATCTTGATGCAACAGAACTATCGTATGCAGCTTTTGACAAAGAAAACTGCCCCATAAAAACGACCTGTGTTTCCCCCTCAACATAGCCCTCTAAACTATTTATATCCTTCCATATTGTTTGGGCATGAAGCTGCGTATTATCATAAACGAGCTTTTTATATACATATGCACCATTAGCATAAACTATATTATTAAAACCGATAACTATCACAGCAAAAACAGTGACAACGCATATTCCTTTTTTTATATATTCTCCCCACTTTTTCCAATGCTCATTTTCAATAATATTTGCATCTTGAATATTTATAAGAATCAAAGGCAATAGATATGCTATACAGAATGAAAAAATCATCAATTGATGGATAAATCCAAAAGAAACTATATATATAGCATTTAATGCTAAAGGCATAATTAAAACAGCTGGTAAAACAATAATCAACGAACCTAAAAACTTTCTTTTCTTAATGATGTACATTACGACAGATACAACTAAAAGGACGACAACAACCCAGTTTACTATCACAATAGTAAGAGTATTATACTCAGTAATATTAAAGAATGTATCTCTGAAGTATTCGTATGCATTGGGGATACTATCTATCACATCCGCTGCTTTTAAAGAACTTAAATTTCCTGCTCCATTAAAACCTGTTGATAGTTCAATATCATAATGCTTTGATGCTGCATACATGAGAGGAACGTATAACACTATTCCCAATGCTAATGTGAGCAATTCCTTTACTCCAAATAAAACTACGGATAATATATCCTTCCACGAGTTGCTTTTACTTGACTCCTGAATTAGCAATGCAATATACAATCCTGCCGCCACACATATATATGCTTGATATAACGCTAGACATAACGTCAAGAAAATAATCGGTACGATAATATTGATTATCTTTGGAAATTTTCTAAATGCAAATACTGCAAAACATGCAAAAAATAATCCTAAACAATCTGCGTCTGCATCAATTATATATGAGCAAAACAAAGTAGTTAAAGTTACATTTGAGCCAAACAAAATTGCTACACAAATCCCTTGAATTTTATTAAAATCAAAAAGCTTAACAACTAACACCACCGCCATCGATACAAAAAAAATGCTCAACACTCCCATAAGCCAAGGGGTAGCAATTAGCCTTCCGTGTACCAAGAAGGGATATAACCACCTTCCATAACTGACCTTGTAATATCCGTCAGTTTCATAGAAATAAAGCGAATCATGAGAGTACATAAGATTCATAAAGCAAAAACCATGAGTCAAAATCATAACAACCACTGACGCAACAAAACTATATATGCTTGTTTTATCAAAAAAAACATTAAGCTTTCTCATTTTCCCTCCAAAAAGTTGATGTTAGTATTCTTTCAAGCCAAATTAAAATAACTGATTTAACAAAAACCATTGTATCATAAGAAAAACGACAATCACCCAAGCAAAAAAAGCAACTTAGCCAACCGTGTATCCGAGGGGTAACGCCCCCTCGGATCACGGCTGGCACTCCAAGCGGTAGCGCGGAAGGAGCAGAACCGTAATACCCATTCAAACAATTTGTGCTATATTAGTTCTAATTTCTATTAATAGAGGTATTACTATGATTTCTAAGAAAATGATCACTGCTCTTCAGGGCGGTTCCGAGATCCGCAAAATGTTCGAAGAAGGCGGAAGACTTAAGGCTATCTATGGTGCTGATAACGTTTTTGACTTCTCTATCGGCAACCCTGACTTAGAGCCTCCTAAGGAAGTATTCGATGCCCTTAAAGATTTAGCTGAAAACCCTACTCCCGGTATGCATGGATATATGCCTAACGCAGGATATCCTTCTACAAGAACAATAGTTGCTGAAAAGCGCGGTAAGGAAGCAGGCATGGAGATCGGTCCTGATGCAGTCTGCATGACCGTTGGTGCTGCCTCTGCGATGAACGATGTTCTCCATTCGATCCTTGATCCAGAGGATGAAGTAATCCTTCTTGCTCCTTATTTCATGGAATACAACGGCTATGTTGCTAACCATAACGGTAAGGTAGTAATTGTCCAGACAGACGATAAGTTCATGCCTGTTATTTCTGATATTGAGAAGGCTATCACTTCCAAGACAAAGGCCATCATAGTCAACTCACCTAACAATCCTTCCGGTGTTGTATATCCGGCAGAGCTCTTAACAGAACTCAACGATATGCTCAAGAAGCAGGATCACACTATCTATGTAATCAGCGATGAGCCTTATATCGATCTCGCTTACGATGGAGCAACTGTTCCCTGCGCTCTTAAGTATATTGATAACCTCATTATCTGCTTCTCATGGAGTAAGTCTTTGTCACTCCCTGGTGAGAGAATCGGTTATACTCTCGTATCACCTAAGTGTGAAGATTTCGCAGAACTCACAGGAGCTATCGTGCTTTCTAACAGAACATTGGGCAGCGTAAACGCTCCTGCCATCTGGCAGAAGGTCATTGAGAAATCAATCTATGCCAAGGTTGATGTCGACAACTACGAGAACAGAAGAAACCTTCTCTATTCCAATATCGTTGATGCAGGTTTCGATGCAGTTAAGCCTAACGGAGCGCTCTACATCTTCATGAATACACCATCAGGTCTTACTGACGAAGAGTTCACGGCAATCTGCGCTAAGCATAATCTCCTTTTGGTTAAGGGTTCCAGTTTTGCTCGTCCCGGTTACTGCCGTCTTGCTTTCTGCGTATCTGAAACATCGATCAGAAACTCAAGAAAAGCATTCTTCGCAATCGCAGAAGAGCTCGGTTTATCACACAGAACTGAACTCTGATAACAACTTTAAATTTAAACTACACAGGGTGAGAATTATTTCTCACCCTGTTTTTTATCTTCTTACCTTTTTCCTTCTTACCTCAATTACTACTGCAATAACTGCTATGCCTGCAACAATTAAACTTACAGCCGTAGCAATTCTCGCTCTGTCCATGATCTCACCTGTACTAGGGATATTTGTTACCGTAAGACTCTGGTCGAGATTATTCAGATCTTCGTGAGATAAAACCTGTATATCTTCCGGCTGTAACCCTGAAGCAACTTCCTCATTAGTAGACTTATCGTAAATATTCTCGAATACAACAATCCTGTCACCGACATCCAAACCCTTTGAATCGAACTTGATCGTTACATCCACGACCCCGTTTTCTTCCTCAGGCACAAATTCCTGAATCGATGTAACCGGTATGCCTTTATTAGTTATCTCTGTCCCGTCACTTAAAGATACAGATGCCATTGCATAGTATGTTTCTCCGACTTCCAGGTTCTCGTAGTAAACATGGTCAACCATCGTAACAACTGAATTCTTAAGAAAAGCCTTATCTCCTCTTACTGTTGTAGCAAGTGTTCTGCACGAAGGCCTCATTAACGTCTGGTCCTTATCTTCCAGATCTTCATGCACAGCTATATCTTTGTCACTTCCCTCAACTTTTAATCTCTCAAATACTACTAATTCGATCTGATCTTCAGGAACCAGAACATCTTCAAAATGAACAATTACATAACCATTTGCTGAACCGACAAAAGATTTCTCAACAACATAAGTGTTGCCCTCCGAATCAACGTAAACTTCCCCTGTCGCCTTATCCATCAAGGTTCCTGTAACAACATACGACTCGCCTGCAGCAAGGCCGCTGAAGCTGACCTTATCGTCTATACTTACTACCTCGGAATATGCGAGCACTCCTGTACCCGTCTCCCCATCACTTGCGGTCGTTCTTATTTTCGGAGTTACAAACACTGTCTGTGATTCATCATCCAGATTATTATGTTCGGCTATGGTAATGTTCCTGAACTCCATCTTCTCAAAACATACGATGGCGAGCGAATCTTCACCTTCGCCAAAAACATTCTCAAACAAATACGCGCTGTCTATCTCAAACGGAACTTCGATAACGCCTGATACTACTACAATTCCTCTGTCATCTACAGTTACATCTCCAATAGAATCGTCAGCAAAGAAATCAACACTTACCGTGTACTCATTACCAGCTTCATCGGTCAGGACATCACCGCTATTCTTATTAACCAAACAACCTGTTACCGTGTATTCGTATCCGGCAGTTAAGTTATCGAAATACACATAGTCAGTTATCTCTACTTCAGAACCGCAGGCTATGTTATGTGAAGAGTTGTTATCTATCAGTTCAGTATGTATCTCAGGAACTATATCAACCTTGTTATAGCAAGATACTTCCAAAACGGTATTGTCTTCTGATTCAGTGATATGAACGATTCTTGAACGGCCTTCTGAACCGTCATCCCAGCTCACGCTGTAACAGGGATCAGTTACTTCATCTACCCTGTACCAGCCTTCCGGAAGGTTTTCGAAATTTAAAACGCCTTCTGAATCAGTAAAGCCGTTATTTATAACACCATCCTGCCATACAGGCTCAGTATTCTTACCGCCGTAGTAGATCTCGAATTCAACATTCTCAATGACGTCATCTTCAGATGCTTTAACGATCTTTATTGAACTCTCTGTTCTGTCATTAGTAATGCTCTCAGTCAGAGGAGACATTTCGATCGTTATATCCTTATACCATTTGCCATCCATGCCGTCGGTAAATCCTGACGGGATAATGTATGTATACTCATTAACCGAGTTCCCATAGTACTTGGACGGAATCTTCTCTGCGAGAACATAATTACCGACAGGAACATCAAAAGATGCTAAATGGATTCCGCTGCCTGTATTCCAATAAACATTACCGTCACTTGAAGACGTGCCAGTTGCAAGGAGCTGGGTCTTCGTTTCATTCCACAGTTCGAATTCAAAACCTTCACATGAATCGTCTGCATCTGCAACTGACTTTACTACCTGGAACCTTCCTGTTTCCCTGTTATTCTCGACTGTAAAATCGTATGTATCTTTCGAGAACGCTGAACCGGTAGTAAAGGTATATTCATAAGTATTCTCTCCAACCTTAGTCCAGCCAGAATTGTTTGTTACTTCGTATCCGATGGTACTGCCATCTACACACTTAAACGAACCTTCATTAGAGAATGTCTCTGTAACCTTATACTCAGTTCCATACTTAATCGGGAACGATCTGCTGCTCCACTGTCTGTTATTGATGTCATACCAGTTCCAGTTTCCGTTTACGCACTTATATACTGCGACATGCTTTTGTCCTTCTTTTAGTGTGAAAACGGTTGAAGATACGTCAACACCTGTGGAAGTTACTTTCTCTAATGAAATGCTGCTCGCATCAGTAAAAAGACCTGCTCCTTTTCCTCTGCCGCATGTTGAATCAGTAGTTTCCATATTGGTAACAACGATAACGTTAGATCCTTCCAGATATGAATATCTGTCAACAGCTGTTGAATAGAGATATGTTCCACCCGATGTAACGGAATATTCCATATATCCATATGTGCCGTCGGTATCGGTCATGTATATCTCTATTTCATATGTATTGTTATCGATGAAACTATATACATCAGGAACATTACCGTTTGAATCAGCAAGACTCATTGCTGTTCCGTCAGGAAGGATCACTCCTGTAGGAGCCGTTGTCTCCTTTATATAGATAGCATCTTCGTAAGTGGGACCGATATTACTCGTTCTTGTTAATCTGTATCTGTTGCTCTCATGGCTCCTGCCTGTGTAGTCTTCGTAGTCAGTGTATATGCCATCGTAATCGTCATCCCGTAATTCACCTATCTTGTTACTTAATGAACTGTCACTATATACGGAGAATACCGAACCGGTATAGTTGATTCCTGACGGATCTCTTTTATCAAGATAGAAACCTACATAAGGCTCTTCGTATAGACCCGTGGCTCTTAATCCCATGAATCCGGTAAAACTTCCTTTGCCTGCTTCAGAAGAACTGTCTGCCAATGGCTTTTTGCAGAAGTATCCGTTAGAAGAACTCGCTGTCCAATGCATTGGAACGCCGTTCTCGATTCCTGCATAGATAGTGATGTGCTGTGGATTGATGCTGTCGTTGGTATCATTCCACCATAAGATCATGTCACCGGGTTTGATTCCGTAAGACTTGATTATGTTTGCCCACTCATCATTCTGAATACCGCTTACTCCGTTGGTTTCAAATTCACCAAAGTAATTCTCTTCAGGATATATACCACGGTACGCAAGAAGTTCATTGGTAAATGTCGTCTTGATGCCTGCATAACCGGGCCAGTAGAATCCGTATGCATCAGGAGCTCCGCCTCCATGATAAGCAACAGTCTTATTACCGTATTCACCATATGTTCCGTCGATCCAGAGAGTTCCCAATGCATAACTGTATGCCATACTGACTGAACCAGCGCAGTCTATTCCATTTGAGCCGCTCCCGCCCCACTGATATCTGACGCCGTCCATCAGTTGGCAGGCATAAAGGATCTCATACCTAAACGACCTCTCCCACTGATAACCGACATATCTGGTATCTTCTTCAGATACCAGAGCATTTGAACTTAATACTGCTGCTTCTGTCTTTACCGGGTTAATAAAAAGCGGCAACGTGCAGATCGCAACAGTTGCCGCCATGAGCCCTGCGATCAATCTCGCAGAGAGCTTACTATGTTTTAATGTAATCACGATGCTTCCTCCTCGGGATTAACCTGGTTAAGCGAGCCGTCTACAATGCTGTAGAGATAAATGCTGTCAGATAATCTGTCTGCTACTCTTACGTGCTCGTTATTAGTCTGCTTAACGAGTTCCATGAGTCTTGAACTCTCACTGAAAATATCAGTAGATAAAACAACGAGGTCGTGTACTGAAGACGGCAATACATAACAATCAGTTCCTATCTTCTCAGCTACTTTACCGATAACATCGGTATATAAAAGAGCGTTCGCGCCAAAGAACTCATACTCATTACTGATCACATAAACTCTCTCGCAATCCGGAACATCGTCGATATCCGGAAAAGAATCCTCAATCTCTTCATCGCACGCTCCCCATTTGCGCATCATGCGGCTCATGGTATGTTCGATCCTCTCGCTCTTAAAGGGGAACATTCTCCTTGTATTCTCCAAAGCGAGCTTAAACAAAAGATTCTCGGACAGGTTGTCGATCTTAGCGATGTCATGAGTAATGAGGAAACCTGAAACGCCTTCGTCGTCCACATTAAGAACGACTCTGTAAACAACTGTGAGATCCATGAAATCCCTGTGAGGACATAGAGCGATCATTTCCTTATTGTGCTTTGTGTTGACGACCTGAAATACGATCTTATCCTTCATCGTTGCAAAATCGAGATTATAAGCATCTTCCGGAATATACTTCAAGGATTCTTCCAGATAGATAGCCTGGTTTGTCATGACCTTTTCAAAAGAACCGCATTCCTTATACTGGTCGTACATTCTCTCCATATAGAATGTGGGACTGCAAAAATCGCCCTTCAGCTCCTTGGGCTTAATGATGACGCCCGTAAGACAATGGTTAACCTTCGGAATCCTCTTGATCTCCAGCTCACAATCCGAATACTCTTCAGGCATGTAGAGCAAAAACTCCTTTAATACCTTCTTCTTGAAACTCTCGTAATCCAACATTATTTCTTCCTCCGTGAATAAAGATTTGCAACAAAAAACGCGGCTGAAATCTTTCAGTCGCGTTCACTTATTTGCACTATAAGTCTATAAAGGATTACGGTCTCATTCAATTACCCAAAAGTCTCAATTTAGGCCCCTTAAATTGCATTTGTTACTGTCACGAGGAGCATTCCTGACTTAATGGATACTGATATCTTATCGGCATTCTTCCTGGGTTTATTGGAAAAAGAGAATGTTGAACCTGCGCCTAAGTCAGCATCTTTAAGAGCATAGTAAAGGCCCTTGGTCGTAACGCCTGTAACAGGCTCATTGAAATTCCACGGGATAAGAGAAACTGCAGTGTTTCCTGAATAAGGAGTAACATCAACTTCGACCTTATCTTTTCCGAACAAAGGATATACACAGGTAATACCGTCAGTAACAGCAATATCTTTACCTTCAGACTTGAGCTTTAAAACGAGCTGGAGGTTTGCAATCACGTGGTCTAATCTTCCTGATACGGGACATACGAGGATAACATCATCCTTATCAGTCTTGCCGAGAGCGATCTCTGAGTCGGTCCAGTCTTTTTCGACAGGATATTTTTCAACGAAGATGTTGTTATTCTTAATGAATTCCAATCCGTTGGACGTGATGGAATCCATGTCACCGACTACCATGTCGGGAATGATGTTGAATTTCGCGAGGTAATCAACACCGCTGTCGCAGCCGATGATTACTGAATCTTCTGAATTCTCTGCTAAAGATTTAATAAGAGCGGAAGCCTGATCAGCGATCGGACCTCCGGTAACGATTACATACAGCATTTTTTCAAATCATCTACGGCCTTAGAAGGGTCTTCAGCATGGAATACACTGCTTCCTGCAACGAACAACCTGGCACCGGCATCGTAGATCTCCTTTATTGTTTTCTCGGTTACGCCGCCATCAACTGAAATGATGGTATCAGCGCCCTTTTCATCTATTGCCTTACGAAGGCTCCTGATCCTGTCACCTGAAGACTTAAGATAACCCTGTCCGCCGAATCCCGGATAAACGGTCATAATGAGGACAATGTCAACCTTACCGATATAAGGGAAAACCTTCTCAACAGGTGTATCAGGGTGAACAGCAATACCAACGCCCTTACCATAAGATCTGATCTCATTAATGAGTTTGTCAGGATCTTCGGTGCACTCCAGATGAAATGTGATGTTATCTGAACCTGCATCGGCAAAAACCTTGATGTACTTTTCAGGGTTGGTGATCATGAGGTGTGTATAGAACTTCATGTCTGTGTATTTACGGATAGATTCTATAACAGGAATACCGAACGAAATGTTATTTACATAATGTCCGTCCATAACATCGATATGAAGATAATCGGCATTATTCTCGATCTTCTTTATATCTCTCATAAGATAGCCGAAGTCAGCTGCCAATATGGAAGGTGCTATCAGTGCATTATCACTCATTGTCTTCTCCTGCTCTTATAATTGTTCCTGTTATCGTATAACTCCGTGTAGAAGTTAACATACCTTTCGAAACGGCCCTTATCGATCTTACCTTCTTCCAATGCCGCCCTGACAACGCATCCATCCTCTTTGCGGTGTGAACAGTCGTCGAACCTGCATCCTGTGGCAAAGGCATTTATCTCAGGAAATCCATATAAGACTTCCCTGTAATCGACACCCTGGTCTTCTAAAGACAGAGACGTAAATCCAGGTGTATCACAGATAAATCCGTCGTAAAACTCGTGAAGCTCAACGTGCCTTGTCGTATGTCTTCCGCGTCTTATCTTTGCACTGACTTCGCCGGTCTCCATGATGTCAAATCCCAGTAAGGAATTGCACAGAGTACTCTTGCCGACACCCGACGGTCCTGCGAAGGCCGCAATGCCATTCCCTATTATATCCATAAGATCTTTTTCAGTAAGACTTTTTTGGGGTGAAGAAACGAGAACTTCATAACCTGCCTTAGTATAAATTGAACAAAGCCGCTCGCTGTCATCCACATCGAGGTCGCCCTTGGTAAAGATAATGACAGGCTTGATGTTGTTCATTGAACAGATGAGCAGCATCTTATCAAGAAGCGTCAGGTCCGGAGCAGGATTTGTAACAGAGAATGTCAGCAGCATAACTGACAGGTTTGCTACAGGGGGCCTGGCAATAAAGCTCTTACGCTCTTCGATATCATCTATTACATATTCGACATCAGGGTCGCCCGAAGGAATAATGTGGACCTTATCTCCGATCGCAGGTTTGATTCCCTTTAATCTGAATGCGCCCCGTGCGGCACACTGGGCAGATGTAATCTCACCTTCTTTGCAGAAACGAACGGTGTAGACACCGCCTACACCTTTCGTTATTACTCCTCGAAAACTCTGATCCTCAGCCATTTTCACCTTCCGTTATACGGAATCCGGACCGCCGCCCTGATCGGGATTCGGCTTCGTTGGCTCTGAAGGAGTCGGCACCGGAGTATCCGTAGGAACAGGTGTAGGTGTGTTGGTCGGCATAGGTGTTGCCGAAGGAAGAGGTGCGAATACTGCCGTAAACGATGTGCTCTCCTTAACGGTAAATGTATAAGTATTAGATATAGCGAGAGTGTTGCCATACTGGTCGAGCCAGCATTCGAATACGAATCCGGATGCAGGTGTTGCAGTAAGCGTTACCTGAGTGTTGAGTTCGTAAGTTCCGCTGCCTGTTACAGTACCGCTGCCGCTGACATTAACTGTAACGATTGCCTGCGGAGGTGTAGGCGTAGGTGTACCGCCGTTCTGGTAATCCTCACGAGTACCTACGTAGAGCTTAACTGTGGACTTACGTGCAACAGTTGTACCTGCTACAGGGTTCGTAAGGATGATTACCTGCTGGTTTGCAGGGAGTGCGAGAACTTCAGGTGAACCTTCGACTGTATAATTGAGGTTATTCTCTTCGAGCTTTGCTGCTGCATCAGCTACTGTGTTACCGACAACGTCAGGAACGATAGAAGATGTAGGCTCAATAGCATAGATGATTACTACTGTCTCACCTCTTAAGAGCTGTGTACCTGCTTCAGGTTCTGTTCTGATAACGAGTCCGGGTCCTACAGTATCTGAAGGCTCAGGTCTCAATACAGGAACAAGACCCAGGTTCTTTAACGACGTGAAGCAGTTCTGGTAATCAACATTTGCATAGTCCTGCAATACGACGGTCTCATCTGCCGAAGATACCGTAATTACGAGGTTAGTTAACTTGCTGTTAGCAGAAATAACCACGCCCTGTGCGATGCTCTGGTCGATAACGATGCCTGCTTCGTAAGCATCTGTGATCTCATATTTAACTGAATAATTGACCTGTGCCGCTTCGAGTTTCTTAATAACTTCGTCGGCCGTGAGTCCTATGTAGTTCTCTACTTCGTAATCGGTATTTTCCTCGATCTGCGTCGCATTACCGACCGCCCTGACGACCAGTATTCCGATACCGATCAGGACACCGATGATTACGACAACGATAAGCGCGAGCAATACGTTATCTCTGAAACGTGAGATACGTCTGGATTCTGCGCTCTTCTCGATCTCAGAGATCTTCTCATATTCAGGATCCTGTCTGAAAGAGATATTTGTATCTGAATTTGTTGTCTTCTCGGGAACGTTGGAGATAACGCCGTAAACGCCGTTAGGATCAACGAGCAATGAGTCTAATTCCGTAACGAGCTGACGCATTGTCTGATAACGTCTCTCAGGGCTCTTCTGCATACATTTCGCGATGATGGAATCGAGACCTTTCGGGATGCCCTGCATAAGAGATGAAGGAACCGGAGGTGTCTCCTGGAGGTGCTTTACAGCGATAGCAACGTTCGAATCACCATCGAAAGGAAGTCTTCCCGTTACCATCTCAAAGAGTGTAACACCCAAAGAATAAACATCTGACTGGGGTCCTACGTTACCGCCTCTGGCCTGTTCGGGTGAGAAATAATGAACAGAACCCATCTGAACGCCTGTCATGGTGATTGTTGTTGTAGAAGCTGCACGTGCGATACCGAAGTCTGTGATCTTCGCAACACGGTCACGTGAGATAAGGATATTCTGAGGCTTGATATCTCTGTGAACGATACCGTTCTGGTGAGCATAATCAAGAGCGAGACCGATCTGGATAACGATCGGTACGGCATTTTTCCAGTCGAGGTGACCGTTCTGGTTGATGAGGTCCTTAACTGTGATGCCTTCGATATATTCCTGGACTATGAATCTGAAATTACCTTCATGGCCTACGCCGAATACCTTAACGATATTGGCGTGGTTCAATGAAGCAACTGATTTAGCCTCAGCGTCGAACCTTCTGATGAATTCTTCATCTGACGAGAACTCAGGCTTCAAGATCTTGATAGCAACGTTAACGCCGGTGTTCATGTCGATTCCGAGATATACGTTAGCCATACCGCCTGAGCCGATCAGCTTGACGATTCTGTACTTATTCGCAAATATCATGCCCTCCGGGCCGTGAACCTGATTTGCCATATTTCCCCCTATAATTCAGTGGCGGGCTCTGCCCTGCCGATTGTAACTGTTATGTTATCCGTGCTGTTACCCTCAAGAGCCTGATTGATAAGTTTATAACAGATGCTCCTGATGTCACCGCGTTCACGGCAGCAAGCCTTAAACTGTTCGTCAGACATAAATGAATAGAGTCCGTCCGAGCACAAAAAGACTAAGTCACCGTAACTTATATTATAACTGTAAATATCAGGATTTAGATACTGATTCTCTCCGAGCACCTTGAACAGTCTGTTCCTGCCGGGATGGTGCTTTGCTTCGCTCTCGGTGATGAGTCCCTTTTTAACGAGTCTTGCAGACTCATTGTGGTCTTCTGTGAGCTTAATGAGCTCATTGCCGTGGAGCATATAAGCTCTCGTATCACCTATGTGCGCGATAGTTAACTGAGTTCCCTTAAGAAGCGCGACAGTAAGTGTCGTGCACATGCCGAGGCGCTCCCTGTTCTCAAGACAGTTTCTAAGGATCCTCATGTTTGCCTTGTTAAACACTGTTGTCAGATAAGACGGCAAAGCATCTCTTTCCTTAACGAATGCCAGAGAGTCTTTGAATACTTCCATAACAGCATCTACCGCGAGCTTACTTGCGATCTCACCGCACGCTTCACCGCCGACACCGTCAGCTACTGCCATGCACAGATAACCTCCGACCTGTTCATAGCCGAAATTATCTTCGTTGGTCTCTCTTACAGGACCCTTGTCTGACAATCCGCATGCCGTCATTTTGAACCCTCTATCGTTCCTCTTCTGAGCTGTCCGCAGGCAGCCATAATGTCACTGCCCATCTCTCGTCTTATTGTCGCGTTGATTCCGCCTGATGTAAGGATATCCCTGAACTGCTTAACCTTCTCAGGTGAAGCAGACTGGTAGAATGTTCCGGGAACCTTATTTGCAGAGATGAGATTTACGTGATAAAGGCCTCCCTTTAAAAGCTTTACCAATTCCCTCGCACATTCAGGAGTATCGTTAACACCCGCAAAAAGGCTGTATTCGAAAGTAATTCTTCTCTTTGTAGCTTCGGTATAGTCTTTGCATGCCTTCATGAGCTTATCGATGGAATATGCTTTCGCGATGGGCATGAGCTGCTTACGAAGTTCATCGTTAGGAGCATGAAGCGAGATAGAAAGATTTACCTGGAGCGCCTCCCTGGTGAATTCTTCGATCTTCGGAACCAGTCCGCAGGTTGAGAGCGTTATGTGTCTTGCGCCAAGGCCCAAACCGTCAGGATCGTTGGCGAGTTTAATAAACTTCAAAACGTTATCGTAATTATCGAAAGGCTCACCAATGCCCATAATTACTACGCTTCTGATCCTCTCGCCGATAAGTTTCTGTGTTACGGCGATCTGCGCGAGGATCTCTCCTGCAGTGAGCGATCTGCCGAAATCGATCTTTGCCGATGCGCAGAATGTGCATCCCATACGGCATCCTGCCTGGGATGAAACGCATACTGAGATTCCGGGCTTATAGCGCATAGCAACTGTCTCAATGATGTTGCCGTCGTAGAGCGCATAAACGAACTTCTCTGTTCCGTCCAATTTCGATACGAGGTGTTCTCTTAATTCGAACCCTCCGAAAATAAAATCTTCTTCTAACATCGCCCTGATATTTTTTGGCACGTTAGTCATCTCATCAGTCGTAACAGCGCCAGATGAGAGCCATCCGTATATCTGTGATGCACGGTATTTAGGGATGCCCCTTTCGTTGCACCAATTGGTAAGGTCGTTAATATCTAAATCCAGACAGAACTTATCTTTCAAGATTCTTCTTCCTTTCTGTCTCTCTCCATCCTGCAGATGAAGAAACCTTCGCATTTATCTTTATGGGGCAGGAGCGTTATCATGCCGTTTGCGGCATTATCCTGTCTCTTTTCATCCATATAGATTCCCTTAGGGAGATATTTATCAATCGGAACCGTGTGGAATCTTTTATGTTCACTTAAGAACAATTTAACCTGGTTCTCGTTCTCATCTGAGTTAAGTGTGCATGTGCAGTAAATGAGCGTTCCGCCGGGACGGACCATTTTCGACGCGTGGTCGAGGATCGAATACTGCAGAGGAAGGAGTTCGTCTAACTCATCATAAGTAAACTTCTCCCTGATATCCGGCTTCCTGCCCAAAAGTCCCAAACCGCTGCACGGAACGTCGCAAAGAACTATGTCATAAGACTTCTTGGAATCTTTGTCATCCTTATTTATTTTCGAGGCATCTGCGCAGACCGTCTCTATTGATGTAAGACCTAATCTCTCGCAGTTATCCCTGACGAGCTGAAGTCTTGATTCATTAATATCGACCGCAACGATACTGAGATCGTCTCTGCACATCTGTGCCATGTGAGTAGACTTACCGCCCGGAGCTGAACAACAGTCGAGGATCTTATCTGCTACTCTGGGGTGAGCCACGTAAGATGCGAGCATAGCGCCCTGACCCTGAACGAACATACCGTACTTATTAAACGCTTCCGTATTCTCGAGGCCGTTAAGTCCGCCTGTGATTTCAACACAGTCAGGAATAAAGCTGCCTGGAATCGCAGTAATTCCTTCCTTCGTAAGTTCCGCGATCAATGTCTTCTGATCAACCTTATGCGCGTCGAATCTTACTGTGATGTGCGCAGGTTCCAACAATGCCTTACCAATCTCGAAAGCTTCCTGCTTACCGAAATCTTTTTTGAAGATGCCATAGATCTCAGGTTTTAACGCTACACGGATACCAGGCTTAAACTGTTCCAGATCTCTTTTTTCTTTAGGCGCGTCAGCAAACTTGCGAAGTACTGCATTTACATAGCCTGAAGCTTTGTGATTGTACTTTTTTGTAATCTCAACAGCGGAATCAACAGCTGCATAGGAAGGAATATTATTACCGAATTGGATCTGCCAAACCGCCATTCTGACAGCAGTTCTGGCAACAGGATCCATCTGTTCGACTTCTTCCTTCGTAACGTGTCTGATAAGGAAATCGATAGTAAATGTATATGTCAGAGTACCGTAGAGCATCGCGCGCGCGAAGTCGATCTTCTTACCTTCTGATGCGGCGATCTTATCTGCCTTCTTTATCACGAGATTGGAATAAGCATCCTTCTCATAAACCCAGTAGAGCATGAGAAAGCACAATTCCCGCTCATTATTCCCGGCAATCAACTTTTGCAGCTCTTTTTTCTTGTACTCGATATCGACTGACATGAAGCTGATCCTATATTATCGGTTTTCCGACAGTAAAATTGTGAGCGCAGTCTCTGGACATAAGTCTCTTGCCACCCGGTACCTGCAGTTCCATTACCTTCAGAAAACCTCTGCCGCACTTAACGATAAGATTCTCGCCTTTTGCTTTTACAACTATTCCGGGTTCAACATTTTTAAGTTCGTCCGGAATGATCGATTCATCTTCTAATACTACTGAATCAAGTATCTTCAATTTGTTTACGTCCTTCATTACAAAGGCACCCGGCCAGGCACTTAATGCTCTAACTCTGTTATGAATCGCAGTTGCATCCTGGTCCCATGTAAACTCGCCTTCTTCAGGTCTTATAGGCGGGCATGCTGTTGCAAGTGAATCATCCTGCTTTGTTGTTGTGAGTTCGCCTGCTACCCACTTGTCGATTATCTCAGGGAGCTTAGCAGCGCTCGCTTCAGCGAGTTTATTCATGAGTGATTCTGTGTGCTCATTGGGATCGATCTCAACTTCGATCTTATCAATGATGTCACCTGTATCCATGCCGACATCCATCTTCATGAAAGTGATTCCCGTTACTTTATCTCCTTCAAGGATCGCACGCTGTACGGGAGCTGATCCTCTTCTCGCAGGAAGAAGGCTGCCGTGGCAGTTGATGCATCCGTATTTGGGGAGATCGAGGATAGCTTTGGGAAGGATCTTACCGTATGCAGCAGTAACAATGAGATCTGCATCGTAAGATTGAACTCTAGAGAGGGCCTCATCAGTCTTCAAAGTATCAGGCTGATATACCTCAATACCGTTCTCCTGCGCGATTACCTTAACAGGAGGCGCAGTAAGGATATGTTTCCTTCCAACGGGCTTGTCAGGCTGGCAAAGTACCAGGACAATGCTATATCCAGCATCGATGAGAGCCTTAAGATTAGTGCCTGCAAATTCAGGCGTTCCCATGAATATTACTTTAAGATCACGCCTGTCCACTTATCAGTCTTCCTCACTCTCGATATCGTAGACCTTACCGTCAGCAGACTTATCAATGAAAAGAATGCCGTCCAGGTGATCGTATTCATGGAGAACGCATCTGGCAAAGAGGCCTTCGCCTTCAACAATGAACTCGTTACCGTCACGGTCCAATGCCTTAGCCTTAACGTAATTAGCTCTCTCAACGGGGCATGTCTTACCGGGAACGGAGAGGCATCCTTCGTTATCTGTCTGTGAGCCTGATGTCTCAAGGATCTCAGGATTGATGAACTCAACCTTACCGTGCTCATCACCGACATCAACGATGAATACTCTTCTTAATACACCGACCTGGGGAGCAGCAATGCCGACACCTCTGTTCTCAAAATACATAGTATCTGCCATGTCATCCAGGAGTTTGATAATCCTGGGTGTGATCTCATCAACGGGCCTCGACTTCTTACGAAGAAGCGGATCTCCCTCTAAAACCAGATTTCTTAAAGCCATATCAGGCCTCCAATCAAAAATTTCTCCTCATATATTATAAATAATATAAAAAACTAAACAAGTTTTAGCGCTCTTGCAGATTGCCTACTAAATCGCGAAAAACTGCTTGTCAGTGGGTAAATTTGTCGGCAATGATTAGGGATATATATGTGTATATGCCCACTAAAACGCTCGATAACGTGAATTGGTGGGTGCTTTCGAGAGGTAAGCAAACAGAAATTACCCACTAAACATAAAAAATCTTCAGTTTAGTGGGCAAACCCTAATACCACCGGAAATAAAAACACCCACTAAACATAAAAAATCTTCAGTTTAGTGGGCAGTCCCTAATACCACTGGAAATAAAAACACCCACTAAACTGCCAAAAAATAGCGTTTAGTGGGTGCGTAATTACAAAAACTAAAACTACTTACAGATCCCAGGAACTGATGTACTTCTCCTGCTCAGGTGTGAGTTTGTCAATTGAGATTCCCTTAGTATTCAAAAGGATCTCAGCTACTCTGTTGTCGATTACTTCAGGTGTCTGATATACGTCAACAGGGAGTCTGTCGGGGTTATTAGCAATGTACATTGCTGACTGTGCCTGCAGAGCAAAACTCATGTCCATGATCTCGACCGGATGGCCGTCGCCTGATGCGAGGTTAACGAGTCTGCCTTCAGCTATAACGCAAACCGTCTTACCGTTATTGAGCTTATAGCCGATGATGTTATTTCTGAGTTCTGTGCTCTCAACACAAATATCCTTTAATTCAGCTACGCTTACTTCGCAGTCGAAATGTCCTGCGTTGCAGCATACTGCGCCATCTTTCATCATCTCGAAATGTCTTCCTACGATGACATCCTTGCAGCCTGTTACTGTAACAAAGAAGTCGCCCAAAGGAGCTGCCTCATCCATGGTCATGACCTGGTAGCCTTCCATGATGGCTTCGCATGCCTTAACGGGATCGATCTCAGTAACGATAACCTTAGCGCCGAGGCCCTTTGCTCTCATGGCAACTCCTCTGCCGCACATACCGTAACCTGCAACTACAACAGTCTTACCTGCTACTACGAGGTTTGTTGTTGCCATAATTGCAGTCCATACGGATTGGCCTGTACCGAATCTGTTATCGAAAAGATGCTTACATCTGGCATCGTTAACTGCAATTACAGGATAAAGGAGCTTGTTCTCGCCCTTAAGGATCTCGAGTCTGTGAACGCCTGTTGTTGTCTCTTCACATCCGCCCTTAAGACTTGCAGCAAGATCCTGCATCTCTGAGTGAAGGAGCAGCGCGAAATCACCGCCGTCGTCGATAACGATGTCAGGCTTAAATGCAAGAGCGCTTCTTAATCTGTTCCAGTAATGCTCTTCGTCGTCACCGTGAACAGCATAGACGTTCATGATATCAAGTGAAGCAAGACCTGCAGCTACGTCATCTTGTGTGGATAACGGATTACAGCCTGTTAATGCTACCTCAGCGCCGCCTCTTGCGAGTGCTCTGGCAAGGCATGCTGTCTTTGCTTCAACATGAACAGATACGGAGATCTTAAGACCCTTAAAAGGCTGCTTCTCAATGAGTTCGGCCTCAATCGCTCTTAATACCGGCATATTGCGGTATGCCCACTCGATCTTCTCAAGACCGGTTTTCGCGAGATTGATGTCTCTTACTTCGTAGTTGAATTTGCTCATAGTTGTACCTTTACAGATTTATTCTCTTAACGAATTCTTTGACCAAAGCGCAGCTGTTTTCTGAAGCCAACGCAGCATTATCAAGGACTTCCTGCTCTGAGAGAGCCTGGCCTGTGATACCTGCAGCCATATTGGTAATGCAGGACATTGCAGCAACTCTTATACCCATGTGGGATGCAGCAATTGCTTCAGGTACAGTGGACATTCCGACGCAGTCAGCTCCAAGGATTCTCAAGGCTCTGATCTCTGCGGGAGTCTCATACTGGGGACCCTTTGAATATGCATATACACCACGGCTGATCCTTATCTTCAGATCGCGTGCGCAATTGACGAGCGTGTCTGTTAATTCAGGATCGTAAACGTGGCACTGGTCAGGGAATCTCGTTCCGAATTCTTCGATGTTGGGGCCTCTTAAAACAGGCTCTGCATTAAACGAGAGGTGATCAGTAATTGCAACGAGTTCAGGAACCTTCATGTCGAGGTTGATTCCGCCTGAAGCGTTTGTTAAAAGGAGCGCCTTAACTCCAAGTCTTCCCATTACTCTCACATAGAAAGTAACGGTCTCCATCGGATAACCTTCGTAATAGTGGAAACGGCCGTTCATAAGGAAAACATTCTTACCTTCGAGCGTTCCGAAAATAAGAGAACCCTTATGTCCCGGAGCCGTTGAAACAGGGAAACCTGGAATGTCCTTATAGCTTATCTCCTTGATGACATCAACCATTGATGCCAGGGGGCCTAAGCCTGAACCTAAAACTATGCATATAGACGGCAACGTGTTGCCGGCAACTGCAGTCCTTAAAAAGTCAGCAGCGTCGTCAACACGTTTAACGAATTCTTTTGTATCAGTAATCATTACTTAGCCTTACCACAACAATCTTTGTACTTCTTACCTGAACCGCAAGGGCACGGATCGTTTCTTCCGACCTTTGATGAATCACGCTTTACAGGTGTCTGTGTCTTAGTGTTTCCGGCAGTACCTTCAATCGGCTTTGAAGCTGACTTAACTGTAACCGGAGCAGCCTTTGCGTGGTTCTCAGACATTTCTCTAACTGTCTGCTTTGCTTCGATGTGAGTCTCAGGTGTGAAGTTAGCTCTCATGATGAACTTAACTGCATCGTTCTGGATGTTCTCGTTCATCTCTTCGAACATTGCTGAACCTTCGAGCTTGTACTCAACAACAGGGTCGTGCTGACCAACGCTTCTCATTCTGATAGCCTGGGAGAGCTGATCCAAAGCATCGATGTGATCCATCCACTTGAGGTCAACTGTTCTGAGGAGGATCTGACGCTCTGCTTCACGGAATACTTCAGTAGAAACTTCTTCTTCCTTCTTAGCAACAACTTCCTTAGCCTCTTCAGCAATCTGTGCAGCGAGCTCATCGCACTCAGGGATGTCCTTATCAACATCCTGAACGAGCTGGACTGACTCGAGGGGTCCGAAAATCTCTTCGAGGAGCTTACCGAGTGAATATCTCTCAGTTGTAGTGATTACACCGTCAAGAGCGAACTGGTTACAAACTCTGGAAGCAACACGGTCGATCATCTGGAGATAGATACCGTGTACGTCTTCACCGAAGATAACCTGTCTTCTCTGATCGTATGTGATCGTTCTCTGAACGTTGTTAACGTCGTCGTATTCGAGAACGCTCTTACGTGCTGAGAAATGCATTGCTTCGAGTTTCTTCTGTGAGCTGTCGATAACCTTAGTAAGTGACTTGACCTGGAGCTCCATATCGTCTTCGATACCGAGGCTGTCATAGATCATGGTTACTCTGTCACCGCCGAAAATTCTGAGGAGGTCATCTTCGAGTGAGAGGAAGAATTTGGATCTTCCGGGGTCACCCTGACGTCCTGCACGTCCCTTGAGCTGGTTATCGATACGTCTTGATTCGTGACGCTCTGTACCTACGATGTAAAGACCGCCGAGTTTTCTGACTTCTTCAGCCTCAGGAGCGAGTTCTTCCTTGAACTTACTTTCGAGACTAGTGAATCTCTGTCTGGCCTCGAGAATGAGCTCATCATCAGTCTCGTTGTGAGCTGTTGATGCAGCGATGAGGTCTTCTGTATAACCGAGTCTTCTCATCTCCTGGAGTGCCATGTATTCAGCATTACCGCCGAGGATAATATCGGTACCACGGCCCGCCATGTTTGTAGCGATCGTAACAGCACCCTTACGTCCTGCCTGAGCAACGATCTCAGCCTCGCGCAAGTGGTTCTTAGCGTTCAATACGTTGTGCTTGATGCCGTATTTAGAGAAGATTCTGGACAGGAGCTCGGACTTATCAACGTTAACTGTACCAACAAGAACCGGCTGTCCCTTATCGTTAGCTTCCTTAACTGTCTTAAGGATTGCAGCATACTTACCGTTCTCAGTCTTAAATACTGCATCGTACTCGTCTATTCTCTGAACAGGTCTGTTCGTAGGAATCTGGATAACGTCGAGGTTATAGATCTGTCTGAACTCGCCTTCCTCTGTATAAGCTGTACCTGTCATTCCGGAGAGTTTAGTGTACATACGGAAGAAATTCTGGAAAGTAATCGTAGCGAGTGTCTTGTTCTCATTAGCGACCTTAACGTTCTCTTTCGCTTCGATAGCCTGGTGAACACCGTCGCTGAAACGTCTGCCCGGCATAAGTCTTCCTGTAAAGTCGTCTACGATGATGACTTCGCCGTCCTGAACGATGTACTGCTGGTCTTTCTTGAAGTTACCGTTAGCCTTAAGAGCATTGTTGATATAGTGCTGAAGGTCAAAGTTCTCAGGATCTGAGAGGTTCTCGATATTGAAGAACTTCTCGGCCTTTGCGATACCGTTTGCTGTAAGAACTGATGTCTTTGCCTTCTCGTCGATAACGTAATCTGCGTCACCAACGAGCTCATCCATATCAACCTTGTCATCTGTTTCAACAACTGTGTAAGGCTTCAATGTCTTAACGAGGTTATCTGCCTTCTTGTAGAGGTCGGAGGACTCTGTTCCTCTACCTGAAATGATGAGAGGTGTTCTCGCCTCATCGATGAGGATTGAGTCGACCTCGTCGACGATAGCGTAGTTGAGTTCTCTCTGCATGATCTGGTCTTTGGAAACAACCATGTTATCTCTCAAGTAGTCGAAACCGAACTCGTTGTTTGTTCCGTATACGATGTCACAAGCGTACATCTTCTGGCGTTCCTTGAGCGGGATGTCGTGAATGATGAGACCTACGCTCAGCTTCAGGAACTTATAAACCTTACCCATCCACTCGGAGTCACGCTTTGCGAGGTAGTCGTTTACTGTTACGACGTGAACGCCCTTGCCTGTGAGTGCATTTAAGTAAACCGGCATTGTAGCAACGAGAGTCTTACCTTCACCTGTCTTCATCTCTGCGATTCTTCCCTGATGGAGAATGATTCCGCCGATTACCTGAACTCTGTAAGGCTTCATGCCCAAAACTCTCCAGGCAGCTTCTCTTACTGTTGCAAATGCTTCAGGAAGCAATGAATCGAGTGATTCGCCGTCTTCCAATCTCTTCTTGAACTCATCAGTCTTACCTGCCAACTCACTGTCAGATAACTTGGAATATGCCTCTTCGTAGGAGAAAACCTTGTCTACGAGAGGATTGATCCTCTTAAGTTCGTGATCGCTGTGTGTGCCGAAAATGCTTTCAATTAAACCCATTTTGTTCCTTACCTTTGTTTATTCTTGCGTTTTATTATCTTTGTTGTCGTCTTTGGAAGTCTCATCCAACCTGTTCAGAGCCGTTCTGTATCCGCCTTCGGGATTTACGAGACACTTCTTAACTCTCGAAATGGTCGTCGAACTGACCTTCGTAGATGATCTCGCCTTACCGCGGGCTCTGCCTGTTGATTTCTTCTCAGACTTAGATTTGTCTTCGTCAGTTACTTCTTTGGGAGAAATTTCTTTAATGATCTCCTCGTAACTCTTGCCCTGTTCGATCCTTCTTACTATCTGCCAACGGTGGAGCAGAGAATGCAATTCGTTAACCGAGCAGAGATCCACAAAAAACTTATGCATCTCAGCGCTGTCCTTCATGGTCAGCATTGCATTGTAAAGATCTGTTAATTCCTCCAGTTCGCTATCAGTAAAATGATTGTCCTTAATGTCGTCCATTTTGTCACCTGATTACTGCTATTCCACTTAAGGTTCCTATCTCACCTGTTCTTATGAAACAACTCTGGTCAGATAGTCCCAAATCGGTGCCGCATACCCCATATAGATTGCAATGAATATCACTGTAACGGCCATTATAAGAAGAATGCCGACAAGCAATCTGGAGAAGATAAGATTAGTCTTAGCCTTTCTGAGTGAATCACCAATAGAAAGTGACGCCGATTTATCAGTATTAATCTTTGAATTTGCAAGACTGGGACGTCTTACGCTATTATCGTGTCTCAAGCTTATTACCTCCAAACATACTCATACATAATAACGCATTTGTTATTTTAATACAATAAAAAGGGAATTCGATTGCTTTAACAGACTAAAGCAGTGGTTCTTGGGTGAAAACACCACTTATCAGCCTGTCTATAGTCCTGACGTCTAACGGCTTATTTACTGTCTCAAAGGTAAGAAACAGCCTGTCACCAACTACGATGCCGTTATCAGAGTAAAGATTTATTCTTTCAACAAAGTCATCCGAATAATCTTCATCGCCGATTCTACCACAATGTTCCAGATAGAGCTCCTTCCTGTCAGGGATTCTCAGGATCGTAAAGTCGGGGTGAATCAGGATTCCGTTTATTATTAACGGACACTCGTACCTGTAAGGAATGTTGTTTGCGTAGAGCCTGTCCGCGATGATCATTTCAGATTTTGATCTGACCCGCTCCCCTCTCATCGTTATGTATACCGGGTCGTCATTTCTGAAAGGTTTGGTTTTATAAGGCTTTGACTGCCATTCCGCGATGTATTGGTCGTCAGGGAGCAGTATTGGCCGGACGAGTTGCTTTCGATCGTCGGAAAGATGGGAATAGACCTCTTCGGAAGTTAAATCCGGATAATTCTCGATAACCTGATTTAGAAATGCTGCTTCTGACGATGAAGTCTTCAATACCGCCTCCAGATAATTCTTCTGAGCAAGCTGTTTCACCAGATTTATATCATTCTTGGGAATAATCCTGTCACGTTCCGGCATATCTGAGCGATAGTAATACACTCCGCTTTTGCATTTCTTAATCTTTATGCTGCCCTCAGGATATTCTCTTAGTTTCTCTGCAGTTTTTCTCGATAACTTATCCAGCAACTCGTATCTGGCCTTCAGCTGGTTCTTGATATCCATGTTATTTATTCCTCCTTTACCCCAAATGCCCGGTTTTTGTTGGGTTTGGGGTATAAAGTTTGCGGGGTTTACCCCAAGGGGTGTGTTTTTGAGTGTTTGGGGTAAAATTCAGCGATGTTTTTTACCCCATACGGCTGTTTTTATATGCTTTGGGGTAAAAAGATTGCGAATTTTACCCCAGAGGACGTGTTTTCGAGAGTTTGGGGTAAAAATCTCGAAAGTTTTTTACCCCAACAGCACTGTTTTTCGCATGTTGGGGTAAAACGCATCATTCAGACTTCTCCATACCTCTCTGACACCCCGTTCTCATTAACGACCAGAACAACACCATGGACCAACGCATAGCCTTTGAGATCCTCAACTGCTGCACGGCCGATCTCACCTGAATTTTCCGGAATAACGACATTCAGATAACGCGAGTTTATGTAATCGACACTGTATGTTGAGCCGTTTATAACGGCAGATTGTGGTTCAAACAGGCTCAGGCTGTTGATGTCATCCTTGATCTTCTTCTCAATGTGCGAGATATCCTGGTAATACGGAGAAGTGAGGTCAATACTGCGGATCGCGGTGATCTCGCCACCTTCATAAGAATCGATAACCGGGAAAGTTTTCGGGAGGTTAGCTCCATACATGTCGCGAAATGCATCTCCCCTGTCAAAATTAGACAGTGACCAGATATCGCTCTTCTGCTCATCTTCATTCTTCTTCGATGCGGAATCGCCCTGCAAAGACAGGATTGGCTCGCCATATAACGGGATCACCGAATAGATACTTCTGGTTTTAACACCCGCAATGGTCACGATGGTATATTCTGTTGTCACCTCAATGATGTGGTGATCGTCGCTGATTGCAAAGAAAACCTCAATATCATCCGGCGCGAAAAACAAAGAACCACCATTACGCTCGATATAGCCTTCCCTTATCTGATTCTCCATCGTCTGGGCGAAAAGTCCGTTGAGAACGAGTTCCTGCAGAGTATGTCCTGTTGCGTTATCAAAACCTGTAGCTGCAGACACGACTTTGGATATGACTTCTGCTCCTTTCATATCTCCGATTCCGATATCAGGAAACGCGTTAAGCGTTAGGGATAACGCGTCACTTGCAGGAACTGAAACCGGATACAGCAAAGACATCTTCTCGCAAGTCTGCTCAACTGACCTCCTCATCAGAATATCCGTACGGTAAAACTGGATGGCGCTAACAACTGATGCGAGCAATACAATGGTTATTGTAAATGCTATTGCCGCCTCTAATGATATCTGGCCTTTCTTGTTCACGAACTTCCTCATAAAATCACCCCCTATTCGTACAGTTGATAGCATTTCCCGATTGAATAAGTTGATCCGCGGAAATCTGCTTCCAATGTCAGACCCTTATAAAGATCACCGTAATCACGGGTTAATACCTCAAGAGTGCGTCCGAGCATATCATCTTCAGACTTTGTAAGTGCCAGCAAATACAGGAAATCCCTGTAGTTTAGGGTGATCATCTTTTTTCCGTCATACTCAAAAAACGTTGCACGCTGGCCCTGCAGAATATCAAAAAAACCTTTAAGAGCCTGGACCATTGCGACATATAGGGTCAGTCCGGCAGCGATAATACGAGGATCAATATCTGCAGCACCTTCGCTCACGGCATATATGATCATGGAAATAACCTCAGAAATGGCGTAAATCGTATTGCGAATCTTCTCATCGGCATAATCTTTCAGATAGTTTCCGAGGATCAAAACATGGAGGATCATGAACTCGATACTGAATACGGCTGAATTCTTCTCCATGCCGGTGATAATGTACTCACTGTCGGCACATCTGGAACCGTGAATTGATTTAAATAACGTGCCGTTTATCGAAGCATCACCTTCAGGCGGGATCCAGCAATCAAAGTTATATGCGCAATAATGGGCAGTAGTGAACTTCGACATTGTTCCCATTGACTCATCGGAGGCCGTATCGACAACACTCTCGATAAATGAAACGGTGTTAAGGATCCCTTCCCAATCAGCGATATCAACGTCAATACCTAAATCAGATTCATGTATCACATCATTGAAATCAGACTTAATGGCATTAAGGTCATCTGATTCATCAAGATAGTCTTCAATGTTTATTACGCCACCGGCCTTATTGAACCATTCTTCTACTGTCTCGCTGCCCTTGATCATCTCGGAAACATAGCCTGCAGCAGGGCTCTTCATGAACTTACCGACCTTGCCGATCACGTCATTCTTATCCAGTTCGATCAGAAGATTCGAGTATCCGTCAACAAGCGTTTTGAAAGAAATTCCCGTGCCTCTGTACCAGTAGTAAGACGCAATGGCAGTCCTCAAATCTTCTGTCGTGATCTTAGTCTCACCGCAACAATATAAAGTTGACTTCGAATCTAATCCGTTTATCTCCAACGCCTTATCAAAACAGTAGTTATCAACGCTGTCCATCGAAAACGCATATACCCCGTAAACAGCAAAAAGCTGTCTGTTGTAATCACTTAAGATCGTATCCATTTGCGTCTTAAGTGCAGTATTTACGCTCAACGCATAATCGAGGTTCCACACGAAAGCCAGGAACGTACATTCAACCAGGATCAATGCAGACAATATGATAGATAGAAAAATCGTTGAAGCGCCATGTTTAGCGCGCTTATATTTAACCTTCCTCTTCATTTGAAACCTCCTCTGCCAGATCATTAAAAGCACCGTATATGATCCTGAAATTGTCAGAAAGTCCCGTCAGATAAGTGCAAAGCTTCTCAGGCGATGTGTCATAACAGACAGTTCCGTGGACATAGTTCTTTTCCATGACTTCCTTATCCTGTTCCATGTAAAACAGCTCGTTTCCGCCGTCTTTGGCACATTCAAAACTGTCAAGGATGATTGCTTCCGGACCTGCGATCATGAACGAGAGCATCACAAGGATAAGTGAAAAAACAATTGCTGATTCGAGTGTAGACATAAAAGCCTCCTTTTTTACCCGAATACTACAACGGAGTCTTGTCGGTTTTTTGTAAACAAACCGTACAAAATACGACAAAAACCGACAAAGAAAAACGCCCGCCAGAGCGGACGTTAAAAAGCCTGAAAACATTTAATTTATTGGGTTTGGGCGAGCTTTCGAGTTGAAAGATTCCTTATAATTCTATAATAAGCAATTTGAGTTCCGATTTACAAATCGAAATACGGATTTACTCTGATTTCTTCCGCGATCGTGGAATCAGGACCGTGGCCCGGATAGATAGCGAGTTCCGGATCGAATCCCTTAATTCTCAAAACAGACTTCAAAATGAGTTTCGAAGTGCCGCCGTGCATATCTGTTCGTCCGATAGAACCATTGAAAACAGTATCTCCGGTGAACAGCTTCTCCTTAACGCCCATCTTAACAAGATAGCAGACGCTGCCCATTGAGTGGCCGGGAGTCTCATAAACCTTAACTTCACAAGAAGGATCCTTGTAAATAACCTGGTCATCCTTACCTGCGATATCAGAGTAAGAAAATCTGTAAATAACGTCTCTGCCTTCCATATAAGAGCAGTTCCAATAGGCGCTGTCGAGCAATTCCTGGTCCTTGCTGCTCATATAGATAGTTACATTCGGATAAACGTGATGCCAGTCACTGACATGCTTGATATGGTCGTGATGTCCATGAGTAATAAACAGGGCTCTGACATCGACCTTACCTTCTGACAATCCCTTCAAATCAGGAATAGTACTACAGAAATCCTCTGTTTTCTTAGGAGAAACAGAAGGATCAATAATATAAACACCGGACGGGCCGGTTATTAAATACATGTTAGATTGGAGTGGTCCTAAAGGGACAACTATTAACCCGCGTTCCATTCGCGATAATCAAGCGCACCGCTGTCAATAGCTGTAACAAGGATCTCAGCAGAAGCAATATTGGTTGCATAAGGAATCGTATTCTGATCACAAACATCCAACAACTCGAAAGGATTGGATTCTCCCTGCTGATGTCCGTCTCTCAAATATATAACGCAGTCAATGCCGTTATATTCCGCTCTGGAAGCAAGCTGTTCAAAACCGCTCGAATAATCAACTGACAGACCTGAAACGTCAAGATCAGCAGCAGACTTAAGAAGTTTTGCGGTGTTATAAACAGAGATGAGCTGATGTTTCTCAAGCAAAGGCTTGTAGGCAATGCAGAAGTTGACCAGTAATTCAGTCTTTCTGTTGTCGGCCATCAAAACTATTTTCATCCGAAATCTCCCATTAAAGCGATATAAGAATTTTACAGTAAAATCATTAATCGGGCAACTTATAAAAGAATACAAAACTCTTTTGTAAAAATTGCTTTTTTGACAACTGCTTTGAAGTTATCAAAAACAATCAGAAATTAACGTGAAGTAGCGTTAACAGACGGCAAATAGTCGCCTAAAATGGGATTTGCAGTATAAAGTCTGTATGAAGTATTGACCTGCTCATTGAAATAAGCGGCCATAAGGCTCTTAGCGATACCGATACAGGATGCACCCCACTTACCGCTCTCAACTACGAGCGCAACGGCAACTTCAGGGTTCTCCTTAGGCGCATAACAGATGAACAAACCGTTTGAATACTCCTTACGTGAATCCTCGAATCCCGTCTCGGCCGTACCTGTTTTACATACCAATTCAACAGGATAGTATTCGAAATGACCGTCTGCCGTTGAATTCCAGTGATATGTACCGGTAGTAACGCATCTCATCGCCGTTCTGACAGCTTCAATATTCTCTTCTGCTATACCAAGATCAACCGATTCAGTCTGGCCCTGATACAGGATCGTACCGTCACTAGCCACTACCCTGTCGATTACATAAGGTGTGCAGAGCTTATTTGTAGCGATTCCGCATGTATATCTGCAAAGCTGGAGGATGGTAAAACAGTCGTCGAACTGACCGATAGATGCCTGTGCTGTATTTGACGGAAACCATGTCTTATCGTATACGGATTGTCTTGTAAGTCTCTTGTTCTCACGGCTCGACATGACGCCTGAGATCTCACCCGGAAGATCGATTCCTGACTTAACGCCAAGTCCGAATCTGTATGCCATAGCGGAAATGTTATCGATACCTGTACGGATACCAAGGATCATGAAATAGATATTGCAGGACTGGGCCATCGCATCGCTCAGAGTAAGAGGTCCGTGACCGTAATTCGGGAACTCCAGACACTTAAAGATCCAACCGTCTACGTCATAAGGGCTGACACACATGATCGTATTGTCCTCAGGTGTAATATCACCATTCTCGAGTGCTGCCAAAGCCGTACAGGGCTTAAATGTAGAACCCGGAGCGTACATTGACATGAT
The DNA here is from genome assembly GCA_900107185.1 of Ruminococcaceae bacterium YAD3003. Lineage (GTDB taxonomy): Bacteria > Bacillota > Clostridia > Saccharofermentanales > Saccharofermentanaceae > Saccharofermentans. Next base: position 180,619 of record FNPA01000002.1, on the reverse strand, counting down.
CGCACGGTTCCACAGAGGGAGGTCACCTGCCGTGATCTCCTCATATTCATCAACACCCAAATAGTATTTAACCTGCTCCTGAGCCTGTTTATCACCATAGTTTGCGAGGATAAAATCGTTAGGGTCGTAGATCGGATAAGAACCCATCGCAATAACAGCGCCCGTATTTACGTTCATCATTACGAAAGCACCGGCGGACGCGGATTTATATCCTGACAGGTCGTTTGCTTTCGCCTGGAGAATATATTCCTTCAGTGACTCCATTCCGACTTCCTGGATTCGTGAATCAATAGTGAGATAAACGGTCGCACCCGCCTGCGGTTCAGTACCGTAGTTCTGAGGAACGAAGAATCCCTCCTCACCGTCTTGGGTCCAAATACTATAAGGCGTTATTCCGTTGCTGCCGTGCAGATATCTCTCCATCTGCGATTCGACACCTGACTTACCTACCATCTCGTCACTCGTGTAGCCAAATGGCGCCAGATCGTTGTATGTAACGCTCGAGATCTTACCTACGTAACCCAAAACGTGGCAAGCATAGAGCGCTTCAGTCGTATAGTTACGGGCATATTCTTTGCATGCAACAATGCCCATATAGTGGTAATTCTGCTCTTCAAACTTACGGATGAGCTCATCAGGAACATTGCAGGCTATCTTAACAGGCGTACCCTTAACGAATGCCCAGTTATCAGAGAATATCTGATATCTGATCCTCATGATCCTGTACGCTTCTTCGATCGTATATTCGTTGTCGATATTGAATTTGCGGCGCAGATACAGGAAGAAAACGTTCGGATCGATCTTTACGTAATCGTCAGAGAACGTAACGATAACGCCCTGTGAATAGTCCTTAAGGTCAAACAAGTTGGAATCTGTCTGCCAGAGTTTGATCTTCTCTTCACTCTTAACGAATCTCGCAGCAGGATCTAACACAAAATACTGGTCGAGATCAGCGACCTCAATGCAGTGATACTCTTCGAAAAGATAACTCAGTTCCAGACATAAGGCATTGAGCGACTGGTCATCCAGATAAGCATTGGCGATCATGACGCTGTTAAATTCAGTACTGGATGCCAGCAATACTCCTCTGGCATCATAAATATCGCCTCTCGGAGCCTCGGAAACATATTGTCTGACAACACCCGACGAGCTCTCTGACAACGTGTTCTGGTAATCGGAGAACTGCAGCCTCGTTGTCATTATGAGAATGATCACTCCGAAAGTAACAAATCCCACGCCAAGTACGAGGAATCTGTTGGTAAGGAATGAAAACAGACGGCTGAAGAATAAACCCGCGCCGGCTTTTTCATTTCTCTCCGCATTATTATCAAATGCACCGAAATCGTCTGTCAGATTCCCAGCCATGTACTCTCACCCTGTTCAATAATCTCATCGTCCTTCTTCGTATCTCTGAAAGATACAGGTCCTAAGAACCTCAAAAGAACGATCAGCGGAATAGCCGCCAAAGTATTAAGGAGCAACTGGGGCAGGAACGAATAAACGAATGCCGTCAGAGGCTCATATAAACTCGATTCTATGCCTGCGAGATTACTCCAGCCATAGATCAGTATGTAACCTGCCACCTTATAGCAAACGGTTACAAAAATTACGGAAACGATAGAGAACGGTATATTCCTGTGCATTCTTCTCGTGAAGAATGACGCGCCGATTATTCCCGCAGCAAAGAGCGTAAAAACGCCAACAAATGCAGTAACTCTGACTTCGCCGTCCAATCCTACGACAGCCGGCGGAGAGAATACGTCTCTGATCATTCCTGATATAAATCCTACCACTGCTCCGTCCCAGAAGCCGTTGAAATATCCGGACAAAACTACGAAAACGAATACAAGGTCAGCAGTCTGTCCTAAAAAACTAATTCGTTCAGGGAATGAAACCTGTAATGAAGAAAGCAGAATAATGTAGATCGCGTAAACAACGATCTTTCTTATCCTGTTTTTCGTGGTGACATTAATTAGCTTCATTTCCGCGCTCCGTACGTCTTAAACGACAGTTGCAGCAGTCTCTTCGGCTGTTTCTTCAACGTAAGGAATCATGATAAATACGTCTTCGAGCTTTCCAATCTGGGAATAAGGCCTCAAAGTAGCCGTAACATTAAGCGGATTGGAATAATCTACTGACTCGATAACACCGATCGGGATACCCTCAGGGAACAAACCGCCGTCTCCTGAAGTAACGATCTCCATACCGGGTTCAATAAGGACATTAGGATCGATATCCTTAACAAGGCACAAACCCTGTCTCTTGAGCTCAGCATCTCCGTAGATCATAAATGTTGTACCGTTAACCTCGTTAACTTTTCCGGCAACGGCAAAACCTTCGTGAAGGAGCGGCAAAACTCTGGATTCCTTATCTGAAGTCTCAATAACTCGTCCTACCAGGTTCATCTCAACGTCAAGAACCGGATATGAATTACCTTCTTCCAAAGCAATTCCATCAGTTACTCCGGCATTTAGTCTTATCGTCGAGAACCATTCGTCTGATTCTCTGGACAGGATCGAAGCACCGTAAATCTCGTAGTTACTGAACATATCCTTGATGTGAAGAGCATCCTTAAGCTCTTCATATCTCAAAGCAGCTTCCTCATTCTGGGTAAGTCTGTATCTTAAGTCGGCAATCTGCTCTTTGAGCGCCCTGTTCTCTTCTCTGATCGCGATACCGTCAGTAATAGCTGACCAGAAATCAGATAAAGTATCGCCTGCTTTCTTAACAAGTGACTGTGCAGGAGAACTGACGAGCTGGACAGGCTTAAGAAGATTCTTTATAGGGCTGCCCGGGAGCAGGCTCAATATAGCACCGGCTGCCAGAACTAGCAGAACAATAAGTGCTATAAACCATTTTGACTTCAACAGCTTTTTCAAGAATAGTCTCCTAAAACGTCAGGGATCAGCCCTTCTTACCGCAGCAGTTCTTGTACTTCTTACCTGAACCGCACGGACAAGGATCGTTACGGCCAATCTTGTCTGAATGAGCAATATTAGCTTCACGGTATTCTTTTGTGATCTCGTGTCTCTTCTCTTCTGAGAGGATGTTCTTCCATGCAGGGATGTCATAGAGCCAGTCAGCCTTTGCATCTCTCATGTTGTAGTAGAGCTTCTCATAATCAATCTCAAGCTTGATCTCGTAATTGTCATCGATAGCATCCAAATCGATAGAATCGCCGTTTGTAAGGCTGGACTTGATACCGTCGATGAATCCTACGAATACATCCATAGAATCCTTAGGGAAATTGAGCTTTGCAGCCATCTGAGCAGCTGTACCGCTAAGGAACTCAGCATTGTCAGGGTAGCTGCCGAGGATCTTCTCGTAAGCAACCTTCTCAAGTGCATAGTAACGATTGATATATTCGATGTATTCCTGTCTGTTGGAAGCATCTTCTGATTTGTCCATCCAAGTCTTGTAATAACTCATTTTTGTATCCTCCGGAAACGATATTAAAGTTTTGCAGCAATTGCCTTGAGGAAATCCTCGGTATTAACAACGTTCTTGTTTTCCTTATCAAGGAGGTTGTTAAGATCGCCTGTGATAGTGCCTTCCTCAATAGTCTCGATAGAAGCCTTCTCGAGCTTGTCAGCGAATGCTTCAAGTTCAGGAAGGTTGTCTAACTGTGCTCTCTTTCGAAGAGCGCCGGACCATGCGAACAATGTAGCCATAGGGTTAGTAGATGTCTGCTCACCCTTGAGGTATCTGTAGTAGTGACGTGTAACAGTACCGTGAGCTGCCTCATACTCGTAAACGCCCTTAGGTGAAACGAGAACTGAAGTCATCATTGCGAGTGAACCGCAAGCGGAAGCGAGCATGTCGCTCATAACGTCGCCATCATAATTCTTGAGCGCCCAAACGAAACCGCCTGAAGAACGCATAACTCTTGCAACAGCGTCATCGATAAGTGTGTAGAAATATGTGATTCCTGCAGCTTCGAACTTATCCTTGTACTGTTCATCGTACATCTTCTGGAAGATTTCCTTGAATCTTCCGTCATATTTCTTGGAAATAGTATCCTTTGTAGCAAACCAGAGATCCTGCTTTGTATCCAGAGCGTACTGGAAGCATGAACTAGCGAAAGCTTCGATAGACTTATCTGTGTTGTAAAGTCCCTGAACTACACCGGCACCCTTATACTCGAAAATTGTCTGGCTCTCTGTTCTTCCGTCGGGATATGTGAGAACGAGGTCAGCTCTGGCAGGTCCGTCAACTACGAACTCTGTATCTCTGTAAACATCACCGTATGCGTGTCTTGCAATAGTGATCGGCTTCTCCCAGCAGGATACGAAAGGCTTAATGCCGTTAACCAGAATAGGAGCTCTGAAAACAGTACCGTCAAGAATTGCTCTGATCGTACCGTTAGGGCTCTTCCACATGCTGTGGAGGTCATATTCGGTCATTCTCTGAGCATTAGGTGTAATCGTAGCGCACTTAACAGCAACACCGAGTTCGTTGGTTCTGTTAGCTGCGTCGATTGTTACCTGGTCATTTGTCTCGTCTCTGTGCTTAAGACCTAAATCGAAATATTCTGTCTTAAGGTCAACGAAGGGTTCAATTACGATGTCTTTTATCTGCTTCCAGATAATTCTTGTCATTTCGTCCCCGTCCATCTCTACAAGCGGGGTTTTCATCTGAATCTTAGCCATAGAATCTCCTCTTTAAATAAATACTAGAAGATTTTAAGTCATAAGCACCCTAACGTCAAATACGAAAACAGGGAAAAATCTCATGAAAACTTACCATTAGGAGCGGCAGTTTTTGCAGATGCCTTTACAAGAATGATTTCCAATGAATATCTCTCGTCGATAAGACCGTGTTTAAACTCGCTGTCTGAGTCAGAAGCAGCCAAATAGAGCTTAATCAGGTCCTTCATATCGAAATTTCTGGCCTGCTGGCACAATTTCTTGGCCCTGAATTCGTTCATAGCGGTCCTGTCGACCAAAACAGACGGATTTCCTGCTTCTTTTGCCATTATCAAGGCCTTTATGTGGTTAACGATAGATGCCCTGATCCTGACCAGAGGCTCCTTGTTCTGAATAAGCTTATCAAGCGTTCCCAATGCTATCTGGGCATTTCCGCTGCCGCAGGCATCCATAATGTCGAAAATCTTTCCGCTCAAGTCTGCGGGACAGCACAATTCAACAATATCAGGTGTTATCTCGGTATAGCCTTTGTTCTGGCAATAGAGAGAAACCTTATTGATCTCGTTTACGAGTTCCATCATGTTGTTATTGCACCTGGACGCCATTGAATTAGCGGCTTCGAAGCTGATTCTAAGGTTTTGCTTACCGAAACGGTTGGATATCCACCCTGTCAGCTCGTCTTCTTCAAATCCGCTCATCGAAGCGACAGTTCCATACTGGAGGAATGCCTTAAATGACTTCTTACGGCAGTCAGCCGTCTCTTCGAAGAAGACAACAACAGTTGATGAAGGAATATTTTTCAATATTTCCAGGTCTTTATCGGACAATTCCTTATTGGGAAGGCCCGACTGTTTAACAACTATCAGTCTCTTGGGAGACATCCACGGCGGCATGGAAATAAGCTCTTCGAGTTTTGCCATATCGAACTTATCACCTGTTCTGGTATCGATCGAGGCAAAATCCATATCTTCGGCGCCTTCACCCAGACAAACCTTCTTAAGCATTGATACTGCGCCGTCGATCATGTAGCTCTCAGAGCCATACAAAAGCACAAGCCCCAACGAATCAGACTCTTTGCTGATCTTAGATAGCATCTGTCTGGAGTTCAAAACTCCTTTGGGAAGCGCCTTTGCCTTAGCCACCTTAGTTACGTTCCTCCGAACAACTCCGGATATCTGCTCTTAAAGAGGATATCGGTGTCAACATCTTCGGAAATTCCGTCGATTCTGCCGATAGAACCTGTCTGCCACATTGTGTAATCACCTTCATATGTGGTCTCTTTTACGTAATGAGCGAGCCATACGTCATAACCGGCAGGCTCCCAGATTATCTCAAGGTAATACTTGCTCGCATAAAGAATAGTGCTGTATCCGTTAGCATCCATGATACCTGCGAACTCATAGAACAGGTTATTAATATCGATAATGCTCATTCCATACTTCTGAAAATGAGACCAGCTCTCCCAGTCGAAAGCAACAGGAAGATCTAATTCCTTACCCTCGAGGACAGCCAAAAGCTCATCACAGTGTGCATGGAGTTCTTCTAAATTGCTGTCTGTTGAATAGTAATAAACACCGATCAGGAGACCTGCAGCCTTTGCATCAACGTAATATTCTTCAAACTTACGGTCTACACCGAGCTCACCGTTGTTGTAGATCATGGATCTGAGCATAACGAATTCACAGCCTGCTGCCTTAACCTTCTCGAAATCGATATCTCCCTGATATCTGGAAACATCAATGCCGTAAGCGATGTCGCTGTCCGGATATCTGTCCATAAAATCACTGTAAGCGAGGGTCTTATGTTCGTCGGAGCCGCCTCCACCGCCGCCGGAGCTGCTGGGCACATAGACCTTAACTGTCATGCTGCCGGATTTGGTGTTGCCCGCGTCGTCAACCAGAGTAAGTGTCAGCGGATAACTGCCTGATGTTGATGTATCCACATCACCGTCAATGATGCACTCAACGTTACTGTCGCAATCATCGATGTAACCGATATGCTTATCAATGTTGAACTCTCCGCCCTCCTCGATATAGACAGTCTCCGGGAGGTTTAAAAACATCGGAGCCGTATCATCTACCTCAGGCAGATCCATATGAGGAATTGCCGGTGTCGGAGAAGGTGTAGGCGTAGGAGTATTTGTAGGTGTAGGTGTTGCTGAAGGCTCAGTTTCCTCGGTTGTCTCTGAAGTATTGATGTCGTCCCCGTCTCTCATTCCTTCAGTTTCCGTTGATCTGGTCTTACAACCCGTAAATGAAGCTACCGTAATGGCAGTTACCATAGTAGCCACAAGCATTGTTTTAAGGCTTTTTTCAATTTATTATGCATAATTCCTTTTCTATAAGCGCTCTGCTTAATTCCTTCCTGTTTTCCCATACTGTAATCTCGATTATAACAAACAATGCCTTTTTTCTACCGCAGTTTATGGGACAAATTATGGCAAAGCTTTTGACGTATTCTGTTTCTACTGAAGTAAATGGTGATCGATAAGGCTTTCTAACAGTCTGATATCAAGAGGCATAGCACTGGTTTCTACAGTTACTATCAGATTGTCGCCAATAAAGATCCCGTTTTTCTGATACACATTGATCCTAAACGTGTTTTTCCTGGCATAGCCTTCGTCATCCATCTTGCCAAGATGTTCCCAATAAACAATTTTCCTGCGTTTTACATTAAGAGCCGTGAAATCAGGATGAATAATGCCCAGTTCCTTCAAATAGATTGGACATTCGTATTTGTATGGAACATGTTTTCTTTCGAGCGTGTTTGCGATAATAATCTCAGATTTGGATCTGACACGCTCATTTTTTATCGTTCTGAAGTCAGTCTGATCATTGAAATCAAAGCCTTTTTGTTCATAAGGCTGCGCCAGCCAGCTCTTAACAAATTGATTATCGGTTTGAATAACCGGTGTAATCAGATTTTGCCGTGCCGGACAAAGTGATTCGTAGTATTCTTCAGGAGAATACTTTTGCTTAGAATTGAGAATTCTATCGATTTGTTGCAGCTCGGTATCGATTATTCTCATCATCTCATTTAAATAGTCATACGTTGCAATTTGACGGGCTTTTTCGATGTTATTTTTTGAAATATATTTTTCCTTTGAATCTGTACCCGGCATTTTTACATAGAACTGGTTCTTTCGAGCAGAAATACGCACCCTGTATTGCGGATTACCCTTGTATTTCAGTTTGCTAAAACGCTTTTCGATTTCCTGCCTGAGTTTAATCAATTCATTTCTTCTGTTGTTTAACAGCGCTTTTATGTTTTCCATAGTATTGCTCCTACCCTTAATACCCACCAATTTGCACTTTTCGCCAATTTGGTAGGCATTATTCTGTTTATGTCAGTTGCGTATTACCCACTAAATCTCCAAAAATCAGCATTTAGTGGGTAATTGCCATCTCGAAAACGATAATCTATTAGTTTTAATACCCACTAAAATCCATTTTCTTTAGATTTGGTGGGTAAAAATCAACTCCCTGTTTTGCTTAACAACCCACTAAATAACCCAAAACTGCTATTTAGTGGGAAAAGAACAAACGCAGCTAGTAGTATTCCATCACCACAGCCCCTTCATCATCCGTTCTGAACACTTCACAGCCGTAGTTTTCCAGCCTTTCGACAGTTTCAGGTGACGGATGCCCGTAGAAATTGCTCCTTCCTACCGAAATAACAGCAACTGACGGAGAACAGGCATCAATGAATTCCTGGGAAGATGAGTATTTCGATCCGTGATGGGCCACTTTCAGGATGTCGCAATCCAGATCTACTCCTGATTCAACCATCAACTCCTCGCCCGGGAAACCGATATCACCTGTAAAGAGAATCTTTGTCTCTTCTTCGCCCTCAATATGAAGCATCAGCACCAGACTGTCATCATTTCCGCCACCTGAAGCTTGATCGGGATACAAAGCCTCCAAATAGACAAAATCAGACAAAACGATTCTTTCTCCTGCAGATACGGGCTCCAGACAGGAAATAAAGCCAGAACGATCATCCTCACCAAAATCTACAGTCTCAAAGTAATCACGGACATCTTCATCTGTTGATTCTTTACCCGGAACATACGAAGTTACAATACGGTCAACCCTACCTGAATCATACAAAGCAGCTATTCCACCGGCGTGATCAACATCCCAATGACTCATCACGCATAGATCAGGCTGATAAATGCCGTAATAATCAAGCAGATCACTTACAGTTGACGCACCTTCAGAGTATGTTCCCGCATCGATGAGACAAGAATTTTCCGGCGTCAATATCAGACAGCAATCACCCTGCCCGACATCAGCGAAAACAACAGTGCATTCAGAGCGGTTCAGAAATCCATAAAATTCAAAGCCGATAAACACCGCCAGAATAACGGCAGAAATCTTCAAAAACACACGTTTTAAAACACATGGAGGGATGAAAAACAGGAATAGAAACAGGGCCAAAACAACAAGGAAGATTTTAGAAAAATGGACCACATATCCACCCTTCTCACTTAAGTTTGATCCAATAGAAACTATCTTCATTAACAGCTCAAGGCAAACCTTTAGAGGAGCTGACAGAAATCCGGACCAAAATGGCAAAAACAGACACAGGAAAACGCATGGAATGAAATAGATACAGGCTGCCTGTGCAACAAACGAAGCAGCTATCTGAATCAGCAAATGTTCTATGTCAGGTCTCATCGAAATATCAGTCCAAAAAGGAATCATTCCGAGCGTTGCGGAAACGCTGACACTAATGACACCTGCAAACACTTCGGGAATATGGAGTTTGGTAAGAAACTCAGTTATTTTCGCGCTATAGATCTTGATCGCTATTACAGCACAAAAACTCATCTTAAAACCCATAGAAAGAGGACTAAACGGATTCGCGGTCAACATGACCAGAGATGCAACACTTAATGCCGACAACCAATCCCTGTCAGCAAAGAGACAAATGCTCATAACGGCGGCTCTGGTAACCGAATCACTCCAACCTGTAAGACATCCGATAATAACAACTGAAATCAGATGCAGAACAAAACCTTTTTTCCTACTGAGTTTAAAGCGGTTAATTAAAAACGGAAAACAGACCAGAAAGCCCGAAAAATGCGTACCTGAAACTGCCAACAGATGAGAACAGCAGGACAGTTTAAAATCGCGTCTGATACTGTCATCTATAAGCGATTTATCACCTGTACAAACAGCCGCAGCGAGAGTTTTTGTTGGTTCATCAAAACCATCTGAAATCAAATCCAGCAAATACCTTCTGGATTCAAACCAAAAACGCTTAAGAAAACCCGTTATATTCAGCGGAAATCCGGCACTCTTACAGGTATCACAACGCTCAACAACCAGAACATACAAAATACCTTTGGATCTTAAGTATTCACGGTAATCCATCTCGCCCGGATTACCTGCTTTGGGGGGCTCTCTTAGTTTGCCATAGGCAACCAGAACATCCCCGATTTCGACAGATGGTTTAAAATCGTAAAACTTAGCAGATGCCAGTGCTCCACTCTCAAGTTTAACGGTAATATTGGCATCACCTGATAAATCGTAAGAAATATCAGTTACTATACATAAAAATTCGCCCTCAACACAGTCTTCATGTTCATCCAGGCGCGCGGATATAAAGAAACCTACATATATCAGCACCAGACTCAAGATTATTCCTACGGTCACAGATCTTTTACCAAACCGGAAGATACAAATGCCAAAAACTAAAACAGCCATAATCAATGCCGGCCAAAAGGAACTGCTGTAATAACATGCAAAGCTGCATATAACCGCTAATATTGCAGGCAGTAAACATGGCCTTTTAGAAAAACTTTCGAGCAGGCCATGATAATCGAAAACATTCCTGACCGGTGCCATTAACCTATCAAACAATCCCGTTTTGTCATAAATACTCTTCATGTTAAAATTCTAAATGACCTGTTTGTCGGAATTAGTCTCAACTTTTCGACAAAAGCCGACAAAACCGACAGGATTAACAATTTGAACAGAGTTATAAACAATGGCCATTAATTACGGAAAGATCAGATATCTGAAGACATGCGCATCAATTAAGGATTGTCCTGACGACAAACTGCCCGAGATAGTTCTGGCAGGCAGATCAAATGTCGGCAAATCTTCTCTGGTAAATGCGCTGGGCAACAATAAAAAACTCGCCAGAGTTTCTCAGACTCCGGGCAAAACGCAGCAGATCATCTACTTTGACCTGGATGGCCAGGCTATTTTGGCAGATCTTCCGGGATATGGCTTTTCTAAGGCATCGAAAGACAAATCCAAAGGCTTTTCAGAACTCTGCGACAACTATTTCAGGGTCAGAAAAGGCATTGACCTCGTTCTTTTGCTCATTGATATCAGACACGAACCGTCAAACGACGATATCGGAATGCTGAATTTCTTAAACAGCAGCAATATTCCTTATTTTTTGGTTTTCACGAAGTGTGACAAGTTATCTGCACAGCAGGTCAGAAAACAGCTCCAGATGATGTCAACGATTCTTGATTTTGCCGAAGATGCAAGGGTTTTCGCTGTTTCGAGCAGTGAGACCAACCCTCAAAAATCAGGAATAGATGATTTAAAGCAGGCTCTCTCTGATGAGGTATGCAAAGATTGAACAATCTTTCATTAACTTTTCGTGCATTTTTTTATTGTTACGCACTTTGAATTGTCCACCGACTTGGATATTATTTTAATAGAAAAGTTAGAGGGGGATAACATCTGCCATGAGTGACTTATACGTCAATACAGGCTATAAGGAAACACAGTTGGCACCTTTTGGTCCCATTGGAATCATTGCACATACTTCCAACAAAGAATTTGTAAGACAGGTTTCTGACGTGCTCTCTGCAAAAAGAAAGCTACATGCTCAAAGACCCGGTAACATTTACGCTAATAATCCCGGCTATGCCAGAGAAGACTATATAATCGATACCCAGCTCACCAGATTCCAGACCGGTGAAGGTAAATTCGGTATTGCTGAGAGCGTCAGAGGTCACGATATTTTCGTTATCACAGATGTCCTGGCCAGAAGTTTTGAATACGATCTCCTCGAAGGAACACATGTCATCTCCCCTGATGACCAGTATATGGACCTCTTAAGAATCATTTCCGTTCTTAAGGGTAAGGCTAAGAGAATTAATGTAATTATGCCTTTCGTTTACGAAGGCAGACGTGAGAAACTGGATTCACACAGAGAATCCTACGATTGTGCAGATATGCTCAAGAAGCTCTATAAGCTCGGTGTATCTAACCTCATCATTTTCGATCCTCACGATGCAAGAATCGAGAATGCTGTACCTCTTATGTCAATCGAGTTCCCTCGTTGTCAATTTAAGATAACTTCATCTCTTTTGAACCGTTTCGGATCAATCAAGATGGACAAAGACCATACGCTCGTAGTTAGCCCGGATGAAACCGGAATATCACGGGCTATTTTTTACTCTTCCCACCTTAACCTCCCTCTCGGAGTTTTCTACCGTCACCGCGACTATACTGTCAAGGTAAACGGCGAGCATCCTATCAGAGAGTTTAAGTTCCTGGGAGAAGACGTTGAGGGTAAGGATATCCTCCTCATCGACGACATGATCAATTCAGGCAACACCATGCTCAGAACAGCCAAGGAACTTAAGAAAAGAGGCGCAAAGGACATTTACTGCCTCGCACCTTTCGGACTGTTTACTGACGGACTCGAGGTTTTCGATAAGGCATTTGAAGAAGGAATTATTAAGTGCGTCTGCACTACTAACCTTATCTATGCACCCGAAGAACTCAAATCCCGTAAGTGGTATTTAGAAGCCAACATGGTCCCTTATGTTGCAAGAATTATCGACGCACTTAATTCAGACGAATCCGTCTACGACCTTATCAACTCGACAGCGAGATTGAGAGACCTCGCGAGCCAGATAAGAATCGAGGAAGTTTTCGATGAATTTGATATACCAGAAAACCAATAATGGCATGAAAGGCAGGCTGCAATTATGACATCAGCATCTGACGAGAAAGCTTATTCCCGCTACGACCAATACGGCGACAACCCCATGGCGCCGGTAGGACCTATCGGTCTTATTGCGTTAAGAGGAAGCGAAGAGTTTACCGAAAAGGTTAACTTCTACCTCAACAAGAGGCGTTCCGAATACCAGAAGGAACAGATCGTCAATACTTATCCGGGATTCTTCAGAGAGGATTACACGATTCCCGTTGAGAACGCAAGATTCTCATCAGGCGAAGGTAAGGCCGTAGTTAAGAATACCGTTAGAGGTCACGATCTCTATCTCATCAGCGACATCATGAACTGCTCCTGCACATACAAGATGTTCGGCACAGACAACCGCATGAGCCCTGACGATCACTATCAGGATCTTAAGCGTGTTATCCTCGCATGCTCCGGTAAATCACGAAGAATCAATGTCATAATGCCTTTCCTTTATGAGAGCCGTCAGCACAAGAGAAATGCCAGAGAGTCATTGGACTGCGCTTTCGCACTCGAAGAGCTCTATGATCTCGGCGTTGCCAACATCATCACTTTCGATGCTCACGACGAGAGAGTTGCAAATGCTATTCCTCTTGCAGGATTCGAGAGCCTCCCTACCACATATCAGATCATCAAGGAAATGTACCGTCAGGTACCTGACCTCTCATTCTCATCAGGTAAGTTCATGATCATCTCACCTGATGAAGGCGGTATCGGCAGAGCTATGTACTACGCTTCAATCCTCGGTGTCCCGCTCGGAACATTCTATAAGAGAAGAGATTATACAACAGTTGTTAACGGCAGAAACCCCATCGTTGCACACGAGTTCCTCGGTGATTCCGTTGAGGGCATGGATATCCTTATCGTTGACGACATGATCTCATCAGGCGATTCCATGATCGACATCGCACGTGAGATGAAGGACCGCGGTGCCAGAAAGGTATTCTGCGCTGTTACTTTCGGTCTCTTCACAGAAGGTATCGACAACTTCAACAAGGCTTACGAAGAAGGCATCATCAATAAGGTATTTGCTACAAACCTCATCTACAGAAGACCTGAGCTCCTTCAGGCTCCCTGGTTTGCAGATGTTAACCTCTGCAAGTTCGTTGCCCTCCTCATCGATGCCATCAACCACGATGCATCACTTTCGAGCCTTATCAATCCTACTGAGAAGATCAAGCGTCTCCTCAAGGAAAAAGAAGGTATCGGCTGATAATGGCTAATACTTCCAAATCAGGCAGATCACGTTCAAGCAGTTCTTCAAGGGGTTCTAAAAAGAGCCCCTCGAAGTCTTCTTCCCGTTCAAATACATCCAGAAAAACAACCAAAAGCGCTCCCGTCCAGAACGATTCTTCTCTCGAGAGTGGTTTTAAGAAGTTCGCTTCATCCAAGGCAGCAACACCCGTTATCTTTATTGCTGCAGTTCTTCTCATCACGGGCATTGATCTTCTTGTCAGCTGGAATAAGTTCGAATTGTTTTTTAAGATCTTGGGCGTCGAAATCCTCATTGCTGTTGTTGTCTGGATCGTAATGACGCTGGTCTTCTCCAGACAGAGCACAAAGGATTCTAACGAGCCTTTAGAAGACGAGGTATAAGCCGTGACACTCGACGGCATTACCTGTCAGCTCCTCTCTAACGAGCTCAACCAGGAGCTCGAAGGTAAGCGTATAGATAAGATCTATATGCCCGACAGACACACTGTCATTCTCCATATCAGATTTACAGGCGGATACAGAAAACTCCTGATTTCTATCGATCCGGGGTCTCCCAGGATCTGCTTTGCTGAGTCTACGGCAGAGAATCCTTCGATTCCGCCGTCTTTTTGTATGCTCCTTCGAAAGTATCTCGCAGGCTCGAGAATCGAGAAGGTCACAAATCCCGGTTACGAGAGAATAATTGAGATCACAGTCAGCAACACCGACGAATTAAGAGATAAAAAGCTCTATACCCTCACATGTGAACTTATGGGACGTTTTTCTAATCTTGTCCTCATAAATGAGAACGGCAAAATCTTAGATTCAGCCGTCCACGTTGATTATTCTGTTTCACGTGTAAGAGAGGTCATGCCTGCCAGAGTTTATGTCTATCCGCCGGCACAGGACAAACTCACACCTGACGAAGCTCTTAAGATGGCAAATGACGGCAATCTCCCCATTATGGAAACTGAACTCTCACGTCCTATCGAGAAGGCCCTGGTAGGTTCCATCAAGGGCCTGTCCCCTGTTCTTGCTTCATATATCGGATTTAAGGCAGATATCGACGACCGCAAGACTTTATCGATGCTCGACAATGCCCAGAAAACAAGGCTCAACAACGAATTAAAAGTCTTCCTCAAGTCAATTACGGAAGGCACTTATTCTGCCATGCTCTTCTACGACGATAACGGCGAAGCTGTTGATGCGTCTATCGTAGAACTCAAAGGATATTCGAAGTCCAAAAAGGTTTCTTCTATATCTGAAGCAATCTACTTAAGCTATCTGGCCAGGGATTCAAGACTTGTTCTTGATATGGGCCGTGACAGATTAAACCAGATTATTTCAAATGCTCTGGCAAGAGTCATCAAGAAAAGAGAACTCCACGAGCAGGACTTCGAAGAAGGCCAAAAGGCGGATATTTATAAGCATTCGGCTGACATGATACTTACCTATAAGTACATGATCACTCAAGGTTCAACTAATGTTACCCTCACCGACTACACTGAAGACGGCCAGAAGGACATCACGATCGAACTTAATCCTACTCTTGATGCATCAGGAAATGCACAGGAATACTACAAGCGTTTCCATAAGGCGAAGCGTAAGATGGAGCTCGCTGAAAAATACCTTAAAGAAGACGAAATGGCTGCACAGTATCTGAGATCCCTTTTTGCTGCTGTTAATGCTGCTTCCAGCCTCGAAGACATTCAGGCCATAAACGAAGAGATAAGAGCAGAGATCAGCGGGGATTCAGGTTTTCGCAAGGGCCAGGCATCCAAAAAGAATAACAGCAACAACACCGGCGACCCTAATAAGACGGTCGGTATTGCTAAATCAGGCAAGGCTTCATCCAGAGCTTTGAGAGAAGCCGCAAAGAGAGCTAACCAGGGCAAAGGCAACAAGGACAAAACCAAGGAAAGACCCCTTCCCTGCAGACGCTACATCACTTCTGACGGATACGAGATCCTCGCGGGAAGAAACAACATCCAGAACGAGCAGCTCACTTTCCACACCGCTTCCAGACGCGACTGGTGGTTCCACGTTAAGGGCCTGCCCGGAACACACGTTATCCTCAAGACTAAACCTAACGAGGAAATGCCTTCCGATAACGCTGTTTTGGAAGCCGCAAGTCTCGCTGCATACTTTTCAAAGACGATCATCCTCGAAGAACACATGACATCAGAAGATTCGAGGCCCGGACAGCTCAAGGCAGAAGTCGACTACTGCCCTATTTCCCACGTAAAAAAGATTCCGGGAGCAAAGCCCGGAATGGTAATTTACGAAGGTTACTATTCTGTTTTTGTTGAAGCAAAAGAGCCGTCAGATCACTCTTCGAAAGATTTATAAATCTTATCCCTGAATTTGGACTCTTCCAAAGAGAAAATGCAGCCGCAGTATTTCTGTCTGTAAAGGCCGATCTCTCTTGCCATATCCTGACCCTGCCTAAATCCCGGACGGAAATCAATATAATCGAACTTAACACCGTATTTTACAGCCTTCTTATCACTTATCTCAGCGATCTTATCGTGCTGCTGATACGGGCTCACCAAAAGAGTCGTCGAGAAAGATTCATAACCGTTCTCTGAACAGAATTTGGCAACTTCCTCCATACGGATGTCGTAACACATCTCACATCTGGAAGCATATTCATCCAGGTAGGATTTGGCCAGCCAGTATTCCTGCATGCATTCAGTACCTTCGGATAAGAGCATGATCTTATAGTGATCGCATGCCTTCTGAAGATTCTCATGACGGCGGTCAAACTCAAACTGCGGCTGGATATTGGGGTTATACCAAAAACAATCGAGATCTCTTCCTTCAGACGTTAACAGATCCAAAGGATACATTGCGCAGGGACCACAGCAACAATGGAGAAGCATCCTTCCCATCAGTTGTTATCTCCGTTATTCTCGGAATTCTGCCAGTCCTCAATAGAGATATTCTCATATCTCGGAGTAACAACATCAGCACCCTTCATGCCGGCAATAAAAGACGGCGGAGGTGTAATTCCGATATGCTCGAAAGCTCTTAATGTGAGAACTCTTCCTCTCGGTGTTTTAGCGAGGAACCCGTTCTGCAAAAGGAAAGGTTCATATACATCTTCAATGGTTACCGGATCTTCACCCGTGCAGGCAGCAAGAGTCTCAAGACCAACCGGACCACCCTTAAATATGTCAGCAATTGCGGTAAGAACTCTTCTGTCTACAGCATCAAGGCCCAGTTCATCGATATCCAGCGCCTTCAAACCGTAATCGGAAACTTCCTTATCTATCTCATCTTTATCGAGATAAGAAGCGAAGTCTCTCATACGCTTCAGGAGTCTAATTGCAATTCTCGGAGTGCCTCTGGATCTTGAAGCAATATTTCTTAAACCTTCTTCGTTAATGGCAATACCCAACAATCCGGCATCACGCTTAAGTATCTCCATGAGGTCTTCTGTCTCATAGAGTTCTAAGCGGTGGATCATTCCGAAACGGTCTCTTAACGGAGCAGAAATCATGCCGGCTCTGGTAGTTGCGCCAACCAATGTAAAGTGAGGAAGATCGAGTCTTACGGATCTGGCCGCAGGACCCTTACCGATCATGAGATCGAGGCAGTAATCTTCCATAGCAGGATATAAAACTTCTTCAACGCTCTTATTGAGTCTGTGAATCTCATCGATAAAGAGAACCTCATTCTCATTAAGGTTTGTAAGGAGAGCTGCAAGATCACCGGCCTTCTCAATAGAAGGGCCTGTGGTGATATGCATCGCAACACCCATCTCAGATGCAATGATGCCTGCAAGAGTCGTCTTACCTAATCCCGGAGGACCGTATAGAAGAACGTGGTCTAATGCTTCTCCACGCTTCTTGGCAGCATCGATAAAAATCTTAAGATTATTCTTTACCTTTGTCTGGCCGGAATACTCATCGAAAGTAACAGGCCTTAACGCCTTCTCCTCAGTATCACCCGGTTGTCTGAGCCTGCCTAGGACGCGCTCTTCCTCATTCTCTTGTTCGTTAAAATTCATCATCTATAGTGACCGGTCCCTTATGAGAACTTCTTACCTGCTGCAACCTTAAGAGCCTTACGGATAAGGTCTTCGAGGCCAATGCCTTCTTCGTATGCAGCCGCAACAGCATCTGCTGCTTCCTGGTCTTTATATCCTAACACAACGAGTGCTCCGACAGCATCCTGCATGAGTCCGGCGTTACCGTTGCCTGCAACTGAAGCAGCAACAGGTGTGGCAGCCACACTCGCAGATGCTCCGAGCTGTGCCTTAAGCTTATCCTTAAGTTCCAGGATTATTCTCTCAGCGGTCTTCTTACCAAGGCCCTTAACACCTGTAAGAAGCGCTACATTATTGCTCATGACAGCAGCAGCAATCTGCTCTGCTGACAAAGATGCACAGATAGTATGAGCAACCTTAGGACCAATTCCGCTTACCGTAATAAGCTTCAGGAACATTTCCTTCTGGTCTCTGGAATTAAATCCGTAAAGTGATATGTCGTCTTCTTTAACGCTCTGATAAAGATAAACCGTTACCTCTTCATTGAGTCCTCCAATCTCTGCCGAGATTCCGAGAGGACAATTAATAAGATATCCGATTCCGTTATTCTCGATTACGATCTGCTGGTCGTTGCGGTCAGTAATCTTTCCCTTGATATATGCGTACATTAATAATCTCCTGTAAAACTGATAATTTATTTTATCAATAAATCAGACAAATCCCTCGTTACGCTTCTGATACCCGTAACGTCCATACTGGTAACCTGATACAGCCTTACCTGCATAGGCGAGTCCGGTATTAGCCAATGTAATCGCAAGACCCAGAGCGTCAGCAGCATCATCAGGCTTCGGTACTTCTTTAAGTCCCAAAAGAGTTTTAGTCATTAACTGGACCTGCTTCTTCTCAGCCTTACCATAGCCTGTGATCGCAAGTTTTACCTGGCCGGGCGTGAACTCAAAAACCTCTACTCCTGCTCTTCCGGCCTCAACGAGCACAGCACCTCTGGCCTGTGCTGTACCGATAACAGTCGTATGGTTATGGCCCATGAAGAGCTCTTCTATGGACATATAATCAGGCTTATACTGCTCTAACAGAAAACGAATCTTGTCATTGATGGCGAGCAGACGTAAAGGGAAATCTGTCTTTGCCTTAGTCTCTATAACACCAAAATCTACAACTGACAGTTTGTTGCCGACCTTATCGATGATGCCGTAACCCGTGATGGCATAACCAGGGTCAATTCCGATTATTCTCTTAACAACGGGTTCTGTAGCCATAGATGTCCTGCCTTATATAAACATTTGTTCGTATTATACATTAAGAAAAGAACAAATCAAGTTATAACATCTAATATAACCGGCTTCTTCTCAGGCGGATTAGGGCCTATCTCATAGGCATCAAGGATCAGTTCCATGGCTTCGAACAGCTTCTCTTCAGGAATCTGTCTGTCCTCGCCTGTATAAAGAGCGCAGAGCGAATCACCTCTTGCGACTCTGTCGCCAACCTTAGCGAAAAATCCTATTCCCGCACCGTAGTCGATGGCATCAGTTTTCGCGAGGCGTCCGGCACCCAAAAGAACCGAAGCCTGTCCTATTAAGTCCGCTCTCATGCTCTGTACATAGCCTGCTTCAGGTGAATTAACATGCATACAGTCGAAAGGCTTCGAAACATATACAGGAGAGCCTGCTACATTGAGCTTACCGCCCTGTGATTCGATGAGCTGCTTATATTTCTCATAGCATGTGCCATCGTTAAGCCTTGCACGGATCTCATTTTTGAGGACTTCTTCACTCATGCCGCCGTCCTTTTGAGCGATCTTGATCAAATGGTAGGCAAGCTCTGTAACTACTTCGATAACATCGGATTCACCCTTGCCTGTTACGGTATTGAAGACTTCCTGCATCTCAAGAACATTTCCGCAGAATCTTCCCAAAGGCTCATCCATATTGGTGATAACCGCAACAACCTGACGGCCTGCGAGCTTACCGATCTTGATCATGGCTTCAGCCAGTTCTTTGGCCATGTCCAAGTCCTTCATGAACGCACCTGAACCGCAGGTAACATCCAAGACGAT
This sequence comes from Ruminococcaceae bacterium YAD3003, assembly GCA_900107185.1. GTDB lineage: Bacteria > Bacillota > Clostridia > Saccharofermentanales > Saccharofermentanaceae > Saccharofermentans. Next base: position 160,755 of record FNPA01000002.1, on the reverse strand, counting down.
TCCCTGGGCACCAGCTGCGATCTTCTTACTCATAATGCTGGATGCGATAAGAGGTATGGAATCAACAGTTCCTGTAACATCTCTAAGCGAATAGAGAATCTTATCTGCAGGCGCGAGATCGGGAGTCTGGCCTGAGATAACCATACCCGTCTTGATAACATACATATGGAAATCTTTTGTATCTACTTCGACATTAAAGCCTTCAATGGATTCGAACTTATCGACCGTACCGCCGGTAAAACCCAAACCTCTGCCACTGAGCTTAACGACTTCGACACCGAAAGATGCGATCAAAGGCAAAAGGATAGGCGTGACCTTATCACCAACACCGCCTGTACTGTGCTTATCTACGGATACTCCATCGATATAAGGAAGAGTCAGCTGTTTGCCTGATGCGGCCATCTCAAGCGTCAGTGTCGTCATCTCGCGCTCATCCATGCCATTTAAAACAATAGCCATAAGTAGTGCAGATATCTGATAATCGGGAATACTTCCGTCTGTAACACCCTTTACGAAAAACCTGATCTGCTCGTCAGTAAGGCTCTGTTTGTCCCTTTTGGCGATTATGATGTCACGCATGTTCATGGAAGAATACCTCCGATATAGCACCTTAATTAAGAATATTATAATCTTTATGAGTGTTTGTGCTAAACTATTTCAAATCATTAACCTTATGGAGGCTTACAAATGGCCGAGAATGTACAGAGTGCTTCTGTTTCAACACCTTTATCCGTAATCATCATCGGTTGCGGCAGAGTTGCCGAGAAGCATTTAAAGGCTATCTCAAAGCTTAAGGGCCTGGAGCTCAAGGCAGTAGTAGATACAAATCCCGAATCAGCAAAAAGACTCTTAGGTTCAGTCAAAGGATTTGCAGGCACGAAAGTATATAACGACTACAAGGTAGCAATTGACGAAGTAAAGCCTTCCATTGTTTCAGTTACAGTTCCGTCAGGTCTTCACTACCAGATTGCTAAATATGCCATGGAGCACGGATGCAATCTCCTTCTCGAGAAGCCCATGACTATGTCAGTAGCAGAAGCGAAAGAGATTTTCGAGCTGTCTCAAAAGACAGGCCTCAAGTTAGCTATGGGCCACATCTACCGCTATCTTCCTGTTGTCGGTCTCGTAAGACAGGACATCGCCGAAGGTAAATACGGTAAGGTCACACATGGTACTATCTATGTACGTTGGGGCCATGGTGACGATTACTATTCCAGCGCTGCTTGGCGCGGAACATGGAAGAGTGACGGCGGTGCTCTCATGAACCAGACAATTCATGCCATCGACCTTCTCGTATGGCTCATGGGTTCTGAACCTGAAGAAGCTTCTGCCATGATCTCACAGCGTTTAAGAAACATCGAAGCTGAAGACCTCGGCATGGCTATCTTAAGACTTGAGAATGGTGCTCTGGCTCAGATCGAAGGAACTACTGCGACACTTCCTTCAAAGCATACTGCTGAGTTCTCTGTTTTCTGTGAGAATGGCCAGTTGTCTATGGGACTTGACTCAGGTAAACCTCATATCGCTGTCTATACAACAAAACCTAATGGTAAGACTAAGAAGCTCAACGGCTACTACATCAGAAGACAGTTAAAGACCGGTGGTCTGTTCTCATTTAAGTGCGCGCTCAATCCTCACCTCGGCATCTACAAGAATCTTTTCGATTCAATTGTCGAGAACAAGGAACCCATCGCTGACGCATATTCAGGATTCTCTTCAGTTGATACCCTTCTCGGCATCTATAAATCTGCCAAAGAAGGACGTCCGGTTAAGCTTCCTTTGTCGGAAAACTTCAATTCAACCGACATGACAGGCTATTTTAACTAACAAATTGTCGAATAAATTTAATTCTTAATAAAGATAAAAAAACTTATTGACTTGTAAAAGGCTAATAGCTATAATTACTGACGTTGCTTAACGCACCTCTAGCTCAGATGGTAGAGCAACTGACTCTTAATCAGTGGGCCCAGGGTTCGAGTCCCTGGAGGTGCACCAAGCTAAAGAAGGTATCTGATTCAGGTACCTTCTTTTTTATTTGATTCTAGAGCTGCCCTCTTTATTGTATGGTTTTGTATTCCAAATAATAAGATCCGTCATTTGCGAATACGTTTTATATGAGATTTGTATTCGCATTCTCAAAATTCTCCTAAAGCGAATACGTTTTATTTAAGTTTTGTATTCGTAATCTCAAAATTCTCCTAAAGCGAATACGTTTTATTTAAGTTTTGTATTCACATTTTCAATTTTTGGAAAAAGAGAATACTTTTTTCTCAAGTTTTGTATTCGCTTTTTCGATATCAGTCATTTGCGAATACGTTTTATATGAGATTTGTATTCGCATTCTCAAATTTCTCCTAAAGCGAATACGTTTTATTTAGGTTTTGTATTCACATTTTCAATTTTTGGAAAAAGAGAATACTTTTTTCCCAAGTTATGTATTCGCTTTTTCGATATCCGTCATTTGCGAATACATTCGCCACGGTATCAATAAAAAACGCCGTATCTATTACTCAGATACGGCGTCAATAATCAGAATACTAATTATAATTACTCGTTGTCTCCAAGGAATTCCTTGAAATCATCGAAAGTCTCATCAGCTGAAGCGATTGTAGCCTCACGCTTATCGTCAACGAAGTTCTCAGGCTTAACCTCAGCAGCTGTAGTAATCTTCTTAGCAGGTTCTTCTTTAGTTTCAGCCTTAGACTCTTCCTTGGATTCTTCCTTAACTTCTTCAGGTTCTTCTTTTGCAGCAGGTGCAGCTTCAACAGCCTTCTCTGCAACCTTAGCTTCAACCTTAGCTTCAACCTTTTCTTCAGACTTAACTTCAGCCTTCTCTTCAGCAGACTTCTCCTCTGTCTTTTCAGAATCAGCATTCTCTTTCTTAGCAGCATCTTCAGCAGCGGCTCTCTCTTTTGCAGCACGCTCTTTTGCTTCCTCGAAAAGTCTCTGCTGGAGGAGTCTTCTCTCTTCACGTGCCTTGATCTTAGCATCGATCTCAGCCTGCTGTTCCTGTTCAGCCTTAAGGCTATCTTCGATTGCCTTACGCTTATCATCGTCAATTACGCGCTGCATGTTGGAAGCCTTAAGATCACTGAGAGACTCAGAAGCATGAACAGCTTTCTTTTTAATCTCATCCATTTTGGCCTTACTCTCAGCCTGTGCCTTAGCTTCATCCTCTGCAACCTTATCGCCCAAATCCTTAAGCTTGGCGAGTTCTTCAGGAGAAACCGCTGCAGTAGTAGCAGCTTCAACAGAAGTCGGCTCAACTAAATTAACTTCTCTGATATCGACATCACCGACTTCGGAAACACTGAAGTCAGATGCGGCTTCTCTTATAGTCTTCAGATCCGGTAACTCAACACCGGGAAGGATCTCGTACTTTTTCTCTTCTCTCATAAATCAATCATCCTTTGAGCGAAATAACCAACTCTATTGTTCCAATCAGCGTAAGCAAGGCACCGATAATAAGAAGAATAACGGATATCTTGCTGATAGTTTTGGGTTGCTTTGTTTCTTTATTTTCAGTATTAACTTCTGCTGCAACAGTTGTTTCAGGTTCAGTCTCAGCTGCCTGTACCTGCTCTTTTTCACCTTCGCCTTCAGCCTCTTCTGTTCCTGCGCACTTCTTGATTATTTCGTGTGCAGCTAACAATTCAGGCTTGATAGCTTGTGACAATTCCTTAAAAGTCTCGCCTGATGATGCGAACTTCTCTGCTGAACCTTCTAATTCATCAGGGTCCGGTGCCTTCGTACCTTCGAAATACATAACGCCGAAACTTGCATCGTCACTGGCGTTACTCGAACCCACGATAAACTTCTGAACGGTCTCAAGAATTGACTTTTCAGCTTCTTCCCTGCCTGCAGAGAATGCTTCAGCCATCTTTGCGACAACAGGCTTAACGAGACCTGCTTCTTCGTTATAAACGCTGTCCTGTACGCCATCAGTCATGAGTGCAATAGCATGAACGTCATCTACCGTTGTCTTAAGGAGACGCAAATAGTTATCAGCATGAGCGGCAGTAACGAAATATGTCTTGCCGTCTTTATCGTTCTGGGGCATTGATACAGGGCTCACACCTGAAGGAGATATTCTTACGATGAGACCGTCACCAATGTGACCGATCATCATTCTTCTGTCCTTAACCGCAACGAAGAGCAATGTGCAAGACAATCTGTCGATCACATCTATTGTTCGCTCTTCCATTATCCCTGCGAAAGCAATGCGGAGCTTCGCCATGAGATAACCTCTTACGGCCGCTTCCCTGTTCTCATTGTATAAGGCATCGAAATGCTCACAAAGAGTTTCAGTTATAACGTGTACAGCGCAATCAGAACCGAATCTTGCATCCGTATACTGTTTGCCGCCGGCACCGTCAGCAATACAAACGACAGAAACGCCATTCTCGGTTACAGCATAAGACGCGTCCTCGCAAGGAGTACCGCGGTTAACATGCTTATTACCGATAGTCGTTATTGCTCCGACTGTAATTCCCTTATACATTATTCGTCCTCATCAATGAACTTCATGAAATCATCTACATCAACTGCAGTACCTTTAGGTGATGTATCCATTGTGTAGAGAGCATCATCGCTCATACCGGAAGATACGATTGATGAAGATGAAGATCCGAGGAATTCGAAGAGCTTTGCAAAGTCTGTAGAGTTAATTGAAATAGGCTCTTCACGCTTAATTGAAAGTCTCTTAAGCAAATCGAAATCAACGCCGTTACCTACACCGATATTGAATACAACGAGTTTGTCATCTCTCTCAAGATCATTACATGCCTTGATAGCCAGCTCCATGTTCTGCATTGCGTTGGGGCCTTGAGGCGCACCGTCGGTGATGACAACGAGCCATGGTTGGAAATACTTGATTCCCATCTCCTTATATCCTTCCTTACGTGCATTGAGGAGCTCTAATGCAGTGAGGACACCTTCTCCGATAGGAGTAAGTGTTGTTGAAGCCTTGATCTCAGGAAGACCCTTTTCTTTAGAAATCTTACCGAAAGGCATAACGATATCGACCTTCGAACCAAATGTGATAATGGCGATATCTGTTGAATTCCTGGTATCATCGTTAGCTTTGATCGATGCTACGAAATTCTGAAGTCCCATATTCAGCTGCCTGATCGGAATACCCATCATGGAACCGGATGTATCCAATGCGAAACAAATCGGGAGTCTTCTTCTTGTGCTCGAACCGAAATCGGAACTCGAAAAGTTTTCCAACATAATAGTCCTCCGTATTCACGAAAGTGAAGCAATATACTTATGAATTATAACAAACAATTACGTAAGATTCTGTCAAGGAAACGCGAGATTTAAACGTTTTTTGACGAAGAAGAAACGATCAGAACAAGCCGAAGAACTTTTTATTTTTCTTTGCAGGATCATCGGCGTCTTCATTAACTGACGGAGCAGGAACAAAAGGCGAAGAAGGATCAGGCTTTTTCGCAGTCTGATCATCATCATCAAACCTCATAGGTCTGAATGCACCATTGCCGATACTTGAAGAAACATATCTTCCAGAAGGAGCATTATTAAACACCTTCTTCTCAACTACCGGTCTGGGTTCAGTTCTCTTCTGATCCACAGCCTTCCTCTGCTCATACTTCAAACGGCCATCCTGAATGTTAACTGTGGCCTGGATATAGTTTTCGCGAGGAAATAATTTATATGCTTCGACATCGTCATAAGCAAATCTCTCGAGGTCATTTCTGTATTCCTGAACAGCAAGTCTCCACTCAACTGCTTCATATGACTTACCTTCATGGAAAGTGTTGTAAAGCATTATACGAAGTCTCTCAGGAAGATATTCCCAGATATACTGATAACCGCCCAAAGGAATGTGCTCTGTATCAGAATTATCCAATGAATAAGGGAAATTGCGGCTCAGGATCTCTTCTCTTAATGTCTCTGCACCGTTTCTGGTCGCATAAGGATGAAGACCGCAGAACAGGATTGAGAATACGAGCATCGCAATAGAATAATCCTCGTCTCTGAGAGTTCTGATAAAGCTGGAGAAGTCTCTGCCCCAGAGTCGCGGATCAGTAAAATCTTCAGTACCAACCGGGCAAGGATAGATAGCAACCTGAACACTGTCCATATCGATAAGATACTGACAGGAAGATGAATAGATCAAGGCATTCTTGAGCTGGATATCACCTGCGATGACATTATGCATGTGAAGATACAGATACTTACCGATAAGGTTATAGAGCGTATCTACTACATCTTTACGTGTCCAGTAAGGATACCTGTCGATCATGGCATCCGGACCATCGAAAACATTACACAATGTTGTTCCCTTACCGATTGCCATCGTATAGCCTACTGGTGTGCCGTGGAAGAAAAGCAAATGCTGCGGAATACAATATTCAGGAGAGGTGATTCCGAGCTCTGTAAGCTTCTTGAGCTTTGCCCATCTTAACGGAGTAATAACACCCTTGTGATAGATCTTAGCAACCAGCTTCGGGTTATCTGTAGTAAATACCATACCCTCGGCTCCGCCGCTTAATCTCTTCTCAAGAGTAAACCTGTCATTATTAGCAGAAGTAACCACATCACCGATATTTGCACTAGCACCTGAATCAAGGAATGTGTTATTCTGCGCGAGTTTACTGATCTCCGGGAGCGGATAATCAGCGATCATCTGTTCAATTGAATTAAATTCCCTGTATCCGTCTCTGAAAGAAACAATAGCTACATGACCGTTAAATCTGGGAGCCTTCTCATAAAGACGCTTAGCAAACATTGAACGTCTCGTAGTTACAATACAGGTATCGTTTAACTCATTTAGCTTTTCAATAAAATCTTCGGTATTGCATGCATGAACAAGATGAAGTCTCTCCGTCTTAAGAAGACTCTGCATCAATGAACGCATAACAGCCTGAGCATTTCTGTCCTTGGGAACCTGCTGTTCTACAACACAATAATGGAGAAGCTTAAAGGTATCACTGACATAGACATCTAAGCCCTTCTCATCAATGATTTCAATTAATTCGTTTATTGCCGGTGAAGAGGAAAACTCTAATATAACGGAGTAGTCCAAAACAATCGACAGATATCCACTTAATCCTTCGAACATATAAGCACTTCAAAACCTCTCCAATTTGATTTTATACATAAATATGATATAAATCAACAATATTTATAATTAAAAAACGACATTTAATCAAAATACAGACTTAATTTGTCAAAAGAGGATTCTTATTCGATACCAACGAGTTTCATAAGGTATTTCGCATTCGATTTTCTGCTGATTCCTGAGGCCAGTATATAGTTGAATTCAATACCGGTATCTGTATAAGATTCCGAGAAATGATAGTACCTAATGTTATTAAAATCAACTTTTGTTTTATCAATCATTGCATAATCGTGAGTTGTCATAAGACCGCATATATAAGGCTTTGACAGTTTCGTTAAAACTGTTAGTGCACCCTCTGTTCTGTCATCGGAATTTGTTCCTCTGAAGATCTCATCGATAAGGAACAACAAAGCCCTGTTATCCTGTGCGCCCTTAATTACTCCTGAGATTCTGATGAGTTCAGCCTTAAACGTACTCATATTCTCTTCGAGGCTGTCAACGATCCTCATCGAGCTCATTACTCTCATTCTTCCGAGGTTAATACTTGTTGCGGGTACGAGCCCGCCTGTAAGCGCCAGGATAGTACATACGCCAACTGTTCTGATCATGGTAGTCTTACCTGACATATTAGATCCGGTAATGATCGCGATATCAGACTTAACAGTAATCGAATTGCTTACACATGTTTCCTGGTCGATAAGCGGATGGAATACATTTACGCCTTCGAAATATGCATTATCTTCAGGCTTATCAGATTCTACAAATACAGGGACAGCACTCTCTTTGAATACAAGGCCTGTCTGTGCAGCACACATAAGAGATTCCAATTCAGCGAGATCATCTATCTGAGAAGGAAGATTTTTTCCGTACTTAACTGCCCAGTTACCCAAAAGGAAAGCGATGAGATAATCGAGAGGAAGAATCACATTTAACAGCAGCGCGAAAAGAGGCTGGCTCCTTAATGTGGCAAGTCTTAATACAGCCGTCAGATCTTTCAATGATTCAGAAGCACACTTGGTATCACCTTTTCCACTTACCAGGCTCTTAATATAAGCATCTTCAAAACCTGTATTCTCAAGTATCTCATAGAGTTTACGGATGGTTGAAACCTGTGCAGACATTCCTTCACATGCCTTTATGTAACTGTCATTAAACGCATGTCCAACAACCCAGATAATGAGATTGATAATAAGGCATGCAGGTATTGATGCATTCGCAAAATCAGGCAAAGCGAAAAATGCTACCGGCACTAAGAGCCAGACAGCACAACCGATGATACCGAGAACATTTGTAGAGGTCTTTGTTTTCGATGCGTTTACAGCAAAATCCAAAAGAGTCTTTGGGTCCTTAGTCATCTTGCCGCACTTAGCAGTAGCCTGGTAATCCATAAGGAAATCAGGCTTAGAACAGAGCTCACTGACAGCTGACTGTTTATTCTTAATGTCATCCAATGTGAGTTCAGAAGAATTCAGATTCAAGAGTTTATCGGCAAATCTTCTCCTGCCGAAAGATGTCTCTGAAACATTAAGAAGTGAGAACAAAGACTTTTTGCCGAAGAGGTCTAAATCTGAACAATAATCATGCTCCGGAAGCTCAAAATCCTTACCATATAATCTGCTCTTCGCAAGACCGATATCCTCTGCCCTTTTAAGTCCGCTGACAGCGATATTTCTTAATTCATTGAAATCACCTTTGATCCTGGCAATGTAAGCTTTATCAACGTTATTTAACTCTGTAAGATACTGGATCTTTGACAGTATCTTTCCGTGAATGATGCAAAGAACAATAAACAAAGCGAATAATGCAAATCCAATGCTGTAAACGACCGGGAGATTACTTACAAATCCCCAGATTATAAGAGCAACCGCTCCAACAAATGATAACAGTCTCAAAAAAGATAAAATGCCGCTCTGGCCATTCAACCTGGTCAGGTCGGCAAGTATTACCTTCTGTTTATCTGTATAAAAATTAAGATTTGCTTTCATCCTTCTTCGCCTTTGAAGATGCAGACTTGCCTGTAGAAGGCTTCTTAGCAGGTGCTTTCTTTGCAGTTACTTTCTTATCTGCTGCAGCATTCTTTGACTTGGTTGTCGTCTTCTTGGCAGAAGTCTTTGATGATGTCTTCTTGGCAGATGCAGAATTCTTTCTGGATACACGCTTCGGAACGCACTTATCCAAAACATCACCTACGTTATCGTGGATGGTGAGCATTGCCTTAAGATCCATATATGTAGAACTCTTGTTGATGATAACAATGCGGTTATGCTTCAGGAACTGCGCGAAAGTAGCTGCAGGATAAACAGTAAGTGATGTTCCTGCAATGATCATAAGATCACACTTCTTAACAGCCTTAATAGCATTATCAACGTTCTCATGCTCTAAGTTCTCTTCATAAAGAACGATATCAGGTCTTACGATACCGCCGCATCTGTCACAGTGAGGAACACCTTCCTGTGCAGCAATGTATTCGATATTAAATTTCTTACCGCAATCCATGCAGTAGTTTCTGAATACTGAACCGTGAAGTTCGATCACGCACTTACTGCCTGCTTCCTGATGGAGGTTATCAATGTTCTGGGTAATGATAGCCTTGAGCTTACCCTGTCTCTCTAGTCTTACGAGAGCCTTGTGAGCCTTATTCGGTCTTGCATCAGGATAAATGAGCTTACGCTTATAGAAATCGAAGAATTCTTCAGGATGCTCCATGAAAAAGTCGTGAGCAATGATATCTATCGGTCTGTACTTAGTACCGCTCTCAGTATTGTAAATACCGGCGCCGCTTCTGAAATCAGGAATTCCGCTCTCGGTAGATACACCTGCTCCGCCAAGGAACACAATATTGTTCGATTCTGCAATCAGCTCCTTGAGCTGGTTGATCTTGTCTTCACGGACACTGCCGAATCTGTCAATTCTTGTCTCCACTAAATACTACCTCAATTGTGATGATCGATTATACCGTCAAGATCAGAATCTTCACCTTCAACGCCATGGAACATTCCGGCTGCACCGAACATTTCCTTGCCGGTAACACGCTTCTCATCACGTCTCTTCTCAACGAGATTACTTAACGCCTTCATGATCCTGTCAGGAGTCTTAATGCTCTTAACTTCGAGAACGGGAGTAGACTTATCAGCAGTAGTTAATGTAATTGTTCCAACGCCGAAAATCTTCTGCCACAACGTCTGCTTAAACTGGACATCGAGGATTCTGTATAAGAGAATTTCCTCGCAATGCGTTGTAAACACACCTTTCTTAAGGTAGAACTTGTTATTGCTGAAACTGTAAATGGTAAAAGACATGGGCAAGCCCAAATATCTTCTTCTGTCTTGCCAGAGAACCTCTTCGTTCTCAGTGAGATTTGTAAGTCTGTCTATTCTGGCCATATTTTTCTCCCTAATTACAGCGTTACATCTATCATTATAATAAAAATCATTAATATTTATCAATTTAATTGAAAATGAAACGTAATTAACATATTACGTTTCATCATCTCTGTTTCTGGCAGGATCAATTATCTCATCTGCGACGAATAGTTCTTCGTATGCTTTCCGGGTCAGCGTCTTATAACTCATCATCGCCCTGTCGAGGTACAGATAGTTATCACCGTACGTGTAGTATGGCGTCGCTCCACCTCCGAAAAAGATTCTGAAACCCTGGTTCTTAAAATATACAGCCCTGTCATCAGTACCGTTAATATAGTTGCCGTTCGGATAGACCAGCATATGCACTTCACCAAACAGACTGCCAATCTGATCGAGCCACTTGGTAGTATCTAAAACAAGATCCGCTTTCTCTGTATTCCTGCAATCTGCAATATAAGAATAAGTGCAGGATGCAAACTTCCAGCCGTTATCCTTAAGAACATTAACGATCTCTGTAACTCTGTCTCTGGCAAAGTCGATATCGTCGTTATTGGGATTGATCGTAGGAAGATTTGCAGCAGACAGAGCAGCATTACGGTCATCGATCTCATCTGCAGCAACTACATAACCGAAGCAGGATTCATAACCGCTTACGGAGATGATTCCTTTCGCGCCGTCATAAGTAAAATCAGGGTGCTTCTCAATAAACGTATCAAGGATGCCGATTGATTCTGCAGTTCTGCTGACAATGGTCTCTCCTGCAGAATTGACATACTCACCGCAAACCTGGTTCTCGTCATTAAGAACCAGTCTTCTGCACGTACCGCAAACATATCCGGATACGCCATACTGAAGATTCTCAACAACAACTACGAGCGGCTTCTTCCCTACAGGCACCTTGAGATTACGCTCGAGAAGGAATGTAGGATCGCTGGCCTCAATAAGATTCTCAGGATCAACAAGAACGTAGTCCTTATCGTAAAGATTCTCAAGGATCTTCTCGAACTCATATGTTGTTAAATAAAGACTCGTATCGCCGGAATGGTAACGGTCAGCAAAAGCTGTTTCTGTATCGACGATAAGCGATCTGACGCAGATAACTTCGATAGGACCTCTGTATTCCTTAACCTCTTCCGTATAAGAAGTTGCGGTAAGAAGGTTACTCTTGATCATTTCATCTTCAGGGAAAATAACGGCCAGATCAGAGAAGAGACGCTCTGCTGAATAGAACTTGTATGTCTGGAGCATATGCTCACCTTCAGCCATCATAGGCTCATACATCGTGTCCTTTATCGCTGCGATCTTGTTCTCACAATAATCGCCTACAAAGCCCTCATACTGGTCATTAACCTGAGTGTATTTCTTAACAGCAGCAATGTAATCACCCTCGGCCAGAGAAGCCTCAGCGGTTCTAACATCACCAGTTGCAGTTTCAATAGAATCCAATTCTCTGAGCAAAGGATTAGCAGTCGCTGCGAAGTTACCAATCGGCTGGAGCTGCTCAAAGAAATACATTACAACAGGCTTTTCAACATTACCCAAAAGGAAGTTCTCACAAATGTCGTACAATCTCTCAGATACTATCGAACTCGTGAGTTCCTGCATCGAATCAAGGAAATTGATGTCACTGGCAGTAAGCACGTATCTGTTGTCGATAATGCGGTCGCAAATCGAATCAACGCGGACACGGACTATATTCTCCATATCATCGAGCATCTGGATCCTGACAGCATTAACTTCCTGGTTATCAGGCGATGCATTCAAAACCTCATCCTGGATGCCACGGTAAATTGAGAGAGCCTCATCATATCTTCCTTCATCCAATGCCTGCTCGAAAGCAGGAACGGTATCTAACTCATAAGCAGTCTTTCTTCCGATTATCACAGTAACAGCCGCAAGAGTTATAAGAGCAACAGCGCAAATTACTGCTGCAATGTTATAACCCTTAGTATTCTTGCGTCCGTCTTCGCTGATGTGATATGCGGAAGAAAATACCGTCACTTCAAATCATCAAAGCTAACCTGCTTTGCCTCCAAAGTCGTTTCTCTTATGTAGTATCCGATTGCCGGAACCTTACGTATTCTGTAATACTCGGGATCCTGTACTTCGACCTCTGCCAAACGGGCAACGGATTTCAATACTGAACCCTTCTTCGATACAAGGAGCTGGACTCCCTGTGTAGTTCTGGTTGTCTTTAGAGGAATAAGGGATGCCTTAAATACAGCAGCCTTATCAAGACTGTTGGTAACAATAAGATCCGGATCCTCATTCTCATCAAGGAGCATAAAACCGACTGCCTTGCTGCCGTCAAAATATGCGTTGATGAGCTTCTTTCTGTTCTGCTTTGTCTCATAAGCCGAGATGGGGAATCTTGCTGCTTTACCGTTCTCAAATGCGATAAAGAGAATGCCCTTATAATCGGTTGTAGAGATCATAAACATCGGTCTCTCGCCGTCTTCCATACCGAGTTCGCTGTTCAGGTAATGTCCTAAATCACCCGGCTTTGTATCAGAGAATTCATAAACGTGAGTCTTATAGAGATTGCACTTATCTGTGAAGATCAGGAGATCTGATTTGTTCTCGCACTCAAAGCCCATGAATATCTCGTCATCGTCTTTGGTCTTAAGTTCGCCTGCACTCTGAAGTGACTTCATTGTATGCTTCTTAAGATAGCCGTGACGTGTAAGCATAAGGTGGAGTCTGTAATCAGGAATAACAGCTGTCTCTTCAAATGTCTCTGTTTCTTCAATACCGACCAATTCAGTCTTTCTGGGCTGGCCGTATTTCTCTGCAACTTCCTTCAAAGTCTTGGCAATGAGGTTGTTAATTCTTCTGGGACTTCCCAAGAGATCTTCTGTATCAGCAATATCTGCCTTGAGCTTATCTCTGTCAGCAATTCTGTTTAAGATGTACTGCTTGTTGATGTTACGGAGTTTGATCTCTGCAACGAACTCAGCCTGCTCTTCGTCGATACCGAAACCTGTCATGAGGTTAGGGATAACATCAGCTTCGAGTTCAGTCTCTCTAATGATCTTAATTGCCTTATCGATATCAAGAAGGATAACTGCAAGACCATCCAAAAGGTGCAGTCTCTTCTTCATCTTAGCGAGGTTGAAACTGAGTTCTCTGGATACACAGGTTCTTCTCCAGTTGAGCCATTCATCAAGAATCTGGGCGATACCCATAACTCTCGGTGAACCGTCAATGAGGATATTGAAATTGCATGAGAAAGTATCTTCGAGCTTTGTGAATCTGAAGAGCTTTGTCATGAGCTGCTCATGATCAGTTCCTCTCTTACAATCGATAGTAATCTTGAGACCGTCAAGGTCTGTCTCGTCTCGGATGTCAGCAATCTCACTTGCCTTCTTACTCTTAACGAGATCTGCAATATTATCGATGATTGCCTCTACGCTCGTGGAATAAGGAATCTCTGTGATCTCAATAAGATTCTTAGCCTTATCAACTCTATACTTCGCACGTACAGAGAATGTTCCCTTACCCGTATCATAGATAGCCTTCATCTGCTCTTTATTATAGAGGATCTTACCGCCGCCGGAAAAATCAGGTGCGGGCATGATCTCCAACAGATCAGCATTAGGATCTCTCAAATAAGCTTCAGCAGCAGCGCAGACTTCTGCTAAGTTAAATGAGCAGATATTTGAAGCCATACCTACGGCAATACCCTGGTTGGCATTTACCAATACTGCAGGGAATGTTGTAGGAAGCAATGTAGGTTCCTTGAGTGTTCCGTCGTAGTTGTCAACCATGTCGACAGCATCTTTGTCGATACCCTTAAAGATCTCTTCGCAGATCTTCTCAAGTCTTACCTCTGTATAACGGGGAGCAGCGCACTGCATATCTCTGGAATACTGCTTACCGAAGTTACCCTTTGAATCTACGAAAGGATGAAGCAATGAACCGTTACCTCTGGTAAGACGGACCATTGTATCGTAGATAGCCTGGTCACCATGAGGGTTAAGCTTCATGGTCTGACCGACTACGTTTGCAGACTTTGTTCTGTTACCGCCCAAAAGTCCCATCTTATACATCGTATAAAGGAGTTTGCGGTGTGAAGGTTTGAAGCCGTCGATCTCAGGAATTGCACGGGATACAATGACACTCATTGCATACGGCATGTAGTTGATCTCAAGCATCTCGGTTATCGGCTGGTCGATAGCCGGCATATCCTTGGCAGTGCTGTCTGTAAGCCTTGCCTTAAGTGAATCTGAATTGATATCTTCTTTTTTCTTACGTGCCATTTACATCACCCTAAATCAAGCATATCGAGATACTTCTTACCGTCCATCTCAATATGGAGTTTTCTTCCTGCAAGATTATCACCGAGCAAAAGATCGAAGATCTCAGCGGTCTTCATTGCGTCTTCGGGACAAGCCTTGATAAGTCTTCTGGACTTCGGATTCATGGTTGTCTTCCACATCATCTCAGGCTCGTTCTCACCCAAACCTTTGGATCTCTGGATAGTACAGAGCTTAGGATCAACTCTCGAGAGGATCTCAGCCTTCTCCTTCTCATTAAATGCAAAGAATGTTTCTTCCTGCGCATTCTTACCCTTAGGTCTGTATGTAATCTCAAACAAAGGAGATTCTGCAACATAAACATAACCCTTCTCGATAAGAGTAGGTGTAAGTCTGTAGAGCATCGCAAGGATAAGCGTTCTGATCTGGAAACCGTCTACATCGGCATCGGTACAGATTATGATCTTATTCCATCTGAGGTCATCGAGATTAAAAGCACTCATATCTTTTGTATGCTTGTTCTTGATCTCTACGCCGCATCCCAATACCTTAAGAAGATCGGTGATGATCTCACTCTTAAAAATGGTTGCGTAATCAGCCTTAAGACAGTTAAGGATCTTACCTCTTACAGGCATTACGGCCTGGAATTCAGCGTCACGGCCGAGCTTAACGGAACCCAAAGCTGAATCACCCTCAACGATGTAGAGCTCGCGCTTCGCAACATCCTTGGTTCTGCAATCAACAAACTTCTTGATTCTGTTGTTGATATCGACCTTACCCATGAGGGTCTTCTTGATATTGACCTTAGTCTTCTCGGCATTCTCACGTGCACGCTTATTAATGAGGATCTGCTCGATTGTCTTAGCAGCAAAATCCTTATTCTCAATAAACCAGATCTCGAGATTATCCCTGATGAGCTGTGTCATGAAATCCTGGATAAACTTGTTGTTGATAGCCTTCTTCGTCTGGTTCTCATAAGAAGTCTGTGTTGAGAATGTATTGGTTACAAGGATCAATGAATCTGCAACGTCCTGGAACGTGATCCTGGACTCATTAGCCTTGTACTTATCACGGAGCTTGATCTGTTTATCGATCTCAGCTACGAAAGCATTCCTTACGGCCTTATCAGGTGAACCGCCATGCTCAAGGAAACTGGAGTTATGGAAATATTCCAGAGCATTGATCTCGTTATTAAAACAGAAAGCAACCTCTGCCCTTACTTTATACTCATCACGATCTTCCTTATCTCTGCCCTTACCTTCACCTGAGAAAGTGTAAGTCTCGGTAAAGCCCTTCATTGCATTCAATTCATCAACATATCCCTTGATACCTTCCGGATAGATGAATGAGAACTCTTCGCCGGACTCTGCATCCTTAAGGACGAACTCAATACCGCTGTTGATAACGGACTGACGCTTGATGATCTCCTTAAATGATTCGAGAGGAATGATTATCTCAGTGAAAACTTCTGTATCAGGCTTCCAACGCTGGATAGTACCCGTTCTCTTAAATCTGTAAGGCTCCTGCATGAGTTCAGTTACAGGAACACCCTTCTTAAATCCCATCGAATACTTCGTGTGATCTCTGAATACAGTTACTTCGAAGAATTCAGATGCATACTGTGTAGCGCATGCACCAAGTCCGTTAAGACCCAAAGAGAACTCATAATCTCCTGATGAGTTATTGTTGTATTTACCGCCTGCATAGAGTTCGCAGTAAACCAGTTCCCAGTTGTATCTGCCCTCTTTGGCGTTGTAATCCATAGGGATACCACGGCCGAAGTCTTCGACCTCAATGGTGCCGTCTGCAAATCTGGTAATAATGATCTTATCGCCGTGGCCTTCTCTGGCCTCATCGATGGAATTTGATAAGATCTCGAAAAAGGAATGAATACATCCCTCAAGGTTGTCAGAACCGAAAATAACAGCAGGACGAAGTCTGACTCTGTCCTCGCCTTTGAGCATCGAAATACTCTCATTGCCGTAATCTTTCTTACCCGGCATAAATAACCCAACTCCTTAAAATAAATAATATATATGTATTTGACTTTTCGATTATAACACAAAGATTTCGATATCCTTCAAGCCCAAATAGGTGCAAAAACAAGGTTGTCCTAAAAACGGACAACCTTGTCACAAAAGCCTAAAACTCTTTTGATTAAATGTTAGGAACCTCCTCGGGATTACATACAGCAAAATCCAAACCGTCCGAATTCATGTATCTGAAATACACTGAGACTTTAAAAGCAAAATTATAGGTCTGAGGTCCTACAACTATCTGGAATTGATTGCTTTTGCTGTTGCGAGTAGTAAAACTCGCACCCTGAACACCGACGACATGTGTTCCCGCGCTTAACATGATCCTCACGGATTCGCGGTTTTTTATCTCACCGTAAGCGACACCGTCGATAATGATATTAACAGGCATAACAGCACAGCTGGGCATTCCGTTTCCCATTCTGTAAAACAGGGCCTGACCACCATATGCATAAGCCTTACCGCAATTATTACAGGGGAACCCGGGTGTATCATCCTGCTTGATAAATTCGCTGACCGAATGGCAATCCGGACAAACGATTCTGTATTTTCTCATGCGCGGAATAACTATGCAGTTGCCCTG
Source organism: Ruminococcaceae bacterium YAD3003 (assembly GCA_900107185.1). Classification (GTDB taxonomy): domain Bacteria; phylum Bacillota; class Clostridia; order Saccharofermentanales; family Saccharofermentanaceae; genus Saccharofermentans. The sequence goes on along the minus strand of FNPA01000002.1, from coordinate 143,431 downwards.
CATGGTCGGAGGTGCATAAGGAATCGTAGGCGGAACGGGATTGGGATTAACAGGCACCGGAGGAGCCTGGAACTGGGCAGGACCGGGGGCCGGCTGGCCACCCTGTGGAGCTGCCTGGCCTACCGGAGTACCACAGATCATACAGAATCTGTCAGAGTTACCTACAGGAGAACCACATTTAAGACAATTCATTTAAGTATCCTTTCTGCATTTAGCCAATTATTTGCCGGTCATTGAAACCAATTCAACAGCCTGTCTGAAATTCTGTGCCCTGCCCGAAGACAGAAGATCTTTTACCATATCCATCTTAGCCTTTGTCCTCGCAGAAGAAGGCACCAGATAGTTGTAATCCTGAACGGCCTTGGTAAGACCTGTACGTCTTCTTTTCAGATCTTCAAGATTCTTCTCGAGCTCATTACGGCTCTTTCTCAGCCTGTATTCTTCATCAGCCACCTGACTGTTCAAGGCATCTCTCTTATTTCTGGCTCTGTTACCACCAGCTATAAGAACAATAGCAGCTGCAATAACTCCCAAAACCTCAGCTAAAGCTACCATATCTTCAGAATTTGCTGCAACAGCAATAAAAGCTCCGATTAGAGTTACAACCGTACATGATGCAGAGGCGATAATAAGAAACGGCCAGAAAAATTTGAATGCCGAATGCCTGCGTGCCGGGGGAATCGAATTGCTCCTCTTGATCCTGGCCTCACAATCTGCTATCTCGTCTTTGATCTGTGTCAGTGCAAAGTATTTGGATGAGAGCTTATCAGCGAGTTCAATACTCTCTTCTACTGTCTGAGGAGAAGCAGCTCCGGATTCAGCAGAAGACTGAGACAAAGGCTCATCCTTAACGATTGTTTCGCTTTTCTGTTCACCGCACTGGGGACAAAAAACCTCACCATCCTGAAGTGCAAAACCACATTTTCTACAATAATACATTTACCTATCCCTCCATTAAATGTAAATCATTGTTGATATTATAGCAAAAAAAGAGGGAATAAAAACCAAAAGCGCTCCGTGAAACACGAAGCGCTTTTTGATGGTGAGCCATGGGGGACTCGAACCTCCGGCCCACAGCTTAGAAGGCTGTTGCTCTATCCAGCTGAGCTAATGACCCTGGAGCGAGTGATGGGAATCGAACCCACGTGGTCAGCTTGGAAGGCTGAAGTTCTACCATTGAACTACACTCGCGTATCGGCACTTAAGCTAAGTGCCTACGTATATTACACTAAGATTTGAAAATAATCAACTAAGATTTTTCTTAGTTAGGCATTGTACCTGACAGATAGGTCTCAGATACATAGAAACCGTCCTGAGTCTTGTACCAACCGCCACCGGCCTTTGCAACGACAACAATGGACTGACCTCTTGTGAGGGTTCCTACCTTCTCATATTTTGTGCCGGGGCCTGATCTTACGTTGAGGAACTCACCTTTAGAAACGTTGCAGTAATATGTTGCGGGAGATTCGAGCTGAGTCTCTGTCCAGGTGATCTCTTCTGTATTTGTAAGCGGTCCGGTGTATTCAGTAAGAGTTGTAGTAGGAACAGTCGTGGTGGTAGTTGTTGTTAATTCAGTAGATTCAAGAGATGTCTCTGTAGGTTCTGCCTTCTTACAAGCAGCTAAACCAAAACATGTTACTCCGATCATCATCGAAGCAATAAGTGCTAATGTAAATCTCTTTCTGTTCACAAATATCACCTCCGCGCACTTGTTTAGAATATTATTACACACTTTTTCTGTAAATTTATTGATTTTTTGTTACAAGTTAAGGCAAATTTACGGTTTAGCCTCTCACATGTCATCTTCCAGGATATAAAAGGCCTCATGATCCCTGTATTTGCCATTGATATGCATGTATGAGATCCTCTGCCCTTCATAATGGAATCCGAGTCTCTTCACGAGATTTAGAGACTTCTCATTCTCAGGCAGGATAAATGCTTCGATACGGTGGAGTTTATACTCATCGAAAACAAAAGCCATCGCAGATTCCAGCGCTTCGGTCATATAGCCCTTACCAGTATATTCCTCATCGAGATGGTATCCGACGGCACAGGACATCATTCCACCATAAGCGAAATTAAAAAAGGAAACACGCCCAATCAGACGGTCACTGCCCTTAACCGTAATCCATAAAGGAACAAGACTGCCTTCCAGGAACGATTCGCAATCGTATGCGAGATACTTTTTCTGAACAGGAACCGTGAAATAATCGTCCGTATGGGTCTGGGAAAACTTCTTATGGAAATCCCTGTTGCGGATGAAATATTCACATGCTTTTGGAGCTTCACTCTTGCGAAGGACAGAAAGTCTTAAATGCTCTGTATCCAGAGCAAGCATCTCATACCTTTTCCTGTCTTTCGAAATGCTGTAACCGGGTCTGGACATTAACAACTCTCAGGATTACTCCTCTTCAGCCTGGGTCTCTTCTGTTTCATCAGCAGACTCAACCATAAAGAACTGTTCTCTGGCAAAAGCACCTGATTCAGAAATCAAACCTAACGGCCAGTGCGCTGAATTCTTCTGTTCGTCAGTATATCTGGGATCATCAAGATTCAGAGCATTTGTATCATCAGTTGATGTGCTGCCGATTGCATAGTTGCACCATGACAGGCCCTTCTCATTAATAAACTCGATCCATTTATTGCTCTCTTCCAAATGAATTCCGCCAACGCCAAATTCATTTGTAAGTGCCCACTGGGTTACGAAAACACAAACACCGTCACCCAAAGCCTCAGAAACAACATTTCTCTCATCTTCTGTATGAGGACCGGAGAAGAAACGGCAGCCGTACGCAATGTTTCCATACTCGAGCTGGGACTTCGATGCAACGTTTATATCAAGACCATTATTCGGAGCGCCTACGATAATGATGTTATCGGGATCATTTGCTCTGATCGAATCAATAACTCTCGTCATAAAAGGCTTAATGTGATATTCCCATTCATCAGCTGAAGTGACTTCGCTGTTACGCTTAACAGGATCGTTATTGATCTCATAAATAACATTCTCTGTATCAGAATAAATTACGGACAATCTTGAGAAGAAATCAACTGCTGCATCAGCGTTCTCATCGTATGAATCGCTATAAAGAATATTCCAGTCAACTATTACATAAATTCCCTGTGCAACACACATATCACATATCTTGCAGATGTTATCGAAATATCTCTCAGGTTCCTTCATATAACCATCGCTGTTAGCATCACCTGTAATGGCAATTCTTAAGACATCGATACCCCAGTCTTCGGCAAGAGTTTTTACAACTTCCGGAGTGAAGAAATCACCGCACTCCTGGATGCCGTATGAGCTCATTCCCTTGAGAACGACCTTCAGTCCTTCGCTGTTGTTGATATCATTTCCGCTAACGGAGAGTGCACCGTAACTGTTAACGATACTACCGGTGATAATTGCCTGGCTGTATGGTTCAGTATGTTCAGGTACTTCAGGGATGGTTTCTTCTGTCGGTTCAGTTTCAACTGTTGCTTCTGTAGCAGGTGTTGTGGACGGGAGAGTTTCCGGTCCTAAATTGGTTGTACAGGCACTCAGAAAGAGTGAACCCGCAATAATTCCTACTGACAAAACGCACATAAATCTATTCATTTTTTTATCCTCACAACCCAATCAAAAATGTCAAATTAAAATTCATTTTTTGATATTTTGATTGTATAATCAAATGTATTATAGAGCAAAGTATACCAAAAACTAATGTTTACAGATAATTTTAGAGTTTGGAATGTTTTTTTACTTTGATTTCCTCTATAATATGCTTAAGCAAAACATCAGGAGCTAAATATGGGACGTTCGGACGCATTGAAAGATAAAATCCAGAAGTTAGGTTCCAAGGGCAAACTCAGTGCTCTTTTGAAGTATGCAGATAACTCCGAAGATGATGTTCGCATGGCAGTAGCAATGGCAATGGGTCTGATTCCCTCATATGAATCAGGAATGGCATTGATCCCCCTTCTTCGTGACTCTTCTCCTATGGTAAGAGCAGCAGCAGCTACTTCAGCAGCTGAGATTCACGCAAAGCATTGCGAAGAGTACGTTAAGAAGCTCGCTTTCGCTGATTCAGATCCTAACGTAAGACAGGTTGCAAAGTCTGCTTTCGATAAGCTCAAGGACAGCGTAGTCTGATTAAAAATGATCAATATTTAGGGCGCTCAATCGAGCGCCCTTTTTAATTTCCGTTATATTGTTTTCGATTACTCTTCGATTGGAACGATGTTCTCAGCATCCTTGAAAATGTGCTTCTCAGGAATAACGCCTCTTACTCTTGAGAGAGGATATACTCTAGAGCCTCTGCCGATAACTGTACCGGGGTTAAGAACGCTCTGACAGCCTACTTCAACATTGTCACCAACGATTGCAGCAAACTTCTTAAGGCCTGTCTCGATTACTTCGTCGCCGTTCTTAACACAAACGAGAGTCTTATCAGACTTAACGTTAGATGTGATTGCACCAGCGCCGAGGTGAGACTTAAATCCGAGGATAGAGTCACCAACGTAGTTATAGTGAGGAACCTGTACGTTATCACTGATGATTACGTTCTTGAGCTCTGTTGAGTTACCGATAACGCACTTGCTGCCAATTAGAGCGCTGCCTCTGATAAATGCGCACTGACGTACTTCTGTCTCAGGTCCGATGATACAAGGTCCTGCAATATAAGCTGAATCGAATACCTTAGCACTCTTAGCAATCCAGATTCCTTCACCCTTATTCTCGTAAACTTCAGGATCAAGTGTGGGACCCAGAGCGAGGATGAATTCCTTGATGAGAGGAAGTGCTTCCCAAGGATATTTCTTGTCTTCCAAAATCGGAGCAGCCAGCGTATGTGTTAAATCAATAAGTTCTTTTGTCTCAAGCATTTTTATTTCCTTTCGGCCTGAAATCCCAGGCAATAGAATACTTTAGTTAACAGCGAAAATCGTTACCGATACTGTCTCCGGGAGCTGACGCTCAACACGGAAATATGTATTTCCGTCTGCAGATGAGATCGTTACAGGGAGCTCTACTACACCGTCTTCTCCTGCCTCAATACCGGAGTAATCGATAGTAGCGACGATGTCATCAGCAGTAAGATTATTAATCGTCTTTGCTCGTCCGACGATCTCGATCTCAACAGTCTTGATCGGATAAGAAACATCGTAATTCTCAGCGATATCTTCTGTCTGGTACTTGTTGATCGGAACAGTAAGAGTCTTTGTAACAACAGGGTTAGTATTGATCTGAATATACATCCAGAGCATCAGTGACAGGAAGAGCGATACTATGAGGAATACGATTCTGGTCGAAACGCTAACACGCTTAGAATTAGATGTCTGGTCAGCAACCTTTGTCTTGATAGCGATCGGGACTGCTGTCTCACCTGCAACTTCAACCTGTGTAGTAGGAACTACAGCTGCCGCAACAGCAGCGCCTTCTGTCTTGCTCTTAGCTGCCTTCTCGACTTCTTCCTGACTCAGGACTTCATGATCGTTAGAAGAATTCTTAGGTCTGATCTTATCAATGAAACGGCCGATAACATTCTTGTTCTCACCATCATTTTCCTTAAGGCCTAAGAGATAAGAAAGGTTTGCTTCGAGTTCTTTTGTAGATCTCATCTCAAACAATCTGCCGTTAACGGCAATCGATGTCTTACCTCTCTCTTCGGATACAACAACCGCAATAGTATCACCCATCTCGCTCGCACCAACGGCTGCTCTGTGACGTGTGCCTGCACGTTCAAGAGAATGCATTGTAACTGAGAGCGGGACATGGCATCTGGCAGCAATGATCCTTCCCTCTCTTATGAGAAGGCCGCCATCATGCATCGGTGAACCCTTATAGAAAATGCTCTGCAAAACAGAGCTGGTAACTTCGGAATCAAATGAAACGACATTCTCCTGAGAAAGGAGCTCGTCCAATCTGGTATTTCTCTCGATAAGGATGAGAGCACCGGTATATGTTCTGGACATCTCCTTACATGCGGAGCTGATCTCCTTAATGAATGCATTGAGCTCATCCTTGGACATGACCGCTTCGCTGTGCTTAAACGGATTAGCAGCATTTGAAGTACGGAGACCAACCGTCTCTAACGCTCTTCTCAATTCAGGCTGGAATAAGACAACAAACAGTATCGCGATTACATAAAGGAGTCTGTTAAACAAATAACCGACCATGTCGAGTCCGAACAGACCGCAGATCGCAACAAATACAAAGATGAGAACGATACCCTTAATGAGCTGCCATGCTCTGGTCTGTCTGATGAAAAGGAGTACCGTGTAGAACAGGAAAGTAACGAGAACGATATCGACAACGTATCTTATAAAATCCCAAATACTGCCAAAGAAGAGCGTACCTTTATCAAGGCTGTTAAAAAGCTCTCCTAAGAACTCAAATATCTGGCTGATGAAAGATGCATTGGAAGTCATCGTTCAGGTCCTTCTTCCCTAACGCTTATCTTAAACATTATAACATAATTAAGAAGAATAAAAGTTGGCAAAAATCAGGCTCTTAAATGCCCGAAACAGAAGCAGAAGTTGATTCGGTCATATAAGTCTGTCTGGTGGCTTCTGTTCTGTAAGCCTCATATTCCTTGGGTGTCATACCCTTATCTGAACCCTTGAGCAGAGATTCAACAACGATAAAGGCAACACAATTGATTCTGATCTGCAGAATATCACCTGTGCAGTCAACTTCGCCATCGCCGTCACGGTCCTTATCCTCTTCAATAAGAATAGAATCCAGGAGTTTAGTTGAATCAGCAGGTGTTCTTCTGACATTGCCGTTATAGTCCTGAAGATTGAGGTTTTTAGTCTCCTTCATCTGGTCCATACGGGTAAAGTTATATTCGTAACTCTCGAAATAAACGATAGGGACCATATGGTCATCAAAGACCTTGAAATCCGATACGGAATTAGGCATTTCCTTGAAGACATCTTCGATTCCGTCCTCATTGAGATCTGCCTTGATTCCTGATTCATTGTAATAGAGATCAAAACCGTAGTTAGTCCAGAGTGTATTTGAAAAACATACATCGTAAGACTGGTAAAGCTTACGACGCATCTCGTACTTCTTGTTGGCTACAAGTGATTTGAAACCGGAAGAAGCATATACCTTGTCACCTGCATAAAGGCTGTCGACATCGTACATTACGTCAAGAGCGGCCTTCTCTTCGCCTGTAAGTGACTGGTAGAAATACTCTGAACCTGCGAAATTATCTGTTCCGGCGCCAAAGAAAACAAACCAGACATCGTAACCGACATCCTTGTAATCCTTATAAGCCATAAGGGCTGTTAAGATACATGCTGTACCTGAAGCGTTATCGGAAATACCGTCGTATGTATAAGCAGGTTCCGTATTTTCAGGTTCCTCGCCTTCTTCATAGTATTCCTCTTCTCCAGGTTCTTGAGGAACATAATCAGGCAGGAGCGCAGCATCGTAATGTGTGCCAATAATGGCTATCCTGTGCTCTAATTCATATATTCCGTCTTCATTAGGACAGAAAAATCCAGTTCCAGGAATCTTAACGATGTAATTGGCTGAAGATCCGCCGGAACCCGTGAAGGTCTGAACCTCAGCTTCATAACCAAGTTCCTTGATCTTACCCTCAATATATTGGCCCGTCTGTGACTCGCCCGCTGAATAAGCACTTCTGTCAGGGAACTTCTGAGCTATTTCCCTGGCTATATCTGAACCGTATGTACCGTAATCAGCAGGCTTTACATTTGAACCTTTTTCCTTACAGGCTGTAAGGAGAAACGGTTCTGCCAAAACCGCCATGCACACAAGAGCTGCTGTTATTTTTTTACCTAATAAATTCTTCATAACCCGAACATTATAACCTAAGCTTCGTCTTCTTTTGAGGCAATCGGCAAAGAGTTGCCGGCGATAATCTTAAGTCTATCCTCCAGAATTGCAAGAGCCTCACTATTTGAGGGCTCCTTGATAGCCCATGTACCCTTGCCGTCTACTTCCTCGTAGCATACGATCTGCCTGTTAGCTGCAGAACCGTTAGCATACATGTCTTTAAGCGAATTCATGATCGAATTGAAACTTACGTCTTTAAGACTTGTAGGAAGTTCAAGTTTCATATAAATGGCTGCCAGAGCAGGTCTGGCCTTTTCAGGGACAGTTGCAAAGAGGCTCAATGCCAATGCCTCGCCCTCCGAATAATTCATAAATCTGAAGTATCCCTCAATCGCATCAGACAACTCACATCCCATACTGAGAAGAACAGGATTCTTTCTGTCGATGGCCGCACGCGCCTTATAAACACGGTTAAGGAAAACTCTGATATCAGACAGGCTCGAGCCTGAAATATTGATAAGTTCCGTCAGCAGCCCGAAATCAGCGAGCAATGCATATCTGATTATCTGAGCATATCCATTCGGAATATATTTCTTCGGAACCGTCGAAAGGTATACGGGATCGATAAAGATCGCTGTCTGCTCAACAGCAACGGATGTAGTATTCTTGCGGCTGCCTGAATTAAGGAAAGCCTTATAAGCACATGATGTTTCAGCCATTGATGACAGAGTCGTCGGAACAGCGATATAACGTGCTCCGGATGTAGACAGAGAAGCCGCAAAACCGGCTATATCAATGACCGCTCCGCCTCCGAACGCGATGATCCAGTCATTTCTGTTAAGACCAAACTCAGTAAGCTCTTTAATGACCTTGTTGACCTGGGTAAGATTCTTATTCTGCTCACCTTCATCAACTGTTATAAGACAGGTCTTAATGTTTCTAATGGCGAACTGCTTCTCAAAGGCATTGTAATAGTATCCGCTGACCTGTCTGTCAGAGATAATGGCTGCCTTAATCCCCTCTTTGCTGAGATCCTTATTCTCGTATTGTTCGAGAATATATCCCGCAACAAATTCCTCAGCTATACCGCTTCCGGTAAAGCAATCACAGCTCCTGTTACAATCAAGTCTGTCCAAAGGCCGAAGGACTCCTTTCGCGATTAAAAGTCAATTTGTATATTAACACAAAAGTGTTAAAATAAACGCTCAGGAATAATAAATATAGAGGTTAACTATGAAAATAAGAACGAGATTCGCGCCCAGTCCTACGGGCTTTATGCATGTCGGTAATCTTCGAACAGCACTTTATGAATATCTTACAGCAAAGCATGAAGGCGGCACTTTTGTGCTCAGAATTGAAGATACAGACCGTGAACGTTATGTAGAAGGCGCGACTCAGGTTATATATGACACATTGAAGCTCGCAGGCCTCGAGCATGACGAAGGTCCGGATATCGGCGGCGAATACGGCCCTTATGTCCAGAGCGAGAGACTTAACATGTACAAGCCTTATGCTGAGCAGCTCGTTGCTGAGGGCAAGGCTTACAGATGTTTCTGCACCAAGGAGCGCCTTGAGGCATTGAAGGAGAATGCTCCCGAAGGCACAGGTTACGACCGTCACTGCAGAGATCTGTCCGAAGAAGAAATCCAGAAGAACCTTGATGCAGGTATCCCCTACGTTATCCGTCAGAAGATGCCTCTTACAGGTTCCACTTCTTACCATGACCTCGTTTATGGCGATATCACTTTCCCTAACGAAGATTTGGACGATCAGATCCTTCTTAAGACTGACGGCTTCCCCACTTATAACTTTGCTAATGTTATCGATGACCACACAATGGGCATCACACACGTAGTAAGAGGAAGTGAATATCTCTCATCTACACCTAAATACAACCTGCTCTATGATGCTTTCGGTTGGGAGATTCCTACATACATCCACCTGCCGCTCATCATGGGCAAGTCCGTTGACGAAGAAGGCAACGAAGTAATCTCAAAGCTGTCTAAGCGTCACGGTTCCACAGGATTTATGGACCTCGTTAACGAAGGATACCTCCCTGAAGCGATCATCAACTACATCGCACTTCTCGGATGGGCTCCTAAGGATACACAGGAGATCTTCTCACTCGAAGAACTCATCAAAGCTTTTGATATCAACGGCATTTCAAAATCACCTGCTGTTTTTGACTACGATAAGCTCTCATGGGTTAACCAGGAGCACATCAAGGCAATGACAGATGAGGAATTCTTGGCACATGCAAAGCCTTACTACGATGAGGCCGGCGTTGATCCTTCATGCTATGATCTCCTGGCTGAACTTTTGAAACCCCGTATCGTTAAGTTCACAGAGATCACGGAAAAGCTCTCATTCATTAAGGAATACGGTGATTTCGACCTCGCACTTTTTGAGCACAAGAAGAGTAAGTCAACATTGGAATCATCCAAGGAGATGCTCGAGAAAGCACTTCCTATTCTCGCCCAAGTCCAATGGGACAGAGATTCGATCACAGAGGCCATGAAGACTCTGGCTGAGAACCTTGAAGTTAAGAACTCAGTTGTTATGTGGCCTGTAAGAATTGCAGCAGCAGGCGTTGCTGTTACCCCCGGCGGATGTGCTGAGGTTATGGTCCTTCTGGGAAGAGACGAGTCACTTCGCAGAATTAATTACGCTTATTCAAGACTTTAATTTCGGGAGAATATAAGAAATGGCTGACAGTAAGAATTTTATTGAGCAGATTATTGATGAGGAGCTCAAGGAAGGCGGCCGCGTATACGGCAAGAAGATTCACACCAGATTTCCGCCTGAACCGAACGGCTACCTCCATATCGGACACGCAAAGGCATTAGAGATCGACTTCGGTACAGCTGAAGCCTATAACGGTCTGTGCAACCTCAGAATGGACGATACAAACCCCACCAAAGAGGATGAGGAATATGTTGAGGCCATCAAGGAAGATATCCATTGGTTAGGTCACGACTGGGATGACAGATTCTTCTATGCATCCGAATACTTCGAGAAGATGTATGAATTCGCAGTTGAGCTCATTAACAAGGGCCTGGCATATGTTTGCGAACTCACACCCGATCAGATGAGAGACATGAGAGGCGACACTAAAACTCCTGCTGTTTCTCCTTACCGTGACAGACCTATCGAAGAGAGCCTCGATCTCTTCAAGAGAATGAGAGCCGGCGAATTCGAAGACGGTAAGATGACTCTCCGTGCAAAGATCGACCTCGCATCAGGCAACTTCAACATGAGAGACCCTGTTATCTACAGAATCAATCATCTCCCCCACCACAGAACAGGAACAGAATGGTGCATCTATCCTATGTATGACTTCGCTCATCCGATCGAAGACGCATTGGAAGGAATCACACATTCACTCTGCTCCCTTGAGTTCGAGGCACACAGACCTCTCTATGACTGGGTAGTAAACAATATTTCCGTTGAGTGCAAACCCCGTCAGATCGAGTTCGCAAGACTCGGAATTACTCATACCGTTCTGTCAAAGCGTAAGCTCCGTGCCATGATCGAAGCAGGCATCGTTACAGGTTGGGATGATCCGAGAATGCCTACACTTTGCGGTCTCCGCCGCAGAGGTTATACTCCTGCCTCAATCCATAACTTCAGCGCACGTAATGGCGTTGCGAAAGTTAACTCCGTAGTTGACTTCGCATTCCTCGAATATTGTTTGAGAGAAGATCTTAACGATCACGCACAGAGAGCAATGGCAGTATTAAAGCCTATTAAGCTCATCATCGACAACTACCCTGAGGGATCTTCAGAAGACTTCGATGTCGAGAACAATCCTAAGGACGAGAATGCCGGAACACGTAAGGTATCTTTCTCAAAAGAGCTCTGGATCGAATCCGAAGATTTCATGGAAGAACCTGCTCCTAAGTATTTCAGACTCTTCCCCGGCAACGAAGTACGTCTCAAGTCAGCTTATGTTGTTAAGTGTGTATCCTGCGATCACGATGCAGACGGAAACGTAACAGCCGTTCACTGCACATACGATCCTGAATCAAGAGGCGGAAACACAGCTGACGGCAGAAAGATCAAGTCAACAATTCACTGGGTTGATGCAAATAACTGCGTTGACGGTGAGATCAGACTCTACGACAGACTCTTCACTACTGAGCAGCCTGACCTCGCAGATTGCAACTATCTCGACTTCATCAACCCTAATTCACTCGAAATAATCAAGGGTGCAAAGCTCGAGAAGTTCCTTGAGAATACACAGCCTGCAGACAGATTCCAGTTCCTTAGAACAGGTTACTTCTGTGCTGACTGCAAAGATTCTTCACCTGAGCATCTGGTATTTAACAGAGCAGTATCTTTGAAGGACAGCTACAAACCCGAGTGATTTTTGTTTTTAGTTTTAAATGCAAACACCGTTCCAGTCTTGGGACGGTGTTTTTCTTTAAGTGTATTTCTCTATACCTGCCTGCTGGACGACTTCTTTGCCTAACAGCGTAATCGCCTGTTTAGGACAATAGCTGATGCATCTGTAGCACATCGTGCATTTTACATCTGCTACAGCTTTGCCGTTTTCTATCTTAATGTTATGCGTAGGACACCCGTTCCCGCAGATGCCACATCCTATGCACTTATCAGAATCGATCTTAATCTTTTTGCTGTAACCGGTCGTCTTGTTATAAAACCACAGTCTCTGGCCAAAGAATCCGGCCAAATGGGACCAAAATGAGAGACCTTCTTGGGGATATTTCCCTGCCTTCATCTGGGCAGCGATTCCCTTAATTTTGTTTTCTGCTTTTGTGACGATCTCTTTGTTTTGCTGCACGGTCTTTTTCAGTGCCTTACAATCGCAAACCGAGTCAGGCATTATTATCTGGATTCCGCCCGAGATAACTGCGCCGTATTTTTTAAGAAGCCTTGCAGCGCATCCTGTTCCGTCACCGGCAAACATTCCCATTGTCGTAATCAGGAAGATCTTCTTATCTTTCCACTCGTTTTGATTATTATTAATGAAGTCTCTTACCAGATATGGAATGTTCGAAAACTGTGTCGGGTAAGCGATAATGATCTCATCACTTGCAAATACTGTTTTCACGTCTTCTGATTCAATCGGCAGCACCGTTCCCTTATTTCCCAGCTCATCCAAAAGTCTGTTTACAATATGTCTTGTATTGCCTGTACCGCTTAAATAGACAGCATTCATACTGCGCCCTCCAAAAGCATCTTAAACGCCTTTTTCAGGTATTCTTCCTTAGTCATGTTAAATCTGAGCTTGAGATATTCTTCCTTATCACCGGCCATCGAAATGATTCCGGAAATAGATGACCACATCATGATGACCGCAGGATAGATGTCAATGTCTTTTCTTACAACGCCTTCTTCTATTCCGCTTCTGATAAAGTCAGCGATAGCCTCATTTATCTGCTCGCCGGTCTCATAAATTTTCTTATAAACTTCCTGCTCCATATCCATGGATATCTTGTCGAGCGTTGCCTTATAAAACATTGGGTGCTGCTCGAATTTTGTTGCAATATCAAAGCAGAGCTCATAGTATCTTTCCTCAAAGCTCCCCTCACCTTCGGCTGCCTTCTTCGCAACCTCCAGGAGCTGCTCCATGTATTTGCAGACAATCGAATCCCAAATGAGCTGTTTACTCTTGAAATAAACGTAGAGCGTTGATTTGCTGATTCCTGTTTTGAGAGCAATGTCGTCGATTGACGTAGCTTCGTATCCTTTAGCTTCGAAAAGCTTTTCTGCTGCGCTCATAACTGAGATTGTATGGATCTCTCTTAATCTGTCTTTACGCATTTTTTCCTCCAAATCTATCTTCCTTAATTCCCTAATTTCGTACTATCAGTACGATAATCGTACTACCAGTTCGATTTTATGTCAAATAGAAGCCTGTCTTTTAGTTGGAGGGGTCCGAAAAAATCTTCTTGATAATGGGTTTTGAGACTACTCTTGGTTGGAAAGTTTGAGGAAAATCTTATCTGATCTCAGGGAGCTTCAGCATCCTGTCCAATGCTTCATTTACAACGCTTCTGGGACAAGCGATATTCATTCTGATAAAGCCTTTGGCTTTCTTGCTGAAGAAAACGCCTTCTGAGAATCTGATATGTGCTTTATCGAGGAAAAACTTTGCAGGATCTTCGCATTCCACTTCTGAAGCGTCGATCCAAATAAGATATGTGCCTTCTTCATCAGTAACCTTGAGCTTCGTGCCTGCCAGGCGCGACTTAACCAGCTCGTAGTTACTTTCGATGTATTTATTCAATTCATCAAGCCACTCTTCGCCATAATTATATGCCGCTCTCGTTGCCGCAATACCCATGATATTCAATCCATATGCGCCTGTTACCACGGAACACTTATCCACGGCCCTTCTCATGCCGGCATCACTGATTACAACATTGGACGCCTGAATGCCTGCTATGTTAAATGTCTTGGTCGCCGAAGTGCACGTTACGGTTATTTTATTCAATTCATCAGACAGCGAGGCAATCGGGATATGCTTTTTGCCGCTGTAAATAAAATCGGCATGGATCTCATCTGACACGATCAGAACGTTATTCTTAAGGCAGATATCACCTATCTTCAGAAGTTCTTCCCTCGTCCAGACTCTTCCGACAGGATTATGCGGATTGCAGAGAACAAACATCTTAACATTATTCTCAATTATCTTGCGCTCCATGTCGTCGAAATCGATTTCATATCTTGAACCGTTGCGCACCAGGTCGGATATAACAAGATTTCTGCCGTTTCCACGGACAGACCTTCCGATAGGTCCGTACAACGGCTCGAAAATAAGAATGCTGTCATTAACTTCCGTAAGCGCCCTTATAGCAAGTGAAACGCCAAGCACCACACCCGGCAGTTTAAGAATAGTATCAGGATCGACATTCCAGCCATATCTTTTCATAAACCAATCAGTTACAGCTTTATCGTAAGAAGAATCAGCCTCTGAATAACCGAACACGCCGTTATTGGCAACACTGACAAGACTGTCTATAACTTCCTTGGGACTCTTAAAATCCATATCCGCAACCCACATGGGGATGAGATCATCGATGCCCTCGATCTTACCGTATTTAATGTCTTCCGGAGTATTTCTGCTAACTATTTCATCAAAACTAATCATAACGTCTACTCAAATCTCCCATGGTGAAAAGCAATTATATAATCCCACGAACGAGTTATTTGCGCTGGTAAATGCTGTCTGAAGTGAGGGGATTATATAATGGCGCTTAATAACCTGCTAAGAATTCCTTCGTTCTCTGCTGCTGAGGATTTGTTACGAGATCATAAGCAGGACCCTCTTCGACGATTACACCGCCGTCCATGAATACGATCCTGTCGGCAACGTCTCTGGCAAAGCTCATCTCGTGAGTTACGATAACCATAGTCATCTTTTCTTTCGCGAGGTCCTTAATAACAGTTAAAACGCCTTTGGTGAGCTCAGGATCCAAAGCGGATGTAGGCTCGTCAAAGAATATGATCTCAGGATTTGTAGCGAGAGCCCTGGCAATAGAAACTCGCTGCTGCTGGCCGCCTGAAAGATTGCACGGATATTCATCAGCTTTCTCAATCAGGCCCATCTTCATCAAGAGATTATTGCAGATCGTTTCTGCCTCAGCCTTGCTCTTCTTGTGTACGTGGATAAGAGCTTCGGTGATATTTCTCTTAACTGAAAAATGCGGGAAAAGATTGAAGTTCTGGAACACCAGACCGAATTTGGATCTGATCTCCTTCTCTGTCTTTTTATCACAATAAGACAAACGCCCGGAAATAGTGTCGCAGAGGACGTCGCCGCCAATTACGATCTTACCGTAATCAACGCGCTCCAATGTCGTGGCACATCTTAAGAGAGTGGATTTGCCGCCGCCCGAAGGTCCGATGATGGCAACAACTTCACCTTTTCTGACCTGCAAATTAATACCATTAAGGACCTCCAACTTTTCGAAGGACTTATGGATATCAGTCATTTCAAGTACGATGTCGTTTTTGCTGTCAGACATTGAAATACCTCATTAAGAATAGTACGACATTGATTTCTCAACGCGGTTAAGTATTGCTTCGATAAGAAGATTAGTTAAGTAGTAAAATGCGCCGGCTGCAATGAACGGAACAACAGATACCTGCGCCGAAGCTGCAGCTGATGCCCTGGTGAACATTTCCGTTACGGAGATTACCTGCGCGAGCGAAGTATCCTTTACAAGAGTAATGATCTCATTGGAAACAGAGGGCAGAACTCTCTTTACTACCTGCGGAAGGATAATCTTGAAATATGTCTGAATCTTCGAAAAGCCCAGAACGGTAGCGGCTTCATACTGGCCCTTTGACATGGACTGGATTCCGCCTCTGAAGATCTCGGCAAAATATGCAGCGTAGTTCAGTGAGAATGCAATAATCGTTGCAATGAATCTGTAGTTAAACGGTCCAATTGCAATGCTGCCTGTATTAACCTTAAACAGATAGTAAGGTCCGAAATAAACCAGGAACAGCTGGAGCATAAGAGGCGTACCTCTTAAGATGGAAATGTAGAATCTGAAGATCAGTGAAACGATCTTGATCTTCGACATTCTGCCCTTCGATACCAACAGTCCCAAAGGAATCGAGAAAATAATGGTAAAGAAAAAGATTCCTAATGTAAACCGGAAACCATCGGCCAATTGCAATAATGTCGATTGAAGCAATTCCATCAAAACACCCGGGCAAAAACAGATTCTATATCAAGCTAAAGACATAGGACTAAATTATAGCATAAAGACAGTATTTAGGCTCTGCTGGAAATCAGGAATCCTTATTGCCTTCTTCATTATTCTGTTCAGGCTTATCGGAAGGCTTCTCTGCTTCAGAATCATGCTTATGCTCTTTGGCAGCTTCTTCAGCATCGTGTTCCTTCTCGAATCTCTTATGGATATTATCGATATCTTCAGTAGATCCGCCGCCTTTATCGTTATCAGCCCTGAATCCGCCTCTTTCGACGATCCTTAAGAATGCATCAACAACATCTTCATGGAACTGTGTTCCTGATGCATCTCTTATGATGGAAACGGCCTTCTCGAAATTCATTCTCTTTCGATATGGACGGTCAGAATACATCGCATCGAAAGCATCGGCTACGCCGATAATCTGCGCAACTCTCGGAATCTCCTCACCCTTAAGGCCGTCCGGATAACCCTTACCGTCAGGTCTCTCATGGTGGGATTCAGCACCAACGGAGAGTTCAGGCATAATGCTGATATCTTTCAAAACGTTATAACCCAGAGTGGTGTGGGACTTAATCTCAGCGAACTCATCATCTTCGAGTCTGCCGTTCTTATTGAGGACCTCTCCCCTTACACCGATCTTACCGATATCGTGAAGCAAAGCGATATTGCGGTACTTCTCAACTGTTTCCTCGTTATAACCGAGTTCCTGTGCGAGCATCGACGTATAATGGGCAACTCTGATGGAGTGACCTCTCGTATACTTATCCTTCATATCGATCGTCTTCGCGAAGGCCTCAACGATCTCTCTGATGAGGATCCTGTCCTCTTCCTGTTTCTTCAGATATTTCTCAGTCTTCTTGTTTACGTAATAAAGAACAGCCATTGTAGTACAGCAAACAACGACAACAAATATTAACAGGTAGAACCAGAGCATCTCATAGACTGCTCTCTTCTTAACAATGGATATTGCGAACTCATTATTCTCATGCCCCATAGAGTCAGAAATGATCATTCTGAACGTGTACTTACCGCCTCTGAGGTTAGTATAGTCAATTGACGTAAGATCAGAACGCTTGATTACCATCTGCTCTCTGTCGAATCCTTCGAGATAGTAAGTAACTTTAGGATTCATGAGTCTGTACGTAAAGATATAAGGATAAATGGTTACCTTCTTTGCATCTGTCGGAATATTAAAGACACCATTTTCATCCGGATAGATCTTAACGCCGTCTGCATCAAGATAAGGTACGGACATTCTTATATTCGAAACAGTCTCGAAAGTAGTCTCGATATTAACCTTTGCAACACCGGTTGTGCCGGCAATATAAAGTATGCCCTCATCAGTTACATAACTGTATGAATTGGATGTCGCAATGATCGGCAGTCCGTCGTCGATACCATAGAAAACAGGATTAATATTACCGTTAGCTATCAAGTCATCAGCCGTAGTTACATATATTCCGTTACTGCTTAAGATCCAGAGCTCACCTAAAGAATTCTCATATATGTCGAAGTTGTTGGAATAAGGGAAATTCTCAATGGTGTGAGGCTCATAATCAGAAGTCATATAAGCTAACGAGTTAGATGTTACGATCCAATAAACGTTACGCTTATTATCCTTCTTGATCCTCATAACGATATCGGAATAAAGGCCGTTATCAGTGTCAATGTTTGTAACTCCGGAGCTGCCGATAATAAAAATACCGCCGCCGTCAGTACCTGCAAGGATATCTCCGTTCTCACCTTCTGAAACAGTCAGAACTTCAGTATTGCTGACACCTGAAGACGCGTCATAAACTTTTTCGATGGAATCGCCCTTGATGACAACCACACCGCCCGTACATGCAACAGCGAAAGAACCGTCACTCATCTCATTTACGGCTCTGATTCTGTTGGAAGGCATTCCGTCATCAGTGCTGAAAGTAAGCACTTCGCCGTGATCATATCTGACGAGACCGAGCTTATCAAATGTAGAGAACCACAATCTGTCCTGGCTGTCCTTGATGATCGATCTGATTCTGACTCCATTAAACATCGTAAGGAGTTCTTTGTAACCAAGATGATTACCGGAAGCAGTAACCGCATTGTCTATAGTAATGCGTTCTGCTTCACCTGCTGTATTTCCGACTCTGAGACCTGAATCGGTTCCCATAAAGAGCATTTCGTCGTAGAAACATGTGGAGTTAACGACTTCTCTCTCGATATTGTACTTCTCGAAAAGATCCGTGAACTGGTCAGGAACGATCTTCATTACACCCTGTCTCGAAGAAACAAACCAGAGGTTGCCCTGATAGTCACACATACATCCTTCAACGTTTGATGTCATCGGAACGTTTTCGAGAGGCAGGACTTCACCGTCACGGTAAACAGCGATTCCGTTATTTGCGCAGATCCAGAGATCTTCACCTACACTGGTAATTGAATTGATGGTGTTAAGATGAACAACGATTGCCTTATCGCCGGGGAAACCTGTATCGAAGCTGCCGTAGTAGATCTTCGTACGGTCTGTTCCGAGATAGAGATAACCCGGATTATCTTCATCAACGTGCATGGCACGGATAACTGCGTCTTCAAGACCAAGAGCCTGTGAAGTATAGAATCCGGTGACACGGCCGCCAGATAAAGCGAACACGTCACCATCCTGCGTAAGTCCATATACTATTCCGTCAGGACCGGTTTCAATATGTCTGATGTATTCGTTTCTGATCATTGGATCATCAACAACTGTCAGGTTCATCTCTAAATCTACAACAGCCACACCCATTGTAGTAGCCATATAAATATTTCCTTCAGAATCTTCAGTAAAACCTCTTACTGATGCAGAAGGCAGTCCGATATCTTTTCCGAACATGGTGATATTACCATATCTGTCAATTACTGCGGCACCGTGGTCATTGGTACCGATCCAGAGCATATTCCTGCTGTCACCATAAAGGCTTACGACACTGGCAATACCTGTTGTCGATGAGAATCTCTCGAAAGTATTACCGTCATATCTGATAAGACCGCCGTAACTTCCAATCCAGATAAATCCGTCAGAAGTAGCAGTTATAGCATTAGCTTCAGATGTCGGGAGTCCGTCAGTGTTGCCATAAAGAACAGCCGAATGGCCTTCGATGTTGCCTATCGGGTCAACAACTTCGATATCGTCATCAGAATCAGCAAACAATGGAACTGACAAAGAAAAAAGGACACAAACCGCCATGAACGTTGCGAGAACGCTCTTCCAAAGCTTCTTCTCTGTGTGTCCCCTTTGAATCATAAAAATATTTTAACACTCTTTTATGAACATTCTATTTTTATATTGTAACTTCTAAACAAAGGAGGCTGCCTCAAAACCGAGACAGCCTCTTGTTTGCGAGATTAAATTCCTGATGATTACTTACCGATGATGGTAATGTCTGTACCGAACCACTTCTCGGAGATCTTAGCTGTTGTTCCGTCAGCAGCCATTGCCTCAAGAGTCTTCTGTACTTCGTCACGGAGAGCAGTATTTCCGAGCAGAAAACCAATTCCGTACTGCTCTGTAGCAACTGCTTCATCAAGAACTGCGAAGTCCTTTCCGGATGTCTGGATCTCATAACGTGCAACGATCTCGTCCATAACGATGGCATCAACACTGCCCATCTCGAGTTCCATCATTGCGTTGAGGTAAGAATCGAGCTCAACGAGTTCACCGAATGTAGATGTAAGAGCCTCATTGTCTTTCAGTGCCTCAAGACCTGATGAATCTTTCTGGACAGCAACAGTCTTACCAGCGAGATCAGCAAGAGATGTAATTCCTGAACCGTTCTTAACAACAACTACCTGAGCGTTCTCCATATAAGGATCAGACCATGTGTACTTGTCATTTCTCTCTTCAGTCATCGTGAAACCGTTCCAGATGCAGTCGATATTGCCTGTAGCGAGTTCCTGGTCCTTTGAATCCCATGCGATAGGCTGAGCAACAAACTCCATACCCATACGCTTTGCACACTCCTGAGCGAGCTCAAGGTCGAAACCAACATAAGAACCATCGTCAGCAACAAATCCCATAGGCGGGAATTCCTGATCGAAACCGACAACAAACTTCTTGTCATCCTTCTTGCCGCATCCTGCAAAAGCAAGTGCCAATGTAGCAACTGCCATAACAGAAGCAACAACCTTCTTAATACTCATAAACACTTTTCCTCCAAAAGTATATTTATAACCGTACCTTTATTTTGTTCCGAAAATACGGTCTCCTGCATCTCCCAAACCAGGGAGAATGTAAGCATTTTCATTGAGCTCTCTATCAACATTTCCGACATAGATCTCGATGTCCGGATGAGCCTTAGCGAGTCTCTCAATACCAACGGGTGCAGCAATGATGCACATGAACTTGATGTGCTTACCGCCGTGAGCCTTGATGGAATTGATAGCATCAACAGCTGAACCGCCGGTTGCGAGCATAGGATCTACGACGACAATGAGACGCTGGTCAATAGGATCCGGAAGCTTGCAGTAATAATCGTGAGGCTCATGTGTCTCAGGATCTCTGTAGAGTCCGATATGTCCAACCTTAGCCAAAGGAGCAAGAGCCTGTACACCCGGTACCATACCGAGGCCGGCACGAAGGATAGGAACAATAGCAAGTTTCTTACCATCGATCATGGGAGTCATTGTCTTCTCAAGAGGTGTCTGGATCTCAACATCCTTGAGCGGAAGATCTCTTAATGCCTCATAGCCCTCGAGTGTAGCGATCTCTTCTACGAGCTGTCTGAACTCATAAGTACCTGTGTTTACATTTCTCAAAAGTGAGATCTTGTGCTTGATGAGCGGATGGTCCATAACCTGAACATTTTTGAAATCCTTGTACTGCATACTTATCTCCTTTACGCACACTGATAATTAAGTAGGAGCTTTCCTCTTGGACTATTTTAGTTGAATGATTTTTTAAGTCAATAAACCGCGCGGGCGCTACCCGAAAAATATTACAAACAAATGACATTTTGTAGGTTGAATTCCGTTTAAGAGTGCTATTATAAATCTAATATTCACCAAAGGGAGGGTCTGTTATGGGTAAGTCCAAAGTTATGGACGGTCCGGTTTACGACGCGAAAACTTTAGGTGCCGGTCGAGTTATTGTACTCGGTTTCCAACACATGTTCGCTATGTTCGGATCGACCGTCCTCGTTCCTGCTCTCACCGGTTTGTCGGTGTCAGCCACACTTCTTTTCGCAGGTTTGGGAACAATACTTTTCCACCTGATTTCCAAAAGAAAGGTACCTGCATTCTTAGGTTCATCTTTCGCATTTCTCGCAGGTTATTTTGCATTAGCACCTAATGGCGAGCGTGAGCTCCTTCCTTATGCCTGCTTCGGTGTTGCATGTGCCGGTCTCGTTTATCTCATTTTGGCCGGACTCATAAAGTTATTCGGCGTAAACCGTGTAATGAAGTTCTTCCCGCCTATCGTTACAGGCCCTATCATCATCGCTATCGGTCTTTGCCTCTCAGGTACGGCTATCAACAGCTGCTCCACAAACTGGCTCGTAGCAGTAGTTGCTATCATAATCATCGTTATCTGCAACATCTGGGGTAAAGGAATGGTCAAGATCACTCCTATTCTCCTTGGTGTCTTGGGAGCATGCGCACTTTGCGTATTCCTTACAGTCATGACAGGTTCAGTAACAGACGGTTATTACTGCATAGCAGGTAACCCTAATTTCCAGCTGTTCTCTGTCGCAAGCATCGAGAATATCAAGAATGCTGCATGGATCGGTGTTCCTTTCCAGTATCAGGACACAGTATTCAACATTTTCACAAGCGGCAATGTAGATGGCGGATTGCTCCTTACATCCGTCCTTACGATCGTTCCTATCTCTCTTGCTACAATCGTTGAGCATATCGGTGATATTTCCGCTATCTCTTCAACAGTTGACAGAAACTTCATCAAGGATCCAGGACTCCACAGAACACTTACTGGTGACGGTCTCGCCACAACATTGGCTTCATTGTTCGGCGCTCCTGCTAACACAACATACGGCGAGAACACAGGCGTTCTTACACTCTCCAAAGTTTACGATCCTCTCGTAGTTGAACTCGCAGCACTCTTTGCTATGGTATTCTCATTCTCACCTAAGCTCGCTGCATGCATCGCCGCTATCCCTACACCTGTAGTAGGCGGTATCTCACTCGTACTCTACGGCATGATCTCCGCAGTCGGTGTAAGAAACGTTGTTGAGAACCAGATCGATTTCTCGAAGGCAAGAAACGTCATCATCGCTGCAATCATCCTCGTTCTCTCAATCGGTGTTACATACAGCGCTGCAGGTTCCATTGATGTGTTAGTAAATATTCCCATGCTCGCAACATTTACTGTATCAATGTCAGGCCTGGCTATCGGATCATTGATCGGTATCATCCTCAACGCAGCTCTCCCCGGAAAAGACTATGTTTTCGAAGATAAACAGAAAGCTGCCCAGGCAAAGATTGCTACGATAGAGTCTGAACCGGTTGAAAAGGAAAAGAAGAAGAAAAAATAATCTCTTCTGCTAATCACAAAAACAAAGGCTGTCTCATTGTGAGGCAGCCTTTTTATCGTTCTCCATTTTGTCGACGAATTTGGCATTTTTCGTCGACAAAATCGTCGATTCAGGCCGAAATTGACAAAAACGTCGACGATTTACCCTAATTTCGTCAACGTTTCGTCGTTTTGTTTTTCGTGAGATTCAAAAAGTTAAAAATTACAGAATAATCAGCAGCGCGATGCCTGCAATCTCAACAACAATAACAACAGCCAGAAGGCACGCATACATCTTAAGTCTTGAAACATCTACCACAGCGAAAGCAGATTTCTGCTGCTGTTGCTCAACCGTATCAACACCGCTCATGGCACTGGCAATGAAATCAGTGGAAGCAGCTGCATCTTCCTCTGCTACATAGATCTGCGGCTGAGGTTCATTAATAGTCTGCTTGATCTTGGTCTTAACTTCATCAGTATCTGTTTCCGGTACGAAAATCTTACTCTCGACCTTACGAACACCGGTCTTAACGCCGGTTGATCTGGGCTTTATCTCGCCCTTCAACAGTGCCCTGTCCTCAAAAGGATTCATGGCATTTGCAGACATCTCGGTAAACTCAGTTGAATCAGAATCTTTTACAAAGGTCTTCTGCTGCTCATCGTAATGGACATTTACGCCAACACTTTCCGATTTGTCAATCGGAATATGACGATCGGGATTAAGTCTTCCCGGCCGCTCGTAAATCGGAGTCTCTTCATCCTCCGGTTTATATGGTTTGAAAATGCCATCGTATTCGTACATAACTTGCTCATTATATCACATTGCTCGTTAGGTCCTCCGCGCTCGCGTTGCGAGCTTGTGCGGAATCACTCACAATGCGATATAATTCGCTACTCACTGAACATCACTTAACAAACCCGTCGTCATCCAATGTAAGCAATTCCTGACGCAAACAGTAGTCTACTGCACGTTTGCCGAGCTTATAGTTATCTGAATCAACCGGTGCTCTGGACAAACCTAACGCTTTGCATGTCTCAACGATAAGGCTCTCATATGGCATACCGTACTGTGACACAGCAAGATACTTAGCAGCACATGCAGCTTCCTGAACAGGAATGTCAGTAGCTTTTCTGGCTTTCTCGCCTTCAGCAGGAACTCTGTAGTAATCCATGACCTTGCCTACTTCGGTTCCGTCTTTCCACATGAAGATAACTTCTACAGGTTCATCAACAGTCGGATCCAAAACCTGATTCGTGTATTGGAGTTTTACACTCTTCTCAATACTCTTAACGAGATAATCACAACGGTCACGGAGCTTCTGACTCATCTTACTGATGCCTGCAATGGTGGTGAGTTCTTTCGCGAGAACTTCAGAACTGATCGGCGATTCCTGTTCAACGATTGCGATTACCATATCCTGCAATGCCTTGGTATTTCTGGGATCGCAAAAATCAGAAGCGGTCATCGTAACCGACTTCAGATTGGCATGTTTATAAACAGTTTCAGGATTACCGTTACTCTCCTGCTCTTCTACGTCAGTTGTTTTTTTTTGAGCCTGATCGTCTTCTGATTCTGAATCGGCGTTATATATAACAATTTCAGGTTCAGGCTTAGAAGGATCTGCAGGAACTTCTTCTGTTTCAGAAGTTACATCTTCCGGCACAGTTTCTTCAGAAGCAGCCTCTTCCGTCTTCTCAGAATTCTTGATCAGTTCAACCAGTTTCTCGAATACCTTGTCAGGATTCTCCCACCATTCAAGAGACCAGATTCTTACGATATTCCAACCGAAGCCCCTGAGCATCGAGAGCTGTGAAACCTCTCTTGAAGTTGTTGTACCTGAAGCTGCATAAACAGGACCGTCAAGCAAAATACCGAGGCAGTATGTGCCTTCCTTATCAGGCGATACTACACCGATATCGATCTTAAAACCTGACTTACCTACACCCTTATCTGTATCGTATCCGATAGCCTTGAATCTTGCGCAGATGTCGTCAGCAATACCGGTGAATGCAGCACTTCTGTCGATCAACGGTGAACCTGAATTATCGGATGAATTACCTGTTGATACGATGTCCTGATCCCATACGGTGCTACCTGCCGCATACTGCAGAAATCTCTTAAACGACTTAACACCTTCAGATGCAGTCTCATTTATGCGCAGTTCTTCAGGTGAGATAGAAGAAAACACCTTCATCTCAATTCTTGATCTGGTAACAGCAACGTTTAATCTTCTCCAGCCGACATCTCTGTTAAGAGGACCGAAATTCATGATGAGCTTACCGTTCTCATCTTTACCATATCCTATCGAGAACAAAATAACGTCACGCTCATCACCCTGAACGTTCTCAAGATTCTTAACGAATACCGGTTCTTCACCTCCGAACGCCCACTTCTCGAGTTCGGTATCCTTGCTGGCTGCTTCATCGAGCATATCCTCGATAAGAGTCTGCTGCTGAATATTGAAAGTAACAACACCGACGCTGTAACGGGACAGTTCAGGATCGTGAGCTCTCTTTTTCAGTTCTTCAATAACAGCCTCAGCTTCGGCCTTATTTGTTCTTGTCTTACCGGAATCAAATGTACCGCCGCATTCAACAAGGGTTACTTTCGATTGTCTGTCATCAGGCGACGGGAATGTAAAGAGTTTGCCTTCATAGAAAGCCTTATTGGAGAAAGTAATGAGACTCTCGTGACGGCTCCTGTAATGCCATTCAAGATACAATTCAGGCATGCTGACAGCGAGACAGTCATCAAGAATACTCTCCAGATCATCAATCTCAAAATTGTCATCATCAGTATTTACCTGCTCGGTAAAGAATGACGTAGGAGGCATCTGCTTCGGGTCGCCGACGATAACTGCTTCCTTACCTCTTGCAATTACACCGATAGCCTTACATGTAGGCAGCTGGCTCGCCTCATCGAAAACAACCATGTCGAACATTCCGCACTTATCCGGATCAAGGAACTGCGCGCATGACAACGGACTCATGAGAACACAGGGACAGAGCTTTAAGATAAGATCGCCTATCTGTGTAAACAGAGTTCTTATAGATACTCCTCTTCCACTCGACTTGATCGCATGCTGCAGAATGCCCAACGCAGAAGAAACATTTGCATCCTTGCTTAAGTCAGGCAGATTCTTTGCGATGCGCAGATAGATCTCCTGTCTGGTGAGTTTCTCAAAATCATCAGAAATCTTAGCAAGTTCGTCGATCTTCTTCTCAAATACGAGACCGCTGAACGTTCTCAATACATCAGAACCGTCAATGAGAATGGAAATGAGCAGTGAACTGTATCCCTTGCGGAATGAACTTATAATCGAGTTAACGTCAACAACGCCATCGTCATAAGCCTTAACAAGATTAGAGATCTTATATTCAACGCATCTTGAAGCCATAAGATTAAACTGCATCCTGTCTCTTAGATAATCGCTGTCGTTAAGAAGCGTCTGAGCCATCTGCTTCTTTGATTCCATAAGATCTGCAGAAGGTTCAAATGCGCCATACTCAAATCCGTATGTATTCTTCAGATTGCCATAAGCAGCACTGTATGCAGCAGTCTTAGTGTTAAACGCATTAACCGCATCACTTAAAGAAGCATCGTTATTACCGACAAGTTTTCTTACATAACCTGTAGGATCGAAAGCAGCAAAGGCGGCAAATGCAGCATGTGCATTCTCGTTAAGGAGTTCAACCTGGATCATGTCGAATCCAAGGATAGTTGCAGGATTATAAAGATCACCAAGATAACCTCTTATCGAAGTTATGTAATTCTGCGCGTTCTGAATTGAATTCTTATAATCGACAAGAAGTTTGAAATCCTGCTCGAGATTCTCTTTACGCTTACCATCGATATCGTAGGCTTTTACTTTCTTATAGACATTGTTCTCAGCCATGCCGCGCATCAACGCGTTCTTGGATTTAGCGGTCATGAGTTCGCTGAGCAATGCTGCACCGTCAAGATCCAGGAAACCTTCATGCCAGTAATTGCCCAATTCTGTTCTCTTACCCAGAGCATCCTTGCAAACGACCAATGCATCTTTTATCGAAAGATAAGCACTCTCTGTATCGTCACAGCAGATGAGTCCCTTAGGAATGTTGAGCGACTTCAATTTGGCAATAGATGTGCCTGCGTAGTTAAGGCCGGCAATTCTTCCGATGGTTCCGGGCTCACCTGCTATCCTGCAGTTATAAGATGTAAGGAGATTATCGAATCCCGTAACACTTGCAGCGAATTCATCATAGGCAGAAACGAATGCTTCAACCAATGAAGGAAGCTTACTCTTTGCATCCTGAGAATAATCAGATGATTTAACGAACGGGAGCTTACCGCCCAGATTACCTGAGGAAGCAACGAGCTCGCCTAATGATGATTCGATCTCCTTAATTCTCTCAGCATTAAGTCCATCAACAAAACCTTCGTCGAACTTACTGCAGTCAGGAGCTGACTGATTTGATGCGTATACATTAATGAGCTCATAAAGAGTCATTCCATAAGTTCTCGGAGCATGCAGTTCATCAACATATTTATCGAGATCCTTACGCTTGGCAACAATGTCTTCCAATGACTTATTGTAATCGCCGTCACCCTGGGACTTAAGTCTTACTTCACTTGCAGTCTTAAGCTGATCCAAAACATAACTCTTGCGAATCTTATTTGAATGGAGTTCAAGGCAGAACGGAGCAATACCGATCTTCTCGAGTCGCTTATAAACGACATCCAAAGCAGCCTTCTTCTCAGCAACGAACAACACTTTCTTATTGTTTGCGAGACAGTTGGCAATGATAGATGTGATTGTCTGTGATTTGCCTGTTCCCGGAGGGCCGTGAAGAACAAAACTCTTACCTTCTCCTGCAACCTTGATAGCAGCGAGCTGTGAGCTGTCTGCAACGATAGGAAGGAATACGTCTTCTTCAGGAACCTTATCCAGCTTCGGGAAATCAACCAGTTCAGGATCTCTTGCACCATTAATAAGGCTTCTTACAATCTTATTTTGTGCAATGGAATCTCTGTGGCTGTGCATGTCATTCCACATGACAAACTGCGAGAAAGAGAACAGTCCCAAAACGCATGATCTGACAATTCCCCAGCCTTTATTCTTAAAAGGGCTTATAGCTTCATCAACAGCTTTGAAAACAGCCTCAACATCGACACCGTTTTCATCTGCGGGAAGCTTTTTATCGAACATATCAAACTCGATACCAAAGTCCTGTCTCAGTTTCTCAGAAATGGTTACGTTGAACTGAACGTCCTCATCTCTTTTTCTCATCGTATACTTGATTCCGAACTTCTTAACGAGCTCGACAGGTATAAGGAGAACAGGTGCGAAGCAGGGTTCCTTGCGGTCTTTCTCAAACCACTTAAGGAAACCGCATGCAAGATACAGAGTATTGGCACCATTTTCTTCCATTGAAGTCTTGGCACCTCTGTAGAGAGTCTTTATGTTCTTCTCGAGAACGGCATCAGTTATAGAAGAGATCAGTATTCCCTTCTCATAATTCTTGGTGATGTATTCTTCGAATTCTTTTATCTCAGGCAGATCAACGATTGTGTAATCCTTGGCAGGAACACCCTTGATCTTTTTCTCTTTCTTGGCTGTTTCTTTATTCTCATCAGCGGCAGGTTCAGCAGGAACCTCTGCAGGAGCCTCAACGGGAGGCATTTCAACAGCAGGTGTTTCAGTTGCTTCTTTCGCAGGTTCTTCTGCTGATTTAGCTGCTTCCTCTATGGAGATCTGACTGCCTTCAGGCTTTTCTTCAGAAGGAACCGGCTGCTCTTCTGATGTCTCCTCTTCAGTTTCTTCTGTCTCATCATCCTTACCGCGGGATTTGATGGAGAAACTCTTATCCTGCGCTATCCAGTCTTCAATATTGGCACAGTCAGGTACAAACAACGGAATGCAAGATCCCTTGATTCTGAGATTTAACAGCGAATTGCGTGTACTGAGATCAAGGAGTTTACGCTCCCACAGATCAAATTTAACAGTCAGTCTGTCGGTCTTTTTATCGTCTTCGGGTTTAACGTTAATCTCATTGCTAATCTCAAGATTGTTTTCACTCATAAGTGATGCCTCCTGACAGCCTTTTCTCAAAAATAAATTATAACAAAATATAAGAAATCGTGCTTATATGTTATACTTCTTAATTATATTCTTTGAGGCGTGAAATGGATAAGATTGCAGTTTTAATTCCTTGCTATAACGAGAGCCAGACAATCAGAAAGGTAGTTCTCGATTGGAAACAGTCTCTCCCTGAGGCAGTAATTTACGTTTACGACAACAATTCCAGTGACGGTACAGCAGAAATAGCCAAAGAGGCCGGTGCCGTTGTCAGATATGAACATATGCAAGGCAAAGGAAATGTTATCAGGAGAATGTTCCGTGAGATCGATGCAGAATGTTATGTCATGGTCGACGGTGATGACACATACCCTGCCGAATCAGGTCCTGAACTGGTAGCTGAAGTCCTCAATAACCAGGCTGATATGGTTATCGGCGACAGACTCTCATCCACTTATTTCCAGGAGAACAAGAGACCTTTCCATAATGTCGGAAATTCCATCACAAGATTTTTCATTAACACGATTTATAAGACGAAGATCAAGGACATCATGACTGGTCTTCGGGCATTCAGTTTCAGATTCGCAAAGACATTCCCTGTTTTATCTCAGGGGTTTGAGATCGAGACCGAAATGACAATTCACGCTATCGATAAGAACATGTATATCAAAAATGTTGTTATCCAATATCGTGACAGACCTGAAGGCAGTGAATCCAAACTTAATACTTTCTCTGATGGCAGCAAGGTTCTTAAGACTATTTTTAATCTTTATAAGAACTACAAACCTTTGGAATTCTTTGGACTCATGTCTCTTATCGGATTGCTCATTGCAACAGGATTCTTTATTCCTGTCCTCATTGAGTACATCAATACAGGACTCGTTTTGAGATTCCCTACCCTGATCGTTTGCGGCTTCGTTGTCATTGCATCTTTCCTGTCATTCACAGCAGGCCTTATTCTGCAGACAATGATCCACAAAGACAAACAGGCTTTTGAATTCAGACTTCAGGTGACTGAAGATATGTATAACAGAAAGCTGGGCAGGAATTAACGATGCCCAAAAAGATTCTGTATATCATCAATATCATCTCAGGTATTGCCCTGTTCTTCTCACTGAGCGAATGTGTTAATTCGTCTCTTATCTTTTCATGTCTTGCAGGAGCATTTTTGGGCTTTGCCCAATTCATTATCCTGAGTTCTAAGAAACTAAAATTGAACAAGATTGTTATAGCGGTTTCTATAGTCTTAGGATTACTGTTAAGTGCCTATGCTGCTTATTCCTTCTACGGAACATGGATCTCATCAGAAGACACAGTAAGAACACTTGTAACAAGGATCTTCCCTGACTACTCACAGGGCCTTATAGTAATCAGCGTCTTAGTCCTCATTATCAGTCTCCCGTTTGCCGTAACTTTTTTCGGACTGATTCCTTATATCGTTAAAAACCTGAAACCTGTCAGTATTAAGCGCATCTGGTCTGAACTGGTAAAAGGTTTATCTGCGAAGTCTTTTTTCAGATCTTTCGCAATCATTGTTGCAAACCTTGTAATCGGATGCATCCTCGCGACCGGCATACTCTACGCAGTATATCTGCTGCCGATCAATAAGATCGACAGAAACGTCGGCAAATCAACTCTCATTTTTTACCAGGAGGGTTCTTATCCTGAATTAACCGGTTACGCTACGAGCACTCTTGATAACTGGACAGATTCAGTCATTGTCCTTGAGGCTGCGAGTCCAAGAGTTGAGTCACCTATCAAGGATGCAATGAATGTTCCGAGGCCCCTTGTCGGTGAAGAAGATTCAATCGATGTAATCGTAAGCCACTATTACTTTGGAGAGAGATTCGACGGTTCGGTTCCTTATACCAGATACTGGCACGGATTCCTTATTCTGATGAAGCCCCTGCTGATGTTTTTCAACTATGGCACTATCCGCATCATTAACGGAGTTGTCCAGGCAATATTGGTGCTTCTTACCTGTTTCCTTTTGTTTAAGAACAAATTCAGGAAGGCCATTATTCCTTACGCATTGTCATTCCTTATGATGATGCCGATTGCTCTGGCAAAATCAATCCAGTTCTCTGCCTGCTTCTACGTATTCACGCTCGGCTCTATCGCTTTGTTGCTGATGAAAAAAGAAACAAGGCAGAAGCATTCATCTATCGTTTTCTTATGGATAGGAATCATGACCGCTTTCTTCGATCTGCTCACTTATCCGATATCCACTTTCGGTGTGCCGATCGTATTCTTCCTTTTACTCTCTGAGGATGAAACGCTCGAAAGAAAGATCTCGCAAAGTGTAAGAAATGCTATCTGCTGGGGCGTCGGATTTGGCGGAATGTGGGTCCTGAAATGGGCTGCAGCATCAATAGTAAACGGCCGAAACGAATTCTCTGTAGCGATGTCTTTCTTTGCTATCAGAACATCTTCAGTATCTGATGACGGTGAGAAATTCAGCCTCTATGCAACTGAAATCAGAAACTACGGTGCATTCTCATTTACACCTGTTACCATTCTGGTTGTCTTGTTGATCGCATACCTCTGCTTCAGATTCTTAAAGAACAGAAAGATTTCAATGTCTGAATCACTGATCATCCTGCTCCCGTTTGTAATTGCCGGACTGATGCCTGCTATTTGGTATGCTTTCGCGACGAATCACTCAATGATCCATTTCTGGTTCACTAACAAGGCATGTGTTACATCCCTGTTAGCAGTTCTGTTTGGTATGGTAAGTCTGTTGCAGGTTAACTCAAAAAAAACTGTCTGAATTCAAGAAGCGTTACTGTTTAAACGTTTTCTCAGTTCTTTGTAATCAGGGACAATCTCTCTTACTACATCCCAGAATCTGCTCGAATGATTGGGCTCAATGAAATGTGCAAATTCGTGGACAACAACATATCTTATGAGCTCTAAGTCTTTCTCGAATAGTCTGTAGCTGAATTTGAGTTCGCCTCTTTTGGAAAAGCATTCACCCCAGAATGATTTGTATTCGCCAAGCGTGACTTTCCTGGGCGGCTTAACTCCGCGGCGTTCAAATAATGGGTATATCTCGTTGCAATAATTCACGATGACACTTCTGATAACCGATCTTCTCCACTTCTCATATGTCATATATTTCGAGCGGAAATTATCAGGATCGGTTACTTCCAAAGTAATGATGCCGTTCTCAGCGCGGCAAATGTTTTTAGCGCCCTTAACGACGTGCAAAGTCATCTGCTTTCCAAGCACAAGAAAAGTCTCACCGTCTATGTATTGTCTGGACAGGCTCTTCGCCTTCTCTTCACCTGTTACATTATCAATTGCCTTTAGAAGATAATCCTGCTTCGAGACAATGAAAGCCTCGGCTTCTTTTACTGAAGCATAATAAGGCAGAGAGCAATATAAGGAACCGTCACGGCGCACGCGCACGTTAATGTTCCTTACTCTCTTGCGTTCGAATTCTATTGAGATTTCCCGGTTGCCCAGAGTGATCTTGCGGACAGAAGACATGGTCTGTTAAGGGTTTGACTTGATCATCTTATCGAAGTTCTTACCGTTCATGTCATACATTGTATGTCCGAGCTCGGCAAGACGGGATTCGATATGTTCCTGCTCCTTGGGACGCTTAATCTTAAGTGTCGTTGTCTTGATCATCTCTTCTTCGGAGAATACATAGTTTCTTACGATCTTATACTGAGGCATCTTGTGGTTAGCCTCGTGCATCTTGTCGCTGAGATACATCTCTACCTGGCTGTCATCAGGCTCAGTCTGCATGCCGAGTTCCTGACCGATAACCTTACGGTTGATAAGAAGCTTAGCGCAGATATCGATAGCTTCACGGTCATTCTTGTTACCCCAGACGAAAGCTTCGGATACACCCTTGATCTCAGTAACAACTGCTTCGATTTCTTCAGGGAAAGCCTTCTTACCGTTTGTAAGAACGATCATTGACTTAACACGGCCCGTGATGTGAATAGAACCTGTCTTATCGATGTAACCCATGTCGCCTGTATGGAACCAACCGTCTTCATCGATTGCATCTTTAGTAGCTTCTTCATTCTCGTAGTATCCGAGCATGACACAGTCAGATTTTGTAAGGATCTCACCAACAGCCTTAGGCCCCTTGCCTTCAGCATCAATGGCTACAGTAATGCCTGCCATAGGACGGCCGACTGAACCATGGACATCACAAACTTCAGTGTTAACTGAAATAACCGGTGATGTCTCTGTGAGACCGTAACCCATAAAGAACTGGAGACCAAAGTCTGTAAATGCATCAATATACTTCTTGTCGATACCGGCACCGCCAATAACGATCATACGGAAATTACCGCCGAGTTTATCAAGGATATCCTTGAAAACATTACGTCTTACATCCAAACCGCACTTTTTGAGAAATCTCGTAACAGGTCTGGCAATGGCGATAATACGCTCCTTGCCGGATGCCTTGATTCCGTCCTCGATCTTGGAGTAGATGTTCTCGAAAAGGAGAGGAACCGAGATACAAACATCCGGCTTCCATTCTTCCATATTCTTAACGATATATCTCAATCCGTCGCACATGCAGATGCAGGCACCGCATGAGAGGATAAAGAAGTCACAGGTATTCTCGAAAGTATGATGCAAAGGAAGGATAGAGAATGCTCTGTCGCCTTTTCTTACATCAAGAGTCTGTGAAATAGAGTGAACGTTGGAAACAATATTGTTGTGTGAGAGCAAAACGCCCTTACTCATGGATGTCGTACCTGATGTAAAGAGAATGATCTTAGCCTCATTTACATCGATAGGTGTGTCTTCGAACTTCGTATCACCAGCTTCAACAAGGAAATTACCTTCCTTGATCAGGTCATAGATATCAGCAAAACGCTCATCATCCTCAGGCCATGTATCATCAGGTGTCTTACCTGTGAGACCATCCTTATAAAAAATAACAAACTTATCAAGAGGAATATCCAATTCACCCTTCTTAATCTTCTCAGCAATAGAAAGCATCATCTTGTGGTGCTTGTGGTGATAGAAGATTACACGGGATTTGGATCTCTGAAGGAGCTGGATGAGCTCGTCCTCAGGAAGAAGTCTGTCAAGAGGAACACCTACGGCAGAAGATGAGAGAATCGCATTATAAGAAACAAACCACTCATAAGCATTCTCACCAACTACGGCGAGGCGCTGTCCTGCATATTTACTATTAAGGATATATGTGGCAAGACCCTTAATGTCATTGCCGTACTCATAAAAGCTTCTGTGGATCTCAGACAGTTTAGGTGAACGTCTGAAAATAAAAGCGTCAAGCTCAGAGTATTTGGAACAAGTACGAACAACCAGTTCTCTTAAGTCAGTAAATTTCTCAGCTGTATAAACCGGCGTACCCTGAACAGGATTCATATATTACCTCCATATGCCCTGCCTTCCTTTATGAGAAAGACAAACGCAACTGAAAATATAACATATTTGAGAATAAAATTACAATAATTCGCTAAAATGCCTTTTTTGAGTTATATTATGTGCGTATTTATGACAGAAGTTATTCAGGAGATTATATGTCTGAAGAGAATATTAAGACCGAAGATACAGTAAAACAGGCTTCTGAGCCTGCTATGTCAAAGGCCGATCATCATAAGCATCTGGACGAGAAGTACCCTACCAAAAGAGGTTTTTGGGACGTTGTAGCCAAAAACGGGTTCCTTCTCTTAACACATATCCTCTGCGACATGAAATGTATCGGCAGAGAGAATTTCCCTAAGAACAACCCTTACGTTGTCGCATCTAACCACCAGAGTTACCCCGACGGCGTTCTTATTATCGATTATCTTCCTAAGGGACACTTCAAATGGATGTGCTGCCTCGCAGCTTCCGACCTCGAGACCAACCACGGTAAACTCGGCCGTCTGATCATGAGAGTCGGCAGAGGTATCGCAGTTGACCGTTACGGCAACCCTGTAAGAGGTCTCATTAAGGCCAAGAAGGAAGTTGAGAAAGGAAATATCTGCTTCGTATTCCCTGAAGGCACCAGATCACATACAGGTAAACTCGCTGAGATGAAGGACGGCGCTGCTTATCTTGCTATCAAGGCAGGCGTTCCCATGGTTCCTGTCTACATCGCTGGCGCTTACCAGATCTGGCCCAGAACATCCAAAAAGCCTCATCCGCTTAACGGACTCCACCGCCGTAAGATCAGGATCTACGTCGGCGAACCTCTCCACGGAGAAGATTACGACAACGATGCACACAAGATGACAGAGGCTCTCTCCGCCTGGATGCACCAGCAGGAAGACCTCCATTGGGATCCTGAGACAAATTTCGAAGCAAAGTAAATTATTTATACTAAATAAAGACCGGCTGAAGCATAGTGCTTCGGCCGGTTTTGTTTTGACTTACCCACCAGGATAAGGGAAATGCGAAATTAGTGGGTATTTTCGAGCATAGAAAGATTAAACGGTACCCACTAAACCGCGAAAATTGAACATATAGTGGGTTCTCTCAAACCTCGAAAGAACGAACATTACCCACTAAACCGCGAAAAACACATTTTTAGTGGGTGCCCGCAACTCATCATCGCCAAGAAAATACCCACTAAACTAACAAATTAAGCTGTTTAGTGGGTATCCATTACATTTATAACTATTTAAGCCTCAGCTATATAGCCCTCCGAGGAACTCTGTCGCAAACTGGATCTTTGTCGGATTGAACACATCCCTGCTCTCCTCGGTCGGATAGATAAAGAACGTGTCATCGTAAGTGGACAGCGTTACGCATGGTCCGAACTTACCACGGTAATCGTATTCGGTATGGAGCGATACCATCGACTTGGCCGGGAACTTAAGTATCTCGTGCTTCTCTGTCCTGTAGTTATCAAACTCCAGCGAGAAACCCTCGTTATCCTGAATAAGTCTTCCGATACCGCAGTCGACGAAGTTAACGGCGTTAGGCAGTGCCTCTACCCTGACCGGAATGTCGAGCTTATAACGGCCTTCACGGATCTCCTCGTGGACAAAGCCTCTCTGCCACTCGTACCAGTCGGGAATGTGGATTACTTCGCCGGAGGAAGAATGCAGCTGGCCCAGTTCATCCATCTCATAAGAATCACCGCAGTACTTGCAGGTAATCTTGCTGCCGGATGAAGTCATGGCGAAGTCCTTGCCGCACTTCCTGCACTTATAGAGCGGGTAATGAAGGCCTTCTGCTCTCCACTCGTCGTTGATAACGATCTTGTTTTCGAGCTGGTACTTATATTCGTCGTAAGTAAGTTCCCTGGAGATACGGCCCAATATCTCATCTACAGAGAGTTTATCAATCTCATCAGCAGTTACCACGCACTTAAGGTCAGCGTGAAGTCTTGCGCCCTTGCGCTCCTTAAGATTCCATATTGGCTGCTGCAGATAGTTGCCCTGCATGTTGAGGGTTACGACAGGAACCTTGAGCATCTTGGCGAGCTTTGCAATGGAAGGCGTCAGGTGTGAATTGGTACCGACGTTAGCATATCTCGCCTCGGGATAAATGACCATGATGTCTCCGCGCTTGATTACTCTTGCGATGTTGCGGATCAAGGACTGGTCATTGATGAACTTACGTGTACCAAGGCATCCTGCCTGACGGTATATCCATTCACCGAAATTCTCGAATCCTTCCAGTTCAGAAATATAATTTGCACGATATGGATTTAATGCCAGAGGTGTTACA
The DNA here is from genome assembly GCA_900107185.1 of Ruminococcaceae bacterium YAD3003. GTDB lineage: Bacteria > Bacillota > Clostridia > Saccharofermentanales > Saccharofermentanaceae > Saccharofermentans. The sequence goes on along the minus strand of FNPA01000002.1, from coordinate 106,750 downwards.
TAGAAATCCATGAAGGAATTATGTGATCCGTAGACCAGGAACGGCGGCTTGATGCCTTCCATGTTGTGCTTATCGATCTTGAGCTTATAAGGAGATACGGCCATCTTGCAAAGGAGCCACATCAGAGGCAGGAAGAAGATATTCTGTCTCGGCGGTACCTTTGCCCTGTCGAAAGGTCTCTTGTCAGGGCTGGCATAAGTATCTCTTCTAATATACCGGCGGATTCCGGGAATCTTGCTGAGGAGCAGATAAAGGACTCCCGTGAAGATAAAGGATGCCAGCGTAGGTGTCAGCATGAACAGTAACTTGTTGTGGACGATTCCCTTTATAGGATCGTAGATAACAAGAGTAAAACAGAATCCTAATGCCAGACAGATGATGCCGACGATATTAAAGCCCTTGGAATACCGGTAAGCATTATGGCCGGGCAGTTCATATGCACTCTTAAGATCGAGCTTCTGCTTTCTTATAAGGAAGAAATCCACAAAGAGCAGCGCTGCAAGAGGAGCATATACGCATGCGCCGATCGTCAGGAAGCTTCCGAAATACTCGGTGATCTTGCCCCATACACAGAGGAGCGCTACATACACGCCCAACACGAGGACAAGAGTCTTATAAGAGATCTTCTTAAATGTTGATTTGAGCATTACGCCGTAGATGTAAGATCCTACTGCCTGTGTTCCGATATTCGCGAAAGCAACGAGGAGCAAAGATGAAAGGCCCAAAATAGGAGCAGATAAAGTAGCCATCATGAGTGTGGGGTCATCAACCATCTGACCTGTTACATAACGCATAGCGATTGCCATTACTGCGCCGACAACTACGAAGAAAGAACCTGCTGCGCCCTGTCCCAAAACACCTGCGTAATAACCTGACTTCTCAGATTTAGCAAGACGCGGAACCTCAGCCATTCCTCCGACAAGCGTAATTACGAATGCAAAGTTTGCTTCGATATTAAGCACATAGTTAACCGTCTTATCAGCATCACCGGCGAGCTCAGGCTGATAGTTCCAGATGACATCCATAGGAACGGACGTAAATCCGACTACAACTACTGCAACGCCAACAAGGAGGAGCAACGGAACGAGAATACGTGTTGTCCATGTGATGGTGCCTACACCTCGAAGGGCGATGATGGTACCTATAACTACACATGACAGACTTAAGATCAGATGTGCTCCGTTAAACAGTTGAATTCCGAACAGTCCCAGAAGATTTTCCATAGAATCTGCGAACAGTTCGCAACACACTGCATACCACGGGAAGTTTACGAGAATAATAATTATCGTAACTATCTTATTACCCTTAGGACCAAACACGCTCCTGAGCCATATCCAGATATCTATACCGTATCTGACTGACATAATTACCGGCAGCTGATATACCATCAGCATGAAAATTGCCGCGAGGAATGCTCCGATAAGGAGCTGTTTAAATCCAACTAATGTTGCGAGATAAGAGCCCTGAGTATAACTCCATGTTGCGATGCAGTATCCCGATAAAACGAGGAGCGCATCGATAAAACCATACTTTCGCTCTTTGGGCAGAACAGGCAGCGTTCCACAATAAACTTCATTTTCTATTTCTTTGTTTACATCATGCTTACGGCTCATAAGAAAAATCCTCCGATTATTCCTAATAGAGCGATCACCGTAATTACGGCTGCGATGATGTAATCACGCTTTGTCATCCGGGGGATCTGGTTCTCTTTTTCTGCCTGAAGAACCTGGTCGATCCTGGATTCGATTTCTTTGTCGTTATCCATCTATTGTCTCCATAAAAAAACTGTAGCTATTATACCTGTAAAAATAGTAAGGGCTGTCTTATTTTCAAGACAGCCCCTCATCTATCCCTATCCCGATTTTATGTACCCAAACTATCTTCTACCTGTTCAGTAACCTGGCCAAAGGCACCTTCCCAGTCGTATTCCATTGCCTTGCCGCCCAATTTAATTGCAAACAGAACCAATGTGATAATACCTAAAAAGCAAGCCAGGAAGAGAGCAATGGCTCCGGTGATCAATGTTTTGATATCTTTCTTTTCCATTGTTTAGTCCTCCCCTAAGCCATAGTTCCAAATATTCTTGTTCCATCTGATGTACGACTTCAGACCTTTAGCATAGTACTTGATACCGAGTATCAGTAATGCAACAAGGAAAACCGCAACACAAGCCAATGTCAGAATAAGGAAAATGAAAGGAACCATGAATTCTGTCAATGTGCCTGTAATCAGTCCTGCAACTATAAGGCCGATAAAAGCTAAGTCAGCTGCGAGGAAACAGAATGCTGCAATGATCGCCGCCAAAAGGAGAAGCCAGCACTCAATACCTACAAATGCATTGAACAGGATCACGAAGATTCTTCCTCTTCCGTCAGGACCGGCATAATCCTTAAGTCTCTTGCGCTTTTTCATTATCTGATTGAACTTAACGCCATCTTTGAATTCTGCTGCCAATTCCTTAGGATCGCCAAGGCTGGCTGCAATCTCTTCTTCACTTCTGCCTTCACCAAGGCCTTCATCAAAATGCTCTTCAATGGATTGGATAATATCTTTAACGTCCCCATAAGGCATATGGCCCAATTCATTGCTGAGACTCTTAAGATATTCAGTCTTATTCATCGGCTTTTCCTCCAGTCTCTCCTCGCTCAAGTATTTCATTTACTTCCCCGCAGAACTTGATCCACTCATCACGTTCGCTGTCCAATTTCCTACGTCCCGCATCTGTGAGATGGTAGTATTTGCGCGGCGGCCCGTTCTGTGATTCTTGCAGGTATGTCGAGACCACACCTTCAGAAGCGAGCTTGCGCAGAATCGGATATACAGTACCGTCTGCTACTTCAACTTTGCGTGCAAGGCTACCTGCGAGGTCGTAGCCGTAACTGTCACCTTTTTCTAATAAGGCCAGCACACATAAGTCGAGAATGCCCTTCTTGATTTGGCTGTTCATTGGCAAATCCCCTTTCATTCCGATTTGACGAGCGGATGGCGTCCCTCATTCCTCTACGCCACCATCGTCACTATCATTTATAGCACACTACTGTTTATTGTTCAATACTAAATTTTGAATAATTCCTAAACTCTGTTTTCGAGGCTCGAAAATAAGGTTTCTCAAACGTTTTGTCCTAAAGATAAAGAATGTTATTATCAGTAACGGAGGATCAGATGGCAGAAGATAACCTTACTAAATTTAAGGAAATATTAGATAAGCTTCCCAAGGACAAGCGGAAGTTTCTTTATAAGCGTCTTCATGATATGCCCGAATCCAAAAGAGAAGCATACATCGAAGGCTTCGTTGATAAATACTATATCGAACCTCCGAAAGAACCCAAGGATAAAGCCTCTTCTGTTCAGAGCATTCTGGTCGGTGTATTGGCAGCTCTCGCTATTGTTGGACTGTTTTATTTCGTATATGTTTTCAATAAGACTGCAATGGATAAGAAGTTCAATCAGATGTTCGGAATGCCTGCTGATGAGACATTTGCGTCTGAAACTGATGAGAGTGGAATTATAGGACCTGAGCCAAGACACTTCCCTACCGACACTCCTACTCCAGTTCCTGAAGCAGCTACACCCACACCCGTTCCGGTTCCGATCGATCACCCTGACCTCACAGGACTCGTTATAGTTATCGATCCGGGACATCAGGAAAATTACAATCACGAACTCGAAGAGATAGGTTCCGGAACTCCTGCAGAAAAAGAAAAAGCTACACCCGGAGCAACCGGAGTGAGCACCGGAGTAAAAGAATATGAACTCACACTTGAGTACGCTCTCGTAATGAAAGGATATCTGGAAGGCTGCGGTGCAACTGTAATCCTTACCAGAGAAACTAATGACGTTGATCTCTCAAACTCAGACAGAGCTCAGATCGCTCTAGATAATGATGCGGATTACTTTATTAGAATCCACGCTGATGCAGCTCCTACTGACGATTACCGTGGTGTAAAAGTATATGTTCCATCTACCGGAGACTATGCTTCTTCCGCAGCATCTGAAGGCGCAAGATTAGCGCAGACTGTTGCAGACAATATCGGTTCTGTTTCACTTGGTGCAGTCCAGTCTAATATGTACACCGGTCTTAACCGCGCTGATTCAATCAGATCCTATCAGCTGGTAGTCGGTTATCTGTCCAACGACTATGATGAGACGCTTTTGGGAGCAGAAGGAACAGCTTATAAAACAGCAGCCGCCGTTGCAAGTTTTCTCGCAGGCTAATTATCAAAAACCAAAACGATGAAAGTTTGTTATAGTAGATTTAGGGTATCTATATAATTCAGCATACAGGAGGTAAAACTATGCAAGAACTCGATCCTATGTCCATCAGGGATATGTCAAAGCTCAAGAGCACAAATGAGGCTGATGAACTCATCCGTAAAATGAATGGCGGCAACAACGATCAGGAAATCAAGAACGACTATCAGGCTCTTAAAGAGGTTGAAGATTTAAAAAAGCTCGTTGAAAAGCAGTCTTATCTCCTTCACGCTATGTGGATCATGCTCAAAGAAAAGGGATTCACAAACGAAGATTTTGATAAGGCATTGACCGAATCAGTTATTCTCGGTAAGAGAACTGATTATAAGAATACAACCACCTGCCCCAACTGCGGTAAGGGACTCCAGTCAATGGAAAACAAGCCCTTTACTTCCAAATGTTACTATTGCGGCTTAGAGGTATTGGATAACCCTTATAAGAAATACGACGGCATTGATCCTTACCAGAACGCATATGCAACAGGCACAGAAGAGCAGCCCGGCGAATACGTTTCTGATGCTGAAGCTGAAGAACAGGAATTCAAGGAAGCTCAGGATGTTATCAGCAAGAGCTTTGAACCCTACGACGTTTCAAAGGATCTGAATTTCGAAGACGAGACTTGAATTTAATTACCAAGTCTGTATAATCACGCGTAAGCTTAATTGCTTCGGTCACATGTTGTCATGACCGGAGCAATTGTTTTCTGATTTGGGGATGCACTGGTTTCGACGGGGCTTCTGAGGTCGGGAAAGCGGGTAGAGGATCCTCGTTGGCCTCTTTAATAAACGAGGAATTGCAAGTAATTGCAGACAACACAGAGCTCGTAGCAGCCTAAGGCTACCGTCCTCCCGCCTATCTTCTCGCGGGAGTGTATGTACACCGAAGACCTCGCCTGAGAGAGGTTAAGCAGGCAGTCCTACCGGTTAAGCTTTGCGCCGGATAGCGACTTAAATCTTTATGAAGCTACAGGAACCGCAATCTGTCAGCAGATGACGCGGGAATTGGAATAATTCAAATACTGACTGCACCCGGAGATTGTCCCGGAGGACGAGGTTTCGGACAGGAGTTCGATTCTCCTCATCTCCACCAAAAAGAAACGACTGGAATAATCCAGTCGTTTTTTATTTGAAAAACCATTACATTTCGTTCGATTAAATGCTAACAGATCAATGCGTATTCTCTTTTGTAATGCTCTTCCCTTTAATCATCATCCGGAAACAAAGTATCGCTAATATTATCAACGGGATATATGAAAGAGCAAGTATCCACAATGGAATCTCGACATTCTGCTTCATGAATAATAACAAAACACTGGGCATAGAATTATTCACAGCATGCATAAAGGCTGCCGGCCATATCGAATTGGTCTTTATGGTGACATAAGTAAGTACGGTTCCTAATGCAGTACACATAATACACATCAGGATTATTCCCACATAAGGAAACCCCGGATAATCCATTCCAAAATCATGTCCCACACAGGTAAGAGGCGCATGCCACAAGCCCCAGATAATTCCTCCAACAATAATAGCTTTGGGCATACCCATTAGTTCAATGAGCTTGGGCATCATATAGCCTCTCCAGCCGAGTTCCTCACCTAAGGCGGCAAAAGACAGCACAACACCTTGAACGATCGCAAGCAGCGGATATATGATCACAACAAATGAACTGACTTCAGCTTCGCCAAAAGCCTCCGGACACATCAGCCATATAACGGCATCTCCCAGCGTTGCATATACAATCGGGAGAATTACAGCCAACAGGAAGAACACCCATTTTCTTCCCTTCAGGTCGATACCGAGCATCATGGAATTTTCACCGGTCAAACGGAATCCTTCATTTGTGATCTTGCGTGTTATTACATGCGCAATGGCCGGAGTGAGCATTCCAAGACTTACAAGAGATAACATTTCAGGCGAGCTGCCTGTCCATGTATGTCCCGTGAAGATAAAAATTAAGAATATGAGCCATGCCATCCCGAACGACAGTCCGAGATAGATCAATAATCTTTTCTTTGTGATATTCATGTCACGCCTCCTGACGTGCTTTAAAGAAAACCGTAATCCTGTAAGAGAGATAGAAGATAAAGAGATCTACGACCGTCGACAGATAAGATGCCAGTGTAATCTCTGTCTGATACTTCATATACCAGTTAATGAATCTAACAAGAAACTCAGTCTTTTCTGATAACCAGCTTATATCCGCAAAGAGCATAAAGCCGATAAGAACAAACACTAGCAAGAGTGCAATTGCAACCTTTGTAAGATTACCCTTCTCCCTTCCAAGCAGGATATATAAAGGTAATTCTACCGAAGCTACTAATATAAGCAGCGATGTTACAGGGAGCATCAGCACTTCGCACATCCTGATCAGATCCAGTCCCCGTCCGGGTTCCGTAAACGCTGCCAAAACGATACCTGTAATGCTCAGTAAAGAGATCAAAACATATGTGGCTATGGTGATGAAAACATATTTGGAAGCAACATAACTGTTTGCCGAGACGGGCAGCGAAGATACATAGTTCCTTATCCTTGCAGATGATGCATCAGCTTCAGATAATCTTGCACACCATATATCGATGAAACACACCATTGTGAGAACTATACTGTAATAAGCCGTAACAAACATAATATCCAGTCCGTTTATTTCGGTGCCGGCATCGTCTTTCAAAACGAAATCCATCCCTTCAGCCATACTGCCCGGAAAGATCACACGCATGATGCAGAGAAGCGCAATAACTGACAGAAGGATGATACAGATCCTTTTTCCTTTTATTGCAACAAAGTCTTTATACATTAATCCGCCCATCAGATCTCACCCCTCTTTCTCTCTGCAATACCGGTCGATACAAAGTAAGAGACAAGAAGACATACTGCTGCCGCAGCTGCTAATATGAACCATCTGTTCTCAAGGAAGAGCAGCCCGTCTGTGATAAGTTCCGTAGGCTTCACAGCTCGTATAGCATCGATTATCCTGCCTAAAATGCTAACGATAAAAACGGCCGACATGATAAGGAGTGAGATTATCCTTACATAATCGGTATTTTTCATCTTAAGTAAAAAGATCAGTATCATCTCCAAAGCAGAGAAAATCAGGATCAGCGAGGCCGCCGACAGTACAAGCCCGGCGAAATCACCGAAGGTCATGATGTCAGTGAACAGAGATAAAATAAACGACAGTGCGAGACTTATAAAAGTGCCTGTTCCGCATGTCAGGAACAACGTTATGAATCTTGCGGTAATGCGTTGCTTAACAGATAACGGAAGCGCACCTGCTACAGGAGCAAAACCCGAATTCTTATCAGCTTCAAAAGCCAATATCAGTGAATCTCCGATCGAAGCCAGCGGAAGGAGAACCATTACCGCTACCGCATACCAGAGTATGTATGCCGGCGATATTGGCATATCACTTCCACCGGTAAGATACTCCTGCTCGGCAAGTGCAATGTTGCCGCAACGCGCAGATATCAATGCCATAACAGTAATAACAAATGATGACACTGTCACGAAAATGAATGTAGCACGCATCTTACGAAGACACATGAGATCTTTTATGATCAAGCCTTTCATAACAAGTTACCTCCTCGCAGAAGCAACATAGAAGAGCATTATCTCCTCAAGACTTGTTCGGTCGATCACAAGTTCCGGATAAAGCCTGGCGGCAGCCTTCATGTCGTTGATCAATACATCAACACCAAATGCTCCCTCCTGCACTCCGACGATCAATGACTTGCTTATACTGCCGATCTCATCTTTTCTGCACTTTAGAATGCCGTGTCTTTCCAGTATCTCGTCTTTATTTCCTTGCAGGAATAATTTTCCGCCGTCAATAAAGACTACTTCATCCGCAATCTTTTCGAGATCACCGGTAATATGCGAGGAAATAAATATCGAGTGATCTTCTTCAAGAACAAACTCACGGAAGATATCGAGGATCTCATTCCTTACAATGGGATCGAGGCCGGCTGTTGGTTCATCCATAACGAGCAGTTTGGCATTATGTGACAGGGCAACTGCAATCTGAAGTTTCATCCTCATGCCACGGGAGAAATCCCCACACTTCTTTTTCGATGGCAGCGAAAACTTCTTAAGATAATCGAAAAAGACTTCCTCATCCCAGTTCTTATAAATGTGCTTCATCATAATGTTAATGTCTTTGCCGGACATGAATTCATGAAAGCCCATCTCGTCATAAACGACACCGATATCTTCTCTGAGTCTAGGTGCATTATCTTTAACATCTTCTCCGAAAAGTTTTATCTCACCGCTGTCCGCCTTTATGACATCAAGCATGAGCCTGATCGTAGTCGTCTTACCTGCCCCGTTCTGCCCGATAAAACCGCAGACAGAACCTCTGGGAACAGTAAAACTTATATTGTCGAGCTTAAAATCACCATAATCCTTTACGACGTTATTAAGCTCAATAACATTCGTATATATATCCATATAAACCTCTAATTAATCCGCTTGCTTCTCATCGTACAGCAGGTCGATCATCTCCTTGAGCTCATCACGTGTAATCTTGCCGATAACAGCTTTATCACAGGCCTTATCCAGGAGTTCCTGGATCTCAAACATCATGTTCTCTTTGACGATGTCACTGTTAACGGCTTTAACAAAACTGCCCTTACCGGTTACAGATTCAATAAAACCGTCACGCTCGAGATCCTCATAGGCTCTCTTGGTGGTGATGATGCTGATCTTAAGTTCTTTTGCCAGGACTCTCATAGACGGCAAGGCTTCGCCTGCCACCAAAGAGCCTGTCATGATCTGACTCTTGATCTGCTCCTCGATCTGCTCATAGATGGGCACACCGGAAGTATTGCTGATGATGATATCCATTCTTACCTCTTTGCAACTTCGCTTGTTGCAGCGGATCAGACATTCCGCGCGCATTCAGAGTCTTCACCGCATAAACTAATTAGTGTATATACACATTATATACACTTTGCTAACGGTGTCAATTGCTTTTTCAGATTCATCGGTGTTCGTTTGGTTCACTATTTCGTCCACCAAAACAAAAGCGGCTGGACCAGTGTCCGGCCGTTTTTATTTATTGAGTAAACCAGGATTAGTATTAATTTGTTCTCTGAGTTTTATTCGTCTTCTGATAGTAAAGCTGCTTTTCAGAATACATATTCTCATCAGATTCACGCAGGAGTTCATCGATAGACTTCTTGCCGTCAGTAGAATAACTATATCCTACAGAACAGCTGTACTGGGTAGCATCAACCAGTTCGTGGATACGCTTAGTAAGATCGATTACGTCATCTTCAGAGATCTTACGGCATACAATAACAAATTCGTCGCCTCCGACTCTATATACCAGCTGTCTGCGCTTCGTCGCCTTGAGAAAACAACCTGCTATCGTCGATATTGCTTTATCGCCTGCCAAATGTCCTTCGTTATCGTTAATAGTCTTAAGGCCATTCATATCGATTGAAACGAGCGCAGAAATATCTCCAGGGTCGGTTGAGATATCTGAATAATATGCCTGACGGTTTAACAAACCTGTCAGAGGATCTCTCTTCGTAACCTGAAGAATAGAGAAAACGTAATATACAAAAACAGAAATAGCGATAGTCGCACAGAACAGCTGCGCATACTCTTTGCCGATCAGGAATGGCATAATGATTCCTGCGGCAAAAGCAAAACAGAAATAAACGATCGGTATTTTCTCGGTTGAATTCTTGGAGCTGTGAATGATCATGAGAACGAGGAGCAATAAGCAATAAGCACCTACCACGATGTAAGGAAGCAAACCAAGAATACCGCGATGCATAGTTCCGAGCTCATCCAGGCTGAATACAATACCGGTAGGAACCGAGATAAGATCAATCACCGTTAGAACAACAGCAGGTATGAAAACAAGCCACTTGTATTTCTTGACTAACGTGTGAATAATCTGCGCAACGATTAATGGTGTTGCGCTGTATCTGACCGCAATCAGAATGGCTCTAAGCGTCGGATTCTTTCCGGTTTCAGCCAGATGAAACTCAACAAACACAACGGCAGAGAGAAGGGCTACCTCTACAATAAGACAATACATGCGAATAATCGTCTTCTTCTCAAGAAAAACCGTTGAGATCAAAGACGTCGCAAATCCCAATAGGACCAGTATCAAAGCCCAGTTTTGTACAACATATTCTGTAACAACCATAACTGTCTCTTAACCCACCTGCCTGAATATCCAAATTATAACACGCAAATAAGTGAACATGGCATCTCAGTCATTTTCAGCCTCCCAAATGAGTTCTTCCAAAGTCTGATACAAATGGTCAGGCTCAACGGGTTTTGAAAGATGCGCATTCATTCCGACCTGCAGTGACCTCTGGACATCCTCATCGAAAGCATTTGCCGTCATAGCGATGATAGGAATCTTCTTCGCATCAGACCTGTCAAGTGCACGTATTGCCAACGTAGCTTCGAGGCCATCCATTTCAGGCATACGGACATCCATGAGGATTGCATCGTAATACCCTTCTTCACTGTCCTTAAACATATCGAGAGCTTTCTTACCGTTTTCGGCATGATCGATCTCAGCCCCGCGGACCATAATGATCTGCTCCATGATCTCAGCGTTTATCAGTACATCCTCCGCCATCAGGATACGTCTTCCCTTCAGGTCTGCACGGCTCTTCTCCTTAAACAGACTCATGCTGTTCTTACGTGCAATACGCTCAAACTCATCAATAACATTGGACGCGAACAAAGGCTTTGCCAGGAAGCTGTCTACACCTGCATGGAGAGCTTCTTCCATGATCTCATCCCAGTTAAACGATGTAAGGATTATCACCGTAGTTTCTTTTGCATAACGCTGACGGATCTGACGCGCCACATCGATACCGTCCATCTCAGGCATTTGCCAGTCTAAGAGAACAAGATTATAAGGTTCATGCTTTGCATGACAAACTTCGAGCATGTTTAGTGCTTCCTGTCCGCTGTGACATGTATCTGCCTTAATGCCTGCCTCATCCAAAACGATACGGGCATGTTCTGCGGCAATCTCTTCGTCGTCTACAACAAGGATTCTCAAATCTTTCGGATTAATATAGTTTGTCGCCGGGAACTGATGCTCACAGTTATTAAGAGTAATAATTACCGTAAATTCAGTTCCGACACCTTTTTCTGATTCAACAGAGATCGTACCGTTCAGGAGATCAACGATATTCTTGGTAATTGCCATGCCGAGACCTGTACTGCCGTATCTGTTGTTACGGCTGCTGTCCTCCTGGGCAAAGGTGTCAAATATCCTCGGTATGAAATCTTTTTCCATTCCGATACCGGTATCTTTAATTGTAAGTTTCAGAGTGGAATGATCACCATAAACTGCCATTCTCTCGACAAGGAACTGAATGCTTCCGGGTGCATCAGTAAATTTGATTGCATTGGACAGGATATTGATGATGATCTGCTTCAGCTTCATATCATCACCGATATAGTAGTCGCTGACACCACCGGTTACACGGCATTCATAATGGAGTCCCTTCTCATTACACTGGGACATTACCATTGTGTTGATCTGTTCGAGCATATTACTGAATGAGAACTCTTCCTTACGGACAATGAGTCTGCCTGATTCGATCCGGCTCATATCGAGAATATCGTTGATGAGTCCTAAGAGATGCCGTGCACTGCCTCCGATCTTCTCCAAATATTCTCTGGTATCTTCAGTCAGCGTTTCATCACGGAGGGCAAGACTGTTAAGTCCAATAATCGCATTCATAGGTGTACGGATCTCATGGCTCATACTCGAGAGAAATGCTGTTTTCGCTTTGTTGGCCTGCTCTGCTGCTTCCAGAGCTTCAGCGAGAGCCTGATTCTTTTCCAGAGTATCGCGCATTTCTTCATCGATTACGGTAAGGCCCAAACCAACTGCATGAACCATCTTATCGTCACGCTCGTCAGGATGACGTACACCTGCCATTCTGATCATTTCATAATATTCTCTTCCGTCTCTCTGGGCGAGATAGCGGTAAACGATTATAAGATTATCAGCCAGTGCTTTGCGGATATTATCCGGATCTATAAACTTAATAAATCCTTCACGGTAACTCTCAGCAACATGTTTCTGTGCGTAATTTGAGAAGAATTCATAGTAAGGAAAATACTTACCTTCCGCGGGCTGCTCACTATCAGTCGGATCTGCCCTGTAGCAAACGGCATCGTCGTTATCGAGATCAATGTGGTAAACGCATCGGTAATCTGATGCGAGGGCGGTGATCATCTTATCCTGTTGTTCTCTGTGATGGTACTGCTCCAGGATCTCGGCATTTGCCTTCTCCAGATCCTTTCTGGCGTTTTCTTTATTTATGATCTCTCGCCTGGATCTTCTTTTGTCACGGATGAGCAAAGCAATTATTATCGCCGCAACAATGAGCATCGCCGTTCCGAAAAATGCCATGTTGTCACGAAGCATATCCAAAGCACTATATTTATACAGCTGATCAGTATATCTGAATGCGAGGTTCTGCGCATAATCGGCGCCTGCCAGACTGATGCCTCTGTTAAGGAGTCTTAAGAGTCCGGCATCACCGATCTGAACACCGAAACATCTGTCATCCTGATAGGAAGTCTGCAGCTGCGAGAGCCTCTTGTAACGGCTGTTTCTCAGGATGTCATTTGCCCTGAGGCCATTTAATGTGGTGCATCCGACTTTGCCTTCACTTACTGCCTTGAGGCATTCGTCGATGGACGGATAGAAAGTGATCTCGGCATCAGGATAATAAGTGCGGATGAAGTAATATTGCATGCGGTTATTCTCGTTTACCGCAAAGCTCTTCAGCGTGTCATCCGTATAATCACCAAAATAAACGATCTCAGTTGCTGCGGATATTACCGAAGTCGATTGGAAGATACCGTTCTCCTCCGAGTAGAACAGACCGCCGCCTACCGGAAATGCAGTATCGATGTTGCCCTGCTCGAGATTGGAGATCATGGCATCGTAACTGTCGTAGCCTATGTACGTTACCTTCATATCCTGAATGCCGAGCTGTTCGACTATCTTCGGAACATAGTCTTTAACAAGACCTGTGACTGCACCGTTTGAGTCAGTATCACTGTACGGCAGATAGTTATTGAGGTATCCGACAACGAGTTCGTCGTGATCTTGCAGCCACTGCTTTTCAGCTTCGGAAAATGCGCGGCTCGAGATGCTTACCGGATAGTATTTGTTTCTTAAGTTATTGATGTAGTTCGGTTCATTGATCGCAAGTTCTGTCTGCGCGGTATTGAGTTCAGCGAGGAGGTCGGGCCTGGATTTAGCAACGCAGAGATAGTATTCGGACGTGCCGAAGGGACATAAAAGCTCCGCGTGATCCCTGCCATATGCACCGTCACCTTCTGCTGCCAGAACGTCGATCTCGTGCTTATCAAAAGCCTGGAACAGAGGTTCATAATCGTTGAACTTAACAACTTCTGCGCGGATAGAATGCTCATTCAGGAAGTTCTGAAGAACATCGACCATGGCACTGTTAAGGACACCTATTTTTCTGCCGTTTAAAGTGGAAATATCTAGTGTAATGTCATCATCAACATCGTGTTTTACGAGGCTGTATGTCTCATTGCCCATAGCCGCGTCAGGAAAACCGATAATATCCTCTCTGTCTTCCCTCCACGCAAGACCAGCAAGGAAATCTATATCGCCTTCAAGGAGCATCTGGTAAAGGTCACCGAATTCTCCGTAAACATATTCATAACGCCAACCGGTATATTCAGATAACTTCTGATAGTACTCATATGCATATCCGGTTTTTACAGTACCATCGGCTGCCCCTTCCTGGAAGACTTCCTGTTCGTAATACCCGACACGCACAATATCCCCCGAAGGGCCTGCAGCATTGACATTTACAGGGAACAAAGCAGAAATAAGCACGGCAACACAAATGATTGCCGTAAACGCTGCAGTTTTACTCTTATTCAACCTTAGAACCATTAACCCTTCTCCACTTATTTCAATAACCCGGCGAGTTCAGAACGCTTATCAGATATCTTCTTAAGATATTCTGAATAATCAACATCCGGTTTGGCACGCAAAAGCTCTGTTACCTCACATACAGGCTCATAGATTGGAGTTAATGCCAGATTACCGAGCACACCTTTAAGAGAATGCGCTGCTTCAAATGCTTTATCCAGATCCTTGGCCGCAACAGCATCTTCAAGAATCTTAAAGTTACTATCATCTATGACCTTGCCGATCAGTTTGAAGTAGAACGCTTCATTTCCCATGCAACGGGATAAACCGTCATCCGTATCGGCACCAAACTGTTTAAGAGCATCTAGAGTAAGCATTGTAATTTCTCCTCTCAGGAATCTTTCTCAACAAGAAATTTCTCGAACTCTTCAGCCGGAACCGGCTTCGAGAAGTAGTAACCCTGGATTATCGTGCATCCGAGCTTCTTCAGAGCAAGATACTGTTCTTCAGTCTCAACACCTTCTGCTATTACTGGTACGCCAAGGTAGTCCGCAATATCAATTACGATGCTAATCATTCTCGTGTCGTTCTGCTTATCAAAAGCATTCCTGATAAACATCATGTCGAGCTTTAACGCATCGATCGGCAATTCGGAAATCATGTTCAGTGATGAATATCCTGAACCGAAATCGTCCATTTCAATGAAGAATCCGTGATTTCTCAATTCTTTAACTCTGTCAACGATCTGATCAGAATCTCTGACATAAGCTGACTCTGTGATCTCAAGATAAATATCTTTCGATGTGATGCCAAAATCTGATGTTATCTTCTCGAAAGTATTTACCAGTGCAGGGTCATACATCTCGGCGCGGGAAAGATTTACCGATACAGGAACCGAAATGCCGAGACGCCTCTTCCAGTCAGCTATAGTCTCTGCCGCACAGCGCCAGATATATTCATCGAGCTGCGCAATGAGTCCGTCATCTTCAAACAGAGGAATAAACTTTCCAGGAGAAATCATGCCAAGAGTCGGATGGAACCATCTGACGAGTGCCTCCGCACTCGATAAAACCGGCTTATCCCCCGCAATATTGAACTTTGGCTGGAAGAAAACTTTGAACTGTTTTTCTGCCAAGGCCTTAGAGAATTCATCGACCAGCTGTTCAGCAAAGAGTTCATTCTCCATCAATGTTTCGTCGAAGGTACTGACATATACCATATAGTTATTTCTGATAAGATCGGCTGCAATCTTTGCACGGTCAAATCTGGCTCTGATATCAAGTTTCTTATCGCAGTATGCATATACTCCGATCCTTAGTTTTACAGAAGTCGGCATATCGCTGCATACTTCAGAGACTTTATCAGTTATCGAAGAATAGTCATCACGGTGGGAACAATATACCAGGAATGTATCGGCATTCTTTCTGCATATAACACTGTCAGACTCTGAGAATACCGTCATAAGGCAGTCTGCGATCCTTCTTAATATCTCATCACCTTTTGCCATCCCGAAGCGCTCGTTGACTATATGGAAGTGATTGACGTCAAGGCAGAGAGCATCCATTTCAGAGTTCGGATGATATTTATCGAACTGCTCGACATAACGTGAGAAATATTCATATGAATAAAGGCCTGTCAGTTCGTCACGTTCTGTCGCGCTAATTATCTGGCGGTCTTCAGCGAGCTCGATTGAACGGGATATTCTGGCTCTGATTACATCAGGCTGAGGATACGGTTTTGGGATAAAATCAGCCGCACCGCGGACAAGACTTTCTACTTCAGAATCCTGGTCTGACGTAAGGACAATAACAGGAATACCCTTAAGATCAGAATCTTCTTTTAATCGTGACAGAAGATCAAGTCCGTTGAGTTTGGGCATCATGAGGTCCAGGAGTATGAGTGATAAGGTATTACGGTTCTGTCTTATCAGGTCGTATGCCTTCTCTCCGTCTTCTGCCAATAGAACATCGTATTCATCACATAAGATATTCTCCAGCATCTCACGGTTAACTATCTCGTCATCCGCAACGAGAATGCGGCGCTTACCATCTACATACAGGTCTGTTGAACGATTCATATATTCTCCCCTTTCCAATGTCTCAAAAAGGAAGCGGAATTCTCAAGCATTCCGTTTTAGAAGCAAATCCTTATTCTAAAATTATATCACTTATTTTTGATACTAATGATTAAGCACTTATAAACATGTTGTTAATACTCCAAATAAAAAGTCCCGGAATTGCTTCCGGGACTAAATTTCTGATTATCTTTTGCTTATACCAGTTCGAAACATCTCATGCTCTCCATGCCGCTAAACTGTGAATCAGCAGCATAAAAAACACGCCCCATAACACCTGGATTACCCTCTGGGGTAATATATGGCGTGATTACATCGTAATTTAAATCAGATATACTCTTGTCGAAATCATAACTGTCTTTGCCTTTTAAAAACTCCTGGTAAGCAACTTTAGTCTTATCGAATAACTCAGAATCTGTCATGCCTAGGCATTTAGTAACTTCGCTGTCTTCCAATAAAGTCAGCGTGTCAAGATCGTAGTTAAACACCTCAAATGTATAGTAATCTTCAGAAATGGCTCCAATGGTGAAAATAATGGATACAGTGTTCTCATTTGAACCCCATTTAAACTTCACTGTATTACCTTCAACCTGATCATCGATCTTTTCGAGAGGATACTGATCCTTTATGTAGCTGCTGAGGTAAGTATTTGCTTCTGTTGCTTCCACACCATCAACGATGATCTTTGGATATATGCAGGTATACTCACCATATTGGTCTTCCAGAGTTTCAGAAACCTCCTCTACAGTTACAACATGGGAAGCCTGTGACTCTTCAACCGAAGTAGTTTCAGACGTTTCAGAACCGGTTACGGAAGCGGCAGGTTCACTTGTCTGGGAATTTGTATTTCCACTGCAGCCTGCAGCCATAAGAGACAGGCACAGTGCAATAGAAACAGTTGCTATTTTTTTCATGTTTAATAGTCCTCATATTTAGATTTTTATCCACTACTTGTGGATTTCTAAATTGTATGAGTGTAAATCATCAAATCAGCATCAATCAGATGTCAATTAAATTCACACCTTTTC
Source organism: Ruminococcaceae bacterium YAD3003 (assembly GCA_900107185.1). Classification (GTDB taxonomy): domain Bacteria; phylum Bacillota; class Clostridia; order Saccharofermentanales; family Saccharofermentanaceae; genus Saccharofermentans. Next base: position 89,485 of record FNPA01000002.1, on the reverse strand, counting down.
CGCATTCAAAATAGCATTTGCAAGGATTTTTCCGAGTTCACGTTGTGCATTACCGTCCAAATGAACACCGTCAGCGTCACTGACCTGCACATATTCTGCGGCATCAACATAAATACAACCGTACATATCTGCCAGCTGCTTATACCACGAAGCCAGTTCTTTAGACAGTTTTACGGCATTTTCAAAACCAAAGCTGTCGCCAAGCCAGGAATCCTTAATGGAATCAGCAACGTGCGGAGGCGAAACAAGGATAACCTTTATTTTGTCATTACATCTGAAACGGTTATAAGACTGGATCTTCTCGAGCATTATCTGCATCTCGCCTGCTATGTCCATAGCAGAATATGAGAATTTTCTTTTGCAGTCATTAGAGCCGAGCATGAGGATCACATAATCGAGTGGCGCATGGCTCTCCAAACAGGGACCAATATATGTCAGTCCGTTTTTCTCGCCTTCGGCAGGATCTTCAGTAGCAATAGTTCTGCCGTTCTGGCCCTCTTCTATAACCTTGTAGGAATCACCCAGTGACTTCTGCATAACGCAGGGCCATCTGCTGTCTTCTTCAAATCTGGTGCGCGTTGCAGGATCAAAACCCCATGTAAGCGAATCACCAAAGCAAAGTATTCTTTTCATTTTCAGACTTTTCCGTTCTTAATAAGCTTTAAAAAGACATCCGCAATCTTAGGATTGAACTGCGTACCTCTATTCTTTTCAATCTCATTAATTATATCCTCTTTCGAGAGTTTTTTACGGTATACACGGTTGGAATTCATCGAATCGTAAGAATCAGCTATGAATAACAATTATGTAAACGGAAAAAGAAGCGCACCGTTATCAGTGCGCTTCTTCTATAAATATCAGTATTAAAATGTCTTTATCACTTAATGTTCTCTCTCCATGTTGCAGGCTTGAACTCATCGAGCAACGGCAGGAGACGCTTATCAACATCAATCTTGAATACTGCATTGAAGTTGTTTGTAGCGATCATCTGACCAGCGAATCCTACAATTACAACAAGTTCCTGATCATTGAAGAACTTTCTGAGTTTATCGAAAAGATCATCAGATACTGCTGTCGGATTCTTTACATACTGCTCAGCGAGTTCAGCGAGGACTGTCTCTTTCTCGTCGTAAACGAGGTTTGCAGGATCGAGGCCAAGGCCCTTTACGTCACTGATGAAGAAGAGAGAGCAGAGCTGGCATGAGTTTGTTGTAGAAATCTTATGAGCATAAAGGATGGCATCCTTTTCGCCGATTACTTCAACGAGTCTCTTCCATGATGTATACCAAGCCATGTATGCATCATATGTAGCTGCGTCGTTGAGAAGTCCCTTCTTCATGTTGGTAACTGCGTTGCGGCCTGCGAGCTCGTCATAACGCTCCTTCTCTGCACCTGTTGCTTCATTCTGTTCAACCAATTTGATTCTTGCCATCGTAGTAATCTCCTTTTTTACGATTTTTCCCGGTATTTTTATATGCTTAAAGCGCGAGCTTTAAAATTTCAATTATCTTGGCGGAGTCGAGCGGGACATAGTGTCCGACTGTGCCGCCTGCTGTTGCACGGTTTGCCATTACTACGAAGTCCTTGTCGTCGATGCCAAGTTCACTTAAATGAGTCTTGACGCCGAGCTTCTTAAAGAAGTTTTCGAGTTCATCGGAAAGCAAAAGTGCGCGTTCTTTTTCTGAATAGTCATACGGATCTTTGCCGTAAACTCTGCTGGCAAGGAGTGCAAGTCTCCAGGGCTTTATCTCTGCGATGTATTTTGTCCACGCCGTGAAAACGATTGCCATTCCTTCGCCGTGTGTGATGTTGTACTGCGCGGACAGCTCATGTTCGATACGGTGTGATCCCCAGTCTGCACGTCTTCCTGCATCGAGGAAATTATTGTGTGCAACTGAAGCGAGCCACTGGATCTCTGCTCTTGCGTTGATATCCTTCGGGTCGTCAATAAGTCTTTGTGCGTTAATGAGCAAAGCTTTTACGGCGCCTTCAATAAGATAGTCTGTTGTATCTGAATTCTTCTCATCGGAGAAATATCTTTCGAGAAGGTGTGATAACACATCTGCAATACCTACATATGTCTGATATGCCGGAAGGTTTACCGTATATTTCGGATTCATGATCGCGAATTTAGGAATGATGCGGTCGTCTTCAAAACCTTTCTTCCATTCACCATATGAGAGGATTGCGCAGTTGGAAGTCTCAGAACCGCTTGATGCCGTAGTTGCGATAACTCCGATGTTAAGAACCTGTTCGGGCACAACTCCCTTATCAAAGAAATCCCAAACATCGGCATCGTACGGTATACCGAGTGCTATCGCCTTGGCCGTGTCGATGGAGCTGCCTCCACCGACTGCCAGAACGAAGTCTACTTCATCTTTCTTGCCCTGCTCGACAAGCTTTCTAACCAGTTCGATGCTGGGATTTGGCACAACTTCCCCGCTCTCGGAGAATTTGATATTAAGCTCTTCAACAGCATCCTTGATTACATCGTAAATGCCTAATGTCTTAATGAAATCTCCGCTGTAAACAAGAAGGAGTGACTTTACGTTATATTGCTTTAAGAGCTTGGCAAGACTTTTCTCACTGTCTTCGCCGAAAACTATTTTCGCGGGGTTATAGTACTCAAATCCTATCATTGGCTTATCTCCTTATCAGAAAAGAGGAACAACAGCACCGTCGTATGTTGCCTTGATGTAAGCACTTACTTCAGGACCTTGGAGAACTTCAACGAGCTTTGCAATTGCGGGATCATTTGCCTTATCAGCTGATGTAGCGATGATGTTTCCGTATGTCTGTGCTGCGAGACCGTCATTTGCCTCTACTGCGAGTGCCTGGCTAACGTGGAGACCACCTTCAATTGCATAGTTACCGTTAATAACTGCGATATCTACGTCAGGGAGTGCTGCAACGAGCTGCTCAGGTGCGAGTTCTTTGAACTGGATATTCTTGGGATTTTCAACGATATCTTCTACTGTTGCGTTGATGCCGGCATCATCCTTGAGCTTAATGATTCCTTCCTGGTCTAAGAGGAGCAATGCTCTTGCTTCATTAGTTACGTTGTTAGGAACTGCTACGATTGCACCATCAGGAAGGTTCTTCAAATCAGTTGTCTTACCTGCATAGATGCCGAACGGTTCATAGTGAACAGCGCCAACTGATACGAGAGAAGAGCCATTCTCTTTATTGAACTGTTCAAGATAAGGAACATGCTGGAAATAGTTTGCATCAAGGCTGCCCTCGATAACGCCAGTGTTAGGTGTGATGGAATCTTCAAGAACTACGATCTCAAGTGTAATTCCCTGCTCTGCGAGGATCGGCTTTGCAACTTCCAAAATCTCTGAGTGAGGTGTTACGTTAGCGCCTACTCTGAGGACTACATTTTCCTGTGTTTCAGATTCACTTATATCAGCGTTCTGAGCTGCTGAGCTGACTGTAGCTGAATCTGAAGCTGTTGAGTTTGTGTTGCAGGCTGCAAATGAGCCTAATAAAGTAAATGTAAGTACTGAAGCGATTGCTTTCTTAATAATGTTGGTTTTCATAATACGGTTCTCCTTTAGAATTGTTTTGATTAATGTTTTTTTGGGCAAAGAAAATGCCCGGGATTCAGATTTAACTCCCGGGCACATGGCATGTTTGTCAGCATTAATTACTTCAACATCGTTTTGCAAGGCGTGAGACATCGTTGCTCATCGCCGTGGCCATCTTGTTTGCCCGGGAGCTAAGCATTCGACAACACATCATGCTGATTGCTGTGATTGTGATTGAGCTATACATTTTCACGCCTCCTTTCGCGTTGATGGTGCAAGTATAATCATACTTACCTACTATGTCAATAGGTTTTTGATAATTTATTTTGGTTTATTCGATTTTGGAGTGAAAACGCCTGAAAATATTGGGTTTGAGAATGGGAGATATCTCTTAATGGGGATCCTGGAATGAGGTTTATTTGGCATTTTGCACCCTGAATTCTCTATTTGGAGATAATGGGATGCACTTATATTTTCACTTGTATCGCGTTTTTTTATTTGTGGATAATGGGATGCATTATTCTTTTCATATGCAACCCGATTGCGAGATTTTTTGATATTAGGATGCATTCTTCATATTAAGTGCATCCTAAATTTATCCTATTCTATTTTTAGGATGCATTGCTCGATCTAAATGCGTCCCAAATTCATAAAAATAGGATTTCAGGATGCATCGCACAATTTAAATGCATCCCTTATTCGAATATTTAAGAATCTAGGATGCATTCTTCATATTAAGTGCATCCTAGATTTGCCCTATTCTAGTTTTAGGATGCATTGCTCAATCTAAATGCGTCCCTAATTCGTATAGTTATGAATCTAGGATACATTGCTCAATCTAAATGCGCCCCAAATTCATAAAAATAGGATTTCAGGATGCATCGCACAATTTAAATGCATCCCTTATTCAAATAGTTAAGAATCCAGGATGCATTATTCCATATAAAAGCATAATGAATTAATGCCTTAGTCCTTTCGAGATGCAACACATCTTATAAATGCATCTGGCATTCATTTTTCAACCACATTTGATATTTAGTCTCAACTTTTTGCAAATATAAGAAATCTACATCACAGCAAATTATAATGAGCTAAAAGTGGAGAATAACATGAACAACAATCTTAGAGACGACATGAATCACAGATTTGAATTGATATCGAATCTAGTGAGAGAAATAGAGAAAAAGATAAATAACTACCCTTCCGGAAGACTCATAATCAGACACAGGAAGAATAGTTTAGGTTTTTATCTTGCCGGATCAGATTCCAATGACAGATATCTAAATAAATCTGATATCAAACTTATCGAAAAGACAGCTCAAAAGAATTATCTGGAAAAAGTTCTGAGAGTATCCCAAAAAGAATTATGTGCATTGAAAAAGATGATGGAACTCTATCCTGATACTTTCGCCGAAGATGTATTTGACTTATTAACAGAAGAACGCAAAAAGCTTATAAAACCGATAGTAATGCCAGACGAATTATACGTTAAAGAATGGCTCAATAAACCATATAAACCCAAAGAAATTAGAGAAGGTATTCCCTTCTATCTGACTATGAATGGTGAGCGTGTCCGTTCCAAGTCTGAGATGATAATTGCTGACAGACTCTATACGAATGGAATCCCATATAAATACGAATGTCCTATTCAAATTATGGGCAAGGTATATCATCCTGATTTTACTATTCTTAAAATCAGCACGCGAAAGAACCTCTATCTGGAACACAACGGCAAAATCGATGATCCGGATTACAAGAATGATTTTGTAACGAGGATCAATGATTTTAATCTGGCCGGAATCCGTCAAGGAGATAATCTGTTTCTAACATTTGAATCATCTAATATCCCTTTCGATGTTAGAACGATAGATAACATGATTAATACGCAATTCAAATAAAAAACAGAGCATGCCATACAGCATGCTCTGCTAAATTAATTTTTCCTTGTCTTCTTTGACAACCTTATTCCTACTTCCTGAATGATCATTACCATCGCTATAAGAAGAGCAACCGTTGTCCACAATACTTCTTTCTGATAACGGTAATAACCGTACTGCAATGCTATGGCGCCGAGGCCGCCTCCGCCGATTACACCTGCCATTGCAGAGTAACCTAATACCGTTGCTATATTGATAGCTCCGCCCTGCAGCAATGACGGTACCGCTTCAGGAATAATGAAATGAATGATCGTATAAACCGGAGATGCGCCCATTGATTTTGCAGCTTCAATTATTCCGGGATTAACTTCATTGAGAGATGACTCAACCATTCTCGCAACGATTGGAATAGCACCGACTGTTAGTGGAACGATAGATGCAACTGTACCGATCGATGAACCTACTACAAATCTCGTAAAAGGTATCAGGAGAACCAGGAGAATAAGGAACGGCAGTGATCTGGCAACATTAACGATGAAACCAATGATGCCGTTAACTATTCTGTTTTGGAGAATCCTTCCTTTGGATGTGGCATAGAGAATTACGCCCAATGGCATTCCTACAATATATGAGAAAAGAGATGCAAAAAGTGTCATCTCGAAAGTCTCGAATATTCCGTTTACTATTGCTTCCTTTATATAATCACTCATTTAATCCACCTCCGAAACAGTCAGACCGCCTTCTTCAAAAAAGCTGATTATCGTATTCTGCTCATCTATTGAATCAGGAAGTTCTACGATCATCTGACCATATCCGATGCCGCCGACACTTCTTGTATTTGCACTCAGGATGTTTACTTTGAGTCCTGTCTCCTCAACGAGGTTAGCAATAAACGGAACATTGGACTGAGTACCGTCAAATACCAGTCTGACAACTCTGCCGCCAGGGTTGGATGGCTCAAACGGATTGCTCGGGAACACGAGTTTTTTAGCGGCCTTCGACTGAGGATTCGAGAACACTTGGGTTACTTCGCCAACCTCAGCAAGATTACCGTCATCGATTATCGCCACACGATCACAGATCTTTTCTACAACAGACATCTCATGTGTGATGATGACTATTGTAAGCTTTCTTTCCTGATTGATCTGTTTTAACAGGTCTAATATCTCTCCTGTGATTTTCGGATCTAACGCGCTCGTAGCTTCGTCGCACAACAAGACCTTCGGTTCTGCTGCCAATGCTCTGGCGATGGCAACTCTCTGCTTCTGACCGCCTGATAATCTCGACGGATAAACATCGGCCTTTTCAAGAAGCCCTACGATCTCGAGCATCTGCTTTGCTTTTTCTCTGCGTTCTTTTCTGGGAACGCCCGCAATCTTCAGAGGCTGTTCAACATTTGACAGAACAGTACGCTGATTAACAAGGTTAAAACTCTGGAAGATCATTGATATTGAATGTCTTACTTCGCGGAGCTGCTTAGCGTTAAGAAATGCCAGGTCTTCATCATAGAATCTGACGCTTCCTGAAGTTACTTCTTCCAAACGGTTAAGCGTTCTTACGAGCGTGGATTTTCCTGCTCCACTCATTCCGATAATTCCGAATATCTCACCTTCACGGACTTCGAGACTCACATTCTTAAGTGCCGTGAATTCTTTACCGTCGTTTTTATAAGTCTTGGAGACGTTTGTCAGTTCAAAGACATTAGCCATTATTTAAATAATCCTTTACTCAAATATCTGTCTCCCCTGTCAGGGAAAACTGTTACTATGTTTCCTGATTCGATTTCTTCTGCGAGTTTAAAAGCTGCTGCAAGAGCCGCACCGGATGAAGAACCTGCGAGAATGCCTTCCTCTTTGGCAAGGCGTCTGCTCATCTCAAATGCTTCATCGTCATTTACCTTAATGACTTTATCTACGAGTGTGATGTCCATCGTGTCAGCGATGAAATCATTACCAATGCCTTCGATGTCATAATCGAAATGCTCACCGCCGCCGATCGTTGATCCGTAAGGATCTGCGAGAACGCCTGTGATATCAGGGTTCTGTTCCTTCAAATACTTAACTACTCCTGAGAATGTTCCGCCGCTTCCTGCACCTGCAACGAAATAATCAATATTACCGTCGAGCTGTGAATAGATCTCAGGTCCTGTTGTCTCATAATGTGCCAAAGGATTTGCAGGATTTCTGAATTGTCTTAAAGATACAGATCCTTCGATCTGCTTAAGGAGCTCTTCTGCCTTATTCTCTGCACCGAGCATTCCTTCTTCTCTTGATGTATGGATAATCTCCGCGCCCAGAGCGCGCATGACCTGCTGCTTTTCGATAGAGAATTTCTCAGGCACAGTGAAAATAACTTTTATGCCCTGATTGAGTGCTGCAACTGCAATTCCGATACCTGTGTTGCCTGCTGTAGCATCAATTATCGTTCCGCCTTCTTTTAAGATTCCTCTCTTCTTGGCATCGTCGATCATGTAAACACCTACACGGTCTTTAACGCTTCCTGCGGGATTCATAAGTTCCAATTTTGCATAAATATTTACTCCGGGCTTAACGCCCATATGGTTGATCTTTAAGATAGGTGTATTACCTATCATGCTCCTGATGTCTTCATATACGTTATTCATGTCTTTATCCTCTTTTTACTTTGCAGAGTTCTCGATTGCCTGTTTGAGATCATTTATAAGATCGTCAACATCTTCAATACCTACTGAGAATCTGATGAGTTCATCAACGATTCCTACTTCCTTACGGATATCTGCCGGAATTGCTGCATGAGTCATCGTTGCAGGATGGCATACGAGTGATTCAACTCCGCCTAAGCTCTCTGCAAGAGTAATAAGATTCAAATTCTCGAAAAACTTCTTGTAATCGTATTTATCTTTGAGGACAAATGAGATCATTGCGCCTGCACCATCTGCTTGCTTTTTCTGGACCTCGTAACCGGGATCAGTCTCGAGACCGGGATAGTAAACCTTGCTTACAAATCCGCTGTCGACGAGCCAACGGGCGATTTTCTCTGCGTTAGCTACGTGTCTGTCCATACGAACTCCAAGAGTCTTGATTCCTCTGATGATAAGGAAGCTGTCCCAGGGCGCGAGAATACCTCCGATTGCGTTCTGGAGATAATAGAGACGGTCTGCAAGTGCTTTGTCATTTACAACAACAAAACCTGAGATAGTATCAGAGTGACCGCCAAGATACTTAGTACCGCTATGGATTACAATATCTGCACCTAATGTAAGAGGACGCTGCAGATAAGGAGTAAGGAAAGTATTGTCAACGATAACGAGTTTATCGTGCTTCTTTGCAATCTTTGATACTGCTTCGATATCAGTGATAGTAAGAAGAGGATTTGCAGGTGTCTCAATATAGATTGCTTTTACGTTCTCATCGATAGCGTTCTCGACAGCTTCGAGATCTGATGTGTTTACGATCTCATATGTAATGTTGAAGTTCTTGAAAACATTATCCAGAATTCTAAATGTTCCGCCGTAGATGTTATCTGATACTACGAGCTTGTCACCGCTCTTAAACAGTGAGAGAACCGTATTGATCGCAGCAAGGCCGGATGCGAAAGCGAGGCCGTATTCACCGTGCTCTAAATCAGCAATTAATTTCTCCAATGCTGCTCTTGTCGGGTTACCTGTTCTGGAATATTCCCATCCTCTGTTTTTACCAATACCGTCCTGCTTATATGTTGATGTCTGATAAACCGGAACATTAACAGCTCCTGTTGTCTCATCACCGTCAATACCGCCATGGATAAGTAAAGAATTAAGTTTAAGCTCGTTTGTGTTACTCATTTTGTTTTCCTCCCGATCATGTCTTGTGAAATAAAAAGCCCGGCGCTTAGTTCAGCTCCGGGCTTATAGACCATACAGTTTAAATGATTCTAATTACATCGAATCATATTAAGACAGCAATTGTCCATTGCCCGTGTGATGCTCATACAACAACAACACATGTACTTCATAATTACTGTCTCCTTTCGATGGTTTTTAAATATGTTGGTGATTATATTTCTATTTACCTACTATGTCAATAGGTTTATGAAATTTACTTTTGTTCCTGTCTGCTCTCATAGTCTTTAAGAGCTGATTCAATAGCTTCCTGAGCCAATACGGAACAGTGCATCTTATAGTCCGGGAGTCCGTCCAATGCTTCAGCTACCGCTTCGTTTGTGAGCTTTCTTGCTTCCTCTACAGGCTTACCCTTGATAAGTTCAGTAGCCATTGAACTCGACGCAATTGCACTGCCGCATCCGAATGTTTCGAACTTAACGTCCTGGACAATTCCGTCTTCGATCTTAAGGTACATCTTCATGATGTCTCCGCACTTGGCATTACCTACCTCACCAATACCATTTGCATCCTCGATAACGCCGACGTTTCTGGGATTTCTGAAATGATCCATTACCTTTTCACTATATAAAGCCATGTTATACCTCCTTACAGGATGAAATCTCTCTTGCCTGCAACCAGATCACGCCATACAGGAGAGAATCCTCTTAAGTATTCGACTACTTCTTTAACAGACTTGATTATGTACTCAACGTCCTCGTCAGTGATGTCTTCACCAAGACTTATACGGAGTGAACCGTGTGCTACGTCATGTACTCTGCCGATAGCGAGTAAAACGTGGCTTGGATCTAATGAACCTGAAGTGCACGCACTGCCTGAAGATGCTGCGATTCCCTTATCATCTAAGAGAAGGAGTAATGACTCACCTTCGATTCCTTCAAAACAATAATTTACATTGGAAGGAACTCTATTGTTTGCATCTCCGTTAAGAGCAGAGTGAGGGATCTCTGAAAGGCCCTTAATAATCCTGTCTCTTACAGGTGTGAGCTTTGCTTTGTAAGCATCGAGATTAGCAACAGATTCTTTAAGAGCAGCTGCCATTGAAGCAATACCGGGAACATTTTCTGTACCTGCACGCTTACCCTTCTCCTGAGCGCCGCCTTCAATAAGACTGAAGATTCCGACACCCTTCTTAACATAGAGGAATCCTACGCCCTTAGGGCCATGGAACTTATGTCCGGATGCTGAGAGCATATCAATATTATCTTCTATAACATTAACTTTGATGTGGCCTACTGCCTGAACTGCATCGGTATGGAAAGTAACATTATGCTTTCTGCATACCTCACCAATTTCTTTGATCGGCTGGATAGTACCGATCTCATTATTGGCATACATAATTGTTACGAGGCAAGTATCTTCACGGATAGCTGCTTCAACTTCAGCAGCGTTTACAATACCGTTCTCATGTACATCAAGAAGTGTAATCTCAAAACCCTGCTTCTTAAGCTTATTAAGGGTATGAAGAACAGCATGATGCTCGAAAGCAGTTGAAACGATGTGCTTCTTTCCTCTGATCTCACCAATCTTTGCAGCAGACATAATTGCCTGGTTATCAGCTTCACTTCCGCCTGATGTGAAAATGATCTCATTCGGCTGAGCACCGATTGCTTCTGCTACATCTCTTCTGGCCTGCTCTAAAACATCTTTAGCCTGCTGGCCAAATTCATAGAGGCTGGAAGGATTTCCGTAAGTATCTCTAATAAGGTCTGTAAATGTCCGGATGGCCGCTTCGCTCATCTTTGTAGTAGCGGCATTGTCTACATAAATCAAGGCTTTCACCTCCTCAAAAATTCACGCCGATATCTTAATCCCTATTCCCTACTATGTCAATAGGTTATTGCTATTGAAAAAGTTTATTTCCTACTGTTATAATAGGTAAACTTTCGCAGGGAGAATATATATGATTTCAACAAAAGGCAGATACGGATTAAGAGTAATGATCGACCTTGCCAGGAACGACAATGGTAACTTCATACCTCTCAAAGATATTGCGGAACGCCAGGAAATCTCCAAGAAATACCTGGAGATAATCGTAAAGAGAATGGTAGAAGGCAAACTTATTGTCGGTTCAAGCGGTAAAGGTGGCGGTTACAAGCTCATCAGAAAACCTGAAGAATATACTGTTGGCGAGATCTTAACTCTCATGGAAGGAACTATGTCTTCTGTCGCCTGCCTGGCAGACAATGCTTACGAATGTCCCAGGAAGAAGAAATGCGAAACTCTTCCGATGTGGGAAGAATTCGACGGCATAATACACGATTACTTCTACGGGAGAACATTAAAGAGCCTGCTCTGATAACCCGCCTGTTTATACCTCAACAGAATGCTCGTTGATAACGTTGCCGTTCTCATCGGTTATCTTAACGATATGGCGCAGCATCATCTCGTTTACCTGGATATCGGCATGACGTTTTGAATCAAAATAACAGTCAAGACCGGGATCCTCATCGAAATCATTTGCTTCATAAGCAGACTGGCGCGGTTTTACTGCCCTTGTAATTCCTAATATCTTCGTAAACATAATGAATCCGAACGCAAGAAGTTCACATATAATCAGGAAGAATACGAATATCGTATTAAGGACACTTATGGAATCAGACTGTGTCGCAGTATACAAAAAGAAACCGCAAACCAGCATTACAAATAACGGAATAGCTTTTGAGAACTTGCTAAATCTGTTATTTAATTTCTCGGACAGATCAGCTCTTGCCGATGTAGGCACCTGTCCGCTGGCTTCACCCGTCTGTCCGTTAACCGCAAACTGATACTGTCTGCCGTCGAATTCAACGGTCATGAACCATACAGGAAGCAGACAATATTTAATACTGATATCACTTAACAGACTTAAAGTCTTCTCAGGTCTCTCCTCGTACTCAGAGTATTTTTTGGCTATAAGTTCAGTTTCAGAACGAGAGTATTTATCGACTCTTCTCATCATTCTCTCCGTCATCTCTGTCGGCAGCTGGTCATACTTATCAGCATAGAATCCCTGAAGATATTTACTCTCGAACTTAACCATCTCGCTGTAATCAAATGGTTCAACTGCTTCCATTAGTTTATTTGCAATACTTAATGAAGCATCGAAAGGTACCCCTTTGACATAGTACTTAATGGTTGAATTAACTTCGTATATTGTCGTGGTAAGACCGCTTATCATCTTGCCCGTACCTGACAGTTCTGTTTTAACACAACAGTCAAGAAGCCAGAAAGGAACATACAGAGCAGTCATTTTGCTCAGACGGCTCTTGGTATTAAATCCTCTTGGTGTATATTTTCTGCTCGCGAGCCAATCCTTCATTATCTTCTGTGCTTCGTCTTTATCTATCTTAAACGGAACAATGTAATCAGGTTTAAACTCACGGCTCATTCTTCTTGTAATGAGCGCAGGAGAACCACAGAACGGGCACATGGTAGACATTGTATTCTCATCTGTTACCAATGCCGCTCCACAGCTGTTGCAGACGATCTCATGGCGCTTCTTATCTTCTTCAGACATTTCGCCGTCGCCGACGTAATCGTGTTCTTTTTCAAAACCAAAAGAACCCAACAGTTCGAGCGTGTCAGCTGAATAAACGTTACCGCAGTTGCGGCAGATCATGGAGCCTAATTCAGGTTCATATGTGATGTTGGAACCACAGGAAGGACACTTCGCAGAATCAGCAGTCAGACGTTCATTGCCGCCTGCTCCTTGATTTTGTCCGAAAGGATCCTTTCCTGCAGTATTTAATGGTCTGGTATTCCACAAAGACATTTAATCAACTCCCTTATCAAAACAAAACTTCAGGTAGCATCCGGATAATCCCAGAATCCGCCTTTATGGAAGTTCTCATTTCCCAAAGGCTTGGCAGTTAATTTGAAGATAACGCAGCCGTCAGGACAAACAACAGTCTTTGTATATTTACTGTCTCCGCCTAAATTCTCGAGATCACCGCCGCTTCTTACGGCTTCCATCAGAGGATAAAGCATCATCATTGTCTTGGAACATATGCCGTATCCATCCTGATTAACGGGACATCCGTAAGTACAGGTATACTTATCACCTATTTCTTCACCGTTACGGCAATATCTCTCAGTCTTATCACCGTGAAGATAACCTGTAACCTCTACAGTGAATTCGTACTCTTCGTCATACCACTTCTTCATTTAATCCATCCACCCTATTCTCAAAAGAAAATAATCCTGTCTGAAATCTCAGACAGGACTATTATATCATTTACCATTTAACAGGGCGTAATATTTCAGCCTACAGATGCCTTTATGAATCTTGCAAAGATAGGATGAGCTCTGTCAGGTCTTGACTTAAATTCAGGGTGATACTGTACACCCAGATAGAACCTGTGACCAGGAATCTCCATTTCTTCAACAAGAGAATCATCAGGAGCAGTACCTGCAAAGCGCGCACCGCTCTCTACAAATCTTTCCCTGTAGTCGTTATTAACTTCGTATCTGTGTCTGTGACGTTCCTGGATTTCATCTTTGCCATAGCACTCGTAAAGGAGGCTGTCAGGAGCAATCTTACAAGGGTAAGCACCAAGTCTTAATGTACCGCCCTTATCAATATCATCACTTTGGCCGGGCATGAAGTCGATTACCTTGTTAGCGCACTGCTCATCGAATTCACCTGAGTTAGCATCAGCAATGCCTAAAACATTTCGAGCATATTCGATAACGGCAATCTGCATTCCGAGGCAGATACCGAAGTAAGGAACGTTATTCTCTCTCGCGTATTTAGCTGCAAGGATCATACCGTTTATACCTCTGTCGCCAAAGCCGCCCGGAACGATGATTCCGTCGAGTCCAGAGAGCATATCAGAAACAGTATTCTCGTTAATAAGCTCTGAATCGACCCAATCGATTACGACCTTAACGTCATTGGCATAACCTGCACTCCTAAGTGCCTCTGCAACTGAGAGATAAGCGTCGTGGAGATGCACGTATTTACCGACAAGACCGATCTTAACTTCTCTTTCGATGTGATGGATCTTATCAACCATCTCTTTCCAGTGTATAAGATCAGGCTCCTTTGTCTCAAGCCCCAATTCTCTGCAAACGATCTCAGAGAAGTTTGCATCCTCGAGCATCAGGGGTGCCTCATAAAGAACAGGCAAAGTTCTGTTCTCGATTACGCAGTCTTCCTTAACGTTACAGAAGTGAGCGATCTTTTTAATGATCTCTTCTTCAAGAGGCTCGTCGCATCTTAAGATCAACACGCCGGGATTAACTCCCATTCCCTGCAATTCTTTTACGGAGTGCTGTGTAGGCTTTGATTTGTGTTCATCAGAACCTCTGAGGAAAGGAACGAGAGTTACGTGGATAAAGAGGCTGTTCTCTCTGCCTACTTCCAATGAAATCTGTCTTACGGCCTCGATGAACGGTTGAGACTCAATATCACCTACCGTTCCTCCGATTTCCGTGATTACAACATCAGCATTCGTCTTCTTACCGACACGGTATACGAACTCTTTGATCTCGTTTGTAATGTGCGGAATAACTTGAACGGTCGAGCCTAAGTACTCGCCTCTTCTTTCTCTGTTGAGGACGTTCCAATAAACTCGACCGGATGTGAGATTTGAATATTTGTTGAGATCTTCGTCGATGAATCTTTCGTAGTGACCTAAATCGAGGTCAGTCTCAGCGCCATCTTCTGTTACGTAAACTTCGCCGTGTTGGTAAGGGCTCATCGTACCGGGATCTACATTGATATAAGGATCGAGCTTTTGTGCTGCAACCTTAAGTCCCCTTGCCTTAAGAAGCCTTCCCAGCGAAGCAGCAGTAATTCCTTTACCCAGACCGGATACAACACCTCCGGTTACAAATATATACTTAGTCATTTTCTATCATCTCTTTTCTATAAATTTCATAATACAAAAATCTAAGTAATCCCCAAGGCCCGAAGGCCTCAGGGGTTACTTAGTTGGGTGGAATATGAGGATCTGTTATTTTACACTGAAGAGCAAATCACCGTATGAAGGAAGCGGCCAGCATTCCTTGGATACATATGTCTCTGCTTCATCTGCTGCCTTACGGACATCGTTCATCGCTGTGATGACGTTATCCTTAATGGAGAGGCTCTCCTTGATGATATCCGATTCGCCGTTTGCTACGCCGATTGCCTTCTCAAGATCATTAGCTCCTGAGTAAACCTTATCTGCGAGGTCTGAGAGCTTAGCGATGATATCACCTTCATATACACATGCTGCGGAAGGAGATACGGCCTTCTTTGCTGCAACTGCGCCAGCGAGTTTAGTCTCATAGCACTCGATTGCAGGAAGGATCATTCTTCTACTCATCTCGAGCATTGTATTAGCTTCGATAAGAACTGACTTACTGTAGTTCTCGAGCATAATCTCAACTCTGGACTTGAGCTCTGCTTCTGTGAAGACCTTGTGTGATGTGAGCATCTTAACGTTCTTCTCATCGAGCAAATGAGGCATACAGTCAGGTGTTGTCTTGTAGTTTGAGAGACCTCTGACTTCTGTAGCTTCCTTGACCCAGGCATCGTCATATCCGTTGCCGTTGAAGAGGATTCTCTTGTGATCCTTGATAGTCTTCTTGATCATATCGTGGAGTACTGTCTCGAAATCTTCAGCACCCTCGAGTCTGTCTGCATAAATCTTCAAAGATTCAGCAACTGCTGAATTGAGCATGATGTTAGCGCAGGCAATACTGTTGGAAGAACCAAGGCTTCTAAACTCGAACTTGTTGCCTGTAAAAGCAAAAGGTGAAGTTCTGTTACGGTCAGTTGTATCGCGTGCAAAACGTGGGAGTACATCAACACCGAGCTTCATGATCTTCTTCTCTGCGCCCTCGTAAGGCTTGTCATTCTCGATAGCATCAAGAATTGCAGACAGCTCATCACCGAGGAAGATTGAGATGATTGCCGGAGGAGCCTCATTAGCACCGAGTCTGTGGTCGTTACCTGCTGTAGCAACTGCGAGACGGAGAAGATCCTGATAATCATCAACTGCCTTGATCACTGCGCAGAGGAAGAGCAGGAACTGGGCGTTCTCATAAGGTGTTGCTCCGGGTGAAAGGAGATTGATTCCTGTATCTGTAGCCATTGACCAGTTATTGTGCTTGCCTGAACCGTTTACACCTGCGAAAGGCTTCTCGTGGAGGAGGCATACCAGGCCATGACGTGCAGCAACCTTTTGCATGATCTCCATCATGAGCTGGTTCTGGTCAGTAGCAAGGTTTGTTGAAGAATAGATCGGAGCGAGCTCGTGCTGTGCGGGTGCAACTTCGTTGTGCTCTGTCTTTGCAAGGATTCCGAGCTTCCAGAGTTCCTGGTTGAGATCGTTCATGAACTCCTGTACTCTGGGCTTGATTACACCAAAATAATGGTCATCCATTTCCTGTCCCTTGGGAGCCTTGGCACCGAACAGTGTTCTGCCTGTGTACTTGATGTCAGGACGCTTATCATACATTTCCTTTGTGATAAGGAAGTATTCCTGCTCAGGACCAACTGATGTATGAACATACTTTGCATCTTCATTTCCGAAGAGTTTGAGGATACGGAGTGCTTGCTTGTTAAGAGCTTCCATTGATCTGAGCAAAGGTGTTTTCTTATCAAGAGCCTCACCAGTGTAAGAGCAGAATGCTGTAGGAATGCAAAGTGTCTTATCCTTGATGAATGCATAAGAAGTAGGATCCCATGCTGTATATCCTCTCGCCTCGAAAGTAGCTCTGATGCCACCGGTCGGGAATGATGAAGCGTCAGGCTCACCCTGGATGAGGTTCTTACCGGAGAATGCCATGATTACACCACCGTCGGGAGAAGGCTCAATAAATGAGTCATGCTTCTCAGCCGTAATGCCTGTCAAAGGCTGGAACCAGTGTGTAAAGTGTGTAGCGCCCTTAGCTATAGCCCAATCACGCATAGCTGCTGCTACTTGTTCTGCGACTTCGGTATCAAGCTTAGCGCCCTCATCGATAGTCTTCTTGAGTGATTGATAAACCTTTTCGGATAAAACCGCTCTCATCACTCTGTCGTCAAATACGTTTTCACCGAACATTTCCGGTACAGATCTCGTTTCCATAAATATATTCCTCCTTTAATTTAAAAACCTTGTTACTCTACGTCCTGCAAAGCAGCGTAGTTTTCTTCACCGGTACGGATCTTAACGACCTTGCCTACGTTGTAAACGAAGATCTTACCATCACCGATATGTCCTGTATAAAGAACTTCCTTTGCCTTTTCGATAACCTTATCTACAGGGATCTTGGATACGACAACTTCAACCTTGATCTTAGGAAGGAGTGTAGCGTCAACCTCGACACCTCTGTACTTCTCGCCTGCACCCTTCTGGATGCCGCAGCCCATAACCTGAGTTACTGTCATTCCGGTTACACCGAGATCGTTCATTGCCTTTCTGAGCTTGTCATAACGTGAAAGCTTAGCGATGATAACAACCTTATGCATACCTGTATCGAGTTCGGGAGCAACTGCAACCTTGACTGCTGCATTCTTCTGAGCTTCGGAAGCTTCAGCATATTCAGCTGTACCAAGATCAGTATTCTCGTTCTCTTCCATCATTGCGCCTGAAACGTCCATGAGTGAGAAACCTGAGTAAGCACTTGCAAGACCGTGCTCTGTAACGTCAAGACCTGTGAGCTCTTCTTCCTCAGAAGCTCTGAGACCGAAGATAGCCTTGATGATAAGGAATGTGATTGTGATAGTAATTGCTGTCCAAGCAGCTGTAGCGCCCATACCTAAGAGCTGGATTCCGAGGAGCTTAACTCCGCCGCCATAGAACAAACCTGTCATTGTGTTGCCTGCAGCATCAACAATAGAGTAAGCAGGAGCTGTGTCTGTTGCGAAGAGACCGACTGCGATCGTACCCCAGATACCATTCATCATATGTACTGCAACTGCACCAACAGGGTCGTCAACTCTCAATACGTTATCAAGGAACCATACACCGAATACTACGAGTACGCCTGAAACAGCACCGATGATTGATGCGCCAAGAGCATCTGTTACGTCGCAGGGAGCTGTGATTGCAACGAGTCCAGCGAGTGAAGCGTTGAGACACATTGAAACATCCGGCTTACCATACTTGATCCATGTGAAGATCATACAGACAACTGTTGCGATCGCAGGTGCGATTGTTGTTGTTACGAATACAGAACCGAGCTGAGCCATATCTGTGCATGCAGCACCGTTGAATCCATACCAACCAAGCCAGAGAATGAATACACCGAGAGCACCCATAGGAATGTTGTGGCCGGGGAATGCATTAACCTTTGTTACCTTACCTGACTTATCCTTAACGAACTTACCGATACGGGGTCCGAGGATTGCGGCACCGATAAGAGCAGAGATACCACCTACCATGTGGATGCAGTTAGAACCTGCGAAATCATGGAAGCCCATTGTTGCAAGCCAGCCGCCGCCCCATGTCCAGTGAGCCTCAATAGGATAGATGACTGCTGAGATGACTGCGGAATAAACGCAGTAAGAGAGGAATCTTGTTCTCTCTGCCATAGCTCCGGAAACGATCGTAGCTGTTGTTGCGCAGAATACGAGGTTGAATACGAAGTTAGACCAGTCAAAAGTTGCGTAATTTGTAAATATATCAATGTTAGGTTTACCCATGAATCCCATAAGCATGTCTTCGCCAAGGAATAAACCGAAACCGATTACGATAAATACCACTGTACCGATGCAGAAATCCATGAGGTTCTTCATGATGATGTTTCCTGCGTTCTTCGCTCTTGCAAAGCCGCACTCGACCATCGCGAATCCTGCCTGCATCCAGAAGACCAATGCTGCGCCGATCAGGAACCAGACGCCAAAGACCTTCTCATCAATCAAGCTGCTGATTAAATTTGTGTCCATAAACTCTCCTCCTCCAAAACATTTCCAAAAGGTATCGATGTTATTATTCAATGCTTTTTGGATATCATTTTTGATTTCATGTTGAATTGTATTCCTAACTCCAAAACAAATAAAATACGAATAGTTTAAGCATAATGATACCTTATGAGTATAATTAGATATTTGCCCGAAATCCCAAAAACCTAAACACCTACTGTTTTAAGCATTTGCAGGCAAAACAAAGGCTCCGGAGCATCCGGAGCCTGTTATATTAATCAAATAAAATTAAGCAAAAACATGTATTTTGCAGTCAAAAAACGATAATAAATAATTCTTAAAATGGTTCTCTTCGAAACGCATTCTTACATCAATGTACTGCACAATCTGAGACTCTGTAGGATACTTCCCGGTCATGTACTTATAGAATTCACGAATCGTCTGTGACTGCGCGGTTGTTTCATAAAAAACCCCCAAAGTCTTTGTCCAACTTTGGGGGTTCACTTTGCCCATTTTATATCAACGGGGTGTACCCCATTAAATACTTATCAATTGCTGCCGCGCAGTGTCTTCCCTCCGTGATGGCCCACACAACAAGCGATTGACCTCTGTGCATATCTCCTGCCGTAAATACTTTAGGAATAGATGTCTGGTATTGTTCAGGTTCTGTCTTTACTGTTCCTCTTTGCGTCAGCTCTACCTTGCTTTCTTTCGCAATGTAGTCCTCTGCTCCGACAAAGCCTGCAGCGATTATCAGAAGATCACACTTTAATGTTTCTTCAGATCCTTCTACCTCGACAAGGTTCCTTCCCTCGAACCTGACCTTTACGGTCTTGATTTGAGTCAGCTTACCCTTTTGCATTACGAGCTCTTTTACTGTTGTCTCGTATATACGAGGATCGGATCCGAACACTTTTATAGCCTCTTGTTGACCGTAATCGGTCTTCTCAACCTTCGGCCACTCCGGCCATGGGTTATTCTGTTGTCTTTCTTTAGGCGGCCTTGCCATCATCTCGAGCTGTGTGATACTCTTGCAACCTTGTCTGATACATGTTCCGACGCAATCGTTACCCGTATCACCGCCTCCGACAACAACAACGTTCTTGTCTTTGGCACTTATCGTCCACTTGCCGGCCTTTCCTTTCAGGAGGTCCTTTGTAGCGGACTTAAGGAAATCTACAGCCAGGTACATATCCTTACATTCGTCTGCACCCTTTGCGTTGATCGTTCTTGCTTTCTTTGAACCACAGCAAAGCGAAACAGCATCGAACTCATTTACTATCTCGTCGAAGGAGGCGCCGTTTCCGACATCAACACCGGTCTTAAAAATAACGCCTTCCTCTTCCATGAGTTTTCTTCTTCTTTCAATTACGCTCTTATCGAGTTTCATATTCGGAATACCGTACATCAGAAGACCGCCGATCTGATCTTCACGCTCGAAAACTGTTACTTCATGACCTCTGTGATTAAGCTGGTCTGCTACTGCCAATCCCGCAGGACCTGCGCCGATAACTGCAACCTTCTTACCTGATCTGTTCTTCGGGATCCTGGGCTTCATGTAACCCATCTCGTAACCTTTTTCGATAAGGAAGAGCTCGTTATCGTGGATCGTAACCGCTCCTGTATTTATTCCGTTAACGCATGCCTTCTCACAAAGTGCAGGACATACTCTTCCCGTGAATTCCGGAAAGTTGGATGTTTGTAAAAGTCTTGCCAATGCATGTTCGTAATGGCCTTTGTAGATCTCGTCATTCCACTCAGGGATAACGTTATGTAAAGGACATCCGGTTACCATGCCTTTGAGGCATATAGCCGACTGGCACATCGGCACGCCGCAGTCCATACATCTCGATGCCTGGCAGCGTCTCTCTTCTTCGTTTAAATGATTGTGGAATTCATTGAAGTTTGTGATTCTCTCTTCTTCGTTGATCCAGGAATCTTCTCTTCTGTTAAATTCCAAAAACCCTGTTGCTTTACCCATACGATCCTCCCCGATATATCAAGCGCCGACTTTAGTGCTCTCTTTGAACGCTTCGTATACCGCCTGCTCATGTGCAATGCCTTGTTCTTCGTACTTGGCGATCAAGGTAAGCATGTGACGGTAATCTGTCGGTATGATCTTCTTGAAGCTTGAGACATACTTGTCGAAATCTTGAAGTATAGCCTTAGCCTTAGAAGATCCAGTTGCCTGCTCATATCCTTCGAGGATTTGTCTGAGCTCATTCTTATCTGCGTCTTCTGTAATCTCACTCATCTCTACAAGAGCTTTGTTGATCTTTGTATAGAGAGTGTGCTGTTCATCTAATACATAAGCGATTCCGCCGCTCATACCTGCTGCAAAGTTCTTTCCGACTTCACCCAGAATGACTGCTCTTCCGCCTGTCATATATTCGAGTCCGTGGTCGCCCGTACCTTCGCATACGCCTGTTGCACCGGAGTTCCTGATCATGAAACGCTCACCTGCGATACCGCAAACATAAGCTGTTCCTCTTGTTGCTCCATAGAGTGCGACGTTTCCGACAATGATGTTTTTGGATGCATCAAATCCGGAGTTCTCATCGGGTTTAATGATGAGCTTGCCGCCGGAAAGGCCCTTGCCGAAGCCGTCATTCGCATCGCCCGTGAGTTTAATGGTAAGGCCCTTCGGAATAAATGCTCCGAAGCTCTGTCCGCCGCCGCCCGTGAGCTCAACGATGACGCTGTCATCGGCAAGATCCGTTCCGTACTTTGCAGTAATCTCAGAACCCAAGATAGTTCCTACTGCTCTGTCGGTACTCGATACCTTAACATTGTCGATCTTGATCGAACCTTTCTTAAGGCCTTTCGCGAGTTCAGGGAGGAATACTCTCTCGTCGATCGTCTTCTCGAGCTCAAAGTCAAACACGTGGCCGGGCTCGAAATGGCGCACTTCGGATCCTGCATATTCAGGATCTATAATCTGCGCGAGAGAGACCATCTCAGCTCTCTTGGTTATCTGCTTGTCCTTAACCTTTAAGAGATCGGATCTTCCGACCATCTCGTCCACTGTTCTAAATCCCAGCTCTGCCATGATCTCTCTTAACTCTTCTGCTATGAAGAGCATGAAGTTCATAACATGCTCGGGCTTACCCTTAAATCTCTTTCTTAATTCTTCGTTCTGGCATGCGATACCGAACGGGCATGTATCCTTGTTGCAGACTCTCATCATCATGCATCCCATGGATACCAGCGGTGCTGTTGCAAAACCGAATTCTTCCGCACCTAAGAGTGCTGCGATCGCAACATCTCTTCCGCTCATGAGCTTACCGTCTGTCTCGACTGCAACTCTTCCACGAAGGCCGTTCTCGATAAGTGCATGATGTGTTTCTGCCAGACCCAATTCCCAAGGAAGACCTGCGTTATGAATGGAGCTGGCCGGAGCAGCACCTGTACCGCCGTCATAACCTGAAACCAGGATTACCTGTGCGCCTGCCTTTGCAACACCACATGCAATTGTTCCTACGCCTGCTTCAGAAACAAGCTTTACTGAAATTCTTGCCTTTCGGTTTGCATTCTTAAGATCGTAGATGAGCTGTGCCAGATCTTCGATCGAATAGATATCGTGATGAGGCGGAGGTGAGATCAATGCAACACCGGGTGTTGAATATCTTCTCTCTGCGATCCAGGGATATACTTTCTTTCCGGGGAGGTGTCCGCCTTCACCGGGCTTTGCACCCTGAGCCATCTTGATCTGGATCTCTTCAGCGCTGTTTAAGTATTCGCTCGTAACGCCGAAACGGCCTGATGCAACCTGCTTGATCTTAGAGTTCTTCTCTGTGCCGAATCTCTCGGGAGATTCACCGCCCTCACCTGTATTGGACTTACCGCCCAAACGGTTCATTGCGATTGCCATGCACTCATGTGCTTCCTTTGAGATTGAACCGTAGCTCATGGCACCGGTCTTAAATCTCTTAACGATCTCAGATGCAGGTTCAACTTCTTCAAGAGGAATTGAATTACCTGTCTTCTTGAAAGCGAGGAGACCTCTTAATGTATGAGGCTTCTCGTTATCTACGATTGCCGTATATTCCTTGAAGAGTTCATAAGAACCTTCACGTACTGCCTTCTGCAGGGCAACGATCGTCTTAGGATTGTAGAGGTGATCTTCCTTGTCATCACCGCTTCTCAAGTTATGGAAGCCTGTACTGTCCAATGTTGTCTCTGTCTCAAGACCCATCGGATCGAAAGCTTTGTCATGTCTGAAAAGGATTCCTTCAGAAATTTCATCCAGTCCGATTCCGCCTACACGGCTTACGATGCCTGTGAAGTACTTATCTACTACATCCTTGCAGATACCGACAGCCTCGAAAATCTTTGCTGACTGGTAAGACTGCAATGTGGAGATACCCATCTTTGCAGATGTCTTAACGATGCCGTGAAGGATCGCATAGTTATAATCGTCGATTGCTGTGTGGTAATCCTTATCGAGGATTCCCTTGTCGATCATCTCTGCGATACACTCGTGTGCGAGATAAGGATTGATAGCACGTGCACCGAAGCCGAGCAGTGTTGCCATCTGGTGAACATCACGGGGCTCACCGCTCTCGATGATGAGAGATACAGCCGTTCTCTTTCTTGTCTGGACTAAGTGTTGCTCAACTGCAGATACAGCGAGGAGCGAAGGGATCGCAACATGGTTCTCATCGATGCCTCTGTCTGAGAGGATGATGATATTTGCACCCTTGCTGCATGTTCTGTCTACAGTGATAAGGAGCTGGTCCAATGCCTTCTCTAATGATGTGTTCTTATAATAGAGAATAGATACTGTTGCACTCTTAAATCCGGGTTGGTTCAATGACTTGATCTTGATGAGATCAACGCCTGTGAGGATCGGATTATTAACTTCGAGTACGCGGCAGTTGTCACTCTTATCTTCCAAGAGGTTACCGTCTGAACCGATGTAAACAGTTGTATCTGTTACGATCTCTTCTCTGATAGAATCGATCGGCGGGTTTGTAACCTGTGCGAAGAGCTGCTTAAAGAATGAGAACAGGAGCTGATGCTTCTCGGATAAAACAGCGAGAGGAATATCAGTACCCATGGAAGCCGTTGCTTCGACTTTGTTCATTGCCATAGGCAGGATCTCGTTCTTTACATCTTCGAAAGTATAACCGAATACTTTATAGAGCTTATTTCTCATCTCCTGTGTATGAACAGGGATCTTCTTGTTAGGGATCTTCAGTTCAGCCAGGTGTAAGAGATTCATTGCGAGCCACTCACCATAAGGGTTTTTCTCTGAATAGTACTTCTTGCACTCTTCATCAGATACGAGACATCCCTTTTCTGTATCGATCAAAAGGATACGGCCGGGCTGTAATCTTGACTTCTTTACGATATGTTCAGGCGCGATATCCAAAACACCAACCTCAGATGACAGGATAAGTCTGTTATCGTCTGTGATGTAATATCTTGAAGGTCTCAATCCGTTACGATCGAGTGTTGCACCTGCGATGACACCATCTGTGAAAAGGATTGCTGCAGGGCCATCCCAAGGTTCCATCATTGTAGCGTAGTAATGATAGAAATCCTTCTTCTCCTGCTCCATATATGAATCATTCTTCCAGGGCTCAGGAATCATCATCATGACTGCCAGAGGAAGCGGGATTCCATTCATCATGAAGAACTCCAATGTGTTATCGAGCATTGCAGAGTCAGAACCCGTCTTATGAATGATCGGGAAGATTTTATCTACATCGTTATCGAGTGAAGGGCTGTACAATGTCTCTTCACGTGCGAGCATTCTGTCGAAGTTACCTCTGATAGTGTTGATCTCACCATTGTGAGCAACCAGACGGTAAGGATGCGCTCTCTCCCATGAAGGTGTTGTGTTAGTAGAGAATCTTGAGTGAACCATTGCAATTGCTGTCTCATAGCTCTTGCTCTGGAGATCATTATAGAACTTACGGAGCTGTCCTACTAAGAACATTCCCTTATATACGATAGTTCTTGAAGACAAAGAAGTGATATATGTTTCATCTGTGCTTTGCTCGAATTCTCTTCTTGCAACATAGAGCATACGGTCAAAAGCAAGTCCTTTAGCGCAATCTGAAGGTCTTTCTACAAAGCATTGCATGATGACAGGCATTGCATCTCTTGCAACCTTACCTAAGATATCAGGATTTGTGGGAACCTCTCTCCAGCCGATGATGTTAAGACCGTTCTTCTCCGAGATTACCTTGAACATGCGCATAGCAAGTGTGCGCTTCTTTGTATCCTGGGGAAGGAAGAACATTCCGATACCATAATCGCCTTCGTCCTTAACTTCGATATCAGCTTCCTTAGCTGCCTTCTTGAAAAACTTGTGTGATATCTGAACGAGAATACCGACGCCATCACCCACCTCACCGGTAGCGTCCTTGCCTGCTCTGTGCTCGAGCTTCTCAACAATGGACAATGCGTCGTCAAGAGTACGATATTCTTTTTTACCATCGATATTAACTACTAAACCGATTCCGCAAGCATCATGCTCTTGTTGCATTGCTTCATAGCATTCGTTCAAGTATTTCTTCTCGTAAGGTCTCATATTCTCCTCCCGAAGCTTTGGTAAATTACCACCTAAATCTCCACCAAAGCTAAACCATTCTTAAAAGGTATTGATATTCAATCTCAATGCGTTTAGAATATCATTGATTGATTTCACGACTGATTTTATCGCTTAGGCCGTAGGAAATAAAATACAAATCATAAGCGTATAACAATACCTTTTGAGTATGATAACTTTCAGGAGGAAAACAGTATGGATTTGCGTCAAATACGTTATTTCTTAACAGTTGCAGAAGAACGTAATATTACCCGTGCAGCAGAGCGTCTACACCTGTCCCAGCCGCCGCTCTCCAGAGCGCTTATGGATCTCGAAGAAGAATTAGGATGTACATTAATTATCAGAGGTAAGCGTCACGTTACCCTGACACCTGAAGGCCTCGCATTGAAGCGTCGCGGCGAGCAACTCCTGGCTCTCGCAGATATTACCAAGACTGAGATAGCTGACGTTAAGAACGGTATCAGCGGCACGCTGTATTTAGGACACGTAGACAGTAACGGCCCTTCTCTTGCAGCTGAATGGATATCCAGTTTTAAGAAGGAATATCCTAACATTACATATAACCTCTGGTGCGGTACCGTGGACGATCTCACATACCGTATGAAGTCCGGACTGTTGGAGCTCGCTATCACAATGACTCCGCTTAACACTGAGCAATTAGACGGTATTACCGTATACAGTGATTCATGGGCAGCGATCATTCCGGGTACTCACCCTCTGGCGAAGAGCAAAAAGCAGACTGTTTCACTTAAAGATATTGCAGATACTGACCTTATCATTTCATCCAGACATTCCAGAGAAGAAGAGATCAGGAGCTGGTTTGTTCCTACAGGAAAAGAACCTCACTTCATAGTAAAAACCGCGCACTCTTCCAACGCTTCAAAACTCGTTGAACAGAACATCGGTATTGCGATCTTCCCTGCTTCAGTCGCTAAAAACATTCCAGGAGATTCAAACGTTGTAGTAAAACCGATTACACCTAACGTTAATGTTGATTATGTTCTGTCATGGGATAAAGAAAAGATGCCGAGCGCTCTGGCATCGAAGTTCATAGAGCATGTAAGAAACCTGTATTCGTAATAATCGTATTTGTTTTCGAAAGTATGTAAAAAGATGCGTCAAACGCTATTGGGTTTGACGCACTTTTTGTTGAACATAATTATTTAAAGATATTATTCAGTATCCTTCCGATAATAGAACCGCGTTCAAATCTCTTGGTTCCGTCATCATACCATTTACCTGACATGTACAGAAAACTGTCTCTTTTCTCCATATTAAACTTAGTATTAAAATCAATATACTGTTCAATATTCGGAGCCTTATCAATGGTTACCGACTCATAGAAACTGTCATCCGAGAATTTGCTTTTAAGAAACGGAATGAAGAATATAAGGCCCAGCAAAAATATAGCCGCCCAGCATATTAAAAATGCCGTCATATAGTATGTCTCTGATACTTTTCCTGAGGTCAGAGAATAGATAAAAAGCGGTACCAGTGCCGGAACGATAAGTGAGAGTCCTACGTATTTCAATACATCCTTAACCAATCGGCCAAGAGCATGAACATGAACCCGTTTCTTACTTATGGGCAATGAACCTGACGCTTTTCCCGTCTGACCATTTACGGCAATACCATATGTGGAACCCTCATATTCGATATTGAGAAACCACACGGGCATCATGGCATATATCTGGCTATAGTTTTCCGAGTGGGTTCCGGGTGTATTCAGTGTCTTGAAACTATCGTACTCACCTGCAGAAAAACGCTGAACAATACCCTCAGCATAGTTGTCAAAACGTATCCTGATAAGATCGATCATATCAAGAGCAGAAACGTCATAACGCTGCGCGAAAAATCCCGGCAGATACATATCGTTATATTCTTTTAGTTCTGAATAATCGAAAGGCTCGATTGCTTCCATCAGCGTATTGGCAATCTTCTTACAACCGTCAAAAGGAACTCTGGTAACTTTATATACGAGGGTTCTGTCTATCTTGAAATTCTCTATATCCTGACCATGAAATTTCTGTCCTGTACCGGTAACCTCAGCTTTACAGTCAGCATCAATAAGCCAGAACGGAATATAGTATCCCGTAATCTTTTCCAATACAGATTCAGATACAAACTTCTTTGGAATTCCCTTATGGGTTTTGGCCCATTCCAGATAGTTATCAATGGCTTCTTCCTTGCTTACCTTAAACGGAATAATAACGTCAGGCCTGAAGCATTTTGACAAACGTCTTTTAATAAGAGTCGGCGATCCGCAAAAGGCACAAAATGTTGCTGCCGTATTGTAATCAGTTACGACTGCAGCACCGCATGAATCACAAATAAATTCCTGCTTGTTATCTTCCTGTTCACCCGATTCTTCTGTATCACGGTTCTCGATTCTACCAACTGGTTTTAAACTGGACGGATCAAAGAGGCCTCCACACATACTGCAGATGAGTTTTGAGAGCTTCTCATTATAGAAAATATTGGCAGCACAATTCGGGCATTTAGCCGAACCGGTTCCCTGATATCTGTCTGCCTGATTAATGCTCATATAGTCTGCCTCCGAATTAACCCGGAACGAAACGGTTAAACACCGCTGTTCCGCCGGAACTTACTGTCGAGAAACAAGACAGGGCGAATCTTGATCCCGTAAAATGGTCTAGTCTGAAACGAAGATCATGAACCGTTCCTATCTGTTTAAATCCGTCAGAAGTCTCAATAAAACATGTCGCAGTATCAACCGTAAAATCGCATTCAACCTTTACGGTAAGACTGCTGCCGTCAATCAATTCCTCCGATTCAATTATACCTTCCTCTTCACTTAAATCCCAAATTCCGCCCTTGCTGGTATTACTCATCATTACCGCATAGAATCCGTTATTTTTCTTATGAATACCAGCGAAAGCATAATCACCCTGGAACGCAGACAAACCTGCAAAATCGCCATCATTAAGTTCACTTGCATCTATTGTTACCTGTGCGCTGCACTTAGGTCCTAAAGTCTTTTGTGTGAGTGTGTTCTTTGCATGGAAAATATTCCTGCAAACCTTATCTGTTGTTATATGAAATCCGTTATCGAACTTAATAAGATCCATATCAGGCTCATGATTAAACTGCCAAAATTCCTTATGTCCGTCAGCAAAATCATCACTGCCGCAAAGGCCGTTAAGTTCGGCTTCTTCAACTTCGTTTATCTCATCAAATACAGGCATTCCGTCTTTGAATTCAAACGGAACAACTACAGGAAGTCTACCGATTGCTCCACTGTCCTGGAACATTATCAGATGATTGCCGACCGGACCGGTAACCATACCTCCCTGGGCAATTCCTGAATCCCTGATTCCCAGATCGTTATCGAAAATATCCCCTCCGGTAAACTCGCCTTCAAGGCTGTCAGAAACATATAAAGCTTCTACCCTTCTCCACCTGTCTCTTAAGGAATGGATCATGAACAGATAATACCTGCCGTCAATCTTGTATATATGAGAACCTTCCAACCCGAGCATCGGATTACCGCTGTCATCAACTATTATTCTGTCGATGCCGCCCTCCTTAGGTCCCGTAAGATCTTCATTTAACTCTGTGAGATGGATGTCCGTATTACCGTAAACAACATATGCTTTTCCGTTATCAAAGAGCAAAGACAGATCATGATAAAAACCTTTAATTTCGCTTCTGTTCCACGGACCCTTCAGATCAGCCGATCTGAACAGATATGTTTTGTTCATGTCATTGGAGGAAAATGCTACATAGAAAACGCCATCATTAAATCTTATAACAGGTGCCCACATACCTTTACCGTAGATATGCTCATCATCTTCAAGACGCTGGGCAGGACTGCTCTCGAGCTTATCGAAAACATATGAATAGTGTTCCCATTTTTTCAGATCAGAAGAACGGAGTATTTCTCCACCGGGAAAAAAGTGCATCGTTGTGGTAATCAGATAATAGTATCCGTCGTGGAAAATCACATCCGGATCAGGAATATCCATATTGAAATGATAGCAAATACCCATATTACTCTGATTTGTTAATTCACTCATTCTGCGTAAGACAGCAAATAATCAACACTCTTGTATTATTGTATCATTTCACTCGCAACCCATGAAAATTATGGGTTGCTTTAGTGCGTTACATTATTTTTCTGTTATAATGCTTTTGATTTTATTTTAAGGAGTATGTTATGGACAAGATCATTGCTTTCATACTCTATTTCGTTGTTGTCCTTGCTATCGGAATCTACTTCTTCTTCAAGAGTAAGGGCGGTAACGAGAAAGAGTATTTCTTAGGCGGCCGTCACATGGGTCCTTTTGTTACCGCAATGAGTGCACAGGCTTCGGACATGAGCGGATGGCTCCTGATGGGTTTCCCCGGTTCGATTTTTGCATTCGGTATGGGACAGGTATGGATCGGTATCGGCCTTGCTCTCGGTACAGCTGCTAACTGGATCTTCGTTGCTACAAGGCTTCGTCGTTTCTCAAAGGCTGCAGATGACTCAATCACTCTGCCCCAGTACCTCACAAACAGATTTGCGAGCCAGAGCTCAGTATTGAAGGTAGTATGCGCTATTATCTTCCTTATCAGCTTTACTGTTTATGTTGCTTCTGCTTTCGTTGCCGGCACAACAGTTTTCGCTTCTGTATGGCCGTGGTTTGCTGATCATCAGCACCTTGCCATGATCATTTTCGCAGTGTTGATCCTCATCTACACATTCATGGGTGGTTATAAGGCCGTTTGCTGGACTGACTTCTTCCAGGGAATCATGATGCTCGTTGCACTTCTTGCAGTACCGATCGTCATGGATGCAGTCGGAAGTTTCAACCCCGCAAACTATGGAGCATTCAATGAAGAGGTGCAGGTATTCGGAACAAATCCCTTTGCCGCTTCATGGCAGGAGATCGTTACAGGATTGGGCTGGGGTCTCGGTTATTTCGGTATGCCTCACATCCTTGTACGCTTCATGTCGATCAACAAGCCTTCACAGATCAGAAAGTCTGCTGCAGTCGCTATCGTTTGGGTTATCCTCACACTCGGCGCAGCTATCATCATCGCTTACCTCGGAAGAACTTACATCATGACAGACGGCACTTCTCTTGCAGAGTTCTTATTGCCTGACGGACGCAAGAGAATCTTCATAGAAATCGTATGTGATATCTTCCCCGGTTTCCTTGCAGGCATTCTGCTGTCAGCTATCATCGCTGCTGCAATGTCTACTGCTGACTCACAGCTCCTCGTTGCTTCTTCAGCATTTACGAGCGACATCTATAAGCCTATTATCCGTAAGGAAAAGGCTACAGACAAAGAGATGCTCTGGGTTGGCCGTATCGTAGTCTTGCTCGTTGCAGTCGTAGCTTTCTTCATCGCACGTCAGGGTCTCGACAACGAGAAGTCATGGGCAGCAGATATCATGAACATGGTTGAGAATGCATGGGGTCTCTTCGGTGCATCCTTCGGACCTGTCATCATCCTATCACTGTTCTGGAAGCGCTTTAACTATGCAGGCGCTGTTGCCGGAATCATCGCAGGTGCCGTTGCCGATATCACATGGCTCATTCTGTTCACCAGCACGATCACAACACCTGTCATCACAGATACGGGCGTTTATGAGATCGTTCCCGGCTTCATCTTCGGTCTTATCATCGCAGTAGTTGTTACTATTATCACTCCTGCTCCCGGCGAGAATGTAGAAGCTATCTACGCCAGAGCAACAGATAAGTCAATCGATGACTGATTGATAAAGTTTACAGTTAACTTCAATAGGCTGTCTCATTATGAGGCAGCCTATTTTGTTTTTACATTTTTTCGCATCAAATTATGTGTCATAAGTCGCACTTTTTTTCGCACTTTTAGGACAGAAACATTCGAAAGCCTTTATTATTAATATTTCTGTGATAAAATTCGCACATGCCAAATACGAAAGATACATCTTTTAAGAAGAAACTGATCTCTCTGATACTTCCTATGACACTCCAGAATTTTGTCTGGGCGCTCGTTCCGGTATCAGATGCTGTCATGCTCTTAAACCTCTCACAGGAGGCCATGACTTCGGTTTCTCTCGCATCAAAAGTGCCATTCGTTCTGACACTGTTTACCCTCTCGATAACTTCGGGAGGATCCATTTTGGCTGCCCAGTATTGGGGTAAGGGCGATTCCAAATCCGTTGAGAAAATCTTCGGTTATATGTTTGTTTTATCTCTCCCCGTCATGGCAGTGTTCTTCGGCTGTTCTATGTTTATACCGCAAGGTGTAATCAGTATCTTTACCAATGAGCCTGAACTCATAAACGGTGCAATTCCCTATTTGAGATGCGCTTCTTTCTCGTATGTTTTCATGACGCTCGCGTTGATTTTCGAGACGCTCCTTAAAAACGTAGGATTCGTTAAGCAGTGCACGATCGTAAGCACTGTTATCGTAGTATTGAATATCGTTCTCAATGCCGTATTTATCTTCGGACTTTTAGGGGCCCCTGAGATGGGCATTACAGGTGCGGCACTCGCAACTTCGATTGCAAACTTTGTCGGTTTTGTTATGTGTCTTTACTATCTTTTGAAACTCACCAAATTCAGACTGAGATTCAAAAATGTATTCAAGGTTGATCTTGACCTCCGCAAAAGATATTCGAAGTACACTCTCCCTTATCTGATGAATCAGATCAGCTGGGGATTCGGTTTCACCATGATCACCGTCATCATGGGACGACTCGGAATCGATGCTGCTTCTGCAAATTCGATTGCGGATATCGTAAAAGACCTCGTATCATGTCTCTGCTTTGCTATCGCCGGCGGCAGCGTAATTGTAGTAGGAAATGAACTCGGAGCCGGCAGATTCGACGTAGCGAAGGAATACGGACAGAAACTTTACAAGATAACCATTATCTCAGGTATCATCCTGGGTCTTGTAGCAGCTGCTTCAGCGCCTGTTATTCTTTACTTCGTAAACCTCACAGAGACAGCTGAACACTACCTGCTGATAATGCTTCTGATGTGCAGTTATTACATCCTGGGCAGATCGATCAACTCAACTCTTATTGGCGGATTATTCGGCGCCGGCGGAGATACTAAATTCGGTTTTATCTGCGACACAGTAACCATGTGGGCTTTTATCGTACCTGTAGGTTTCCTGGTTGCTTTCGTTTTAGATTGGCCCGTTATTGCAGTTTACTTCGTTCTTAACCTCGATGAGATAGTTAAGATTCCTGTAGTACTCGCACACTATAAGAAATACAAATGGGTCAAGAATATTATCAACGATTAAACTGATGCTTAATACAAATCAAAAGAAAAGCCGCGGTGATGAAGTGAACGCGGCTTTTTAATTTCTTATTATCTTGCGTAATCGGTATTCTTAAACGATTCGTACAACTCAATTATCTCAGGCTTAAGGCCTACGAAGATTCGTCCGAGATGGGGATCGAAATGGTGGCCTAACTCAGACTTGATGATATCGAACGCTTCGTCGTAAGACATAGGCTCCTTGTAATAACGTCTGCTCGCGAGGGCATCGAAAACGTCTGCCAGTGCCATTATTCTTGCTTCGAACGGGATATTCTCGCCTCTTAACATATCAGGATAACCTGTTCCGTTATACTTCTCGTGGTGATAGTGAGCGACATTGGTAGCAACCTTAACGAATTCCTTATCGTCTACGTCCTCAAGTACCTTGCTCATGATCTCAGCACCGGCAGAAGCATGCTTCTTCATCTCGTCATACTCATCTTCTGTAAGGCCGGAAGGCTTTCTTAAGATCTTATCGTCGACTGCGATCTTACCGAGATCGTGGAGAGGTGCAGCGTTGATTACGGCATCCCAATAATTCTCGCTCATGTTGTAGTCAGACATCTTTCTCAAATGCTCAACAAAGAGAGCAACGCAAGCGGATGTTCTGTTGATGTGACCGCCTGTGGAGTTATCACGAGATTCGATCATGGCCGCCATACCGAGGATGGTAGACATCTGCATTGACTTAGCCTTCTTAGCCTGTCTGTCAACCTCTCTGGCCAGTGTCTCGTTCTTGAAGCTCAATGATTCAGTCTTATTGTGCTGCTCAGTGTCATCCAAAATCTCAACCAGATAACCTGTTACGTGGTTATCCCAACCGAAATGGATAAAGCTCAATTCACACTCAAGGAATCTTCTCTCATTCGGGCTACGGTCATTGATTACGATAGACTTCTTGAACTTACCCTTTGTCTTCTTGGCAGCAGTAGCATCTGTTGCTGTTGTTACCACCCATTTAAGAAGATCCTTCAACGCATAATCCTTTGCATTGATCTTTGAGTCGATTCTGGCTGTAGCAACTTCAGGGAAGAACTTCTCGGATACAGGGTTACTTCCTACATATCTGAACTTCCTGTCGAAAACGAGATAACCGAATGTACTGAGCTCATCGATCTTCTCCTGAACACTTAAGTTAACGTTATAAATCGTTGTTCTCGTTACCAAATAATCAAGCATTACGGATGCGATGAAATAGAAATAAGGCATCAGATCATACTTGAGATTGAACAATCCCTTTGCAGCGTAGATGATAACAGCGCCGAGTAAAGATCCTGCATAGATCATCATTGTTCTGAAAGAAGCATTTCTCTTACCCAGATATGTGAGGATAGTAAAGAATGCGACCAGCGCCACTTCTACGGCAAGAATAATAAACTTAACGTAATAGATAGGACCGGGAGTCTTGATCAGCAGTGACGGATTACCCGGAATAAAAGTGAGCTCTGCATAAAACAGAGGTACTCTGTCAGTGAAAAGCGTTGTAAGGAAAACTACAACGTTAAAGAAGATCATAAAACCGGTAAACCAGAACGGAACCTTGGAACCGGAATAATCGATCAGGATATAAACAACTAATAAT
Organism: Ruminococcaceae bacterium YAD3003; assembly: GCA_900107185.1. Lineage (GTDB taxonomy): Bacteria > Bacillota > Clostridia > Saccharofermentanales > Saccharofermentanaceae > Saccharofermentans. The sequence goes on along the minus strand of FNPA01000002.1, from coordinate 54,990 downwards.
GGTAAGAACAGACCACCGATATAACTAATGGAGTTCGCCAAAACGGCTTCTTCTATTGTTCTGGAACAAGAGAGCATGAAATAGCCGATATTGCTGACCATAACACACGCCGAAAGGAGAATTTCAAGCGTTTTAGCTCCGCGCCTCGAGAAAAGAACGAGCGCAAATGTAGACAGCATGCTGAGTAACATTACTACAGCTAACGAAACTGAATATATACCCATGGTCACCCTATAAAGCAAAAATAAGCACTTACCTTAGTTATTTTACCTCAAAATGAACACAAAGTGTTATTATTTTGATTAAATAGTTATACAAAATTGCTAAAAATCATTGATTATTCTAAGGAAAACAATAGATGCTAAAAGATGATGTATTAACAATAATCTCAAAAGAAGATGGCTACATCTCAGGAGAGAACATAAGCAGGAAATTAGGTGTTACCCGCGCGGCCATAAATACAGCCGTAAAAACACTGCGCCAGGAAGGCTACGAGATCGAGTCTTCCACCAACAAGGGTTACCTTCTAAAGAATTCACCTGACATCATTTCGAAAGGTTCCATTGCGGCTCTCCTGCCCACAGGAAGAACAGGAGATATCAATGTTTTCGATACTGTAGGCTCAACAAATACAGTCCTGAAGGGCCTTGCTGCCGAAGGCGCACCATCCGGAACAGTTGTAGTTGCAGATCACCAGTCCAGTGGCAAAGGCAGACGCGGCAGAAACTTCGTCTCTCCTTCAGGTGTCGGAATCTACTTGTCTTACCTGTTCAGACCTGAATCCGGATTCGATAAGATATCTGATCTTACGAGCTGGACAGCCGTAGCAGTTGCAGATGCTATTAAGAATGCCTACGGTCTGGATACACAGATTAAATGGGTCAATGACCTCCTGATGAACAGAAAAAAGATATGCGGCATTCTCACAGAAGTATCAGTTGAGGGTGAGAGCGGCTTCATCGACACAAGCATTATCGGTATTGGTGTAAACGTAAATGAGAAGCCTGAAGACTTCCCGTCTGAACTATCTGATGTTGCAACGTCCCTGTCTATCGAGAACGACGGCAAAACATTTTTCCGTTCAAAACTCGCTGCTGAGATAATCAGATCAATGGACAGACTCAAAGACGGCTGGCCTGATAACAGCGACTACTATCTGGGCCGTTATCGCGAATTAAACATTACGACAGGCAGCAAAGTTACAGCTTATAAACTCATGTCCGAGAACGGTAACGGCAGAACCGGTACTGCCATCGCCATCAACGACGATTATTCTCTAAAGGTTAAGTTTGATGACGGATCTATTGAGGACCTTAAGAGCGGCGAAGTAAGTGTCAGAGGTCTTTACGGCTACACCTGATCACACGCAGATATAGTCTTTTATCCTGTTGAACTTCGAGTCACCAATTCCGGTGACTTTTTTTATGTCTTCTATCGTCTCGAAAGGAGTACTGTTCCTGTAGTCGATAATTGCTTTCGCTGTGACATCACCAATCCCGGGAAGAGTTTTCAATTCATCTTCTGTGGCAGTATTGATATTAACAATCTTTACTTCTCCCGTTCCTGATGCCTGTCCGGACGGATCACTATTTCCAGAACCCCAGACATATACGCCGTCGCGCCTTATGATGTCGCCACCGCTGAAGCCTTCCTCTATCTCTTCCTCCGACGGAATATAGATAGACATGTTGTATTCAATCTGATAAACGAGATTTACGTTGTTCACGGATGCAGATTCAGTGAACCCTCCGGCATCTTCTATTATCTCGTTAAGAATAACTCCCTTTGGCGCTTCATATATTCCAGGATAATTTACCTCACCACAGATATATACACTAACCAGCGCGACAGTCTCCGTAGTTCCCGCAGTCGTTTCTGAAACCATAGAATGCATTGCCGTCTCTGTATCATTCACAGTTTCTAATGTTTCCGTGATATGGGCTGTCTTCTTGCTCTTAAATGCTTCTATGGAGAAATCGCCGTTACCCTTAAACACATACTTATAGACGGCGCTCAGGATAATTATCAGAACGAATGCCAACAGATATATATAACTCTTAAGTTTTGATGCTGTGCTTTTCTTTAACATAGAATTAGCATAACACCATCCTTTGTCGGTTTTTCCCGACAAAAAAGACAAAACCGACAAGGTGAACACCCTGCCGGTTCCGATAATAATTTAAGTTAATCCTGAGATTACTCTTCGCCTTCTCTGCGCTTTGTTTCCCAGAACTTCTCGATGTTGTAATTCTCGCGTTCTTCTCTGCCCATTACATGAACGACAACATCCTTATAGTCCAGAAGGATCCACTTGTCTCCTGAACGGCCTTCAATATGATCAGGAACGATATCAAAATCCTTCTTAAGCACATACTCAACTTCATCAGCCAAAGACTTGATCTGTGTTGTTGAATTACCGCTTGCGAGCACGAAGTAATCTGCCAATACAGTCTTTCCTGTCAGATCGATCGTCTCAATATCAATACCCTTTTTGGAATCAAGTATCTCAGTAATCTTTGCGGCTAATTCTTTGCTGTCCATTAATTGTCTCCTTGGTTTTCTTTATTGATTTGATTGTAACACAATACAATTGGTCTTGTTTTGAACTTATTGTTAAGCGTCTGTCATTCCCAGTTCTTTCATCATTTGAATCGTAACCGGATGCATTTCCCTACCCTGGCTTTTAAACTTGTTTCTTACAGCATCAGCAGTCATTCGGACAGCCTCATCGAGATCGTGCTCGGCAGCTTCCCTTATGGGACCCAGATCCATATAGTTTCTGGCAGGTTCGATCTTGTCTGCGAGATATACGATCTTCTCAAGAACCGTCATGCCGCCTCTGCCCGTTGTGTGATAGCAGATGGCATCAAGGATCTCCTTGTCTTCAATGCCGAGTTCTTCCTTTACGAAAGTAGCACCTGCCGCTGAATGAATGATCTTCTTTTCAGTAAAAAGGTCGCCTGAATATCTCTTTGCCATTTCGAGTTGCTGCTCGATAGGAAGCTCTTTCGCGCAGTCATGAAGAGCACCGGCGATCAGGGCCTTATTCTTATCACATCCGTAGAGTTCAGCCAGATGAGCTGACAGATATCCGACATTAAGCGTGTGCAGCAGTCTCTTGCCGCCGAGATATTTATGCATCCATGTGGCGCAATCAAAAAACTGCTTCTTCGCTTCGTCGCTGATGCCGTTAAGCATAGTATTCTCAGTATAGAGCGCGTGTCTATTAATGAATTCTCTGGCAGGTTCAGGAACCTGCGAGAAATCACCGCTTCTGGTTATCTCAGAAGATGAACACTCAATTCCGTCCAATCTGAATAACTCTACTCTGCCGCCGAGATTCTTCTTTATAGACGCAGCAGCCCTGTCAACATCTGTATCATCACCCGGACGCACAGCAGTGAGCAAAGCAGCATACTTCAATATCTCGCCCGGTTTAAACCACGTCTCGAAAGTTCCGAGAGTATCAGAACCCATGATCCAGTAAAACTCATGGTGCTCTTCGGCCTTCTTGCGCTTTACGTCATTTGCCATAAGGAAATCTCTTATGTATTCATCAGACGTGAGCTTTGCGAGAATAACAGCGGTATAACTGACACCTTCTACAACAAACTCAATATCACTGACATAGCAGTTCTTAATTCCGAGACCTTCTACCGTCTCCTTCATCATGTAGAGGCGGTACGGCGGCGGGAGTTTGTTAGCATAAAGTTTAAAAGAATTACGCACGGAAGGAACGACGATCACACAGTCAACAAAGCCGCTTTTCAACGCAGACTTGATCATTGCTATGTGTCCGTTGTGGACAGGATCGAATGAACCTCCGTATATGCCGATCTTCATCTATCAGCCGAGTGTCCTTCCTATATCGTGACGGAAATGCATATCCTTGAAAGAGATCTTTGCAACGCCTTCATATGCGCCGTCGATAGCCTCATCGAGAGTATCAGCCTCATCGTATACGCAGAGAACACGTCCGCCGCTTGTAACGAGCTTACCGTCCTTAAGTGCGGTGCCTGCCTGGAATACGAGCTTGCCGCAGGTATCAATACCAGTGATCTCATAACCCTTTGCATAGCTCTGAGGATATCCGCCTGATGCCATAACAACAACGCATGAGCACTTATTCTTCCACTTGAACTCAACCTGGTCGAGCTTGCCGTCGATAACAGCATCAACTATATCAAGGAGACTGTTCTCGAGGAGAGGCAATACAGCCTGTGCCTCAGGATCGCCGAAACGCGCATTGTACTCTACAACCTTCGGTCCCTCAGGTGTAAGCATGAGTCCAAAATAAATTACGCCCTTAAACGGTCTGCCCTCTTTCTTGAGTGCCTCGACTGTAGGAGTGATGATCTCATTCTGAATGCGGGACTTGAGCTCGTCTGTCATGTCAGCGCCAGGTGTAACAGCACCCATACCGCCTGTGTTAAGACCTTCATCATGGTCGTATGCTCTCTTGTGGTCTCTTGAAGATACCATCGGAACACATGTGTTGCCGTCAGAGAAAGCAAGAACCGTGAGCTCGGGGCCTGTCATGCACTCTTCGATAACGATCGTAGAACCTGCAGAACCGAACTTCTGGTCTTCCATCATGTCCTTAACTGCCTGCTTAGCCTCATCGAGGTTCTGGGCAATGATAACGCCCTTACCGAGAGCCAAACCGTCACACTTGATAACGATAGGCATCGGCTGTGTCTCGAGATAAGCCAGAGCTGCCTGCTCATCAGTAAAGATCTCATATTTAGCAGTAGGAATGGAATATTTCTTCATGAGCTGCTTAGAGAATGCCTTTGAGCCTTCGATGATCGCAGCGTTAGCCTTAGGGCCGAAGCTTCTGAGGCCTGCTTCTTCCATCTTATCGACCATACCCATTGCGAGCGGATCGTCGGGTGCAACGAAGACGAGATCAAACTGCTCTTTCTTCGCATATTCGACCATACCGTCTATATCAGTAGCCTTAATATCAACGCATGTAGCAATAGAAGCAATACCACCGTTACCCGGAGCACAATAGAGATCCGTTACTCTGGGATCCTGCTTGAGCTTCCAACAAATAACATGCTCTCTTCCGCCGCCGCCTACAACAAGAACCTTCATTAGCAGTTCCTCCGAATGATTGAAATAACTTATGTATTTTAGCACAACGCGGGTGTTGTTTTGTACAGAAGAATAGGACCGATTCACGTAAGTTTCACGAAAAAGCCGGTTTTCGTGAATATTTCGTACATTGCGAAAACCACCACCAAAAGAAAAAGGCTGATTTACATCAGCCCTGTCCGTAATAAGCGTTAGCTCCGTGTTTTCTTAGGTAGTGCTTATCCAGCAACGTCTGCTGCATGTCCCTGTGTTCGGGATTGAGCATCAGTGCGTGGTAGTCCATGAATGCAACCTCTTCCATAACTACTGCGTTATGCACTGCATTCATCGGATCAGTACCCCAGCAGAACGGTCCGTGGGAATAAACATTAACAGCAGGAATTGCATCGGGATCCAAACCTGCGAAAGTCTCAACGATAACGTTGCCTGTTTCCTTCTCATACTCGCCCTTGATCTCTTCATCAGTCATGGGACGTGTGCAAGGGATATCACCGTAGAAATAGTCGCCCTGTGTTGTACCCATAGCAGGAATAGCGATTCCTGCCTGTGCAAAACTGGTTGCCCAGCGTGAATGTGTATGTACAACGCCTCCAATATTAGGGAAAGCCTTATAAAGGACAACGTGTGTAGCAGTATCAGAAGAAGGCTTCCACTTACCTTCAACTACCTTGCCGTCCAAATCAACAACAACCATGTCATCAGCCGTCATGTGATCGTACTCAACACCGGAAGGCTTAATGACTACGAGACCTTTCTCACGGTCGATACCACTGACATTACCCCATGTAAATGTAACCAGTCCGTGCTTTGGCAAAAGCAGATTTGCCTCACATACTATCTTCTTAAGTTCTTCAAGCATCAGCCGAATACCTCCGTAGCAGTCTTCTCAACAGGAAGCGCCTTTACGTAGCTCGCAAGGAACTTTGCAAAGCCTTCAACGTCAGCGCTATCAGCCATTATAGTAGAACACTCGGCATCAGCAAATACCTTGTTATCAAGATAATCAGGCAATGTCTCACCTTCAGCGCGGTTAAGCATGTAAGATGCGAGGAGTGCCATTCCGTAAGGACCGCCCTCGCCTGCTGTTTTCATAACTGAAACAGGCGCATTAACTGCTGCGCTGAGCATTCTCTGGCCGACTCCGGGAGTCTTAAAGAAACCGCCATGGCCCAGGAGCTTATCAATCTTAACCTGCTCTTCTCTCTGGAGAATATCCATACCGATCTTAAGAGTAGCAAGAGCGGAATAAAGATGTGTTCTCATGAAGTTTGCGATGGTAAAAGAACTGTCAGGCATTCTCGCAAAAACAGGTCTGCCTTCATCAAGATCAGTTACACCTTCACCTGAGAAGTAGTTATAAGACAGGAGTCCGCCGCAGTCAGCATCGCCTTCTTCCGCAACCTGGAAGAGCTTAGTAAAGAGCTCGCCCTTGCTGTATGAAGCACCCATAAGATTTGCAAACTCGGAGAAAAGATTAACCCATGCATTGATATCAGATGTGCAGTTATTGCAGTGAACCATCGCAACGGGTGCACCGTCAGGTGTTGTAACCATATCGATCTCTCTGTGAACACCAAGATCGTGATCAACTACGATCATGGCAAAATCAGATGTTCCTGCACTGACATTACCTGTTCTGATACGGACAGAATTCGTAGCAACCATTCCTGTACCGGCATCACCTTCACAAGGTGCGAGAGGAATACCAGGCTCGAGATCGCCCTCAGGATCAAGGAACTTAGCGCCTGATTCTGTGAGCTTACCTGCATATTCACCTGCAGAAACTACCTTAGGAAGGATGCTTCTTAAATCGAGACCTGTAAGTCCGTTGAACTTCTGGACCATCGTCTCATTGTAATCACATGTTGAGCTGTCGATTGGGAACATTCCTGATGCTTCGCCTACACCCATAACCTTCTCACCTGTTAAAGTCCAATGGATATAACCTGCGAGAGTTGTAAGGAATGCTACATCCTTAACATGGCTCTCATTATTGAGGATTGCCTGATAAAAATGCGCAATGCTCCATCTCTGCGGAATATTGAATCCTAAGAGGTCTGTAAGCTTCTCAGCTGCTTCACCGGTAATCGTATTACGCCAGGTTCTGAACTCGGCAAGTCTGTTTCCGTCCTTATCGAAAGGAAGATAGCCGTGCATCATGGCAGAGATTCCGATGGCGCCGACTGTTGTAAGCTTAACACCGAACTTCGATTCAACATCTGATTTCAATGCCTTATAGCATTCACGGATTCCCTGGTGGATCATCTCCTCTGAATAAGTCCAGATTCCGTTAACTAACTGGTTCTCCCATTCGAAGTCGCCCGATGCTATGGGCAGATGATTCTCATCGATAAGTACTGCTTTGATTCTGGTGGAACCCAATTCGATTCCGAGAGCTGTTGTTTTAAGATCCACTTTTGAGCCTCCTTAAAAGAATTACTTCTTTGTTTTGTTCTTACGTGAAAGTATAACACTCTGAACGAGGAGGAAGATACAAAGCATCAATGCAACGGTGATATTTGTCCACCATGGATCGTCAAATCCCAATGAAGTAACGATCATCTTGATTGTTGACAGTGACAATACTCCGAACAGAGTACCTGCGATATTACCTACACCGCCTGAGAGCAATGTTCCGCCGATAATGGAAGAAGCGATTGCGTTCATTTCAGCACCCTGTGCGTGCAGAGGTGAACCTGAGCATGCATGGAGGAAGAAAAGATATCCGCCGATACCTGCGCAAAGTCCGCAGAGAACGTGAGCCAAAAACTTTGTAAGCTTAACGTTGATACCGAGCATGTTTGCACTCTGGTTGTTACCGCCTACAGCGTAGAAATTACGTCCGAGCTTTGTCCACCTGAGCATACAGAAAAGAAGAACAACGAGAACAAGTGCTACGACTACACCGATTTCTACATAGGCAGGAATGAATATACCTTTTTTATTTACTGAACCAAGGAAAGGAATAGTTACTTCATATCTGCAGAGTTTAACGAATGCTTCGTTGGTAACGCTGATTCTGTCGCTGCTTATGATCGTCGTCAGACCTTTGGCAAAGAACAATCCTGCCAGTGTGACTATGAACGGCTGGAATTCCAGATAAGCTACGAGGAATCCCTGAACGATACCGAATGCCAGACCGATACCAAGAGCTAAGAGGATCGATGTGAAAACATTACCGCCGTTCTGCTCTAAGTGTACGGCACAAGCCATACAAACGAGTGATGTAACCTGGCCTACGGAGATATCGATTCCGCCTGTGATCATTACGAGTGTCATACCACAGGATAAAACAAGCAGTGATGCATTCTCATTAAGGATATTGAAGAACATCTGCGGCTTGGTAAAACCCTTCTTAAGGAATACCACAGCACAAACATACATTACAATAAATACTGCGATAGTGATGATCAAAAGGAGATTTGTATCAGTATAAGAAGAGCGGCGTTTAAGGCTCTTACCGTTTAATGCGGGCGTGTTGATTGACATATCAAGCAACCTCCTTTCTTACGTTAGAACCGGCCTTGGCTGCGAGTCTCCTGTTCTTCCTGTCAGCAAGCCACTTGCGGATGAAAGGAGATGACATGATGATGAGAAGGATAACTACAATAGCCTTATATGCGGAGATCGCACTTGAACTTACCTTCATTCTGAACAATGTGGTTGTAAGGAACTGGATAACATAAGCACCCAGAACAGATGCGGTCATATTGAACTTACCGCCGCCTAAGTTATTACCTCCCAATGCGACTGCAAGGATCGCATCCATTTCGATGTTATTGGCGATAACAGCGTATGTAATGGAAGATGTTCGTGACACCTTGATCAAGCCGCATACGGCTACGCAAATGCCGAGGATAATAAATGACAAAAGCTTAATTGTCTTAGGGTTGATACCGTTAAGTCTTGAAGATGATGCGTTGATACCAACTGCCTGTGAATAGAGTCTGAGGTTAGTAAACTTCAAAACAAGAGCTATTACTATTATGCAGATAATCGTAATGAATACCGGTGTCGGAACGGGAATTCCGGGGATAAAGTTTCCGAAATAACCGAATCTTGTATCGTTGATGGAAATATTATCGTTGTTATTGATCCATGCGGCAATCGAACGGCCTGCAGTAAACAAGATCAATGTTGCAACCATCGGCTGGATTTTGAAGTATGCGACAAGAGCACCGTTAAATGCACCGAACAAAGCAGATACGATAACAGATAAGAGGAACGCACCGATGATAACTGCTGCGAATTTCGCGCCTGATATATCAGGAGAATAGCCCTTAACTATTCTTAATATCGTAGAACCTGCAATTGCAATAGTCGCGCCTACGGAAATATCCTGACCGCCTGATGCGGATGTTACGAGCGTCATACCGATGGCAAGAAGTGCCAGCTCTGATGCATTATCGATAATGGTAATGAGGTTTCCTGAAAGAACCATGTTGCCTGTGCTGCTCGGTTCAAGAACGATCTTGAAAAATGATGTATCCGCATGAAGAATGATATCTGCTGCAAAGTTAAAGATGATAAGCAGTAAAAGCGCTGCAATCGGAATGAACAGCTGGTTGCGAACTATTTTTGCAAAGAAGCTTTTGACAGAATTGCTGGAGCTTATCGCTTTTTCGTTAGTTGACATTATGATTCACCTCCGGCAATTGTTGCCATGATCTTATTTTGATTGAGATCATCGCCCTTGAGCTCGCCTACAACCTTGCCGTCACGCATGACGATAAGACGAGAACATGTGCGGATCATCTCATCGATTTCTGAAGAGATAAACGTTACACTCTTTCCTTCCGCAGCGAGCTTTAAAACGAGTTTCTGGATCTCAACTTTGGTTCCTACGTCGATACCTCTTGTAGGTTCGTCGAGGATAAGATAAACAGGATCTGCAAGAAGCCATCTTGCGAGAATAACCTTCTGCTGGTTACCGCCCGAAAGTGATTTTATAGGAGTATCCTGAGAAGCTGTTTTAATATTCAAAAGCTTTATGTAGTAATCAGCAAATCTCTCAGCCTGTGCACGGGAGAAAGGCCTGAAGAATCCCTTCATTACCTGGAGGGCAAGGATGATGTTATCTCTAACTGAGAGATCACCAACGATACCATCGAGCTTACGGTCTTCAGGCAGATAGCTGATACCGTGCTTCATCGCATCCAAAGGCTTTCTGATCTTTACGGTCTTACCGTGCATCTTTACGGTTCCGCCAACAACTCTGTCAGCACCAAAAATTGCACGTACACTCTCGGATCTTCCGGAACCCAGAAGACCGGTAAAGCCGTTTACTTCACCTGCATGGATTTCAAAATCAAACGGCTTTATTCCGGTCGTTCCGGTAAGGTTATTTGCCTGGTATACTGGCAATTCACTAAGGTCGATTCTATCCGCATCGCCTTCCGTCTTGATGTCGGCCATATCATCGAAATCCTTACCGAGCATCTTGGAAACGAGCTGAACTCTCGGCAGATCTTCAATGACGTATTCGCCAACGAGTTTACCGTCACGCAAAACGGTAATGCGGTCGCATACTTCATATACCTGCTCGAGGAAGTGAGTTACGAAGATAATTCCTACGCCCTTCTTCTTAAGGTCGCGCATAAGGTTGAACAGTTTCTGAACTTCCTGCTCATCCAGCGAAGATGTAGGTTCGTCTAAAATAAGAACCTTACAATCCATATCAACTGCTCTTGCAATTGCTACCATCTGCTGAACTGCGATGGAGCAGTTACCGAGCTGTTCTTTTGGTGAAACAGGGATACCTAATTCTTCGAGGAGTCTGCCGGCAGAAGAATTCATCATACGCCAATCCGTAAGAACTCCTTTTGTACGGCCAATATACATATTCTCTGCAACAGTAAGATTGGGACAAAGTGTGATCTCCTGATATACCGTTGCAATACCTACGTTCTGTGCATCCTGTGGTGATCTGATATGTACAAAGTGGTCTGACAGCATTACTTCGCCGCCATCCATTGGATATACGCCAGTCAACACCTTAATGAGTGTTGATTTACCTGCACCGTTCTCGCCCATCAGAGCATGGATTTCCCCTTCTCTTAAAGTGAAATCTACCTTCTCAAGAGCGCGCACGCCCGGGAAATACTTACATATCCCGCGCATCTCCAAAACTGCGCCTTCAATCATAATCTCCTCCTAACAATTGTTTCCTGTTTCTTGTTTCCGGATGTTCCCGAAAAGAATGTGCGATGCGATGAGTCATCGCATCGCACATCAAATGTCGTTAAATCTTATATTTGGTTTGGTAAAGTGCTAATTCGGGTGGGGACCAAATATCAGATTCCGTAGTTGTCAACGTCTTCCTGTGTAATTGTTGTAGCATCAAAGCCCTTCTCGTCCATGATGACTACCTTCTGTGTAGCGCCGTTCTTGATGATGTCATCAATGTAAGCAGCCTGGAAAGGATTGCACTGACCATCATAGTTCCAGTTACCAGCGAGGAGTTCCTGGAGAGCCCATGTGTTGCAGTCGAAACCGATAACGATAACGTCCTTGCCTACACCGTGAGAGATGTTAGCCTTGTCAAGAGCAGCAACAGCGCCCTTAGCCATGTTGTCGTTCTCTGCATAGATTACGTTGAATGTTTCGCCAGAGTCGATAACGGACTGAACGATCTGCTGAGCTGTTTCTTCTGACCAGTCAGCTGTCTGCTGAGCAACGATGCTCCAGTTAGCCTCTTTAGCTACCTTATCGTCGAGAGCGCCTGAACGGCCGATCTGAGCTGAAGAACCCATAACGCCCTGGATGTGAACGATCTTGTATTCAGAAAGGTTCTGTGAAGCGAGCCAATCAACTGCCTGCTGACCTTCCTTAGCCATGTCTGAAACGATTGAAGCTTCATAGAGGCTCTCGTCTGCGTCGATTGTTCTGTCGAAGAGGATAACCTTGATGCCAGCCTTCTGAGCCTGCTCAAGAACTCCGTCCCAACCTGATGTACCAGCTGCTGAGATCAAGAGATAATCTACTTCGTCCTGGATGAACTTCTGAGCTGCTGCGATCTGATCTTCGTTCTTAAGGCTGTAGTAGAAAGAAGCTTCATAGCCATTCTCTTCTGTGAATGTAGCCTTCATGTCTCTGTCGTTAGCTGTACGATAACCTGACTCATTAGGATCGTTATTGATGATACCAACCTTGATGAGTTCGTCACCAGCTGCAGGACCCTCTGTAGGAGCTTCTGTAGCAGGTCCTTCTGTAGGTCCCTCTGTAGGAGCTGCTGTAGGTGTTGTTGTGCCGCATGCTGCTGCGCCCATTGTCATTGCAACTGTAAGAGCACCAGCCATCATAGCCTTCATGAACTTTTTCATGTTTCTTACCTCATTTCTCATAATGAATTTCTTGGGTCACAGGCCTATCCTGTGCTTCATGCCTACACTTAACCACTCCCGGGCGGGCCGTTCCACGAATCTCATATAGGTTTTTTCGAATGGTCAATCTGACTAAATACAACTTTGTTTTTTCGAAGACTGGACCGTACAACTTTCGCGCAGATAACAAATGCCAGTTCGGTTTTGTTAGAAATTTTGTGTTAGCTTGTTGGATATTTTCTAATCAGGCGTCAGGAAAGACGGAAAAATCAACGTCAATTTGTCACATTAAAAATTCCTTAGTACGAAAAAATATCAACAGCCAGAAAAAAGGCGATAAAATAGTCGCCTTCGAAAATTCGGAAATCAATATTCATAAGATTTTTGCATTAATAGATTATGATGTTCCTCACACCATGACCCGTTAATTTTTATACTCTTATTAAGAGTAATCACCACTTTTAATTGACGGGTACCTTATATGGCAGACAAATATCTCAGGATTGCATATAAGATCGAAGCAGACCTCAGACACATGCGTTCTGACGGTAAAACCAAACTGCCCACAGAAGAATTACTCTGTCAGAAATACGACTGCAGCAGACAGACCATAAGAGCATCTCTTAAGGTATTGGAAGATAAAGGTCTTATTGTTAAAAAGCGCGGCAGCGGATCTTATCTCGCGGATAATTCAGCCAAACTCAAGAGCACCGTTGTATTTATCACGGGTGACAAATTCGAATACATTAATCCTGAATTCATTTCACAGTTAAAAGCTGCATTGAAGACTGAGAAATATGATCTGGTCTGCTATGGGACAAACTTCTCTTTCTCAAAAGAAAAGGAAGCACTGGAAAATGTTTTGTCCATGTCACCTTCTGCGGTGATCATTGAACCCATCGCAAACATCATTCCGAATCCGAACATAGAACTCATTGAACAGATCGATGCAAAAGGCATACCTGTAATCTATCTCTATTCTTCTTACAGCAGACCTGAGAACGCGTTATGCATAAGAGAAGACGATAACAAAGGCGCGGAAAAACTTGTTTCACACCTCAAGGATAAAGGGCACAGTAAAACGGCCTGCATCTTCCGTGTTGATGACACAAGAGGACTCGAGAGATACAAGGGTTATATCAAGGCATTAGATGAATACGGAATTGCTTTCGATGAGAATAATTCATTCTTCTTTACTGCAAGAGACAGAACAAACCTCATCAAGGGAAACGATGAGATGCTGCAAAGATTTGTTGCATCACTGTCCCCTGACTGCACTGCGGTAATCTGTCACAACGATGAGATCGCATACCGTCTTATAAAACTGTTGGAACAAAAAGGAATTGCAGTACCGGGACGTCTCGCAATCGTAAGCTTTGAGAACAGTTATCTGTCTTCCGGTTCAGCCGGAATCACTTCGTTAGGCCACAACGAGAAAGAACTCGCATCACGTGCAGCAGACGCAGTACTCGCCGCTGCAGAACACAGAGCGTATAAACCTGATCCGGTACGTTGGATACTGTATATTAGAAGCAGCGGCTGATCGAAATAACTCCGACTGTCAGTTGGTAAAATGCCTTCAAATTAAGAATCAGTACTCTCTCGAATCTACAAATTCCTGCGTAAGATCAGCACTCGTAAACGCAGTCTCTTCAACATAAACGTGCTTCGGAATCGTCTCGCCGTTTCTGTATTTAGTGATAAGGTCTTCGACCTTTGGTCCGTGCAAAGGATTACATTCAACGCAAAGATTTATCTGTCCGTCCAGACAATACTGGAGAGCCCTCTTTGTGGCATCGAAAGATATTATCTTTACCTGACCGTTCTCTCCGTATGTGATTCCGGCATCATCAAGAGCACGCATAGCGCCGTATGTCATGTTGTCGTTCTCGCTGTAGATAACATCGATATTCCTGTCAGTCTTGAGATAATCAGTAACGACTTCATAAGCTTTTGCTTCCGTAAAGTCTCCATAAAGCTGGGCAGCAAATTCCCAGTCACTATGTTTGGCAACCGCGACTTCCAGAGCCTTTGTACGGAGGAGCTGGGCTGTTGCACCGTATGTTCCCTGAAGGTGAAGAATTCTTACGCTCTCATTTGCAGGCTTATCTGCAGTCTCTTTCTCGAGCCATGAAACAGCCATATTTCCCTGTTCCAAAAAGTCAGAACCGATATTAGTAAGATAGAGATCCTTATCGTCAACAGAAACAGATCTGTCCATGATGATTACGGGAATACCTGCATCCTGGACTTCTTTAAGGACTGTCTCCCATCCGTCTTCAACCGTAGGCGCGATAATGATGCAGTCAACGCCTTCGAGGATAAAGGTACGTACAGCTGCAAACTGGTTATCCTGCATCTGTCTCGCATTTTCCATGCGGAGTTCGTAACCCTTTTCTTCCGTGAAGGTTTCAGTCATTGATTTTGTATTTGCAATTCTCCAGTCAGATTCCGCACCGACCTGTGAAAAGCCGATAACATAGAGATCCTTATCGTCAGTCTTCTCCGGTTTAGAAGAACATCCTGCGATATTAATTGCCAATGCCAGACACAATATAAGACTAAAGAATCGTTTCATTTTCAATTTTCGCCTTTCTGGGAATACTGATCTTGATTGATGTGCCGCTGTCTTTTTTACTTACAATATCAAAGCGGAACTCTTCACCGTAGAGAAGTTTCAGACGTTTATAAGCTGCAACAAGACCAAAGCTTGTAGTATCTTCATTTTGGATCTTCGTCTTAAGATTTATGAGTTCTTCCTCATCCATTCCCGCACCGGTATCCTGAACCTTGAGCATAATCTTATCTCCGTCAGTTTTTCCGGTAACAGTGATCTTACCCTTACCGCGCTTAGGCTTAAGTCCGTGATAAATAGCATTCTCGACCAGAGGCTGCAAAGTAAGTTTCGGAAGTTTATATTCTTCGATTTCAGAATCGACACTGATCTCGTATTCCATAATGTCTCTATAACGGACCTGCTGGATCTCGAGATAACTTCTGATGTGATTGGTTTCTTCTGCGATAGTAACGATCTCCTTACCGTCACTTAAGAACGAACGGAAATACGAAGAGAGACTGGTTACCATCTGCTCTGCCTGATCGTTCTTACCGATTTCTATGAGCCATACAATGGCATCAAGAGTGTTATACAGGAAGTGCGGATTGATCTGTGCCTGGATCAATGAGAGCTCCGTCTCTCTTAAGTGAATCTGTTCCTGACGGTTAAGTTCGATCTGCTTACTTAATCTCTCAGCCATGTCTTCGATACCCATCGAGAGCAATGCCAGATTTCTGTCATCTGTTTTTACTGGAGTATGCGCACTTAAGTCACCATCACCGATCGCCTCAACACGGCTGTTCATCTGAACGATAGGATCTGTGATATTTCTGCTCAGACGGAAGGCACGTTTAAGAACGATAGGAATAACTATAACGATTACGAGAATAACGAAAGCAATCTCTGCTATGAGCCAGTTATCTAACTGTTTCTGAATGCTCGCGAGTTCTCCGGCTTCGTGATAAAGATAAGAATAGAAGTTATCTTCGATGAGCTGTGTGATGCCGTAGATATTGATCTCGAGCAGCTTCATACGCTCATCGTACTGCTCTGTTTGTTCGATATCCTTCATGTACTGGTTCAGGTTATCGCAAAGGATGAGAACGTTTTTCATGGCCTTACGGCTGTCATCGTTATTGGTTCTCTCGAGAAGGCTCTCAGCCAGTTCCCTGGCCGAATTTACATCATCCCACGGACAGTCTTCGTTGATGCCGGTAACGTAAAGATACATGTTGAGATCGACTTCTTCTTTGAACCTCTGGTTGAATCCGGAAGCATCAGCGATGTTGCCGTTAACAGACGCAAACATAAGATTACGCGTAAGCACCATTGCGATAATGATCGTGAAAATGAAAATGATCGGAATAAACATCTGCATAAGCAGACGGGACATTTTGCCCCTGATAGAATCTGACCTGAATAGCTCTTTAAGCTTCGTCATTCTTCCTCGGTCTCTCCGTTACGATACTGACTCGGTGTGCAGCCGTGCTTCTTCTTAAAAACGAACGAGAAATATCTCGGATCCTTATAACCTACTTCGCTCGCGATCTCACCGGATCTCTTGTCAGTTTTTCTAAGGAGCTGTCTAGCTCTCTCCATACGCTTCTTAGTAACGTACTCAACAAATGACAGACCGACCTTCTGGCTGAACAGAGCAGACAGATAGTTAGCACTGATATTGCTTGCGATAGCAACAGAATCAAGAGAGATATCTTCGTCAGTATAGTGGCTGTCAATATAACGCAGTGCACTGTCGATAATGTCGCTGCTCCTCTTCATTGCTTCCGCATCACGGATAGTAATCGCAGCGTTGAGTATGCTTACGAATCTTTGTCTGATCTCATCAATATCGATTTTCATCTCGGCAGAAGGCATTGAGAAATCAATGTCCATTTCTTCGACGCCTGCTTCTCTTAATGCGAGCTCGACATTAACTCTGATGGTAAGGAGAAGATAGTATCTGAATAAGAATGTATTCTCCATTACCTCAAGACTCGTAATGTATTCATCAGCAAATGATTCGACTTCTGCTACCGTACCGGTCCTTACGAAGTTTCTGATGATCATAGGATCTAATTTAGCAGCATCGATGGAATCCAGATCCTTAGGGCTCGGTGCATACTGTTCTGTCTTAAAAACTTCGGATGTAAAGATATGCTTATCCGGGAATAAGTGTCTGTATGCAAACGCTCTGTTCGCATCTGCATAGCACTGTGACAGTCCGCTTAATCTGTTAGTAGGAACACCTACAGCCGCATACCACTCGAGATCTGAATCAGCTTCTTCACAATGCTGTCTGATAACATCAACACACTTGTCTTCGAGCTGTGCGAGATTCTCAGAATCGCCCTTAATGAGCACTGCATAAGATAAGAGATTACATCTGAAAAGAATGTAATCCGGATACTGCATAAAGTGATTAAACAGGCTCTCCATAACGTTCGCAGCGTCATCAGCATAGCCGGACTGGTTTGCATCACGGATGGTAAAGATAACGAAGTTATAACCGTTGGCTGAGAGATTCAAATGAAGTTCACTCGCCTGCTCGTATATTTCCTGAACAGACAGAGAGCCTTCAACGAGCCGCTCGAAGAAAGCACGGTGTGAGAATCTCTCGAACTTCTTAAACTCCTGCTCGTATTTGCTTATGTAATTCTGCTGCTCGGATTCTTCTGAAATCTTCTGCTTGATACCTTCAAGAGCCTTGATCATGTCAGCTTTGGTTACAGGCTTTAACAGATACTGCTCAACGCCTAACTGGATAGACTGTCTGGCATATTCGAAATCACTGTAACCGCTGATGATGATTATCTTAATATTCGGGAGCTCACCCATTACGATCTTACAAAGTGAGAGACCGTCCATAAAAGGCATAGTGATATCCGTGATAAGAACATCAGGCTTTAATTTGCGGATCATGGGGAGCGCCATCTCACCATCAGGTGCATCCCCGACAAACTCGAACCCGTACTTTTCCCACGGGATCATATCGCGCAATCCTTCACGCACGATGCTTTCGTCTTCGCAAATAAAAACCTTGATGTTATCCATATACTTTCGATTGTCCGGGTAAAACCGGATTACTTAAGATAGTGCATCCAGAACTTAGCGCCGAGGCTGTTTACGAGTGAAGCGATATCCTTATGAGCAATACCCTTAACGAGGATTGCCTCATCAGAGAGCGCCTGGTTCTCATAACCTGTTACAGCTTTTGAAGAATCAGCTCTGATAACGATATCTGCCTTGATCTCATCATAAGGTGTGATATCAACACTCTCTTTGCTCCAGGCTCTTGATTCAGCGGGCTTACCGTTTGTAGCAGCTACTTCCAATACATCGCCGCATACAGCAGAAGCCGTAGGAAGTGTGCCGGCGCCCTGACCATAGAACATAGCCTGGCCCAAACTGTTACCATCAACCATGATCGCATTAAATACACCGTTTACGTTGAAGAGAAGATTGCTCTTATCAACCAGTGCAGGTGCTACATATACAACAGGCTTCTCACCTGCTTCGTAAAGAGCGATAAGCTTGATTGCGCAACCGATCGAATCAGCAAATGCCATATCATCTGTCGTTACTGCGGAAATACCTTCTGCAGAAATTGACTCAGGCGCAATATAATCACCGTCATTTGCAATCGTTGAGAGGATGGAGATCTTACGCTGTGCATCAATGCCTTCGATATCTGCAGAAGGATTAGCTTCTGCAAAACCGTTTGCCTGAGCCTGCTTCAATGCTGTATCGAAATCGATACCCTCATCCTTCATCTGTGAGAGGATATAGTTCGTTGTTCCGTTAACGATACCTGCGATCTTTGTGATCTTGTTAGCTGCAAGACACTTGTACAGAGGTCTGATGATCGGAATACCACCGCCTACTGCAGCCTCGAAATAGTAGCAGCAGTTATTTGCAGCAGCGATCTCGAGGAGCTCAGGACCGTGTGTTGATACGAGTTCCTTATTAGACGTTACAACGCTGATACCCGAAGACAGCGCTCTCTTTGTGTACTCATATGCGATTCTTGCGCCGCCGATCGTCTCTACTGCGATCTTGATGTCGCTCGTAAATACTTCGTCAGCATTATGTGTTACGAGACCGGCGAATCTGCTGTCCGGGAAATCCCTGATATCAAGGATGTATTTTACATTGATCTCCTGTCCGATACGCTTTGCGATTACGTCCTTGTTAACGTCGAGCGTCTCAGCTACACCTGAGCCGACCGTACCGAATCCTAAAATTGCGATGTTGATAGCCATTTTGCTTTCCTTTCCTTATTCCCTGCTCAGAACCATGCACTTACGTACACCGGCGAGCTTAGAGATATCATTAATAATGTCGTCAACAGTTCCGTACATGGATACTGTCTCAATTGAGATAGAAATATCTGCCAGACCGTTGATCGGGATATTCTGATTAATAGTCAGAATATTAGCACGTGATTCCGCGATAGTTCGGATGATCTCCGATAAGATTCCCTGGAAGTTCTCAACAGACAGAAGGAGTGTAACCTTCTTGCCTCTAGCCGCCTCATAGAACGGCAGAACGGAATCCTTGTACTTATAGTAGGCACTTCTGGACAAACCTGTCTTCTTAACAGCCTCATTAACAGAAGCAGACTCGCCTGTATTAAGGCGCTGCTTAACTTCCATTACCTTAATGAAAACTTCGGGCAAAACTCTCTTATCGACAAGAAAATATTCAGGGTTTTCCTGGGGCATATTATTTTGTCCTTTCTTTTCGAATTTGCGAGGTCGCAGTGTGCTTCCCACACGGACATTTGTACGCGCCCGACAATATTAACACGATTAAAAGCTATTTTCAATAAAATATAGCGTGTTCCTATTAATTATATAAAAGACTTATCGCCAAAACACGTTTATAGCCGCATTTCAGGCCAAAACAATAATTACAGATCAGCCTTGAGTTTCTCAGCCATAGCCCTTGAGGCCTTGCCTCTGTGACTGATGGAATTCTTCTGCTCTTTGGTCATCTGGGCAGTTGTCATGCCGAATTCAGGCACATAGAAAATAGGATCGTAACCAAATCCGCCATCACCCATGGGCTTTTCATGGAGAACACCACAGATCTCGCCCCTTACTGTAAATTCAGAGCCGTCAGGTCTTACAACGGCGATACTGCATACAAACTTTGCGGTTCTCTTCTCTTCAGGCACATCCTTAAGCATCTCGAAGATCTTCGCGAACTTCTCGGGATATGTAGAATTCTCACCGCAGAATCTTGCTGAATAGATTCCGGGCGCGCCATCTAATGCATCAATGCAAAGACCCGAATCATCAGCCATTACATAAGCGCCTTCAGCAAGAGCGTGAACAGTTCTCGCCTTAATGAGTGCATTCTCTTCGAATGTCTTGCCGTCTTCTACGATATCAGGATCGTATCCTTCTTCCTTCATTGTCGTAACGACGAAGGGTGTATCACTTAATATCTCCGCGATCTCTCTTGCCTTGTCCTTATTTGAAGTTGCAAGAATGAGTTTGAATTCTTTTGTCATATAAGCCTCCATGCCTTGGGATACATATTTTTAGCGGTCTGGCCGTTTATCTTGGCAAATCCCAGAGGGAAATCCCCGATACCGACCAATATCGTTCCTGAGGATTTGAGACCGTCTTCATGTGTTACCGAGATAGTCTCACCTCTCAAATATTTAGTTAGCCTGTCATCGTCTCTTCCGAGGCCCAGATATGAGTCTTCTTTTATAGCATCTTTCGGGAGTGCCAATGCAATACTGTTAGACGGCTCGAAAACTTTCTTTCCCGATTTAAGAGGCTTGATATCGCCGACATAAAGTCCTGTCTTAACGACCTTTAGTCCCTTGAAAAGATTCTCAGCAAAAGTCATCTTAAACAGGCCCGTTCCGTGACTTACAAATCTGCCTGTAAGAAGATCAGCTCTTCCCTTTTCTGACAGCACTTCATCGAGCACTGCGAGAGCAGCTTCTGCATTCTTATCTTTAGTACCGATAACGTCCTTAATCAGGTAATCTTCTGCGGATTTAAGGTCCTTCTCCTCACCCTTTACGATGTGAACACAGAAGTGTCCGTCGCCTTCAGACATATGGGGCCAGATTCTCATTGATCCCGGCAGGATCGAACCTTCACCCGCATGAGTAACACCCTCTATTTCAGGATGAGCCTTTACGTGATATCCGGGATGACGCTCAATGAATCTCTTTATCTGGTTCTCGTCTTCATCAACGCAGAAAGTACATGTGGAATATACGATGGAGCCGCCTTCTTTGAGGCACTTGTCGGCTGCTTCCAGGATCGACTCCTGCAAAGGAACACAAACCTTCGGGCCATAATTCATATAGCTCTTGCAGGCATTCTTGTCACGCCTGAACATTCCCTCACCTGAACAGGGCGCGTCTATAAGGATCTTGTCGAAAAACAGAGGAAGTCTGTCAGCAATGTTTTCAGGTGTCTCATTAAGGATTACGAGTCCTTCGATACCTGAACGCTCAATATTTCTAAGCAATGCTTTGGATCTCTCGAAACTGATCTCGTTGGCAACGAGGATTCCTTCACCGTGCATGTCTTCGCCTAATCTGCATGCTTTACCGCCGGGAGCCGCACAAAGATCCAAAACGATCTCGCCCGGCTTTGCCGCCATTACCTGGGCAGGCAGCATCGCAGATGGCTCCTGAGGATAGTAAACACCAGCGTGATAGAGAGGATCTTTTCCGCCGGGTTCATTATTTACATAGTATCCGCCGTTACACCAGGAAACGGGTTTGATCGCCTCATTCATGTCTGACAGGAAAGAAGTCTCCTGATCGCGGCTGATGATTTTCGAGCGTGAAAAACGTATGCCCTTCAAAGGTTCTTTGTCGAAACTCTCATAGAACCCTTCCTGCGGCACATCGTGTCGCGAGAAGAAATCATTCATCTCAGAAACAAAGGATTCGGGAAGCTGCATCATGTCCTCACAAGTTAAGGAAATCAGCGCACTTGAACGCCAGGCTCTTCATTACGTCAACCTTAAACGGTGATTCGATTCCGGCCTTCTTAATAAGCTTGAGGAACGTATCGCTTCCGCCCAACTGGCAAAGAGTATTGTATTTCTCGATTGCATCCTTCATATCAACTCTGGATTCTTCCCACAGTTCAAGAGCACAAATCTGTGAGAGACAATAGTCGATATAGTAGAACGGTGTTGTAAAAATGTGATCCTTCTTCATCCAGGCGCCGCCCATTGCATGGAAAGGAGTATCCTTCTCATCGTAATTGATATAGGGCTGGTATGTCTGCTCGAGCATTCTCCAGATCTCGTGACGCTGCTCGGGAGTCATGTTCGGATTATCGTAAACAATATGCTGGAACTCATCGACCATACAACCATAAGGAAGGAATAACAGACCTTCGGTCATGTGGAGCTCGCAGTACTGCTCAGCCTTCTTACCATAGAAGATATCCATAAACGGATAAGACATGTACTCCATTGAAGTGGAGTGGATCTCGCATGTCTCCAACGTCGGTGACAGACACTCAACAAAAGGAGAAGATTCAGCACCGGCCAATGCAGCATATGCGTGACCGCCTTCGTGAACGACTGTCGCAACGTCATCAAATGTGCCGTTGCCGTTCATGAAGATAAAAGGAATGCAGTAATCTTCAAGATACATGCAGTAACCGCCCGTAGACTTAAGAGGACGGGACAGGAGGTCTGTATAACCGTGTTCAGATAAGACATCGAAGAAACTCGGTGTAACACCGAGAATATTTCTGAAGAACTTACCTGCAGCATCCTTGTATGTAGACTTGTTGATTACAGGCGTAGGGTTACCTTCCTTGAAAAGACAGGGCAGATCGTGGAACATCAGTTCATCGACACCGAGTCTTTCCTTCTGGAGCTTTCTGATCTGAACCGTAAGAGGAACAATGTATTTTTTAATGTTCTCTCTGAATGCGGCAACATCTTCCCTGTTGTAATCGTAACGCTCCATGCGCTTATAACCGAGTTCTGTGAAATTCTCACATCCGAGCTTCTGCGCAGCCTCAGTCCTTACCTTTACGAGATCATCGTAGATCTGGTCGTAATCATCTTTTCTGGACATGTAGTACTTATCGAGAGCAATACATGCTTCTCTTCTTACATTTCTGTCCGTGGATTCGAGATATGGCTGGATAAGGCTCAGGTTAAGATTCTTATTCTTAAAGGAAATCTCCGCTTCTGACTGTTTTTGCGAATAATCATTTTCTAATCTGGATTCTTCAGTAAGATCATCGATAACTTCGCTGGAGATAATCTCTTTCTGGTTCTTAGCCTTGCGGAAGATCATCTCTCCATATTTGGCCTTGAGCAGGTCTGCACACGGACATGTTAAGAGTCCTGATAAAACGGCAGATGAGAGCTCCTGAACCCTGGCAGAAGCTTCATCGAAAAATTCCATCTCAGTGTTATAGAACTCATCAGAAGTATCAAGGTCATGCAGGATCTGGCACATCGCATACTGCGTATCAAAAGAGCTTATCGCAATCTCATACTCACCCAATGCCTCATCAGCCGCTTCGATAGTCTTCGCGGTCATGAGTCTGAGTCGTACGTTCTGAACCGTTTCCGTGAACTTATCAAGATCCGGTCTCTGATATTTCAGATCTGTAAAATCCGGTACCGAACTGTTCGCGTTTGCTGCATTATCCATAAATGACCTTTCTAATCCTTACATCTTCTCGACTACGCCGATTCCGAGCATATCGAGTCCTGACTTAAGGCAGAATGCAACAGCCTCGCAGAGCTTGAGACGTGCAGTTCTAACTTCATCATCATCAACATTCAAAATCCTTGAGTTGTTGTAGAAACGGTTGAAGTTTCTTGCGATGAGCGCGATCTGACGTGAGATCATGAAAGGCTCATAGCTCTCAGCAGCCTTAACAACCGCATCCTTGAAATCAGCAAGGCTTCTGATAACAGCATATTCATCTTCAGCTGTAAGCTTTGCAGCAGAATCGATAGAACCGCCGGCAACACCTGTTTCGTCAGCCTTTCTCAAAATTGACTTGATCCTTGCATATGTGTAGATGAGGTAAGGTGCAGTATCACCTTCAAAATCCAGCATGTCGTCCCAATCAAAGAAGATATCCTTCTCTCTTCCTGCCTTGAGATATGTGTAAGTAACAGCGCCGAGACCTACGACCTCAGACACTTCAGCAATCTGCTCGTCGGTCATATCACCGCCGCGGAGCTCGCTGTTCTTTCTGATGATCTCAGCTGTCTTCTCTGTTGTCTTATCAAGGAAATCATCGAGCTTGATGATATTTCCGGCACGTGTTGAGAATGCTGTATTGTCCTTGAACTTCAAAAGACCGAAGCCTACATGTACGCAGTCATCTGCAAAGTCATAACCTGCCTTCTTGAGCACTGCGAAAACCTGCTTAAAGTGAAGCTGCTGGGGAAGTCCTACAACGTAGATGTTCTTGTAGAAATTGAATTCCTCATGTCTGTAGAGAACTGCTGCCAGATCTCTTGAAGCATAAATGGTAGTACCATCGCTCTTTACTACGAGGCACGGAGGCAGTCCTTCATCATCGAGCTTAACGACCTTAGCGCCTTCGCTCTCTTCCAAAAGTCCCTTACTCTCGAGCATTTCAACAACAGCGGGAATCCTTGATGAATAGAAAGACTCACCGTTATAGTTATCGAACTTGATGCCCATTCTCTTATATGTCTTCTCGAAAACCTCAAGGCTTAAGTCTCTGAAACGCTTCCAAAGAGCAACTTCCTCTTCCTCGCCCTCTTCGAGCTTCCTGAAGTTATCTCTTGCAGAATCTTCGAGCTCCTTTTCAGCCTCAGGGCTTACCTTGCACTCATCGTGGAACTTAACATAGATTCTCGTGAGCTCATCGATAGGGTTTTCCTGCATGGCCTTCTCGTCACCCCAGAGTCTGTAAGCAGTAATGAGCTTACCGAACTGTGTGCCGTAGTCACCCAGGTGGTTAAATCTGATTACGTTATAACCAAGTCTTGTATAGATATTTGAAAGTGAATTACCAAGAATTGTCGTGAAAGCATGTCCTACATGGAAAGGCTTAGCAATATTAGGAGATGAGAACTCAATGATTACATTCTTACCTTCACCGATGTTTCTGTTGCCGTACTGGTCGCCTTCTGAGACGATCTCAGATACGACAGTCTTAGCCAAAATGCCCTTATCGATCTTGAAATTGATGTATGGGCCTGCACAATCAACAGTAACAGCGCCGTCAAAACCCTTAACCAGCTCAGGATTTTCCTTGAGCTCATTAGCGATCATGGGCGGAGCCTTGTGCAGTGTTTTAGCAAGAACAAAGCAAGGGAAAGCGAAATCACCCATCTCGAGCTTCGGCGGAATCTCGATAAGACCTGAGATCTGATCCTTATCAAGACCTGTACATTCGGACAAATTTGAAGCAATTAAATCTTTGTAATCCATAACTAAATCTCCTTATAACAAGAGAATATGTTAACACATTTGGCCAACTACTACGAGTAAATCAAGGGCATTTATTGATTGTTTTGCCATTTTTCTTATATATATTAGTGCGGTATAATGCTTTTCGACTATAAAAACCTTAAGAGCGAGGCGGAATCTGATGGATTTAATCATAAAAATGGCTGTAGGATGCGTTGCATCATTTGCCATTACACTCCTTCTTCTCAAGTTCCTTCCGGGCGAGAAGATCATTTTGGGGCACGATCGCGGACGTAAATTCGCCCAGGGCTCTGAGGTTAATATCGGCAAACCTACCGGGGTAGGATTCTATTTCTCTCTGGTTTTCCTTATTGTTTCAGCAGTAATCTGCTTTGTTATTAATCCCGTCACTTCTGACAAAGGCCTCTTTGAGAGCGGAAATGCAGTAGCAGGTCTGGGGTTCGGTCTTATCGCCGTTCTCGCAGAAATGGTTACAGGCTGGCTCGATGACAGGTCAAAGAATGCGTGGAACGAGTACATCAAGGGTGCTTTGGACGTTGTTGTATCCCTCATCGGTGCTTTCATCTGCGTTCACTTCTTCGGAACACGTGTTTATTTAGGCATTACAGGAGCTTATTTTGATATCCATCCTGTTGTTTTCTATATTCTTGCAGTAATCCTTTTCATCGTTTCGATCAATGCGACAAATGCTACCGACGGTATCGACGGTCTGTCAGGTTCACTTTCCATCCTGTCAGTGGTTACTACTTTCGCGATTGCATCTATCGCAGGAACAGTTGTAGATAACAATGCAGTCCTTTTGACAGCGGCATTTGTTCCTGCACTCCTTGCTTATCTCATCTTTAACTTCAATCCGTCTAAGATGCTGATGGGCGATGCAGGTTCCAGATCACTCGGATTCTTTATTGCTTTCTTTGCGATCTACTGCCGTGTACCTTTCCTTTATTTCATCATCGGTCTCCCCTTCCTCTGTGACGGCGGAATCTCTATTCTGAAGATCACTGTCGGAAGACTTACCAAAAAGAAGATTATTCTGTTTAAGAGCATCACAACACCTTTGCACGACGAACTCCGCAAAAACAGGAAGTTCAGCGTTAAGAAGGTTTGGTCCACATTGGTAATCGCTGCAGCAATTATCGATATTCTTTACATTGCTGCCGCTGCGATATTAAGAGCTGCCCATATCGTCTGAGATCTTACATCTCATTGACGTATTTGGTTACCCTGTCATTTAAGATCTTTATTGCATCATCAAGGGTCCTGTCACCTGCGTAGTATGGTGCGAGTTCTTCATTAATGAACTGTACTATTACCCTGTCCTCGTAATAGTAAGTTGAAACAGATGCCATGCTATTCCGGAAACTCTCACACATTTCATCAGTCGCCATCTTATCGCCGTTAGCTTTCTCAGCAGCGCCTGTCTGCATTATCAGGCCTGCGTTTTTCTGATATAAGAGGTGTTCATACGCCTTGTTACTATTCTTGGTCAGCGTTGCCATGTTCTTCTCCATGATTTCCTTATTGGTAACAATCTGCCAGAATTCGCATTCATCAGATTCGAACGCTGTTCCCGCGAACAGGTAATTTATAAACTTCCTGCAGCCATCCTTTACATCGGTTGCAGCCGACACAGATATTGTCTCAAGCGCTTTAAATCTGGGTCCTGATGCATCTACAGAAGGAGTTCCGATAATCGTAAACTGGTCCTTGTCGTTATAACAGGCGTGCACAAAATCGAGATAATCGTTGATTCTCGAGTAATAGCTTACGCCTCTGTTTCTGTTAGAGTCGTAGATTACTTCCAACGGTATGCTTTCCGCATCTTCATATGTGAACTTATCTTCTGCATATTCGATCGTGGCACGGAACTGATCCGTTCCAAATTCGATCCTCTCTCCCTCAATCGCACTCTTAGTGTCAATGCAGGAAAGAATAAATGAATTCCTGTTATAGTATTCTGAGAGCGGATAATCGTAAGGCGAGAATCCGTTCATATCTTCTTCTATCAGTTTGTCATACTCTTCGAAAGTAATTCCGACAGCACCGTCTCTTAGCAGGTCCTTTTTTGTAACCAGACCTTCAATCTCAATGGTTACAGGAAGGAAATACAATTTATCGTTGAGCTTTCCTGCTTCGATGATATTACCGTATTGCTTCGCCATTACCTCAGGGTCAAGGAATCCGGTCAAATCCATAAACACATCATCACGCATCGCATAATTCTTCTGTATGCCGACAACGAGGTCAGGGGCTTCATCACCTTTAAGGTCCTGGATCATCTCAAAAACCTTCTGGTCATCTTCGTTCGCATTTGCAAAGAGGACACCCATGTTGTATCCGGAATTATACTTACTCCACACTCTGATTATGTACTCATTATCTGTCCTGTTGAATTCATATACGGACTTTGCCAGATAATCAGAGACTCCTGTATTCTGAGGCAAAGCAAGTTCAATTATCTCTTTGCCCGCATTAGGATTCTTATCCTCCTTAGTGAGCACAATAATGTATTCTCTGTATTTGTTATCATCAGAGCCATATAACACAGATTCTGACTCATACAATATCGCCCGATCTTCGGTAAGGCTGACCACTCCGGAACCGACGGATTTCTCTTCGGTGGACAACGGATAAAAATACGGATTATACGAACTGCCATCGATAACAGTTTCAGGAGTCATCGTATTCATATCGATCCTGATGATATTTCCGAACGAATCCAGCTTGCATAATTCACCATTATCCGTTTCAAAATATTCAGCAAGATTTACATCGTTATCACTTAAATCACTAAACGAACTCTTATTCTTAAGTGCTCCGGTTTCCAGATCAAATTCCATGCTGACAACATCAGAATTCTCAAGGCCTGCCAAATAAATCGAATTAGCTTTCTCGTCTAATGGAGTTCCACCGAAGAAGTATCTGAGGTTCAATGAAGAAATATCAAGTTCTGCGATAAACTCATTATTCTTGAACAGCAATGCCTGATATTCGATATTAAAGCCGCCATTGAAACCAATATCAAACACTGCGACAGTATAGTCTCCGGTATTGGAAATAACCATAAGACTGGCTTTAGGTTTCAATACCATCTCAGCAACACCATTGATCAGTTTCCTGATATTGGATACGGCTCCGGTTTGTGTATCAATATCAGCAAAATAAACATCGAAATCATTTCCGGAACGCAGATGTAGAACTGAATTCAACTTCTTGCCGTCGTTATCAGCTTTGAATGAATAAATTTTAACTATACGATATTCATCAGGGCAAATAACATCGCTGCGGCTGACCCTGTTACCCTCAAAATCAAAGGTATCCAAAACTGTCCTATACGATCCGCCTCTGTCATAAGAAAAGTTATACATGTAAAACAAGTTGTTATCGCTGGAACATAATGCAGTAGTTGTTCCCAGATAATCGTTTTGGCCGAGATCTGTAGACAGTTCAAACTTTGTTGTTTTGTACCACGGATCATCCTCTTTTACCACTTTGCGTGTCTTCTTTGCAGATGAACATGAAGATACAAAAACAGTCATTAACATAACTATGGACATAGCCATAGCCAAAGGTCTTATTTTCCTCATAGATAAGTCCCCGCTTATATTCTTATTATCCCAATTAGATTATACAATCCTGGTATGAATCATCCGTTCGTCTGAATAACAAGACTATGTTTTATAAATTTGTGCAAAATGAGTATTTAAAATGGTTCTGCATTCCTGACAGATCTGTTTCCGGCAAACGCAACACATAAGACCTTCAGAGCACCTGCTCTGTATAGTGCCAATGCCGCTTCATGAAGTGTAGAACCTGATGTTGCAACATCATCAACTAGAAGTATTGTAAGCCCTGTTACATCCCACTCTTCACTCACCCGGAAAGCACCGGAAACATTCATGGATCTCTCATCTGAATTCCTGATCTTCGCCTGTCTTTTCGTGTTTCTCGTTCTTACCAGGCAATTCTCCGCAAACGGAATGGAATTCATTCTTGCTATCGGATACGCTATCTCGCCTGCCTGGTTAAATCCACGTTCTTCATATCGTTCTTTCGAGAGTGGTATCGGGACAACAAGATCTGCCGTTATTTCATCCATAAGAAGACTGGAGCCCAACAGACATCCAAAGAAACGTGCTAGCTCAATTCTCTTACCGAACTTGATCCTCGGAACAATTCGTTCAACTATTCCTTTATAAGGAAACTGCATATATAGTGCCAATCCGGGATAAGGGTCTCCTTCAATAGGATTAGACAAACATAAGAGCCACCTGTCATCTTCATCAAGACTGTTTAGAGAAGACAGGCATTTTCCGCATATGTGAAGATCAGTTCCTGTTCCGTAAATCTGATAGTAGAGTTTGCCATAATCTTTAAACCTGTTTTCTGTATCGGAAACGCTTCCACAAATGGCACATCTGTAAGGAATGATAAGATCAACAGCTCCCTTAAATAATTCTCTTATCGTTTCCGGAAAACTCAAACAGGCATTTTCTGTACAAAATGCTCCCATTATTTATTCCTGCGGTAGTCTATCGTCTTAAGCAGATCGTTTAAGCAGGTTCTTCTTTCATCGCCTTTGGGAGCCTTAAGGAACTTTGCGAGAGTTCCTTCACATTCGACGATAGTAACGTTCATCCTGCCTCTGGTTACTGCCGTATAGAGAAGGCTGCGTTTATACAGCAGCGCATTCATCTTACCTAATGCGATTATTAC
This sequence comes from Ruminococcaceae bacterium YAD3003, assembly GCA_900107185.1. Classification (GTDB taxonomy): domain Bacteria; phylum Bacillota; class Clostridia; order Saccharofermentanales; family Saccharofermentanaceae; genus Saccharofermentans. Next base: position 24,863 of record FNPA01000002.1, on the reverse strand, counting down.
CCTGTCAAACTCACAACCCTGTGATTTATGGACCGTAACTGCATATGCGAGTTCTATGTTATCTAACAGCTTTCCTTTATATTCAGCAGTCTTACCCTCATCGAAAGTAATAGTCACCGTACTCTTCAACGGGTCAATATCACTTACAACACCGAGTTCACCGTTAAAAATTCCCTGCAAAACTTCACCTGTTGCAGGGTCGATCCATTCAGTCGAATAATCGTTTTTATTCTGCATGACCTTATCACCGACATGAAGTGTAATCTGTCCCCTCTTCATTGTCTTAAGATCATCCTTAACCTCAAGAGCCTGAAGCATCTTATTAAGCTGTACCGTACCCAAAGCTACATTCTCATTCTTGGTAGGTGTAAGACAGATCATATCTTCATCTTTATGCTCTAAAACGATCCTGGCGATAGTCTCCTGCGCTTCGTCTTCACTCTTACATGTAATCAGTTCAAAGTCGGCATCAACGCAATTAGGCTCTTTGCCATCGAGGATAAGACCTGCATTGGAAGCAATCGTTCCGTCATCAGATTGTCTGTGGAGAGCATCAAGCCTAACCTTCGGAATTGAATTGCATGACAGAAGGTCTCTTAAAATATCTCCGCATCCGACAGAAGGCAGCTGGTCAGGGTCACCTATTAGAATTACTGATGTTCCTTTAGCTGTAGCATCAAGAAGATGTCTGAACATGATCGTATCGACCATACTCATCTCATCCACAACAATTACACGGCATTGAATCGGATTCTCTTTACCATGGACAAAGAGAAGACTGTTATATTGTCCTGCCCTGTCCAAAGGAAGGTTTTCTTCGTCATCCGTATCGATAGTCTTTCTGACACCTAAGAGTCTGTGAATAGTAGATGCTTCACTTCCGCACGCTTCAGAGAGTTTCTTAGCCGCTCTGCCTGTAGGAGCCGTATAAACACAACTAATCTTATTTCTTTTGAAGTATTCGCCCAGGATACCCATTATCGTTGTCTTCCCGGTTCCGGGGCCGCCTGTGATCACACTCATGGGACTGTACATGCATAGATAAAGAGCATCGAGTTGGGATTCATCAGGGATGATGCCGAGATCTGATGCAACTTCCTTGATTATCCTGTCACTCTCATCTCTCGGAGGCGGATTAGTCTTGGTCTTAAGCATCTCATTAATGCGTCTCTCGATTGCAAGCTCAGATGCGAAATAACTCATGGATGCAAATCTGGCATCAGGATCTTCCGCATTACATGCTGCACACTTACCGGAATCGAATTTATAAACAGCAATCTTCTTATCATCAGTTGCGAGCTTTGCAGCTTCAGGAAATATTGCAGAGAACTGCTCTGAAGTAATCTTGCCCTCATGAATATTCACATATTCCAGAGCCTTACGTCTTACATCCTGAGGAATAAGCGCGGTTGATTTTGTATCCTCGTGAAGATACATACAAGCCTGATAAATAGCAGCCGCAATTCTCTCTGCTGAAATAGGAGAAACACCTTCACCCAATGCGATCCTGTCGAGCAGTTCAAAGCCTGCTATACCGTGACCCATAAGAGAGAACGGACTCTGCTTAATGCTCTCGCAGTTGAGTCTTCCGGTGTTTCTAAGAATCTTTATCTGGCCCTGCGAAAAACCCATCAGTTTAGCTTCGAGTCCTTGAGAAAAGAAATCAAAGTCTTCCACTATTGTGTCGCATATCTCTAACGTTCTGGCCAGGGATAAACCAGAAATATCAGTAGAAGCCATCTCAGGTGTTTCAGTTAAAACCTTGAGAACATCCGTGCCATACTTATCAGCCAGGGCTGTAGCCGTGGTCTTACCGAGTCCGCTTATGTTATCTGCAAGAAAAGCAGCAATCAGAGGCGAATCACCTGCCTGCTCGTCAACACTGATCTTCTTTATCGTTACCTGTGGTCTGTTGTTCCACTCAGTAACTTTACCTGAGATGATGTAAGATCCGCCTTCTACAATATCGACTTTGGATTTGCCTGCAACGGTAAATCTTCCGTCACAGAGGAAAGATACAAAATTATTCTCCCTTCTCGGGCAGAACACCTTAACACAGGTAACCTTCGCATCTTCAATCTCACTGCCGATATCATCAACAGTCAGAGTCAGAGTCTTGTTGTCTTCGGATTCCTTACTCATGTACGCTCTTCTTCTGATTACTTTTCAAAATGCTAACAAACATGCAGTTCTAAAACAATAAGCCCGGCCAAAGTTGAGACTTTAACCGGGGCTTTGAGACTATTATTGTCCGTTTATCTGATTTATCAGATTCCTGCAAGCTTCTTGAGTTCTTCGACCTTATCAGTCTTCTCCCAAGGGAGTTCTACGTCAGTTCTTCCGAAATGACCATAGCTTGCTGTCTTAGCATAGATAGGTCTTCTGAGATCGAGATCTCTGATAATTGCAGCAGGTCTCAGATCAAAAGCCTTGTTTACGATCTCTGTAAGCTTCGCATCGTCTATCTTACCTGAACCGAATGTATCAACCATTACGGATACCGGCTTTGCAACACCGATCGCGTAAGCTACCTGAACCTCGCACTCTCTGGCAAGGCCGGCAGCGACGATGTTCTTTGCTACATAACGCATCATGTAGCATGCTGAACGGTCAACCTTCGTCGGGTCCTTACCTGAGAAGCATCCGCCGCCGTGACGAGCGAATCCGCCGTATGTATCAACGATGATCTTTCTTCCGGTAAGACCAGAGTCACCCTGAGGTCCGCCTACTACAAATCTGCCTGTAGGATTGATATAGATCTTTGTGTTCTCATCCATGAGGTCAGCAGGAATAACAGCCTTGATAACGTTTTCCTTAATGTACTCTTCAAGGAACTCAAGAGTTACGTCAGCGCTGTGCTGTGTGGAAATAACGACAGCATCGATTCTCTTAACCTTGTCGTTCTCGTATTCAACAGTAACCTGTGACTTGCCGTCAGGTCTTAAGAAGTCTGCACCGTTCTTACGTACTTCTGTAAGACGGATAGTAAGCTTATGTGCAAGTGCGATAGGCATAGGCATAAGCTCAGGAGTATCGTCATTGGCATAACCGAACATCATACCCTGGTCACCTGCACCTGTATCGAGCTCCTTCTCGCCGCCGTGACGCGCCTCGTAAGACTCGTTGACACCCATAGCGATATCAGGAGACTGCTCGTCGATAGATGTAAGCACAGCGCAAGAATGGCTGTCAAAACCCATCTCGCTTGAGTTATAGCCGATTTCCTTAACCGTATTTCTTACGATGGAAGGAATATCAACATAAGCAGATGTTGAGATCTCGCCCATAACGAGTACCATGCCTGTTGTAGTGCATGTCTCACATGCAACACGTGCCGTGGGGTCCTGCTCCAGGATAGCGTCAAGAACGCTGTCTGAGATTTGATCGCAGATCTTGTCGGGATGACCCTCTGTAACTGATTCAGAAGTAAACAGCCAATTTCCTTTTTTGTTTCTCATTTCTTTTCCTTTCCGTTCAATGCATTGGTAAAGAAAAAACCTTCCCCCGAAAGGAGAAGGCCGACGCTCGATATAAACGTTCCTCATCTTTCAGGTTTCCCTGCCGGAATTGGCACCGCTGCTTTCCGCGGTTGCCGGACTCTTAACGGGCCGGTCCCTAGAGTCTCTCTTGATAAGCAATGAACTTAAAAATTTGTTACGCCACGATTTTACTTATACGTACTGCCTTTGTCAATCGCACATTTTCGAGTTTATTTGCGAAATATCTTCGGGATTATCCCGCCATTTGCAAAGACGTTAATAATTTTAATTATTTTATTACCCTCCGAAAACCTGTTTTTCCCAACTTTTCAATGCAAGGTTTTGTCGTGTTTTGTCGCTTTATTCTGCCCTCATCACCCCTTACAATCCGCCTTAAGAACCAATCCGATGCAAAGGGGGAATCAATCATGGCTTTCACGATTAAGATATATGAAAAGGACCATTACATATACTCACTTCTTAAAAAGAGACTCATATGCTTTTTCCCTGAGGCATACATCGTCAATCCCTTCTTTGACGATACGGAATATGAGGACCGATTCAGCACATCGACCAGGGTTATATATGACCCTTCTGATATCAGCATTGAAGACGTTCCATACGGTTCATCCTCACCCATTAGGCTTACGGAAGACAGCAGGATTGTTGACTGCTCAAGACTCATCAGATTACTGAGTTCTGAAGAAGTTCCTTCGGTAATAAGCAGATCTGTAACAGGATCTTTCTATGCTGTTCTTCCGTTCGTCTATATCGATGTAAGAGAAAACTTCCTTAAAAGTCTCTCAACTGATCTGTCTGATTCTGAATTTAATATCAGACTGGATCTGACGAGTAAGCTTAGAGCTCCCTACAAAAACAATTCAGGATGCAATATGACTTCACTTTTGGAGGCATGCAGATCCAAAAAATTTATGCCGGATGAAATCCTTAAATACTGCAATATGGATGAGACAGGATTCCTCACCCCTGGAACAACAAAAGATTACGATGATGTTTACGATGCAGGAACAGAACGTTCCGTTACACTGATGCACCACGCTGCCAGTCTCGCACACACTAATACGAAGTTCGTAAATGTGGTTTCAGTATTAGAGGGATTCAAAACAAAAGATCTCCCTAATCTTCTTTGCGAATGCGACAAAGTATTGATCTTACTGCCATCAGTAGATACAGGTGAAGAAATAGGCGCCAGAGATCTAACTTATCTCCTGACAAAAACTCTGGGCAAAGAAAGACTCTCCATCTGTTATGCCGAAGATATTAATGACGAGTTCCTCTCTCCCGGGAGACTTGTCGTATGAGTAAGGTCCGAACAGACACAACCGATATCAAGGAACATCTCACGTATTGTGTTCTTAATACTATTTCAGGTGAATCTGACCCTTCTGACGAGAAACTCAGACAGATAATCTCTGATGTAATTTCCGAGAACACTTCTTTCAGAATGAATCTGGAAGAAAAACGCGAGATGGCGCAGTCAGTATTTAATTCATTGAGGCGTCTGGATGTAATTGAGCCTCTGATGGAAGATCCGACAATAACAGAAATAATGGTCAACGGACCATACAAGATCTTTTACGAACGCGGAGGAAAGCTGTATAAATCCGATCTGCAGTTTAGAGATGAAGAATCTTTAAAGACATGTATATCATGTTTTTTTGCTAACCAGAACAGACCTCTTAACGAAGCTAATCCGATTGCAGATCTAAGACTTCCTGACGGTTCCAGAGCAAATGCCGTACTGCCGCCGATATCAAGAGAAACAACAGTAACCATAAGAAAGTTTACAGGCATCAAACAAGATATCGTTTCCCTCATCAGGCAGGGATTTATCAGCGAAGAAGCAGCAAGGTTTTTAGCTGAGTGTGTAAGGAACAAGAGAACTGTTTTTATATGCGGCGGTACAGGAAGTGGCAAGACTACACTGTTAAACTGCCTGAGCGGTTTCATCCCAAAGGATGAAAGAATCGTAACGATAGAAGATTCAGCCGAATTGAACCTGAAAGGAATAGACAATTTAGTAAAGCTGGAAGCAAGGCTTCCCGGCCCTGACGGAACAGGTGAAGTAAACATCGGAATGATGATCAGAGCATCGTTAAGAATGCGTCCTGACAGGATTATTGTCGGAGAGGTCAGAGGCAAGGAGAGCGCTGATCTTCTTTCCTGTCTCACCAGTGGACACCCAGGTTCGATGAGCACCGGTCACAGCAATTCATGCATCGAGATGATGGAAAGACTTACCGCAATGATCATGTCGGGTTCGAGCCTTCCATACGATGCGATAGTCTCACAGGCATCTATGGGAATAAATATAGTCCTTCACATTATGAGAAGCCGTGAAGGCAAAAGATATATCGATGAGATCTGTGAGGTCATGCCACCAGAGAACCATGAATACAGGCTCAAGACACTATACAGGAATAAAGGAGGAGAAGAACTTGAACGTATCGCAAGCACTGAAGATATCAAAAGAGCAATGGAATACCGCGCATAAGAAGAGTCACTCCTTCCCTGTTTTCCTTATCAAAACTATTTGGATCTATCCTTTTTTTGCTGCTGCAGTTTATTTTGCATCAGGCATGTTCATCAGATCTGAATCTATAAGACTCATCCTGGCAATCGCATTAAGTATTTTGCCGTGGAAAGAAGCAATGAAGAAAATCTATTCGAATAATTACAGACATATGAGAACACAGCTTCTCGTTCTTCTTCAGGTGCTCTGTACAAGTGTATCGAGCGGTTATTCAATTGAAAAATCATTGCTTCTTGTCAGACCGATTATCGAGAAAACATTCGGTAAGAGATCAATGATGTTAAAGCCGCTTATAAATCTCGAGAACAATCTGAAACTACATGTAAGTCTTGAAGATTCACTTAACATATTTGCACAGCAGATTGCTTTCCCTGAAACGGTGCCTGTATTTCATGCACTTGCTATTTCAGGCGAAATCGGAAATAACAGTTTATCCATACTCAGGAGCTCTTGTCAGATGCTGTCAGAGCTTAATGCAGTACAAGGCGAAATTGCAGCATCTAATGCCGGGAAGAATGCAGAAGCAGCGATACTCTGCGCTATGCCTTTTGGAGTAACTTTCGCACTTAACTATATGAGCAGCGAGTATCTTGATATGGCAAGAAACACCAGAACTGGCTCGCTCCTTCTTGCAGCTGCTTTTGGTATATGTACGATTGCGTGTGCAATGTTGTTGCGATTTATGTCTCATGAGCAGGGCCGCAAAGCCTATAAATCAGAACTGGCATCTGCAGCTCTATCAGGAAACAAAATTAACTCTACGCCGCTTACTAAACTCGCAAAGAAGATCTTCCCTGCCAGTTTCATTACTGTCAGACACGAACTGTTTAATGAGCTGTCAGTAAACCCTGATCTGTCTTACGAACAGTATCTGAAAAAACAGCTGGTAACAGGTTCGGTTTCACTTCTGCTGTTTACTGTAATTCTGCTGTTACTGGGAAAGAATCCGTTGTATTCATGTTTCTTTGCTATAGCAATAGTAATTTTAGGCAGTTGCGAAATCAGAACTGATGTTGAACGCAAAAGAGAAGAACTCATGAGCGACATACCATTATTCTTATGTCTCATGTCAACACTATTGGAATCAGGAATGCAGCTTCCCAAAGCAATAACAATCTGTTCCAAAGCGTTTGGCGAGAATAAGAGTCTGTCTCTGGAAATAAAGAATCTGAGAGCAATGATCTTAAGCGGTATTTCCGCTTCAGACGCGGTTGAGAAATTCTCTTTAAGAATACAGATACCGGAGGCTCAGGCAGCACTCTTACTCATAGCAAGATATGGAAGATTAGGTACAGCAGAAGTATTGAATATGCTTAATCTTCAGGCCCAGTCCTGTTGGGGGTTATGCAGAAATGCAGCCCGTAAAAGACAGGAACGTGAAGCACTCGGAATGATCATCCCGATGACACTTGATTTCATAAGTGTACTGATGGTCGCAATGACACCCGCAATTATCTCTCTCGGCATATAAAGGAGGAAATCTATGAAAACGATCAAGAAACGGTATAACAAAAAAGGCATGGGTACTGTTGAGATAGTAATAATCATCGCTGTACTCGTTGCTCTGGCTCTGGTCTTCAGAACAGGCCTGTCTGAATACGGACAGAAAGTTATGGATTTCTGTTTCGATGACAGCAAAATCGAGGAAGCATTCTAACCCTTTAATCGACTTCTGAATCAACTTTTAAGGAACAATAGTATGCAGATAAGAAAAGGTCCCTTCGGATATTTCGCTTACGAGAAAATAGACAATCCGGATATATTATCCACTTATGCCGAAGAGGTAATTGCCGGCAATAAATCAGACTTCTTTTTGAATCCGAGCACAGAGTATATCGGCAGCAGTGTCATGTGCTGTTTTGAATTCTCCGGATATGTGCAGATAACTGATGCAGAGTTTTCCGTGTTTCCCTCGCAAAAGCATTTATCTTCACATAAAAAGGAGAACAGGATATTAAGTCTGAGGCGAAAAACCGTAGGGGACCTTTTTTATTCGTTTATTCAGCTGTTAGATAACCTGGTATCGCCATCTACTATAGAACTGGAACCAGATATGGTATTTACAGATCCTGAAGGCATTTCAATTAAACTCTGTTGTCTTCCTGTTAAGAGCAATCCTGATGAGATTACTCTTGCATCTTTAGGAGCATCAAGGCTGGAGAAATTCTTAAGTTGTGATTTTTTCAAGGGCATAATTTCTGACGATGAGAAAAACGCTCTTGTATTCAGCGTAAAAGAAAACAATGAGAAGATGTTTGTAAACCTCGTAAAAACAATACAGGGAATTGACAGTCCTGCCGTAGCAATTTCAAATAAGGTTACGGATAACAACGAGAATAAAGATCACGCTCTAAAGTTCATTAGTAATCTATCTAAAACAGAAAAAGAACTCCTTCTCGCTTCTGTCTCTTCATTGTTATCACTCATATTTCTTTTTGCTGATCTGACCTTATCGAGCATACTGTCTTTTCTCTTAACTCTGTTTATTCTTTTCAGCATTTTCAAAAACAAAAAGAAAGCTGAAGAAAAGATACAGAAGGAGAAAACTTTGGAACAGTCTAAACAGAGAAGCTCGATTCTGTTTTCTGATACCGCAGTGCCGGAAGAAGAAAAACTCGCGGATATTTCGAACACGAAAAGCAATACATATAAGCCACTCGTATCAGGGAAACTGACATTGCTGACAGATGTAAAAGATATTCAACACTGCTACTCGGTTTACTTAGATGAAACCTTTATAGGATCGGACTGCTTTCTGTCAGATATTGTTATCGACGATCCAAAGGTCTCACCTCTTCACGCAGTGATAAAAAAGAATAACGGGTTATTCTATCTGATTCCAAAAACAGATAAGGGGAAAACACACATAGAAGATTCACCCGTAGAGAAAGAAAAGAATTATGAGATTAAATCAGGACAAAAGATTACAATCGGAGAAATTGAATTCAGATTTACTATTGAAAATGGCATTGTATAAAAAGGGGCCCTCCACTGCTATTTAGCGGAGGACCCTTGTCATTTACTTTTGTATATATATCAATTCTTCTTTTTATTCTTTCCTACCATAACGAGTTTTGCAGCTTTGTTGTAGATCTTGATAAACGGAGGGTTGAGAGCCTTATCAGCTTCAACAAGCTTTTCTCTGATAGGAATATTCTGAGGACAATGCTGCTCACATTTCCCACACTTGATACAGAGATTTGCTTCACAAGGGTCTGATCTCAAAGCAATAGTCTGGAAGTATTCCAAACGGCCTGAGCTCTTGCTCTCTGAATACATGTGATTGTAGCATGAGAAGATACCTGGAATATTAACGCCTTTAGGACACGGCATACAGTATCTGCATCCGGAACAGTTTACTTTGGTAGTATCGATGATTATCTGCTTGATGCCTGCGAGGAATTGGAGTTCAGTGTCTGAGAATGCGCCAGCTTCAGCTTCTGATGCGATGCGGCAATTCTCTTCGATCATCTCAATGGAATTCATACCGGAGAGAACACATGTTACATCTTCCTGGTTCCAAAGCCATCTGAATGCCCATTCAGCCGGGGTCCATCCATGGGGATCTGATGCAATCTGCTTCTTGGCCTTATCTGGAAGGAGATCAACAAGTTTACCGCCTCTCAAGGGTTCCATGATCATGACAGGAATTCCTTTTTCTGCAGCAGCATGAACGCCTTTTTTCCCCGCCTGTGTATGTTCGTCTACATAGTTGTACTGAACAAGGCACATTTCCCAGTCATATGAATTCAGGATCTTTAAAAACTCTTCGGTAGTTCCATGAAAAGAGAAACCTACATGACGGATCTTACCTTCTGCTTTTTTCTCTGCTATCCAATCTCTTATACCGATTGCTTCGAGCTTTTCCCACTGCTGATGATCAGTCATGTGATGCATCAGGTAGTAATCGATATAATCCGTTCTTAAACGTTTTAATTCTTCATCGAAATACTTATCAAGATTTGCTCTGCTCTTAACAAGATACTGGGGAAGTTTAGTAGCAAGATTGATCTTGTCTCTTATGCCGTTCTTTTCAATGATGCGGCCGACAATCTCTTCATTACCGGGATATATGTACGCGGTATCAAAATAATTGACACCAAGTTCATATGCACGCATGAATTCTTTCTCGGCTTTCTCAAAATCGATCCTGCCGTTCTTTGAGACAAATCTCATGCATCCGTAACCAAGAATAGAAATACCTTTTCGTTTTTGCATACAAAACACTCCCTTGGTAACTTTTAACTTATTATACAGTTAGAATGTTACCTAGGATTTAACATATCCCTATTTGATTTTGAGTTTTTGTTAACAAATAAAATTTATAATCTCGGCAAAACACCGTTTGGGAATTCACTTTTCTTAAGAGAAGCGATTCTTTCCTTCTGCTGGTCGGAACCGTATTTCTCGATAATACTCATTCTTGCGAGCGCACGTTTTCCTTTCGCGATGCTGTCTTCAGGGAAAACCTGTCTGCCTGCCTTGTTCTTATGAGTCTTAAGTTCTTCCAAAGCCTGTTTGTAAGCTTCGATCATACGTCTGATCCTTAAGTTTTCAGGCCACTCTGCAGAGTTACAAACAATGAGTGCGAGCATTCCGCTTATTTCACAATAACCTTCTGACAAAACACAATGCTTTACTTCTTTACCGGCAGTCAATGTACAGATTCCCGGTTCCAATGCAGCAACAAATGGAGTGTGTCCAGCCATAAAACCGAACTCACCGTCGCTGGTGGGAATTCTTACACTGTCTACCATTCCCTCGTAGAAATCTTCATACGGGGTAATGATGAGAAGGTTTATCTTGTGGGACTCGTGTTCTGCCATAGATATAGATTAAGGATTGGATTCCTTATACGCTTTGATAATGTCATCAAGTCCGCCCTTCATGAAGAAGCACTGCTCAGGAATGTGATCCAATGAACCTGAGATCAACTCACCGAAAGCTTTTACTGTCTCTTCAACAGGTACGTATCTGGGTGCAAAGCCTGTGGAATCAGCAGTTACGAAGAACGGCTGTGACAGATATCTCTGTACCTTACGTGCACGGGATACCATGAGTCTGTCTGTTTCTGAGAGTTCTTCCATACCGAGGATGGCAATGATGTCCTGCAATTCCTTATATCTCTGGAGCATCTCCTGAACCTTACGCGCAACATGGTAATGCTCAGCACCTACTACTTCTTCAGTAAGAACTCTTGAAGAAGATTCGAGAGGATCTACAGCAGGATAGATACCGAGCTCAACTACTGCACGGGACAAAACGATATTTGCATCGAGATGGGCAAATGTTGTAGCCGGAGCAGGGTCAGTAATATCGTCTGCAGGGACATATACTGCCTGGATAGATGTGATGGAACCGTTTCTAGTTGAAGTTATTCTCTCCTGGAGCTCACCTACTTCGCCTGTCAATGTAGGCTGATAACCTACGGCTGAAGGAATTCGTCCGAGCAGCGCTGAAACCTCCGAACCTGCCTGAACGAATCTGTAGATATTATCAATGAACAACAAAACATCCTTATGCTTTTCATCTCTCAAATACTCAGCCATTGTAAGACCTGTAAGAGGCGCTCTCATTCTCGCACCTGATGTCTCATTCATCTGACCGAATACCATTATCGTCTTATCGATAACGCCGGACTGCTTCATTTCATTCCAGAGGTCATTACCTTCACGTGAACGCTCACCGACACCTGTAAATACTGAATAACCGCCGTGCTCACTCGCAATGTTACGGATAAGCTCGAGGATAAGGACTGTCTTACCTACGCCGGCACCTCCGAAAAGACCGATCTTACCACCCTTGGAAAATGGTACGAGAAGGTCTATTACCTTGATGCCTGTCTCAAGCATCTGCTCTGCAGGATACTGTTCAGTAAAAGACGGAGCAGGTCTGTGGATAGGCCATGAGGTGTCGCTGTTGACTTCACCCTTGTTATCAATAGGATGGCCGATGGCATCGAAAAGACGTCCTGTGATGTTCTCACCTACAGGAACCTTGATTGATGAACCCAAAGATTCGCAAACGAGGCCTCTTGTAAGACCTTCTGTAGCATTAAAAGAAACGCATCTTACGACACCGCTGCCTCTTTGCTGGAGAACTTCAACATAAACGTCGTTGTCGCTCTTAACAACGTCAGTTTCTTCAACCACAGCACTCTCGGAAGTATTTGTCGGGGCTTTCCTCATAATACGGATTGCTTCGTTGATCTTCGGGACCTCGCCCTTAGTAAACTCGCAATCGATTACAGGTCCGATAATCTGTATTACTTTGCCGTAAGCCATATCTTTAACCTCACATCTTATCTGCCTGCTGGGCACCGTTAACGATTTCCGTCAGCTCAGTCGTGATCTTCGCCTGACGTGCACGGTTACTCAGAAGTTCAAGCTTTTTCATCATTTCTTCGGCGTTATCTGTCGCATTCTCCATCGCTGTGAGTCTTGCCGTCTGCTCAGTAGCGAAAGCGTCCACCATAGCGCCGTACACCATTGCATTCGTATATGAATCGATGAGGTAGTCGAATACCGCATCTGAATTAGGGAAATACTCGAGATCAGCTCCTGTTAAGGTTGCGATACCGGCATCTTCCAATTTATCAGGAAGCACTCTTGAAATAGACTTCGTATCAACAGGCAAAAGTCTCAATGCTACAGGCTCCATCTTTACGGATGATTCCATTCGCGTATACAAAAGATATACCAGATCGAAATCATCATTCAGGAAGCGGTGTCTCATTACCGCGCTAACCTGTCTGGCATCAAAATATGTCGGTTCTGAAATCGGGAAGGAGAATTCAGAATTAACGTTATAGCCGTTCTTCATGAGTTTTTCTCTTGCCAAACGCCCGAAAACATTGAGCTCGTATGAAGTCGACATTCCCTTCTGCGTATTATCGAGAATCTTGGTTCTGACGTGATCTTCTGTGATCTTAACCATGTTATTGTTGTACGCGCCAGCAAGACCCTGATCACCTGACAGAACGTAGTAACCAATCTTCCATGTATCACCTTCCTGCTTTTGGTCAAGAACGAAGAACGGGTTATCCAGATGCTCGTTCTTTCTGATCATCTCCTGCATGCTCTCAACGCAGAACAGGAAAAACGGATACATATTATCGTGAAGGAGCTGGGATCTTCTCATTTTCGCGCTGGAGACAAGCTTCATCGCATTAGTCATCTGACTAATGTCATCGACGCTCTTCATTCTCTTCTTGATTGCGGAAAAGCTCTCCATAAGATCAGTCTTCCTCGGTGTACTCGCTGTTGTTAGCCAGGAATGTCTCCTTGTATTCCTCGTAAGCCGAATCGATCTCAGACTTTATCTCATCCGTTAATTCAAGGCCGTCAGTAAGTTCTTCCAAGATGTTGTAATGACGGAGCTTGATATCAGCCAGAAGTGCCATATAGAACTCATTAATATCTTCCGTAGCAAGGAAGTTGAACTTGTCAGTCGTAGCACAATAAAGAAGAATAACCTCAGAAGCCATTGTAAGAGGCGAGAATCTCTCCTGCTTCAATACTTCGTTAAGAACTGTACCTCTCTTGATCTGGAGCTGCGTATTCTCATCAAGATCTGAACCGAACTGTGAGAACGAAGCCATTTCACGGGCCTGAGCCAGTGAGATTCTGAGAGGGCCTGCAACCTTCTTTACAGCCTTAGTCTGTGCAGCACCGCCTACACGGGATACGGACAAACCAACGTTAACAGCAGGTCTCTGGCCTGAGAAGAATAACTCAGGTGACAGATAGATCTGACCGTCTGTAATGGAGATAACGTTTGTCGGAATATATGCCGAAATATCGTTACCCTGTGTTTCAACGATAGGAAGCGCAGTGATCGAACCGCCTCCAAGCTCTTCGGAAAGTCTTGCAGATCTCTCCAAAAGTCTTGAATGCAGATAGAAAACATCACCCGGATAAGCTTCTCTTCCCGGAGGTCTTCTAAGGAGCAATGAAATAGCTCTGTATGCCTGTGCATGCTTTGAGAGGTCGTCGTATACGATAAGCACGTCCTTGTGATAGTCGTACATGAACTTCTCTGCGATAGCACATGCAGCAAAAGGCGCAATATACTGCATGGCAGCAGACTCTGAAGCAGATGCGGCAACTATGACCGTATAGCCCATAGCTCCGTGCTTCTCCAAAAGTCCTGCCGTGGAAACAATATTAGCCATCTTCTGTCCGATAGGAACATAGACGCAGATGACATCCTGATCCTTCTGGTTAATGATCGCGTCAAGAGCGATGGATGTCTTACCTGTCTGACGGTCACCGATGATGAGCTCTCTCTGGCCTCTTCCGATAGGAGTAAGGGCATCGATAGCCGTAATACCCGTAAACAGCGGTGTATCAACGGGAGCTCTGTCAATGATCGTAGGAGCGGGAGATTCAACCGGACGCTCTTCTACATATCTGATAACGCCTTTGCCATCGATAGGATGACCCAGAGCGTCTACTACTCTTCCCAAAAGCCCCATACCAACAGGTACGGAACATGTGGTCATGGTACGCTTACAGCTCATGCTCTCAACAACGGTATCTTCACCTGTAAGGAGAACTACGCCGACCTTAGTCTTTTCGAGGTTCATTGCAATACCGGTAGCACCCGAAGAAAAAGAGATCAACTCGTTGAGCATGCAGTTACGAAGGCCTGTAACTGATGCAACACCATCGGAGATTGAAGCTACCTTACCGATCTCATCCTTAAAATCAGTAAAAGCAAAAGCGTCTTCTACACGCTTATCGAGCTCATCGTCACGAAGTGACAGGAGCTCTACGTTATCCATACTCAGGAAGTGTGATTCAGGGAACTGCTCAATAGCCTTCTCCAAATCTTCCTTGACCTTGGTTACAGGGAAATCTTCCTTAGTGAGAGCCGCAGAAGAATCGGACGAATCAATCGTACGTGTACGCTTGATAAACGATCCCATTCTGCTGAGCTGGCCCTTAACTGAATAGTCGTAACGGCTTCCCTGATAGTAAACAATAAAACCGCCGATGAGATCGTCACGCTGCTCGATAGACAGACGGTATTCTTCGATCTCATTTACTTCGGCAAATTTGGCAGCAACCCTGATAAGTTTGTCTTCCGGGATGTCGCCTGCAGTCTCTATACGAAGAGAAGGGCCTTTGAGCCTGCTCTTGTTCAGCGACTTCTGGTCTAAATTGTCACCGGTGTTATTACTCACTCTTAGCTACCTCTTGTTCCAGGATTTCTTCTGTGTGCTTTGCAGCAGACTTCTGAAGATCTTCCTTGGAAATTGCATCACCGATTATATGGCCTGCAATCTGGACTGACAGGTCGGTGATATCGTCTTTCATCGTCTCGAAAGCATTGCGCTTCATTCTTGCAGCGTCTTCTTCTGCTCTCTCGATAATATGCTGTGCCTCTTCATTCGCCTGACTGATAACAGCTTTGCTCTGTCTGTCAGCATTTTCCTTGGCTTCTTCCATGATCTCTGAGGCTTTTCTCTTTGCGTCATCGATAGTCTTCTTGGAAGTATCTACTACGGCCTGTGCTTCTTCTCTGGACTTTTTAGCGCCCTCAAGTTCAGCATCAAGAGCTTCCTGACGGTCGTGAATCAACTTCAGGATCTTCTTATAGGCAAAGCATCTGATAACGATGAATACCAACAAGACATTGAATATAGTAATTACCGCGGTAACTGCATATCCGGCAAACTGGTCCGGCGAGAACAGATTCGACTGCGTTTCTGCCTCTAATAGCATTATCGGTATATTTAACATACTTTTATGCTCCCTTTATTCTCGTAAATCTTCCCTGAATTACTGAACTGTAAAGATCAAAAGGAAAGCAACAACGAGTGCATAAATACCAATTGACTCCATGAATACGATAGCGATAAGGAGCAAAGTCTGAAGCTTTGAGATGATCTCAGGCTGTCTTGCGCCTGCTTCGAGAGCTGAACTCGTTGCCTTACCCATGGCTGCGGTTGATCCGATGGCACCACAAGAGATAGCGATCGCTGCTGCAAATGCTGCGATTCCCTTTGTCTCAAGTGCAGCTATGATAGGTAATGCTGCAATAATGATGTTATTCATATAGTTGGCCTCCTAAATTATTATCTGTTTAAATATCTTTCTTAAGCTACAGCAGCTTCAGATTTCTTACTCTTCTTGGATTTCTTCTTTTTCTGGTGTTCTTCAGGGTGTTCCATGTACTCGTTGTAAGTTTCAAGGTTCTCACCGATATAAGACATGGTCAGATATGCGAATACTACTGCCTGGATGAGTCCGTCGATAATATCGAACCAGAGACCTACAATACCCGGTACGATTACCGGTAAGGAGATTGATAAGAACTCCATGAATACATATGCCGCAAATACGTTACCGAAAAGTCTTAACGCCAGAGACAAGGGCTTAATGACATAGTCCAGGAGTCTGAACGGAAGCATAATGGCAACAGGCTGTGTAAGTGAGATCCAGAATCCCTTGATTCCGATAAATTTGAACGTCATGACGATTACATAAATGATCGCTACGATAGCGCATCCTACAGGGAATGCTACGTTCTTTGCCGGAGGCGGGAGATGGAAATATGAGATTGAGTTACAAGCGATAAGAACGAGACCGAATGTCATGACCATCGGTGCGACTTCCTCTGCCTGCTTACGGTTCATTCCGAAACCCATAGCAGTCTTGATGACAAGTTCTGTCAAAGAAACGAGAAGAGTCTGACCCTTAGTGAGCTTATGGTCTTTTGAGGGTTTGCCCAGCAAAAGAGCAATGACTATCAGCATGATAACTACAGCAATCCAAGTAACAATGACGGCATCAGTAATGATGATCGAATAATCACCTGCTGCAAAGCTGAGCTGCACCTGCATGATAGCTTCGCTTATCTCTGCTCCAATATCCTTATGCCCAAACAGTCTCTCGATAAACTGCTCGACAAATGCCGCCCAGAATTCCGAAAACCATGTACTGACCACAACAAATGCCGCTATCATGTGTTACCCTCTGTCTGTTTAAATATATTAGACATTTTACGCCTCTATAGTGAAAAAAAAAGTATATTTCAAATTACTTGAAATTGGCGTCTTCAACTTCCCTTATACCGTTTACGCGGTCGGCATGTCTTCCGCCCAGGAATTCCTCTGTAAAGAAAGCATCAACCATCTCGAGTGCCACGCCCTGGCCGAGAACTCTTGCACCGAAAGCAAGGATATTGGCATCGTTATGCTGTCTGCACATTTTAGCCATGAATTCATTGCTGCAAAGAGCACATCTGATTCCCTTGTACTTATTGCAGACCAGGGAGATTCCTATACCTGTACCGCAGATTGCAATTCCTCTGTCAGCTCTGCCGCTCAAAACATCTTCAGCAATCTTTTTGCCTGCTTCTACGTAAGAATAAGAATCAGTTCCGTTCGGAGCGCCGCCGTCCAAAACTTCAAAACCCTTCTCTTCCAGGTGCTTAATGACGATTTGTCTTAAATCATAACCTGCATGATCTGATGCAATGGATACCTTCATAAATATGCCTCTTTCCTAAATTAAATCTCGTGATGAATATGCTTGAACTTCTTTGAACCGTCACAGTAAGGTCCGACGATATCGCCGTTTCCTACCAAACGGTACTTATAAGAAACAAGTCCTTCCAGACCTACAGGTCCTCTGGCATGGATCTTTGATGTGGCGATACCGACCTCAGCGCCAAAACCGTAACGGAAACCGTCAGCAAATCTAGTTGAGCAGTTGACCAGTACGCTGCCGGAGTCAACCATGGTCATGAAACGCTCGGCAGTCTCCTTATTCTCAGTAATAATCGCATCTGTGTGGCCTGAACCATAGTGGTTGATGTGCGCAATAGCCTCATCAACATCCTTAACGATCTTTACTGAACATTTCATATCAAGATACTCGTGATGCCATTCTTCTGCCTTGCTAAGTCCGAATGTCTCAGCTACATAGTCGTCACCGAATACTTCAACGCCGCTGTTTTGCAGAGTCTTGATAAATTTCGGAAGGAAACTGTCCTTCAGAGCCTCATTTACGAGGAAAGTCTCTGTCGCGTTGCATACGGATACATACTGTGTCTTAGCATCAAGAGCTACCTTCAGAGCCTTCGCAATATCGGAATCCTTGTCTATATATGTGTGGCAGACACCGTCTGCGTGTCCCAAAACAGCAATATTGGTGTTCTGCATGATGTACTGAACAAAAGAATTGGAACCTCTTGGAATAATGAGATCGATATACTCATCGAGTTTGAGCATATCAGCGATCTCAGATCTCAATGTCAGAAGATTGAGCCATCCTTCAGGGAGCCCTGCCTCTACTCCGGCCTTGCTGATAACTGTGGACAAAGCCTTGTTAGTATTGATGGCTTCTGAACCGCCCTTAAGGAATACTGCGTTACCGCTCTTAATACAAAGAGAAGCGATCTGTACCAAAGCATCCGGACGGCTCTCAAAAATAACTCCGATTACACCAATAGGGCATGTAACTCTTGTAAGTTCCAGGCCGTCATCCAGTGTTGTTCTCAAAGTAACCTTTCCGACAGGGTCTGTCAGATCTATAAGGCTCTCAATTCCGGAAACAACATCATTAAGCTTATCTTCGTTGAACTTAAGTCTCTTAATAAGTGGAGCATCAAGATCAGCCTTCTTGGCTTCTTCCAGATCGATCTTGTTTGCTTCAAAGATTACATCCTTGGACTCCTTAAGCATCTTTGCAACGTTTGCAAGTGCTCTGTTCTTAACTTCACTGTTAAGAGAAGCCATGACGTAAGAAGCCTCACGGGCATTCATTGCTATATCATGGAGTTCAGACATAAAAGATTCCCCTTTATAATTCTTAAAAAGAGATTATAACAAAAATTATTTTATTGCGATGGACAATAGCACGAATTTGACCGGAAAACCGAACCGTAATCCGTACATAATTATTTGTCAATAGACATACTTTGCTAATCAAAGGGCATTGAGATTTGCGAACAAAAATGTTCATAATGTGCATAACTTTGTCGATAACTACAAAAACAAATACTTTGATTTCAAAAGCACCCGAAACCCCTGTAAACACTGAATTTGACATTTTGTTGCAATTTGTTGACAAAACAATTACAAGATGTTAGCTGTTTTTGAAAACTCAATAAATTAAGGCCTTTTGAGACTTTTTGAACCTTTGTTCGAAATAGAGTGTCCACGAGTGAAATACACTTAAAAATCGAAATTGCTACTTGACAAGGCTTTTTGACACGATTCGAAAACAACCATAAAAAAGGTTGATTTTACAACTATTGCTATACAGGTATTATGAGAATAATTTTGGTATACTCATCTCTATGAAAATAGTAATAACTACACTGTTCGGGCTCGAATCCCCTACAAAAGGCGACCTCTTGGACAGAGGCTATGCCAAAGAACTTATAACCGTCAATGATGGAGTTGTAACTCTCGAAGGAGATTACAACGATGTTGCGCGTGCAAACATGTGGATCAAGCATGCTGAACGCATATTTATCGAGGTTGGTGAATTTGACTGCGGAAGTTCAGATGACCCTGACACAAACTTCAATGCATTCTTCGAAGGCTGCCGTTCTATCAAGTGGTCTGATTATATTCCGCCCAACTGGGCATTTATTGTTAACGGTTTTTCCAGAAAATCCAAATTGTACGGTATTCCCGCCCTTCAGAAACTGTCTAAGAAGGCTATAGCCGAGAGCTTGGCACTTTCGAGAGGATTGGGCGCTGACACAGTGATCAGTGAGAATGAAGAATTAGGTACTGTTAAGATTCAGTTCGGCATCGTCAATGATGTATGCCGCTTCATGATCGATACAACGGGTGCAGGCCTTCACAAGCGCGGCTACAGACCGCTTACGCACGAGGCTCCTATAAGAGAGACTCTGGCGTCAGGAATGCTCACATACGCTAAATACCGCCCTTATGGAAATGAGGCTCTCGTTGACCCGTTCTGCGGTTCAGGAACAATTGTAATCGAGGCTGCGAGAACTGCCTGCGGCATTGCCCCCGGCAGAGACAGACACTTCGCTTACGAAGACCTCCCCTACATCGGTAAAGGTCCTTATAAGAGAGCTCTGGAAGAGGCACTCGATAATGAAGATACAGAGCCAATGGACGATTGTTATTTCTTCGGTTCTGATATAGATCCGCAGGCCATTGAATCTGCAAAGCGCAATGCTGAAGCTGCAGGCGTAGCAGGTCACGTCAAATTCAGGATATGTGATGCAAATAAGATGACCACTGATTATCTCGAAAAGCTCACAAACCTTCCAAGACAGCTCGTAATCACGAATCCTCCTTACGGCGGACGTCTCATGACCCCTGAGGAAGCAGCAAAGATATATAAACTCATTGACCGCAATTACCTTACGAAGGACGGATTCTGTAAAAAGGGCTTAAGATTGTCCGTTATTACTCCTGAGAATGCTTTCGAGGAAGCAACGGGACATAAGGCTGACAAACGTGTAAAGCTCTATAACGGCGCCATCGTCTGCACATTAAGCAATTATTTCAAATTGGGCGACAAGAATAATGGTAACCGTTAATATTCCCTTTTTTGACCTCGCGAAAACAGCCGATTCAGGCCAGGCCTTCAGGATCAAGGTTATAGATGATTCTCACATCGAGCTCGTTGCCTTCGGAAAGTATCTCCAGATTGCAAAAACAGGCAACGACACCTTTGCTTTCACCTGCACAGAGAAAGAGTTTATAGAAATATGGACTCCATATCTGGATCTAGGCCGTGATTATAAGAAGATCGTTAAGTCCATCGATAAGAATGACGAGTATCTCCTGGCTGCTGCCAAATTTGGTGAAGGAATCAGGATCTTGAAGCAGGATATTTTCGAGACGGTAATCAGTTATATCATCTCGCAAAGGAGATCCATACCTTCTATTACCACTTCTGTAGAGCGGATCTCGAAGCTCTGCGGTAAGAAGATCCCTGCGCCTAAGCTCGAAGAACCTTTTGTTAAACCTTTAGAGAAAGAGTATTACGCCTTCCCTACACCTGCTGAACTCAATAAACTGCCGTTCGCAGAACTCGAGAATACAGGTGTCGGATATCGTGCTCCTTATATCTCCAGAGCAGCAGAAGACTTTAACAGCGGTAAACTGGATCCTGAATCACTTTCTAAACTGTCCGATGAGGATCTCTACAAGACTCTCATGTCCATGTTCGGTGTCGGAACAAAGGTTGCCAACTGTGTTATGCTCTTCGCTTTTGCCAGAACAGGCAGATTCCCGGTTGATGTATGGATCCAGAGAATAGAAGACAAATACTATAACGGACATTTCGACTGTACGCCTTATCCTGAAACCGCAGGAATAATGCAGCAGTTCATGTTTTATTACGAGCGGAGAAAACCTCAGGAATAAAGCTCGAAATAATTTGCTTTTGGCACTTGACACCAAAAACATCAAACTTTATAATGACAAGGCTTGCTCAAAAGCGGTTATAAATGCGGCCGTGGCGGAACTGGCAGACGCGCACGTTTGAGGGGCGTGTGGGTAATTCCATACGAGTTCAAGTCTCGTCGGCCGCACCAAATCAAGAGGTTGTCTCAAATAGAGGCAACCTTTTATATTTCCAGATGTCCTTTTAACTCACTTGAAATCAATATACCTTACTGTATAATGAACTTAGAGGTGTTATCCACAGACGGTTACCTCAGTTTATGTCTAATAATAGCCGTGACTTTGGTAGAGGACGGCTATTTTTTTATGTACTCAACGATTAGACTGACCACTATTGCTAATACTGTGAAAACCACAATAAGAATTTCATAGTCTCTCATTGGCACCACCTCCTCTCTCCTAAGAGGGATGGAGGTAACCGTCTTTTGTCAGCGGATAACACCCGAAAACAGTATATCGCTACACAAAATAGAGTTATATCTGTATGGTAATTGTTGTCCTATTAATCAAGCAAAATTATCCTAGCGCAACATCCAATACCATCATAAGCACAAATCCTAATGCGAACGCAATCGTTCCAGCATTGGAATGCTCCCCTTCACTCATTTCGGGAATGAGTTCCTCAACAACTACATAGATCATGGCGCCTGCCGCAAAGGCCAACATGTAAGGAAGAAGCGACGTAACGAGGCTGAACGCGAATATCGTGATTATCGCAGCCACGGGTTCAACTGCTCCGGACAGAACGCCGTACCAGAAGGTCTTGGCCTTTGACATGCCCTCAGCTCTTAACGGCATCGATACGATCGCTCCTTCAGGGAAGTTCTGGATTGCTATACCGATTGCCAGCGCAAGCGCTCCTGCCATACTTACAAGGCTGTTTCCGGCAATTATATTTGCGTATACAACACCAACAGCCATTCCTTCAGGAATATTGTGGAGCGTTACGGCGAGAATAAGCTTCGTAGTTCTCTTAAGACTTGATTTTGGACCTTCTCCCTCCTGGTTCATATGCATGTGTGGAGTTATCACATCAAGAAGCAAAAGGAAGCCTATACCGACAAGAAAACCGACAGCAGCAGGAATAAAGGATAACTTGCCCATGCTCTCAGAGCTCTCGAGAGCGGGCTGTAAAAGGCTCCAGAAGGATGCGGCAACCATTACGCCTGCTGCAAACCCTGTAAGAATACGCTGCAATTTCTGTGAGACAGAATTCTTGAGAAGGAAAACCATCGCAGCACCAAGTGATGTGCCCGCGAAAGGTATTAATAACCCAATGACGATCCTGATATTCATGTTCTCACCTCCAACAATTCCATTATATTGCACAGTGTTAGTCTTGACTAACTTGCATAATGCACAAATAAATACAGCTCCCCGGAACCGGGAAGCTGCAATTTAGTTGATTCAGTTAATCTGGCCAGTATCAGAATTCCTTTTTCTTTTTACGGTAAACGCCAAATCCGACAAAACCAGCTGTGCACATGCCGAGAATCAGGACACCTGCGCAAGCATAGTAGCTAATACCCTCACCTGTTGAAGGAATAGGAGAACGGTTAGCAGAAATAACGGATGTGTTATTTCCGCCTGTCTGATATGTAGGGTCTGCCTTGTCGATCATTACGATAGGTGAACCGTAAACAGAAACCTTACCATTACCGTCTGTTACCGTACCGTCAACATTCAGAATGAATACTATCTTTTCAGCTGTCAGATATGCTTCAGGTGTAACCGTCTCTTCAAGCTCATACTTACCTGCAAAGAGGCCCTGGATGATCGAAGGCGCACCGTCAATAGTGATGAATGTGATTGCCGTATTATTCTCTGACAGTGTGTAATTAACAGGTACACCATTCTGAGTAACAACAACACCGGACAGATCGTGGTTATCAAGGCTCTTGAATCTGAGCTGCGCCTGTGCAATCTCCTTGCCTGCAATATCCTGCTTTGAGATCGTTACATCAAATCCGGGATGTGTGTACTCGTTGGTAAGAACGAGTTTGCCTTCTGTTGAAGAAGCAGAAACTGTCGTTGTATCCGTAATTACAGAAGTCTTCTCGAAAGTATAGGGCACACTGCCGCCACCCACATAGATAGCCTCATTGTGTTCTGTAACTGTGTAAACACCGAACGGAACATTATCAATTGTTGTTCCCCAAACCTTCTCGGAAGGATGAGCAAGATCTGCCAGTGTGATTCTTGTCTCAACATTTGTAAGTGTTCCATCTAATTTCAGGAACATTCCGTTGGTATCAGTAATTACGAAATACAAACCGCAACCCTGTGCTTCCTGTTCAGTTACATCGCCACCAAATGTCTTAGTGAATACAATATGACCGCTTGTAGGCTGAGGTGTCTGATTCTGCTTTGTATACTCATTTGTAATCGTTACAGGTGTGTCATTGCCTGCATCAACAGAAACACTCGCACCGTCGTTAGTTACATCAAGTCTGTAAGTACTGATCGCCGCAGCAGACTTATCCTCTGTAATTGTGTACGTTCCCGGAGTGAGGTCTGACAGCGTTGCAGAATCAGTTGCAGTAAAGTCGATGTTAACAGTATAAGACTGGCCATTTCCTGAAACCGTAAATGCGTATGTCTTGTCATATGCTTCAGATGGTGCTCCGGAAACAATATCCTTTGTAATCGTTATTGATCCCTTTGTAGGTGCCGGAGTAGGCGCAGAATACTCGCACTTATTTACGATAATGACTGACCCAGAATTTATATTATTCTGAGTGTCGATAGTTACAGTCTGCGAAGTAGTGTAAGTAACAGGTGCCCATGAATAATCAGCAGGAGCTGCAGGAACACTTACTTCTTCTACATAGTATTCGCCATCAGGCAAATTAGAAATATCGATGCTCTCTCCATCTTTTAATGTAAACTCGTGAGGATCAGCGCCAATGGTACCGCTAGTCTCATCCTGAACATATCCCTGGCTGCAGCTTACAGTAAACTTGTATTCATAGTTAGCCATGCTGCTGGAAGTACTTCCTGTTACTGTCTTTGCAACGGATAATGTTCCAGGTGTGTTGTTGAAATTTGTAGATGTATAGGTATTCTTGATAGCTACAGAACCAGTCTTGTTATTCAAATCAAGAGTAACTTCTTTTGAATCTGTATATGTTGCAGTGCAGATAAATCCTGTTCCTGTAACTGCTACTTCTTCTACTGTGTAGATGTAACCTAATTCAAGACCAGAGATATCAACACTGCCACCAGCTGATACAGTAAACTCGTACGGATCAGAATCACAAGTACCGCTGGTCTCATCCTGAACATATCCCTTGCTGCAGCTTACAGTGAACTTGTATTCAGTCTGAGGAGCAAGCCCATTCGGATCATCAACAGACTTAGAAACAGTTATTGCACCTGTAGGAGCAGGAGTTACATTCTGGTTCGGCGTATAAGTGTTTGT
>FNPA01000006.1 GCA_900107185.1 Ruminococcaceae bacterium YAD3003 | reverse complement strand
TCAGATGAAGCTCCGCCTATGCTGTATGTAACTACTACATCATATCCTTCAACAAGATGCTTAGACTCAACTACCTTATATGTCTTAGTTGTATCAAGACCGGTAATTTGCGCTGTATATGTAGTATTTCCGGACGCATCTGTTCCCTTAGTAAAGTAACTTGTTTCTCCAAGTTTATGTGACCAGATTGATGTTGTGCTGTTTCCTTCATACACATCAAATTGGATACCATTAACGCCAAGACTCAAATCTTCGTTTGTTACAGGTCCCTTGATTGTCTTTGTTAAGACGATCTTACCGTTATCAGTTGTGTTCTGTGTATATGTGTTCTTTACTGTTGCCTTAGACGCTGTGTCTTTAGCTATTGTACCAGTGGCATTTATAATCGTATCTTTTGCATAACCGGCTGAACTCTGAGCAGAAGTAAGATCTTTCTCACTAACTGTATATACTACATCAACCGGAATTTGTTCAATTTTAATCTGTTCGCCGGCCAAAATTGAATATGTTTTTGCTTTTCCTGCTTCAAATTCAGTGCGAACAGCTGTATTGCTGTTCGGCAAAGTTAAACTGTAAATACCAGTCTTATCGAAGGAAATCTCAACCTTATATTCCGTGCTAGAGCTATAGTTTGGATCCGTTGTATCACCTTCAACCACTTTCTCAACGATAAGCGAACCGGTATCTATAAGGTTAAACACTTTACCGAAATAGAAGTTAAGCTCTTGTGCCCTAACACTATCATTTGTTCTAAAAGCTTCTACTGTTCCCGCAGCTTTATCAGCAGCTGTCAAATATTTATAAGATGAAATAGTGTAAATAAGTTCACCGGTTGTAGAATCCTCACCGACAACTACTTCAATATCAATTTCACCATCTGAATTTGTTATACCATTGATGGTATTTGCTGCCTCTTTGATAATGTAGTGATACGTAACGCCGGGAGTAAGACCTGATAGTTCATGAAATTCAAAACGACCAGAAGCATCAACATCTGCCGAATCAATTGCTTCTCCGTTTGTCGTATATACTCCGCTTTCAGAAACGTCTGCATTATAGAGTAAAAAAGTAAAATCACCGGCATTAAAAGAAACTGTATTATCTTCATACAATTCTTTATCTCCACCGGCAGATGTATAAGTATCATCGAAAGACTTTGTAAATGCTTTTACACCTGAAAAATAGAGATATGCATTTCGCGTACCATTAAGAAAATGCCACTCGCATCCATTATTCTCAAAATGTCCATTTACTACTAAATAACCGCAACTTGTACCACCTTCTACTTTTATATTTGCATTTTCAGCAGTAAACAGGAAAGAACCGCCTGCTGATTGAATAGTACCTGTTGTAGCATGAGGCATATTCCAAATGACTTTTTCGACTATTTCTTCTTCAACAGTTTTATTTCTATCATTGGTTACTTTTTCCTTATCTGTATCGATAGATAAAAAACCATCATCATCCGTAAAAGTAGGATCAATGTTCTTATCTACCGGTTTAACCATTGGTCCTCTGGGATTAACCTTGGTCCATTGTTCATCAGAAAAATTAAAAACTACTACAGTTGAAGACCTTTTTAATAATTTAATTGTTCCGGTATAACCGGCTTCATAATCTCTAAGGATTTCTCCCAACAAACTGCCGTATGGCACATCAATGTATACAACTGCATTCTCGTACTCATCAACATCCAAATCAATAATATAACTATTAATTGATAAAGATGATGAATGTGTATTTTCATATTTAGTAATATCAATAGTGGATGGCTTGCTAGAAAGATTTACAGACTTGGACTTAGCATTATTAATCATTGTATTTACACTGCTAAGAGTTCCAGCATCATATAAGACATTAATTTGTGGAACGCCCGCCTGAAGAGTTCCATCATCATCTCTACCATCCTGCCAAATATAATAGTTATCACCGCTGGTATAACTAAAACCATTTTCAGTTGAAGGTACAGTATAATAATTATCTTTTATACTCTGACTGGTATATATATTGTATTTAGTTGTTTCTGATGAACCAATAATATGCGCGTATGTTTCAGTACCAAAGGATAAGCCTTGTTCTTTAGTACCTGTTATATTTCCAACAATAAAAGAAAGAGGAGCCGTACCTGCAAGATCAGGTTCAAGTTTATGGCCTGTTCCCGTATATGTATTTACTGCAAAATTTGTTTCAGCATGGTTATTCTGTGTCCACGAATCGGCAACTATACCATAAGCAATAGAACGGCCCAAAACAGTCTTATAGTTCACAGTTCCTGTCGTATCGATTGTGACATTATATCCGTCAACAGCTGTATAACCTTCATCATTAAGCTTCGCAGCATTCGCTACGTTTTTCCTGCCCGTTATATTCGGATACACCGCCAATGTACCGATAACTACTGCGCCTGCAACAACTCCTGAAGTAATTCTTTTCGCAATGCTAAACATAGACTCTCCCTAAATAAATAAAGAAATAGACACCTTATTCTATTTGGCAAGAATCGAATAAGCAAGCAAATTATCAAACAAATCTTACAGACAATGCACAATTCTGAAATAATCAAACAAAAATATTATATTTTTGACATAAATAAACTGTCCCAAAGCGGCATTTGCAACTTTGGGACAGAATAACTTAACAGTTAAATTTTTAGTGATCAGTTGTTGAGCAAGGCATAAACAACGATGATAGCGATGATAGCAAGGATAATCGCAACTGCAACCTTGATAGGTGATACCGGTGCCTCTCCCTTGATCTGACCTGTCTGACCGTTAATAACGATATTGTAGAGCTTTTCCTTAAACTTGAAGTTAGCAATCCAGATAGGAGCGAGAACGTACTTATAAGTAACCTTTGAATAAGCTGTGTTAAATGTGAGCTTATCAACGCGGTCAGCCTTATGCTTCTTCTTCTCCATGCTTGAGATCTCGCTGTTAAGAGTTGACTTGATCTGTGTCTTAGCGATCTCCCATCCTTCATCAAGACCTACTGTGTAACGCTCAGCAAGGAATCCTGCAATGAACTCAGGTGAATACTTACGGAGCTTAGAGAAATCGAAAACAGAAGCAGCCTTGATGAAACGGTTTGTTGTCTTCTTGCTGGCATATACTGTCTCGTCATCGATGAAACGCTCGTAAATACCTGTGTATGTTCTGTAAGTTGTTGTAACGTTACCGTCCTTATCCTTGGAATCGAATCCCAATCTAATCTGATAAGGAGATGTTGTCTGTGAATCGTATGTCCAGTAAGGGAGGTAAATACCGCTGAAGTTCTTTGCCTCGCAGCTCTTCTTAGCTTCGTTAGGTGCGAAAAGCTTACCCTTCATCCAGCCCTTAAATAATTGTGCAGCCTTTTCCTTTGTAATCTCGAAAGGAACAACGCCGCCAGGTGCGACAACATCTTCGTCGTTATCAACCGGCATAACCTGTGTAGAGCCGCAGTAAGGGCAGCACTGAGCTGTATCAGCTGAATCCATGATAGTCTCAGCACCGCAGTTCTTACATACCAAAGACTTCTTCTCTTTACCCCAGTCGAGACTCTCACGGTTCTTTGCAGAAGCGAAATCAAGCTCTTCTACATCCTGGCCATTGTCCTCCGGCTTAGGAAGCGTTCTGGAATATCCGCAGAACGGGCATGTCATTGACAGAGTTTCCGGATCATAAACTACAGTAGCTCCGCAGTTCGGACACTTCTTGTCGGTTACATCTTCGGTTTGTGCCGCAGTGATTACCTCGACCTGCTCTTCAGTGTTTCCCATGTTCTCTGCCATAATGATCACCCCTTTATGTTTGTTTAATTAGAACTCTCTTCTTCTGCCCTTCGGATTCTCAGGAGCGGCAGCCTCTTCTTCATTGAAGTTCTTTCTGCCGTGGTCTCCGCCGTTTCTTCCGGCAAAGCCGCCTCTTCTCTCACGGTTAGGTCTGCCTTCTCTTCTTCTGGGCTCTTCTTCTACATAGCCCTCCGGCTTAGGGAGGCAGTCACGGATTGAGAGATTAAGTCTGCCCTGTGAATCGATCTCGATGAGCTTAACGTGAACCTTGTCACCTTCGTGGAGAACGTCTTCAACCTTCTCTACTCTGTTCCAATCGAGCTTGGAGATGTGTACGAGACCTTCCTTACCGGGGAGGAATTCAACGAATGCGCCGAAGTCCATAAGTCTTGTAACTGTACCATCGTACTCTGTTCCAACCTCAGGATCAGAAACGATTCCGTTAATGATCGTCTTAGCCTTTTCAGCCTTCTCGAGGTCAGGTGTAGAGATATAAACCATACCGTCGTCGTTGATGTTGATCTGAGCGCCAGTGTCAGCGATGATCTTGTTGATGACCTTTCCACCTGAACCGATGACTTCTCTGATCTTATCAACAGGTACCTGCATGGAGATGATTCTCGGAGCCCACTTGTTGAGCTCTGCACGGGGTGCAGGGATGCAAGGGAGAATGATGTCGTTGATGATCTGGAGTCTTCCCTTATGAGTCATCTCGAAAGCAGCCTTGATGATGTCTAATGTAAGACCTTCAACCTTGATATCAACCTGGATTGATGTGATACCTTCTGTAGTACCTGCAACCTTGAAGTCCATATCGCCGAAGAAGTCCTCGATGCCCTGGATATCCATGAATACGAGGAAGTTGTCGTCGTTATCGGGATCTGTGATAAGTCCCGAAGAGATACCTGCAACAGGTCTCTTGATCGGAACGCCAGCGTCCATGAGTGAAAGTGTTGAAGCGCAAACGGAACCCTGTGATGTTGAACCGTTACTCATAGTGATCTCAGATACAGTTCTGATCGAGTAAGGGAACTCTTCCTCTGAAGGAAGTACAGGAATGAGAGATCTCTCAGCGAGAGCGCCGTGACCGATCTCACGTCTTCCGGGTGATCTGGAAGGCTTAGCCTCACCTGTTGAGTAACCCGGGAAGTTATAGTGGTGAATATATCTCTTGTATGTCTGCTCATCAAGTCCTTCGAGCTTCTGAGCTTCGTCAAGAGGAGCCAATGTACAGATGTTCATTACCTGTGTCTGGCCTCTCTGGAAGAATGATGAACCGTGAACTCTGGGGAGAACACCAACTGCAGCTGACAAAGGTCTGATCTCATCAAGAGCTCTGCCGTCAACTCTTACGTGCTCACGGAAGAGATAATCTCTGACAACCTTCTTCTCGAGCTTATAGATAGCATCAGGTGCCCACTTTGAGAGACCCTCTTCCTTCTCCTCGAGCATAGCAGCAACTTCTTCCTGAAGAGCTGCAACATTGCCGTCTCTTACTTCCTTATCCTTTGAGAGAACTGCAGCACGCATCTTCTCCCATCCGTATTCCTTAACAGCTTCGAAGATCTCTTCCGGAACGTCTGCTGACTCGTAAGTGAACTTCTCCTTACCGATCTCAGCAACGATACCGTTGATGAATTCGCAGATCTTCTTGATCTCTTCGTGACCCTCAGCAATTGCATTAAGCATTACGTCATCAGGTACTTCATTAGCGCCAGCCTCAACCATGCAGATCTTTGTGAGTGTACCTGCAAGAGTAACGTACATGTCAGAAACTTCACGCTGCTCGAGTGTAGGGTTGATGATTGTCTTGCCGTCGATGAGGCCCAATACAACACCGCCTACAGGTCCCTTCCACGGGATATCAGAGATAGCGATTGCGATTGATGTACCGAGCATAGCAGTGATCTCAGGTGAGCAATCAGGGTCTACAGACATAACGAGGTTGTTTACGCAAACATCGTTTCTCAGATCCTTAGGGAACAGAGGTCTGATAGGACGGTCAATAACACGGGAAACGAGAATAGCCTTCTCGCCCGGTCTTCCTTCTCTCTTGAGGAATCCGCCAGGAATCTTACCTACTGCGTACATCTTCTCCTCGTAATCTACTGACAGAGGGAAGAAATCAATTCCTTCACGGGGTGTAGCACTTGCTGTAACGGTGGAAAGCACTGATGTCTCACCATACTTGATGAGGACGGAACCGTTAGCAAACTGCGCGATCTTACCGGTCTCGACAACCAAAGGTCTACCGGCGATTTCAGTTCTGAAAATCTTTTCCATTCTGAAAACTCCTTTTCGAAAAATAGTAATTTTTGTAAAGGAGGTAGTTCGTAGATTCACGGTCCGAGCAAAACCAGGCTCAATGTTCGGGCAGTCAATCTACACACTACACTCCTTCTCGAACTTATTAATTATATACTAAAAGCGCGATAAGACAAACCTGTTTTAGGATTATAAAGCCTTACAATTCCTTAATTGCCTGACAGACAGCCTCAGCGAGTCCCTTGTGACCGTCAGGACCCAAATGGAGTCCGTCTTCCACTGACGGCTTAATATACTGCTTGGCATCCAAAAATCCGCATCCGAACCTGTCAGCAACCTGCTTGTACTGATAGGCCAAACGCTTGGATTTCTCAATCGATACTCTGTCAAAAGAATCCTTGAAAGGCCCGGTCAATATGTCTTCTGATATCTCCGGAGGAGAAACAATAAGGATCTTCGGAACATATCCCTGCTTTACTTCCATGACGTTCTCGGCACGCTTGACGATCTCCTTGAGACCTGCGGCAATTTCCTCAACAGAAGCATTGTAAACAGTCTTCATGTCGTTTGTTCCGAGCATGATCACAAGATAATCAACAGGCCTGTGCGTGCACAAAATACCCTTGATGTAATCGACACCATTTTTCCAGTCGTCGTTAGGGTCATCAAAAACAGTGGTTCTGCCGTTAAGACCCTCTTCGATTACTTTAAATTCGTCGCCTAAAAGGTTCTGAAGAAGGCACGGCCACCTGACTGATTCGGGAAGTCTCTCACCGTTCAAAGGGTTATGTCCATACGTATTAGAATCGCCAAAACAAACTACTGATTTCATATTCATTCCTTAACTGTTTTCAAATCATCGAGCCAAACGTTACGTGAAGCATCAGAAGGCATTCTCCAATCGCCTCTGGGAGACAGGGATACCGTACCGACCTTAGGACCGTCAGGTACACAGGATCTCTTGAACTGCTGGGCGAAGAACCTTCTCATAAATGTTTCTTCCCACTTGTAGATCGTCTCAGCATCGTATGCACCATCGAAAGCCTGCAATGCCATACGGTAGATTTTCGAGGGTGTAAAACCGAATCTGATCATGTAATAGAGGAAGAAATCGTGGAGCTCATAAGGACCTACTGTTTCTTCTGTCTTCTGTGAGATCTTACCGTCTTCTGTAGGCGGCAATAACTCAGGAGATACAGGTGTAGCGACGATATCAGCCAGAGCCTTGGACAGCGAAGGATTGATATCAGCCGTACGCTGTGACTCGTAGGAAACAAGATATCTTACGAGGGTTTTAGGGATAGAGCAGTTAACGCCATACATGGACATGTGGTCGCCGTTATATGTAGCCCAACCGAGTGCGAGCTCGGAGAGGTCACCTGTTCCGACTACAATGCCGCCCTCCTGGTTTGCTACGTCCATAAGGATCTGAGTACGCTCTCTTGCCTGTGAATTCTCATAGGTAATGTCACGAACATCCATATCGTGACCGATATCCTTGAAGTGCTGGGTTACGCTCTCGGAGATAGAGATCTCACGCAATGTGCAGCCATATTCTTCGGCAATATTGATCGAATTATTCTTTGTTCTCGCTGTGGTACCGAATCCGGGCATTGTGATTCCAATGATCCCTTTACGGTCGAGCCCGAGCTTATCAAAAGCATGGATAGTAACGATAAGCGCCAATGTGGAATCGAGGCCGCCTGACAAACCGATAACGGCCTTCTTGCAGCCGATTGCATTAAGTCTCGTATAAAGACCTGCTGCCTGCATTGAGAGAATATCTTCGCATCTCTCTGCCAGGTCTTCAGTTTTCTTAGGAACGAAAGGTGTCTTAGAGAACTTTCTGTTCAGCTTGATATCAGGGAACTCAGCATCAAATCTTACTACCTCAATTCCAGTATATCCGACAAGGTCATTCGTAAAAGTATTGGCCTTACGTCTGTCCGATTCGAGGCGCTCCAGGTCGATGTCTGCATAAATGATTGCATCCTCATCGTTATCATTTGCAAATCTCTTGCTCTCAGCCAGGATCTTGCCGTTCTCTGCAATGAGGTTATGCCCAGCGAAAACCAGATCCTGTGTTGATTCGCCTATTCCTGCATCACAGTAAACATAAGCAGCCATGAGCTTGGCACTCTGCATTTTTACCAGATCTCTTCTGAACTTTGCCTTGCCGATGATCTCATCAGAACAGGACAGATTGAAAATAATCTGGGCTCCGTTATTTACATATTCTTCGGAAGGGCTGGAAGATACCCAGAGGTCCTCGCAGATCTCAACTGCGAATGTAAGATCCTCACAGTCAAACACCATTCTGCCGAAGCAGACGTCGTCTTCGATTGCAACGTTCTCTGCATCAGCGAAAGGTGTGAAATGTCTTAATTCATAGAACTCTGAATAGTTGGGAATATTTTGCTTCGGAACGATACCAAGGATCTCACCCTGGTGAAGAACCGCTGCACAGTTATAGAGCTTACCGCCTACCTGGACAGGAAGGCCGACAATGATTACCGTATTAAGATCACTAGTCTGTTCGGCAAGATCGTAGAGGCCGTCAATAGCCTTATTAAGAAGCGCATTCTGATTAAAAAGATCGCCACAGGTATAACCCGTAAGTCCGAGTTCCGGGAATACAATCACCGCTGTATCGTTGGCTGAAGCCTTCTTAGCAAACTCCACCGTCTGGCTGACATTAAAATCAACATCACCGACTCTGATCTTCGGACTTCCTGCCGCAACTCTGATAAAACCGTCAAGCATAGTTATACCTCCCGGAATGTCATAACCATAAAATTATAACATCTTTGAGAATAAATATAAAAAAGCGGTCCCAATGGAACCGCTTCTTTGAAATAACCTTGGTGAAAGATTACTTTCTGATGCCGAGCTTTGCGATAAGTGTTCTGTAACGCTCGATATCAACTGCTGCAAGATAGTCAAGGATGTTTCTTCTCTTACCAACCATCATGAGAAGACCTCTTCTGCTGTGGTGGTCACCCTTGTGAGTCTTGAGGTGTTCTGTGAGGTGATTGATTCTGTAAGTAAGAAGTGCAACCTGAACCTCCGGAGAACCTGTATCGCCCTCAGAGAGTGCATATTCCTTGATGATAGCCTGCTTGTCGAAAGATGCTGACATAAATCTTTCCTCCTTTAGAATAAATACGCCATAATCGAAGGTAAGGGTCGGAGTCTTCCGCAAAACTGCGATTAAGGCAACTTGGTGATGATAACATCAGATCCTCTGTTTGTAAAGGATTTTTACTTGGATTATGAACCAAAACGGCTTGTTTTCCGGATTTTGGAACACAAATCCTCATAATTGTGCACCAAAACTCGAAAAAAATCCGATTTTGGTAGAAAACTCATATCATTCATTTTCAATTAAAAACGGCTGCCTTTATACAAGACAGCCGCCTGATTGCAAATTAAATCTGCACTATTACTTGAAGATGTGATATCTGCTGATGATAGGAGTAATTGTGTTTGCAACTGTGGACATGAGCTTGATGAAGATGTCCAAAGCAACGCCTACAACGTCCTTACGTGTATCACCGATAGTATCACCAGTAACAGCTGCCTTGTGTGCAGGAGATCCCTTTGCGTGACCCTTGAGCATACCCTGCTCGATGTACTTCTTGGCGTTGTCGAAAGCACCGCCGGAGTTACCCATGAAGATAGCTCTCGGGATAGCAACGATAGTAGCACCAACGAGGATACCGCCTACGAACTCAGGTCCGAGGATGAATCCGCCGACTACAGGGATAAGGAGCGCGAGAACTGAAGGAACTACCATTCTGCGGATAGCTTCCTTAGCAGCCATAGCGATCATCATGTTGTAGTCAGGCTTAGCCTTACCGTCAAGTACTTCCTGTGTCATCTGCTTGTCGCCGACATCAGCCATGATCTTAGCTGCGTCGATTGTGTTATCTGTAAGGATAGCGCTGAAGTATTCAACAAGAGCACCACCGAGGATACCACCTGCAACTACGAAGAATGTAGCGAAGTTAAGTACAGGAACAGCAACATCACCGGAATAGCTGCCTACGTATGCCATGATGAGGGATACTGTAGCGAATGCTGCAGAACCGATTGCGAAGCCCTTACCGATAGCTGCAGTTGTATTACCAACTGCGTCGAGCTTATCTGTGATCTTACGAACGTCAGGATCGAGGTGGCAAGCTTCTGCAAGACCGCCAGCGTTGTCTGCGATAGGACCAAATGCGTCGATTGAAACTGTAGCGCCTACGAATGCGAGCATTCCGAGAGCGGAGATTGCGATACCGTAAGATCCGCCGATGATACCTGAAACGATCAAAGCGATGATGATAACGAGTACAGGGAGAAGAACTGATCTAGAACCTACAGCGTCACCCTTTGTAACAACGAAAGCCTCACCCTCTGTGCACATCTCGGCGATCTTCTGCGTAGGCTTGTGATCTGTGGATGTGTAGTACTCGGTGATGATACCGATAGCGATACCGGATACGATTCCCATGATGGAAGAAACCCAAGGGGAAGCCCAGCCGAGCTTGAATTCAGTATAGAGAGGAACATTCTTGAAGATGAAGTAAGAAGCAATACCGCCAAAAACAATCGTGCAGCCTGCTGAGATCCATGTTGAGAGGTCGAGCTCCTTTGACGGATTGTCGCCCATCTTCTTGATGTTAGCAAGTCCCAAGCCGATCAGGCATCCTACAAGACCGCAGCCTGCGAGGATGACAGGGAAAAGAATTGTAGCATTGAATGTAGCGTCTGTGATCTGTGTCTCACCTTCTGCAAGAGCTGTCTTGAAGAGTGTAACTGAGATCATGAGTGAAGCTGACATTGTAGCAACGAATGACTCCAAAAGGTCTGAGCAGTTACCTGCGATATCGTTTACGTTATCACCGATGAAGTCTGCGATCGTGTTCGGGATTCTTGAGTCATCCTCAGGAAGGTCATGTCTGAGCTTACCAAGGATATCTGAAGAAATATCTGCTGCCTTTGTGTAGTTACCGCCGGCAACACGGTTGAACATAGCAACGATGGAGCATCCCAAAGAATATGTTGAAATTCTCATGATGTAAGGGTTGCAAGTAAGAGTCTTGATAATAAGACCAGAGCTTGTAGCGTCATGCTTTACGCCGCCGAAGCAAAGAAGAACTGCAAGGAAGCCCAACATACCGAAGCCCTGAACTGCAAGGCCGGAGATTGAACCGCCGCAAAGAGCAACCTTAACTGTCTCACCGATCGAAAGGCTCTCTCTTGCTTTGTTCGATGTACGAACGTTAGCGTAAGTAGCGCTCTGCATACCGAGAACGCAAACGATAGAACTCATCAAGGCACCCATGAGGAATGTGATACCGCTGGTCTTCTCAACACAGAGTGTGAAGATAACAGCAACAACAGCAACCACGATGGCGATGCTCTTGAACTCCGTCTTAAGGAATGTCTGCGCGCCGGAACGAATAATACCTGACAATTCGATCATGTCAGCTGTTCCTTCGGGCATCTTCTTAATACGGAAGTAATTGAACGCAACGTAGACCAATGCAAGGCATACTACGCCGAGTACGATTAACCAGGAAGATGTTAATAATGACATATACCTGTTCCCCTCTCTTAAGAATAGATTTGATATTTGTGAAGCATTTGGGCATAGAAAAAACTATTGCTCTTAGCAAAACTACGACATTATACATATAAAAAAATGCTTTGGCAATCAAACGAAAACGGTTTTTACCATACAAAATAACTATATTTAGTTACTCTTGTATGAGAGAATCAACAAATAATCCGGCGTCGAAATCAGCGAGATCTTCAACGCTCTCGCCTAAACCTGCAAGAACGATAGGTTTTCCGGACTGATATGCCACTGCAACTGCAACTCCGCCCTTTGCACTTCCGTCGAGTTTTGTAATGCCGACATAATCAAGACCTGTTACTTCGCCGAAGCCTTCAGCCTGAATGACTGCATTCTGTCCGGTGGTCGCATCGATTATGAGAAGTGACTTAATTACAGCATCAGGAGCTTCCCTCTCGATTACTCGTCTGATTTTAGCGAGCTCTTCCATAAGGTTCTTCTTGTTATGGAGACGTCCTGCTGTATCTACCAGGAGAACATCTGTGCCTCTGGCCTGTGCAGCATGGATAGCATCGAAAACTACGGAAGCGGGGTCTGCTCCCTCCTGTTCCTGTGCAATGACAGCTGTTCCTGTTCTCTCACCCCATGTTTTGAGCTGGCCTACGGCAGCAGCACGGAAAGTATCGCAAGCGGCCATAAGGACCTTCTTGCCTTCCTTCTTATATCTTGCGGCGAGCTTACCTGAAGTGGTTGTCTTACCTGTACCGTTAACGCCGATCATGAGAATGATATTGAGCTTATTGGGAACGATCTCAACAGTCTGGGGTTCACCCAGAATCTCGAGCATTCTCTCTTTGACGGAACCTAAAACAGCTTCCTTACTGTCATCACCGGTCTTCCTGATATTAGACTTGACCCTGTTCATGATGTCTTCGCTCGCAGGAACACCGCAATCTGCCCTGATCAGGAGCTCTTCCAATTCCTCGAGCATATCCTCATCGAAATGACCGCTCGAAGCAGCAAGCTTTGTAAAGCTTCCGGCGAAGAAGTTTCTTGTCTTTTCCAAACCTCTTTTAAACAGATCAGCTAATCCCATTATTTAAGCTCCATAGAAAGAATCTTGGATACACCACGCTCTGCCATTGTAACGCCGTACATCTGGTCGCACGCTTCCATAGTACCCTTACGGTGTGTAACAAGAATGAACTGAGACTTAGCAGAATGTCTTCTTACGAAGTCTGTAAATCTCGTGATATTTACGTCATCCAAAGCTGCTTCGACCTCGTCGAGAATAACGAACGGTGAAGGCTTCAATTCCTGAATAGCGAACAGGAGTCCGATGGCAGTAAGACATCTCTCACCACCTGAGAGCAATGAGAGATTCTGAAGTTTCTTTCCAGGGGGCTGGGCCTTGATGTCGATGGCACATTCCAAAACGTCCTCAGAATCATCACCTAAAACGATCTCTGCTGTACCGCCTCCGAACAGATCCGTGAAGACCTGGCCGAAGTTATTGTTGATCGTTACGAAATGCTCGTTGAACTCTGATCTCATCTTGTTAAGGAGATCGTCGATAACCTGCTCCAAATCCTTCTTAGCAGCTTCGATATCATCTCTCTGCTTTGTCATGAACTCGAGTCTTTCTGACAACTCTGAGAATTCCTGCAAAGCACCAAGGTTAACAGGACCCAAAGCCTTGATGGAATTCTTCAGTGACTGGATCCTCTTAGTCTGCTCACCGACCTTCTCAACAGGCTCAACGCTATCCTTGATATTGTCATATGTTGTCTCGTAATCTTCCCAGAGTCTGTTCTTGTTCTGGTCGATCTCGAAAATAATCTTGTCGTATTTAGAGACATGTGCATTAAGTCTTGCCTGCAAATCACTTAAGATCTTGTTGCTCTCGGTGAGTCTGTCAGCATAAGACTTAATGTTCTCTGAGATAGCGTTTCTCTTCTCAAAGAGTTCAGCGATCTTCTCTTCCAAAACTTTCTGCTGCTTGCAGTTCTCATCGATCTTGGCATCGAGATCGTTAATCTCTTTGTTAATGCTGTTAACGGTATCTTTGGCTTCCTTAATTGCAGAATCGAACTTATCTCTTCCCTGCTTTGCTTCCTCAATCTGTCTCTTGATGTGACCTGCGAGATCGAGGATACCGCTTCTCTCAGTAAGCTTACGTTCTGCAAGTGATGCTGCCTCTCTTACCTTTGCGACTACCTGCTCGAGTGCAACAGCCTGCTCTTCTGAGATCTTCTGCTGTTCTTCGATTTCTTCCTGGTAGTCCGTAAGTTCGCCATTGATCTCGCCTTCAATACGTGACAGCTCATCCATATCCTCTTCTAGTCTTAACTTTGATTTGGATACAGTCTGCATATTCTCATCGAAATTAGACAGTGTCTTTTCTGTCTCTTCCAATCTGGTCTTTGTGTTGTTGTACTCACCCTCAGCCTTAACTTCCTCAAGCTGATAGAACTTGAGCTGTTCATCGAGCTGTGCGAGCTCACGCTTGATCGTACCGATATCGTCATCCACTTCCTGACGCTGGTCTTCTGAATCTTCGAGCTTCTTCTCCAACTCGGCAACAGTCTTGGTTAATGCTTCAATCTCAGCCTTTCTTCCGAGGATACCTGTACCTGCTCCGGTCTTTCTCAGGGAACCACCTGTCAAAGAACCGCCGGGATTAACTGAATCGCCTTCAAGCGTCATTACCTTATAAGCACGTCCAGTTTTGGAAGCAATGATTCTCGCGCTGTCCAGATCGTGGGCAACCATGATCCTGCCCAAAAGATTTGCCACGATATCTTCGAGATCACGGCTGGATCTGACGAGGTCAGATGCAACACCGATATAACCGTTAACACTCTTGGCCTTACGGAGGTCATCATCGTCAACATATCTGGCTCTGATGTTTTCGATAGGAAGGAAAGTAACTCTTCCGAGTCTTCTCTCCTTAAGGATGTTGATGAGTTCTGCAGCATCAGCTTCGCTCTTGGTAACAACGTTGTTGAGTGAATTACCCAGAGCAGTCTCGATCGCTGTCTCATACTTGCTGTCCGTATTGATAAGGTCACCTAATACACCGACCATAAGGCTCTTTACAGACCTGTCACTGTCGGCAGCATCTAACAGGTGCTTAACTGATTCCTGGTAACCTTCCTTACGTCTCTCGATATCCTTGAGTGTCTGGAGTTTGGATTCTTCAGCTGAGAGCTTCTTGTTATTCACTTCGAAAAACTGGTTGAGCTCTTCCTGACGCTTTCTCAA
The DNA here is from genome assembly GCA_900107185.1 of Ruminococcaceae bacterium YAD3003. GTDB lineage: Bacteria > Bacillota > Clostridia > Saccharofermentanales > Saccharofermentanaceae > Saccharofermentans. The sequence continues at coordinate 165,759 of FNPA01000006.1, read as the reverse complement.
GTCTTCGAGTTTCTTAATACGGACTTCGATATCGTTGCTGACATCTCCCTTGATCTTCCTGATCTCGTTCAATGCCTTTTCTTCTTCTTCGATCTTGGAAGACAGTTCAGCCTTGCCGCTCTCAGAGGTAGCTCTGGCCTCCTGCATTTCCTTTATCTTTTCATCCAGAGCCGTAATGCCGGCCTGACACTCTGCAATCTTCTTTCTTGTTTCGAAGAGTTCTTCTTTTTTAGCCTGGACCTTAGTGTCAGCCTCGCCTGCCTCTTTGCGGCTGTTCTCGTATTCCTCGAACTTTGCCTGACGCTCCTTATCGAGGTCTTCACTTAATGTCTTAGCATCGTCAGCTTCCTTAAGGAGACTGTCTGCCTTCGCCTTCTTCTCATTGAGTTCAGCAGTGAGCTTTTCTACAGTCTCATCTGTTGTCTCCATGTCAGACTTGAGCTCTTCGATTCTCTGGTTAGTCTGGTTGAGTCTCTCTATTGAAACCTTCTTATCAATCTGTGCTTCGTGTTCAACCTCTGTAAGTTCGGAGAGTTCCTGTCTTCTGTCTTCGATCTCATTATCCAGGTCTTCACTCTGGGTAACGATCTCATTGTTGCTCTTTCTTAACTGGTTGAACTCATCCTCACGCTCACGGATCTCCTTCTCGAGCTGCTCCTTAAGACCAGCTGAATCGCCCATCTCCCTGTTAGCTTCAGTAATCTTATGAACGAGCAAAGATGTCTCGAGTTTTTTAAGCTCTTCGTAGTTCTCGTTGAACTTACGCGCCTTAGATGCCTGCTCTTCGAGAGGTCCCTTACGCTCTTCCAGTTCGCCTAAGATGTCATTGATTCTTACGAGGTTTTGCTCTGTGCTGTTGAGTTTACGCTGAGCCTCATCCTTACGGACACGGTATTTAACGATACCGGATGCTTCCTCGATAACTCTTCTTCTGTCCTCAGACTTAGTAGAAAGGATATCGTCTACTCGGCCCTGTCCAACAAGCGAATAGCCGTCACGGCCAAGACCCGTATCAAGGAACAGAGTCGTAATATCCTTAAGTCTGCAGTTAACTTTATTGATCTGATATTCGGATTCGCCGGACCTGTAGAGTCTTCTGGTGATGCAGATTTCAGGGAAACCATAGTTGATATATCCGTCGGAATTATCGAAAGTAATGGAAACTTCGGCATAGTTCATAGAACGTCTGGCGGTCGTACCGTTGAAGATGACATCTTCCATCTTACCGCCGCGGAGCTGCTTAACACTCTGTTCGCCTAAAACCCAGCGGACAGCGTCACTGATATTGGACTTACCACTTCCGTTAGGACCAACCACGGCCGTCAGACCGCGGTCAAAGTCAATACAAGTGTAATCGGGGAATGATTTGAACCCCTGAAGCTCCAGTTTCTTAAGATACATCCTTATGTCAGTTCCGATTTATTCCTAATTTTCACCCAAGCATTATAACCTAAACAGAACCTTTTTGTAGGACAAACTTGTTCAGACGCTGTCAGGATAAAGGCGCATATACTCCTTTATGCCCTTTTCAGCGCACTTCTGCTCGGCATCCTTCTTGCTGTGTCCGGTAGCGCTCGCAAGGAGCGAATCGTCCGAATATACACTGACATCAAATTCTTTCATATGCGCAGGACCACGTTCACCGGTTACCTCAAATTTAATAACGTGCTGGTAACCTCTGGTCTGCGCGAGCTCAAGCAATCTACTCTTGTAATCCAGGAAGATCTCGCCGTTTACCGCTTTCTGCACTGTTTCGGTAAGATTTTTCAAGATACATTTCTTAGCCTGCTCGAATCCGCCGTCAAAATACACAGCTGCAATAACTGACTCGAAGCAGTCAGCCAGCGTTGAATCCTTGTCATTGCCTCCGCTCTGCGCCTCACCCTTGCCTAAGAGCAGATAATCTCCCAAATGGAGTTTTCTGGCAACTTCTGCAAAAGACTTCTCACAAACGGATACACTTCTCATTTTAGACAGATATCCTTCATCAGCCTGGGGCTTCATCTCGTAGATCATCTGACCTACTACAACGTCCAGAACTGCATCTCCAATGAACTCAAGTCTCTGGTTAGACTCCCAATGTCCTCTTCCCGTCTCGAAAACATAGGTCGTATGAGTAAAAGCCGTCTCTAAGATCGACTTGTCTTTGAAGGAATATCCCAAATCTTTTTCTAAATCTGTATAGTCAGTCATAAGCTTTTATTTAAACAAACGGCTGAATGCATATAATTGCACCCAGCCGTCCAAACTTTACAAGTTAAATCAGAGATTGTTAATCTCCGGTATATCAGCCCTCTGTAAGGCTCTGAATATACTCGACTGCATCCTTGACGGTAACAACCTTCTCAGCTACATCATCAGGAATCTCGATATCGAACTCCTGCTCCATAGCCATAACAAGCTCAACCATGTCAAGAGAATCAGCGTTAAGATCATCAACGAAAGAGGAATCTTCTGTGATTGTATCCTCATCTACGCCGAGCTGATCAACGATCATCTGCTTAATCGAGTTGAAAAGTTCTTCATTTGTCATAATTAGTACCTCCGTACGATTCTTAGTAAATCCACAAGTTGTTTTTAATGTAAGATTTGATTTTTGTCAATAGCATATTTTGACTATCGAAGTTATTTGACATTTAGCCTTTGAGGTATTCTTTTCCTTTTATTAGGTAATCAACCCCTGAGACAATAGTCATAATAACACATATTCCAAAAAGTACATCCCCGATTATCGTGACCGAGCAGACAGGCAGCGGATAGCCTGTGAATTCCTTATAGCAGATCTTCATGAGCAAAGGCTCAAACATCAGATAGATCAATGCTGACATCTGTGTTACGGTCTTGATCTTACCGATCATCTTGGCTGCGATGACATTGCCTTTGGAGGCTGCGATCATACGGAGACCGGATACTGCGAATTCTCTTAAGATAATTACCATTACCGCCCAGGCAGAGAGTCTGCCGAGATTGATAAATGCAAGCATAATACTGATTACGAGAATCTTATCAGCCAATGAATCAAGGAATTTTCCCAAATCCGTAATCAGGTTATATTTGCGGGCGATATGGCCGTCTGCTGCATCTGTGAGGGATGCCAAAATAAAAACTCCTGCTGCAACGAGCATTCCGTTAGTATTGATAAAATTATTCCAACCTTCGGGCTGCCAGCCGAAAATATTGATCGGCAGCATAAACAGGAGCGTAACCGGTACAAGTACAATCCTCAAGACTGAAAGCTTGTTAGGCAGATTCATAAAATAGGCTCCTTTTACTCAAAATTTGGGTATCCCGAAAGATAACACACTAATAATATACATATTTTTCTGTCCGTCAAATCGTAACGGCAGTCAGGTCATACTCGTCCGAACAGTCAACGATCTTAACGTCAACGAAGTCTCCGACATTAAGCTCTTCTTCCTGTGAAGCGACAAAAATAACCGGATCTACCTCAGGAGATTCGCCATAACTCCTTCCGACATAGAAGATGCCGTCATCAGATACTGAGCAGATATTGACCTTAGTAACCGTACCAAGACGCTTTTGGGACTGTTCTTCAGAAATCTCCTTCTGGAGTTCGTAGATTTCATCGTATCTTCTCTGCTTTGTCTCCTCATCAATCTGGTCAGGGAGATCAAATGCTGGAGTCCCCTCTTCAGGCGAGAAGATAAAGCATCCGAGTCTGTCGAACTTCCACTTCTTAAGGTTTTCCTTCATTATCTGGAAATCCTCTTCAGTCTCGCCGGGAAAACCGACCATTACTGTGGTTCTGATAATGCAGTCAGGCATTGCCTTTCTGATGAGTTCCAATCTGGAAGTAATCAGTTCGGCATTGTCTTTTCTGTACATAGCCTTAAGGATCTTGTCCGAACCATGCTGGATCGGGATATCAAGGTAATGCGCAACCTTGGGGTTATTGGCCATCTCCTCGATAAGATCGGGAGTTATTCCGTCCATATAACCGTACATGACACGAATTAATTCAATACCGTCTATCTCGGAGAGCTTTCTGAGCAGTTCGGCCAGTTTTCTCTCCTTATATAATTCAATACCATAGTTGGTGGTGTCCTGTGCAGCAAGAATGATTTCTTTCACACCGTTCTTAGCGATTATCTTCGCCTCTTCCAGGATGTCTTCCATAGGACGGGAGACGAACGTTCCCCTGATTAATGGAATCGCGCAGAAACTGCATCTGTGAAGACATCCCTCACCTATCTTGAGCCACGCAAAGCCCGCGGTTGAGAGCTCTCTGTCCTTAACAAGATGCGAGAAACCGCCCTTATCACTAGTAAGGTTTATTTTTTCTATATCAGGATTATCAATCTCTGATACGAGCTTGTCCGTAACACTGACAATATCACCGTAGTGACCTGTTCCCAAAACGGCATCAACCTCAGGGAGTTCCTTTAAGATATCCTCAGGATATCTCTGTGACAGACAGCCTGTAACGATTATCTTTTTTACATTACCTTCAGGGACCTTATAATCAGCTACTTCCAGGATGGTATCAATAGCTTCCTTCTTTGCTGATTCAATAAAGCCGCATGTATTAATAACAACGATATCTGAATTCTCCACATCGTTGATTACGTTATAACCGGCCTTCTTAAGTTCCGTGGACATGTTCTCGCCGTCGATGAGATTTTTCGAGCAGCCGAGAGAAATGAGTGTGATGTTTACATTCTTGTTTTCCATAGCAACGAATATAGCATACGGGACATTAAATGGGCAAACGGTTATATATCAAAAAAGTGCGGTAATTTTCAGTGAAGAGATTAAAATACTTTGATATTCAAACTAATTGTGCTATCTTGCAGGTATAATATCAATTAAAACTAACCGGGAGAGGCAGAATATGGAAAAGACGTCCGTAGTCAAAAAGGTGTTTGGCATCATTGGCACCATTCTGTTCTTTGCATCCTATCTGCCGTATATCTATGTGGTCTTTTGCGGTATCAAAGGTGTTCAGGAAGGTCTCTTCGGTGGTGCCTACGTCTACGGATTCGATGCCATGATCAACATACTGACCTGGTTCGTTGTCATCCCTATTGTTCCCGTCTGTTTCATATATCAGCTGGTATTCGGCATTGTATATATCAGAAAGCGCAAGGCACTTACTATTACTACCCTGGTAACAGTAACTATTATCATCGTTTCAGCACTTAGTATCGGAATATCTTATGAGAGTCAGAAGCAAAGACAGCTCCGTGCCGATAAATCGCGCATAGAAATGGAAATCACCAGCCAGTTCGATCTGGACGCCAACAGCATCACGAATGTCCGCATGGATAATTACGAAGACAGGAGTTATTTCATTTCAGTAGACGTACTCCCAAAAACATATAAAGTCGAAGTCTTTCCTGATATGTACTACGATAACAATCTCATCGGTTTATTTCTTGCACATAACGATACATATGAAGACGAATTCGAAGCATATATTAATTCCAAATACGATCTGCCCGATAACATGAATTACGAGGTGCGCGTTTCCAATATCAAATTTGGTGGTTACAAAGACGGTGATGACTATACAACATTGTTTGAGAAAACTTCTTATAGCATTTCTGGTGTAACCGTCAATATGGATGCAATTGATGATGATACCGTAATCAGTATCGTTCAGGAAGTTTGGGACGAATACAGTGGGACGGTCATTGACAGTCGCAGAGCAGAATTAGAAGAAGTGTCCAGAAATTCGACCGATGATTTTTATACGATTTACATCAAGGTCGATGGACAGTTTGCGTTCAGCATTAATGTATTTTATTCCTTATATGAAACAGAAAAGGCTACGGCATATGTTAATACATATTCCGATTATAAAGGCTACAGTAAACTTGACGGATTAACGTACGATCTCAGCCGCTGATGCTACGGATTACATTGCATCAGCAGCTTAAGATTCTTCCATATTATTGTGCTCCTCTTCCCATTCGTAGAACTGATCTAGCATGAGGGGCTTTGCGTAGTAATAACCCTGGAAACTGCCAACATTGTAGTTCTGAAGGATATCTCTCATTCCCGCTGATTCAATACCTTCAACACAGACCTTGGCTCCGAACAGGGATGCCAGGCCAGAGAAGTACTTGATCAGTTCTCTTTCAACACTGTCTTCCTCGATCTTTGCGACGAATCCCCTGTCTATCTTGATAATATCGAAAGGAAGTTCCTTAACGATACCGACTGAAGAGAATCCCGTTCCGAAATCATCAAGAGCTACGAGAATACCCCTCGCCTTAAGGCTTGTCGTGACATTCTTTAGGAGCTTAACATCAAGAATTCTGCAGCGCTCTGTAACTTCAAAGCAGACATGATCAGCCGGATATTTCATCTCATCTAAAATACGGAATACCATATCAACAAAATCCTTCTTCTCGAGCTGCGTATAAGAAAGGTTGATGTTGATGATAAAGTTCGGAACCTTCTTTATGATTTTCTTTGCCGCACTGATGGCTTGCTTAATTATCCATTCGCCGAGTTCCGGGAACAGAGGATCTGACTCAAGAAGCGGCAGGAACTGGTCCGGAGGAACTACTCCGTAAGTGTCATTCTTCCATCTGAGCAGAGCTTCTGCCGAGATGAGTTCCTCTGTCTGGGCATCCACAACAGGCTGATACATAAGATAGAACCCTCTGTATCCATGCATTATAGAACCACGGATAGCGTGGAGTTTTTCAATCCTGTGCTTGTTATTCTCATTGAGATCATTATGGAACAGAACAATATCGCCCTGATGATTATTCTTGGATTCGTGATAAGCAAAATTAAGGCAGGAATATACAGCCTGGGTATCAATATCAAAATTATCGACTTTCAGCACGCCGCAATTGACCTCAAGCAATATCTTCTTGTCATCAACTTCAAATGACTCACGGAAATAGTTGCGGAAATAGTTATAGTTTGCCTGCGCTTCATCCCATGACAATCTGTTGCCGATAATAGCGAACTTGGTTCCGTCCATCCTGTAGCATGTTCCCATGTTACCTATAGCTTCATAGGTCTTCCTGGAGAAGAGCTGCAGAACACGGTTGCCGAAATGGTAACCATACATCTCGTTTATTTCAGAGAATTTATTAATACCGATAAGGAAAGCAAATACCGGAACCTTTCTGTTAATGTAACCGTCGAGATCTTCAAAGAATCCGTACTGGTTCCTGAGGCCCGTGAGCGTATCAACATTGCCCTGGTTACCATGGCTGCGGATAGTGCCGACAAAATAGTCAGGCTCACCAAAGATATCTCTGATTACCACGCCTCTGCATGTACAGACGTCATATTCACCGTCAGGCTTTCTTACACGGTACTGCATATCATGTCCGAAAGAATGTCCTGTGAATATCTCATCAATTCCCCTGCGATAGGCAACACGGTCATCGGGATGAATATAGTTCTCCCAGATATCTCCTGCACCGTACATATATTCCGAAGGGAGGTTATATGTATCAACAGCATTTTTAGACCATTTCGAGAGATCATATTTCATGTCACAGAGATATACATAAGTACCTTCAGCAACTACATCATAAGACTTGAAAAGTGAATCAAGCATCTTACGTCTGTCATCTGTGATTTTTTTCTCGTTTGCCGTATCGATCTCTGTATTGACCGTCAGATTCTTCTTATACTCCTTCAGACGGGCCTTTTCTTCATACATGCGTGAGTCAGCACGTTGGAAGATATCCTCTACACTCTTATCCTTGCCCGGCTGATATTCTGCCGTTCCTATGGCAACCACAGGACCGGAACCGTTCCTGATGTTTTCCTCAACCTGTCTTCTGAAAGAAGAAATAATATTCTCCCTGTCAACATAATCCTGGTTCTTAAGGATTACGACAAACTCGTCTCCGCCGATCCTGAATACAGGACAATGCGCAAACATCTGACATATCATTTTGCAAGAAGACTTCAGATACTCGTCTCCGGCCTTATGGCCCTGGGTATCGTTGATAAGCTTCAAATCATTCAGATCGCAGACATCAATTCCAAACGGCATTATGCCGCCCTCGTCAATCTCCTTCTGGAGGTCTTTTTCAAACTCCTGGAAAGCGGTCTTATTTCTCGTTCCCGTGAGAGCATCACGTCTGGCTGTTTCATTAGCTGCGCTGATCGCCTGCAGGTGTTCTTTCTCTTTCTTAACATCCTCTTCTCTGTTCTCGATGCAAACGATAAAGTGCGTCTTATCAGATGACCACGTTACCGTCATACGGGTATACTTGGGTTCCCCGTTTCCTACGATCATACGGTAATCTTCTACCAGCTGCTTATTGCTCTCGAGCCGGGTAATAAGATTATCCTTATTGAGGAACAACTTGATACGCTCACGGTCCTCAGGATGAATGACCATATCGGCGTTATGCTCGGCTGCACCGAAAAAGTCAGCGCCTTCTTCCTGGATCTCAAGTTCTCCGTAGAGTTTATGCGTAGCAAACTCTTTGTAGTACCCGGTCTCTACATCAATGTAATAGATCAGGTCATAATGCAAAGCCAGAGTCTCTGCTATCTGGGTATAGGTGGCACTCTTCTGCTTTGTTTCAGTCAGTTCGGCTCTTGCCTGGACCTCATCATCAATGTTCTCAACACAAACAATAAGGTGTTTTCCGTCACTGGCAAGAATCTCGGTGTGCCTTATATGCTTCACCTTCTCGTTTACTACCAGGCGGTATGCAATAGAATATGAATTTCTGTGCTTCAGGTTATTTAACATGGCATCCTTATAGTGAATGCTGATTACTTTTTCCTGGTCCTCAGGATGCACATACTTACGTATACTTCTTCTGCTCTCGGCAAAGAAGTCACTGCCGGTGGCAGGAACGTTCAGTGCCTTATATTCATCTGTGGATGAGATCTCAACATAAGTGCTGGTATCGAGATCGATATAGTACAAAGTGTCATACTGTCCGGCGAGGCTGGCAGTAATCTGGTTATATGCTTCCTTTTGACGGGCTGTCTCCTTCTCAGCTTCCCTGCGCTTAACTTCATCATCAATGTTAATTACGCCGAGAATAAAATAGTCAGCATCGTCTTCAAGGCCTCTGATCATTCTCAATGAATGCCAAGTGGGAACACCGTTAATAATCAGGCGGTACTCAATACTCTGCATGCTTCCTTTTTTCATGGCATTAAGAAGATTTTCCTTCTGAATATCCGCCAAAAAGATATGCTGATCCTCTTCGCATATCACCTTACGGCAATCACGCTTAATATCCTCGAAGAAATTCTCTCCGCCCTGTTCAAGTTTCAGTGAATGGAATTCCGGATTTACAGAGTACCAATAATACTTGTTAGTAACCGCGTTAACATAATAAACGCTGGAATAATCAACTAATAATGATTCAGCTACTTTCTTAAAGATCAGATCTTGTTTGTCCATGCCGTGCCTCCGGATATGCACCAAACCATATTACATATAACAAGATTATAGAATAAAAACAGTTAAGATTCTTTGAACAATCTCAACATTAGTTAATTCAAAGTAAATACTTATCAGACGATATTAGAGTTCCTTGCTGAAAAAATATTTGCAGAGTTTGGGATCGACATTCTCACCCATTTCATTAACCCCGCAGTATCAGGCCTTCTTAGCCGCTACAATAAAATGAGGACTGATCCCCATCATCGATTCATCGCGTTCAGATGCATGGATTATCTCCAGGAGGCGCTCACGGCGGAAAGGATCTTCCCATTTAGAGTTAAGTTCCGGTGTTATCCACAGGCAGCCTTCAACAGCATGTTTGCCATCAATCTCAAAACCGCCATCTGCAACTTCCTGAGCTAACCCTTCAGGGGTATGGAAATAAGCATCTGCAATTATTCTCGGATATGTTTCCGGACGGATATGTTCGCCGTTATCCATCTCACGCCTTAACATTTCCATATAGACTTCGTCATCAATAAAATCAACGCCGTTTCCATATACGGACAATGCCCATGTTGCTGAACTGTATTTGGATATGCCTGCTGCGATAAGGAGTCCGCCGGTCTTAAGAATACGGCATGCTTCTGCCAATACGAGCATTCTGTCAGAACGGTTCATCAGATGATAAAGAGGTCCCATCAGTAGAACAACATCGAAAGATGAATCTTCCTCATCTATATTTCTGGCATCACCTGCCTTAGCAATATAGGGAGTTTTCATTTCCTTTTTCGCATATTCGACTGCCGAAGGAGCCAGCTCGATCATGGTAACGTCATGACCCATTTCTGCGAGCCACTCAGAATATCTGCCTATACCGCCTCCGATATCACAGATCTTAAGTTTAGACTCTCCAAGATATTGGGTAATTATCTCTTTGGTTCTGTAGAACTCAACAACACCAAGGCCTCTCTCGAGACGCCCTATCTCTGCTCCGCCATTATAGAAATCGAATACATTACTGTTGTCTTCCATGAGAAAACCCCCGCCAAAAATGAAAAGTCCGGGAAAGTGTCTTTACTCTTCATCGAGCTTCAAGACACTCATGAACGCTTCTTGAGGTACTTCGACAGAACCTACCTGTCTCATACGCTTCTTACCTTCCTTCTGCTTTTCGAGGAGTTTCTTCTTACGTGAAATATCACCGCCGTAGCACTTGGAAGTAACGTCTTTTCTATATGCCTTGATAGTTTCTCTTGCAATGATCTTGCCGCCGATTGCTGCCTGGACAGGAACCTCGAACTGCTGCCTCGGGATGTTCTCCTTGAGTTTCTCGCACATTCTTCTTCCACGTCCGTAAGCCTTATCGGCATGAACGATAAATGACAATGCATCAACGATATCTCCGTTAAGGAGGATATCGAGTTTAACCAGCTTTGATCTCATGTAGCCTGCCGGTTCGTAATCCAAAGAAGCATAACCTCTCGTGCGTGATTTGAGCGCATCGAAAAAGTCATAGATTATCTCATTTAACGGCATCTTGTAATGGAGCATTACACGCTTGTCATCAAGATACTTCATGTCGGTATATTCACCGCGTCTCTCCTGACAGAGTTCCATGATGTTTCCGACATAATCCTTAGGGAGCATTATCGTAGCTTTAACGATAGGCTCTTCCATGTAATCAATCGATGCCGGATCAGGCATATTCGTAGGGTTGGAACAATCTACAACAGAACCGTCAGTAAGATGGATCTTATAGATAACGGAAGGAGCTGTACTGATGAGGTCGAGATTGAACTCACGCTCAAGTCTTTCCTGTATTACTTCATAGTGAAGGAGTCCTAAGAATCCGCATCTGAAACCGAATCCCAAAGCTGCTGAAGTTTCTGCTTCAAATGAGAGCGCTGCATCGTTAAGTCTCAACTTCTCCAATGCATCTTTGAGATCGCCGTATCTCGCGCCATCTACAGGATACATACCGCAGAATACCATCTGCTGGATGCCCTTATATCCGATAAGAGGCTCTGATGCCGGATTATCTGCGAGTGTAACCGTATCACCGGGAGCTGTATCTCTTACATTCTTTATTGACGCACAGATGTATCCTACTTCGCCTGCTCTTAAAGACTCTGTAGGAACCAGTTCACCCGGATGGAACATACCGAGTTCTGTGACAGTGAATTCTTTGCCAGAGTGCATCATCTTGATACGGTCACCGGTCTTAACGGTACCGTTCTTAACTCTTACGCTGACGATAACGCCCTTATATGAATCGTATTTCGAATCGAAAACAAGTGCCTGCAAAGGTGCATTCTCATCACCTTCAGGAGCAGGAAGATATTCGACTACCTTCTCTAAGACCTCGTCGATATTTATGTCGCTCTTCGCAGAAATAAAAGGAGCATAAGAAGCATCGATTCCGATGTCATCTTCTATCTCCTGCTGTACTTCTTCAGGTCTGGCAGAAGGCAGGTCGATCTTGTTGATTACAGGCAGAACTTCGAGGTTGGCATCAACTGCAAGATAAACATTAGCAAGTGTCTGAGCCTCAACACCCTGTGAACTGTCTACAACAAGGATAGCTCCGTCGCACGCTGCCAGAGATCTGGAAACTTCGTAGTTGAAGTCTACGTGGCCTGGAGTGTCGATGAGGTTAAGAAGATAGGTATTTCCATCCTTTGCCTCATAAGGAAGTCTTACCGCCTGGGACTTGATGGTGATTCCGCGCTCACGCTCAATGTCCATGTTATCGAGGATCTGATCCTGCATCTCACGCTTCTCTCTTACGTGGGTATGCTCGATAAGACGGTCAGCCAAAGTAGACTTACCGTGATCGATATGTGCGATAATGCAGAAATTTCTTATGTACTTTCGATAGTTCTCACTCATTAAATCAATTCCTTTGTCAGAGTATCTTTATCTCGTTAAGCGGGAATACTCTGATAACTGCAACGCCCTTAATTCTCTTGTTTGAGAAAGGACCCAAATTACGTGAATCATTACTTACAGGTCTGTTATCACCTAAGCAATAGTACTCATCTTCACCTAAAGTTATCTCGTCGTAACCTTTTCTCAAACCGTCATCCATCATTACTGTCTTTGTTCCCTCAGGCAGATAATTCTCCTGCAGGAGATAGAACTCAGTAGAATCAGCAGGCTTGATATAAACATTACCGTCGGCGATCCTTACAGTCTCACCGGGGAGTCCGACGATTCTCTTTATGAGATATTCGGTCTTTGTATAACCTTCCATACCGCTGCCGTCCAAAACAACGATATCGCCTCTCTTATATGTGTTGAAATAAGTTGAAATCTTCTGTGTGTAGACGACATCTCCGGATGACAGAGTAGGCATCATTGAACTGCCGTAAACATCATCTCTCTGAACAAGAAAAACTACGATGAAAACTCCGGCGAGAACACCGATGCAGATAGTACGGAGCCAGTCTAAGACTTCGTTCGTAACGCTCTTCTTGTCGCCCTTCTTACCCTTGGCAAAGATCTTCTTCTCAGAATCTTTTTCGGAAGAAATCACATCAGAAGATACTGCCTGTTCTTCAGCAGGAGCCTTCTCTTCAGAAGCCTCTTTTTCCTCAGAAATTACTGTCTCTTCAGCAGCAATATTTTCTTCGGAAACCGCATTCTCTTCCAAAGCCTTTGTCTCGTCAGAAACGACGTTTTCTTCAGTAACTTTCAACTCGTTTTCGCTCATTACTTATCTCCGCTTGTTTCCTCAGTAGCTGTGATACTGATATGCAGTTCTTCGAGCTGCTTGTCTGTTACGTATCCGGGGGCATCCATCATGATGTCCTGGGCATTCTTGTTCATCGGGAAAGGAATTACCTCACGGATAGTATCCTCACCTGAAAGGAGCATTACCATACGGTCAACTCCTGGAGCAATACCTGCATGCGGCGGAGCGCCGTAGCAGAATGCATTATACATAGCCGGGAACTTCTTCTTAACATCTTCCTCGCCAAGTCTTACGAGCTCGAATGCCTTGATCATGATCTCAGGATCGTGGTTACGTACGGCACCTGAACTGAGCTCGATTCCGTTAACTACGAGGTCATACTGGTCAGCCATGATAGACAAAGGATCAATCTCGCCTCTCTCTGCCTTGAGAAGAACATCAAGACCGCCTGAAGGCATTGAGAAAGGATTGTGGCAGAACTCTAATTCGCCTGACTCCTCACCGATCTCATACATCGGGAAATCAACGATCCAGCAGAACGCATACTGTTCCTTATCCATGTGGCCAGGAACTGCTGCACCGAATGTCTTTACGAGAACGCCAGCCATCTTCTGTGCCTGGCCCTTAGTACCGCTTGATAATACAACGAGTGTATCGGGCTTAAGTCCGAGCTTTGCAACTACTTCATCCTTCTTAGGAGTTACGAACTTAGAGATGCCTCCGACGATCTCGCCGTTCTCATCCATTCTGAACCAGTAACCCTTGCTGCCTGACTGGATCTCACAATCAGCCATAGTCTTATCTATGAACTTACGGCTCTCGTGGAAGTCAGAGATAACGACTGCCTTGATCTCGCCCTCTGCGAAAGGTGCGAATTCTTCTGTTCTCATGAGGTCTGTTACGTCTGTAACAGTAAGGTCGATACGGAGGTCAGGCTTATCTGTACCGTACTTCTCCATTGCCTCAAGATAAGGAATGCGCATAAACGGTGAACCTGATGCTCTGTTGTACTTACCATACTTAGCGAAAACAGGAGGCAATACATCTTCGATGATCTCGAAAACATCTTCCTGGCTTGCGAAAGCCATCTCCATATCGAGCTGATAGAACTCACCCGGGCATCTGTCGCCTCTTGCGTCTTCGTCTCTGAAGCAGGGTGCGATCTGGAAATATCTGTCAATACCTGAAACCATCAGGAGCTGCTTAAACTGCTGGGGTGCCTGGGGAAGCGCATAGAACTTTCCGGGATGCTTTCTGGCAGGAACAAGATAGTCTCTTGCACCCTCAGGTGAAGAAACTGTGAGGATAGGAGTTGTGATCTCCATGAAGTTATGGTCGATCATCGACTGTCTCAAGGCAGCGATAACGTTGCTTCTCAAGATGAGATTCTTCTTAACTTCAGGGTTACGGATATCAAGATATCTGTACTTAAGTCTTGCTGCTTCGTCAGCCTCTCTGCTGTGATTAATTTCGAAAGGAAGCTCATTGTAACGGCATCTGCCGAGTACAGTAACCTTCTCAGGTACAACTTCGATATCGCCTGTTGCCTGCTTATCGTTCTTAGAGCTTCTTTCTCTTACCGTTCCCTCAACCTTGATAGTTGATTCCTTAGTGATAGCCTTGAATGTTTTCATCATCTCGGCTGTCTCGATAACGATCTGTGTTGTGCCGTAAAAATCGCGGATAACTACAAATCCGAGCTCTGCTCCGACTTCACGGAAGTTCTCGAGCCATCCTGCGAGCATTACCTTCTTGCCCGCATCTCCGATTCTTAATTCTCCACATGTATGTGTACGTGACTGCATATATATTCCTCCGAAAATTGTTTGCTTTATTAATCTGCCAGATAGTCAACGAGACCTTCGAGCTTTACAGGAGTCTCTGTACCGTCTGCCATATTCTTGACCTTAACTTCACCTGAAGCCAGCTCATCGTCACCGATAACTGCCAGGAAAGGAATTCCCTGCTTGCCGGCATACTTCATCTGTGACTTGAAAGACCTGTTCATGAGATCTCTCTCGCATCCGATGCCGTTAAGTCTTAACTGGTAGCAGATCTGTGAGATCTTCGCGCCTGCGTTCTCACTCATGCCGACAAGATAAATCTTAACATTCTCATCCTTGGTGAACTCAACACCCTGAGCCTCCGCTTCCATGAGGAATCTCTCAATACCCATGGCAAAACCGATACCCGGTGTAGCAGTTCCACCGCAGTCTTCAACGAGTCCGTCATATCTTCCGCCGCCGCAGATAGTACCCTGCGTTCCGACATTCTCTGATACGAACTCGAAAACTGTTCTGGTGTAATAATCAAGACCTCTAACAATGTTAGGGTCAATATCGTACTTGATGCCTACTGCATCGAGGTTTGCCTTAAGGCCTTCGAAATGCGCCTTGCAATCATCGCAGAGATAATCAATAAGTCTGGGCGCAGACTGTACTATCTGCTTTTCGCCGTCGATCTTGCAATCGATCATTCGGAGCGGATTCTTCTCAAATCTTGCCTGGCAGTCCTCACACATAGTACCTACGTGAGGTCTGAAATGATTCTTGAGTATCTCGTTATACTTGCTCCTGCAGGCAGGGCATCCAATTGAATTGATGTGGAGCGCGATATTCTTGAGACCCATGCGCTTAAAGAAAACGTCGATGACACTAATGATCTCCGCATCGATCTCCGGACCTGCGCTTCCGAAAGACTCAAGTCCCAACTGGTGGAACTCTCTTCTCCTGCCCTTGGCCATCTTCTCATATCTGAAAGCAGTAATGTTGTAGAAAAGTCTTACAGGTGAAGGCAGAGATGACATGCCGTTCTCTATGTAAGATCTTACTACACCAGCAGTACCCTCAGGTCTGAGCGTTATGCTCCTTCCGCCCTTGTCATCAAAGGTATACATTTCCTTTGTAACAACGTCCGTTGTATCACCAACGCCTCTCTGGAACAAATCTGTCTGTTCAAAAGTAGGGATCCTTATCTCTTCATATCCGAAGCTGTGGCAAACATCAGCGAACATCTTCTCCGTCTTCTGCCACTTGTAAATATCTGCCGGGAGGATATCGCCTGTACCCTTCTGTGCACTGTATCTCATTCTTATTCTCCTAATTCTTTTAAATAACAAGTAATTGTATCACATATCGGGCCGCTTGTTTATTATTTGTAGTCGGATGAGCCCAAGAGTGTTATTTTCGCTATTTGGGGCACTGAATACATAAGATTTGTGCCCTAAACTGCTGATTTTATACCCCTTGGGGCACGCCTGCCCAATAGCTTTACCCCAAAGTCTCCAAAATCAGCCTGTTGGGGTAAAAATCCCGCGGAAATTTTACCCCAAGCAGCTTAAAACCAACGGTTTGGGGTAAAATCAGAGACCTTTTTACCCCAAGTACCGGCTTTCGACTGGTTTGGGGTAAAAAATCAAGTAAAAATTTACCCCAAAGTGCTCAAAACAGACACTTTGGGGTAAAACACTCGAAAACAATAAACCCAAATCAGGCCAATCAAGCCTTCTTTGCTATATAAGCCATCCAGTCGTTCTTCGACCGCTCTGCGATTATCTCCATGCCTGCCTTTTCGAGAGCATCGATGACCTTGTCCTTCTTGGAGTTGATTATGCCTGAGCATACGAAGATTCCGTCATCTGCAAGATCTGCCGGGATATCAACGGCGATTTCAGCTATAACATCTGCAATGATGTTTGCAACAATTAGATCATAAGGCGCATTCTTAACGCTCTTAAGCTCGCCTGTGTAGCATTCGACATTGGAGCAAGAATTGATAGCGCAGTTCTCCTCAGCGACCTTTACGGCAAGGGAATCAATATCTACGGCATCAACGCTCTTTGCGCCGAGCTTGCTTGCAATTATCGCGAGGATTCCTGAACCTGTTCCGAGGTCCAGAACAGATGTATCCGGCTTAATGACCTCATCAAGGATCTCAGCACACATGGAAGTTGTCTCGTGTGTACCGGTTCCGAACGCAGAACCCGGATCGAGGATTACCTTGATGGCATCTTTCTCGAGTTCGGCATCGCCTTCTTCGATCCATGAAGGACAGATAACGATACGGTTAGAGAGCTTGAATTCTTCGTAATACTTCTTCCAGTTATTTGCCCAGTCCTCATCATCTACATAACGGAAACCGTCAAAACCGGAACCGACATCAAGGAACTCGCCAATTTCAGCTATGCGCTGCTTAATGAATTTCATAGCATCGGCAGTCGGAAGTTCTTTGTCCGTGATAGAGCCATAGATCATGCCGACTCCGTCAGGATTAGCGAACTCCTCGCTCTTGGCGCCCATACGGATAACTCCGTTGTCTGTCTCAGCGAAATATGCCTTGATGACAACGTCTGTGCCATAGCTCTCGATCGTGCCGTCGTCACAATAACTAAGCGGATCATTATCTATGGTGTTCCTGAACTCCTGAGGATCCTGTGAAGCAATGCCGTCGGCACCTACCTGCGCAAGCATTTCGCAGATAGCTTCGGAAGCTTCTTCAGTCGTCTTGATCGTAATCTCTGCCCATCTCATATTGTAGTCCTCACAGAAAAAACACGGGCCATCCTTAACAGATAACCCGCGTCAGATTTTACTTGAAAATATTCTTTAATTTTTGGAAGAACTGGCTTCTCTTCGCGTAGTTGCGCTCTGTCAGTGTTTCGTTAAACTGGTTCAAGAGCTGCTTTTGCTCGCGTGACAGTCCTGTCGGAACTTCCAAAACAAACTTAACCACATGGTCACCCTTCATGTTCGGATTACTCTTGTTGGGAATACCCTTACTTCTCAGAGTGATCGTATCACCGGGCTGTGTGCCTTCCTTGAGTGTGTACTTCTCTTTTCCGTAAATAGTAGGAACTTCGATCTCACCACCCAGAGCAGCCTGTGCAAATGTAATCGGAACGCTGCATGAAGTGTTGTATCCGTTTCTGTCGAACACTTCATGACTCTTAACCTTGAACTCGATATAGAGGTCACCGTAAGGTCCGCCATTCGTTCCGGGCTCACCTTCGTTTCTGACAGGAAGGAGATCGCCTGTATCAACACCTGCAGGAATCTTAACAGTAAGATTCTTCATTGTCTTAAGTCTGCCCTTGCCTCTGCACTGCGTACAAGGAGTCTTAATAACTGTTCCTCTTCCGCTGCAGGTAGGACAAGCCTTAGTAACCATTGTCATACCAAAGAGAGTCTGTGTCTGCTGCTGTACTCTTCCCGCACCTCTACATGTAGGACATGTCTCAGGTGTTGTTCCGGGCTGCGCGCCTGAACCGTTACAGGATTTGCAGATGTCTTCTTTGGTTATCTGGAAAGTCTTAGTAACACCGAAGGCTGCCTCCATAAAATCGAGAGCCATGTGATACTTAAGATCAGCGCCTTTCTGCGGACCTGTACGTCTTCTGGAGCTTCCTCCGAAGCCGCCTCCGAAGAACGAATTGAAGATATCGCCCAAGTCAACATCGTAAGCGCCGCCGCCATAGCCGCCGCCATAGCCGCCGCCACCGCCGCCGAATCCGTTCGGATCGACACCGGCGTGACCGAATCTGTCATATTTGGCCTTCTTGTCAGGATCAGAAAGAATCGAATACGCTTCGTTTACTTCCTTAAACTTGGCTTCAGCCTCCTTATCACCTGGATGAAGGTCCGGGTGATATTTCTTGGCCTGTGATCTGAAAGCCTTCTTTATCTCGTCATCGGAAGCACTTTTTGATACTCCCAAGACCTCATAATAATCTCTTGGCAAGGGTAACCCCTCCGTTCTTATTTTCGCGCGTCAAACGCAAAGTTTCATTAACATACATTTATCCGGCACACCCGTTTTGGCGGGAAGTGCCGGATTATTGTATCAGATTTTAAATCAATTAGAAGTCGCCGCCGGCACTCTTAAAACCGTCACCGTCTGCGCCCTGGTCAGGGTTAACTGACTCAGAACCGTAGCCTGCGAAATCATCAGGGTTAGGCTGTGCCTGAGCGCCTGCGCCTGCAGCAGCTGCTGCATCACCGCCTGCTGCCTGATAGATCTTCTCACCGAGCTTCATGAGAGCCTGCTGGAGATCCTCAGTACCCTTCTTCATGCCTTCTGTATCATCCTGAGCGATTGAGCCCTTGAGCTTTTCAATGCACTCGTTAACAGGAGCCTTGTCTGCGTCAGAGATCTTGTCGCCTGCATCCTTCATTGTCTTTTCTGCCTGATAGCAAGCTGTCTCTGCCTGGTTCTTGACTTCGACCTTCTCCTTGTTAGCCTTATCCTCAGCTGCGTGCATCTCTGCTTCCTTAACAGCCTTCTGGATATCTTCCTCACTCATGTTAGAAGAAGACTGGATTGTGATCTTCTGCTCACGGCCTGTTCCCTTATCTTTAGCACTTACGTTAACGATACCGTTTGCGTCAATATCGAAAGTAACTTCGATCTGCGGAACGCCACGGGGTGCAGGTGCGATACCATCGAGGATGAAGTTTCCGAGTGTCTTGTTGTAAGCTGCCATCTCACGCTCACCCTGGAGTACGTGAACCTCAACCTGTGTCTGGCCGTCAGCAGCTGTAGAGAATACCTGGCTCTTCTTTGTAGGGATTGTTGTGTTACGCTCGATCATCTTTGTGCATACACCACCCATTGTCTCGATACCGAGTGAGAGAGGTGTAACATCGAGGAGAAGGAGACCTTTAACATCACCTGTAAGAACTGCTGCCTGGATAGCTGCGCCGATAGCAACGCACTCATCAGGGTTGATGCCCTTGAACGGCTCCTTACCGAAGTAATTCTTAACTGCTTCCTGAACTGCAGGGATTCTCGTAGAACCACCTACGAGGAGGATCTTATCGATGTCAGAAGGTGAGATTGAAGCATCGCTCATAGCACGCTTAACAGGATCCATTGTCTTCTGAACGAGGTCAGCTGTGAGCTCATCGAACTTAGCTCTTGTGAGTGTAACGTCGAGGTGCTTAGGACCTGTAGCATCAGCTGTGATGTAAGGGAGATTGATGTTAGAAGATGTAACGCCGGAGAGCTCGATCTTAGCCTTCTCTGCTGCTTCTCTCAATCTCTGCATAGCCATACGGTCAGATCTGAGATCTACTCCTTCAGCCTGCTTAAATGTGTCTACGAGGTAATCAACGATCTTGTTATCGAAATCGTCACCACCGAGTCTGTTGTTACCGGCTGTTGCGAGAACTTCGAATACGCCGTCAGCGATATCGAGTACGGATACATCGAATGTACCACCACCCAAGTCGAATACGAGGATCTTCTGATCAGATTCCTTATCAAGACCATAAGCGAGTGAAGCTGCTGTAGGCTCGTTGATGATTCTCAAAACCTCAAGACCTGCGATACGGCCTGCGTCCTTTGTAGCCTGACGCTGTGAGTCTGTGAAGTATGCAGGAACTGTGATTACTGCCTGTGTTACAGGTGTTCCGAGATAAGCCTCAGCATCGCTCTTAAGCTTTGAGAGGATCATTGCGGAGATCTCTTGAGGTGTGTAGTTCTTATCATCGATGGATACCTTATAATCAGAACCCATTTCTCTCTTGATTGACTGGACAGTACGATCAGGGTTTGTAACAGCCTGTCTCTTAGCTACCTGACCGATGAGTCTCTCACCTGTCTTTGTGAAACCTACAACTGAAGGTGTAGTTCTGTTACCCTCGGGATTCGGGATAACTACTGTCTCTGAACCTTCCATAACTGCAACACATGAATTTGTTGTACCAAGGTCAATACCAATTACTTTTGCCATTTTGTTTTCCTCCTGAAGTCATTAAGACTTACGAAATTATCTATCACTTATTTATGCTTTCTTGCTGTCAAGAATCTTATCAACGATACCGTATTCGAGAGCTTCCTGAGCTGTCATCCAGTGGTCTCTGTCTGTATCCTTCATCAAGGTCTCTAAATCCTTGCCGCAGTTGTCTGCGAGGATCTGGTTAAGTCTTACTCTTGTATCCTTGATGTGGTCAGCAGCGATAAGGATCTCTGTTGCCTGGCCCTGAGCTCCGCCCAAAGGCTGATGGATCATTACTTCCGCGTTAGGAAGTATGCATCTCTTACCCTTTGTACCTGCTGAAAGAAGTACTGAACCCATTGAAGCTGCCATACCCATGCAGATTGTCTGGATGTCAGGCTTGATCAGACGCATTGTGTCGTAGATCATGAGGCCGTCAGATACAGATCCTCCGGGGCTGTTGATATAGAACTGAATATCCTTGTCAGGATCCTCTGCCTCGAGGAAGAGGAGCTGAGCTGTAATAAGGCTTGCTGTTACTGCGTTAACCTCTTCTGAGAGAATAACGATTCTCTCCTTGAGAAGTCTTGAATAAATGTCGTATGCGCGCTCGCCACGACCTGTAGTCTCGATTACTGTAGGAACCAAGCTTGATCTGATTAAATCCATACCGTTTCTCCTTTATATTCTTTTTACTTTTAACTTAGTTAGCTACCTGGACCTGAGCATGTCTGATGACTCTGTCCTTGTACTTGTATCCCTTAGCGAAAACCATCGCTATCTCCTGCTCGCCCAACTCTTCGTCATCAATGTGCATCATTGCATCGTGAAGATTAGGATCGAATTTTGTTCCGCGCTCTGCGGTGATCTCCTCAACACCGATTTTTGTGAGAGTATCCTGTGCCTGTCTTCCGAGAAGTTCCATTCCCTGAATGATCTTTTCGAGAGAATTCTCGTCTGACTTCTTAGCGCCGTCTACTGCTCTGTCCAGATTATCAACGAGTGTCAAAAACTCTTTTGTTACGCTCGCGATAGCATCAGCATAAAGGTTATCTTTTTCTTTCTGCGTACGTCTTCTGTAGTTGTCGTACTCGGCATAAAGACTCATGTATCTTGCTTCAAGTTCATTTGTTGCTTCTGAACCTGCAGAAGATTCTTCCTCTTCATCCTCGTCCTCTTCATCTTCATCTTCAGAGACTGCCTCTTCCTTCTCAGGCTCTTCTGCAGAAGCCTTATCGGAAGCTGCCGCATCTTCAACGGAGCTGCTCTCTGATTCGTCCTTTACGGGCTCATCATCAGCTCCGAAAAATAACTCTTCATCGTTACTCATTCTCTTTATCCTTTCCCTTTTTGTTATTTTTTTCATCAGGTGAATTTCTGCATTTCCTTGTTAAGCTTTTTCTTAACAAAATCTATTTGCGAAATGACCTTAGAATAAAGCATTCTCTTAGGTCCTATAACTCCGATGTTTCCGGATACGGAATCAGTGAGGTTATAGGTAGCTGTAATGAAGCTGCAGTCATCAAGACCTTCCAATGCGATCTCCTGACCGATCCTGATCATGAAAGAATCGTCATTGCCCTGTTCCTTTGCGGCATTCTCCATCTCGTTTACATAACCTGCAACCATACCGGAATCAGATAATGTACCGAGGAGGTCTCTGGCGCGTCCCAAAGAACTGAAGTCAGGGAGTCCTAACATACGGTGCTCGCCTTCGAGGAAGATGTTAAGTTCATCTGCCTGTTTGATGGCAGCATATGCTTCATATAAAACCTGCTTAAGAAGCGGTTCAGGTACGTCAGTACTCTTACCTGCTGTCTCTACAGTAACGAGTGTAATCTCGTCTAACGGCTTACCTGTAAGGCTCTTTTCCACAGCTCCTGAAATCTTCATGATCTGCTCGTCACTTAAGAAATTAGGAATTCTAACTACCTTATCCTTAACTACGCCTGCAGAAAGAACCATAACGACTAATGCCTTACCGGGTTCGATCATGAGGATCTTAAGCTGCTTCAAAAAACTCTTCTTAAGTCTGGGGCTCATTGCAAGTGATACAAAGCCCGTTGTCTCAGAGAGAGTATGTGTAGCATTCTTAATGAGGTCAGTAACTTCATCAACGCTGGAATCTATCCTCTTCTCGATCTCGAGCTGTTCCATGGGAGATAATTCCTCAATAGTCATGAGCGAATTAACATATTCACGGTAGCCCTTATCGGAAGGAATACGGCCAGCTGATGTATGAGGCTTCTCAATAAGTCCAAGATGCTCTAATTCAGCCATCTCATTACGGAGGGTTGCGGAGCTTACCTGGAAATTGTGACGCTCGATCAAAGACTTGGAACCGACAGGCTCATTTGTGGATACATAGTCGTCAACAATGGCGTGTAAGACTTCTTTTTTACGGTTATCTAACTGCATCTTCAGGTCTCTCCCTTCTCCAATTAGCACTCTATGCCTTCGAGTGCCAACAACAATATACTCTTAAAGTCAAAAATAGTCAAATGAATATTTGAGTGAAATCTGAGGCGCGCAGAAGCCCCGTAAAAATACGGGTTTACTTCAATAGTAAAAAAACTTTGTTATAATGTTTGAGGATTAAGAGGAGGATGGATATATGTTTTTTTATAAGGATAACCAGACCTGGAAGTTCAGCGAAGATCAATATCTTACTGATGAAGCGTATCACGAACTTCTGGATGAATACTATAAGCTTCCCGGTAAATATATAACAACTGATGTACGTGATCTGAACCGCGATTTTTATGGCCTCAAGGATAAGTCCTTATCGCCTGAAGAGGAAGAAACGAAAAGAAAACGCTCCCTGATCGGCATTATTCTCGTATGCGTAGTTTTCGCTTCACTTGTCGTATCCTTGATCCTTAAGCAGATCCTGATATTCGGGTTTATCTTCTGCGTCATATTCCTGATCGCGGGCCTCTCACTCGTCATCACGGGAAAAGGCGGGAACGTCGAATCTGCCAGCAGGGCTCTAATCAACAGGATTACGGGAGTCTTCATATCCCTGGCTTCAGCTGCTATCCTTCTTCTTTTGATATTCAGATCTCATTTTGAAGGAGCTGAATTATTGATTCTTATCGCATGTATTCTTTTCGGCTTGTCAGGCATTGCTCTCCCTTTGATCTTCATCTTGAAAGCTCTCTCAGGCAAATTTATCTATACTGAAGAGATAAACGCAGTCTGTAAGGGCTATGTGCGCAGCGTGAGCAGAGACGAAGGTTCAAATCATATGATGCATACTTTCATCCTTTCTTCCCCTCTGTTCTCGTACAATTACAACGGCGTCCAGTATGAAGCCCTGTACGATGAGTTCGTAACCAAGAAAGATTCTGATATTGCTCTCGGCCAGTCAGTTCCGATCAGGATCGATCCGAAGCATCCCGAGGGCATCATGTCCCCTGTCGCGACACATCCTCTCTCTGTTGTGCTGCCTGTAGTCATGGGTCTGATGTTCTTAGCCGCCGCAATATTCATGGGCACCTATGTCTTAAACGGATCCGCAAAGAGCATGACCGTAGAGACGCAGTGGAATTCCGCGGTAAACAAGATCAACGGCGAGTCAGAAAGCACGGAACCTGCAAAGCTTCAGTTAACAGATGAGATGATCGAAAAGGCGTATGCCAATGACTTAAAGAACGCTGAAGGATGGTATGTCGAGTATGTAACGGTGGCAGACCATGAGGACGGCGGCAACCTTATGATCGAATCTTTCACGGATGAATCGTTTGCCAGGATCGCATGCGAAAAGGGCAAGGAGCACGAGCCCGGCAAAAAGCTCCTGTGCTTCTACACTGTCGATAAGGAGAAGCTTGCAGAAAATGGCTCACACTATAAGAACTGCTTCTCATTCGGTGATCCTGACACAGTGGAATATACCGGCTCCCACGGAGCTTACCAGGGATAACTGAACGAGCAGTAAACAAAGGAAACGCCATCAGGCCTGCCACTGCAATTGCAAGGCATTTGTTAAATAGTTTCATTGAAAATCCCTCATTCCATTTTTCGTAAACTGCATTAATATATAACAATTATCTTTAAGCGGTTAACACGGAGGGATCATGAGAGGAATCGTTTTCGACATTGACGATACGCTGTACTGCAGACAGGACATGCTGGTTAAGGCAGCTGAGATCGTACTCGGTGTAAAAATCGATGATTGGCGTGAATTCATCAGGATCTTCTATGAGAAAAGCGACATGAATATGGCAGGCCTCGAATCAGGCGCAGTTTCAACCCGCGACACTAACGGCTGGCGTTATAACGAGACATTCAGGATCTTAGGTCTCCCCTACGAACCCAAAGACGGCGGTCTGGCAGCCGATGCTTATCTGGAACTCCA
The DNA here is from genome assembly GCA_900107185.1 of Ruminococcaceae bacterium YAD3003. Classification (GTDB taxonomy): domain Bacteria; phylum Bacillota; class Clostridia; order Saccharofermentanales; family Saccharofermentanaceae; genus Saccharofermentans. The sequence goes on along the minus strand of FNPA01000006.1, from coordinate 140,639 downwards.
GAGTCATATGTTTATTAGTGACAGTCTGGCAAAAGTTCTCGATAAACTGGCATCTGACCCCAATGTCCGTCTGGGAATACTCACTGCAGGCGAATCAAAGCACCAGTGGAACAAAGTTGATATGTTGGGATTGGACAGATGGTTTGACCGCAGGAACATTGTAGTCACCGGTGATACCCCCTACACAAAGCCCGATGTAAATCTCTGCCGCATGATGGAATCCAGATTAGACCTCACGCCTTCCGATCTCTGGATGATCGGAGACTCATATAAACATGACATCACAGGAGCAATATCTGCCGGCTGGCACACCCTGTGGATAAACAGAAGAGGTTTGCCCTCCCAGGAAAAAGATCCAGATATAATCGTTCTTAATGATAATGAATTGGTAGCCGCTCTTTCCGCACTATAGTTTTTAATTTATCTCCAATAATATATAATTACTGCGAGGTAGTAGGAAATGGCGTCAGACATATGGAAAATTCTGGGCATTGAGCCCACAAAAGATGTTATCGCAATCAAACGCGCATATACGGCTCTTGCACACAAGATAAATCCGGAAGATGAACCGGATAAGTTCCGCGAGCTTCATGATGCCTATAAAGTGGCTTTAAATTACGCCAAAGGCGGAGCCGGTATCTTTATTACTCATATACCTAGACAACCCGGTACAGGTGCTCCTGTTGAGGCAAAAAAAACTCCGGAATTTGAGTTCTCGGCTGTATCAGAAACTGCTTCTGAAAAAACAGTCGAACCTGAGGAGACACCTGAGGATAAATTCGATTTCAGTACACTGGATACAGACGAGATCGACAATTCTGAAATCAGTAATATCATCGACAGCATAGTAAATTTCAGGGAAAGAAACAGACTTACCACATATTCAGAAGTAGTCGGAATACCCTTAAGGATCAGAATTACACTGGCACAAACGCTGTTCTCAAAGTATCAGTTGCTGGTAAGGTTTTCAAATGACATAACTATTTGGAATTCCTATATCGAAGAGCCTTTGATAAGGAACTGCCTTACATATTCAGATTTCCGCGAGTGGCTGCTGGAAACGTTAGATGAGAACACTGTCGAGCAGTTAAATCTCCGCGAGATCGTATCAAAGCTCGGTGAAAAAGAGAAAAGTAAAAGCAGCGACATACATGAAATAGATGTAGAAGCCGAGAAAGCAGCACATAAGAAAAGTGTTTTCAAAGGACTTTTCCTGCCTCTCGGAATCTGCTTTGCGCTATCGTTTATCGTCACTGCATTAGATGTCATTTTTCATCAGTCAATCACTGAGTTATCCGCGATAGTGTTATCTATATTGGTTGTAATCGGCGGCATGATAGCCATCTTATACGTAACATTTAACCACAATATGAAAAACTGATTGCCGGAGGTTACATATGGCAGTAATAGGAATAGATCTGGGAACTACAAACAGTCTTGCATGCATTTGGAAAGATGGTGCGCCTGTTGTTATTAAAAACTCTTTGGGATCACATCTCACACCGTCTGTAGTAGGCATCGATGATTCCGATAACATCGTTGTCGGAAACGTGGCCAAAGAAAGACTCATCTCACACCCTGACAAGACTGCATCGGAATTCAAACGCACCATGGGTACCAAAACAGAGTATTCCTTAGGCTCACAGAAATTCACATCTGAACAGTTATCTTCCCTTGTCTTGAAGAAGATCAAGGAAGATTCCGAAGCCGTTCTCGGAGAAGAGGTAACTGAAGCAATCATCAGCGTTCCCGCATACTTCGACGATTACCGCAGAAACGCAACAAAACAGGCTGCCGAGATGTCAGGCCTCAAGGTTGAGCGTCTGATAAACGAGCCGTCAGCTGCAGCTCTGGCATATATGCAGAAACACGGTTTCGAAGACGGAACATATATGGTTGTGGATTTCGGCGGAGGCACCTTAGACGTATCAATAATCGATTCTTTTGACAACGTAATGGAGATCCTCGCAGTTGCAGGGAACAACCAACTCGGAGGAAAGGATTTTAACGAGGCGATCTATAAGGCTTTCCTTGCAGATAACGGACTTAATGACGATGTCCTCACCCCCTCCGAGAGAGCATCGATCTATAAGATGGCAGAGAACTGCAAGATCGCTCTGACAGATACACCTATTTGTGTAATGTCAGTCAATATCGGTGATGAGAAATTCACACTGACATTGGACAACAACACTCTTATTAAGATCGGACATGAAGTTTTCGAGAAGATCGGCGAACCTATCAGAAGAGTTCTTCACGACAGTCATGTAAACATACAGGAGATCAAGGATATCATTCTCGTCGGCGGTTCATGCAAGATGCCTACAGTAGCTGCATATATCGAGAAACTCACGGGAAGAGCACCCTGCACTGATCTCAATCCCGACACGGCAATTGCAATCGGTGCCGGAATATTTGCCGGTATGAAGAGCCGTAACGAACAGTTTAAGGACATCATCCTGACAGATATCTGTCCTTTCTCTCTGGGCATTTCAATGCACGATCACCGCACTCAGGAGAACATTATGGATTTTATAATCCAGCGCAATTCAATGCTCCCGAGCAGCAAGACTCACAGCTATTATGCCGTCGCTGATAATCAGACCCAGTTCCGCGTCACTATTTATCAGGGAGAGAGCATTATCCCCGACAAAAATATTAAGCTAGGACAACTTACTATACCCGTCCCTCCTACACCGATGCACGGATATTTAGGCGATGTTAAACTCACTTATGATATCAACGGTATTCTTATTGTAGATGTTAAATCCAATGAGAATGTTGATTATACGAAGGTCATTCTGAGCGAGAGTAATACGATGAGCAAAGCAGAATTAGACAGATGCAAAGCTCAGCTCGATGTATTGCGTCTGGCATCTCCTGACAACGAGAAACAGGAGCTCCTGATCGCCCGCGCAGAAAGAATCATCGAAGAAACATTAAGTTTTGAGCGTCAGATCATTGTTGATGCCCTGCTCAACTTCAGGATGTGTCTTGAGAACGGAAACGATCACGACATAAGGCGCGCGACCACTAAATTTGCCCAATTCCTCGACATGATAGAAGGCAACTCCACAAGATTACCGGGCGAGGAACCTGACGGCGGAGACGATGAATAAGTGGAAAAGTAAAAATATAATGATATCCTATCTTCATCGGAAAACTATTAAAGAATAAGGGAGACCAATATGAGCAATATCCTTTTTACTCTGGCACTGATACCTGTAGCAGGTCTTTTGATCTTCATCTATTTCAATGACAAGAAAGAAAAAGAACCGTTTGGTTTCCTTGTTTCACTGTTTTTCCTGGGAATGGCAACATCAGTAACAGCCCTGATTTCTGAGCTTATAGGCACATTTGTTGTCGCCACGGTCGTTCCTGAGACATCGATTGCTTACGCATGGATCAAAGCAATGCTTATCGTAGGTCCTGCCGAAGAGTTGGGTAAATATGCCGTATTAAGGATCAGAACATGGAAGCATAAGAATTTCAACTACAGCTATGATGCCCTCGTATACGCAGTATTCGTATCTTTGGGATTCGCCGCTCTGGAAAATGTCGGTTATGTTGTACTCGGAGGCGGCATTATTACTGCACTTATGCGTATGGTTACTTCTGTTCCCGGACACGCTTGCTTTGCAGTGTTCATGGGTTTCTTCTACAGCAAGGCAAAATACGCGAGCCTTACAAACAACAAAGGAAAGAGCGCAATGTTCAAGGCGCTCGCCATTATCGTTCCGATTGCAATCCACGGTATCTACGATGCGATCTTAATGGGTGCTCAGGCATCCGGTGAGACCGGTGTAATGATAGTAAGCATTGTTGTATGGATCATCTTCCTCATCGCTTTGTTCGTCGTATCCGTCATCCTGGTTATAAAGTCAGCAAGAAACGATTTCTGCATCGTTACATTGCCTGATGAACCACAAACACAGACTATCTACAGACCAGCTGTCATGGGAACCTGGACGTGCACCTGCGGTAATTCAAACCAGCTCAACTTCTGTCCTAAATGCGGAAGGTCCCGTCCTACTATTGATAACACATGGGTCTGCCCTAAATGCGGAACAATATCTGCATACTATTTCTGCGGCCGTTGCGGAACTCCGAGAACAACACCTGTACAGCAATAAGGATCGTAAACGGATAAAACTTTACTGCCTCTTGAAGACCATTTTCAAACTGTCATCGCCTTCACCGACTGTATATGACATTTTGTTGCCATGAACTTCGGGCGATACAAAAACATAATCGTCGGAGATCTTGAAATTATAAGTATTATCACCAGTCTGTTCCACGATAAAAGTCATCGTTATCGGCTTTTCGAGTTCCTGAATCTCGCATGTATATTCGGCTGACTCTCCGTTCACCACATACTTCTCGGATACTCCTATATCCTTTAATTCAGACGTGGAAATCTTTGTTCCGTCACTCTCATATTCTTCGACGAGGACCCATGTACCTTCAATTTCCTTATTGCCGCAGCCTGCAAATACAAACAGTCCTGCGAGAACTAACGCAAACACGGCAATGAACTTGATACTTCTTGTCTTCATTTGTTTTCCCCTCGAAAGTTTTTCTTATGTAATTATACTGCATGGCCCTGCTGATACTTTTTCACGGGCAGACGGCGACTAAGTCCCCTGGCAAAATTAAAGATACATAGCATATGGAAAAGCTCAAAAGTTCGCCGAAAATCAGTAAAATTAACGATTTTCGGCTTTTAGGCATCTTTGTCCTTGTGAATAAAAGTTATCAAGGTAAAATAGTAAAATCTTATAATATATTCGGAGAGGCATATGAAGGTTGAATTCGGCTACGGCAAAGGCGTACAGATTGTAGATATTCCCGATAAGAATCTTGACCAGGTCCTCGTTGCTAATGAGATTGAGCACGAGAGAAGAGGTCCTGATGCTGTTGTTTATGCGTTGGAAAACCCCATTGGCTCTCCCCGTCTCAAGGATCTTGTTAAGCCCGGCCAGAAGATCTGCATTATAACAAGCGATATCTCAAGACCGATCCCGAGTTTTGATGTAATCCCTTCTATCCTTGATGAACTCTATCTTGCCGGCTGCAAAAAAGAAGATATCTATGTCGTTTTCGCATTGGGCTCACACAGACCTCACACAGAAGAAGAAAAGAAAAAGCTTGTCGGTGAGCGTGTTTACAACGAAGTAAAATGCATCGATTCAGATCCTTCCGACTGCATCCACATGGGAGATACTTCAAGAGGAACTCCCGTTGATATCACCAGAAGCGTTGCTGAAGCAGATTTCAGGATCGGCGTTGGCAACATCGAGTTCCATTATTTCGCAGGTTATTCCGGCGGCGCCAAGGCTCTTATGCCCGGTGTTTCAACACCGTTAGCCATTCAGGCTAACCACCGCATGATGGTAGATGAGAAGGCCTGTGCAGGTAACCTTAACGGTAATCCTATCAGAGCAGACATCGAAGAATCAGAGACATTCTGCCACTTAGGTTTCATCGTCAATCCTATTCTCGACGAGCATAAGCATATCGTTTATTGTGTCGCAGGTGATGTCACCGAGGCTCACAGAGCAGGCTGCAAGTACCTCGACAAGATGTACAGAAAGCCGCTTAAGAGAAGAGCTGATATCGTTATCGTCTCACAGGGAGGCGCACCTAAGGACGCTAACCTCTACCAGACTCAGAAGGCTCTGGACAACTCAAAATATGCCGTAGCAGACGGCGGTACGATCATCGTTATCGGTGCTTGCAACGAAGGTTTGGGAAGCGCCAAATTCGAGGAGTGGCTCACTACTGCAAATACCGCAGATGAACTCATCGAGAGAGTCGGAAAAGACTTCCAGCTTGGCGGGCATAAGGCTGCAGCTATTGCGATGGTATTAAAGCATGCGAAGATCGTTCTCATCTCCGAGATGGACGACGACTTCGTAAGAAGCATTTTCTTAGAGCCCATGCATTCAGCACAGGAAGCGTTCGACGAAGCATATGCAAGATATGGAGAAGATTGTTCTGTAATCTGCATGCCCTTCGGTGGTGCTACACTCCCGATGCCTCCAGAAGAATAAACAACACTTCAATTGAAAGAAATGAATTGATTAAAGGCGTTGTAACCAGGGCGCCTTTACATTTATAATCGCCGTTATGACTTTAAAGATAACTAATAACAAAGAATTATTCAGTAAGCTTCTTAAGATCGCTGTTCCGATGATGATTCAGAACGGCATATCTAACATTGTCAATCTTTTAGACAACTTCATGATCGGACAGGTAAGCACTAATTCCCTGTCCGGTGTAGGAATTGCCAACCAGCTGATGTTTGTATTCTTTCTTATGATCTTCGGTGCTACCGCAGGCTCAGGCATTTTCACTGCCCAGTATTACGGCAAGGGAGACTGGGATGGTGTAAGGATCACATTCAGATTTAAACTCGTCACAAACATAATTTTATCTGTTGCTGCTTTGCTGATTTTTGTTTTCGGAGCAACGTTTCTTATTACAAGATTCCTTCAGGGCGAAGGCGATCCCGCTGATGCTGAAGAGACCTTAAAAATAGGCGTCAGTTATCTTAATGTGATGGTTATCTCTCTGATACCCGTAGGTATCAGCATGGCTTTTTCCGGAACATTAAGAGACATCGGTCAGACCAAAGTTCCTTTGGTCGCATCGGCCTGCGCTATCGGAGTTAATTTTGTCGGTAATCTTATCCTCATATATGGTTATCTCGGCTTCCCTGCTCTGGGCGCTATCGGAGCCGCTATCGCAACTGTAATATCAAGATTTGTCGAGCTCGGAGTTCTTGTAATTTATGTTGTAACCCATAAAAAGCAGTGTCCTTTTATCGTGGGAGCATTCAAACATTTCAAGATCCCGGCAAAACTTGCCTGCAAATTCATTATTAAAGCAACACCGCTTCTTTTAAATGAGACTCTCTGGTCTTTAGGTACGACCATGCTCAATCAGTCTTATTCATTTAGAAGTCTTGATGCCGTGGCTGCCATTCAGGTCCAGTCCTCTATCTATAATGTCATGATGGTTGCATTTGTAGCCATGGGCGAAGCAGTCGGAATCCTCATCGGACAGATATTAGGAAGCGGACAGATCGAATTTGCAAAGAAGAATGCTTTTAAAATGGTCTGGTTCACAGTTGCATTTGGTGTTTTGTTCGGAATCCTGATGGTATTGGCCAGTCCGTTCTTCCCGCCGTTATTTGTTCCTGATGCACCTGAAAGTGTCTTACATATGGCTACGAGGCTGATCATTATCAATGGAACACTCATGCCGTTTTATTCATTTACGCATGCTTCGTATTTCATAATCAGGTCTGGCGGAAACACTGCCGTCACCATGGTATTTGATTCGGGATTTGTCTGGCTCTTATCAGTTCCTTTGGCTTTTGTCTTAAGCCGTTATACTGATATGTCGGTAATAAAAATGGTTTTTCTGGTGCAATCACTGGAGATAGTAAAATGCATATCGGCCGCATTGTTCGTTAAGAGCGGAATCTGGGCAAAGAATATAACATAAGGAAACTCTTATTTCTTCCCGGATTTCCGCCCGTTTACAAAAAGCCTTATTTAATAAGACAAATAAAGACATTTTGTAAATGTTCTATGGAAACTAGGTAAAAAACTCACCTTTGCACTATTTTCAAAAAACTTTACCGTTATAATCCAATCATAGGGAAAGCAATTCAAGTTAACTCTATTCATCGGAGGAATTATTAATGTCAGGCTCTCTTAATCTGACAGCCATATTAGTTACTGATTCAGTCGGAATCTGTATCTTGCTCATCCTCATGTTTACTAAGGGATGGTATATGCCTACCAGGAAAAAGGAGAGCACTCTGCTTTTCGCATTGATGACCGCAGCACTGTTTAACTGTGCCTCCGACGCATTCGCTTCTATCTGCGACGGAACTCCCGGGCCTGTATACAGAACGGTCCTTATGATCGGAAACACTTATCTGTTCCTCTTCAATCTGATCGTCGGCATCGGAATACTGTTCCTGATCGTAAAACACATCGACCAGAAAATGCCGAAACTCCTGTATGTTTTCTTCGCAGTAATAGGAATTATTGAGGTCTCACTTCTTATAGTAAATCTCTTTACTCCTGTAGTATTCTCACTTGATGAGAACAATTACTATAAAAGAGAAAATCTCTATGCAATCTTCATCATTGCCGGATTACTTTTAATTGCTTACGGTTATATCTCTTATTTCGTTTCCAAAATCAGAAATCCTGCTTTGGGATACTTCCCGGCATGGCAGTTCCTTTTACCTATCTTACTGGCAGTTACCGTTCAGTCTTATGTTTACGGTATCTCTTTGCTGCCCGTAAGCTTTTCTGTAGCTTTCGCAGGTCTCGTTACCAGTCTTCAGAATGAGAGTATTTACATCGATAAACTTACCGGCGTAAGCAACCGTTATGAGCTCGATAAAATGCAGAAGAGAGTCTTAAGAAGAAAGCCCGAAAAGATCGCAGCACTCATGCTCGACCTGAACGGATTTAAACAGATCAATGACAATTATTCTCACGAAGAAGGCGACAAAGCACTAGTCGCTTTTGCGACTATCCTCGTCAACACGATGAGATACGAAGGACGCATTATCCGTTTTGCAGGCGATGAATTTGTTATCATCATCCGTAAATTCGAAGGCGACGACATTGAGCCATATAAACAGAGGATTCTCAAAGCCGTAGAAGAATATAACGAGACATCAGGAAAGCCATATAAACTCTCCTGCGCAATTGGCGGCACAACATTCGAATACATCGGCCAGGATCTCAATACTATTCTGTCTAAGATCGATACATTGATGTATACAGATAAAAACGAATACTACAAAACACATAACAGCCGTCACGGAAGATAAATAATCCCATCCCGAAAACCATAAAAAACACTCATTTGTCATACTAATAATCAGGAGTTTAGTATTACAATGTTTAAGTAAATTTTAACTTTGTGAGGTTTTAGATGGGTTGGGATGCAGGAGTTCTCATCTACATACAGGAACATTTCAGATCGGATCTTATTACTCCGGTCATGAAGTTCATCACACACACCAGTGACAGCGGTTTGTGCTGGATCATTCTCTGCATAATTCTTGTCCTGATTCCCAGAACCAGAAGAGCCGGCATTATCGCAGGTTCGAGCATTGCTGTTGAAGCAATCATTACCAATCTCATAGTTAAAAACGCCGTTGCCAGAACCAGACCTTATGAAGTCGTTGAAGGACTCGTAAACATCATCGAAAAGCAAAAGGATTATTCCTTCCCTTCCGGTCATTCAGGAGCTTCTTTTGCAGTGGCAGGTGTTCTTATCGTTATCGCTATGTTAGGTCTTCCTGCGATCACCAAGAACGGCGAGTTATTACGATCCAAAACATCTGCAGGCTTTAAAGTATTCGCGATAATTTCACTTGTATACGCAATGCTCATTGCATTCTCAAGACTCTATGTCGGTGTCCATTATCCTACTGATGTTTTAGCAGGAACGCTGCTTGGAATCGTCACCAGCATTCTTGCTTACTTCGTATATCACCTGGTTATAAAAAAGATTCACGAATACAAGAAAACAAAAGAGGCTTAACGCCTCTTTTTTATTCTCTGAATTTTTTACCCTGCTCTTTTTTCCTGAGTTTTTCTTCGTAGAGCAATTCGTCAGCCCTGTTGATTACGTCATAGATATCGATCTTGCCGTTCAGCGTGAACTTATAGATTCCTGTACTCATTTCGATCGGATAAGGCTTTTGCGCTTCTTCGTTATATTTCTTTGTTATTGTCTCGATACGGTTCTTAACATTATCAGTATTAATATCGTTTCCTGTAATCGCGAAAGTAATAAACTCATCCCCGCCAAAACGTCCGATAACATCCGTGTCTCTGAACGAATCCTTAAGGATATGCGCCACTGTTGTCAACGCGAAGTCGCCGTCGTCGTGTCCGAACTTATCATTAACCATCTTGAGGTTATCCATGTCCGCATAGCAGATGATCGCGACCTTATCGTTGTTGAATGGATCGTTGATCTTTTTCTCTGTGTTATTGATAAAGCCACGTCTGTTGTAAAGACCTGTGAGTTCGTCCTTTGTTGCCTGCTCTTCGAGCACGGTATTTTCTCTCATAAACCTTTCGAGAGAATTCTTAAAAGACTGTTTAGCCTTGTTGTGATCTTCGATCATATAAATCGATCTGAGGTTATCTGCCAGACGTACAGCAACCGTAGAAAGGTTCGGATACAGATTAGGAGAAGCCTCGTTTACGATGTATCCGTAAATATCATTTGCAGAGAACAATGGCTGGATGATCATCGTATGACGTTCGTCATCCGGAATGAACTCATTCTGGAAGAGTCTCTCGATTCTCAATAACTGCTGTTCTTCAGGAAGCGTTCTGGTACCGTGGTCATCGCTGATTGCCTTGAGGAGAAGTGATGCCGGAGGTGTCCAGTCGCACTCGCCGTAATTCTTCACCTTACCATTGAAAAGGTACAACAGAGATCTCTTGAAACCGACTTCATAAAGGCCGCCCAACAGATACTCATAAGGAACTGTCTGGTCAGCATCAGTGAGATAAATATCACCTGCCTGACGGTTAAGTTCTCCCTGGATCCTCTCATTTCTCTGCATGCTCGAATTAATAGGAGTTACGCTGAAGAACGCCATACGTCTTGTATATGAAGTGAATGTTCTGTATATCAGATCGATATCCTGTGTGCTCTCTAATGCCTTATACTGCATTGCCTGAAGCACATTGAATATTCTTTCTGCAGAAGTGATGGAGAACAGATCTGTAAGAATAATCTTATCGAACTGTTCATTCAAAGAAGTTACTGCTTTCTGTTTATCAGGTGCCTTAACAAACTCAGCGTATTCTCTTAAGAATTCAATGACCTTTTCTTCGGCATCAGATAATTTTCCGGAAGCAATATAGAAACCAAACAGATACTCTCTGATACTTTCTATAAATTCGACATTGCCGCTCCCGATACCGTCAAACTTAAATCTCTCACAGAGCTTGTCTGAATTAAGATCACGGCAGCCGCAGGACTGACGCTGTACGAGATGAGTATCAACCGACAGGTCTTTTACAGCAGTTCCGTTGATGTAATTTTCCGCATTAAGAACAGCCTTAAAAGTGAGCTGCGCTGAACTTGCTTCAACAGTAGTAAGAGGCGGTTCGAGCGCAACTGCAAATGCATCGTCATCAAAACCGGTGATCTTAATGTCTTTGCCGGGTTCGATGCCTCTTCTTCTCAGAGCCCTGTAACCGCCTGCAGCCATTGAGTCATTAGCGAAAACAATAGAATCCAGTTTCTCGTTCTTATCGAGAAGTTCATCAACTACGCCTTCAGATCTGACAGTAAATGCACCGTATACAACTTTCTTCTCATCATAAGGAATGTTATGTGCCTCGAGAACTTCCCTGTAGATCTTAAGTCTTTCTGCAGCATCAATGTTTGTAACAGGACCTGATACAAAACCGATGTCTTTTGCATCGTGGTCTTCTATAAGGTGGTTCAGCAATTCAACGAAACCGGATTTATTATTAAACGTTACTGAGTTATAACCTTCAGAAACATTGAACAGGCAGACTACAGGAACATCAGGCATCGCATCAAGGAATGCCCTCTGCATCTCGAGTTCTGCACGTGAACAGATAATACCGTGAAGAATATAGATGATGTCTACGTTTCTCTTGGAAGGAAGCTTAAAGATCGAATTATACTGGTAATCGTAGTTCTTATCAGCATATCTGCTGTCAGTCTGTCCGATATAGTGTCCCGGGAAAATATAGAGGTTTGCATCCAGAGCCTTGCAGGCCTGTTCCGCACCTCTTACAGCCTGACTGGAAAAGAAATTATCGATATCATCGATCAATAGTCCAATGTTAAGTCTGCGTTCCATATCTGCCTCCTTAAACTCCTCTTATTCTCTTTCTAGCCATCTTATCTGCATACATCTTTGAATCTGCTTCGAGGATCATATCCTCTATATCGATCGAACGGTCAATGGTTTGCTCTGAAATACCGATGCTTACTCCAACTTCGAAAGGTTTATCAGTCATAGCAGGATCGCTATCAGCAGATTGTTCGATCTCGTTACGGATGTCCTTAACTTTGTCTTCAAGTTTCGCGTTGCTTACGATCGCAACAGCGAACTCATCACCGCCGTATCTTGCAGCTACACCATTATCTCTGACGAACTTCTGTATAGCTCTTCCGAGCGTCTGTATCGCTATGTCTCCGTTCTCATGACCATACGTATCATTGATCGTTTTGAGCCTGTCCATATCGATGGAGAACAATGACAGGATCTTACCGGAATTAGCTGGAGAATTGATCATCTTGTTAATGAGTGCGAAGAATCCTCTTCTGTTATAGAGTCCTGTCAGGAAGTCCTGCTCAGAGAGCAACTCGTTTGCCTTATATTTTGTTATCAGTTTGCGGTTATTGTTTACGGCATTTACAGCTGCATTTACAAAGAGACCAAACTCTTCAAAACGCTGCTCTGATCTTAGTGAGATCCTGTTATATCCGTTGACTACATAACCGAAAGCCTGCTTGTCTGATCTGATCTGTCTGAACAATAACACATTGATGTTACTGTCTGTTTTTAAGATGATATCGTAATCAGGAATCGGATATCTCATGCGGTAGAATTTCTGCGCATTTGAATACCTGTTTCCTCTGCCGTGGAAAATACTGTGACAGCAGTCTGCCTGCTCATTAATGCCGACAAAATAATACTGGCTCTTCCACATCCAGATAGAGTTTCTTAAATTATCTGCAGCATCATCCAAGTTATCAGATGAAGTCATTCTCGAAACGAAACGTCCCATCTCGAGCATATGTCTGAATGAATCCTGATTCTCTTCCGTAAGTACATCAACGAGTTTTGCCCATGGAAAATCACTGCCCACCTTACATCCGCAAGACTGCATAAACAGCGGCTTATAAGCGATAAAGAATTCATCATCAGCTTTATTCTTATAGTCATCCCACTCTCTTATCCTTAACAGGATCTGTTCGGATATCCTGGGATAATCGAGCTCACATGTTGTTAAGATCGGTGTGTGAAACTGACCCTGCCAGATTCCGTCAAATCCCGTTACTATTACATCTTCAGGAATACTGTAACCGCGCTTACGGAGTGAGTCACAAACACCCATAGCCATTGAGTCATTAGCGCAGATGATCGCATCAGGCAGGTCATAACCTTTATCCAGGACATCGTCCATAACTTCCATTGCGCGTGCCTGCCAGAAATCACCATGGAATATCTTTGACTTCGATGAATCAATTCCGTGTTCTTCCAGGACTTCTTTAAATACCCTTATTCTCTCTTCCGAGAACGGATTATTCTCAAAGCCTCCGAACATATCGAGTCTCTTCGCACCATGCTCTTCTACAACATGTTCCACAACTTTTCTGAATCCTGATGCGTATTCAAAATCCGCATTAATACAGCCCTTTAATTTATGCTGGAAAGTAATAACGGGAATATCTTTCGCGTGGCCGATTTCAGAGAGTCTGTCGATAACATCTTTTGTCTTTATCATCTCTCCGAAAACAATGATCGCAGCCAGATCCATCCTGGTCAGGAGATCTGCAAATTCCAGTTCGAGTTCAGCCTGCGTAGTACCCGAGTTTGTAGCTGTAAAAGTAAAACTCGCTATAACGTAATCCCTGTTTAATTCTTCGTTCTGAAGTGCTCTCAAAAAGAGACTGTAGTTATCGGAATCGTCCCATACTCCGCATACAGCAATAAACTTACGTCTGTCCTCATTCATCGGTCTTCTCTTCAATGAGATATTACGGATATGGATAGACGCTTTTGATATAGGATCGATCGCGAAAACAACCGAAGCACTCTTATAGTCTTCAGGCACTTTAAACAACATCCTGTGCTTTTGCCAATGCTGTTCGAGTCTCGTTGTATAAGGTTCGATTATCTGCTTTCCGTCTTCGTCAGATTCGAACTGACACTTAATGGTTCTCTCTTCATCAACTCTGCCGTCAAAAGAGAACTCATATGTTTCATCCTTCTTAAACGGGAATCCGCTCTGCAGGAGTCTGGTCTCATCAGAACTGCCTGCGACAAAAGAAGGCGTAATAATGAGCTCATCTTCCATGAAGCAGACGTTAGCGTTGAGATCGCCTTCTGCAACGTAGAAAGCGTTGTTATCACCGTTTTTAATACGGCTCTTATTCTCGGTACCGTCAACATCAAGAGTAAGTATTCTGGCAGGTCTTACTACCTGTCTGGGATGCAGATGTTTCTGATAAACCTTTACATAATCCACCAGCAATTCAGTGTCATTGTCATCGCTCTTTGCAGGTGAATCATTTGACACGCTGTCAGATGAAACTGATACTCCGATAGCTACGTGGAACGGTTTATTAAAAGGTGCGGGATATGGTTCTTCTGTTTCACCTGATCTCGCAAACCAATAAGATGTTCTGTAATATTCTTTGCCGTCACATGCGAATATTATCTCGTCCTGATCCCATTCGCATGAGAAGATATGGAATTCGCTCGAGAAGTCGATATTAAGCCTTCTGTAGCTTCCTGAACGCTGTGTAAACGGATATCCGAAAATAACTCTTGATACTGCCTCGTCAGGCCTGGAACCGCTGATCTCGGCCAAATCGATCTGTCCGTGAAGAGGGAACTCCTTATAGTTATCCGTCTCTTTATCGTAGCCTTCTGTCGGCATCAGTCGGATATAACTTACCAGACCCTTAGCCTTAGGTATCTTCATCCTGGCAACTATTCTGCCGTAAGTAAAATCCTTCTTGCCAAGCGTACTGATCCTTCCGGATAAGTATCTGGGCTCACCGGAATTATTAGTTGTTAAATGAGGTTTGATCGAGAGATAGCCGTCTTTGACCGATATGCAATTCTCGCCACAATACTCCTGGCACTCACCGTCAATCCAACCGGACCGACGTTCTTCAGCAGACCATATGGTTTTATCTAAAGTATTGTTGCCGAACTCGTCGGACCAAACCACCTGGTATCCGTCCGGCAAGGAAATCTTGTTAATCATTGGCTAGACCGAAAATACTTTGCTTAGTTATCCTGAGCGAAAACGTCGATACCGTTTTCACGTGCCATAATGTACTTATAGCAGTCGTCGGCGCTTACTTCAAACGCCTTGAAGATGTCCTTAACAGAATCGTAGATAGCCTTACATCTGATTATGTCAACGGTATCGTGAGCCTGTGAGAACAAACCGAAGATCAGCATGTCATACATCTTATAGAAATCGACCTTAAAAGCATCGAATTCATTAATTGCCTTGGTAAACAATTCCTTGTTCTCGGGCTCGTAAGTACGCATAAGGTTAAGAAGATTCATTTCCTTCTTAGCGCAGCCCAAGATAGCGTTAACACTGGATTTGATACCTGCACTTACTGTTCTGGTGTTATAGCGGACAATAGTCATGGAGAGCTCATCAACCATATCAACACAGTCTTCGATATGCCTGATAATCTGGAAAATGCTCATTCTGCGTTCTGTATCCTGAACACACTCATGAAGTCTGTCAGCAAACTCGTGGAAGATGATATCGCCCTCATATTCGAGCTTATTAATACGTCTTGAGATCGCAACTCTGTCCTCAATCTTCTCGAGCATTCCCATGAGCTCGACAGTCTCTTCGTTAAGGACTTCAGACAGTCTCTGAGCCTGATCAAATAAATATTCGCGATCTTCAAGTGTCATAATCTATCCTCCCTGAATCTTGTTTCTTAATTATATATTAACAAAGATATTTTATTCAAGCGGATGTTGGCCTGGAGGGCCCGCGTCGGGCATAAAAAAAGAAGCTGTACTAAACCGTACAGCTTCTTAATTCTTCTGTTTTAAATCTCTATTAGAGAGCTGAAACCTTAGTTCCTACCTGCTCGCTGTCCTGATTCTCTACAACGAGGTTAACAGACTTAGGTGTGCAGACAAAAGTTGTCTTTACAGGTGTAGGCTCAACTCTTCCGCCTAATGCATAAACACCGCCGGAGATGTAGTCAACTACACGCTGGTTCTTATCTGTATTTGTAAGGTTGCAGATTACGATGTGGCCTTCACGGATGTGATCGCAAACGATCTGGCTTGTTCTGATATCGTAAGGTGTAAGCATGATGACTGTTGCATTCTGCTGCATTACAGGTGTTGTAACTGCGGGCTGCTCCTGAACGAAGGTGCGAGGTTCTTCCATAAAAGCTTCCTCAGCGATAGGCTCTTGCTCGTATCCTTCTTCTTCAATGTAGCCCTCTTCCTCACCGTAATAGTTCTCTTCAACATCATCCTCTACAGGTGTGAACATGCTTCCGAAGAAATTCTTAACGTTAAAAGTGCCCATTTGATTTTTCCTCCTTAAAAATTCGCCCGACCAAGGACATTCATATAAGATACTTTGGATATTAACGAACTTTGATTTTTGCCTCAATACTTTTGGGCAATATGACACAAGAAGGTAATTTAAGACGGGCTTATGTTACAAAATGTAACAAAAATTAACGTTTTTTGATTAAACAATGTTACAAAGGCTTATATTGCGAGCGGTCGCCGAATATTGCCGTACCGATTCTGATATGTGTAGAACCCTCATAGATAGCGCTCTTGTAATCCTGGCTCATACCCATTGAGAGCACATTCCATGTATCAAGGCCTGTATATGACTTGAGATCTTCGAATATTACTCTTGTCTTAGCGAAAACTTCCCTCGCCTGACCCTCATATGTCTCAATAGGAGCCATTGTCATGAGGCCGCAGAGCTGCACAGAAGGCATATCCATTATTTTATCTATAGCAGGCTTTAATTCGTGCGGAGCAAAGCCATGCTTGCTCTCTTCACCGGATACGTTAGCCTGTATGAGAATTGACGTAGTAACATTGTTACTAACAGATCTCTTCGATATTTCCTCTGCCAGTTCGATGCTGTTTACTGAATGGATAAGGCATGTCTTACCAATAATATATTTAACCTTATTCTTCTGTAATGTTCCGATGAGGTGCCAGTTGGCATCTATATCCAGAGCAGAGAAACGCTCGACCTTCGGTACGAGTTCCTGCACCCTGTTCTCACCCAGATCCTTAAGGCCGCTCATGGCAGCAGATTCTGCATATTCAACCGGGAATACTTTTGTGACACCTATGAGTGTGACACTGCCCTTCTCTCTTCCGGAAGCTGCAATGGCTTCGTCTATGGATGAACGGACAGCTGCAATATTATCAGAGATCCTTTTCTTCAGATCCTCACTATAATCGTATTCCATATCAGTCGACCTTATCTCCGGGCTTAACAGTCTTAGGGTTAGTAATAATAACTGTATCGAGATTAGGAACAGAGGATTTACCTACCTGATCAACGATAGCGAATTCTCTGTCGTTATCGAGGAGGATTACTCTTACTTCTTCTACGAAGCCCTGGTTATTCATATATACGGAAGCCATACCGGAATAATCGGATACGATTACCTTCTCGGTTGTGATGCCCAATCCGGTTGCAGTATCAACAAATGTAACCTTGTATCCTGCGGTATAAAGCCTTTCGAGCTTTTTAAGGTTCGTATAATCGTTAGGTGTTGAGAATGCGACAACGAGGCCACCGTCTTCCATAAACTCGGAATGGACTACCCTGCAGCCGCCGACTGCCGTATTCTGCTGTTCTTCTATAGATCCGTCCTCGTTAGTCTTTACGTTAGGAACTACAGTAATGTTAAACAGAGATTCAACTGCAAAGGCATCTCCGCTCACATTAGCGCCGGGCGCGATGTAAACGCAGAAGCAGGGATTACCCTTAGGTGCATATTCTGTATTAACGAGGCTGGATACGGATACTCTCATACCGTCTGTCTCTGTAATAACGATCTCGATATCAACCGTTCTCAGATCCAGGAGGTCTTCTACGTATCTGGAAGTTTCAAACGTGATGAGCATTCCGCTCGAATCACTCTCACAACGTACAACCTTACAGTTATCGATTGAGATACCTTCTGTACGCACGTTGATGTCATGAGTTGTTCCTACAGCGAAGTCTGATGTCGCTGCATCGTTGGATGAGAGATAAACAGTAAGATACTGGCTCTCGTTCTGGGAGATTCTGCAAACGGCCGTATCAGCATCGACGCTCAGGTCTGCTGTAATGGCACCAACAGAATTGTTAATGTAACTCTTAATCTCAGACGCAGGCATTGTGAGGAATGTGCCGTAATCGAGAACATCCTCCTGACCGTCCAGTCTGAAAGAAACGATACCCGGTCTGTGAGCAGTGATTACGGAAGCATATTTCTCGACCTGTGCCTCGTATACCTTCTCGTCACTTCTCAGTACGGATATTCTCTCGTCATCGAAATTGATCTTACTCATCTCGTCTTCACGCTCATCGAGGATAACGTTTACAGAAGCGCTGTAAGATGACATGTTATTAAGATTTCCGTTCATCGCATCGAATCTTACTGAGTCGAGGATCGCGGAAAGGTTCTTGTTATAGTTTCTGTAAATGATGTCAGCCTCGGCAACGTCACCTGCCAAAATGATCTCCTGCTGAACGTCTGAGATCTGTGACTGAACATTTCTCAAATCAGATACAACAGACTTCATCTCTTCAGGAACTACGATTGCGAGTTCCTGGCCCTTAGCAACTCTGGATCCTTCTGTAATCTGTGTTACGAGCTCACCTGAAGTGGATGCGGGAATCGTATCCTCGTCTCTTACGATAAGAGCTCTCGCACCGATAGTATGCTCAACGGCACCTGTCGTAACGAATGAGAAATTCGGCTTCTCTGCGATGTAGTCGTATAAGTGATGCACTACGAAAACAAGAACCAACAAAGCTGCCGCAACAGCAACTGCACCCAAAACACCGTTTCTGATCGCACGGCTCTCAGCACTCTTCTGTGACGGATTCTTACGCTTATATTCGTTCTTCTCGATCTTTGCCTGTTCCTGGAGCTTAGCCTCTTCCTTGCGTCTGACCTGCTCCATGATCTTGGCCTGTTCCCTGCGTTTCTGCTGTTCCTTTGTCAAAGGCTTCTTGGGTTTAGCATTAGCAGAAGATACGGGCTTTTTGGCCTGGATAGGAGTCTTATCCGCAGGCTTCATCTGGGGGATAATGCTCTTCTCGTTCTTTACGCCGGGTACCTGTCCCTGAGTCTTAACAGGCTTCTGACCCTGCATCTTGGACTTATCAGGTCTCATACCGGGCTTACCGGAAGGCTTTACAATCTTCTTGCCTGCAACAGGACGGTTCGGCTGCGCCATACCAACAGGCTTGCCGGAGGGTTTTCCTACAGGTTTTCCTGCAGGCTTACCTACAGGTTTTCCTGCAGGCTTACCAACGGGCTTAGAAGAAGGCTGGCCCATAGGCTTACCTGTCTTCTTTGCAGCATTAACATGCTTGGCATTTGGGTTCCTGTTATTTCCCTTATCCTGGGGGCTGTTATACCACTGCTTACCGTCTGCCATGTCAATTAACCTCCGACAGCAAGCATGCAGGCCAGTTTAGCCTGCTCTTTTGCAAGGCTTCCCTGCATATACGCGATATAAGGTGGCTTGATAGGGCCATCACATGAGAGCTCTGTTGTTGCTCCCTGCACGAAAGCACCTGCCGCCATAATTACCTGATCATCGTAGCCGGGCATATCCCACGGTACGGGTGTAACAAAAGAATCAACCGGAGAGCAAGACTGGATTGCAGCACAGAACTGGCTCATCTTGTCAGGATCTCCGAATTCGATAGTCTGGACGATATCGCCTCTTAATTCAGTTGAAGCGGGGCTCGTCTTATAACCTTCAGCAGCCAATATCTCAGCTGCGAAAACCGCGCCCTTAAGACACTCACCTACGCATGCAGGTGCAGTAAACAGTCCTCTTGCGATCATGGCATTGGCGCCCAATGTAGGACCTACCTCACTGCCCAGACCGGGTGTTGTAAGATGTCTTGCGGCATTCTCGACCAGATCGGTTCTGCCTGCAATATATCCACCTGTTTTAGCGATTCCGCCGCCCGGATTCTTTATAAGTGATCCGGCAATAACGTCGGCACCTACCTCTGTAGGCTCCTGCTTTTCTGTAAACTCTCCATAGCAGTTATCAACTGCAACAACAATGTCTTTTCTGATGGAATGGGCCAGATCGGCAATCTTCTTTATGTCTTCGCAAAGGAGCGCTCTTCTTCCCGTATAGCCTCTGGACTTCTGGATAAATACCATCTTGGTCTCAGGCTTAATAGCTGCCTTAATAGCATCGAGATCAGGTGAACCGTCTTCTTTGAGGTTTACCTCTTCGTACTTGATGCCATATGACATGAGAGACATATCGTTATTCTCGGATGACAGGCCGATAGTTGCCATGAGAGTATCATAAGGTCTGCCCGTAACGGAGAGCATGATGTCTCCGGGTCTTAAAACGCCGTAGAGCATAGCGGAAATAGCCTGTGAACCAGTGCTGATCTGCCATCTGACATAAGCCTTTTCGGTTCCGAATACCTTTGCAAAGATATTCTCTATCTTCTCTCTGCCTACATCGTCATAACCATATCCGGATGTAAGGCCCATATGTGTATCAGAGAATTTCTCGCTTCTGAACGCGTCCAAAACCTTGAGCTCGTTATAAGTCACGATGTCATCAATACGTGCATAAACGTCAGCCAAAGCCTCTTCAGCCTTAGAAGCAGCCTCAAGAGCCTTGTCACTTACACCGTATTTTCTGTAATTAGCAATACTGTCTTTCATAACTCTTGATTATACCAATAAATAATAAAAAATAGCATGACAGAATACGGCAAAACTGATTATGGTGAAATTATGCGTTATAAGTTGCCAGTTTGATGGCTCCGGGAACACACTCGAAAGTTACTTTATGGCCGGAGAAATCCTCACCGTCGTAATTTCCGTTCAAATCCCTTAATCCCGTTGCTTCTACAGTAATTGCACCGGTCGTAAACGTATCTACGTCGTTATAGCCCTCATGTCTGCCCTTCTTGTATTTTGTAAGAAGGAACAGGGCTCTGGGCAGGTTTACCGCGCCAATTGCACAGCAGTCCATGAGACCGTCGTCAATTTTGGCATTAGGAGCCGGGCAGAAACCGTCACCGTAATAAGATGCATTACAGACCGCTAATAGCGTAAACAGTTCATTTGCAGACTCTTCAGGGCCGCCATTAGACCTTTTCGCATTGAATTTGAAATTGAATTTCCTGTTTCCGAAGATGCATCCGAGAGCCGATGTAATATAAGCCGTGCTTCTTACCAGACTGGAATTAGGGTTGGCAAGCACCTTACCTTTGGCTCTGAGCTGAACTTCGGTATCTAGACCTATGGATGCAACGTTTAGACACCATGCCGAACTGGAATCGATCTTTGTGCCCTTGCGGTCAAAAGATGTGACCCTGATCAAGTCTGTGTCCTTAACGCTGAATTTGTCATTAAAAATATCGCTTACACAGATCTCACAGTTGCTTCTGTGATCTTCATTCATCACAGATCTTGTGAAATCATTACCTGTTCCGAGCGGAATAACCGCCATGGGAGTCTGGGACTGTGCAAGAGAATTGGCTACTTCATGGATAGTACCGTCACCGCCGCAGGCAACTACCAACAGATCTTCCTCTGTAGCAGCCTTGGATGCCACTTCACTGGCGTGGCCGGCAAATTCCGTATAAACTACGCGTGCTTCACTTTCGCGGCCGCTCAGGCAATCTGCATACGCGACCTTAAATCTGGCAAGAGCTTTTGTATCCGCTCTGCTGTTAACAATAAAAAGCTTTTTCATTATTTACTCCGATATTTTCGGAAATTACATAGAGTCAAATTCTCTAATTTCGAACTGCCAGTTCGATTTTAGGGAATTTCAGACACTATAAACCGTATCTTATTTATCAGCAAGCTTGATAATAACGTCTACGATATCGGAAACAGTCTTAACTTCGTCCAAAACTTCATCAGGAAGACGGATGTTGTATGTTTCTTCCACATCGATTACGAACTCGTAGAGCTGCAATGAATCAAAAGGCAGGTCAGAATTGAAACTGAGATCCGCACTAATCTCCTCAGGAGAAATCTCAAGTGTCTCAGCCATAATTCTTACAACGTCCTCGAAAACCTTCTCTCTTTGGATCTTAGAATCACTCATCTTAATTCTTCTCCTTTGTCGTATCCTTTGCTACTTGCCTTGCAGTCGCGCGCACATTCTCACTGCTGTCGTAGCGCTTGAGCTGCTGTTCCACATATCTGTCAACTTCATCGACCAGGTCTAAAAGATGCTTTCTGTCTTTTTCATCGTATCCCGCCAGAATGTGCTTAGCCAATACTCTATGGAACTTGCTGTTCATTCTGCACGCAAGTTTACCGGTGTGTGTAAGGCTGATTCTGACGATTCTCTTATCACGCTTATCGCGCTCTCTGTGGACATAACCCTTCTTAACGAGTCTGTCTATCGCAACTGTAAGGGTGCCTGTAGTAATGCCCAGATCCTCTGCCGTATTTGTCATTGTACGTGCGTCGTAGGGTCCGATGGCAGTAAGTGTATGCATCTCAGCTATAGACAGGTCTTTGAAATAACCTGCCTGAAGAGACTTTTCTTCTGTTAAAACAACATTTTCAAAGATCCTTACCAGGGCCTCTGACATCTGTTCTTCTTCGCTCTTCAAGTGAATCTCTCCTGATAAAATTTGATTTACATTTTAAGTATACCAAATAATCTTAAAATTAGTTCAACTGTTCCTGACCCTCATTTGAAGCCTTAAAAGCTTTTTTATCGCTATTAACCAAAACAGCTGAAAACACAATAACAAAGAGTCCGATTCCACCGAGGATAATATAAATGCTGTCGCTTAATCCCAGCTTGTGCAATGCCATCTCACCGTATGTTCCAGAGAAGTTAAGCAGGATATGCGCGAAGATCGTCAGCTTAATTGAACGGTACTTATATCTTAAGAATCCTAAGAGGATTCCCAAAATAGCCGCATATGTACTCTGTACGATATTCATATGAACAAATCCGAACAAAATGCCCGTAATGAGAATTACAACCATGGGCCTTAAACCGGCCTTCTCCAAATATGAGTAAATCACTCCACGGAAAACGAGTTCTTCGAGAACAGGTCCCAGAATGATCGCATAAATAATTGTTACGAGCGTATTAGAACCGATTCCTGCCATCTCAAGCAGCTGATTATAAGATTCCATGAGATCAGGCAACAGCTGCATAAGCAGTGTAAGTACTGCATTAATCGAGAAGTAGAATCCTGCAACTATTCCTATGGATGCCAAAACGGATTTTACTCCGAATACCTGGCCGAACTTTACTTTCGGGCTGTTCTTAACAAAACCCTTGTAATACCAGATTCCGAAAACAACGAGACCTAACACAGCATATATAAGATAAGCATACAAAGAGTATTTCTCGTTGAAAACCAGCATGAGGCTCTCGTAGAAATCAATTGTTTCGGACAGACCGGTAGCGGCTCCGCCATTCATAACTTCTGCAGCAGCCATAATGATGAAAGGCACCTGGCTTACTGTCTGAATCATTAGAAAAACTGCAAGCGGAACCAGCGCTAAAAACGCAAATCCTATCCTAAGCTTTTTCTTGTTGGGTTCAACAGCTGCTGCGGTTTCTTTTACAGCCTGTTTATCTGTCTGATTTTCTGCCATGTCCTTTTCCCCTTTACCTCAATTTGATTACGGTAACACCGGCATCGCCCTCACCTTGGGCTCCTGCACGGTAAGATTCGACTCTGTCATCTTTTATGAGAATATCCTGCACGCAGGATCTCAATGCTCCGGTACCCTTGCCGTGAACGATCCTTGCTTCTTTGATACCTGCCAGAGAGCAGTCCTCCAGATACTTGTAGAGTACAGATTCTGCTTCTGCAGTCGTCATTCCGATAAGCATGAGTTCAGCCTTCGTAGAAGAAGCTGCATTGAACTTTGCTTTTGAAATATCAGCAGCGTTGCCCTTAGCGGAAATACCCTTGCCCTTAGATGCTGCCTTGCCGGTTTTGGTTCTCATGAATTCATCACGCTGCGCTTTGGTAGGGATCATGAGCTGGCTCTTTTTAACTGCGATCTTCATGCTGCCGCAAAGGATGTTAACACTGCCGCTCTTCGAGAGGTCAGATTCTGCAATACCTGTCTGTCCCAGTGACGGCACATAGTAGCACTCGCCCTTGATTACTTCCTTTACAGGTTCACCGCTCAACGCAACAGAATCAACTGCCTCGTCAGCTTCTTCAGTGAGATCTTCGATTCCCGCTCTGAGCTTCCTTCTGATCTTATCGAGTTCCTGCTCACGCTTACGGTTATCCATATCTCTGGATCTTTTTCTTAAGTCACGGAGTTCCTGGCTCAGTTCTTCTTCCTGCTCTTTGAGAAGTCTCTTCTGCTCGGCTCTCATGTCATTTAATATCTTTGTCTTAGACGCCTTGAGCCTTGCATTCTCTTCTTCGAGGCGCGTCTTCTCAGCTCTGAGTTCTACGTTGAGCCTGTCATTTTCATCAGCCAGCTGCTGTGCCCTTTTCGCTTCGCTCTCAGCTCTCGCGAGCAATTCTTCATACTGCAATTCATCAGTAGACATTCTGGACTTTGCGTTATCCAGAATATGCTTTGCCAATCCCAATTTGCTTGAGATGACAAATGCGTTGGAAGAACCTGGTCTTCCTGTAATCAGCTTATAAGTTGGGGCCAGTGTCTCTGTATCGAACTCACAGGAAGCATTCATTACGCCTTCTGTGGTCTCAGCATATCCCTTGAGCTCTCTATAGTGAGTCGTGGACATTACGATACAATTCTTTTTTCTCAACTCTTCAATTATCGATATCGCGAGTGCCGCACCCTCAGCAGGATCAGTACCCGAACCGAGCTCATCAAGGAGCACCAGAGATTTTCCTCTGATGTTCTTCAGGATAAACACGATATTGGACATGTGTGATGAGAACGTAGACAGGCTCTCTTCGATACTCTGCTCGTCACCGATATCTGCCAGCACTCTGTCGAAAACACATACTTCAGATCCGCTGTTAGTCGGAATCGGA
The DNA here is from genome assembly GCA_900107185.1 of Ruminococcaceae bacterium YAD3003. Classification (GTDB taxonomy): domain Bacteria; phylum Bacillota; class Clostridia; order Saccharofermentanales; family Saccharofermentanaceae; genus Saccharofermentans. The sequence goes on along the minus strand of FNPA01000006.1, from coordinate 115,608 downwards.
AGTCCTGCCATGGTCATGAGGACCAGTAGGCCGCATGTCTTAAGAGATACTGTCTTACCGCCCGTATTAGGACCTGTAACGATCAGGGCATCATAGGTGTCACCAACGCTGATATCAACAGGAACGACAGTCTCCTTGGGAATCAAGGGGTGTCTTGCGCCCTTAAGTTCTACCCTGCCTTCTGTATTAAGAGCGGGACAGAAAGAATTTGTCTCTACACCATATTCGCCCTTCGCGAAAACATAATCCAGGCGCGATGCTATCGCCATGTTGTTTTCGATGACAGAGCCAATAGATACGACCTCGTCAGAAAACTTCTTTAAGATCCTCTGGATCTCAGCCTGCTCGGCGAAATTCAATTCGGCAATCTTGTTGTTCGCCTCAACAACGCTCATAGGCTCAATGAAGAGTGTCTGTCCCGAAGACGAAGCTCCGTGAACGATACCTTCAATTCTTCCGTTGAAATCAGCCTTAACCGGAATACAGTATCTTCCCTCTCTGAGCGTTACGATACTCTCCTGGAGCATGTCAGCGTGGTTCTGGATTACACGGTCTAACAGGGATCTGATTCCGCCGGCAATGTTTTTGCGCTCTCTTCTGATGGAGGCTAAGTCCCTGCTCGCTTTGTCGGATACTTCATCCTGTCCTAATATAGAACTCTCGATCTTTCCGAGCAGTTCATCACAAGTCTCAAGACCGTCAACATAGGAACAGATATCAGGTTCAACATCATCAACTACTGGAGAACCTGCAGATCTGGCCTTATCAATTGATTTCTTCAACTCTACGGAAGTACGTAAAAAAGATGCAACTTCCAGGAGCTGTCCGCATGTCAGGGTTCCGCCTGCCTTAGCGTAAGTAAGGGGCTGTCTCAGATCACGCATGCCACCCAGAGGGAGCATACCGAATCTAATGATATGATCCATCGCCTGCTTAGTATATGAGAGTTCAGCAGTTACGTATTCGATGTCACAACAGGGAACCATGTCTGCGCAAAGTTCACGTCCGTAAGACGTTCTTGCTTTGGCAGTAACACTGTCCCTTATCTTGGTAAATTCAAGCGTATTCAAGACGCGCCCGCGGATTTTCTTCCGCTCGAGGCTCTCTTCAAAGCTTAAAAACTCATACATACTGTTCTCTATCCCCTAAAAGACAGGTTATCAACCAAGCCTCTTTGCCTTTTCAATAATGTCCGGAGTGATTGTCTTTGTCATTTCGAGACCCTTCTCGATATCAACGTCTGTTATCTCTCCGTTCTTCATGCAAACGAGTCTGTTAAATCTCTTCTCAATGAGGCAGTCGATAGCTCTGATACCCATAAGGCTTGCGATCGTTCTGTCTCTTAATGTCGGAGAGCCGCCTCTCTGGAGGTGACCCAAAATTGTAGGACGTGCCTCGATACCTGTTGCCTCTTCGATCTGCTTAGCGATCTCTTCAGCTTTGCAGACACCCTCAGCAACGATAACGATGTAGTGCTTCTTACCTGTATTACGTCCGTCAAGGATTACTCTCAAAACATCTCTGTTGAAGTCATAAGGAACTTCAGGAATAAGGATGCTCTCGGCACCTGTAGCAATACCAACGTTAAGTGCGATCCATCCTGCATTTCTTCCCATTACTTCGATAACGGAGCAACGTTCGTGGGAAGAAGCTGTATCTCTGAGCTTATCGATGCACTGCATAGCAGTATTCATTGCCGTATCATATCCGATCGTATACTCAGTTGAAGAGATATCGTTATCAATAGTACCCGGCAAACCGATAACAGGCATTCCGATTCTAGCGAGCGCTCTGGCACCCTTATAAGAACCGTCACCGCCGATTACGATAAGAGCATCGAGCTCATATGCTTCCATCATTCTGGCACCCTTAAGAACACCCTGATCAGTCATGAATGTCTGTGATCTGGCTGTCATAAGGAATGTACCGCCACGCTGCAGTGTCTCTGAAACGCTTCTGCCGTCGAGCTGCTTGATCTCGCCCTTCCAGAGTCCGTGAAAACCACGGGTTACGCCATACATCTCAAATCCCGCATTGATACCTGCTCTTACAACAGATCTGATTGCAGCATTCATTCCGGGCGCATCACCGCCGCTCGTAAGAACTCCAACACGCTTTATAGGTTCAACAGTAGACTTATCTACCGTGTCATAATCCAAAGCCTTAAGGCTGCTGATCTCAGGGAGATTGCTCTCATCATAAAGAAGTCTGCCCATAAAAATGCCTCCGAAACACAAAATATATCTTCCCGAATTATACACTAATTGAAGACTGACCGTATTAAAATAATATATAAGAGTGCAAAATTTACGTGCTCAATTAATTCTCAATAATCGTATTCAGATGAAAACCCGCCGACATCAATATATGTATCTGACCCCTTAACCTGTGCGACAAATACATTTATACCCTCGAGCTCGGGATTCCTTGTATCGATTCTGGTCTGATAATATCCGAATTCCTTATAGACCACACCGGTATCCGTCTTTACGTTTTTGAAATTGACCGACAGATGCGAATCGTAGATATTCCCATCCTTATCAACGCCCATTCCCTCGCCAGGAAAAGAGATACCCGAATAAGAGACCACATGTCCGTCCATACGCTCGAAAAACAATTCCCACTCCATTTCAATGTTATGGTATTGTCTGGCATCCTCAGCAAACAGTGCAGATAAACCCTCTATGTCTTCTTCCTGTATCATCTTGAATATCTCTTCAGCTTCCTTTTTGGCGAGTCTCTTGGCGCCATAACGCTCGGAGTTCAAATCCTCAATAAACTTGCTGCAGCCCGTAAAACTGAAAATAACGGCAAAAATAAGTGTGATACTGATAATGCTGCTTACGCATTTACGTGTATTCATGTGTTGTCTCCAATCTATCCCTGTAAGAGACAGTATACACTAATACTGGTTATAACCGTAAAAAAGGATTGCCGGCAAGAAATGCCGGCAATCTCAAGAATACTTTTAAATTTCAGATAATGTCTGTTACATCTTGTAATGGATATTGATCTGGGAATTTGCAGGGAACCAATCAGTCTCTGTAAATGCGCTGTTACCGTTTATGCTGACGGCAAGAACGGAATTTCTTCTCTTGAGTTTCTCCTTTGAATACTCCTCAACTTCTTTAATGTTCTCGAATCCTGCTTCAACAAACTGTGTCTTAACATCATCACGGTCCTGACCGCAGAGTTTTTTAGCAGAATCAGGAACAGGAAGAAGGAATGTATCCAGGATCTCAGCTGAACCGTTCTCAAGATAATCGAATACTCTCTTTGCATCCTCACCATCTGCCCACTTTTTAGCTTCGAAAGCTCTTACTGCATTGAGCGGATGATCGATTGATTTGTACATATAGAATTCCATGAGTTTATTAACTTTGGAATCTGTCATCATTGATGAATAATCCTGTGCCTGAGCCATGAACTCCTCAAGGTTAGCCTCTTCATCAAATCTGGGATCATAACCGGAGAAATGCATGCACATTCTTGTGATATCCGTAGCACTGCCGTCGCAAACGATTGCAGCACGGTCAGCAGAGAACTCGCTGCAGCGCATCCAGTAGAAGAAAGCGATAGAGAGAGACTCGGAAATAAGGCTGGCAGCACCAAGACCGCTTGTAGCAGTTACCGCACCGTTCAAAAGGATTCTTCCCATTGTTGAATAGAGAGTGTGATGGCATGCAATGTGTCCGCACTCATGAGCAATTACTGTTGCAACAAGATCATCAGGGAATCTCTCCAAAAGGCCGCTGGTCAAAACGATAAACGGTTTTGTATCACCATATGTATATGCATTAGGCTGAACGTCCAATTTTATGAAAAGATCAGGAACGTCAATTCCGAGCTTCTCACAAATGGGCGGAAGCATATCGTAATACTTCTTCATCTGGTTGTCATTGACTCTCAGATTGCTTGACATGTTCTCGATTCTGAAGACTTTCTCGTTCCAGATGCTCATAAAGAACTTCATAAGCTGATGGAAACCGGGAATGGCTTTTAAAGCCTTCAGCGCAGCGCGGTCTGACGGGTGGAGATAGAACTTTGAATCAATTGGCATAGGAAAATTCCCCTCTGAATATTGTTATTAGGTCTGAAATTCTTGACATTTCAGCCTTGGCTATTATATCAATCTTCAAGAATAATGGAATCCAAAACCTCAGTAATATTATCGTGGAAAACAAGATGGGCATTCCTGTCGGCAAATGTCTTGTCACGATTGATAATGACCAGATACTTACCGCTGAAATCATATGCCAGTGAAGCCGCAGGCTGAACAGCCAGAGATGTTCCTCCGATTATGAGGCAATCAGCTCTGAACACCAGTCTCTTGGATTCGATCCATGCCGTTTGCGGCAGGCCTTCGCCATATAAAGTTACATCAGGTCTTACCATGCCTCCGCACTTAGGACATTTCGGAATAGGGCCTTCGGATTTGAAGATAAAATCGTATGGATACTTCTCATGGCACTTCATGCAGTAATTTCTGAATGTCGTTCCGTGGACTTCCTGGACATTCTTACTTCCTGCCCTCTGGTGAAGGCCATCGATATTCTGCGTGATAATGCCGTCGAGTTTTCCTGCCTTCTCCATCTCAGCGAGCTTATAGTGAGCCCTGTTAGGTTCAATACCTGCAGTATTGAGTTTCTGTCTGTAGAACTCATAGAACACATCAGGGTGATCGACAAGACAGTCGATACTCAAGAGATACTCCGGGCTATACCTGTCGAACTTTACATCATGCTGGTTATAAAGGCCGTCCTTACTTCTGAAATCAGGGATGCCGCTCTCAGTCGATACGCCGGCACCTCCGAAAAAGACAATGTGGTTGCATTCCTTTACGATACGGTTCAGTTCAGCTACATCTTTTTCATTCATGGTAAATCCTCCTTTACAGCATCTCTATATTGTCTTCGCCTACCAGTTCGGCAAGTTTCCTAATTACGCCTTCATCAGGCTGGATCCTGCAGATGTCATCAAGCCTTATGATGCTCTTATCAGATTCAAAGAGCACTTCGACCGGCATATTTCCGTGGAAATATGCAAGAAAATTAAGAAGCCTGTTAAATCCTTTCGAATCAGGTTTGCCTGAATAATGGATCCTTATCAAAGACTCTGCATTCTCCTGCTTAACCGGAGCTGCCGGCGCCTGCACCGGTTGTGCTGCAGGTGCTGCCGGTTCCACAGGAGCAGCTGAAGTTACGGATGGCCTGACATTCTGCATACCGTCTCTCTCCCTTAATGCCGTCTGATAAGATCTGTCATTACGGATGCGGCTTAACAGTGCAGGGTCATCAGATAACTCATAACAGCTGTCGACAAAGAGTGATAACTCCCCGCCTTCTCTCATCTGTCTTCTTCCGATGAAAAGATACGGCTTGTTCTTTTCTACCATCCTGTTATATTCATCGAACTTCTTGCCAAATAGAAGCACTTCAAATGCGCCACTCAGATCCTCGCAGCTGACAGTGCTCATCATGGTCTTTTTCTTGGTATATCCGGTCTTCTTATCCGTTACCATTCCGCAGATTGCAATCTGCTTGTTATCGTCTAATGCATCGCTTCCTGACAGAGACAGAATATCCATTGCTTCCGACATATCGAAAGTAGCAATCTCAGACATCAGTTTTGTATATGAAGCCAGAGGATTACCTGACAGATAAATACCGACCATTTCCTTCTCATAACCGAGCTTTTGCGCCTCAGGATATTCAGGTATATCAGGAATATAGATCGATGCGCCCGAATCTGAATGATCGCCGAAATCGAAGAGTGATAACTGTCCTTCTATATTACGGCTCTCCTCATGTGCGAGCTTCTCCAATTCAGTCTGCACGCATGCAGTCATCTGAGCTCTTGTAAGTCCGAATGAATCCATGCATGAAGCAAGTATCAGAGATTCTGCAACGGGCTTTTTAACGCCGATCTTTGCAGCCCTAATAACGAAGTCTTCGAACGATCTGTAATCACCGTTTTTCTTTCTGTCACTTAAGATATCAAGGACTGCACCTTCGCCTACGTTCTTTATTACCGATAAGCCTATTCTTATCTTACGGTCACCCTCAGTTGTAAAACGCTCACGGCTCTTGTTTATGTCAGGCGGCAATACCTCTATACCCATAGCAGGACAACATGAAATGTAGTAAGAAGCCTTACCTAAATCCGTTCTGAAAGAGTTAAGTGTCGCTGCCATAAATTCAGTCGGATAGTAATACTTAAAGTATGCTGTCCAATAACCTACAACCGCATAACATGCAGCATGTGATTTGTTAAACGCGTAACCTGCAAAGCCAGCTACGTCATCAAATATCTTGGCAGCGGTTTTCTCAGGCACTCCCCTCTTAATACATCCGTCGACCTGGCGTCCCTTGTCATCAATTCCGCCGTACATGAAGAGATTTCTGTAGTTCTCCATTATCGACTTTTTCTTCTTGCTCATCGCACGTCTGATGTTATCGGACTGACCCATGGAAAAACCTGCAAGGTCTCTTACGATCTGCATTACCTGTTCCTGATAAATAGCGCATCCGTAAGTAACGTTAAGGATGGGTTCAAGAAGCGGATGATCATAGGTGATGTGAGACGGATTCTTTTTGCAGTCAACATACTTCGGAATCTGATCCATAGGTCCCGGTCTGTATAGTGAAATACCTGCAATGATATCCTCCAGACTCTCAGGTTCGAGCTGCTTCATGAAAGAAGTCATACCGCGGCTCTCAAGTTGGAATATACCTATCGTCTCACCTCTTCCGATCATCTTAAATACTTCAGGATCATCTAACGGTATCCTGTCGAGATCGATATCCACTCCATGGTTCTGTCTTACGAGTTCTTTTACATCCTGTAAAACAGTGAGAGTTCTAAGTCCCAAAAAGTCGAATTTAAGAAGTCCGATACTCTCTACATCAGTCTTGGCAAACTGAACTGCAACTGTCTCATCGTTAACAGCCAGAGGAGCGATATCAGTAATGTCTTTTCCTGAGATAATGATACCAGCTGCGTGCGTTCCTGCGTTACGTGGCAGACCCTCAACACGCATAGCCATATCAATAACCTTATGTGCTTCAGCATCAGTATCGTATGCTTCTTTGAATTCAGTACTGATCTCCAGTGCCTGCTTGAGCGTCATGCCGACAGAGAAAGGAATCATCTTTGTGAGCTTATTGCTCTGGGCAATAGGCATATTCAATACACGCGCAACGTCCTTAACTGCCTGTCTGGCTGCCAGCGTTCCGAAAGTAATTACGTGGGCAACTCTGCTCTTACCGTATTTCTCGGTAACATAATCGATCGCTATCTGTCTTCTCTCGTCGTTGAAGTCGACGTCGAAGTCCGGCATTGATACTCTCTCTGAATTAAGGAATCTCTCGAAAACGAGTCCGTATCTTATCGGATCAATATCAGTTATTCCTACAGCATATGCAACAAGTGAACCTGCACCTGAGCCTCTTCCGGGGCCTACTGTAACATCGTGAGTTTTAGCGTAATTAATGAAGTCCCAGACTATCAGATAGTAATCCGTATAACCCATGCTGTTAATGACGGACAATTCATATTCAGCACGTTTCATATAGTCATCAACGCTGCCTGTAGGCGGAGTTATTTCGAATCTTTTCTCCAAACCTTTATATGTCAGGTCAGATAAGTAATCTGCATGAGTACTGTATCCTTCAGGCACTTCATAAACAGGAAGATGGATAGTTTCAAAATCGTATTCGGCATGGCACATGTCTGCGATCTTGCCGGTGTTATCTATAGCCTCTGACAGTTCAGGGAAGAAACGTCTCATTTCAGTCTCGGACTTCACATAGAAGTCATTACTGGTCATGCGCATTCTGTTCTCGTCATCGATCCTGGCAGCAGTCGAAATGCAAAGAAGTATATCCTGCGCCTCATAATCTTCCTTCATCAGATAGTGGCAGTCGTTAGTTGCTACAAGAGGAATACCTGTCTCATTGGATATCTTTACAAGAGCCGCATTTACCCTCGCCTGTTCAGGAGTTGTATTAGCCTGAATCTCAAGATAGTAATTACCTCTGCCGAACAGATTGTCATACCAGATAGCAGTCTGTGCAGCCTTATCAGTTTCACCGGAGAGGATGAGAGAAGATAATTTACCGGCAAGACAACCTGACAGACAGATCAAACCGTCATGCCACTTCTCAAGGAGCTCTTCATCGATTCTCGGTCTTCTGTAGAAACCTTCGGTAAAACCGCTCGAAACCAGTCTGTTGAGATTAGTAAGTCCTTCGTTATCCTTCGCCAAAAGAATGAGATGGTTATAATACCTGTCTTCTTTACCGGGACCTATTGTCTTATCAAAACGGGAACCGGGTGCGACATAAACTTCGCATCCGATAACCGGATGAATGCCGTTAGCCTTCATCTCACGATAGAAAGAAACAGCGCCGTACATTACACCGTGATCTGTTATGGCGCATGATGTCATGCCCATTTCCTTAAGTCTTGCAGCGAGATCCTTAATCTTTATCGCGCCATCAAGAAGACTGTATTCAGTATGAAGATGTAAGTGACAAAAGCCGCTCATTACTTCTTCCCCTTAAGTTCGATGATAATGTCTCTTATCTCTGCCGCCCTCTCAAAATCAAGATCCTTGGCAGCCTTGGTCATCTCTATCGTAAGCTTATCAATAAGTTTGTTGTTTTCTTCCTCGCTGCCGCCGGAAACACCTTCATTAATAAGTCTGGCCGGATCAATACCGCCCTTGGAAGATCTACCTCTGCCCTTAGCCTCGGAAGAATCCTTACTGTTCTCAGCAACGATATCGAAGATATCCCTGACTGCCTTCTTAACAGTTCTTGGTGTGATATTGTGAACCTTGTTGTACTCTTCCTGAATCTTTCTTCTGCGGTTAGTTTCAGATACCGCATTCATCATTGAATCGGTTACCTCATCTGCATAAAGAACAACTCTGCCGTGATCATTACGCGCGCATCGTCCGATTATCTGGATAAGGGATCTCTCGGATCTAAGGAATCCTTCTTTATCAGCATCAAGGATCATCAGCAAAGATACTTCAGGAAGATCGATACCTTCCCTTAAGAGATTGATACCGACAATAACATCTATCTCATCATTTCTGAGCTGGTTCAGTATCTGCATACGTTCTACAGCCTTGATATCAGAATGCAGATAAGTAACCCTGATATTTTCCTTCTTAAGGAAATCAGTAAGGTCTTCTGCCATTCTCTTCGTAAGAGTCATAATAAGGCTCTTATCTCCTGTTGCTTTCTGTTCCTTGAGCATCGCCAGGATATCTTCGATCTGTCCTTCTACAGGACGGATAAAGATCTCAGGCTCAAGAAGACCTGTAGGTCTTATTACCTGCTCAACCGTCTGCTCACTGTGTTCCTTCTCGTAATCTGCAGGAGTCGCACTGACAAAAACAGTCTGACCCATGCGCTGTTCGAATTCATTAAATTTCAGCGGTCTGTTGTCGAATGCGGAAGGAAGTCTGAATCCGTACTGGACGAGCATCTCCTTCCTGGATCTGTCACCGTTATACATGGCACCGACCTGAGGAATAGTCTGGTGGGACTCATCGATGAAAAGCAGAAAATCATCCGGGAAGAAATCCATAAGCGTGCAGGGCGGTTCTCCCGCTTCCCTTCCTGCTATATGTCTGGAATAATTCTCAATACCTTTGCAAAAGCCCGTCTCCCTCAACATATCAATGTCATAACGGGTACGCTGCTCAAGTCTGTATGCGGCGATCATATCACCGGCATCTCTTAATTCCTTAAGTCTTACTTCGAGTTCGGCTTCGATCCTGTCGATAGCCTTGTTAAGCTTTGCCCTGCCGGTCGCATAGTGTGATGCCGGGAAGAGCTCAATATAATCCTTCGTATATTCAGTCCTGCCGGTAATCGCATCAACATAACTGATCTTATCGATCTCATCACCGAAGAAACTGATCCTGGTAAGTGTGTGTTCCGAATCAGGTGTCCATATATCGATAATGTCACCCTTGCGTCTGAAGGATCCTCTTACGAGATCAAAATCGTTACGAGTGTACTGCATGTTGATGAGCTGTCCCATAACAACATCCATAGGAACTTCGAGTCCTGTCTCGAGCATAAGGGCAAGTGATAAATAATCGTCCTTCTCACCGATACCATAGATACAGGAAACAGATGCGACAATAATTACATCTTCCCTCGTGAGCAAAGACTTCGTAGCCTCGTGACGCATACGGTCAATCTCATCATTGATCGATGAATCCTTCTCGATATACGTATCAGTAGCAGCTATATACGCCTCAGGCTGATAGTAATCGTAGTATGAGATAAAGTATTCAACTGCATTCTCAGGAAACAATTCCTTAAACTCGGCATAGAGCTGACCTGCCAGAGTCTTATTGTGGGCAAGGACCAGTGTAGGTCTTTGTACCTTCTCAATGATATTAGCCATTGTGAAAGTCTTACCTGAACCGGTAACACCGAGAAGCGTCTGAGCGTGCTTCCCGTCCTTAATACCCTGTACAAGGCTGTTGATAGCTTCAGGCTGGTCGCCTGACGGCTTATAATCAGATACCAGTTTAAACATAAAATAAGTGTCCTAAATCAAATCTTCTAAAACAATTTTAGAACGTTTGTTCTATGAATGCAATACGGTATCTGTTTATTGACCTAATAACGGAGATATACCTGCGAGTTCTTCAACGCGTGCTCTAAGAGGCGGATTGGTACCTTCTGTTTCTGCTTCAGCAGCAGCCAGAGCCATACAGAGTTTTAAGGTGTCTTCTGAAGACAAGCCTTCTTCGGAAGCATAAGCAAGACCGGCAGTCATTGCGTCACCGCAACCGGTTGTGCAATTGACCTTAACATCAAGAGCTCTGGCATAAGTTGCTTCCATATCGCGGCCGCAATAAACTGCACCGACGCTTCCCATTGAAATGAGACAACGTGTAACACCTCTCATAACCAGATCGCTTGCTTCATATTTAGCACTGTCTGTATCGTTATCAATGCCGAGCTCTTCACATGTAGGCTTAACAGCATAAGGCCTTTCTTCGAGACCTTCCTGAAGATATCTGTCAGAAGCATCAAGGATTACTTTGACTCCTTCAACTTCTTTGAAACACTTTATGAGATCCGCATAGATCATTGAAGGAGAACCGAGAGGCGGTCTTCCTGAGATAACAACAGTATCACCTGTTACGATTCTTGAACGGATAAGGGTTTTAAGTTCATCAACAGTACCCTTGTCATACAAAGGACCTTCGCCGTTGATATCAGTTGTTACTCCGTTCTCACCGTTTATCTTTACGTTTATTCTGGTATTACCGGAAGGATATCTGACGCTGATTACTTCAGTTCCGACATCACCTAACATCTTTAGGAGTCTGTCTCCATCGTCACCACAGATGCCGATGCAGACAACAGATTCTTTACCAAGAACCTTCAATGTCTTAGATACATTGATTCCCTTTCCGCCCGGATCGGTTCTTACACCGTAAGATTGGTTGATACTTCCAGGCATCAGTCCGTCTTTTACATGAAGACTGACATCTACTGCGGGGTTAAGTGTAATTGTGTAAATCATGCCTTCACGCCTTCCTTTTCAACGTCTTAAGATATTCTTTCTGTTCCGGTGTTATACGGTAACTCTCTACTGCCTTCTGAATCGTTTTATTGTGTGTCCAGATATCAAGTTTCTGTTTCTCAATATACGGCAGTGTTTCTTCATATTTCTTTGCCAGCGCCGTGGCAAAATACCAGGCTACCATCATATTGACATAATACTCGTCTGAACGGATTTTCGATACCTTGGTAAGGTAAGATGTTTTGAAATCCTCATCAAGGAAATGTTCCATCAGCATTCCTATAGCAAATCTTTTAACATATGTATGGTCAGACCCGATCCAGACATTTACGTATTTCAGGAGCAGATCCTTATGCTTCTTGAAAACCTTCGGAGACATCTGATCGCATGTTGCCCAGTTATCCACAAAAGGAAGAAACTTATCAACTAACTTGATGCACTCTTCCGCGTCCTTCATTAGAGACAAAATAAAGGCATGCAGCTGGTTCTCATCGAAATACTTATGCGGCAGATCATTAAGGAACAAAGAAACATCGTCCCTTTTGACATACTCTTTTGCTAACTGCCTCAGAGCAGGTGTTCTGACGCCGATAACTGATTCCTTATCCGCTGTGGGAACAATCTTAAGCTGAAGATCTCTATAACCGGGATCTTGCAGTCTAAATAATTCGGAACGTATCTCGTCGGTAATCATGGAATTAACCGATGAACAAATACATGCAAATAGCTGTAGCTACTCCAAGAACAAAACCTGCTGCTACCTGCAAAGGAGTATGGCCCAAGAGTTCCTTGAGCTTTTCTTCGTTGGGGAGGTCGGCACCTGTGATCTTCTCGAAAGTCTCAGCCATTACATTCAAGAGCTCTGCCTGCTTACCAGCCTGATATCTGACATTCATTGCATCGTGCATAACGATGATCGCCAGAATAGCAGCAATTGCAAAATAAGCAGTGTTAAAACCTTCATAAAGGCCTGTTGCTGTAGCAACAGAAACAACCGTTGCAGTATGTCCGCTCGGCATACCGCCGTCTCCAAAAAGTCTCTCGAAGCTGAATTTCTTGGTAAGGATCAGATTACTGATCGTTTTAAATACCTGTGCCAAAAACCACGATGCTACACCAACGATCAAAACTTTGTTTGTAATTATCTGTAGCAGGAAATTCATACTATCCCTTTCTTATTCCAATAAGTCTATATTATTTTACTCTATCGAGTACAAAAATAAACCCTAAAAAAAGATGCCGCAGGATCTCTGCGGCATCTCTACAAACAAACTCAAAACTTAACGAAGCGCTATCACGTTCTTTACAATTTGAATAATACGCTAGCATTAAGGCACTATAAGGGAACATTTGTGAATAATTCGTTAATAAAACCCTCCAATTATGAAATCATAGCCATAAATCATCGTTTTTTGGGTGCGCGCCACTATGGTGACAGGATTCTTACAGTGTGGTGCTTGATGTTTTCGAACCTTGAGGGGATACTGTGGACACATCTGCAGGTGATTTCACGAAAGGAACGGATTTGACATGGTCGAATTTGGCGAACAGTTAAGAAGAGCAAGAGAAGCGAAAGGAATGACACAGCAGTCTCTGGCAGAACAGTTATATGTAACAAGACAGTCTGTCTCCAGATGGGAATGCGGCGACCGTTACCCGGATCTTCTTACCACAACAAAATTAGCTCAAATCCTGGAAGTGAGCCTTGACGACCTTTTATCCGGAAAAGAAATGGAGAAAGTAGTAGAAAGAAACCCTGTAGTAGAAAACAAAGTTGCAAACAACATAATGACTGCGCTTTATGCCATAGTCTTATTCTCAATGATCATCCCCATACTGAACGGCATATTGACATATCAGGCAGTCGTTGATACCAATATGCCGGGCTATGACTCCTATGTCATCATTCAGGCATCTGTGGTAATACTGGAATTATTCTGCTTTACATACGGACTTATCAACGCAATAAAAGGAACGCTGTCACCCAAAAGAATGGGCGCGGTAATAGGAGCTTATTTCGCAGCTAACTGCATTACAGGTGCTGAATCGTTAATAAGAGCCTTTCCTCCTGAAACTGTCACTTGGAGCCTGAATAACGGACAAATATCGAAACTGATATGCGTGTTCGTAATCTTAATTGTTCCGGGCATTGCAGGCGCAACAGGCACATTCTTCTTTTTTATCAGGAATAAGAACCGGATCATTTGGCCTGTGCTGATAACGGTTGCTTCAATCGCCGGAATAATCATTAATATTACGGGTAAACTGACCATTCTCACCAATTACAGTGACGGGTTCACGATGAATCAGACGTTGAGTCTGGTATTGGGAATAGCTATTTACGGCCTCATCATCTACCAGACATTCACTTTGATGATCAAGAGGAAAAAGGCCAAGGAAACAGCAAGCAAATAATATAAAGGGGTTGTCTCAAAATTCGAGACAACCCCTTTTAAATACAACTTTTAATCAGACTGCCGTATCAGTCGTAATAATCGAACTCGAGCTCGCAAACCTTAACGGTATCGCCCTCTTTGACACCCATCTTCTTGAGTTCTTCAAATACGCCCTCGTTCTCCAACGTTCTCTGGAAGAAGTTGGTTGACTCAGTATCTTCGAAGTTGGTTGAATTGAATATCTTGTTGATCCACTTGCCCGTAACTTCGAAATTACCGTCTTCATTGATGATAATCTCAAACTTCTTGCCTTCATCAAATGTGTAGACTCTCTCTCCGCCTTCAGCGATATCGTGAAGGATCGTAGGCGGCAACTGGGATACTCTCTCAGTAATCTTGTCAGCGAGTTCATTCACGCCGATCATACCGGCTGCTGAGATGATGAATACATCCTCATATCCCATCTTCTTAACTGCATCAATGAACTTCTGGCAATCTTCTTCAGATACGCCGTCACACTTGTTTCCGACAACGATCTGCGGTCTCTGAGCGAGTTCTAAGCTGAACTCTTCAAGTTCGTTATTGATCGTCTTGAAATCATCTATAGGATCTCTTCCGTCAGCTGCAGACAGGTCTACAACATGAACGAGAAGTCTTGTTCTCTCAATATGTCTTAAAAAGTCGTGACCCAGGCCTGCGCCTTCATGAGCGTTCTCGATGATTCCGGGAATATCGGCAATGACATATGAGAAATCATCCTTTGAAACAACGCCCAATACAGGTTCCAATGTTGTGAACGGATAATCTGCGATCTTCGGCTTCGCTCTCGTAAGGACAGAAAGCAATGTTGATTTACCGGCATTAGGGAAACCAACAAGGCCGCAATCAGCAATGAGCTTGAGCTCGATCGAGAGTTCTCTCTCTTCGCCGGGAGCGCCTGGTGTAGCAAACTGCGGTGCCTGTCTTACTGAGTTGGCATAGTGCATGTTGCCAAGTCCGCCCTTGCCGCCGCGTGCGACAACAATCTTCTGGCCTGCTTCGGTAAGATCTGCAATGATGTCACCTGTCTGGACATCCTTTACGACAGTACCGACGGGAACACCGATTACGAGGTCTTCTCCGCGCTTACCGTACATCTTCTTGCCCATGCCCTTAGCACCATTCGGAGCAACAAACTTGTGCTTAAATCTGAAATTCTGAAGGCTCGTCAGATTAGGTGCTGCCTGCAGAATAACGTTACCGCCGTCTCCGCCGTCACCACCGTCCGGTCCGCCGTTGGTAATATACTTCTCCGTATGGAAACTGAGCGCGCCATTACCGCCGTCTCCGGCCTTTACATAAATCTTAGAGTGATCTATAAACATCTGATTCTCCCTCAAAAATCAAGAGCAGTCCAATCGCTAAATAAGCGACAGACTGCTCCTCTTGGTTTCTACTGAATACCTAAATCAGGCTACAGGATAAACGCTAACCTGCTTCTTATCCTTGCCCATACGCTCGTACTTGACCTTACCGTCAATCAAAGCGAAAAGTGTGTCATCAGATCCGATACCAACGTTTGTTCCGGGATGGATCTTTGTACCACGCTGTCTAACAAGAATATTGCCGGCCAGAACTGACTGTCCGTCACCTTTCTTCGCTCCTAATCTCTTGGACTGGGACTCACGGCCGTTCTTGGTGGAACCCATTCCCTTCTTATGTGCGAAGAGCTGTAAATTAAACTTAATCATAATTACACCTCCGGTGTTCTCGAATTAATAATCTCTACGTACTTAAACTTACTGTCGTTATAATCTCTTGCTATCCCGATAAGACCCAATTCGCAAGTTCTCATTATTACCTGAGCCCTGTCCTTAGTCTCATCGTCCCCTGTATCGGGAACCGTTATCCTTAGGTTAACATCTTCTGTACCTTCGCCCTTTATCTGGAAGAAAGTCTCGCTGTCGTAACCGCAAATATCTTCCAAAGCACTGGCACTCGTAAAAAGGAGTGTTGAGACTGCGCTGCAGATGATGTCCTGACCCGGATCGGCATATCCTGCATGTCCGTTTGCGTAAATCGCGCGGATGGAACTGCCTTCCCTGTTGACGATAACGGAAATCATACGCTAAAAGCCTTTGACTTACGCGTTGATAGCCTTGATAAGTACACGTGTGTAAGGCTGTCTGTGGCCATTCTTTCTTCTGTAGCCCTTCTTAGCCTTGTACTTAGAGACGATAACCTTCTTGTTTCTGCCCTGCTTAACGATTTCACCAGTAACAGTAGCCTTTACATCACCAGCTACGATACCCTTGTCATCAGATACAGCAAGTACATCCTCGAAAGTAACCTGGCTGCCAGCCTCTCCTTCAAGCTTCTCAACGAAAATCTCGTCGTCAACTGAAACCTTGTACTGCTTGCCGCCTGTCTTAATTACTGCGTACATATTTATTCCTCCTGTTCTTCCAGTCTCGCTGCTTAAACCAAGGCAGCGCCAAAAATAAGCGCATTTAAAAAAGCCCGTTGCATGCGGTCACCGACGTATAATAAACCACAGGTGTGGCAAAGTCAATAATAATATATAGGGAATTCCCAAGTTTTCGGGGGTTAGACAGCAACAAACACGATAAGTGCTGCAACTATTCCGAAAATCAGGCCCGTAATCTCATAATAATCCGATATTCTCTTGATCGGTACTGCGCACAGGAAAGGCAATACGCCAAGGGCACAGCCCGTAACAGAGGCACTGACGATCTCAGGATTACCACGAATGGCACCCAGGATCAGCATAACCAAAGGCGGGAACAATGCCTCGACAAAATACGCAGGGCTCGCGAAATAAGCTGCCGCTCCCTGCCCTGAGGCTCTGGATTTCTTATCTGCAAGGATAAGGGCGAGTGCAGAGATACTCATCAAAACGAACACGGCAAGAGTAACTATCAGATTAGGATTATCTTTTAATACTGATTCAACATTAGTGATATTTAAGGCTGTTCCGGCAATGATCATTATCTCGATCAGGCCTGTCACAACAGAAGCCAAGAAGATAGTAAAGCCATAGTCCTTTCGCTTGTACGTAATCTTCTTGCTGGCAATTATCTTGATCTGTGCCAGTGCCATCAGGACAATTATCAGCACGGGAGAATAGCGGGCAACGTAAACTGCCAGGAAATTCGCCTGCGGGATGAACGTCATTACTGCTCCGCAAAGAGCTATCCAGCCGGATACGCCAAGGAAAATAATGGCGCCAAGACTGTCTCTGCCCTTTAAGAGTTTCTCTCCCTTGTCAGGTACGGAAACAGGAACCATGAAAAGGAACAGTGCGAGCGCAGCTGCAGACACAAATATCGCAAGAACCAGAATAATATTCCAAACCGTAATTCTCGCAGAATCAAATCCCCTGCCGAATGTGGTTCCGAGATACTGTGCCAGTTCGCTCTGGAAAGAGGGCGAAGCCAACAGGCCTGCCGTTCCAAACTTTGCAGAGGACAGGGACAAATATCTCATCTGGTTGTGGGATACAAATACTTTTGTCGGGAACAGTTTACCTCTTACGGCAGGCTGACCGTACATGGTATCAACACCTGATATCTTCTCGAAAATCATCTGTGCACCGCTCAGGTCACTGGATGATTTGGCCTTGCTGTCAATTCCAAATACTGCACAGGGTACAGACGGATAATCGCTGGTATAGCCTTCCAACGCGATGTTTCCGGGATATTCAGGCGCAACGAGGATATAACCTTCGACATTACCTGAACGGGAAGTCAAAAGGTCATTCATGACCTTAAACGCATTGCTGCCGATTGCGCAGACGACCACTTCGTCCTTCTCATAGCCATCAGGTAAGGTATAAACATAATCAGGCTTGGAACTGCGCTTGTCAGCCTCAACGATCTCAAAATCAAATCCTGCAGCTGCAAGAGAATTGCGTAATGACACTTCAGGAATAGATGTTCCGTCAGAATAAATGATCAATGTCTTATTTGTACTGTCTGTATCCTTGTAGGACAACCCATACAATACAAAAAGCGTTACCGCCATAACAAATGACAGGATCAGTGCAAACCAGGCGGCCTTAGGTATCTTAATAGGACGCAGCTTACGGAAACCGTATTGCGGCGCTGCCGGGCGTTCTTGCGGATTTTTCTCGGCCGTCTTCTTCATCATTTCTCCGGACAGAGTTCGTCGCCTAATGATCTGATATCTTCAGGTCCTAAGATGAGGATGATGTCACCGGGCTTGATAAGCTCGTCTATTCTTTTCTTGAGCTCTTCCCTGTCTTCATAGAATTCAGCGTCACCGCCGCGTTTATTGATCTCATCCGAAATGAGCTTGCTGGACATGCCGAGTGTATCATTCTCTCTGTCTGAGAATATCTCAGCAAACAATACCTTCTTACAAGGCAAAAGGCTTGTGACGTAATCCTCGAAAAGCAACTTCGTTCTGTTAAAAGTAAGCGGCTGGAACACAACGAGAATGTCTCCGTGAGGCATGTTGGAAGCTGCCTCGATCGTTGCTCTGGCAGCTGTCGGGTGATGTGCATAGTCAACTACTACATCACAACCCTTGTACTGGCCTTTGACGGTATATCTGCCATCTGCTCCGCCAAAACTATCAAGAGCAGTCCTGATAGATTCCAGAGTTGCACCGTTAAGATAAGCAGCCGCTGCCGCATTAAGTGCATTTGCGATATTGTGGCTTCCGGGAATCTTAAGACTTACCCTTACTGATTCTTCGCCCTTTACAACAATGTCGAACTCAGGAAGTCCGTTATTAAATCTGATGTTGTCAGCAATAAAATCGGCAGTCTTACCTGTTACTTCGCATATCTCTTTATCAGTTGCGCATGTAACTATCTGAGGAAGAGTTCTGCCGTTTTCCTTGAAGAACTCTTCAGCCTCTTTTACAGACTTTGCAATGTTCTTATCGTGACCTGAAACAACAACATAACCGTTATCGTCAACGAGTCTGATGAAACGCGCGAAAACATCGATTACATCTTCAATAGTCGGATAGCAGTCAACGTGATCGTGATCTATATTTGTAATGACTGCTGTGGTAGATGAGAAGTTCAAAAATGACCTGTTGAACTCACATGCTTCGGAAACGAGAAGGTCATGAGAACCTGTTCTGATAGTTCCATTAAATATATCGAGGTCAGCACCGAGATGCACTGTCGGATCAAGGCCTTCATCGATCATCATCAGTGAGATCATCGAAGTTGTCGTAGTCTTACCGTGTGTACCGGATACGTTAATTACATTCTTATATGTTCTGGTAAAAGCACCGAGGAATTCAGCTCTGTCAAAGATCTGAAGATCAAGTTCAGTTGCTCTCTTTACTTCTTCGTTGTGAGGAAGGATGGCAGCCGTCTTAACGAGATAATCAGGCTTAAAATCATCGATATTTGCAGCAACCTGGCTGTTGTAGATCTTAATGCCCTGTGCTTCCAGAATCTCAGTTCTCTCACCCGGGTGATTGTCTGAACCTCCGACAACAAATCCTGCGTGCTTTGCCAGTCTCGCAAGTCCGTTCATTGAGATTCCGCCAATACCGATAAAGTAGATTCTGGCACCCTTCTCAATATCATTAAGCGTAAAAGTCTTAGGTTCTAACATGAGCATTCACTTCCTGTTTATGCTGAAATATTCAAGTAATTCTACCATTTTAAGACCTGACAGCAAAATCACCGACTACGGCATTTGTAAATGAAATCAGGTCCTGGGGTTTAAGTTTTAACTGGACGCCTCTCTGGCCGGCACTTACGCAAACGCTGTCAACCAGTTCGATCATTTCATCAATAAAAGTCCTGTACTGCTTTTTCATTCCGATAGGAGAACAGCCGCCTCTTATATAACCCGTAACGTTCAGGAGATCCTTTACATGGATCATGTCTACTCTCTTAACGCCTGCCAACACGGCTGCCTTTTTGAGATCGATCTCGTCATCTACAGAAATACAGAAAACAAGATATTCACCCTTGTCAGTTACTGCAGTCAGAGTCTTAAAGACCTCTTCATAAGGAACGCCCAGATACTCGGCTACGTGATGACCGTCCAGATCGTTCTCGTCGTACTCGTATTCCTGATATGTATAATCGATTCCTGCCTTATCCAGGATTCTCATTGCATTTGTCTTTTTAAATTGAGCCATTTTGCTCTCCTTTAATACTTACTTTATGCTCTGCATATTCTATATTTATTGCCAAGCAGATTCAAATTGATAAAATATACATTACTTTAAGTCCTCAGGAGAGTTACATGCTTAACAAAGAATACCCGCTTCATGATATGAATCTTGTTTTCGAGATGATCGAGAAATCTATAGCCAAGGGCGGAACAGACCCCAAGGCATCTGATGAGATGAATCTCCTCATGCACCTGTACGCAGGGCTCCCCGCTGAAGCTGTAGAGTGCGGAATGATGTTTATTCACGGAAGAGGCGCAGAAGTACCTGCTACTTCCGACATCAATCCCCTTCACGTAAGACTCATGAACCTTTTGGAATACTTGGAAAAGGTTGAGTATCTTGCTGATATTCCCGCTACTTTATCAAACGATGAGATTAAGAAAAGAAGTGATATCGTGAATTCTCTCAACGAGCACGAGAAACTCTTTGGCACTCCCCTTTTGGGCTACCAGTTCAATTCCGGCAGTGCTGCACCTTCTGAGGTTAAGGAAGGCGAAGAAGAAGAGAACGGCGGACGCCTCCTTCTTATGAACAGCCAGGCAGCGGTTTTCGCTTGTGAAGACATTTATAAGACATCCGTCTTCTATGAAGACAAACTTGGTTTCAAGGCTGCACACCTCGACGATGAGGCTATGCCCCACATCAAACTCACACGTGACAATATTGTTATCGTTCTTGTCAAAGGTGAAGGTGCGATCACAAAGCCTATGCGCGAATTCGGAATCGACTACGATATGTATATTTATTGTTCCGAGCCATTCCTTCTTCATAACGAAGTTGCAGGAAACGGCATCAAGATCGTTGAAGACCTGCCTGAAGCAAAGGCTGCACAAAAGCAGGATAAGAACCGCCAGTTTGTTTTCGAGGATATCGACGGAAGACACATCTGCGTATCACAGTATCTGGAAGGTTGATCTTAGATCAGCATTTGGATAATAACACTGAATTAAAAAATACCCACTAGACAGCTAAGTCACAGCTTTTAGTGGGTATTTTTCTTTAAGAAAATTAATGTTTTTGCAGATAAATACCCACTAAAACCTAAGTTAAAGACAATTAGTGGGTAAAAACATCTGACAATGGTCAAAAAAATACCCACTAAACAACATAAACATGCTGTTTAGTGGGTACGCGATAGTTTTTGCTTAAACCTTGTGGAAACTTACGTCACCAGATGAACAGTGGATGTTCATGTCTGCTGTACCGTTGCCGTTTATGTAGTTCTTGCCATCCTTTGTGAAAGGAAGTTCGTAATTGAACTCTCCGCTTGAGATGCTTGTATGAACAGTAACATCCGAATCTTCAGGAATACTGACATCGATTCCGCCTGAGCTGCATTTAATATTGGATGTCTCGGGCACCTTATCAAGGATAATTTCCGAGTGACCGCTGGAAGCATTTGTGTTGAGGTTCTTTACCTCATCCGCATCAAGCTTAATGCCGCCTGAACTTACATCAACACTAAGTGTGTTAACCGTACCCATTACTGCAGTAACTCCGCCTGAAGAAGAATGGATCTTAGCCTGATCTACTGTGCCCTTCTGCTCAATACTGATCTTACCTGAAGAAGAATCAATGTCGAATGAATTGCAGTCACCATCGTGATTGATAGCGATAGTACCTGAAGATGCCTTGACCTTTACGGTATCACTGTTTCCGCGCTGAGTAAGGCCGACATTGCCTGAAGAAGACTTCACTTCAATATCCGTTGCAGAGCAGTCGATATCCATGTTGCCTGATGAAGCGTGTGAATACAGATTATCTGTGGTGAAACCGTCCAGATCGATGCAGCCGGAAGATACTTCGATTACGAAGTCATCCAATTCCTGAGTTTCAGGAATCGTGATCTCAAGTCTCTTCTCGATCTTGCTGAAATTAATCGACTTGGTTGAAACGCAGTATCTGACATAGAGTGTGTCGCCGTCTACCCATGTGTGGACCTGGTGGTCGGCATCGATATCAGTGTTGGCAGTCTCATCTACCTTAATGATGTCAGTGTCTGTACCCTTAACCTTTACGTCGCCTGCGAGGTAATCGATGTTGATCTTTGTGATCTTATCGTCGATCTCAAGGTCTCCTGCAGTGTACTTATCAGCGTTCTCGTACTGGTAACTTACTGTGTTGATCAAGCCAAACGAGCAACCTGTTAAGCAAATTGTTGAAGGTACGATGAGAGCCATTGCTCCTGCTACTAAAAGTTTTGTGTTCATTATTTCTTTCCTCCCTTATTTTTTCCAACTAAGAAACCGATTCCGGCAATTGCGAGTCCTACAGCAACGATTGCGATTGGCGGCACTGATACACCGGAAGAATAAGTAACGCCTGTAACCGACATGCTTGCTTCTGCAGAAGATGCGAGCGTCGCGAGAACTCCTGACAAAGCGCCTGCAGATGCAATGCAAAGGCCTGTCTTAACGCAAGCGTTGAAACGCAGATATCTGATGATTGCGAAGAACGCCCAAGCCATTGCGACCAAAGGCATTGAGACTGCAAATGCCATCGGGAAAAATTCTCTCATTCCGGCATAGAATCCGATTGCGAGCATCATGAGCACGAACGTTGCCGTGTCTGCGCACATTATCGCAAGACCTTTGTGATTCTTAACATAAGCATTTACAGGTCTTCTGCTCACGATAAATGGCGAGAAAAGCATCGTAAGTCCGAAGAGAGTTGCAGATGCCGGAACCAAGAACCAGTTGCCGCCTGAATAGATGCAGATAACACCTAAGAGCAGCACCACACTTGCAGTAAAAGATACCATTGTCATGAACATTTTGTTCTCACGGACCATGAGCGGAACAATGATAAGCGATGCAGCAACCAGGATTCCCGCGAGTACGATAAAGAACCATGTAAGGCCTGCACCTGTTGCGAGGTTAACGATAAGGCATACGAGGATCGGTATAGAGAATATCAATCCGATAATGCTTCCAGCCAGAGCGCTCTTCCTCTTAAAAAACTTGGCCTGGGTTCCGATTACTTCTTCTTTTTCTTTAACGATCTTTTCATCTATCGTAATGTCGTTCAGACTGTCTAACATCTTTTTGCAGTCAGGACATTCAGCCAGATGTTCTTCTACGATCTTTCTGCTGGCTTCGCTGCAGATTTCGTCTTTATATAACGGAAGAAGATCCGAGATCAAATCACAATTATATTTCATTTTCATCCATCCTTTCCTTGATCTTTAGTCTGGCTCTGTGATACGTAACCCGGGCCCAGGTCTCGGTCTTTCCGAAGATTGATCCGATTTCCGCAAATGACAACTCACCGAATATTCGTAGTTGGAACACTTCCTTGTACGGTTCCTCCAGCTGGTGGAGTATTAAGTGGATCTTCAGCGATGTGTCCCTGTCTGTGAGCTTCTCCTCTATCCCTTTGTTTGTATCCGGAAGCTCTTCATTCAGTTCGTCATCCTGTCTTGAAACGCGCCGCTTTTCATCTATGAAGATATTTTTCGCGATAGCGCACAGCCACGTGTAACTGTCACTATCACCCCGGAAACTCTTGTCAGTCGATATCGCCCTGAAAAAGGTCTCCTGGGTTATCTCTTCGGCGTCATTCCGATCCTTGGTAAGTGTCATGACGTATGAGAATACCTTCATATAAAAGGCTTCATAAAGCTTTTCAGCGGTATTCTTATCCACGTATCATTTCACCTTTCTTTTGTGATCTCACCTGTTAGACGGAGAAATCTTAAATTCGTTACAAGAAAATCGAAAAATTTTTCAAATTATTTTCGGAGGGCTCGGAAGCCTTGATTTTATTGGGTTTTCGTTTATTTAAAACCTATGGTTACCCTGTCATTGCCGCCATAATCTTTTATGATCATGCAGTTTTTGAGTCCGCCCTGCGCAAAAATCTTTCTCACGGCTTCTCCCTGTTCATAGCCATGCTCAACCATAAGAGCTCCGCCGTCCTTAAGAAGCTTTCCTGCGTATTCAACCAAAGGTCCATAGAAATCAAGACCTGTATCCCCTGCCCTTAAAGCGAGGTCAGGCTCATGGTCTTTTACAACGCTGTCTAATTCATCCATTTCCTTATTTGTAATGTAAGGAGGGTTGGATACGATGAAGTCGAGTTTTTCGAGCTCGGGGCAGGAACTCAGAACATCATGCTTAATTATCTTTATATCTTCAGGTTTAAGTGCCTGCGATTCAACATTAGATGTTGAGATTCCGATCGCGGTATCGCTTATATCGATAAGATATCCTTTCGCGCTGCCGCCCGCTCTTACTATCTCATTAGCTATGGAAATACCTATGCAGCCTGTGCCGGTGCAAAGATCTGCAAACCAGACTTCGTTAATGTCTTTAGCATAGGAAGGGATATTCAGAAGATCGCCGGTCGCCATAGCGTTAAGACCCAGAAACTGCAAAGCAGATTCTACGAGCATTTCGGTATCAGCCCTCGGAATAAGCACGCCGGGGCAAACCTTATAACATTCTTTGTAGAAATGACGGTATCCCAAAATATAAGCGAGAGGCTCGCCTGAAGCGCGCCTCTTAACTGCTTTAACTAATTCTTCACCTGATAATTCTTCTTTAAGGATCTTAAGGTCCAGCTCGGCCTCTTCATCGCCTGATTCCTTAAGAAGATTCAAGAGTTCATCTTTACCAGACATCATCTTCCTTGTTCTCCGGGATTACTGCCTGCATTGATGCGATGGCTACCTCAACAATAGGAGCATCAGGCTCAGCAGTCGTGAACTTCTGGAGCCAGAGACCGGGCTTTGCCATGAGCTTACCCAAACCTCTGCCATCGTGACGGCCTACAAATCTCAATACTTCGTATGAGATACCGCAGATAAATGGAATGCATACGATTCTTATGAGAGCATTCATCCACATGGGCTGTGCTCCGGTAAGTATACCGATAACCGTATAGATAATGATCGAAATTGCAAGAACGTTGAACATAAAGGATGTTCCGCAACGGGGATGGAAACGTGTCTGCTTCATAACGTTTTCAACCGTAAGCGGGAGTCCTGCCTCATAGCAGGCAATCGTCTTATGCTCAGCACCGTGATAGCGCCATACTCTCTTGATGTCCTTGAGAGTGGACGCAAATACCAGATACAAAAGGAATATGATGAGTCTCAAGATACCTTCAGCAACATTTAAAACAATGCTCATCCAACGGAGTTCAAGATAATTCTCCGGAATAAACTTTGTAGCAATATCAACTGCAAGTCTCGGCAGGAGAATAAAAAGTCCGACTGAGAGGATGATTCCGACGATGGCAGAGATAGTCATCATAACGTTGAAGTGTCTCTCCGTAAATTCATCGAGGCGTGACTTCTTAACACCTTCCTTATTGTTCTCAGGCTTTCCTTCTTCTGAGATATCAGCAGCCTTCATGAGGGCGCCGGTACCTGTTACAAGCATCTTATAGAATCTGATGCAGCCACGGATAAAAGGAACCTTCTCAAAATATGTAGTCTTCTCGCTCTGGGTAATCTCCTGAACAACAATGGTGCCGTCACCCTTTCGAACTGCCATAGCAGTTCTGGACGGACCGACCATCATGACACCTTCAATAAGAGCCTGACCACCGATCGTGGTCTTCTTAACGGGGCAATCGTTCTTTTTCTTACCCTTCTTCTTGGTCTCTTTCGCGGGTACCTGGGCCTGAGTCTCCATTTCAGCAATTTCCTGCTGAACCTGTTCAGGTGTTATCTCCTTAATCTGCTCCTGGTTGATCAGTTCCATGTTTTCATTGTTATCGGACATATTCTCCTCCGAATAAACATAATTTTCCATTCTGCAAGGATTATAACAAATAATAAGGGCAGTGATATTACAGACAAAAGGCAAAACTGTGTATGTCGTAAATTTGTTGGCGTTTTTTCGGGCGGTTTTGGGGTGAGAAACGCCAGGAATTACGCCATTTAAAACAAAATGGCGTTTTTTCTGGTGTTTTCAGGCTCGAAAACGCCAAGAAATCCGCCAAAGCCGCTAATCATGCAACAAAAAAGAGGTTGCCCGAAGACAACCTCTTAAAATCTTTTCTTCAGAATGAGAATTAAGCCTTTTCCATTCTCTTCTTGAACTTATCAACACGTCCGCCTGTGTCAACGAGCTTCTGCTTACCTGTATAGAACGGGTGGCAGTTGGAGCAGATATCAACTCTCAGATCACTCTTTGTGGAAAGAGTCTCGAATGTGTTGCCGCATGCGCACTTAACTGTAACGACCTGCGTCTTAGGATGAATTCCTTCTTTCATGTCCTTTCACCTCTCAATCAAAGATATGACGCGTAATCCTAATCTCACGTATGTCATACCGGATTCTTCGTGTTAGCCTTGCTATATTACTTGAATAGTAATCGGTTGTCAATCGGTCGCGAACGATTTCTTTACGGAAAGTACGAAAGACATGTTGCTCGTCGTCTTTTCCATAAAATTGATGACAGCGTTGGTCGCCGTGATCGTATCCGCCTCTGCGATCCTTCTTCTGATGAGCCATACGGCATCGAGTTCTTCCTGGGACAGGAGGAGCTCTTCTCTTCTCGTACCGGACTTGTCGACTGCGATAGCCGGGAAGAGTCTTCTGTCAGCGAGCTTACGGTCGAGAGTAACTTCCATGTTACCTGTTCCCTTGAACTCCTCGAAAATAACTTCGTCCATTCTGGAACCGGTTTCAATCAGGGCAGTTGCAAGAATCGTAAGGCTTCCGCCATTCTCGATGTTACGTGCCGCACCGAAGAATCTCTTAGGTCCGTAGAGTGATCCCGGATCGAGACCGCCTGACAGAGTTCTACCGGTAGGGTTGATAGTAAGGTTATAAGCTCTTGCGAGTCTTGTCATTGAGTCTAAGAGGATTACAACATCCTTGCCGAGCTCAACGAGTCTCATTGCTCTCTCGAGAACGAGTTCTGTAACTCTTACGTGATTTTCAGGTCTCTTATCGAAAGTTGAATATACAACCTCACCCTGGATGTTTCTCTGCATGTCCGTAACTTCCTCAGGACGCTCGTCGATGAGGAGAACGATCAGTTCACAGCCGGGATTATTAGCAGTAATGGAATTTGCGACCTTCTGGAGGAGGATTGTCTTACCTGCCTTCGGCGGTGATACGATCATACCTCTCTGTCCCTTACCAATAGGTGAGAAAAGGTCAATGATTCTAGTTGAGATATCTTCTTTAGCAGTCTCAAGAGTGAGTCTCTCGTTAGGATAAATAGCTGTAAGGCTCTCGAACTTGGGACGTCTTCTGATATTCTCGTAATCACCCTCAGTTACGGGGATTCCGTTAACTTCAGTTACTCTCTTGAGCGGAGCGTATCTGTCCTTACCTCTCTTGGGACTAGCAAAACCCTTGATGTAGTCGCCCTTCCTGAGGCCCATTCTCTTAATGAACTGGCCGGGAACATAGGCATCCTCTTCACCGGGCAAATAGTTATGTCTGTGAACGAATCCGCAGAAATCATTCTTGTTACCTTCGTTATTGTTGATAGCGAGAACACCTTCGATCTCGATCTCAACGGGGAGCTCCGGTTCTGTCTTCTCTTCTTCAGCTTCAGCCGGAACTTCATCAGTCATTTCGACTGTCTTTGTATCCTGACCGGGGCCAAAAGAAATCTTTCTTCTCTTTGATCTTCCGTGCTTACCCTGGGGCTGTGCGGCAGGAGCTGCCTTTTCTTCAGCAGGAGCAGCCTCAACAGGTGCTGCCTCGGCAGGAGCTTCGGTTGCTTTCTCAGCTTCAGCAACAGGTGCCTCAACTGTTTCAGCTGCAGGTGTCTCTTCAGCGGGAGCTTCCTGTTCCTTCTTAGACTTTGTCTTCTTTGTTTTAGCAGGCTTATCTGCCTTTGCTGCTTTGGAAGTTTTCTTAGGAGCCTCAGCTGTTTCTGCGACTGCTGCTTCTACCTTTTCTTCCTTAGCTTCAGGTGCTTTTTCTTCAACTTTTGCCTTTGTCTTTTTGGTGGTGCGCTTTGCAGGCTTTTTCTCTTCAGCAGGGGCTTGTGCTGCAGGTGCTTCTGCCTTGGAAACTGCCTCAGCTGTCTCCTTAGCGTTTACCACTTCATTCTCGTTTGTTTTCTTAGCCACTTTCTTCTCCTCTGCACGTTCGGCCTTAATTGCATCGGCCAAATCATTAGTCTCAAATCTTGCGGTTCTTCCTACATTTTCAATGAGCTCATCAATACTGATATTGTGTTCGATCGGCTTTGCAGCTTCAGGAATAGCAGCTGACTTAACGGGTACAGGATCTTCTGATAAATCGACTACTGTAACGTCACCGATATCTTTGGCTCCTGTGATCGCCATGATGAGTTCATCTCTTGTTTTTGATTGTGCTTCTTCGGGTGTGAAATCTCCGAATGCAACGGCTATCTGTCTTAAGTCAGAATCCGTCTTCGAATTAAGGTTGTCTAAATCGTCCATAAACGCCTTTCGAGTAAAGTTTTCCTATTGAATTTCCCTATCAAATCCTATTATCCATAATTCAGCCAAAGGGATATCTATCTGCGTATACAAGGGATATCTATTTGTATCGTGAAAAGGAAAAATCTAATCTAAAAATCAATGCGCGCCGAGGCATATCCTCAACGCGCATAATATAACATTTGTTAATGTATCAGTCAATCAAAAATCAGTTATTAATTGTCGCTTAATGCTGCGAATTTATCCATCATATCGAGTGCTTTACCTGTACCGATTACAACACAGGAAACAGGATCCTGGGCAAGGTAAACATCGATACCGATTCTGTTGGATAACATGTGGTCAAGACCGTAGAGCATAGCACCGCCGCCTGTCATTACGATACCTCTTTGTGAGATATCAGCCATGAGTTCCGGAGGTGTTCTCTCGAGTACATTGTGAACAGCTTCGAAGATCTGTGTGATAGGCTCTTCCAATGCTTCGAGCATTTCTGTTGAAGATACTGTAACTGTTGAAGGAAGACCTGTGATGATGTTTCTTCCCTGAACGTCTAATGTGAGCTCTTCATCTCTCGGATAAGCACAGCCGATCTCGATCTTGAGCTTTTCTGCTGTCTTCTCACCGATGAGGATGTTATGTCTCTTTCTAACGTGCTTAATGATAGCTTCGTCGAACTTGTCGCCTGCAACCTTCAAAGATGCATCAACTACAGGCTCGCAAAGTGAGATAACGGAAATATCTGTTGTACCGCCGCCGATATCAACAACCATTGAACCGCATGCCTTGGTAATATCAATACCTGCACCAATTGCTGCAGCGATAGGCTCTCTGATAAGGAATACGTCCTTGGCACCTGCGTGACGGCAAGCATTCTCAACTGCCTGCTGCTCAACGGGAGTAATAACCGAAGGAACGCAAACTACGATCGTAGGCTTGAAATAAGTAGCGCGAAGGCCTGTGCATACACGGCCGATAAAAGCCTTGAGCATAACCTCAGTTGCTCTGAAGTCAGAAATAACGCCCTCTCGCAAGGGTCTGATTGCTTCTACGATTCCGGGAGTACGTCCAAGCATGAGCGAAGCAGATTCACCTACTGCCAAAACCTTACCTGTTTTGCTGTTTACTGCAACTACGGAAGGTTCCTTGAGAACGATACCTTTACCCCTGATATAAACAAGTACACTGCTGGTGCCAAGATCGACACCAATTTCCATACCTAAACCCATTTTTTCACCTCAAAATATTCGAAAACGCTGACAATCAGCGCAATAGTCCATGAAAATTCAATTTATTATTACATTCGACTTTGTAAAAATCAATGTAGCACCGCCCTATTTTAGGTGACATTCTGATTTCAATTTGTGGCGATTTGTAGGCATTTTGAGGCCTGCATGTTCATCCCGAAAATCCCTAAAATCGAACTGGCAGTTCGAAATTAGGCGAATTATCTCTATGTTATTTCCTAAAACATCGGAGTATAATGAGTTGTTCAATTATAAGTAATAAGGAGTCTTTCACATGAGTTATTCAATTGAGACTGACAAGAAGTGGCAGGCAAAATGGGCTGAAACAGGCCTTTACAAGTTCAACCCCGATGCAGAGGGCGACAAGCTATACTGCCTTGAAATGTTCTCTTATCCTTCCGGTGCAAATCTTCACCTGGGTCACTGGTACAACTACTCGCTAACAGACTCCTGGGCAAGATTTAAGCACATGCAGGGCTATAACCTCTTCCACCCTATGGGATTCGATTCATTTGGACTCCCTGCTGAGAACTATGCGATCAAGACAGGTATCCATCCCCAGGATTCAACACTCAAGAACATCGACACGATGGAAAAGCAGCTCCAGGCTATGGGTACTACAGTAGATTGGGACTATGAGGTAAAGACTTGCATGCCCGACTACTACAGATGGAACCAGTGGTTCTTCATCGAACTCTATAAGAGGGGCCTCGCATACCGTAAGAACGCACCCGTTAACTGGTGTCCTTCATGCAAGACGGTTCTTGCAAACGAGCAGGTTATAGACGGTGCCTGCGAGAGATGCCACACAGAAGTAATCAGAAAGAACATGACACAGTGGTTCTTCAAGATCACTGAGTATGCTCAGGAACTCTTGGATGATCTCCCGAAGCTCGACTGGCCTGAAAAGACAAAGAAACTCCAAAAGAACTGGATCGGCAGATCAGAAGGTGCGCAGGTTGCGCTCTACGTTGAAAAGGACGGACATCGTTTAACTAACGAAGACGGTTCTCCCATGAAGCTCGAAGTATTCACGACAAGAGTTGATACGTTCATGGGTATCACATATGTTGTTATCGCACCTGAGTCAGAGCTCTGCGCTCAGCTCACTACTGACGAGTGCCGTGAGGCAGTTGAAGAATACCGCAAGGCAACCGCTAAGGTTACAGAGATCGACCGTATGTCCACAACACGTGAGAAGACGGGCGTATTCACAGGCGCTTATGCTATTCATCCTTTGAACGGAAGAAGAGTTCCGATCTGGGCAGCAGATTATGTTGTTGCAGGATACGGTACTGGTGTCGTAATGGCAGTTCCTTCACACGATGAGAGAGACTACGATTTCGCACACAAATACGGCCTCGACATCATCCGCGTTATCCAGCCTGAGAAGGGTGTTGATTCCGATCTTCCTTACTGCGAGAAGAAGGGGTACCTCACAAACTCAGATGAGTTCGACGGAATGGAGATGCACGATGCACAGAAGGCAATCGTTGCAAAGCTCGCTGAGATCGGCATGGGCGAATGGAAGGTTAACTTCAGACTCCGTGACTGGCTCATCTCACGTCAGAGATATTGGGGAACACCTATCCCGATGATCCACTGCCCTTCATGCGGCGTTGTACCTGTACCTGAGGATCAGCTCCCTGTTCTTCTCCCCTACGACGTTGAGTTCACACCTGATGGTGAGAGCCCGCTCGCTAAGTGCGAATCATTCATGAACTGCAAGTGCCCTAAGTGCGGCGGTGATGCAAGACGTGATCCTGATACTATGGACACATTCGTTGACTCTTCTTGGTATCAGTTCAGATATCCTGATAATAAGAACGACAAGGAAATGTTCTCTAAGGCTAAGATCAACAAGTTCTGCCCTGTAGACAAATACGTAGGCGGTGCTGAGCACGCTTGCATGCACCTCCTTTACGCAAGATTCTTCACAAAGGCTATGCGTGACATGGGCATGCTCGATTTCGATGAGCCTTTCACAAGCCTCGTTCACCAGGGAACGATCCTCGGACCTGACGGACAGAAGATGAGTAAGTCCAGAGGCAACACTGTTGCACCTGACGATTACATCAGCAAGTATGGTTCCGACGTATTCAGAACATACTTAGGATTCGGCTTCGCATACGTTGAGGGCGGTCCTTGGGCTGATTCCGGACTCCAGGCTATCGTTAAGTTCTTCAGAAGAATCGAGACATGCGTAGCTGACTGCGCAGGCGTTGCTGCTTCTGTTCCCGCTAAGGCTGACATGACATCTGCTGATAAGGAACTCAACTACGCTGTTAACTACGCTATCAAGAGTTCTACAGCTGACATCGAGAAGTTCCAGTTCAACACTCCTATCGCAAGAATGATGGAGCTCCTGAACGCTATTACTAAGTACAGCCAGGATGCAGCTTGCAAGGCTGAGTTCAAGAGATATGCAACAGAGAAACTCGTTCTCCTTCTCGCACCCTTCGCTCCTCACTTCACAGAAGAACTCTGGTGTGAGACATTGGGCAACGGCTACTCCGTATACAACCAGAAGTGGCCTGAGTGCGATGAGAGCGCTCTTGTTAAGGATGAAATCGAGATCGCTGTCCAGATCAACGGTAAGGTTCAGTTCAAGGTAAACATCCCTGCCGAAGCTGACCAGGCAGCAGTTGAATCAATCGTTAACGCTGACGAGAGATTAGCAGGCGCGCTGAACGGCAGATCAATCGTTAAGTTCATCTACGTTAAGGGCAGAATCGCAAACATCGTTGCTAAGTAAACTTAAGCAAAAACCAAATAATAAAAGAGGCTGTCCAATGGGCAGCCTTTTTGTATTCACTTTTCGTTGATTTGAAGAAATGGAATACAAAAAATCTTCGAATTGTATTCCTATTTTCTCAAACACCAAATTCCGAATACAAATTCATCGTTTTTTGTATTCGCATTTCCTGATTTTCGAGAATCAGAATACATTTTCCAAAGATTTTGTATTCTGTTTTTCCAGTATGCCGAATTCCGAATACAAAACCGCGATTTTTTGTATTCCAATTTTCTCTTTTTGCGATTTAAGAATACCGGCGCTCGAAAACATCGTTTATTCAGGTTTCCCCAATCTGTTCTTAAAATCCTTATACCCGAAGTCTGTCAGTTTCTCAAACGTTCCGTCAGGTTTAAGACTGTAGATATCAGGCAGCGGCATACCGTTAAACGTATTGTTCTTACATGTCGTATATATCGCCATGTCACCGAATACCAGCAGGTCACCTGTTGCAATTTCACTGTCGAAAGAATAATCACCGATAACATCTCCAGACAAACATGTAGGACCTGCGAGTCTGAAGCGGAACGCTTTTGTCTTATCAGCGCATGCATTCATAAGAGGCGGTGTATACGGCATCTCGATTACATCCGGCATATGGCATGCAGCACTGCTATCCAGGATCGCGATCTTAACATCTGAATTCTCTACTACATCAAGGACTCTGGTAAGAAGGTAACCTGCGTTGATAGCAACTGCTTCTCCGGGTTCCAAATAGACTTCTACTCCCCACTTTTCTTTCGCGGAGATAATGAGCCTTTCGAGCAGTTCAACATCGTAATCCTCTTTTGTTATGTGATGACCGCCGCCCATATTGATCCACTTCATCTTGGGAAGAACATCACCAAACTTTTCTTCTACTGCTTTAAGTGTAATCTCGAGTGCATCAGAACCCTGTTCGCAGAGAGTGTGGAAATGAATTCCATCCAACAGCTCAAACAGGTCAGGAGTCATCTCCTTATCCCATACGTTCCTGGTGACGCCCAAACGGCTTCCCACGGCGCAAGGGTCATATATCTCGTGACCTTCCTGAGTAGAGCATTCAGGGTTGATTCTTAGCCCTACACTCTTACCGTGCTGCTTAGCAACAGCACCAAACTTTTTGAGCTGATTAATTGAGTTGAAAACGATGTGATCCGCATAGGACAAAAGCTCGTCGAATTCATCGTCTCTGTACGCAGCACAGAATACGTGGACCTCACCTTCAGGCATCTCTTCTTTACCGAGTCGGGCCTCGTAAAGACCGCTCGCTTCGGTGCCTGAAATAAAACCTGAAATAAGCGGATAGAAATCGTAATTGGAAAAGGCTTTTTGAGCGAGCAGGATCTTGCATCCTGTATGTGAGATCACAGAAGACAAAATTACTGCATTCTTAACCAGTTTCTTTTCATCGATAACATAACAAGGTGTTTTTAATGCCTTGATGTTCCCGCCGTTTATAACAGATGTGAGTCCATCAAAAATATCGTTCATGTTATCAGTCTACCAATACAGGATTGTGGCTCTCGCTTCTGGGGAGACCGTACTTGTCGAGTGCATCGAGGAACGGATCGGGATCGAACTCTTCAACAGTGTGTACGCCCTTCTCTGTCCACTTGCCTGTAAGGAGCATCATTGCACCGCACATAGCAGGAACGCCTGTTGTGTAGCTGATTGCCTGGCTCTCAACTTCCTTGTAGCACTCCTGGTGATCGCATACATTGTAGATGTAGTAAGTCTTTTCCTGACCGTCCTTCTTACCTGTGAAAATGCAGCCGATATTTGTCTTACCGTGTGTACGGGGACCGAGGCTCGCAGGGTCAGGAAGAAGCGCCTTCAGGAACTTGATCGGAACGATCTCGTGGCCTTCGAAGTTGATCGGTGTTGTTGAGAGCATGCCTACGTTCTCAAGACACTTCATGTGTGTAAGATAGCTCTGGCCAAAAGTCATAAAGAAACGGATTCTCTTAACTTCAGGAATATTAACTGCAAGGGACTCGAGCTCTTCATGATGGAGAAGATACATATCCTTCTGACCAACGCAGTCGAAATCGTATTCTCTCTTAATGCTCATAGCAGGAATCTCAACCCACTTGCCGTTCTCGATGTAACTGCCGGGAGCAGATACTTCACGAAGGTTTACTTCAGGGTTGAAATTAGTTGCGAAAGCATAGCCGTGGTCACCGCCGTTGCAGTCAAGAATATCGATCGTATCAATAGTGTCGAACTCGTGCTTCTTTGCGTATGCGCAGTATGCCTGTGTTACTCCGGGATCAAAGCCGCAGCCAAGGAGCGCAGTAAGTCCTGCCTTTTCAAACTTCTCCTTATATGCCCACTGCCAGCTGTAATCGAAGTAAGCAGAGAAACCCTTCTCTTCACATCTCTTCTCATAGATCTTGCGCCACTCCGGATCATCTGTATCCTCAGGCTCATAGTTAGCTGTATCCATGTAGTTTACGCCGCAGATAAGGCATGCATCCATGATAGTAAGATCCTGATAAGGAAGCGCGATATTCATTACGAGATCAGGCTTATATGAATTGATAAGCGCAACTAATTCATCAACGCTGTCTGCATTTACCTGTGCAGTTGTAACTACAGTCTTTGTCTTACCCTTCAACGCTTCTGCGAGTGCATCGCACTTTGACTTAGTACGGCTCGCGATGCAAAGTTCTGTAAAAACGTCATCTGCCTGACAGCACTTTCTGATTGCAACATTTGCGACACCGCCGCATCCGATAACTAATACTCTGCTCATCTTCGTAAATCTCCTTTGTTATTTATTGATAGAAAGGATCAATTCCCTTAATGTCTTACAAGCCACTGCTGTTGATGCACCGCTGGAATCCAGCATGGGTGCGAGTTCGTTGATGTCTGCTCCTACGATATTTGTCTTGCTGACCGTAAGAATTGCTGACAGTAATTCCATAAAATTCACACCGCCTGCTTCAGGTGTTCCTGTTCCGCAGAATACAGAAGGATCGAGACAGTCCAGATCGATCGTGAAATATACAGGTGTGTTATTCTTACTCAATTCGGCACACACTTCTTCTAATCCGTCGAAACTGAACTTATGCATATCTGTATGTTCCATAGCGAAAGCAAATTCATCACGCTCTCCGCTCCTGATACAGAACTGATGGATCTTTCCGTCACCTGCTAATTCATAACATCTTCTGAGTACACATGCGTGGCTGAGTTTTACACCGAGATAATCGTCACGGAGATCAGCATGCGCATCGAAATGAACGATCTGAAGATCCGGATACTTCTCGAAAACTGCTCTGACCGCGCCCAATGTAACCAGGTGTTCGCCGCCGATCATGATGGGGAGCTTACCGTCATTTAAGATAGTACGGGTCTGCTCTTCAATATCTGCGAGAGCTGATTCTGCTGAACCAAAGCACAGTTCGAGATCACCGCAGTCGAATACCTTCTTATCCAGGAGATCCTTGTCCTGATAAGGACTGTAAGTTTCAATTCCGAAACTCTCGTGACGGATAGCGGCACTTCCGAATCTGGCACCGGGGCGGAAGCTCGTAGTTGAATCAAAAGGAGCACCGAATAATACGATACCGGATTCCTCGTATCCGCTGTCACAGCCGATAAATGTCTCTACATTCTTTTTCACGACTCAACCTCCATAAGCATCTTCTCAAGATATGCCGGCAGATAGAATGAACCTCTGTGCAGCTTCGTTGTATAGTACTTCGTGCTGAGGTGCAGGCTCTTCCATCTCTCTTCATCGAAATCATCTACGGGGTGATACTTCTTGCTCGCAAAACCGAACAGCCAGTAACCAGCTGCGTATGTCGGAATATGCGCCTGATATACACGGCTGATCGGGAATGTATTTACGATCCTCTTGTGGCTTCTCTGCATTGCTTCTGCATCGTGCTTATAGAACGGGCTGCCCTGCTGGTTGACCATGATTCCGTCATCACGAAGAGCGTTATAGCAGATGCCATAGAACTCTCTAGTGAAATATCCTTCAGAAGGTCCGAACGGATCAGTTGAGTCAACGATGATCAGATCGTATTCATCACTTGAACGTCTGATAAAACGGAGTGCGTTATCGAAGTAAATATGCACACGTGAATCATCGAGCTTGCATGCGTTCTCAGGAAGATATGTGCGGCATGCCTCAATAACCTGGCCATCCATCTCAACGAGATCGATACGCTTAACGCTCTCATATCTGGTAAGTTCCTTTACGACACCGCCGTCTCCTGCGCCGATAACGAGAACGTCCTGTACATTGGGATGAACAGACATGGGAATGTGTGTGATCATCTCGTCGTAGATGAATTCATCTCGTTCTGTCAGCATGACATTCCCATCGAGAGCCAGAACCTTACCAAATTCAGGAGTATCGAAAATATCGATCTGCTGATAGTCGCTCTTGCTCGAATAAAGATGTCTTGTGACACGCATGCTGTGTCTTACGTCAGGTGCATGATATTCACTAAACCACAGATTCATTAGCCGCCTCCTTACTCCAAAACGTTAATGTAATTGATATCAGGATCCTCAGGACCTGTCATTGAACATCCCTTAGCCTTTGCATACTCGATGTACTCGAGGATTCCTTCCGTAATCCTTTCGCCGGGCGCGAGGATCGGTATTCCCGGCGGATAGCACATAACGAATTCGCTGCAGACATGACCTGCGCTCTCCTTGATCGGAATACTCTTCTTGTTTGAATAGAATGCGCTCTGCGGACTGCATACAACTTCAGGATCGATATATTCCTGACTAAGGAGTCCTGCAGGGTCTTTCTTGTATCTTCTGCGGATCTCTGCCAGAGCACTTACGAGTCTCTCGAGTTCCTGCATTCTGTCACCGATCGAAAGGTATGCGAGGATATTTCCGATATCACCGAACTCGATCTGGATATCGTATTCGTCTCTTAAGATGTCGTAAACCTCGATTCCTGCAAGACCGATATCTCTTGTGTGAACACTGAGCTTTGTAGGATCGAAATCGAAGATCGAATCTCCGTTGATCATCTCACGGCCATATGCATAGTAACCGCCGATCGCATTGATCTCTTCTCTCGCATAATCAGCCATCCCGATAACTTTACGGAAAACTTCCTTGCCTCTCAGCGCGAGGTTTCTTCTGCTGATATCAAGGCTTGACATGAGCAGATAACTGCCTGATGTAGTCTGCGTAAGATTAATGATCTGCCTTACGTGTCTCTCGCTTACGTTCTCACCGATGAGCAACAGACTGGACTGTGTAAGACTTCCGCCGCTCTTATGCATTGAAACGGCAGCCATATCAGCTCCTGCCTTCATCGCAGAGATCGGCATGTTATCACCGAAATAGAAGTGTGTTCCGTGCGCTTCATCAGCGAGGCAGAGCATGCCTGCATCGTGAGCCATCTTAACGATCGCGCGGATATCACTGCAGATACCGTAATAAGTCGGATTGTTTACCAGAACTGCAACAGCATCAGGGTTCTCTTCTATCGCCTTCTTAACCTGTTCACGGCTCATACCCAAAGAGATTCCCAAATGGCAGTCAACCTCAGGATTGACATATACGGGAATCGCTCCGCAAAGAACAAGAGAGTTAATAACGCTTCTGTGCACGTTACGCGGGAGGATGATCTTATCTCCATGCTTGCAGCATGAGAGGACCATGCTCTGCACTGAGCTCGTTGTTCCTCCAACCATAAGGAATGCATGGCTCGCACCAAATGCATCTGCAGCGAGGAGCTCAGCATCACGGATAACCGAAATAGGATGACAAAGGTTATCCAGAGGCTTCATGCTGTTTACATCGACACCGACACATTTCTCACCGAGGAATGCAGTGAGCTCAGGATTACCCTTACCGTGCTTGTGTCCCGGTACATCAAACGGAACGACACGCATTTCGCGGAATCGCTCTAGGGCTTCGTAGATTGGTGCCCTTGTCTGATCCAATTCAATTTTGTCCATTTTCCACCTCAAAACAAAAACGCAAGCTGTGTTACACAACTTGCGTATGGTTACAATATTATCTGATTATCCGAGATACAGGTATAGGCGGTACACCAATATGTCGAATATCAACATATAGAGTCTATATAGCAATACTACTTTTACTACTCTTATTGACCATTTCACAAGTCTGCGCAAGTCACGCATTTCGGTTATAAAGTAACCAACTTATAAAACTGAGCTTTTAACTCAATCAATAGACCGGAAGATCCGATCATCGGCAGTGGACCCGGCTGTCCGTATGGCCTTCAGCTCCGTTGGAGCGGTCCGTAAAATCACCTAAGACTCTGATTAACATCGTCTATACTTGATATATTTTGTTTAAAAACATGGGGAATTATACATAATACGCCCATGTTCGTCAATGAATGTTTTCGATCAGCAGGAATTTATGACAACACTTTTGTCTCACCGGTTATCCTGATACCGATATCGCAGTTCACTTTATTCTTCATAGCTTTACCGGCATTTCCCAGAAAATGTCCGTATTTATAGGTTCCGATCGATACCGTAAGATCGGATCTTACATACAGGTCACCGAGTCCCGTATCGCCGTTAAGGCCGCTGTTGATATCGGCACAGACGACGTAAGCGCCTGAATTATTGATCTTCCCGATCGCGCTTTTGGCGGGCTCTCTTACTTCGCCCTTAAATCCCGTTCCGAAAATGCAGTCGAGGATAGTGTTATACCTGCTGTAATCACCATCTGTAACTACGGGTATCCCCTTCTCTAAGCACTTGTCGAAATAATACTTACCATCTTCCGAGAATGATTCTTCAAACAGCAGGACGATCTCACAACCGATACCGGCATCTTTTAACAGCGAAGCAACAACAAAGCCGTCGCCCGCATTATTTCCCTTGCCGCAAATGATTCCGACAGGAGCTTTCCATTGAGCCTGCTCAAAGATAGCCTTGCCGGCTCTCGCCATCAGCTCTTTGGATGGAACAAGATTCTCTATGGTCCATCTGTCGCTGTTACGCATTACTTCTGTTGAAACACAAACCGGCATATTAATACTCTCTCAGATATTGATTTCAATGTTATCAACACTCTTGTGTGACCAGTCGTCTGCCAGATTCATATTCTGCCAGTCAGACCTGTGACAGCTGAAACTGATCGTAAGAGTATCGCCCGGAGCGAGCGTGCCAGTGCCGACCGTAATCGTAAGGCATGTGTTGCGGTCTTCACCCGAACAGGATTCAAACGCACCTCCGACATTATCCGTCAATGCAGTGTACTGTCCTGATGAAGAACTGATTGCCGCATGATAACAATCGAAAGCCATCGAGCCGTCATCTGTGAAATAATACTTAATCGTCATGTTCGTCAGATCAACTGAATCAGAACCGTTGTTAACGATATCCAATGTTCCGGCGATCGCATTGGCTGAAGAAGAATTGTCGTTATAAGTCATCTTGACGCTCAGGTCACCAACAGCTGCCTGGCCGCTGCCGCCTGTTGAAGAACCGCTGTTCTGGTTGTTACCAGAAGAACCTGAACCGGAGCTGCAGCCACCGCCTACTGCTGTAGTACCTGAACCCTGTCCTTCTTCATCGGGCAGTTCACCGAAAACCACTTTATCGTTCTCGAGCAATACGGCACCTGAATTAAAAGAATAGTCATTTCCGTTGTCCCATGTACCGTTAGGGCTGACCATTCTTACCTGGATCTCAGACTTATACTGTGACTGTCCTGCAGGTCTTAATCCGTTATCATCGAAAACAACAGACAGATAATAGATATGGTTCTCTTCATTCCATACCTTAAGTCCGTCTACTCTTCCTGACTGCATGTAATTTGTTGTAATGCTGACACCAGAAGCATCTCCGCCTGCCTCATAGATCTCTGACAGGTCAACAAAATATCTGAATTCCAGATTCTCTGCGGTTCTCGCAGGCCATGCTGTCTTGTTATAAATGAATGCCTTTATTTCAGCAAAATCGTCACCCTGAACGTTGAGACTGCTCTCGCAGCTGTATTCGTCAGCGGGAACTTCTTCTACTGCACCGAAATCGATCAGTGTCTGTCCGTGATACTTGGAATACAGTGCTGCCAGAAGGCCTGTGAATCCTGCATTGTAATCGCATGCAACCTCATTCATGCAATAGTCGGTAACTGTATCCGTATAGTTATCAGATGCATCAGGACCGCCTACCAACGCGCCAAAGAGCGTATGTCTGGCTTCACCGGGTTCATTCATGTTATCGCAGTAAGAACCCTGGCTCGTTCTGTGGTGAGGATGTTCAGGTGAATTCTCACCAAATCCGCACACAAAAG
Source organism: Ruminococcaceae bacterium YAD3003 (assembly GCA_900107185.1). Taxonomy (GTDB): domain Bacteria; phylum Bacillota; class Clostridia; order Saccharofermentanales; family Saccharofermentanaceae; genus Saccharofermentans. The sequence goes on along the minus strand of FNPA01000006.1, from coordinate 74,809 downwards.
ATCTGCCGGAAGAACCGAGAGCATAGTCAGCCTGGGAAACCGCAAAATCCCAATAAACCGATACCTTGTCAGCAGGGCAGCCTTCCCATCTGCTGTATACTGTCGCTACGAAAGCTGTAGTTGTCGCATATCTTAATGAACCCCATGAATCGAGCCATGCCAGACCCTTTGGAGAATAAGTGATTCTCTCTCCGTCCGATGTTCCGCATGACCAGAAATCAAGATGCTTCTGAACCTCATCCTTGTATGCCTTATCGCCAGTGATCTTTGCGAGCATTACAGCGGCACCGATATGAACATCGTCCCAGCAGAGAGACCAGTTAAAATCGTGACCTGCCTGTGTAAAACATGACTTCGCATTATCGAGATATCCGGCCTCATCTGTTGCCAGATAGAGCCAGCATCCTGCCCATGAGAGCTCATCGTAGAATCCGCTCCATGAATTATAGAATCCGTTAGCGGCCGTATAACCTGAATCACTTCTCGTAGAATCTGCAAATGCATAAAGACTCTTTGCATGCTCTAAGCAGAGGTCCGCATATTCCTTATCTGTCTTCTCGAAAACAATCGCAGCCGCAGCCAGAGCAGCAGCAGCTTCACCTACAACAGCTGATCCCGGATTATCCTTTGTAACCTTATAGGAAGGTCTGTTCATGGTCATGACCTCACAAGGTCCCCACCATGAGTGATCTGCACCGCCGTCACCTACCTGATAGTAGAAAACTTCATCTTCAGGATGGCACTTAATGAGATAGTCTGTAACCCACTTGATGTCACCCAGAGCATATTCCAACTGGCCGCTCTGCTCGTATGCCTCCCGGTCCTCATAAACTGACCAACTGAGCATGGCAGCCGTATATGCCATAGGGAGATTGAACTTAACGTGATCGCCGGCATCGTACCATCCACCGGTAAGATCAACATTGTTATCAGCACCGTCAGTAAGACCGGAATCTCCTCTCCAGTTGCATCTGGTCTCTTCAGGGAGCGCGCCGCTTCTCTGGAGTTCATAGAATAAAAGGGATTTCTGGAGCGCTTCACCATAGTTAAAATTACCCGTTCCTTCAACGCCTTCATATCCGCGTCCGAATTCGGTTAGATCAGATGTGGAATGAGATGAGCCTGATACGCCGTTAAATGAACCCTGTGATGAAGCTTCAGTCTCTGATGAAGTACCGTCTGACCCGACGATGGATTCTGATGTTTCCTGATCTGTTACTTTATTGCAAGCCGTCAATAACATAGCTCCGGCAAGAACCAATGCTACCGGTCTGATTAATCTTTTCATAAACCCCTCCGGAAAGTTATGGCACTATTATACGCCCTTTACTTTGGGGTTTCCGCTCAGAAAAAATTGTTAATTAGCTGTCACTTATCGTATTTCTTGGTAACGAGTCTTGCTTCGAACTCTTCCTTGGGCAGCGGTTTGTCGTAGTAATATCCCTGAACATAATTGCAGCCGCTGTCTCTGAGGAACTGTATCTGATACTCAGTCTCAACGCCTTCTGCCAGACAATCAAATCCAAGACTCTTTGACATAGCTACTACGCTGCGGAACATTTTGCATTTATCACCGTCAATGGGGTCAGACTCTTCGGGAACGAAACTCTTGTCGATCTTTATGGTCTTCCAGGGAATCTCTCTTAACAGATTCAAAGATGAGAATCCTATACCGAAATCATCTACAGAAGACATAATACCCTTCTCGAGAAGACTGCAGACTACGTGCTTAAGATCATTAAATTCAATCTCATTTGTTGTCTCAGTAAATTCAATTTCAATCGCATCGTGAGGAATCTGATACTTATCGATAATTCTCTCAATGTTATCAGCTATCTCTACATTCATGATGTGCTTCCTTGAGAAGTTTATAGACATCGGAACGAGCTTACGGTCCTCGCCGCCATCGAGCCATGCTCTCTGATTACGACAAACCTGTTCGAGCATATAGAGGTCAAGTTTACATATATCACTTGTCTTTTCCAGCGCAGGGATAAAATCACTCGGTTGATAGACCTGGTCTTTATGGAACCATCTGCAGAGAGCTTCTCCTCCGATTATCCTGCCTGTATATATATCTACCTTAGGCTGATAATAAGGAACAAACTCCTCATTTGCGAGTGCATCAGAAAGCTTTTGCTGAACCCAGGCGAATTTCTCCTTTGTCATCATGAGCTCATCTGAATAGTAAACTATATGACTTCCGCCACCGTTTTGCGCCACGCGGTAAGCATTGATGATCTTACCCATGATATCACCGAGGTCAGCTGCGGTATAACCTTCAGGAACTTCAAAAACACCCGCGCTGCACGGAACTTTTACAACATTGGAATCATCTATTCTGATATTCGCTTCGAACAGATAGTCAGCAACTTCACCTACTTTGTCTATGGAACCAATGGCAACAAAGTTATCGCCGCCCAATCTGGCAACGAATCCGTCTTCACCCAGGATCTCTTTAAGCGTATCATAATGCTTTTTGATTATCTTATCGCCGGTTTCTCTTCCGAATTCCTGGTTGATCAGCGAGAAGTGCCTCAGGTTATAACGGACTGCCATCTTGTTTTCGAACGCATTGGTTTTTACTATGTTATCCAATACCCGGTTAAGGCTTCTCAAGTTGGGGTATCCGCTGTCATCGAAATATGCCAGATCATATACGATGTCCTTTAATCTGTTGCGGCTGACAAAACTTACCACTGTTCTCATTACGAGTTCAACTTTATCACGTTCTTCAGGACTCAGAGGTTCTTCATCCTCAGCCATATAGACCATGCATGTAGCACCTGACATAACACTCGTTACTGCCTTGATGCGAAGGATTTCAACACCCTCTTCTCCTTTATCAAAAGGAATATACGTGTCACCTAATCCGAGTTCTTCTTCCTTGGCATTACGGTATACCTTCACGACACCCTTACTCAGTCTGAACATAAGACCGATCTTAGTTAATTGCTGCTGGATGAGTCCGATATCAAAACCTTCGAAATTGGTCATTGCCGCGAGGAGCTGTTCGTAGAGTTCATAAAATCTGACAAATGAATAACTCTCAATCGCCTCAACCTCATTATTGATCGGCTGGTTCTTAAATCTGGCCTTTTCCTCGTACATGGATTTGTCAGCACGCTCGAAAACATCCTGGACAGTAAGATCCTTGTCGGGATCAAACTCCGACATTCCATATGCGATCGTAACCAGACCCTTATGTCTGTGCTCAACCTGAAGATTATAAAAATGCTTTACGAGGTCTAATCTGTTCTCGTAATCGTGACCTCTTAAAATGACAACGAACTCATCTCCGCCAATGCGGTAAACAGGACTGTGATCGAAGACCTCACATATTACCGTGCATGCATCCCTGATATACTTGTCACCGGCACTGTGACCCTGTAAGTCATTAACTTCTTTAAGTCCGTTAATATCACATACAGCAATCGCAAATTCCAACCCGTCAGTTTCTGCATCGATCTGCTCATTAAGATGCGCTTCCGCAGTTACATAGGCATGCTTATTCTTTACGCCTGTCAGCGTATCCTTGTTAGCTATATCAATGGCTGAACCGATCTTGGCCTCGAATTCGATTTCTCTTCTCTTAGCTTCATCAGTATTCTCAAGAGCCACAATGATGTAATCCGAATCTGTGCTGAGGCGCATGATTACGAGGGAAACATACTGCGGACGTCCGTCGAGGTTCAGTCTGTAATTGAGATAGATTTTATTCATGTGCTCAAGCTGTTTAAGGATATGTTCCTTATTGATAGCCTTGGCCATCATCTCATAGTCTTCTTCATAGATATCACGCTTCATGTTACGCTGTGAATCCGCAAAGAAGTCCGAACCCCTGCTGCCCACTTCGAGCTTGGAATATTTTTCACTCGTACTGAACTCGTAATATTCGTTGGTTATGATATTAACGCGGTAAATAACTTCATATCTGGAAGCCAATGCCATTGCAACATGGTTGAACAGTTCGCTCTGTTCCATAATCGACTGTTCGCGCTTCATTTGAGCATCGACATTCAGAACACCAATTACAATGTGCGCCGGGTCGTTTTTAGGAACTACTGCATTCAGTGAAACATACCTTACATCATCACCCAGTTGCTGTCTGTAAGTCAGAACAACGGTGCCGCTCTCACGCATATTAGCCAGGAGTGTCTTTTTATCCAGCCCATTCAATACGTAATTAACGTCTTCTTTGTAAATAAATTTCTTGACGTCTTCAATACTGTCGGCAAAGAAATCCTTTCCATGCTTCGGAGTACCGAGCCTGGCATAAACATCACTGGAACTGTATGTTGTGTATTTGTTGCTGTTGATGTTTACGTAGTAAATTACCTCATAACGGCTCGCCAGTGCACCTGCAATGCGGCTGTATGTGAGCATCTGTTTCTCAGAAGCGATTTCTTTTCTTTTCTGCTCATCGATATTCTGCACACCGATAATAACCTTGTTATCTGCTCCCTTAATCGTCTTGAGGAAATAGTGCAAAGGCTTGCCGTCGATCACGAGTCTGTAATTGAGAGTGAAAGATTTGCCGTTTTTCAAAACTTCAGTTACAGCCTCTTTTCTGAAAGAAGCAAGAAACTGTTCCTGATCATCGGGATAAACCATCAAACGGCAATTATGAATGGTGTCAGAATAAAAGTCATCTCCTGAAGAACGGATGACAAGAGACTTTTCTTCACCTTCGGTTATGTACTCAACGTAACTGTCATCATTTGAATCAATTACATAAATACTTTCATAGTCTTTCGCGAGAGCCTGAGCAATCTCGTCGAATGTAATCCTTTTTGAGTTACTGCCGTCCATAATGCACCTCAACAAAGAAAAGATTACTTTATTTTACCCTGTTTATGGGCACAAGTGTATAAAAATGTTAAAAAATGATGAGATATTCGAAAAAACTGTCAGTTTTTAGTATCAGACGAGGATCTTTGAGAGCTTTTCATCGCTTGTCAGAAGCTCTTTCGCGAGGTTTCTGTACTTTTCCTCGTGAAGATATGTGTGGCGGTGAGGCTTGATCGAAGGCGCCATATCTATGGCGTTGCAGAAATCTTCAGCCTTCATGCCGAGCGTAGCGCAATAATCCCAGAAGCCGGTCTTGGTAAAGACATTGTCTACCCTCTTCCATCTGTGGTCGCAGATCTTGCACATGATATAAGTCGCGATACCTACCTGGACACCATGGAGCTGCGGGCGCTCAAGGATCTGGTCCAATGCGTGGGAGATGAGGTGCTCAGAGCCGCTCGTCGGGGCACTGGAGCCTGCGATCTCATTGGCTACGCCGCTCATTGCGAGTGAATCAAGGAGTTCTTTGAGGAACAGGTCGTCATTAATTGTCTCAAACGGTGTTCTGACAAAGGAATTAACAGCCTTCTTTGCCACCATGAACGCAAAATCATTAACTTCTTCATATCCGAGATCCTCTTCGTGCTGCCAGTCGTATGTGGACTGGATCTTCGCGACCATGTCACCAACGCCGGAATAGAGAAATCTGACAGGCGCGCTCTTGATAACATCGGTATCAACCAGAATTCCTGAAGCCATCTTCGCAGGGAGAGACTTACGGTGTCCGTCTACGATGAGAGAAGCTGAAGAGCTGGAGAATCCGTCAGACGAAGAGCTGGTCGGAACGCTGATAAACGGGATCCTCAGGATATAACCGATATATTTGGCAGCATCAATAACCTTGCCGCCGCCCATTCCGATAATCGCCTGTGTCTTGTTAGGGATCTCAAAAGCGAGATTGGTAATGTCGTTGAAGTCCACTGTATCCATCTCCTGATGGTGAAGGACCTTTACGCCGGCTTTGTCAAAAGACTCGAAAACCGTTTTTCCGAACATCTCTGTCAGGCCGTTACCAAACAGGATCGTTACCTGTGTAATGCCTGCATCTTTAAGATAATCACCGATGTGAGCAGTAACTCCGCGCTCGATCTTAAGTATTGTAGGGATTGAGATCTCGTCTTTTGACATAGTATTTACCTCGCTTCTTTTATCCGATCACTTCGGGGACAACCTTTGTGAGCTCTGCGAAAGAATTAATAACCGGCACCTCTGTATTTATCGTGCCAAATCCGTATTTAGCATGGATGAAAGGCAATTCGGCTTTGTGAGTAGCATCGTAATCGCTCTGGATGTCACCTACATAGCAGGCCGCTGTAAGCTCATTACGTTCAGCAATGAGCTTTATATTTTCATCTTTTTGCAGGAAATTATTTCCATAACACTCAATGTCTTCAACCAGGTCATCGGGAGTACCGTAAGCAATACCATAGAATTCCAGGAAGGCCTCAATATAGCCTGCCTGACAATTACTTACTATATAGATGTGATAACCCATCTCCTTGAGCTTGGCCCATGTCTCCAGAACACCTTCGTAGAGAATTCCGCCATGCTGTCTCAAATACTCGTTCTCGTAATTCTCACATGCAAATCTGAGACTGTCTCTCTCAGGACCCTTCTCAGTGTAAGTAAAGAGCGTATCTGCAATAACATCCATGGGCTTACCCATTACGCTCTGGATATCTTCCCTGGTAACAGACTTATCCTTAAACCCTGCTTCGTGAACCTTAACAGTCCAGGATTTGGCTACATTCTCGGAAGAATCCCAGACTGTGCCGTCCATATCGAAAATAATGCCTTTTTTAGCGCTCATAAAAACTCCTGTTAATCTGAAACTGGAATCATTATACGATATTTGAAGTCAAACCCTAAATTAAACGTTTTTGGTTATAGTGAAATCCGTTGATACCGACTGTCCGTTTTCAGGAAGAGTTATCCTGATACTTCCTTTTCCTTCTTTTCCGGTGGTCCTTACATAGACACCGCCCATACCGCCGTTGATATCAGCCAGCGAAGGCCCCAGGACTTCAATATCTCCTGTCACATCTATTTGTGCCGGACGGTTGTAAAACGGCATTACATTTCCATACTCGTCGGTTACTTTTATTCTGATGGCTGCAACGTCATAAGTCGGGCCTTCAACGAGGTCATTTGAAGATACATCGATGCTGAGATTCAATTCCGTCATCGCAGACTTAATAACGGTCTTAACCACTTCACCGTTCCTGATCCCTTCGAATCTGAACTTTGTTACCTTACCGCCCCAGTTGCCGATGTATTTGCCGAACAGCATATAAGCATCGTCAAACTTCATCTTGTATCTTGTCATGGCTTCTGCCATTGTAAGTTTCATCTTAAGAGGCATATTCTCCATTCCGTATACGGCCGAGAAGTTCAATGCATCCTTAACGATCTTATTCTGCCTGTCAGTAAATCCTTCGCCCTCTTTCATCTGATCACCGATGAAGTCATCGATGAGCATCGGCGGAGAGATCATGTTCTTGTATGAGGAATCCTTTCTCGTATATTCCTTGATGAAAATATCATCCTTATACATCTTTACGCTGTCGCAGTTAGAAAAGATATAGATTTCTCCCCTGTTGCCTGCGGGATGCTCTCCGATATCCATTGAAGAACTGATCTCCAGCACAGGTCCGATATCTTTGTTCTGGCTCGAATAAGCATATGCAGCTGTCTTCGGATTTCTGAACATATCCATAACGCCGTGATAGCAGACTCTGTCACCTGAACCGAAATCTTTATGTGTGTTGTAATCGAACATGCACCAGCCAAAAGAACCGCAGATATCGTCATAGGACATGACACTGTCCAAAACATTGCAATGCCTCAGCGCATGTTCCTGTCTGTGCAGTTCCGAATCAAAAGTCTTTGTCGGGAACATGTGGCCGTTATACTCACTGACAAAGTAAGGCTTGCTCATATCTGGGGTAACGTTCTTCTTAGGCTCGCATCCTGCTGTTTTTCCGTTGTGACTGAAATCATTAAACGCATACACATCTTCAAGAAGAGAACTGTTCTTAAGATATCTTACGCCTGAAGTCTGGCGGTAAGGATCCAGTTCATGTGCTTCTTTATTTGTTCTGACATAGAGCTCATCACAATCTATTGATTCATTGATCCTTACTCCCCACAAAATGATCGAGGGGTGATTGCGGTACTGTGATACCATCTCGCGTGTATTAACAACTGCCTGTTCTTTCCATGCTTCATCACCGATGTTCTGCCATCCGGGGATCTCCGTAAATACGAGGAGTCCCAATTCATCGCATCTGTCAATGAAGTGATGCGACTGGGGATAGTGGGAAGTTCTTACGGCATTAAGGCCCAATTCATTCTTCATTATGTCTGCATCAAGTCTTTGCATAGACTTAGGCATAGCATATCCGACATAAGGCCAGGACTGGTGACGGTTAAGTCCCCTGAGTTTTACTTTCGAGCCGTTAAGATAAAACCCATCTGCCTTAAACACTGCATCTCTGAAACCAAATCTGGTTACATATGTATCTTCCGAATCACCATTTCGGAGAGTCATCGAGAGTTCATAGAGAGTGGGATTATCCATTGACCAGAGCTCTGCTTCGTCTACCTGGATCTCACATTCTCTGCCGCACGGTTCAGCTAAAAGGACCTTACCCGAATTGACATCAGTTATCATGGCAACGAGCTCGCCGTCACCTACAATATCAGTCTTGATCCTTACCTTCTTATCTGCACCGGCACTGACAAAAACATCACGGATATAATCTGTTTCTCTGACATCGAGATGGACCTCTCTGTAGATTCCGCCATATGTCATGTAGTCGATTACAAATCCGAACGGAGGAACATTGAGAGTTTCGTTGCTGTCGCACTTAACCGCGATAACATTCTCTTCGCCGAATCTTATATGGTCTGTAAGGTCAGCCGTGAACGCTGTATATCCGCATGAATGCTTAACAACTGATTCACCGTTGATATATACTTCTGCTTCATGAGCAACCGCATCGAAAGTTACGGATACTTTCTTGCCTTTCCATTCAGAAGGCACAGCGAAAGTTTTCCTGTAGCAGGAAATCATCTGGTAAACATGGGCATCAAAATAGTTTAGAGGAGTAATAGAAACTGTATGAGGAATCCTGACCTGCTCCATCTTATCTTCACCGCCGAAGACGGGCGTTGTCATTTCAGTCGCAAATTCAGGTGACCACAACCAGCCGTTATTAAAATCTATTCTCATAAAGACAGCTCCTAAGAAATTTATCCAACCTTCTCTATAGTATATATTCTCGAACCGTAGTCAGGATAATATCTCATGTTCTCATTGTATCCGCCTGACGCAAAAGCACTCCTAAGATGAACTCCGGAATACATCATTGCATCACCATACATGTCATGAACTTCTGTTTCCGAACTCATCTTATAGAATCTCGCAATCGTTCTGTGCTGCAGACTGTCCTGCTTAACGTGAATCGGAGCAACATAATTAATGAGGCCGCCAAATTCACGCAGATCGAACTTAAGACTTCTTCCTTCGATGTGATACTTAGTCTCACCATCAAGTCCCACGGGTTTTAGGACACCCCACTGTGTATTCGGATGAGTAAACAGCTGCATTGTCATTGAAACCGCCTTAGTCTTATCAGAAGATACTACAGTCCACGATATGTTATTACCCGGAATGCTTTCCATAACACTGTATCCTGGCGCGCCTAAGAGATCACCGTCGCAGCTCCCCGAATCATTCATCGAAACAGATCTGTAGAATCTTCCGAACTGCATGACCTCGCGCCACTTCTTATACATTTTTATCTGCGCTTTAACGGCTGCAAAATCATCAGCGCTCATGTCGTTCAAATTGCACTCGTAACCGAGCACGCCAAATGAAGCAACATTGAATCTTGTCTCGATCGGAGTTCTCCTGAGCGTCTGGTGATTAGGACAATCTGAAACATGTGCAGTAACGGTAGACATCGGATATCCGTATGAATAACCATTCTGGATCTCAGCCCTGCAGACAGCATCAGTGTCATCACTTGCCCAGATCTGCGGGAAGAAACTCAATATTCCAAGGTCAAATCTGTTGCCGCCCGAAGCGCATCCTTCGAAAAGAATATCAGGGAACTTATTTGTGAGTTCACGCATTACACGGTAAAGACCAAGGATATATCTGTGCGCAACTTCCCCCTGCCTGTCAGAAGGCAAAGACTTCGAGAAGACATCAGAGAAGTTTCTGTTCATATCCCACTTAACGTATGAGATATCAGCAGAAGAGAAAACCTTGCTCATTACTCTTATCAGGTGATCCTGAACCTCGGGATTTGCGAGGTCTAATACCATCTGGTTTCTTCCTTCGGAATGGCTCTTACCGGGAATCTCCATTGCCCACTCAGGGTGTGCGAGATAGAGGCCGCTGTCACGGTTAACCATCTCAGGTTCAACCCAGATGCCAAAGTCGAGTCCCAACGCACGGACCTTATCACAGATTCCTTTTACACCACGAGGAAGTTTCTTCGTATCAGGAAACCAGTCGCCTAATGAGGATGTGTCATCGTTACGCTCACCGAACCATCCGTCATCCATGACAAAGAGTTCAATTCCTGCTTCTTTCGCTTTGCGTGCAAGACGCAAAAGTTTACCTTCACTGATCTTGAAGTAAGATGCTTCCCAGGAATTTAAGAGAATTGGCCGAAGTCTGTCTTTCCACGGACCGCGCAGGATATGCTTTGACACAAAGTCATGCATCTGCCCGCTCATTCCGTTATATCCCATAGAGGAATATGTCATGACCGCTTCCGGGGTCAGGAAAGACTCTCCTTTCGACAGTTTCCATTCAAATGAAGTCGGGTTGATACCCGATAAGAATCTTACTTTTCCAAACGGACTCTTCTCAACAGACTCATAATGGTTGCCGCTGTAGACGAGATTAAATCCGTACACGTCGCCGTACTCTTCGTTCGCACCTCTTTTAGAGAGCATGACAAACGGATTGGCACGGTTGGATGAGTTGCCCGTAAAAGACGAATTAACAAGGCGTGCAGATGCTACAGACATATCAGTCTTTTTCATCTCTCTTGCCCACGCGCCGGTAAATGTCGTGAACACATAATTATCGGGATCGAAATCGATCTGACAGCTCATGATCTTCTTGATCCTGATATCGCCTTCACCTTCGTTAATGAGAAGTACCGTTCTGGTGATCACATCTGTATCAGAATAAACGCAGTAAATCAGTTCGAGTTTAAGGTTATTGTCTTTATCGTTCAAGGTGATCGTAAGAACCTCTGCATCCTCACCATAAGAGGAAGGAAGACCTTCTGTTCCACCGTCTCTTCCACGGCTCTGATCAAATCCCGAATAAAGGAAATCAGAAGTCATGCTGCCGTCTGAATTAACGACCTCAATGAAAGCTTCCCGTGCATCACCCTTACCGTATGTACTCATCTCAAGACGCATATCATCCAATGAGAAATTGCTCACTTCAGATGAATAGACTACAGATGTTCCGGGTGCAAATTCATGCTGCTCAGTAAGACCGTCTTCACTATCCATATGGATCTTTCTTCCGTAGTGAAGATGCTCTATATGACCTGAATCCAATACCTTCATGGCATACGTCGTATGCGCGGTATCAAGGATAAACAGAGGGGCTTTATCGCCTTTAACAGTGATCATGGTATTCAGCTCCTTGATTTAAGTTCCTTAGAAATCTCCTCAAGCTTCTTATCTGTCAGAATATACTTTGCCTTGAATATAAGCAATGCAATTACGAGAACAAATATAGGTGCAAGTGTCATTACCATTCTAAGGCCGAATACAGCGCTCGTGTCGATCGTCTCTACGACATTGTTCCTGATCGATGTTACTTTCGAGAGGAGAACGCTGAGATTCATATCGACATCGCTGTTCTGCTGGATGTTGAAGATCGTGAGGCAGACAGATGCAACCAGGGCTGCGATACCGGATGCTAGCTTAACGACGAATGTCTGCATGGAGAAGATTACTGATTCGTCTCTTCTGCCGTTTTTCAGTTCGCCGTAATCGCATGTATTTGCCAGGAATACCGTGCAGATAACATTGAGTATTCCGACTGCGCCCATGATGAAGAATCCGGGTACGAAGAAGGCATATACATTCTTTGTTCCGACAATAGACAATCCGAGGAGAATAAGATATCCGGCAATAGCTGCGAATACACCGATGTAGAAAATCTTCAGTGTGGAGAAAGCCTTTCTAAGCAGCGGGAAGAGCAACATCATCGCAAGAATCTGCATCGCGCCTGCGAACATATTGAACAGTGTGTAATTGCCCTGCCAGTTAGAACCAGCAATATCGTATTTGAAGAAATAAATCAACAGATTCGACGTGATGTATGTAGCAGTATTGAACAATACGATAGTTATAACGATCGTCATCGCCTGGTCGTTGCTGAGGAGAGCCTTGAACATCTGCTTAACGGATGGAGTCTTCATATCAACTGATGACTTCTCCTTGATGCAGAGGCATGTAATGGCAATGAAGACGATGAACAGGATTCCGATGATGAGTGAGAAGTATTTGAAACCGACTCTCTCAACTTCCAATGTAGAATTCATCGTAAGATCTGCATCAATAGAATCATTGTTCTTGATAGCTTCATAACATTCTGAATCAACATAGAAAACGAGTCCTGCATCAGCTGCAGTTTCTGAATCCATAACGAATTCAACTTTAGAAGAATCAGAATTTACACCGTTGATTGCAAACTCATACTTCGTGTTATCGGTATTAAAGGAATAAACGCCTTCGAAAGCTCTCTCAGATCCTACGATCGTAACTGATACGTCTGTCTTATCAGATGCATATTCGATAACGTTGTCAGTAGGGTTTCCGTCACTGTCGAGTTCAATAACGTAAGTGTGGATGTTTGTATCAGCTGTTGTAAACTGCTTAGTTATATTGTCTGTACTCTTAGCTGTGAGTGATGTTCCGATCGCTGTTACAGCCATTACCGTAAAGATCGTTACGAGCGCTGAACCGACACCAGCACATGAACGTGCGAGTGCAGAGAGACCTTCTCTCTCCTTACCGCCCTCAGTAAACGCGGGGATCATTGACCAGTAAGGAATATCCATCATGGTATATGTGATACCCCAGAGGATATAGAATACTGCCGCATAAGCAACCAGGCCTTTGCCGTCCAATGTCGGCGGAGCTGCAAACATGAGGAACAGGATTACGGCATTGGTAATCGTACCGATAAGGAGCCACGGGCGGAATTTGCCCCACTTGGTTTTTGTTTTCGCGACGATAACACCCATAATCGGATCGTTGAACGCATCGAAAACTCTTGCGACAAGAAGAATGACACCCATAGCGATCGCACTCGTCTTCATAATGTCCTGGAAGTAATACAGGATATATGAAGCTGAGAGCATGTAAACCATATCTTTACCTACGGCACCTATTCCGTAAGCAAATTTCTCTTTTCCGGTTAAACCTTTTTTAGTCTCCATATCATTCTCCTTTCTTATTTCTTCATTCCCATAGCGATCTTTACAACCTGGTATGCACCGTCGTAGATCCCTAAGGATTTGTTTCTGATGATGTTTCCGCACATATCTGCGAGCGTTGTATTATCATCTCTGAACAGTCTTATCATTTGTAGCGTGTGAGGTATGTCCCTGCACTCCAATGTTCCGTCACCGATCTCAGCCGAGTGGATAGCACCCCACTGTTCGTGTCCTCCGATCCTCTTGATAAAGAGCTTCGGAACGGGATAGAACGCGAGCTCGGAAGGCTTTGTTACGAGAACGTCGCAGGATCTCATAAGAAGGTTTGTCGCATATACTGCTTCAAAGATATTCTCGTGGCAGAACAGATGGATTCCTTCAACATCACCGTCTATTGCGCTACTACAGAATTTCTTTGTTTCTTCCCAGTCATTGAAGTGTGTTTTCGCGATGTCTTTGATTCCCGGAACCATCTTCTGCAGGTCTTCCCAGACGTTCTGATAGTCTCCGATATTTACATATAACGCTGCCTTATTGTTCTTTATATCAGGCATAAGTTCATTGATTATTGCAGCGAAGATTTCTTTCTGCGCGCCGGCACCACCGATAGTAAGCAGGAATCTCATAGGCTCACCGTTTGCCTTACGTGCCAGACGGCGTGCACAGTCATCTTCGATATTTGCTACGAGTTCGTGATCGATATAGTGGCCGACATATTTGAGGCTGTCTTCCGGCATCGGATTTAAGACCTTCTTGCCGTCCATTCCGTTACAGATACGGTAACCCTGGTAAGCGTAATGTGTCTGCACTGTATGGATGCTTCCTTCAGCGAAATGCAGAGCCATCGGCCAGTTATCGGGAATAGCGTTTACAACATTCTTCATGCCTGCATGAATGGCTGCCTGAGCAGGCCAGACATGGGTTGCTACAACAGGAATATCCTTAGGGACATTCTGATAAACAGGTGCCATGAGTTCGGCATTCTTCTGGTCAGCAGCGTTATAAGAGAGCTTCCTGAAACCTTCGTAGTTCAATGGTTCCCAAACGATCTTATTAAACAGTTTGGACTTCTGGGATAATCTCGAACCCGTTGAATAGAGGTCATTCTGGGCAGAGATTACCTTCGTACATGTAGTCTGCTTATAAGAATTGAGATCCATCCAGTATGGAATATATCCCATTGAATTTGCCGCAGATGCAATGGCCATGGAAATACGGTAGTGACCGAATCCCATTCTGATATTGCCGACAATGATACCCTTCTCAGTGTCGAAACCTTCGGATACACCGGCATCGCCATCACCCACAGCGATGTTCCTGACACCCAGGATATCTCCGATGTATCCGTTGTCGACCACCCTTGCCGAATAATTCTTATCAGAATCGTCGCCGAACTTTTTGGCATACTTTGCCTTAGACTTTACGGCCTTCCTGTACACTGAATCCGGCTGTACGTTATTAAAGATTACTTTGGACTTTTCCATATTATTCTCACTTTTCTGAAATGCCTGTTAAGAGAATGTCTACTACTTCGTTGAGATAATCGTTGTATTTCTTGTGTCCGCCCTTCATGACGTCCTGCTCGAAAAATCTCTCGAGTGATGCTTCCATCATGAGCTTGAATATCTTGAGATCTGCATCCTTCTTGATGATGCCTTCTTCCTTACCCTGCTCCAGCAGTTTCAGAGTAGGCTCCCATCCGGTCTCAAGTCTCTTCTGGACTTTCTTGTATACCTTAGGGAATTTTTCTTTTAACGGATGCAATTCCTGGAAGTTTATGTTCCTGTAACTCTCCGGCATAGCTGACAACAGTAATCTGATCTTCTCGACGGTTGTGTATCCGGTTGTATTAAGGATCTCTTCTTCCCTGATCTTTATATTGTCGAAAACATAATCTGCCATTGTCTCGAACATCTCTTCCTTGCTCGAGAACTCTTTATAAATAGTTTTCTTGGAGATCTTAAGCTCATCTGCAACATCATCCATAGTGAGCTTTAATCCCTTTTTATTAAAAACCTGAATAGTTCCTATAAGAATCTTTTCACGAATCTCTGTTATCATTGTCAGATTTCTCCTTTGGAAACTTAATATAGCATTTTCAGTTTCCACCTAAATAATACCAAGATGCCAGAGAAATAGGGTGATTTGTTTGGAAACTGATTTTACAAATTTAGTTTCCAAGTATTGTGTAAACTGCGCATGTGACTGTTAGAAGATTACAATCTATAATCATGCTATAAACTCCTCCCGGGAGGCTCTTTATGCTTGATTTATCAGTTATTAAATATAAAGACATTTACTGTACAGACGAGTCTGCCGCCATTCAGAAGGACAGATATGAGAAGGCTGTATCAGAATTTACAAAGGCTTTTTCCGGTTCTGAACCTGAAGCCGTTTTCTCTGCTCCGGGCAGAACAGAAGTCGGAGGCAACCACACCGACCATCAGCACGGTGAAGTCCTCGCAGCATCTATCAATAAGGATGCAATCGCTATCGTTGCCAAGAGAGATGATGAAAATATCAATGTTCTTGCCGACGGATTCGGCATGACAAACATCTCTTTATCAGATCTCGGCATACGCGAAGAAGAAAAATGTTCTACCGCTTCCCTTATCCGCGGTGTTGTCGCAGGTCTTAAAAACGGCGGTTACACTTTAGGCGGATTTGATGCATACATAACAAGTGATGTTCTTATCGGCGCAGGCCTGTCATCTTCTGCTGCTTTCGAGACGTTGATCGGTACAATAGTTTCAGGTCTGTTTAACGACATGAATATCGATCCTGTCGAGATCGCAAAGACCGGCCAATACGCAGAGAACGAATACTTCGGTAAGCCCTGCGGTCTTATGGACCAGATGGCATGCTCGGTCGGAAGTCTCGTTCACATTGATTTTGAGAATCCCGATGAGCCTGTTGTTGAAAAGATTGATTTTGATTTTACGAAGGCCGGCTACGTTCTCTGCATTACCGATACCAAGGGTTCGCACGCTGATTTAACTGATGAATATGCAGCGGTTCCCGCCGAAATGAAAAAGATCGCATCGCTGTTAGGACATGACGTCCTCCGCCCTGTTGATTTCGAAGACATCATCGATAATATCGGTATGCTCCGCGAGAATGCAGGCGACAGAGCCGTATTAAGAGCGATCCATTTCGTTAATGAGTCTTTGCGCGCGCAAGATGAATCTGAGGCCCTTAGTGACGGCAATCTCAAAGAATTCCTTAATCTGGTAAAGCAGTCAGGAGATTCCTCTTTTAAGTATCTTCAGAATGTATATACGAACAAAGACGTTACCGTGCAAAACATCTCACTGGCACTCGCCGTAAGCGATACGGTATTAGGTCCTGATGAGGTTGCAAGAGTTCACGGAGGCGGCTTTGCAGGCACTATCCAGGCATTCGTTAAAAAGGAAAACGCTAACCGTTACCGGAAATATATGGACAAGGTTTTTGGTGAAGGCAGCTGCGAGATATTATCGATCCGCAAATACGGCGGCATAAGAGTCCTTTAATGGAGGTATCTATGATTAACACATACATAACTGAACTTGTTAATTACGGAATCAGAAACGGTCTTATAGATGAAGCAGACCGTGTTTATTCAATCAATAAACTTATTGAACTGATGGAATTGGACGAGTATACAGTTCCTCAGGAAATGCCCGGCGAAAGAGATCTCCACTTCATTCTCGAAGACATGATGGACTGGGCGTTCGCGCATGGCGTAATGAAGAGTGATACCAATGCCTGCAAGGATCTGTTTGATACAAAGATCATGGGCGCAATAACCCCTCCCCCTTCTGTTGTAATCAACATGTTTAACAGACTGTGCGATACGTCTCCAAAGGTTGCAACTGCCTGGTACTATAACTTCTCAAAGGTTACCAACTACATCCGCACGGACCGTATTGCAAAGGACGTTAAATGGGTAGCTCCGACTGAATACGGAGATATCGATATTACGATCAATCTCAGTAAGCCTGAGAAAGATCCGAGAGATATTGCTGCTGCAGGCAAAGCAAAGAGTACGTCTTATCCCAAGTGTCTCCTCTGCCCCGAGAATGAGGGTTATGCAGGAACACTCACTCACCCTGCCAGACAAAACCACAGGATCATTCCGATCACATTGGACGGGGATGAATACTTCCTTCAGTACTCACCTTATGTTTACTATAACGAGCACTGCATTATCCTCAACAAAAAGCACATCCCTATGGTGATCAACCGTTCGACTTTTAAAAAGCTCCTCAGTTTTGTCGCGCAGTTCCCTCACTACACCGCAGGCTCCAATGCTGATATTCCGATTGTTGGCGGTTCTATCTTAAGCCACGATCATTTCCAGGGCGGCTGCTATCTCTTCCCTATGGCAAGAGCAACATATAAAAGCACATTCTCTATCCCTGAATATGAAGATCTTACTGCCGGCATCGTCAACTGGCCGATGTCGGTAATAAGACTTCAGGGCGAAGATATTGAGCGCATTGCTGATTGCGCAGACATGATCCTCAACAAGTGGAAATCTTACACAGACGAAGATGCATTTATCTTTGCCGAGACTGACGGTGTTCCTCACAATGCGATAACACCTATTGCACGTAAAAACAGAGATGGTCTGTTCGAATTGGATCTCGTTCTCCGCAACAACATTACTACAGATGAACATCCGATGGGCGTATACCACCCCCATGCCGAATACCATCACATCAAGAAAGAGAACATCGGCCTCATCGAAGTAATGGGACTCGCTGTTCTTCCTGCAAGACTCAAAAAGGAAATGTCATTGATTGAAGATGCCATTTTAACCGGCAAAGATATCCGTTCCATTGAAGAGATTTCCAAACATGCTGACTGGATCGATGAATGGAAAGATAATTACGATCTATCTTCAGAAACCAATATCAATGAAGCACTGAAAACAGAGATTGGAAAGACTTTCGCAAAGGTTCTGGAATGTGCAGGCGTTTATAAAAATGATGAAGATTTCATGAGGTTTATTTCGACCTTATAAGCAGGTCTGATGCATCTTACCGCCTGCTTTTGCATCTCATCCTTACTTCTATTGAACGCGGTTTAATGCTGTCATATAGTCGTCTCAACAACAATAAATGAGGTGATGAATATGACAGCTTTTCTTTTAATAATCCTTCTCATAACTGAGCTCGGATTTATGGTTTTCGAGCTGACAAAAAGATCGGAAAAAAAGGAATGGACTACTAAACGTTTAATCGTAAACGCAGGCGAACTGGTTATCTTTCTCGCAATGGTTCTTCTGCCCGGAATCGATACAGGATTCAGGTTCAAAGGGCTGATTGCAATGCTCGTGATCAGGATCGTCGTGTCAGGAATTTTCTTCCTCGCTAACCGGAAAAATAACAAAGCCAAAAAGAAGGCCCCGGTGATATTAGGAACAGTGCTCAGCATGAGCCTTATCGCCTCTTCACTTATGCCTGCATTCCTGTTTACAGATTATGAAGGAAGAGAGACAACAGGACCTTACAAAGTCCTGCAGGCAAATGCGATCCTAATCGATACATCCCGTGTGGAAGAATTTGAAGATGACGGTTCTTATAGAGAGGTTCCTGTCTACTTCTTCTATCCTGAAAATGCAAACGGGAAGATGCCTCTTGTTATCTTCAGTCACGGTGCATTCGGTTACTATCAGAGCAACGCCTCGATGTTTATGGAACTGGCCAGCAATGGTTATGTCGTAGCGAGCATAGAGCATCCTTATCACTCGATCTTTACCCATGATTCTACAGGAAAGACAATAATCGCTGACAGTCAGTTCCTAAATGATGCAATGACTATAGGTTCGAGCGATGTATCTGAGGCAGAAGTATTCGAAGTAACATCCGGGTGGATGGCGCTCCGCACAGCAGACATGAACTTTGCAATCGATTCTCTTAAGGAAGGAAACGTTGATTCATGGTATGTCGAAGACAGCCAGAAAGAAGGAGTTATACAAGCTGTAAGTCTCATTGATCCTTCCAGGATCGGACTCATTGGTCATTCAATGGGCGGAGCTACCGCAGTAACTTGCGGAAGAAGAGACGATATCTCCGCTGCTGTGGATCTGGACGGAACTATGTTAGGTGAGAATCTTGGTATTAGCGGAGACGAGGTGTTTATTAATGAGGAACCTTATCACACTCCCCTTCTGAATTTCCAGAATCAGGAACATCACGACCAGGCAGTTGAAGCAGAAAGAACAGGTTATGTTTTCTCCAATAACATCATTATCGATAATGCTGACACAGCTTACTGCACATACTTTGCAAACAGCGGACACATGGACTTTACGGATCTTCCTTTGTTCTCCCCTGTCCTTGCAAAGAACCTCGGAACAGGTAATGTCGACAATGGTGTAATGATCGATACATTAAATGGTCTTGTACTAAGATTTTTCGATTGTTATCTTAAAGGAGAAGGAAGTTTCAGCGTAAACGAACACTATTGAGGTATCAATGGAAATTACTGTTAAAAAGATCGGCGAGTCCGAGAAAGAATATATTGAGATTGGGTGTCACAGAAAAGATGAACGGGTCGATGAGATAATCAGGTTCATCAGATCCCGTGAAGGCATTTTGAAAGGTACCAAAGAGGACCGGCAGTACAGTCTTGCACTGCCGGATATCCTTTATATCGAGGCAGTTGACGAGAAGACATTCATCTATCTCGAGAAGGACTGCTACGAATCAACAAGACGCCTTTATGAATTCGACGAGGCACTCGCATCACGCAACTTCGCGCGCATATCAAAATCAGTTGTTGTAAATCTTATGAAGATTACTTCTATCAGGCCGTCTTTAAACGGCAGATTCTCATGTGTCCTCACGAACGGCGAACAGGTTATCATCTCACGTAAGTACGTTCCTGACATCAGAGAGAAGCTCAGAGGAGGATCAGTATGAAGGAACATTTAAGAACAAACCTCGGAAGCTTTTTTATTTGCGTTACATTGATCAATGTGGCGATGTTTGTTTTAGGGCGGATGTTAGAGCCTGATTTGAAATTCGGATATGAAGCTTTTGCATATCCTCTTATTTACGGCGTTATCGGAAGCATTCCGGGTCTTGTGATGTATTCCAAAAAGGAACTTACAATGAAACAGACTATCATCCGTGAGATCATACAGATGTTTTTGGTCATAGCTGTCATCATCGGATTCATGTTCGGCAGATTCAAATTCATTCCGGATGTATGGCCACAGATCATCGGGGTTTCAATCAGCGTAATGATCATCTATGTACTGGTTCATGTTTTCGGATGGTTAATCGATCTTAAGACCGCAAACATAATGATGGAAGACCTCAAGAAGTTCCAGGAAAGAGCCTCTGTGGAAAACAAATAATCAAAATGTTATGATAATTTCTGTTAAGGGATTATTTGTTTTTAGTTGAGGCATGCTCTATGGACAGAAGATTAAAGAAGATTATCTATGCAGTTATTTGCATCATTATCCTTGTTGCTGTTGATCTCTATGTAGCTCTAAGCGCGAGTTTCATCCAGGCTGAATACGACAGAAATACCAATGTCGGTTATTGCAGCGAAGATTATGGCCTTGATGTCGTAAGCGAGATCGAGGCAGTTACAGGCGATAACACATCCCCTACAAAAGGCGCTGCGAGGAACAGAGGTTCAATGCCTACAACCGCCGGCTGGGCACTTCTTATTATCCTTACTGACATACCGATAATCGGTTTCTTTGTATGTCTTTATAACGCAACCACCCGCAAAGAAGATGGTACTAAGAGAAAAGGTATCCCCCTTCTGATTGTACTGATGGTCCTCTGTGTAGGATTTGCGGGCTTTATGTCATATGGCATCGTCCAATATATAAAAATGGCACAAAAGGCCGCACAGGATGCTGCAATAAGAGTTCACGCGCCGATCATTTATCTTTACAGCGAGACAGAAGAACCCGTAAATATCACTCTCGATCTTAACGGCAGTTTCACCTACACATATCCTGAATATGTTGAGAACAAAGGCTGGATTGTTACTCCTTCATCTGACGGCACACTTACCGATGAAGCAGGCATGACTTACGAATACATCATCTGGGAAGCTGATATGTTTTTCGAGCCTGACCTTAGCGAAGGTTTCTGCGTTAAGGGTTCCGAGACTGAAGCATTCCTTAATACTTCTCTCAGGCAGCTCGGTCTGAACGATAAGGAAATCGCTGATTTTATTGAATACTGGCTCCCTAAGATGGGAGGAAATGCTTATAACGTAATTGCTTTCCAGACTGATACATTTAACGATGTGGCAGTTTATGATGTTGCCCCCTCACCTGACGTAGTCGTACGCGTTAACATGCTCTGGTATGCATCAGACGAATTCGTTGATATTGCCGAGCAGTCACTTGACGGTATCAACTGTTCCGTAGATGAGCGTTATGGTCTGACCTTTGTTGAATGGGGCGGCGAGAGACTCGATGAGGCTCAATAAATTAATACTGGTGATATAATCATCTTATAAAACAAACGGAGGTGCTTAACAATGGATATCGATGTAAACAAGGCTGTAGGCGCTGCACAGGACGCTTTGGGCGCTGTAGCAAAGGATGAGAATGCAAAGAAGGTAGCTAACCAGGCTATCGATACAGTTGAGAAAAAGGTCGGCGTAGATCTTCCCGATGTTGATACATTAAACAATACTTTCGGAAAGAAAAACTGATACTTAAATCAAACCGAAAACAAGTGGCTGCCTCATATGAGACAGCCACTTTTAATTCCGACTAAAAACACAATCAGTTGTATTCGCTTTTCGCATTCCGCGCGAAAAAGAATACATTAACAAAGAGTTTGTATTCCTTTTTTCAGAAAACGGCTAAACCGAATACACTTTGAGATCAAATTTGTATTCGTTTTTTCGATATTTGGAAGTTAAGAATATATTTTAAATTGTTTTTGTATTCCATTTTTCGATTTCACGCAAAAACGAATACAATTCAAACGATTATTGTATTCTCTATTTGCGATTTTTTAAAATCTGAATACATTTTCTGAAAATTATGTATTCTGATTTTCTCTTTTTGCATTTTTCGAATACCAAATACTCGAAAACACCGAACAATCAAATAAAAGAGTCGCCTCAACAGTTTTGAGACGACTCATATTTAGCCTTTTAATTGCAGTTTTAAATACCGAAGACACTGAAAATGCTCGTAGGAGCTGTGAAACTCTCCATGCCAAACCATCCAGCGAGATAAGGAGCAGAAAATGATGCAGCATAGAAACCGGCAACTGCCATTGCTAAAGTAAAGAGGATTACTACGATAATGAGGTATCCTCTCCAACGACTGACCTTCTTGGATCCGAATACCATATAGACAATAGTAAGCAGAAGGTAGAGTCCCGGGCCGCCAACTGTCATGATCAATGAAGTAGTAGCATCTCCATCTCCGGCAGCGCTTATCGATGCATTATAGAGGTAAACAAACCAAAACATCGTAGCGAATAAAAACTGCCAAATTATCTGAACAAAAAAGTAAGCGCCTTTTCCCATAAGTAATCTCCTCGTGATTAGTTTCAATAAAGATATTATATCAAAAAAATCAGATTATCATTTTTTATGTACAGGACTTTTTTTCTTTTTTATATGATTTCCTACAATCTCTGAAACATCGGAGATTGTCATGAATGCAGATACATCCGCATCGTTAATGATCTTCTTGATCGCGGGAACTTCGACACGGGTAATAACACAATAGAGCACGGTCTTCTTACCGTTGCTGACCATTCCCTTACCTTCCATCTGTGTACATGTGCGTCCGAGCTGGGAATAAATGGCATCAGCTATATCCTTACCGTGATCTGTGATGATCATTACGGATTTACCCTGTTCCATGCCGTTCTCAACGATATCGATTATTTTCGAAGTGATGAAATAAGTGAGGAGCGAGTAAAGCGCTCTGTCAGGTCCGAAGAGGAAGCCTGCCACACCGTAAATGATTATGTTAAAGAACAATACGATCTGGCCGACAGAGAATTCTGTATTTTTCGACAGGAACATCGCAACGATCTCTGTACCGTCAAGGCAGCCGCCGTATCTTAAGATGAGGCCTACACCGACACCCAGTAAGACACCGCCGAATACAACGACCAGTATCTCCTGCTCAGTTACAGCCTTCATGTCTTCGAAAACGCCGAGGAACACAGAGAAGATAACCATCGCATAGATGGCCTTCACAAGGAATCTCATGCCCAAACGCTTAAATCCGAGGATCATGAACGGAATATTCAGAACAATCGTAAGAACACCCAAAGGCATTCCTGACAACTGGCTGATGATCATTGAGATACCGACAACACCGCCGTCAAGGATCGTAAATGGAACGAGGAATTCCTCCAAGGCAAAAGCAGCAATGACCGCACCGACAGTGATAAAGAAAACCGGTCCTATCCACTGTTTTAACAGGTATGCGAATGTTATCTGCTGATGATTTATGTGTTGTCTTTTTTGCTGTGCCGGCATATCAATACTGCTTTCGTTAATAAGGAAATACGGCTTTCGATTCGGCTTGCGCCGTACTCTTAGCCGTATTTCCGTAGTTTTAAGTCAGTTCATAAAAGAATTATTTCTGTCTGTTGAAGTTGATGAGGCATCCGTCAAGAATTATCTGACGCTCACGGTCTGTGAGGTCGCCCAGAGTCAATGTGAACTCCTTTGTCTCATTGCCCTTGATCGCGATTGCCTTGATCGTATCAGCCTTCTCCTCTACTGCCTTTCTGATTCCCGGGAAGAGAATGTAGTCGAGGTTAGAGAACGGCAGATCGCCCTTCTCGATAATGAACGGCAACATACCCCAGTTGATGAGGTTTGATCTGTATCTCTTTGTTGCATACTCATTAGCGATGTTGGCCCAACCGCCCAATACCTTCTGGCATGAAGCAGCCTGCTCTCTGGCAGAACCGTCACCGGGCTTAACTGCGAAGATTACGGAACCGAATCCGATGATCTTTGTATCAGCCTTCTCGAAAGGAACGATGCTCTTTACTACCTGCATTACATCGTGGAGACCCTCAACAGCCTGGCAGGCATGCTCACCTGCTACGAGTGCTGTCTCAGCCTTCTGGATGTTCTTAGCGCGTCCTACGTACTCAGGATCCTTACGTGAGAGTGTGAACTCTGCAAGGCCAAGAGGATTGGATCTGTAAGAAGATGTCTCGCCTGAAGGAATGAGCTCGTCTGTTGTTGTAACAGGATCGTGGATCTCAGATACAACCTGGAGAACAAGGTTCTCAGGGAGTGCCTCCATCTTCGGCCAATCCTTGATGTTAGGTCCGAACTGGATCTCTGTATTAGGATCTGCAACGCCCTTTGAATCGAAAACTCTGTTAGCGTAGATCTTTGAATCGAATGTGTAAGCGTAGTTGTTGAGCTCACCTGTGAACTCTGTAGCAGGTGTAAGAACGCCCTTGTTTGCAGCTGTTGCAGCAATAGATCTCGCGTCCATGAGTGCAACAGAAGAGATCTGTCCGCTCTGAACCTTTGAACCTTCTCTGTTCGGGAAGTTTCTTGTGGAGTGACGGATGGAGAATGCGTTGTTAGCAGGAGTATCGCCTGCACCAAAGCAAGGTCCGCAGAAAGCTGTCTTAAGGATAGCGCCTGTCTCAAGGAGTGTTGCAGCAACACCGTTTCTTACGAGTTCCATGTATATAGGGGTGGATGCAGGATAGATGGACATTGTGAACTTATCAGAGCCAATGTACTTACCCTTCATGATGTCAGCAGCAGCACAGATGTTCTCAAATCCGCCGCCTGCACATCCTGCGATGATTCCCTGGTCAACCATGAGCTTACCGCCCTGGATCTTGTCCTTAAGTGAGTACTCGATCTTGTCACCGAAAGAAACCTTAGCTCTCTCTTCTGTCTCTGCGATCATCTGCTCGAGATTTGCATTTACATACTCGATCTCGTAAGCGATTGAAGGGTGGAAAGGCATAGCGATCATAGGCTTGATTGTTGAGAGATCAACAATAACGGCACCGTCATAGTATGTAACGTCTGCAGGTGCGAGCTTCTTGTAGTCACCCTTTCTGCCGTGAATATCGAAGAACTGCTCTGTCTTCTCATCTGTCTGCCAGATTGAAGAGAGGCATGTTGTCTCTGTTGTCATTACGTCGATGCCGATTCTGAAATCAGCAGAGAGGCTGGCAACACCAGGACCTACGAACTCCATAACCTTGTTCTTAACATAGCCGGAGTTAAATACCTTGCCGATGATTGCGAGAGCAACGTCCTGAGGACCAACACCCTTCATCGGCTCGCCTGTGAGGTAAATAGCGATTACGTCAGGCATCTTGATGTCGTATGTCTGTGAGAGGAGCTGCTTAACGAGCTCAGGACCGCCCTCGCCCATTGCCATGGTACCGAGAGCACCATAACGTGTATGTGAGTCAGAACCGAGGATCATGCCGCCGCATGTAGCGAGCATCTCTCTTGCGTACTGGTGGATAACTGCCTGATGAGGAGGTACATAGATTCCGCCGTACTTCTTGGCAGCAGTAAGACCGAACATGTGGTCATCTTCATTGATCGTTCCGCCTACAGCGCAAAGCGAGTTGTGGCAGTTAGTAAGAACGTAAGGAATCGGGAACTTCTCAAGTCCTGAAGCCCTTGCTGTCTGGATGATACCTACATATGTGATATCGTGTGAAGTCAGCTTATCGAACTTGATCTTAAGCTGATCCATATTACCTGATGTGTTATGATCTTTCAGGATACCGTAAGCAATAGTGCCCTGCTTTGCAGATGCCTTATCAGCCTGCTTACCTGATTTTGCAGCTACTGCTTCAGCGCTGCCTGCTACGTCTTCAATAAGTTCGACGCCGTTTACCAGCCAAGCGCCGTTTTCGAGTGTGGAAATCATAGTATCTACCTCTTTATTAATAAATTCGCGCATTATTATACAAGTTAAAGGACCCATATTCAAACAGACAAATAACGTTTTACCCCAAATGTCTGATTTTGAGGTGTTTGGGGTAAAATTCCCCTTGTTTTTTTACCCCACCCCTATCGAAAACATGTACTTGGGGTAAAAAGGCTACTGATTTTACCCCAAAGACTTGATTCTAATGGGGATGGGGTAAATTTTCGCTGGTCTTTTTACCCCAAGAGGGTTGTTTTCGAGCGTTTGGGGTAAAGGCGTGCCCCAACCACTCGATTTTTGGCACTTTGGGACACAAACCCAATCCCCACCCCCAAAAACAAAGGACCGCAATAAGCGGTCCCCTGCCTGTTCAAAGTTCAAAGCAATTGCTTGCCTTAAATTATTTGTTAAGTCTTGCCTCGAGAGCAGCCTTCTGGTCCTCATAACCGGGCTTGC
The DNA here is from genome assembly GCA_900107185.1 of Ruminococcaceae bacterium YAD3003. Taxonomy (GTDB): domain Bacteria; phylum Bacillota; class Clostridia; order Saccharofermentanales; family Saccharofermentanaceae; genus Saccharofermentans. The sequence continues at coordinate 48,139 of FNPA01000006.1, read as the reverse complement.
CGAGAAGAGCGAACATGTTCTTCTTGTAAGCCTCAACACCGGGCTGGTTGAAAGGATTTACAGCGAGGAGATATCCTGAAATGCCGCAAGCCTTCTCGAAGAAGTAAATGAGCTCGCCCAATGAGTAAGCGTTCTGCTCTGACATATGGATTGCAAGATTAGGTACATTACCGTCAACATGAGCGAGAACAGTACCCTGCATTGCCTTCTTGTTAACTTCGTTCATATCCATGCCGGAGAGGAAGTTAAGACCATCGAGGTTGTCCTTATCGTTAGGAATCTCGAAAGATCTTCTGGGCTGGTCGATCTGTACAACTGTCTCGTACATGATTCTTGCGCCATCCTGGATGAACTGACCCATGGAGTGGAGATCTGTTGTGTTATCAACGCCTGCCGGGAAGATACCTCTTCTGTCCTTACCCTCAGACTCACCATAGAGCTGCTTCCACCACTCTGTCATATAGTGGAATGAAGGCTCATAGTTGACCATAACCTCTGTTGAATAACCTGATCTCAAGAGGCAGTTACGTACTGCTGCATAACGATAGCAGGGGTTCTCAGAGAAAGGAAGCTTCTTGTAAGCCTTTGAAGCATCTCTTGCGCCCTTCATGAGCTCTCTGATGTCGATGCCTGCAACTGCGATAGGAAGAAGTCCTACAGCTGTGAGAACAGAGAATCTTCCGCCTACGTCGTCAGGTACTACGAAGCTCTCGTAACCTTCCTCGTCAGCGAGGCCCTTGAGTGCTCCTCTAGCCTTATCTGTTGTAGCATAGATTCTGTTCTTAGCCTCTTCCTTACCATACTTGTTCTCCATATAAGCACGGAGAATTCTGAAAGCGATAGCAGGCTCTGTTGTTGTGCCTGACTTTGAGATGATGTTAAGGGAGATATCCTTACCTTCGATGATGTCCATCATGTCTGCAAGATATGTAGCGCTGATAGAGTTACCGCAGAAAAGGATCATCGGGCTCTTTCTGATCTTCTTTGATGCGCTGTTAGCGAAAGAATGGCCCAAGAGCTCAATTACGGCTCTTGCTCCGAGATATGAACCGCCGATACCGATAACAACGAGAACGTCAGAATCTCTTCTGATCTTCTGTGCTGCCTGACGGATACGGGCAAATTCTTCTTTGTCATAGTTTGTGGGAAGGTCGAGCCAGCCGAGGAAATCATTTCCGGGACCGTTCTTCTTGTGAAGCATATCAGAAGCGGCCTTAACCTGGGGCTCCATTCTTGCGACTGCCTCTTCGCCGCCGATGAAGTCGAGGGCGTTCTGGTAATCAAATGTAATCATTCTTGTACTCTCCTTACAGGTTTTATTCAAAAATCATACAGAGTATACACCCGTATTTTTTTCTTTTCGAGTATAATTACGAATAGAATTATTACAAAAACCAAGGAATAAAAGATGTCTGAGATTTCTATTGCAGAATCCAAAATACAGATCCTATACCTGGTCGACCGGGCTCCGGGCGTCAGTTACCACCTGCTTATGGAAAAATGCATGGAGTCTCTTTATACTGATTTCTTTACTTTTTCGAGGGCTTATGAGGAGCTCATTTCAGGAAATCTCATGGATAAGAGCCAATCCGGCGCCTTTGCAGGCGATTCCGTAGTCGGCTCGACTGAAAATCTTACCCTCACAGACGGCGGCAGAGCCGTTCTTAAAGACCTCATGTCTTCATTAAGCGCTTCTCTTATCCAGCATCTTAACGAGACCGCTGACACGATCATCGAAGAAGTATCCAAAAATTCGGGCATTACGGCTTCTTTGGAGCTCACAGAGGATAACAAATACCGCGTAAATCTCGCTTACAAAGGTGACGGCAAGCCGTTTTCAGCAACGCTTACTGTTGACGACGAAGAAACTGCCATGAAACTCTGCAAAAACTGGAAGGAGTGCTGCACTAAGGCTTCCGGTGAACTGATTAAGCTTATTACAGGATCTTAAGTCCTGTCAGCCTTTCCACCTTATCTCAACGATCATGAATTCTCCTGGCTGGAGAATATTTCGCATATGTTCATATCTTAAGTTTCTCTCATTAATGAGATTTCCGTTTTCATCGTATCTTCTGACAACGGTATCCGTACGGCCGAGCTTGTTGTCATTGATCAGGAAGCTCTGCTGTGAATTCGAGGGATTTGCAATAACCAGATAGGTTCTGGGTCCTTTGTTGAAGCATGCGCATGAAACATTAGACGCAAACTGGTCCACGCTCGCCGTGACAGTCTTATCCAAAGGCTCATTAATATTCAGATAGAGCTCGTCATAACCGGTAAATCCTGTCATGAGGCCTGATACCTTAACCATATTGATGAAACCGTCACCTGCAGTAAACATATCCTTTCCGGTGTATTGTGACGGAACAAAGTTTACCGACGCATCGAAAAGAATCATCTCCGCAAAGTCAGCTTCCTGTGTAATTATCGCGGATATTACCTTTCCGCAGTTGCTGCCGTCCGTATCAAGTTTGCTGATATACTCACCTACGCTGTTACCAGTAACGATATGCGGTGAGTTGTACTGAGCGAGAACATAGCTCGTATTGATATTGTCGATGTAGGATTCTGAATTGTCATTTGCTATGAGTCTGACATCCATTGTGTGGTTATCAGCATCAGACATCATCGTACCGCCGTCATATTTCATTCCGTCAAGGAAAACAGTCTTATCCTTGATATCGCTGAAATATTCAGACTGTGAGAACATCGAGATTACGTAATTAACGTAGGCCGCCTTCTGGACATCGCTCTTAAACGCTTTTCCGCTGTCATTGATCTCGATATAGAATCTTGTGAACTGTCTGCTCCACGGGAGCGCAGTACCGTTGTCGATTCTCTTTCCGCCGTATTCAGACGTCATTGAGCCGCAGAGATATTCAAGGAGTTTATCGATATCATGCTGGTTGGCATAAGATCCGATAACGAGCCATGGTGTGGAACCGCAATCTTTGACGAGTCTTAAGCTCTCTTCCAGAGAAACCGTTACTGACTGGCCCTGATAACCTGTAACAGCAGTATCCTCGCCATCTGTATATGCCGCTGTTGAACTTGTTCCGTCGATTTTAGCTGAAACCGAATCATTGCTCATGAGATACAACGCATCAGGAGCATAACCTGCGCTGCCGATATTGAGGTTATTAAGTCTCATAACAGAAGGATTGCCTGACATCAATGTATCTACATAGTATTGAGGAATCTGTGCTGAGTTATAGCTGTCAGGTCCCAGATAAATATCGTCTGCGAGAATATAACCAGTACCTTCGAAAGCAATGTTCAACGTGACGTTTTCCGCTTCGATCATGAAGTCTGTCACCGCGAAAACATAACTGTACTGCTTATAGTTATTTCCAATCTGTGTAAGTTCAAAGCCATATCTTCCGAAGCCTTCACCCTCGAGCCAGCAATAGACCTTATCAGGTGCATCTTCTGACATGACATAAAGGCTCAGACGGTAGAATGTTCCGGCGTTAAAGTTATCTTTCGCCTTGCCGGGCAAAGTCTGAGTAATAGCATGAACGCCGCTGCCCTTACCTGACAGTCTCACACCAAATCTGCCGCTGTAAGATCTGTCAGTAGCAATAACAGTCGTGCCGTCTCCATAAATACCCCAGGGTGAATCATCTGAAACTGTCCACTGATCAGTATTACCTTCAGCAGAAGATACCGAACCGCTGGCAGCTTTTACCATATGACCTGCGACGAGGATATCATCTGCCATGATATCTACGCCTTCCAGATTACCGTCAATAGAAATCTCTGACAGGATCTGAGACTTGTAGATATCTTTACCTGAATCGTAGTAAACCTTATCACCAGATACACCGATGATGTTCTCGACCATAATGTTCTCGGAAGTCAGCTGTGTAGCCTTATCAGACGCATAATCAATTGCAAAAGCCTTTTTATCGGATGTTCCGGCAATGATCAAACCTGAATCGGTAAGTTCAATTGTCTTTATCTCGGAACCTGTCAGTTTAGCGAGATCTCTCTCCTCAACCTTAAAACCTGATTCGTCACATCGGATGATCACTGTTGTTCCGTCAATTACAAAACAGAATACTCCGTTAGCAGCGCACGTCAGAGGCTTCTCATAACCCTTAAGAAGATCAGATTTACCTGCAATTTCAAATACCATTCCGTTCGTTGAAGAATAGATATTGCCCAGGCTGTCTGCCGCAAGAAGTCTATTGCCGTCTGAAACAAAAACTACAGCTCTGGAATCAGGGAGTTTGGAAACAGCTGTCTTGCCATTTGTAACCGTAACGATCGTGCCGTCGTTATAGCAGACTGCAAAAGTATTTCCTGTGCTGCCGATTCCGCAAAGGTTGATTCCTTTGTTGGAACCGGGTTCATATACAGGTGTGAAATTCTTTCCGTCCTGTGAGATATAGATCGTGCCACTCTGACCGCCTGCGATAACTCCTGTTTCGTTAGAGTCGATCATGACGATCTTTTCATCAATATCAACGATGCCTGTGAGCTGGCTGTTAGTAACATCAGATATGAGTCTTCCGTTTCCTGTCAGGGCATAGACATTGTTGCCATAGAAGGTCATCTGCTCCAGACGGTCTTCGTCCCATATATCTTTCTCATCCTTGATAAGCGTAACAACGCCTAATCTTGCAGGCTTAAACCCGGCAATAGTTCCGGTGAACTTCTCGTTCATTACACCATCACTGTCGATTGAGATAATACGCGCTGTATCACCTACACACGCAGTAGTGTCATAGCCTGAAGCAGCAACTGCATCAGGTGTGAGATAAACGCTGCCATCCGATGCGCCTGCGACGAGCATGCTCGAATAGTCAGTAGAGCACTCAAAAGAGGCATCTCTTACGAGATTAATGTTAGGAATCACATCACAATTGATTCCTGTACCTCCGAAAGTATCATCCGCCTTATCCGGAGTAATGGAAATCTCGAACAACTCAGATCTCAGGCCGAAGATTCCGACGTAACCCAGAACGGTAATCGCCATAACAAGAACGACCGCAACTACGACCATTGATGCCGCAAAACGTGTCCTCTTTGTTATTCCGAATATCGGCCGTCCGTGTCTTTTCATTCTTCTGCCTCGACTTCTGACACTTCGACAGTTTCTTCTTTATCTTCTGCCTGCCCGAAAGAAATATTCTCTCCGGCAAGTTTTCGAACTGCTTCCTTTTTACGCTTAACAATAACGAGATAAGCAATGGCCAGAACCGAAATCGGCAGGAAGATCATGCACGCGGTATTTGTTGTGAGCATTATCTTGTTTGCAATAGAAGCAGGGATTCCCAACTGGTCTATTTCAAAAACATTCGGTATTCCGGAACCGAAAATATTGAATACCATATGGAGTATTACAGATGCGAAAATGCTGTCTGTCAGGTAGTAACAAGTTGCCATGACAGCACCGCAAACGAGTGCATATCCGACATGTACGGAAACACCATGCATCAATCCGAAAATAAGCGCGCTCATAATTACCGAGACCCAGACACCGAATACTCTGTTCAGGTGTCCGTAAACTGCACCGCGGAAAGTAAACTCCTCGGAAAACGGAACGATAAAACTGAGCGTAATGATATAGAGGAATGAATCCCAAACAGGAATAAAGACCTGCGGAACATCGACATATCTGTCAACGTTGTCGCGGTATTCCTCCATGGCCTCTTCAACAGGCTGCATGCTCTCAGCAATCTTATCGGTCACGATCAGATAAATGGATACAAATCCCAACATGCCCATTCCGATAATTATCAATGCAATAACCTGATCAATTGACAGCTTATTAAATCTGATAAGGGGCTCTTTTTTGGAACAGATCTTGTGAATGATAAGCATCGCTGCAACACATAAAATAGCAGCGAAAGTATTGTATGTGCCTTTATAGACTTTGTAGTCTATCTGCAACAAGGCAAATACAGTAAAAACAACATATTCGGCAAGAACAAAGATAGCCAGCGCGAGGGCTGCTTTTAATAATGCTTTAAAACCGGTCAGGACTTTACCCCAAAAACTCATAATTACTTCTGATCTCCGGAAGCAACGCCGTTCTTTATTCTTTCCTCACTGCCCTTTGCACCGTAATATCTTCTCATGAAGAAAACGAATGCTCTCTCTAATTCTTCCCCATCCTTGATCGAATAGTAAACTCTGTCACCATTCTCGCCGATAGCCGTACGCATGATAACGAGCTCAGGCTTTGAATGACTGCCGTCATCAGGTACGTAGTTATACATGACAACGTATTCGGTCTTCATGAGGGTAAAAGAATCAATGCGCGACATATAGTAATCCTTCTTGCTGTAAGGATCGCGCATAACCATGAGTTCTTCGCCACGGTTCTCCTTAAGATGCTTGCCCGCGAGTTTGGCCTTACGGTCCTTCTCCAGAGCAATCTTTTTCTTAATGCCTGCGGGCTTATTATTTGTCTTCTGATTCTTCATCGTCGCCGTAGAGCTCATCACAGAGCTTCTCGTAATAATCGTAGATTACGTCTTCTTCCTTCTCGACAATGCTCTCGAGAAGAACGTCGCCGCCCTTATCAACAAATCGCATGATTACATAATCCTGAATGATCTCACCATCTTCGTCCTTCTCATCAGTATCGAGAATGAGAACTACGTAGTTATTGCCATTGAAGAGGAATGTGCTCTCGACAACAGCCTTTGTTGTCTCGCCTGTCTCCTCATCCTTGAGTTCGATCACTCTATCGCCTTCATCATCGAGTTCAGCGATTGCGTCAATAAGTTCATCCTTAGGTCCGATCTCGTTGATATTGTTATCGTCAGCCATAATTTTTCTCCTTAAACTAATGCTTTAATTATAATAAAAGCCTCAATGGTTAATTATACCAAAAATGAGGCTTGTTTGTAGTTTTGTGATTATTTCGGATTAAGACAGGGTGTCAATGTAATCCTGAAGTATTATCTCCGCTGCAACCTGGTCAATTATCTTCTTCTGTTTTTTTGCCTTCATATTGCTCTCGTGCAGGTACCTTGATGCCAGAACAGTTGTATATCGCTCATCCTTAAAGACAGGTTCTATTCCGCATCTCTCAGCCAGGCTCGCCGCAAAAGCTTCGGCCTTGTCCTGTGTTTCCGACCTCGTGCCGTCTGTTCTGGCAGGGCGTCCGAAGACAATGGCATTAACCTCCATCTCTTTTACGATCTCGCAGATACGGTTCAATGCCCACTCAGGATCTTCACCGTTCCAGTTAACCGTCTCTATTCCCCTTGCGATAACTCTCAATTCGTCAGAAACAGCGACACCAATGTGTCTGGTGCCGAAATCAATTCCCATTACTCTGCCGGCTGCTTTGCCCATTTGCCATCCTCCCCGGATTGTCCGGATAAAAAATAAGGCGGCAAACGCCGCCGCTAAGTGTCATTATACTTGAAATTCCGACAGATTACAGTCTTGAGCAGTAATCGTTGATGATAACTTCCAGAAGCTCGTCTCTATCGATCCTCTTAATGAGGCCTCTGGCACCCTTATAATTGGTGATATAAGTAGGATCGCCGGAGATAAAATAACCGACCAGCTGATTAATAGGGTTGTAACCCTTTTCCTTCAACGCGCTCAAAACATAAGACATCAGCGCGTGTACATCAGCTGTTCTATCACCTGATAAATCAAATTTTGCTGTATTACTGTCCAAGGCGAACCTCCAAACGAAGTAATCTTCGATGTTTTCATTCTAACACAGTAATTATTAATTGATAGGCAAAATGTTATTAAGATTTGATAAATTTTTACTGAACCGGTGTAAATCTTTCAATTCAGGCTCATCAGGCACGTTTCATTAACAGAACCGGTAATTATACCTTTGACAATGTCGCCGCGCGAGAACTCCCTGCCCTCACAATCAGCGAAAGTCCTTACATAATTGGCCGTATAGCCCTCTATCTTAAGCTTTCCGTCCTTTTCTTCGATCTTCTCAATGAGGATCTCCGCTTCTTTTCCGGTCATCGCAGCGGAAAATTCAGCCGAGAGCCTGTCAGATACCTCAATGAGGCGCTTTGCTCTGGCTTTTCTAATGGACATGTCGATCTGCGGCATCTCGGCAGCCTTCGTGCCTTCCCTGACTGAATACGGGAAAACGTGGATTTTAGCGAACTTGAGTTTCTCCGCGTATGTAATTGTCTCTTCGAATTCTTCCTCAGTCTCTTCAGGGAAACCCGTAATAATGTCAGTTGTGAGGGACATATCAGGAAATTCGGTTCTTAAGGCCTTTACCCTGTCTTCGTATTCGGCGGTATCGTACTTCCTGTTCATGCGCCTTAGCACCGTGTCAGAGCCGGACTGGAGCGACATGTGGAAATGCGGGCAAAGGTGCTTTAATCCCTTAAGACCGCTGATGAATTCAGGTGTCATGGACTTGGGCTCAAGAGAGCCGAGTCTCAGTCTCTCGATTCCCGGTACTGCATCGATCTTTTTGAGAAGGTCCAAAAGTGCCGTGATATCCTTGCCCTGGTCCTTACCGTATGAACAAAGATGGATTCCGGATACGATGATCTCCTTATATCCGTTCTGCGCAAGGAATTCAGCCTCTTTGACGCATGCCTCCTCACTTCTGCTTACAACTCTTCCTCTTGCATAAGGAATGATGCAATACGTGCAGAAATTATTGCAACCGTCTTCGATTTTAATGAATGCTCTTGTTCCTTCAGGTGATAAGACCGTACCGAAATCGTGGTATTCATCAGTCTTGCTGACTTCAGGTCTTGTATGACTTGTCTTGTGGCCGAGGTCTTTGTTTTCGCGCGCTGAAAGGAACTCTTCAACACGTGCAACGACCGTGTTCTTTTCGCGTGTTCCGATGACGATATCCGCAGGCACTTCGCCGTTGGAAATCTCAGATGAACATCCCATGGCGACAATAACAGCATCCGGGTTGTTCTTGGCCATTCTTCTTAACATCTGGTTGGATTTGCGGTCAGCTTCACCGGTGACAGAACAGGTGTTAACGATGCACACATCCGCCTCTTCGGGAGAATCGACAATTATGTGTCCATTATCAAGAAACAGGCGCCTTGCGGCGTCTGTCTCATATTGATTAACTCTGCATCCTAATGTTAAGAAATGGACTTTCATTACTGTCTGATCTTGATGTGTGTCTCTCTGAGCTGCTGCTCTGTAACTTCGCCCGGAGCGCCGCAGAGGAGATCCTGCGCATTACCGTTCATAGGGAATGCGATAACTTCTCTGATGTTCTCCTCACCTCTGAGGATCATGATCATTCTGTCAACGCCGGGAGCCATACCAGCGTGCGGCGGAGCGCCGAACTGGAATGCACTGTAGAGAGCACCGAACTTTGTCTTGAGCTCTTCTTCAGAATATCCTGCGATCTCGAATGCCTTCTTCATGATGTCGAGGTCATGGTTTCTTACAGCGCCGGATGAGAGCTCGATACCGTTGCATACGATGTCGTACTGGTAAGCGAGGATCTCTTCAGGCTTCTTTGTATTGAGTGCATCGAGTCCGCCCTGAGGCATGGAGAAAGGATTGTGAGTGAAGATGTACTTCTTTGTCTCTGTATCCCATTCATACATAGGGAAGTCGTTGACGAAGCAGAATCTGAATGCGTTCTTCTCGATGAGGTCGAGTCTTGCGCCGAGTTCATTTCTGATCTTACCAGCGCACTCGTTTGCACGTGCCTCATTATCAGCAATGAAGAAGATTGTATCGCCTGCTTCAAGGCCTGCGAGTTCCTTGAGCTCTGTCTTCATATCATCAGGAATGAACTTGTCGATAGGTCCCTTGTAGCTCATATCTTCGAGCACTTCGAGGTATCCAAGGCCGCCCATTCCGAGCTCGTCCTGAGCGTACTTGAGCATCTTCTCGTGCTGGCCCTTTGAGAGCTTTGCATGAACGTTGATCGCACGAACTGTCTTTCCGTGGAAAGCCTTGAATGTACATCTTGAGAAGAACTCTGTAACATCCTTGATTCTCAAGGGGTTTCTGAGGTCAGGCTTGTCTGAACCAAATTCTTCCATAGCCTGCTTATATGAGATTACCGGATAAGGTGCAGGTGTAACCTTTGCGCCTTCGGGTGCGAACTTCTCGAAAGCAGCCGTGAGAACTTCCTCACCTGCTCTGAATACATCTTCCTGTGTAGCAAAGCTCATCTCGAAGTCTAACTGGTAGAACTCTCCCGGTGATCTGTCTGCTCTTGCGTCTTCGTCTCTGAAGCAGGGAGCGATTTGGAAATACTTATCGAATCCCGAAACCATCAGGAGCTGCTTGAACTGCTGAGGAGCCTGCGGAAGCGCATAGAACTTGCCCTTCCACTTTCTTGAGGGAACGATGTAGTCTCTTGCGCCCTCAGGCGAAGATGAAGTAAGGATAGGTGTCTGGATCTCCAAAAAGCCCATCTCAGTCATCTTTTGTCTTAAGAAAGCGATGACGTTAGATCTGAAGATAATGTTGTCCTTAACCTTCTGGTTTCTGAGGTCAAGATATCTGTACTTAAGTCTTACGTCCTCTCTGATCTCCTTTGATGTCATGATCTCGAAAGGAAGCTGGCTGTAAACCTTACCAAGTACATCAACAGAATGAGCCTCAAGCTCGATCGTACCTGTTGCGATCTTGGGGTTATATGTCTCCTCGTCTCTGTGCTCGATCTTACCTTCGATTGAAATGCACTCTTCTTTTACGAGTCCGTCAAGAAGGCTTGTATCACGCATAACTACCTGGAGCGTGCCGTACATATCTCTCAAGTCAATGAAAGAAACGCCGCCGTGGTCTCTGATGTTCTCGATCCAGCCGCATACGCGAAGCTCAGATCCTACGTCCTTCTCAGACAAAGAGCTGATGATTCTGTCTCTGTAAATGTTGCTCATAATCCAATCCTTTCTTTCCGGGTTGCCAAATAAAAAACGCCCCGAACTTAAATCTCCTTTAAGTTCAGGACGAACAAAACATGTCCGCGGTGCCACCTGATTTACTTCGCCAAACGCGAAATCTCTTTAAACCGAAATGCTGTTAGAGTTGTTATTCGTCAGTGGCCTCTTTCCGCTCTGCCTTACAGCCCGGGGGCAAAGCTCTCTGTAGGCGACATACCACGACTACTGGGGTCTCCGTCATCGCATAATGCGTAATACTACATCATTTAAAAGCGGGTTGTCAATATAATATACATTTTCACCCAAAAGGCATCTACTACGGTAAATCTTTGCTCATAGGATGCCCACTAAATAGGGGAAAACGAAGAGTTAGTGGGTATTGCTGCTTTGCCACTAATCGGTGGATGCCCACCGAACGGGCGAAAACACTGATTTAGTGGGTATTTCTGCGAGGTCTGATACCGGATTATACCCACTAAATGGCAGAAAAAGCTTGATTAGTGGGTAACCGTCAGGATTTTCGAGAAGATAGAGCCGAAATTTTACCCACTAAAGGGTGAAAACTAAAAGTCTAGTGGGTTATGCCGTTCTAACAACAAAAAAACATTAGGACAATGTGGAAAAACTATAACAAACCGGGATTGCTCCCGGTCTGAAAGGTTTTTGTTTATTCCACCCACCTGTATATCCAGACGGTACTTGATTCACACCCGTAGAATGAATAACACATCAGGTCACCCTTTTCGTCGCCCGGGTCAAATACCCTGTAAACTTCAATGGATTCAACGTATTCATTGCCGCATGTATCCATTGCACAATAATTCGGAGCATTGTCATCAGTTGGCAGGAACTTTATTCCCGATGTGCCGAAAACTGTTTTCGTGGGATCGTACGGACCGTCGAAATACATGGCTGCCGTAGCTTCAAACAGATAATCAGCACCGTCGGACATCGACAGTGAAACATGATAAACATAAGTTACGCCCGGATCTATCCTTCCCGGCACTTCTGAACAAGTCGCGGTAAACTCACAGCTCTGGTCAGCGTGATAACCGTTATCAGGAAGAAAATCCGAGTATGAATGGATATATTCATCTGCACCGTATGTTGTCTGATAATCCGGGACGGCATTATGCGGCTCTGCCTTGATTATCTTAGTATCGACAAGTTCCCAGTAACCGGAAGATGCTTCGGTTTCAGTTACCATTACGATATCTGTTTCCAATTCGGTTTCTGTCTCGGCTTCAGTTTCTCTTCCCTTCTGGTTTGTATCGGAATCACCCCAGCCGCCGGAATTTCTGTCGTCCTTATCCTTATCATCGTCATCGTCGTCATATTCATAACGGTCATCGTCATCATCATCGCGGTGACGTTTGCTGGTTCCGTTTGTGGTAAGGCCGCAGGAAGAAAGCACGCCCAATACCATTACCAGCGAAGTAAGCAAAGCTAAGATCCTTATTCGTTTACTTATCACTTTCAGCACCTCCTTATACTGTTATGAAAAACTAATAACGGACTATAAGGTTAGTATAGTTTGAACTTAAGCCTTAAACCAATAAGCAAAAGGTAAATTTGCTGTAAGTATTTTATTAACGGATACAGAATAGGATTTTTCAATAAACTCCAAGATTCAGCGCACGTTCTACTGCCTGCCTTGCACTGGAGTATCTCCTGCTTTCAGGATCCATATGGCCGCCTGCATTATAACCGCCTGACTGATGAACACCGTCCGCAGTCTCAACTTTAATGTAGTAGGTTGAAGCATCCATAGAATCGTCAGGCGTAAACTCCTCCAAAAGAGTCATAAAGTCTGACTCGGTCAGTGTATTAACCATACTGTCCCAATTCTCTTTTGTTATCTCATATTCTGTCTTATCATATTTGTCCGGAGTAGGCAGTTCGCCTGCAAAGTAATCGTAGTCCGTGCCGTCTTCCGGCCAGATAATGTACTGAGTGACTTTAAGATCGCTTGTGATGACATACATTCTTACTTCCTGAATGTCTCCGCAATAGATCAGATATGAGACTTTTTTCACATCCAGAGGTTCTTTTGGTGACTGACCGGTGCAGCCTGCAAATGCAAATACACAAAGTACTGCTGCCAGAACTGTTACTAATATCTTCTTAAACTTATCCATTACCTTATTCCCTTCATCGCTGGTAATCGCAGGAGCTCTTTGTCGGGCCGTCGTCACCTGACTCGTAGTGAGCACGGAACTCCATGTTGATCTCCCTGATCTCGCGCTTACCGTCAATATAATCCTGATACATATCTGCCAGGCCTGACATGCAGCCATCGCAGTTGCCACCGATATATCCTATCTACTCTGCAACTATCTGCTCACGTTCTTATTTTGTTGTGTCCTTAATCAATAAGCTTTTCATCTTCTGCCTCTTCCGCCGCCTCTGCCTGATCTTCCTCCGAATGACTTGGGTCTGCCTGCAAATCCTCCGGAGCCGCCCTTTCTGCCTGATGAGCCTTTAGAAGCTCCGCCCTTTTTACCCTTCTTTGCAATCTTGGGTGCTTTCTTTCCGCCTGCCGCAGGGCGCGGGTCTCTTTCTTCCTCAAATCCGTATTCGAAAGAGAAGTCTATCTTGTTCTCTTCTGTATCAACCTTCTCAACCACAACGGTTACAGGCATACCTATCGAAAGTATCTTGCCGCCGTGAGCACCTATTGCCCTGTATGTTCTCTCATCGAAGAAATAGTGGTCACGCAAAGATCTGAAAGGAACGAATCCTTCGACCGTGTTTTCGAGCCTTACGAAGCATCCTGCATCAATGATGGAAGATATGACGCCGTCGTAATGCTCACCGATCTTATTTGCCATGTATTCGCAGATCTTGATATCGTCAGATGCGCGTTCTGCCTCAACAGCATTTCTCTCCATGTCAGATGAATGCTCAGCAGCATTATCAACTAGGCTTGCGAAGTGGCTTCTGGAGTTCTCGCCATGCAGATAACTCTTGATTATGCGGTGAATATATAGGTCAGGATAACGTCTGATAGGTGATGTGAAATGGCAGTAGAATTTAGACGCCAGACCGAAGTGGCCGAGGCAGTCTGATGCATATCTTGCTTTCGCCATGGATCTCAAAAGGATCTCGTCCAACGCAGGCAGTGCAGACTTATCGCCGATCGTGCCCATAAATCTCTGAACATCCAAAGGCTTGATCCTGCCCATGAGTCTTCCGGATGCACCGAAGTAACGTGCAATATTAGAAAAGCGCGCGATCTTGATTGGATCGGGATCTTCGTGTACACGATAAACGAACGGATACTTCAGATCGAAGAACTTCTTTGCAACAAACTCGTTTGCGCAGATCATGAAAGATTCGATAATGCCGTTGGTGAAATTAATCGGGTAAGCCATGATGTCCTTTACCGTACCGTCATCGTTAAGGATTACCTTCGTCTCCGGCATCTCGAAATTAATAGCGCCGCGCCTGTCTCTCATAGACTTCAATATCTCAGCGAGTTCCTTCATCGCAATGAGCATAGGGATGATGGGGCCATACTCGGCATCGTCCTCAGGCTGTGGATCAGTCAGAATGCGGTAGCACTCTTTGTAACTCATTCTCCTGTCGGATCTGATAACACTCTCATAGAGGTCGCCGCCATAGGTTCCGCCCTCTCTGTCAACCAGCATCTCAGCGGTCATGGAGAGTCTGTCCACATTAGGATTAAGGCTGCACAGACCGTTCGACAGCTTCGGCGGGAGCATAGGAATAACACGGTCTACGAGATATACGGAAGTAGCACGCTTAAATGCTTCTTCATCAAGAGCGGTGCCTTCTCTTACATAATTTGAAACGTCAGCGATGTGAACATAGAGTTTGAAATTACCATTCTGAAGTCTCTCGATGGAGATGGCATCATCCAGATCTTTTGCGTCCTCACCGTCGATCGTGATCGTAAGGATATCTCTTAAGTCGTGCCTGCCGTTTTTGATCTCATTTTCAACCTGTTCCGGATCCGGATGGATCGGTAGCGGCTCAACTTCCTTAAGAACTTTTTCGGGGAAAGTTCTGGACAAGCCATACTGTCTCAACACAGTGAGCATACGGACATCGTTATTCCCGATATCGCCCAAAACTTCAGTAATCGTTCCTCTGCAGTCGCCTCTCTCGCAATTCGGATTAAGGACTTCGCAGACAACGACCATATTAAAAGGCGCGCCGTTCAAATGATTCTTATCGATCTCGATCGCACCGTAATCAGTACTCCTGAATGAAGGGTCCGGAATAACGACACCGCCTGTCGGAGATTGTCTCAAAATACCGATTACCTGGTTCTTAACCTGCAGCGGGCCTCTCGGCGCGAGATCTGCCAAAGTCTTAGGGAGTGCCGATTCAGCTTCTTTCGCCTTGATCACCCTGTTTCTTCTGCGCTGTGCTGCGCTCATATTCTCGGCAAAGCTTGGTCTTCTATTCTTGCTGTCCATTTCGCTTCCCCCTTATTTATCCATTCCCGCTACTACATGCATTACTATGTGGAACACTCTGGGCAGTCCACCTGAATAATCTGCTCTGTCAACAGCCGAGCTGATGAGGAGCGGGTTATCTGTTCCGATAACGTCAACATCGCAGCTGACGAGATACTGTACCGTATCATCGAGATCAACTGTCCAGCAGAATACCTCTATTCCCTGCTCGTGCAGATGGTGGACGAGTTCAGGAGTAACGTTGCTCTCTTCGATCGATACATTATCAGTATACTCAATATCTTCCAGATTGCCGTACGCGAAGAACATACAATATGCCTTTTTTATCGTCGGATCGAGGTCATTGACCCTCATGATCCTTCTGGCATTCTGGGAAATTACCATAACGTTGTCGTGCATGCCTGTCCTGTTGATTACATCGAGGACATTTTCTTCGAACCCTATGTCATTTGAATCGCCCTTGAGTTCAACCTGGACATGCATATTGTTTTCCTTCGCGAAAGTAAGAACTTCCTCCAGCGTAGGAACAACTACATGCTCGTAATTTCCGGGCAAGGATGAACTGAACTCGTGCTTAATCAGTTCTTCGTAAGTCGTATTGTAAATATAGAGCTTATCGCCCGTAGTTCTGGCGATGCTGGCATCGTGATTGCAGACGATTACGCCGTCTGAGGTCTGCCAAACGTCAGTCTCGATCCATTCCAGATTCTCACTTGCAGCGAGTTCGAATGCCGGCATCGTATTCTCAGGTGCGTTAACGTTATCGCCTCTGTGAGCACAGACCAGAACGGGACCGACATCTTCTGCCAGAAACGAATACTTGAAACACAGATAACCGATGCTTCCGGCAAAGAAAGCAGCCACAAGAGACCAGACAATTATGTTTGTTCTGAGGCTGAGCTTCTTCTCAATGAAGATGCTTTTTGAAATAGTCGCCGTCATTTTTCTCTCTTCAACATATCTGAAGTAGAGCACTGTAAGAGCGGCATTGTTGATAGCCGGCGCGATGTATGACTTCAAGATCTGTCTTACAACGTATATGTTCATGCCGAGCGCTTCGGACTTCGAGAAAATTCCGAGGTCGCCCTTAAACAACGTCTTGATCTCCTCGGCGTTGACCATAAGCATAGAAGAGATCGAGTTGATCACAAGATTCATCAATGCTGTGAGAAGGACGAACGTGAGGATCGTCTCTACGATGTGGCCTTTCTCTATCTGTCTTGACTGTTTGCAGCTCTGGAAGAAATCTTTCTTTCGATGCAATACAAAGGAATTGATCGCGAAAACATAAACCGCCAAAAAGCTTAAGATCAAAACATAGCCTACCCTGTAGATGATCTTAAGACTTGTCGTGTAATCAATGGTCTGGTTTACAAATCCGGGGAAAACGAGCTTCATTGTCGTACCCGTCAGCGGAAGGAACTTCGCCATAGGGAGCAGAACCATTACGAAAACCATGAGCAGCCAGTTTTTGGGATGAAGGCACTTCTTGCAGGTTCTGAAACCGATTAGGAACATGCTTACGACACTTGTGTTCTTACCTATCCGGCTCATCGCAAACGCGTGCATCAGACCGGCAATCTCAAAGAAATTGATCAGCATGATACATACGGCAAAGAACAGCATAATAAGGATCGACCATGGATTAAGGAAGATCTGTCTCATGTTGACGGGGCCGATATAAGTCTTGCCATTGATCTTCATCAGGATATCAAGAAGGATATTCTTCCAAACCATCGTGGCAACGACAGTAAAACCGTTGCAGACTAAGAGGAATCCCAGGATTTCTTTGAGGTTATATCTGAACAGTCTGAATATTCCCTGGATAACATGACCGAAATTCCTGAAAAACAATCCGGTCTTATCCCTGGCTGTATAAAAAGCCTTTTTAAACGTAGGAAGATATTCCATTACCCTGCTCATCCCAATCACCTAATTCTCAAGTATTAATTATATCTTATTAGGAAATCTTGTTCCATTTATACCCCAATGATTCCGGAAATTACATAGAGGAAAATTCCCTAATTTCGAACTGGTAGTTCGATTTAAGGGAATTTCAGCATGCATAGACCGGTTATAAACGCAAAAAAGACCGTCCCATTAAGAGACGGCCTTTGTAAATTCAGATTAATTAAATCTTACCAAGCCTTAGCGATGGAAAGATAAAGAACAACAGAAACAGCAGCGAACAGGAAGCAGCAGATAACTGTCCATGTCTTGAGCTGTTCTTCTAATGTTCTGCCCTTTGACTTGCTGTAGTAAGAATCGGAAGAACCGCCTGCAACTACACCAATACCCCTGTCGTTACCTTCCTGAACGAGGAAGAGAACGATAATGGCAATAGCCAAAATGATATCTATAACGCTGAGAACGATATTCAGTATTGTCATCGTTTCAAGCCTCCTTATACAGAATTAGCCTATGAATAATAACACAAGGGTTCTACTTATGCAAACGGCTATAAATTAATTCTTTTTTGCTCCGCCCTTGATGAGCTTGCTGATCTCACTTACTGCGAACGGCAGGAGAGCCAGAGGAAGAATTACGAGCCAAGCCATAGGATTAAGGGCGACGTTATTGAAGATTGTATTTACACCCGGGATGTAGATAACTGCAACGAGCATTACGAGTGACAGTGCTACAGCGATGTTCATCATCTTGTTTGAGAACAGACCGAGCTTAAATACTGAAACCTTCTCTGATCTTGCGGCAAATGCTCTGAAGAGCTCTGCGCAGATCAATGTTGCAAATGCTACCGTACGTGCGATGTCTATAGGATGTACACCCTTTGCGGCTGCGTCAGCGAGAACACCTGAATAGAAGAATGTGTTTCCGTTGTTCATGCTCATCAGTGCGATAAGGAAAGCAGCTGCTACTGAGATGAATAATCCAATTGACTGCATTGCGATGTGGCCTGTCATGCTCTTGTTGATGATAGGCTCATGCTTTGATCTCGGGGGAACCTTCATGATACCGGGCTCACCCTTCTCACGGCCTAATGCGAGAGCCGGGAATGAGTCAGTAATGAGGTTGAGCCAGAGGAGCTGGATTGCTGTCAAAGGAGCAGCAATGCCGGGAACGACGCTCTTCGGCACGAGTGAGAGCAGGAAGATTACGAGGATCTCACCTACGTTACAAGACAGAAGGAATCCGACGAACTTTCGAATGTTGGAATAAATGATTCTGCCCTGCTCAACGGCCTTAACGATCGTTGCGAAGTTGTCGTCCATAAGGATCATGTCGGCAGAGTTCTTCGATACGTCTGTACCTGTGATACCCATTGCGACACCGATATCAGCAGACTTCAGAGCCATAGCGTCGTTTACACCGTCGCCTGTCATTGAAGCAATGTGATCGTTGTGTTTGAGTGCGCCTACGATACGGACCTTATGCTCAGGTGATACACGAGCATAAACGCTTGTTGTCTCGACAACTTTCTGGAGTTCTTCATCGCTCATCTTGTCGAGTTCCTCACCGGAATAAGCACCCATATGCTTCTCGTCACGCATCTCGAGATTATCGGAGATTGCAACTGCTGAATCCTTGAAGTCGCCTGTGATCATTACGGCACGGATGCCTGCTTCCTTACATACTGCGATGGCGTCCTTAGCCTCTGTACGTGCAGGGTCGATCATACCGATGAGACCTAAGAAGGTCATGTTCTCTTCATCAGCGAAAGTTGCCTTGGATCCGTCACCATGCTCCTTAGTAGCGAAAGCAAGTACACGGATTGCCTGGATTGCGTAATTGTGGTTTACCTCACGGATCTCAGCGAGCTTCTCGGCTGTCATAGGCTGAACGCCTGTTGATGTGAGAATTGATGAGCAGCGTGAGAGAACGATATCCGGAGCACCCTTTGTGAAGCTGATCCACTTACCTTCTTCAATACCTGAATGATACGTTGTCATCATCTTACGGTCAGAGTCGAAAGGAAGTTCTGTCTCTCTGGGATATGAGTGCATTGTCTCTTCGCGGAGCATCTTTGCCTTCATACCGAGAGTTGTAAGAGCGCCTTCTGTAGGGTCTCCGATGCAGGAATAATCCTTATCGCCTTCCTTAACGATTGAAGCATCGTTACAAAGAACAGAAGACAGGATGAGTGTATTCAAAACACCTTCGATCTTAACCGGCTTGTTGCCTTCGTCAACGATATTTCCGACAGGAGCATATCCGCCGCCTTCGACCTTGTACTTCTTGTCACCGTCATAGAGGACCTTAACTGTCATCTGGTTCTGTGTAAGAGTACCTGTCTTATCTGAGCAGATAACGTCTACGCATCCGAGTGTTTCTACTGCGAGGAGTCTCTTTACGATAGCGTTGCTCTCTGCCATCTTTGTCATACCGATGGACAGAACGATCGTAACGACTGCAGCGAGACCTTCAGGAATAGCAGCAACTGCGAGTGATACGGCAGTCATAAGAGCATCTTCCCAAGGCTGCTTCTGTACGAAGATATCCACGAGCAATACGATTACGCATACGATGATGCATACAACTGCAAGGATCTTACCGAGCTTGTTAAGGCTCTTCTGCAGAGGTGTCTGCTCGTCTTCAATATTTGTGAGCTTATTAGCGATCTTACCGAGCTCAGTGTCTCTTGCCGTAGCAACTACAACACCTCTTGCTCTTCCGTAAGTAACTGCAGTACCCATGTAGAGCATGTTCTTACGGTCGCCCAGTGAACAATCTTCAGGGAGAACAATGTCAGCATTCTTTTCTACTGCTACGGACTCACCTGTAAGTGAAGCTTCCTCAGCCTTCAGTGAGCTGGACTCAATGAGTCTCATATCTGCTGAGATGCTGTCACCTGCATCGATTGCAATTACGTCACCGACAACGATATTTTCTGAATCAACCATGACGATCTTACCGTCACGGATAACCTTCGTCTTAGGTGAGCTCATCTTCTTAAGTGCAGCCAGAGCCTGGTCTGCCTTACCTTCCTGGTAAACACCGAGGCAGGCATTTAAGATTACGATTGCGAGAATTACAATTACGTCGATCCACTCTTCGAATCCGCCGCCGCTCTTTGCTGCCATATAAGCAGAGAGGCCTGCAGCCGCGAGGAGAATGAATACCATTGCATCAGCGAACTGTGAAAGGAATCTCTTCCAGAGCGGAACCTTCTTTTCTTCACCTAATGAGTTGGGACCATTCTTGGCATATCTTAAAGATGCCTCGTTTGAAGTCAGACCCTTAACCAGGTCTGTGTCGATTTCCTGTGCTACCTGCTCAACTGTAGCCGAATATGGTTTTGTCATTTAATCTATCCTCCTGGATTAACCAAGAAGATATTATACTATACTTCAAGTTTATTTTAGGAATATGGCAGCATTGTCGAATGTACGAATCGGAAGGCATTGTGCTTATTCCGTTAGTATATTTTATTGATTCCCACTAAATCGAAAGGATTATTCATCTATCGGCTCGTCGGCCGGCTGGGAGCCCCAGATATAC
This sequence comes from Ruminococcaceae bacterium YAD3003, assembly GCA_900107185.1. Classification (GTDB taxonomy): domain Bacteria; phylum Bacillota; class Clostridia; order Saccharofermentanales; family Saccharofermentanaceae; genus Saccharofermentans. The sequence goes on along the minus strand of FNPA01000006.1, from coordinate 27,402 downwards.
TGCTCGAGTTCCGTCACTCCGTCCTCTTCGAGAAGAGCCTTTGAGAACTGTGTCTCATAGAGTTCCCTGTAAACGCCTTCCCTGGCGAGGAGTTCCTTATGGCTTCCTCTCTCGGCGATCATGCCGTCCTTAACTACCAGGATCTCATCTGCCGCCAGAATGGTCGACAGTCTATGCGCGATCAGGATGCTGGTCTTGCTCTTTATGATCGGATCGATCGCATCCTGGATCTTCTTTTCAGAAATGGAATCGAGTGCCGATGTCGCCTCGTCGAAAATGAAGATCGTCGGGTCTTTCAGAATGATCCTCGCAATCGAAATTCTCTGTTTCTCACCGCCCGACAGCTTCAGACCCCTGTTGCCGACTTCTGTGTCAATGCCCTTCTCCTGCCTGCAGATGAAGTCATAAATATTGGCCTTCTTCAGCGCCTCGACCATCTCTTCTTCAGTCGCATCAGGCTTTGCATAGAGAAGATTATCCCTGATCGTTCCGTTAAACAGGTATGTTTCCTGCGAGACAACGCCTACCTGGTTACGGAGGAATTTCAGGTCAAGATTTCTTACGTCGACCCCATCGAAAGTAACGCTTCCCGAATCGACATCGTAAAGACGCGGAATGAGATTTACGATCGTACTCTTACCAGAACCGGACGGTCCGACGATCGCGATACTCTTACCTGCATTCAAGGTAAAAGTGATGTCCTTAAGTATTGTTTTCGGCTTCTCATAAGAGAATTCAACATGCTCGAAAACAACGTCGCCAACGACCGTCTCAGGTGTAATAGCATTGTCCGCATTTTTAATCTCAACAGGGATATCGAAATAGTTAAAGATACGGGTAAACAGCGCCATTGATCTGATCCAGTCGACCTGGATATTGAGCAGGCTGTTAACCGGCATATAGATTCTTCCAAGGAGTGCAACGAGAACCGTGATGTCACCTATGGACAGATTCGGATCATACTTCATCATGATGATTCCGCCTGCCAGATAAATGAGCATAGGACCGACACTAGTGAACGTTGTGAGGACGACGATAAACCATCGGCCTGCCATGCTCTCTTTGATGTTGAGACCGATCATTCTCTTGTTTGCTTTCTCATATCTGTCATACTCATATTTCTCTTTTCCAAAGAGCTTAACCAGGAGCTGTCCGCTGACAGATAATGTCTCATTAAGGATTCCGTTTACCTCATCATTTACCTGCTGTGATTCATTGGTAAGCGACCATCTCTTCTTTCCTGCCTTTCGAGTCGGGATGGTAAAAAGCGGAACGATAACGATGCCTACCAGAGCGAGGATCCAGTTCTTCTGGAACATCGCAACGAGCGCAATTATCAGCGTGATCGAATTGGAAAGAATGCTGCTGAATGTACTCGTGATAATCGTCTTAACACCGTCGATGTCACTTGTCATTCTGGTGATGATATCACCCTGATTGTTGGTCGTGAAAAACCTCTGCGACATCTGCTGCAGATGACTGTACATCTGGTTGCGCATGTCGTAAGTAATGTGCTGTGCGATCCATGTATTGATGTAATGTTCAGCGACTCCGATAAGGCTCGCGATAAGTGTTACAAGAAGCGATAAACCGATATACAAAAGGAGTGCATTGAGATCTTTTTTGAGGAGTCCTTCGTCGACGATCTTACCCGTTATGATTGACGGAAGAATCGTGAAAAATGAAGACACGATTATGCACAAAATAACCAGCACGAGCTGCTTCGTGTAAGGCTTCAGATAAGAGAAAACTCTCTTAAGCAATTCAGGTGTTATCTTCGGCTGGTTCGCCTTCTCTTCTTCTGTCAGGAACTTTCCGCCCATCGGGCCTCCCATTCCTCTTCCACCTGGCGGCATAACATAGTCTCCTTGATTAATGCTTACCAGTTACTTTTACCATAGAAAAACCTGAGAAAAAAGAGGGCGGAGAAAAGTGTAATTTTCGTCGTGACAAATTTGTGCATAATTCGCCCTTGTTTACTACACGTTTTTCGCACATTCGTTCATAAGTGTAGTTTTTTGTGTAGTAAATAGAGACATAATATGCACAAAATTTGCACACACATCCGGAACACAAATAACACACAAAAAGCAAACGCGGCTCCTTTGGGAAGCCGCGCTGCCGAAACAAAAAACTATGTAATGCTTTGTTAGGATGATTCCATCACATTCGGGGTGTGATCTGTGGAACCTCTATCCTAATATCCACATCCTGATTATAATCGAAAAAATGCAAATCAGAATGTGTCAAATTACCCTTACCTTTGTGGTAAACATGGGGTAAAAATATGCAATACTTACAATTTGATTTTCGAAGTATTTTTAGCTCTGGAGCTTCATGTAACCGGGCTTTATCCAGCCGATTTTTCTCATGATCTCGCTGAAGATGAGAGAGAGAACTGCAGGTGTAAAGAAGCAGATGCAGAACATTCCGAGCCATGCATACCAGTTGAGATTTCCTGACTCAGTCATTGCAGAGAAGCATCCGATAGGACCTACGAGACCGCATGTACCCATACCTGCTGAAACGCCTGTGCACTCGAGCTTGAAGATCATTGTTGCCATAGGGCCTGTGATTGCAGAAGCAAGTGTTGCAGGGATCCAGATCTGAGGGTGAACCATGATGTTAGGCATCTGGAGCATTGACGTTCCGAGACCCTGGGAAATGACTCCGCCCCACTTATTCTCTCTGTAAGAAGCAACTGCAAAACCAACCATCTGAGCGCAGCATCCTGCGAGAGCAGCGCCGCCTGCAATACCTGCGATACCGATCGAAGCGCAGATAGCAGCAGAAGAGATAGGAAGTGTCAAAATGATTCCTACAACTACTGAGATGATGATACCCATGAGGAACGGGTGAAGTGTTGTAGCTGTGTTGATGAATTCACCGAGCCAGTTCATTGCGATAGCAATCGGCGGGCATGTTACGTAAGCTACAGACAGACCAACACCAAGAGTAACGATAGGTGTTACGAGGATATCGACCTTAGTTTCCTTGGAAACCATCTTACCGAATTCAACAGCAACGATAACTGCAATGAATACTCCCAAAGGACCAGCCGTATAAGGCTTGTCGAGATAGTAGAAGCCGCACTGTCCGACTGAACCCGGATAAGCGTTTGCGAAATAACCAACTGCAGCAGCACATGCCATAACGAGCATAGGTGCCTTAAGTGCGAATGCGATTCCGACACCGATTGCAGCACCTGTAACTGCGGAAGCAAGTGAACCTGCCTGTCCGATAAAATGAGCAAGTGTAACAAAGAACGGAACATTGATCATCGCAAGATACTTAGCTACTGTCGAAAGAATCGTTCCGATCAAAAGTGAAGCAAAAAGCCCTTGCGCCATTCCACCCATGGCATCAACAAAATAAGTCTTTGCGGATACGTTAATATCCTTGCTCTTCAAAAACTCTTTGAAGGTTTTCTTGTTCTTAGCCTTCGATTTACCCATCGTAAATACCCCTCCTTGAGTACCTGATATGTAATTATTGGCAAAATAATATCATTCACGTTATTGGAATTGTAATAATACATTCGCTATTTTAGGCTCGTTCAAGGGCTTGGAATGATTGTAAATTGCACAAAGAAGGCATATTTACGTCCTCTGAAGAAGCATTTTGTAATAAGTCATTCACCTATATATGAAGTGACATCAAAGTCATAGACTTTCATGAGCATGTCGGGCTTCATTGCTTCGCTGATATCACCGTCGAAAACCACCTTGCCCTCCTTGAGCATTACGGCCCTCGTACAGCACCTTCTCGCCTGCTCGAGATCATGGAAGATTGCAACGAGTGTATTGGGTATTTCTGAGGTCTGCCCTGCTGCCCATACATTTAATTTATCGCAGAGTTCAGCCCTGTATTTGATGTCGAGATTATTACCCGGTTCATCAAGGAAAAGGAATGGAGATTTCTGCGCGAAAGTACGTGCCAGCAAGACTCTCTGCAGCTGTCCGCCTGAGAGTTCGTCCAGGTGTCTGTCCCTGAGGTCTGAAACCCCGCAGTCTTCCATGCACTTGAGAGCATATTCAACTGCTGAGGCAGGCACTCCTCCGAACGCACTTCCGGAAGATGCATATGTTCCGAGCATTACCGTTTCATAGACAGTGTACGGGAAATAAACCTCACTCGTCTGAGGCATGAGAGATATAAGTCTGGCAGCATCTTTTCTCTTCATTTTGGAAACTTCTTTTCCGTCTACTGTCACCAGTCCCTTGTGGGAAATGAGTCCTGCCAAAACTTTGAGCAGAGTCGTCTTACCTGAGCCGTTAGAGCCACCGATAAAGACTTTCTCGCCAGAATTTATTTCGAGATTAATATCCTTCAATACTTCTGAAGAACCGTATCCGGCACTCATGTCTTTTACAACTATCTTCATGCGTGTTTCCTCCTTGATGCGAAGAAAACATAGGCAAAGAACGGTGCGCCGAGAAGAGCCGTAACCGCGCCGACAGGAATCTCTCTGGGCGACAACAGGGTTCTGGATATCAGGTCGCACAGAGCCATGAATGCGCCGCCGTAAATAAATGACATTGGTATAACGATCTTGTGAGCAGGTCCGAAGATCTTTCTGACTATGTGAGGTGCTGCCAGATCAACGAAACCAATAACACCCGTAAACGCAACCGATACACCGGTAAGCAATGAACAGATGAGTATTGCAATGATCTTCGTCTTCTTTGCATCTACACCCATCGCCTGAGCCTGAAGATCGCCGAAGCTCATGATGTCCATCTTACGGGCCATAGTCATAAGCAGAACAAAGCAAATTACAAGCACCGGGAAAAGGATAGCGCAATGCTTCCATCCTCTTGCGGAGAACGAACCCATCATCCACAGATAGAGCTGCTTTGAATGGTCAGAATAAAGTGAAGATAAAAGATTCAGAATGCCGTTTACAAAAAGCGACAGGACCATACCTATCAGAACAACCGTTGTGTTAGATATGCTCCTGTCGATTGCTGAAGCAAGAAGAAGGGCTGCCGTAACTGCAGCTAGTCCGAATATAAAACCGGCAAACGGAAGCATGAAGCCTGCCAATACCGGGATGGATATCTCAAGGACGAGAACGAATGCCGCACCCAATGAGGCACCGGATGAGACTCCTAATGTGTAAGAAGATGCCAGTGGGTTCTGCAGCAGAGCCTGCATGCATGCGCCACTTATCGAGAGTGCTCCTCCAACGAGAAAAGCCATTATGGCTCTGGGCATTCTTATGGTCCAGAAAATGGAATCCATTCTGGGCTCGATCCCTTCAGGAATTCCGTCGCCCGTTATATGTCCTCCGATGATTCCGAACAGGTCTTTGAGCGAGATATGGACGCTTCCGACCCTGATCGCCAGAACGAGAATAATAAGGCACAGGACTGCCGATATTGCTACCTTCAGTCCTGTGCCCTTTTTAGTTAATTCTGTTCTTGAGCTTTGTGTCATCCAACCAAACTCTCAACGACATCGTCCTTAATATCAGTTAATGAAGTGATGTTAGCGAAACGGTCATTGTAAATGCACTTGCCCCACTCGAGTGTTGCGTCAGCAACATGCTGGTTAGGACGTGAGCAGAGATCCTCATCGATCTGGAATACAGCACCGTTCTGGATAGCTGAAACGTTCTCCCAGCCTTCGAGAGCCTTTACTTCTTCAACTGCGTTAGGATCCCAGTTGCAATCCATAAGGATTACGTCAGGGTTAGCTGCGATAGCATCCTCAATAGAAACTGCGAGCCAGCCTTCCTGGTCGCCGAAAACATTCTTTGCGCCAACTGCCTCGATCATCTCATTCATGTAAGTACCCTTACCGAAAGTGTAGATCGTAGGAGCTTCAGCAGAAGGAACATTCATCATTACGAGAACTGTCTTTGTCTCTCCCTCAGGGATTTCCTTAGCTGTTTCTTCGAGGCCCTCTACGAAAACATCAAATCCCTTAGCATAAGCGAGAGCCTCAGGTCCCTTACCTACGCATGCACCGATGAACTTGAGGTCTTCACTGATTCCTGCAAGAGAGTCAGGTGAAGGAATATCTGCAACACAGATACCGCTGTCGATGAGTGACTGGAATGGAGAAGTACCGCCTACAGAGCTCATACCGGATGTGAAAACGATATCAGGGTTAAGAGCAGCGATTGCCTCGTTATCAGGTGCCATCATATCGAACTGTGCAACGTTTGCAGGGAGCTTATCAAGATATGTAGCGGAATTAGTGTCAATACCAACGATCTTATCGCTCAAACCGAGGTCGATAAGGAACTGTGTTGTGGAAGGTGCCATGGAAACGATCTTATTAACAGTTTCAGGAACCTTAATGTCATTACCGGCGCGGTCCTTTGTAGGAACCTCGATAGTAAGTTCATCGTATACATCCAAACCTACGGAAAACAAAGACTCAACATCAGAAGCCTCTGCCATTTCCTTGATCTCCATTACCTTGGCACAACCTGTTGCAAGAGCCAATGTTGTTGCAACTGCCAAAATAACAGCAACTATCTTTTTCATTGTCTATACCTCCAAATAACACTTGTACAAAAACGCAATTGCGCCCCTGTATCCGTATTAATTATAATATTCTGACAACTTTTGATGTATACTTTATGCTATTCTTGATTATCGAAAACTATATTCAAAACAAGGCAGTTTATTATGAAAATTAACGAAATACTCAAGGAACAGACCCCTTCCATCTCTTTCGAGGTTTTCCCTCCGAAGAAAGAGGCTGATTTAGACAACGTTAAGGCAGCAGCAGGCTCCATTGCGGCGCTCAAGCCTTCATTCATGTCCGTCACATACGGTGCGGCAGGCTCAACATCTAAACTCACCATTGAAGTCGCTTCAGATATCAAGAATCTTCATGGTGTATCTGTCCTCCCCCACCTGACATGCGTTGCATCCACAAAAGAGCACGTAGACGATATGATCAAGAGGATCCGTGAAAATAACATAGACAATATCATGGCATTAAGAGGCGATATTCCCAAAGATGGTGTAATCTGCCATGATTTTGAGCATGCATCAGACCTCATAAGACATATCAAATCTATTGCCCCTGATCTTTGCATCGGCGGTGCATGCTATCCCGAAGGTCACGTTGAGTGCGCCCGCAAGTCAGACGATATTCATTTCCTTAAGGAAAAGGTTGATGCAGGCTGCGACTTCCTCACAACGCAGATGTTCTTTGACAACAACATCTTCTACAACTTCCTCTACAGAGTTAAGGACATTGGCATCAATGTTCCTGTTCTTCCGGGCATTATGCCTGTCACAACAGCAAAACAACTCTCTCGTTCCGTACAGCTCTCAGGCACTGCGGTACCTGAGCGTTTCAAGGCGATCGTAGACAGATTCGGTGATGACCCTGTCGCTATGCGTCAGGCAGGTATCGTTTACGCTACTGAGCAGATAATCGACCTCATCGCTAATGGTGTTAACCACATCCATGTTTATTCAATGAATAAGCCTGATGTTGCTGCCGATATTCTCAATAATCTCAAAGGAATCGTCAGCTGATGCCGCTTTGTGTAGACATTCCCATTAAAGAAGTCCAGCGTTACATGGGCTATCACGGCATTGCCGAAGTAACTCCTGATATGCAGGAGCGTATTAACAAGGCCATCGACCAGGTAGGAACTCAGTCCCATCCGCGCATTATATTGAAAGAATTTGCAATCGAAGTGGCAGAGAGAACTGTAGTTATTCATGCTGAATCAGAGAACCTGGTACTCGAATCAGAATCACTGGCCAGAAACCTGTCAGGCTGTTTAAGGGCTATACTTCTCGCAGCAACGATCGGTCCTTCATGCGACATGCTGGTAAGAAGAGCGTCCGTTACTTCTGCAGCTGATGCTGCGATTTACCAGGCAGCGGGCGCAGCTGCCATTGAAGCATTTTTAGACAGCGAGAATGACAGATTAAAGCGCGAATACGAAAAGGACAATCTCTATTTAAGGCCCCGCTTCTCACCCGGATACGGTGATCTGAAGCTCGACCATCAGAAAGACTGGTTCAGGCTCCTCGATATATCCAAACAGATCGGCATCGAACTTACGGATTCACTTCTCATGGTGCCTACTAAATCTGTAACCGCTATAATCGGAATCGGTGGAGACGTCAGACCTTCAGGGTGCTCCGGATGCAAAGACTGCAATATGCATGGCAAATGCGAATTCTCTTCCGAGAAAGGATAAATATATGGGCTTACGCGAAAGACTTGGTAAAGAATGGTTATTTTGTGACGGAGGCACAGGTTCGATCCTGCAAAAGCTGGGTCTTAAGGGCGGCGAGCTGCCTGAACTCTGGAATCTCAACAGACCTGATGATATCAAGAATCTTAACAAGGGTTATTTCGATGCAGGCTCTAATATCGTAAATACCAATACTTTCGGTGCCAACAGATTTAAGTTCGATAATGTTCCTGAGATAGTTGCCGCTGCAGTTAAACTCTGCCAGCAGGCTCGAAAGGAAGCAGGCCGCGAAGACGATGCTTATGTCGCTATCGACGTCGGCCCTACAGGAAAACTCTTAGAGCCCATGGGCGACCTCGCATTCAACGATGCGGTAGAAGTATTCAAAGAAATAATCAAGGCAGGAGCTGAAGCAGGCGGCGACGTTGTAGTAATCGAGACAATGAGCGACTCATATGAAGCTAAGGCTGCAGTTGTTGCTGCACATGAAGTCTGCGACCTCCCTGTCATCGTTACAATGGTTTACGACGAGACAGGTAAGCTCCTTACCGGCGGCGGCGTAGAAGGCACAGTTGCAATGCTCGAAGGTCTCAAGGTTGACGCCATCGGTATCAACTGCGGATTCGGCCCGAAGCAGATGCTCCCTATCGCTGAACGTCTTGTTAAATGCTGCTCACTTCCTATCGTTGTTAATCCGAATGCAGGTCTTCCGAGAACTGAGAACGGACAGACAGTATACGATGTGGACCCCGAAGAGTTCGCAGAGATCATGGGAGAGATCGCGAAGCTCGGAGTACATGTTATGGGCGGATGCTGCGGCACGACTCCTGACCACATCAGCACAATGATAAAAACGGTCAAGGCACTCCCCTTCACCGAACCTAAAACAAAGAATTTCACTTATGTCACGAGTTTTGCCGATTGCGTTGAGATCGGCAGGAAGCCTGTCGTTATCGGTGAGAGAATTAATCCTACCGGTAAGAAAAAACTGCAGCAGGCACTCCGTGACAACAACATAGATTATCTTCTTACCGAGGCTTTGAACCAGGAAGCTGCAGGCGCTGACATTTTGGACGTTAACGTAGGTCTTCCGGAGATCGATGAGCCCGTCATGATGGAGAGCGTTGTATTGAAGATCCAGTCGATTACCAACCTCCCTCTCCAGCTCGATACAACTGATATCGAAGCGTTGGAAAGAGGCCTTCGTATCTACAACGGTAAACCTATGGTCAATTCCGTTAACGGTAAGATAGAAAATATCGAAGCAGTAATGCCCCTCGTTGCAAAATACGGCGGCGTTCTCGTAGGACTTCCCTTAGATGAAGACGGTATTCCCGCCACATCAGAAGGCAGACTCGCTGTTGCAAAGAGAATCTACGAAGCTGCTGACAAATACGGTATCCCCAGAAAAGACATCGTTATCGACGGCCTCGCAATGACTATCTCTTCGGATCCTGATTCAGCTATTGCTACACTTGATACCGTTAAGGGCGTAAGAGACATTTATAACGGGCATTCCATCTTAGGTGTTTCCAACATCTCATTCGGACTCCCCGCGCGTGAACTCATTAACTCTTACTTCCTCGCAATGGCGATGCAGAATGGTTTGTCATGCGCGATCATCAACCCCTGCAACGGTCCCATGATGGCTTCCGTAAGATCATTTAATGCCCTAATGAATCTCGACCCGAAATTGGAAGAATTCATCGGCGCGTACAGTGATTACGTTCCCGGTTCAGGTGTTGCCGCTTCATCAGGCGCGAAAGCATCTTCTGCTTCAACTAATGCAGTCCTCACACTCGCAGAAGCAATCGAGAGAGGCGTTACGGGAAGAGCCGCAGAAGCAATGAAAGAGCAGCTCGACTCAGGCCGTGATTCACTTGAGATAATCGACGCTGAACTCATTCCTGCACTCGACCGTGTAGGTAAAGGTTACGAGGCCGGTACGGTATTCCTTCCCCAGCTCCTCATGAGCGCGGATGCCGCTAAGGCGGCTTTCGCTGTTGTTAAAGAAGCAATGTCAGATAAGCCCAGAAACATTAAGGGCCGTGTGATCCTCGCAACAGTTAAGGGTGACATTCACGATATTGGTAAGAACATCGTTAAGGTAATGCTCGAGAACTACGGTTACGACGTAATCGACTTAGGCAAAGACGTTCCGCCTGAAACTATCGTAGACTGCGCAATCGAGAACAACATTGAAGTCGTAGGCCTCTCCGCCCTCATGACTACAACAGTTGCTTCTATGGAAGATACTATCAAGTTATTACGCGAGAAAAAGCCCGGCACCAAAGTCGTTGTCGGCGGTGCGGTAATGACACAGGAATATGCAGATAAGATCGGTGCCGATGCATATGCAAAAGATGCAATGGGAACGGTAAGATACTGCGATTCGGTTTTCGGAGTGTAATAAAAAAGCAGGCTGTCCGTGCCTGCTTTTCGTTTTATAATCTCGTGATCTTTATCGTTGCCTTAGCATTACTGCCTGTGCCGGTCACGCTCACGATTTCTATCGAGTAGTTGAAATCGACACCCTGATCCATCTTGCCCTTGTAGAAGAATCCGGAGTAGGCATCTGCCGTAAACACATCACCTGTCTGGAAGAAATCAGATTGGTCAATAACTGCTCTGTCTCCTGCCGTAAATGTATTCTCACCGCCTGCCTGGATAAGCTCGATGTTGAAATAGCCGGAAGCCTTGTTGTTATTTCCGTAATGTACCGTTCCGATCGGGCACGGATCCATATAAGGGAACATATCAGGTACAAAATCACGGTACTCCATCCTCGCATCAACGTGATAGATACGGACACCTGCAAAACTGTCAATTCCGTATTCACGCGAATCGTAAACATTTACACCTGAATCAGTATAAAGATCAATGATCATATACTCAGCGAAAGGTTTTCCGTCATATGTATCCAATACCGGAACGACAATAGCGTCACCGGTGTCTGCAAAAGATCCGATAGTAAACTCAGCTGACTCGCCGGATTTAAGACCTGATACGATCTCAGGATCGATCCAGCCGCAAGCAAACTTGGAATACGGGTTCCAGTCTCCCTTACTTGCGTCCTGCATGTCATATCCTCCTACAGCATCAATGCCGCTGTAGGACACATCATAATAATCGATAATGCCAAAGCCGTGACTGAACTCGTGGATAAGAGTATTGTCGCCGAAATGCATCGCATTCATGCATACCACGTTATTGAATCCGGGTTCTTCAGCTGTTCCTGCGCACTCGCTTCCGTAAGTTGCTCTGTACTGGAATGCGCCTCCGAACGATACGATCACGAATCCGTCCTCATCTGTCATATCACCAGAATTTAAGAGGATCACTGAATCGAAATATCCGTTTGAATCCTTATCGAACATAGACCAGTCAACATTAGGATATTCTTTGAATAACCACTTGCCGAATTCTTTTATGAGTTCATCATCCAGGCCCCTGTATTTCATCTCATCGAAAGAATAAGGCGCCATATACCAGTCTGTGATATAAGAATTAACAGTGAGCTTACCGTAAGATGCGATATCGAAATATCCGCTCAATGAGAAACGGTCGCCGTCAATTCCGTCTGAATAATCCTTAATATCATCATTGCCCAGTTCCGTACATCTTCCGAGCTCGGATTTGTAGCGGTTCAGTTCATTGTCATTAGCCAAAGACGGATCGTCAGCCCAGCAGATAGGAATTACAAGCGTATTGATTTCACCCGTTGCTTCAGGGAAAGCATAAGGAACGAGATCGTGCATGGTCTCTGCTGATTCATACGCATCGATAATGTCGAGTTTGGCATCGTATTCGTAATCACCGATCTTGACGCTGAGCGTTAAGCCTTCCGTAACCAGAGTGTTGTCCTTATCAAGGACTTTTCCGCCCGCATCTTTGAGATCACCCGGAATTGCAACGCCTGATTCGGCAGCATTCGCACAATAGTATTCTGAATGTGCATTAATCATTTCATCGGTAATCTCTTTGCCGAACGTATTGTGAAGTTCAGGAACTACGCTTGCAGCAAAATTGAAAACCTCATGAACAGGATCCCATGTTTCTTTCGTTACATCGTAAAAATCACCTTCCATATAGACACCGTAATCCTCATAAGGGAGAACTACTCTGTCAAACTTCGTGCACTCTTCATCCGGTTCATAAATGACAATGAAACGCTGTACCAGCATGTCTTCGTCAAGGCCGACTCTGTCAAAAGTATATGCCGGGGAATCACAACCCAATCCTATAAAATTCGGCTGAAGATAGTAATAAGTAAATTCGTACGGGAGCTCATCGCCGATTTTATAACTCTCCATCGGTTTACCAAACGGACGTGTATAGATCATGTTGCTGATATCGTCCGGATGAGGATCGAAGTTCGCATTATATGCACCAAAATTGCTGATAAACCCGTATCCGGTAGGTTCATCCGTGGAAGGCATTGCCATATAGATACGGCCTATGGAATCAAGAGAAACTATTCTTCCCAATGAATGGAACAACACGCCATCAGGAGTTATCTCAATATCTTCACCCCAGAAGCGGACCATATCCCCGCAAGGTCCCTGAGTCTCAAAATATATGGAACCGTCAGGATTAGTCGTGACGCTGTTAAGGTCGATATTAGCAAACGCATCCCACTGGGGAAGAGAACTCACATATTCATAGATCTTGTCACTTGTATCATCCTTGAGATAGTAGTCAGAGATCATTACGTCAGACAGAGAACCGTCTGAATAAACCGCTCTTACTTCGATTCTGTGATTTGGGTTTAATTGAATCTGTGTCTCTTTTGTCTTTTCCGAACGCTCGAAAACATTACAACACTCCGAATAATACATATGCTCAACAACATAGTACTGCGATCCCGTAATAGAATTCCATCTGGCAAGACCTGATGAATCAACCATTATCTCCCCTGCCGGGATTACTGCATCGGTCGGAGGTGTCGACATCTGTGTCTGATCATCACCGTTCCCGGTCTCATTCACATCTGTTTTAGTGCAGCCCATTAACAGCATCGAAACAGCCAGAACCGGAATCAGCAGATTGCGGCCTGCCACTTTTAACTTCTTCATATTGATTTACTCCTGAAAGTTTTTTCGCGAGATTTCAGTCTTCTACTGACAGATAAGCCATATACCGTTTCTTCAGATCAATGCCCGTAGTCTTGAACTGGGCAATATGGCCGTCGTAATAGAACAGATTTTGAAGATCGATATATGAGGTATTTCCGATCGCAGTGAGAATATCAAGTTCACGGTCGACCTCAACTTCCATCAGACGGCTGAGTTTGATCTTCTCTTCACCTGTCTGGGCAGCCATCATGTTTCTTGTTGCGATCTTGAAATAAACATTCTCGTCTTCTTTGAGAGCATCCCACAACGCGCCGGAAAAATCGGCATCGGTGCGGATCATATAAACTTCTCTTACGAAATTACTGTATGCTTCGATAACATCCTCGAGTCTTGTACCGGGAGTTTCAGTGCTTCTTAAAAATGTACAAAGACTCTTCAATGGCTCTTTCTGTCTGAGCCCGCCGAAAACTGCAAGCGAATTAATCTGTTTCAATAGCTCTGACATGAAATGCCCTCCCGAAGCTTTGAATCTATTTTACAGTAAGGGAACACTTATTCAACCACTATTTATTTATCCAGCTCGACAGGTACATTCTGTCCTGTCGTCTCAGGTACAGAGAGCCACGTTTTCCTGTACTCACGCGGAGACTGACCAAACATTTTCTTGAACGTTTCAGACATATAACTGACGCCGTTAAAACCCGTAAGAGCTGCGATATCTGACAGGCTGCTCTGAGTACTCCTTAAATACTCGGCTACTTTGCGGCTCCTTAAATGAAGCAGATAGTTAACGGGCGATTCTCCAACATATTGGTTAAACAGTTTGTTGCACATCGATTTGCTGATATTACCGCTCTCTGCGATCTGATCCAGACTGATCGGTTCTTTGTAGTTCTGAGCAATGAAATACATCATCTGTTTAAACGAATGCATATGAGTATCAGACATTACCTCTGTATCAACAATGCCGTAGGTCTTGCTCTGAAATAACAGTATCTCCCAGATCTCGAAAAAGATCTTTGTTATCTGAAACGGATCATGTCTTACGTCAGGAAGTTTCATCATAAGGTTGTATATGCTTTCGGTGCGTTCATTCAAATCGCGAAACCTTATGCATGAAATATCAGGATTACTGAGAATAGGCATCAAGGCCTTCATTTCTACTGCCACAGACGAATTCAGTATAGACGGGTCAGCTATGAAGATAACGTATTTGGCTACGGTATCATCGATACACATACTGTAATGAATGTGATTGGCATTAACAAAAATAGTATCTCCCTCATGAAGCATTATCGTTCTGCCATCAACTGAATATGCCATCTTTCCGGATGTAACAGAGACTATTTCAACATCAGAATGAAAATGAGGGACGTTTGCCCAAGTGCATTTCGGAGCTACCCAACCCTCATAGATATATGAAGGAAATGATTCATCATCGTAGTTTACGATTTCCGAGCCGTCTTCCCTCTTTACGATGAGACCCATGACTTCTTTTTTCATAACAATTTTCTCTCCCCGTATTCAAAACAATAACAATATTCCAACCGTGTGGAAGATTGTTATAAAAATGTATATCAAAAGCAGTTTGATTGAGTATTTTCATACAATATACTTGTGTTCATCAAGAAAAGCAACAGAAAAACGCCGTAAAGTTACAGGCGAAGAAGAGAGGTAGATTTATATGGCACAGGAAGCAATCGTAATGGAAAACCTTTGCAAAGACTTCAAGGTGTTGAACCGCCGTGAAGGTCTCAAGGGCAGCATTCAGGATCTGTTTTCGAGAGATTACAAAACAGTCTCTGCAGTTAAGGATGTATCAGTAACTATTAATAAGGGCGAGATCGTCGGATACTTAGGTCCTAACGGGGCCGGCAAATCAACAACAATAAAGATGATGACAGGCGTTCTGGAGCCGACATCAGGTAAGATCCTCGTTAACGGTCTTGTTCCCTACAAGGACAGAACCAGAAACTGCGAGAACATCGGTGTCGTTTTCGGACAGAGAAGCCAGCTATGGTGGGCACTTCCGCTGGTTGAATCATTCAAGCTCTTAAGAGACCTCTATATGGTTCCCCAGAAAGAATATGACGAGATGATCGAGCTCTACAGGTCGCTCGTCGATATTGAACCGATCCTCCACAAGACAGTGCGTCAGATGTCATTGGGCCAGAGAACGCTCTCTGATATCCTCGCAGCATTCCTGCATAACCCCGGCATTGTTTTCCTTGATGAACCGACGATAGGTCTCGACGTCTCGATGAAATCGAAGATCAGAGACCTGATCCTCGGTCTCAATAAGGAAAAGAATACTACCGTTATCCTTACAACACATGACATGGGCGACGTTGATGCGCTCTGCAAGAGGATCGTCATCATCGATAAAGGCAGCAAGATATACGACAACGATATCGAACACCTGAAGACTTATTTCGGTTCATATAGAACACTCCGTGTCCGTCTCGACAACAATGACACATGGGAAGAAACACTCATCGACGAGAAGACAACTGACGTAATGACTGTCATTACCGAATACCAGAAGTCACACAAGGTAAAGGATATCCAGCTTCAGGAGATCTCAACTGAAGAAGTCATCAAAAAGCTCTATGAGGGAGGCTCTGTATGACAATTCGAAAGTACATCGCCCTGGTACGTGCAGGCATAATGGAATCTCTGCACTTCAGACTGGGCACAGCGGTTACGCTATTTGCGAACCTCATATATCTGGTACTGGTCTACTTCTTATGGAAGGCAGTATATGCGTCATCCGGAACGGATGTCGTAAACGGCATGACGTTCACCGACACCATGATCTACCTGATCCTGGCCACTGCACTGTTCAACTTCCTCGAGATGTTCGTCGTATGGGATATGAGCCGTTCGATCCAGTCGGGTGCAATCATATTGGATCTTCTTAAACCTATGAAGTACAGATCCTATACTTTCTGGAAGTATTCCGGCTCACACGTTTCACAGTTTATTCTGGCATTCGTTCCTACATTCATTGTAGTAATGATCGTAACTAAAGGTGCGATCCCGATCGGACTTAATCTCGTTAAGTTCATGGTATCTGTAGTACTCGCACAGATCGTAAACTTCGGCATCGAGATGCTGGTTGCAACGCTTTGTCTCTACACAGAATCAACATGGGGAATCAACATCGTAAAAGAGACCATCGTTCTGGTTCTCTCGGGTGCATCAATTCCTCTGGCATTCTTCCCTGAGAGCATCCGCAACATCATCTCATGGATGCCTTTCCGCGCTATATACGACATACCCTTGCAGGTGCTCCTTAACAAGGGTGGTTCGGACACGCTCGCCGGGCTCGCAAAATTATGGGGTATGCAGCTCGGCTGGTGCGTGATCCTTACTGTTGCAGGCGTCATCTTCTGGAAGATTTCCGTCAGGAAGATAACGGTAAACGGAGGTTAATGATATGTCTAAGAAAAGAGGATTAAAATTCTATTTATCCATATACCGCAAGATCCTGATCCAGGACCTTAAGAGTAAGATGAGTTACCGTGCGGATTTCGTGATCTCCACGATCGGAATGATCATGACAAACCTCGCAGGATTCATAACCTTCATCGTACTGTTCCACAACTTCCCTACCATCAACGGGTGGGACTTAAACCACATGCTGTTTCTCTACGGTTTCTCGCTTTTGGCGTTGACTCCTGTGCAGTGCTTTTTTGACAACAACTGGAACCTCCGTACACATGTTTATTCCGGCGACTTCATCAAGTACTGCTTCAGGCCCGTCAACATCTTCTTCTACTTCATGTCGGAAGTGTTCGACGTCAAAGGATTAGGACAGCTCGCCTTCGGTCTGGGAACATTGATCTATGCATGGGCAAAGATCGGAATACCTGTAACGTTCTTAACAGTCGGTCAGGCACTGGTGTTTACTTTCACCGCATCACTTTTCATGATCGCCATCATGAACGTTGCTGCGGCAACATGCTTCTGGATCCAGGGCTCAGGTTATGTAATGGTAATCATGTTCAGGTTCAAAGATTTCGCGCGTTACCCCGCGAGCATCTTTAACAGTGTCTTCAAGGCTATCTTTACATTCATCATCCCGATCGCCTTTGTTGCTTACTACCCGAGCCTGGTATTCCTGCAGCCGGATAATGTCCCGGTCCTGACATGGCTGTCACCCCTGATCGGACTGGTTTTCTTTTTCTTAAGTTATGCCTTCTGGATGCTCGGAGTCAGGAAATATGATTTCACGGGATCCTGATAAAGAATAATCAAATGCTATAATATCCCTGTCAGTGCGTGATGTTCTGGCAGGGATATTTCTATTTTTCGAGAAATTTTCATATGTACATAAAGAGTACACATCCCGGGATTATTATTGCATCATCAAACATTTGAGGGAGTTAATGAAATGAAACAGCATTACATCAGAACAGCAATAATAATCGATGGTTTGATTCTCGCAATCTTCCTTCTGGGAATGGGAATCTATACATATATCCTCGCAAACAAAGAGATGACTACGGATATCACCATGGCCAAGTCAATTGTTTATTCAAATGTTCCAACAAGTGACAGCATAACTTCCGAAGATGAATTCATAAGGTATTCGTTTGCCAATTGCTGGAATACTTATGGCGAGTACGGATATGAAGGTATGGGATTTTACGGCTACCTGGAGACCGGCAGCGGTGCGAAATTTGATACATCAACTGATTATTGTACCGTGGTACTGGCCGAGGACCATTATTTCAGCAGTAGCGAGTACAGGATCTTCTATGTTGACGATACCTCTGTTTATGATGACAAAAATCTGTATGATCCCTCATTTACCGGTGAGGTTGATGATGTATTCATTCACGGCGGCGAGATGCTCTATCAGAACAAGACTTATAAGGTTCATGATGTTGATTACCAGGGCGGTGAACTGATTCCTGCTTCTGAGTGGAAGAATGATACCTATCTATATGGTACGGTTATGCGCTTTGCCAAGACAAATTATGATGCAAAACTTAATAAGGAAGCGAAAGCAAAGTTTGATGAGCTATATGCACAGATAAAGACCGGAGAGGATGCGCAGTTGCAGAAGAAAAGCATCTGGACAACATATCAATTCAAATCTACTGTTACCAGATACGGAGTTTATGTCACGATGCATGTCTTCCACCCCGTTCAGATAGTATTAAGAGCAAACAGAGGAACATACATCGCTCTGACTGTTGCGCTCCTCTTAATTGAAGCTGTCATTGCTTTCGCGATGTCAAGACTCTACAAGAGCAGCATGGAATTTGAGATGAAATCCAGAAGACTCACGAGAGGCGTTGCACATGAGCTCAAGACACCTCTGGCTGTTACAAAAGCTTATATGGAGAATTGGGATTATATCGACGAGAACGACCGCGAAGAGTACGCCAAAAAGATCAACCGCGAAGTTGATGACATGACAGTATTGATCAACGCACTCCTCGAGATGGATAAGATCAATTCGGGCAACTTAAACCTCAACATTGAGGAGATCGACATCTCTGCACTCCTGTGGTCAGTTTATAATCATGTAAGACCGCTCGCACTGGAAAGAGACCTCAAGGTAATCATGCCTGATTCTGAAGAGATCATGATCAAGGCAGATCTCAAGTTCATGAAGATCGCTCTCGGCAACTACCTGACCAACATGGTCAAATACGCTGATAAAAAGGCTGAAGTACAAATCATAAACGAAGAAAAGACTGTCTGGATCAAGTTCAGAAATGACAGTTCAAATGACAGAAAAAATAAGACTGATAAACTTAACAGTAACGGAATGGGAGTCGAGATCAACGAGAACATCATGAAGCTCCACGGTTTCAAATACGGCTCCTCAATGGGCAACACTGAAACAGTATTCTGGTTTGAGGCGAAGAAAGCATGAGTAAGATACTGCTGGCAGAAGATGAAAAGGCATTAAGAGATATAACGGTTAAATACCTCACTAAAAACGGCATTGAGGTCGATGAGACCGATAACGGAAATGATGCATGTTCATTGGTCGAAAGAAACCATTATGACTGCATTGTTCTGGATATCATGATGCCCGGTAAAGACGGCAAGGAAGTCTGCAAATTTATAAGGAGCAAATACGATGTGCCCGTCATCTTCCTCACCGCGCTGGGAGAAGAATGCGACATCGTCGAAGGTTACGAGATCGGCGCCGACGAATATATCACAAAGCCGTTTTCGACAAAGCTTCTTCAGATGAAGATCAATGCGCTGATAAACAGATACAGAGGCCTGCTCGTTAAAAACGGCATGATCGTCATGGACGAACTCGTTATCGAACCCGCCAAAAGAAGAGTCACGGCAAACGGCGCAGAAATAACACTGGCTCCAAAAGAATACGATCTCCTGATCTATCTTATTGAGAATAAAGGAATCGTATTAAGCCGCAACCAGATACTCGATCAGGTCTGGGGCCGGGAATACGAAGGATATGACAGAGCCGTTGATACTCATATCAAAAAGCTCCGCGCCGCATTGGGCGACTGTGGATATCACGTGGAAACAGTGATCAAAGCGGGCTATAAATGGTCCTGATCTGATAATTAATCTAAATGCAAAAGTCCGGCAGGGTTTAGTTACCCCACCGGACTTCTTTTACGTGGAAGGAATCAGAATCGATTCCTGATTATTTTTCTTCTGAAGCTTCTTTCTTCTCGTCTGAATCATCTGACTTAGCACCAGCGATTGCCTTGTAAACGAGAGCTGCGAGAGCGCCGCCTACGAGAGGAGCAACAATGAATACCCAGAGGTTAGCCAGAGCTGCACCGCCTGCAAAGAGAGCAGGTCCGATAGAACGTGCAGGGTTAACTGATGTTCCTGTGAAGCTGATTCCGAGGATGTGTACGAGAACAAGTGCAAGACCGATTACGACACCGCCGAATGAGCCATGCTTAAACTTGCTGTCTGTAACACCAAGGATTGCTAAAACAAAGATGAATGTGAGAACGATCTCGATGATGAGGCCTGCAGGGATGCTGCCGTTAACACCAGCGAGTCCGTTTGCACCGAGACCCCATGAAACCATCTCACCTGCTTCTTCATCGAATACGCCAGTCATATCTGCTTTGCCTGACAGAGAGAACAGATACTGGAGCAGTCCTGCGCCTGAAATTGCACCAAGAACCTGGAATACAACATAACCCCAGAAATCCGCAACAGAGAGCTTACCTGAGATAAGCATTGCGATAGATACTGCAGGATTGATGTGGCATCCTGATACGTTTCCGATTGAGTAAGCCATTGCGACGATAACAAGACCGAAAGCAAGAGCAGTGAGAATATATCCGCCGCCGTTTGCTGAATCGCAGCCTACTGCCATTGCAGTACCACAACCTACAAATACGAGTACGAATGTTCCGATGAATTCTGCTGTGTACTTTCTGACAGCAACGAGTGAATCATCTGCCTTCTTGGTTGAAGGAATAACCATGTAAAGGATAACGAGAACGACTGCGAGGATTGCAAGATCAGCCAAAAGGAATGATCCGTTATAAACCATGGAATATACGAGCGCGCTGTCGTATCCTGCTTCAGCAGCATATTCAGCGTAGAAGATAACGCCGGATGCAACTGAGCCGAGCCATCTTACAACATATGCAACTACGGAGAACAGCAGGATCTTAATGATTGATGTGCCTCTGAATCTGTTGAGCGCACCATGGATCTTGAGTCTGTTCTCAGACTTAAGAGCAGCAAATCCGGCAAAGCCCAGAGCAGTATATCCGATTGTGTAATCGAGGATAACCTGGAAAGGAGTTACGAGCCAGCCGCCGATGAGCTGAAGCAATGAGAAGATGAATGCTAAGATAAATCCCCACACAGGTCCGAACGCAACGCCGTAAACGATTATCGGCAATGTCGATGCAGGAGTAACTGAACCACCCATCGGCATCTCGAAAAGTTTAAGCTGTGAGAGAACGAATGCCAGTGCAAGGCATACACCACCCGTGGATATCTTCACGATATTCTCGCGGTTAGCCTGAGTAGATTGTTTTGACATAAAAACACCTCCGTCAATTGGAAACCGGGAAACTTAAAACCTTTGGATCTGTCAATGACAAGAGGATATAAAAATACTATATGTTCCCTACGCCGGCATTATCCGTCAGGTTCTGCGGGTCGGATTTATTAATCCCTCTCAGCCGTTACCAGCTCCCCGTTTTCCATATATCGCGAAAACTATACTATATGAATATTGGAATTACAAGGAGTAATCAGGCGGCTTTTGTGCCAATCTCGTACCTTTTGGCAGGTCTTTTTATGAGCAAAAGGACAAATATCGCCAGAGCGTTCAGACCAAGGCTTATCGGATATACGATCATGATGCTCTCAAATGACAGATACATCTCAAACACGGTCTTGATCCACAGTATTCTCGTTCCGCAAATGCAGATCATGGTAACTATAGCAGGTGACAAAGAGATTCCGTAACCTCTCATGTAGCCGCTCATTACATCGTAGAACAGAGAAAACAGATGAGCGATGGTGATAAACATAACACGGATATAACCTATCTCGACCAGTTCGGGATTATCAGGTCTGAAGATTGCGATCAGGTTCTTACCAAAGACTAATAGGAATAAGACCATCAAGCCCTCAACGACAATGCCTTCCAAAAGACAGAGTCTTAACGAGCTGCGGCATCTGTCTATCTTTCGCGCGCCGAAATTCTGACCCGTGACAGTAGTGCATGCCT
Source organism: Ruminococcaceae bacterium YAD3003 (assembly GCA_900107185.1). Classification (GTDB taxonomy): domain Bacteria; phylum Bacillota; class Clostridia; order Saccharofermentanales; family Saccharofermentanaceae; genus Saccharofermentans. The sequence goes on along the minus strand of FNPA01000006.1, from coordinate 5,432 downwards.
GGCCGAAGCTGTTCAATACGTAATATGAGAATATCTCAATATTAAATGCTGCAGAAGATGCTGCCGCAACAAGTGTTCCCAGTCTGTTTATAGCTGCCTGGATGATAATATTGGCCGAAGAGAAAACTATTGCCTGGAGTCCTGCGGGAATTCCGATCTTTAGGATTTTCACCAGTACAGTACGGTCAACCTTAAGGTTTTTGAAACTGAATTTGGCAGGTGTCTTTGAGTACCTTAGGAACACCAGCAATATGATGCTGCTCAGGAAATTCGAAATTACTGTAGCCGCAGCTACACCGTCTACCGTGCGGTGAAAAACAACAACGAACAAAATGTTCAGTCCGACATTAACGATGCCTGAGATAACAAGAGCAATGAAAGGGATTTTGGTATTACCTATTCCTCTGAAAATTGCCGCCTCGAAGTTATAGAGCAGGATTACCGGAAGACCTGACATATAGATCCTGAAATAAAGGATCGCGAGTTCAATGGATTCTTTGGAAATGTTCTGTCTTACCAGGATAGGTCTGGATAAGAGTTCCGCGAATACAGTTACGACAATACCGCAGATCAACGCAACAATAATGGAAGTATGAACAGCCTTTTTTACAGTCGCCTCATCCTTCTTACCTATTGCATTCGCTATAACGACGTTGGTACCAAGTGAGATTCCCAAAAACGAATTGACAACCAAGGATATGATCGGCGTATTTGCACCGACCGCAGCCATGGCAGCCTCGCCCATCTCGCCGGCATAGTTACCTACGACCGCAATATCAGCCGCATTGAACAACTGCTGCAGAATGCCTGTTAGAGCCAAAGGAAAAGCAAACCCGAGGATCTTATTCCACAGGCTTCCTTCGAGCATAGATCTTCTGTCAGTGTATTTTCCGCTCATAAAAGTAATCCGAAAAGTATTTTACAAATACTGTCGGGGATTACAATCGGCCAATCTTAACAAGTCTTACGATGCAGGACTCGATGAATTTTTGCACCTCGCGCTCATACATAGCCTGAGACTTCTCATAACACTCCAGATGCTTGGCATTATTAACGATAACCATTCTCTTTCTGCATCTGAGATTATCGTATATATCACGCGATCCCTTAGGAGGAGTCATGTCATCCTCTCCACCCTGGAAAATCAGGACAGGAACCTTAATGGAACTGGCGTGATCAGTAGTATCGCAGCGGTTGATATCAAATCCGAATTTATGTGAAGCCAGCTTCCTTACACGGCTTATTATCAGATCAGGAGAGATTTTCGTGCTCTCCGGCAGAGTAGTCTTCATAAAGCCGGTAAGTGACGATATAGGTGAATCTGCAATGATTCCAACGACATTCTTATCGAATTCCTTCTGCTGAGCTGCCAAAAGGCATGCTGTCGCACCTGCTCCTCTGCCTACCAGATAGATCCTGCAGTTATTGCCCAGGCGTCTCTTTGTAAATGTAAACCATGTATCAAGATCGACACTCTCCATGAGACCCCAGGTAAAGTTCTTACCGCCGCTCATGCCGTGTCCTCGCATATGGGTAATGATACAGTGACACTGCACCTTTCTCATCATGAGTCTTGCATATGCGGCCATCTCTGCAGGAGATTCGTCATATCCGTGAACCAGAATGACCATATTGTTGCATGTCGGGTCTGATGAAGGTCTGTAATAACCGGACAGTTTGCATCCGTCAAATGAGGTCGTCCTTACGCCGAGCCATTCATTTCTGAAGGTATAGAACCAGTTTTTGCCACGGCCGATGATCGTACTCCTGTCTATCTGTTTTGGAGATCTGTCGACCTGGGGCTGTGGCTTCGGTCTTTTGAATAAACGGTTGAAGACCTTATCGGAATAAGAAATGAACAGCACAAAAGCCAGTCCTGCAACGAGGACTACTATGAGAATTATCAATACCGCAACGAGAATAGCGGTGGCAGATGAATTACCGTCCGACAATTATACCCTCCGGGCTGTCCTTCCCGGAGCTCAGGAGCAGGCAGCCGTCTTCAGTTACCAGCAAGTCGTCCTCGATCCTGAAGCCGATGTCCCATTCAGGGATATACACACCGGGCTCGACGGCAAGGCAATTACCTGCTTCAAATTCCCTGTCTCTCGAACCGACGTCATGGACGTCCAATCCCAGATAGTGAGAGGTGTTGTGCCAATAGTATTGACGCACTTCCTCCACTGTAAAATTATCAGATATTAAGCCTTGTCCCGCAAGCCATTTGCCTGCAATGTCATACATTTGTGAATTAAGCCCGGCAAATGTTTTACCTGGCGCAATATACTCAAAAGCTCTCTTTCGAAGTGCCTGAATGAGTTCTAACAGCTTCATTCTCTTATCGTCTTCACCTTGAGGCCCGCCTACGAAGAAAACGCGTGAAATATCGGCACAATATCCGTCAACTCTGGCGCCACAGTCGATCTGAATGATAGAACCTTCCTGTGCGATGCCGTCTCCGTCTTTCTCAGGGTCAGAATGGTGGAGATAAAATGCATTTCTTCCGCATGAAACGATAGTCTCAAAAGCGAAATTCATCGTGCTCCTTCTGGCCATCTCATATTCGAGCTTCGTATAGAGTTCGTATTCGGATACGCCCGGACGGATCAATGTCTTCATCTCATCGATCGCATCTTCGGTAATCTTTGCGGCCTGTCTGATAGCCTCATACTCGCATGGCTGCTTAACAAGGCGCATCTGAGTTGTGATCTCTGACAGATCGGACACTTTCCTTCCGTTCTTCTCAATCTGATTCTTCAGCTCGAAAGGCTTCGCCATCACGGAAGAATTGTCCAGATAGATCGTTACATTCTCATTCTTTATGAGTTCGAATTCCTTCTCTTCGCATTTCTCCAGATCGCATATGTCTGCAACGGATACACCTGAAACAGATGCGATATCAGCAAAGTCCATGCGCTTACCATGCCAGCGTTCCTTCATAGAATCCCTGGCAGGAGCATAGAGTGTTGTTCGTACGTTATCGTCATCCTTCTCAATGAGAAGAACATATCCGGGATTCTCAAGTCCTGTCAGGTAATAGAAATTGCGGTCAGCAAAGAAACGGTAATCAGTGTCCGAAGACATCTTCTTACTTTCTCCTGAGAAAAGTAAAGCCGCGGTGCGGTTTGGCAGCGCGGCGGCAAAACGCTCTCTGTTATTCTGGAAAAACTCAGGACTTACCACTGTCTGACTCCATCGGAACGAACATTATATTCGTCGAAAAGGATAGTGTTATTGATGTAGTTGAGAGTAGCTCCGGGGGATCTTCTGATGAGACCGGGGTTACCGATAACGATCGAACCGTCCGGTACGTCGAAGTTAACATAAGCACCGGGAGCGATAAGTACATTATTACCGATCCTGATATTACCTACGATAACTGCATTGGCACCGATCCAAACATAGTTGCCGATATGAGGAGAACCCTTCCTCTTACCTCTGAACTGAGTACCGATAACTACGCCTGTTGAAACGTTGACGTTGTGTCCGATTACGCTCTTCGGGTGGATGATTACACGGCCGAAATGCGCCAGATAAAAACCCTTGCCGATCTCTGTATCGTAGGGAATCTGAAAATGATATTTACGGCTCAGTCTGTCGAGTCTGAAGTTACTTACTGAGAATTTGACCTGATAAAGCCATTTTCTGAAGCCGTCATATTTCTTTATCTGGTCAGAATAGTAACGCGTACGTCTCATTACGCTGATGTAACTGAATTCGGGAGAAGACCTTCTCTCTTCGAGATAGCATGTATAGATGTTCTTAAAACGGCGTGCATTACCCGTGTATCTGAACAAATCGGCATAAATTATGTCTTTAAGTTCATCCGTCATATATGCACTCTCCTCCCAATATATCTATCATAAAAATTCTATTACTTTTCGCTCGATAACTCAATATTATTTTTATTACTCAAAGCCCTTGTTTTGTTAGTTTTGTAATATTTTCGGAGGGGTAATCAGGCACGCCTGTTTTGTCAAATACGCTTTACTATCTTTCTAAAGATATATACAATTTTACTAGCGGATAAACACACGCGCATGATAGGAAACATGAGGGAAAACACTATGAATATTGAGAAAGAACTGGCCAAGAGGCTGATGGAAGAAGGCGAGACCGCTGCCCGCCAGGCAAGTTACAACAACGAGATCGGTTTTTATGAGATAGTTGCCAGTGGAAACATCAATAAACTTGAAGAGATTCTCAAGACCGGCCCCAAGTCTGATCTGAGAGGTGTCTTAAGCGCTGATAAGGTCCGCAATATCAAATACCACACGATCATCCTTACTGCCCTGGTAAGCCGTTTCTGCATTGAGCAGGGTCTGGAGATTTCTGTTTCTTATACCTTGAGCGACATTTTCATCGGTCTCATTGACAACGCTGGTACTATTGATGAGGTCTATGTCATCCAGAATGAAATGCTCCGCACATACTGCCGCAAGATGATCGACCTGTCTAAAAACCGTGTCGTTTCACGTCATATCGTGGTTGCAATCGATTACATCAGATCACACATCCAGGAGAATCTCACAGTAGAGTCTATTGCAGATTCCCTGTCACTTAATTCGAGCTATCTGTCCAAACTGTTTAAGCAGGAAATGGGCATTACATTAAGCCGTTACATCAGAGACCAGAAGATCAACGTCGCATGTAACATGTTGAGACATTTGGACGAGTCTTCCCTCTCGATCGCAAATTACCTTGGTTTCTCATCCCAGTCCCATTTCATCCAGGTATTCAAAAAGAGCACAGGCCTTACACCTGAAGAATACAGAAGAAGAAATTATCACCAGAGCTGGATGAACGGCGAGAACGAAGAGTAAGACTTCAGAACAACTGAGTGTTTAGAGGCATTCCCGGGCGGAATGCCTTTTTCTTGGCTTGATTGTATTCCTTTTCAGTATTTGTTGGGTTTTGGAATACAATTCTTGATGAATTTGTATTCTCATTTTGCAGTTTTTAAAAACGCGAATACACTCTCGCCGAAAAATATATTCTCATTTCGCGTTTTTGAATATATGGAATACAAAACTCCCCCGTAAATGTATTCTCAATTTGGTTTTTGGGAATTTGCGAATACAAATACTTAGAAAAATGCATTCTCATTCGACGTTTTCGAGAATTACGAATACAAAACATCTAAGAAATGTATTCCAAAATCACGTTTTCGAGAATTGAGAATACGAAATATCTAAGAAATATATTCCAAAATCACGTTTTCGAGAATTGAGAATACGAAATATCTAAGAAATATATTCCAAAATCACGTTTTCGAGAATTACGAATACAAAACATCTAAGAAATGTATTCTAATTCGACGTTTACCAAATATGAGAATACAAATCCACACTTATTCCGCACTCTTCAGAGATTCTGCCATGTCAATCTTCTCGATCTTGGCGCGCATTATGAGATTTACTATCGTCGAGAAC
>FNPA01000003.1 GCA_900107185.1 Ruminococcaceae bacterium YAD3003 | reverse complement strand
AAGAGGTTGTTGCAAACAAAAGCAACAGCCTCTTTTACTTTTCGAAAGAAGGTTCTGTCGACGAAATGTCGACGGAAATAACGTTTTTCGTCGACAGAATCGTCAATCCAGGCCTAAATTGACGAAAACGTCGACGTTTTTGCCTGATTTCGTCGACAAATCGTCGACAGGTGTTTGTTTCAAATAATTAGGGGCTGTCACATTTGTTTTGCGACAGCCCCTTTGGTATTCGTTTTTAAAAGTTTTAGAACTCTACGATATATCCGCCTGTCTTGAGAACGCCTGTGACATAACCATTCTCTGTTGAGACGAAATCACCGTCGATATAGAATGTCTCGCTGTCACCAGTGTTGGAATAAGAAGTGGAATATACGTCGTCGTATGTAGCCATAGCTGCATCCCATTCCTCGTCCCAGATCTCTCCGACAGCTGCCCAGAAAGTGAGTGTGAGGAAAGCAGCGATGATGCCACCTACGATTGTCATTATGAGACCTGCGATAGCCTTACCCTTACCGGAAGCATTCTTCTTGCAGATGCCTACGATGGAGAAAATCAAACCGAGGAGTGCGAAGATTCCGCAGAAGTAAGATGTCCAGCAGAATACGAGTGTCAGGATACCGAATACGAGACCTGCTGTTGCAGCGCCGTTACCGGGTTTAGCAGGCTGAACCTGTACCTGTTGTGCGATAGGCTGGTATACAGGCTGATAAACAGGTTGCTGATATACGGGCTGTACGGGCTGAGGTGCAGGAGTCTGGTAAAGGGGCTGTGCAGGCTGGACGGGTGTAGCAACAGGCTGAGCAACAGGCTGAGCAAAGGGCTGTGCTGCAGGTGCAGGTGCGGGTGCAGGAGCAGGTGCCGGTGCTGCCGCCGGTGCCGGAGCAGGTTCAGCTACAGGAACTGCTACAGGAGCTGCTGCCGCAACAGGTGCAGGTGATGCTACCGGTGCGCCGCAATTAGAGCAGAAAGACTGACCGTCCGGAATAAAAGTGCCACATGATTCACAAAACATAATATCCCCTCCTAATTAGACTGCTTTCGAATGGAAAGATTCTGATTTACCCTGATAAATGACATTCTAACATAACCCGTAAAATATTTCTTATAAAAAGGCCGCCGCGAAGTGATGAACTTCGGGCGACCTGTTTAATTAACTTTTAGCTGATTATCAGATGTCTTCTTCAGCAAGAGAAGATTCAATGGAAGCCTGGGCAGAATGCGCTGCTTCCACATAAGAGCTGGTGCTTGTAGCGAGTACTGCAGCGAACATTATAATGCTGATGATAGCGCCGATGATCGTCATAACGAGACCTGCAATTGCTGCACCCTTTGCGCCGCCGTTCTTCTTTGCAATACCTGCGATTGAGAAAATCAATCCCAAGATTCCGAGAATGAAACCTACAACAGGTACCCAGCAGAAGATGAGTGTGAAGATACCCATGATCAAACCGGCAATAGCCAGACCACTTGATTTAGCTGCAGGCTGCTGCACGATAACAGGCTGAACTACCGGCTGTGCAACAACAGGCTGCTGGTATACGGGCTGAACAGGCTGTGCAACCGGCTGCTGATAAACAGGCTGAGCCTGAGCTGCCTGGGGAGCTGCCTGATTTACAGGAGCGCCGCAGTTAGAGCAGAAAGCCTGACCGTCTGGTACTGGTGAACCACATGATTCACAAAACATAAAACCCCTCCAAATTACAAAACTTTTTTCAGGAAAGACTTAAGTCTCTCGTTCTGAGGATTACCGAATATTTCCTCCGGTGTATTTTCCTCGATGATTGTACCACAATCCATAAATATGACTCGTGTTCCGACTTCTCTTGCAAATCCCATCTCGTGAGTAACGCAAACCATTGTCATTCCTGCATCTGCGAGCTTCTTCATAACGTCGAGAACTTCACCAACCATCTCAGGGTCGAGCGCACTCGTAGGCTCATCGAAAAGCATTACTTCAGGATCCATTGCCAGAGCTCTGACAATAGCGATTCTCTGCTTCTGACCGCCTGAGAGCTGTGACGGATATGCCTTGGCACGATCGTCCAGTCCGACTCTCTCGAGCAGCGCCATAGCCTTTTTCTCTGCCTCATCTTTTGACAGGCCGTGAAGCTTCATTGGCGCAATGGTCATGTTGCGGAGAACGGTGAGGTGAGGGAAGAGATTGAAATGCTGGAAAACCATTCCCATCTTCTGTCTTAACTTGTTGATGTCAGTTGCAGGAGACATAATGTCTTCACCATCGAAAGTGATGGTTCCGCCTGTCGGACGCTCGAGCAGGTTAAGAGATCTCAAAAATGTTGATTTACCTGAACCTGAAGGTCCGATGACAACGACAACTTCGCCTTTTCTGATGTCAGTAGTAACACCGTCGAGAGCCTTTACTTCGCCGTCGTCGTAGTATTTCTTAAGGTCTTTTACGGATATGATTACTTCATTATCTGCGTTCATTTTTCTTAAGTCCCCTTTCGAGCAGCGATACGAGCCAGCTGAAGAACATGACTATCACGAGATAGATGAGTGCAACAGCGATGAGCGGCATGAATGCAGAATAAGTTCTGGATCTGATGATGTCGCCGCCTTTTGTAAGCTCCTGGAGTCCGATATAACCGGATACAGATGTTTCCTTGATAAGTACGATAAATTCGTTTGCGAGTGAAGGGAGAACGGTCTTGAACGCCTGGGGGATGATTATGAGGGCCATTGTCCTGACATATCCGAATCCCAATGAACGTCCTGCTTCGAACTGTCCCTTGTCTACGCTCATGATTCCGCCACGGATGATCTCGGCAACGTATGCGCCTGAGTTGATACCGAATGCGAGTACTGCAACGAGCACCTTGTTATTGGATGAAGCGAAGATTACGAAGTAGATGATCATGAGCTGGACGACTACAGGTGTTCCTCTGATGACGGTGAGATAAACACCGCAGATCTTATAGAGGACAAAAAGAACGGCCTTGCCGAATCCGCCCTTAAGCTCGTCCTTCAATGTCTCATAAGATGATCTGACGAGTGCAACGACGACACCTAGTCCGATACCTAAGAGTGCGGCAAAGATAGTTACCTGGAATGTGGTAAGAAGACCTTTGCCGATATATGTGTAACGGGTATCTGTTAAGAAATTGTTTTCGAAATCGAGCCAGAAATCACTGGCAAAGAAAACCTCACGGTACTTAGCCAGCCATGAAGGTATCTTTTCGAGAGGGAAGAAGAGGAGTTCAATCTCCGTGATAATTAAATTCAGAATCAGACCGATGAGGCCCAATGTCTTACCGACGTCGGCCATCATGAGGGTCTTTACGGAATTGTTTTTGACATACATTGAGATTGCGATAATGCCAAAAACAAGACCCAATACAGGAAATACCGAAGCCGGAACAGACAGTATGCCGAACAACAAAATCATTGCGGCATATTTCTTGCGGCTCACCATAATTAATTCAGACTGTTTTGATTCACTCTGTTTGCCCATTTGAAAATTCCTTATATTCTTTGAGTTCTACCCTGCGAAAAACATTCCCTATTATAAATAGAAAAAGAGCGGAAATACAGACATATTTCCGCCCTTTTTATTGTTGTTCCTTACGAAATGTGTTGTTTTCGTTAGTTATCAGCCTGCTGCTACGAAAGCCTTAGCAGGTTCGTTGTCGATAACAACTGCATCGATCTTACCGGACTTGAGTGCGATAACTGCATCGTTGCCCTTTGCAAAACGCTCGATTCTGTCTTCGCCGATCTCATCGGTCATGTAGATGTCGCCTGTTGTACCGGACTGAACACCAACAGTGTAGTTGCCTGAGAGGAGCTTATCGAGGTCTGTGATCTCAGAATCTTCCATAACGATAACAGCCTGGATACCTGTAGCGTAAGGTGTAGAGAAGTTAACTGACTTAAGTCTGTCTTCTGTAACTGTCATACCTGCGCAGCCGATATCGTACTTACCAGCCTGAACGCCTGCAATGATTGAGTCGAACTCAACATCTTCGATAACGAGCTCAAGACCGAGCTTGTCAGCTACTGCCTTAGCAATCTCAGCATCGATACCTACGATTGTTTCGCCCTCATAGTACTCATAAGGGGGGAAGAAAGCGTTTGTAGCCATGATGAGCTTGCCCTCTTCGATAGTTGTGAACTCGGGATATTCAGAAGTAACTGAATCCTTCTTTTCTACAGTAGCACCACTGGGGATGTACTTCTCGATGATTCCGGGAATAGTGCCGTCGTCTGTGAGCTCAGCGAGAGCCTGGTCGATAGCAGCCTTGAGTCCTTCGTTGTCCTTGTTGATAGCCATTGCGTAATCCTCAATAGCATAAGGTGTCTCGAGGATCTTGAGGCCCTTTTTCTGTGTTGATCCGCAAGAAGTCATTCCGAGCAACATAGCGCAAGAAAGAAGACCTGCAGCGATTCTTGTAAATGTCTTCATAACAATTCTCCTTTTTGTTAGCAAGATAACGGTATCTTACGCTAATTCCGTTTGTATGGTATATGCACAAAAGCTCTAAAAAACTTTGCTTAAGTGTTTGCTCATTAGTATCTTTCTATGTAAAATAAGTAAAGAAATTTTGAAAGGTCGTTGGGGAAGATCGATGAAAAGAGTTTTGATTCTCGGTTGTAATGAAATAACAAGGCGTCTGCTCATTGAACTCATTAGAGATCCGGCGCATGTTTCTGACATTTATCTGGCTTCCCGTAACAAAGAAGACTGCAACGAGCTCAAAAATCTCGCTGCCAGTATGGGCGTCAGGGTTACTACATCAGGAATCGATGTAAGTAATGTTGAAGGCGCCATGATGATGATCAAGATTCTTTCACCGGATCTCGTTGTAAATCTGCTCCCGCCGGAACTGGCACTCGATGCCATGAATCTGGCTGTAAAGGCGAGATGCGACTACATCGATCCGGTTCTATTCGGTGTTCCGAAGGTCCCGTCGAACATGTCGCTCCTGTCCAAACAGTTTGAGAAGTTCGGTGAATTCCAGAACAACTGCAGAACAGCCGTTTGTGGTGTCGGCCTCGTTCCGGGAGCCGTAAATACGATCATCCGCCAAGCAAAGATGGAACAGTTCAAGAAGATCGATACCATCGACATCGTTGCCGTTGCAGGCGAGAGAAAGACCCAGAAGGTTAGAAAGAGTGATGTCGATTACACGCTGTACGCAGAGGATGTTAAACCTCCTATGTTGGCGGTTAAGAATGAACCCGGAGAAATGGTCTTCTATATCGACGAAGGCAAGGTCGTTGAGGCTGATTCTTCAACTGTTGAGGCCCAGTCATTTGACGGCAGCACCGTTTTCCTGGCATCCAGCCCTATCCTTACAGACATAATCAAGGAATTCCCGGATGCCGTTAATGTCAGATATTTCAAACTCGGAAGAAAATCACCGAAGGTTCATGTTGCGCCGAAGGAAAAACTCGCTCTCTTAGAAGAGTTGGGACTCATGTCCGATAAGCCTGTAAAGGTTGGAAATGTTGAGGTTGCGCCAATCGATCTGGTCGCTTCGATTCTTCCTAAGATGTCTGAAAAAGCCACCTCGAAAGAGAGTGACGATGACAGGGCAGAAGGTCTCTCAACATACGAGATATACATTTCTGGTACATCCAAGACTGACGATAAGGAGATCACAAAATCCTACATCATCAAGGGTGATAACGATAAGACTTACGAGAAGTACAATCAGAGCGCGTTTGATTTCATGAAGGGTTCTGCACTTATCGCTGGTGTAAAACTCATGTGCAAGGACAAGTGGAGAAAACCTGGTGTATTCACTCCTGCAGCTTTCGATTGTGAATCATATTACAGTGCATTCAAGAAAGAGGGCATTACTATTACAGAAGGCGAAGGAAAGCCATTCTGAGAGATACGGACCATTAATACGAGACTAATGAGGTGGCATTTATGTCAGACAATAGCTTTTGGGAACAGATGCAGATCAACGACATGGTAGTAATCGATACGATCCGCAAATACGGAAGAGATACGATCTATTTCAAGGATAAGGATTCCAAGTTCATTTGGAACAACTATATGCATGCAAATCAGCTTGGCGTAATCAAGCCTGAGGAAATGATCGGCAAGACGGATTTCGATTACTTCCCGGCTGAATTTGCCCAGAAGGCAAGAGAGATCGAACTCGAGATCATGGCTACAGGTAAGCCTGTTCTTAACATTGAAGAATCTTTGGGTGAAGACGAAGATGCCAAGTATTACAGCGCATCAAAATATCCGCTCTATAACAACAAGAATGAGATAGTCGGAACATGGGGCATAAGCCGTGACATTACCGAAATGAAGAAACTCGAGTTGGAGCTCGAGCGTTCATATCACAAGATGGAGCTCCTTGCCCGCGTTGATGATCTGAGCGGTCTTTATAACAGACGTTATTTCTACGAGACACTCGAGAAGTATGCGAGCCTCTATGAGAAGAGAACGGACGGCAGCACATTCGCGCTCCTCGTTGCCGACATCGATGACATGACACATGTTAACGATTCATACGGCCAGCAAAACGGCGATATCGTTTTAAAGAGCGTTGCAGAGCTCTGTATGTCCGCTGTAAGAAAAGAGGATACATGCTTCAGAACCGGTGGTGACGAATTCGCTATTGTAATTCTTGATACAGATAAGATCTCGGCAGTCGGTATTGCGAAAAAACTTGTTGAGAAGATATCAACCGAGCCCGTGATTCTTGACGGAAAGCGTGAGAAAGTCACGATCTCAGCCGGTCTAGCACTCTTCGATAACAGCAATCCTGATCTGACCGATCTGTTATCCAGGGCAGAGAGAAAGCTCAACAAATCCAAACGTGAAGGTAAGAATAAAGTATCGTTCTGATAATCAAAGGGCCGGGATATTCCCGGCCTTGCTTTTTTTTGAGGTGTGTGGAGAACTATTTAATTGTAAAGCAAGACCGGGTAGCCCTTACGGAGAAAAAAGAAAGTGTCTGGGTAGCTGTCGTTGGTCGGGACTTACGCTACACCCTTTTCCTTCAAATGGTAATCGTGAGATGCAGTAACTCTGGCAGGTGTCCCAACGCGCTTAATGGGCGTTACACGGACAGAAGCAGGTCTGCCTGTACGGATTGTTCTGGAAAGTGTTGCTGTGGTTCTGACGGGCCTCTTAGCGCTCTTTTCAGCAGCGAGTTCATCGTCTACATCCTTCCAGTAATCGATGCTGGTAGAAACGGCCTTAATGGTTACAAGGATCAGAAAAAAGAAAATCAGCATATCTAACGGTGACATAGTTTTTACCCTCCAAAATGATCATATGTTCTTTGTTGGGCATACTATATCACGCTTTAAGTTCGAATAATGGGACTAAAATGCATTTTCGAACAAAAACGAACAAAAATTTGTTTTTGGATTATTCGCCTAGTTTCGAAGCTCCGATTCTGATTGCTCCGGCATCCAACATTTCCTTAGCGGCAGCTACTGTTCTGATGCCGCCGGCAGCCTTGATCCTTACGTCAGGACTGACATTTTCCTTCATGAGAACGATGTCTTCAACCTTTGCTCCGGCACTGCCGAAACCTGTTGAAGTCTTAATAAAATCAGCCTTTGCGTCGCTGACGATCTTACAAAGACGGACCTTCTCATCCTCAGTCAGATCACATGTCTCGATGATGACCTTAAGGAGTGCACCTTTGGCATGAACGGCATCTGCAATGAGCTTTATCTCGTCATAAACCTCATCATATCTTCCGGACTTAACGAAGTTGATGTTTATTACCATATCGATCTCAGAAGCACCGTTATCACAGGCATCTTTTGCCTCAAAGATCTTGGTTGCCGTTGTGGAATAACCGTTAGGGAATCCGATGACCGTGCAGACAGAGACTCTGCCACGTGAATATTTGACGGCATCCTTAACAAAACAGGGTTGGACACAGACAGAAGCTGTGCCAAGTGATGCGGCACGTTCAATTAATTCTTCAATGTCCTTATCTGTTGCAACTGTCTTAAGATTCGTAAGATCAACATAGCTCATGATGTTCTCTGCATCAGGTTTATTGCTGTCAGTAGCAGGGAGGAAATCACGCTCATAATTTCTGGACATAAGAGCTGAGAGAACGATGCCTGAGATGTTATTAAATCCTGTTAATTCACCCATATTGCAAGGCGTTCTGTAACCGTCACCATAGATCAGGAGCGGTATGCATTCTCTGGAGTGATCGGTCGAAGAAGTTGACGGATCACATCCGTGATCAGCCGTAATTATGAGCAGATCGTCTTCCTTGAGCTTACCGAGAATGACACCCAATGCATTGTCAAACTCATGCATTGCGGTAGCATAGCCCTCGATGTCGTTTCTGTGACCGTACTTCATATCGAAATCGACCAGGTTAACAAAACACAGACCATTGAAGTCACGGTCCATAAATTCGATTGTCTTATTGATGCCGTCAGTATTACCCTTTGTCGGGTTGGATTCCGTAAGTCCTCTGCCTGCGAAAAGGTCATAGATCTTGCCTACGGATATGACATCAAAGCCTTCGGATTTAAGCAGATCGAGCATAGTAGATGAAGGTGCTGCGAGTGAGAAATCGTGACGGTTGGGAGTCCTCGTAAAGTTTCCGGGTTCACCTACGAAAGGTCTTGCGATGACTCTACCGACGGCGTGTTCGCCGCACATTACGGCTCTTGCCTTGGCGCAGATATCGTACAGTTCTTCAAGAGGAATTATCTCTTCGTGAGCGGCAATCTGGAGCACGCTGTCAGCTGATGTGTAGAGGATAGGCTTGCCTGTCTTCATGTGCTCTTCGCCGTAATCCCTGATTACATCAGTGCCGCTGTAAGGTTTGTTGCAAAGGTATTCCTTACCCGTGGCCTTTTCCAGTGCCTTGATGACTTCATCAGGGAATCCGTCAGGATAAGTAGGCTGAGCCTTGTCGGAAATGATTCCTGCAATTTCCCAGTGTCCGATAGTTGAATCTTTGCCTGCTGATACCTCGCGCACACGTGCGTAGGATCCTATAGGTGAGGGGATTGATTCCTGAGCCTTCTTATATGAAATGATCCTCGGATCATCTTCGCCGTCAATTGCAAGGAGTCCGAGCTTTGCAAGATTCGGATAAGGATCGTTTGAATATGACAGAACCGCGGCAAGCGTATTGCTGCCCTCATCACCGAACTTACCAGCATCAGGTGCTCCACCAATTCCAAAACTGTCTGCAACTACTAAAAATACACGCTTTGCCATATGAAGGACTCCTTATTGAGATCAAATCTTCTGACACTATTATAAATCAGAATGGGCGGATTTATGGGGTGTCAGACATTGTAAAACAGGTCGAATAATATCAAATTTCTGTAATTAAAAAGAAATAAGAAATGCCTTGATTGTTAGAACCTAAAATGGCATCCTTATATTAGATTATTATAATTAATGCTCGAAGTGGGCATATCCAACCGGATTTGTTTGCGATGAGCAAAAGAGAATAAGGGTGTCTACACCTTAAACAATGGAGAGATAGTGATGAAGAAAGTACTTGCTGCGCTGCTTGCTACGGTAATGGTTGTTGCATTGATGCCAATGACGGTATTGGCTGATGATCCGAAATACACTGTTAAAGTTACAGCAAATGATCCTACCAAAGGTTCGGTTTATCTTGATGACGATCAGAACAAAACTGAAGGTGAATATGTTGAAAATGCCTCAGTCACAGTACATGCTGAAGCAGCATCCGGGTATGAACTGATTCGTTTCGAAGAAAATGGAATACCTCAATCAGTATATTCCACTAGTGGTACGTATGATTTGTCAACGATAAATAAAAATCATACTGTTAAGGCTGTTTTTGCAAAGACTTATACTTTTATAGCATATCCATTTGATGAAAATATGGGAGATGTAGAAGTTTCGAACGAATTCTTCTATGATCAACAGAATAACGCACTTAAAGCTGCAGAGAATGACACAGTTACACTTACAGCTATCCCTAAAGAGGGATATACATTTGCAGGTTGGAAGACAAGTGAAGCGGATGAAAGTTATGTCAGCACAGATGAATCTGTTGATATTAATGTTACTGATTCTTTCACTTATATAGCTTACTTCTCCGTTATTCAGTACAATGTTACAGTTTCTGCTAATCCTTCTGAAGGCGGAACAGCTACAGGAGGTGCGATAGTCGATTATAACGGCAGTACAACTATAAAGGCTATGCCAAATTTAGGCTATGAGTTCGTTAATTGGACTATAGGTGATCCCACGGGCCCTGTACTTTCTACCCAAAAAGAGTTTGATTTTAATAGCATCAAAGGCAATTATGACTTAATAGCTAATTTTGAGAAGATAAAGTATGCTGTCGTAGCGACTTCCAACGATACTTCATTAGGAACCGTAACTCTTAGCGAAACCTCTCCTGTTGAGCATGGAAAGACAATAACAATAACAGCTACTCCTGCAAATAATTGCCATCTTGATAAATGGACTGAAAATGGTACAGCTGTTGATCCATCAAAATATACGATCAACGCAGACGGATCCTCGACATTTACTTTCGAAGTAACTTCAGAGCACACTGCGATTCAGGCTGTTTTCAGAGATAAGTATACGGTTAACATAGTTGCTGAACCTACCGAGGGAGGTTCAGTTACTGGAGCTTCAAGTGGTGAAGTGACTCCCAACCAAGAAATTACATTGACAGCAGTACCTAAAACAACTGATGGATATCATTTCGTGAAGTGGTCAGACAATGATCAGGATGTAGATGCTTCAAAGCTTACTACTGATTCAAATGGAAACAGTGTATACAAGTTTAATGTCAATGAAGATCATAAAGTAGTTGCTATATTTGCTCTCAATGAATACAACGTTACCGCAATTGTTGATCCGACTACTCCGAATTCATCAGGTACGATTGAAAGAAATAAAACTACATATTATCATGGCGATACTGTTGTGTTAACTGCAAAACCTGCTACTGGATTTGAGTTTGTAGAATGGACAGATGGTGGTCAGGCTGTTGATGCTTCTAAGGTTTCTACTGATGCAAACGGTAATAGTGTTTATACTTTCACTATAACGGAAGACCATGACAATATAGTTGCGGTTTTCAAACTTAAGTCATATACGATTACAGTTAATGCTGGCACTGGTGGTACAGTTGTTGGACCTACTGCTCCTGTAAATCATTTTGAGGAGATTACAGTAACTGCTACGCCTGCAACCGGATATTCATTCGTAAGCTGGACTGAGAATGGTAGTGTTAAAAGCACTGATGCTGCTTATACTTTTACAGTAACTGGTACATGTAACCTTGTAGCTAATTTCTCGATTAACCAGTATGCCATTACTCTTACCGATGATGGTAACGGAACTACTTCAGGAGCTGGAACTTATAATCATTTTGCTGACGCGACAGTGCATGCTAGTCCAAATACCGGATATCACTTTGATAATTGGACAGAAAATGGAAGTGTAATTGATGGTGCTGATGCAGATTACAACTTCCGGGTTTATGGCCCGCGCACTTTAAAGGCTAACTTTGAGATCAACTCTTATTCTATCAATGTAACTTCCGATGGACATGGAGCTGTTGAAGGTGGTAATACATACAATCACTTCGCGATTGCAACTGTAAAAGCAACACCTGATACAGGTTATAGTTTTGCTTACTGGTCAGAGAATGGAACGGCTGTTAGTTATGATGCTGAGTATTCTTTCGAAGTTGGCGGCCCCCACAACCTGGTTGCTAACTTTGTAATCAATACTTATGTTATTGCTGTAACAGCAGGTGATCACGGTTCTGCAACAACAAGCGGGACATATGAACACTTTAAGTCTATAACGCTTACAGCTACACCTGACACAGGCTATCATTTCGTAAGCTGGACTGAGAACGGAAATGTCGTAAGCACATCGCCTTCTTATACATTCACAGTTACAGGTGCACGTGATCTGACAGCTAACTTCGCAATTAACTACTACACAGTTAAGTACGTTAACGATGACGGTACTGTTCTCCAGGAGAGCCAGTTCTCTTACGGAAGCAATGCTTACTATCAGCAGCAGACAACTCCTACGAAGAAGCCTACTGCCCAGTTCACTTATACTTTCGCAGGTTGGGATAACAAGGTAACTCTGGTAACAGATGATGTTACATACACAGCTACATACGATTACACAATCAACAAGTATAAGATCACATTCGCTAACGAAGATGGTTCTGTACTCCAGACCGGCGAATTAGAGTACGGTAAGATGCCTGTTTATGAGAAGGATACTCCTACAAAGGCTTCTACTGTACAGGAGACATTTACTTTCGCTGGTTGGGATAAGGAAATCACAAAGGTAACAGGCGAGACAGTATACACAGCAACATATACTGCTAAGGCAATCACAAAGGATGACGTTAACTACAAGCATTTCACAGTTACGTTTGAATCAAACGGCGGTTCTGAAGTTGTATCCCAGTTGGTTGTTGATGGCGGCGTTGCGTTCAAACCTGAGGAGCCTATGAGAGAAAGATATACTTTCGGAGGTTGGTATATCGATGCTGCTCTCACTAAGCCGTTTAGCTTCGCAACAGTTATCACATCTGATATCACTCTCTACGCTAAGTGGATCAAGGGTTCACAGGATGTTGATGCTACTTATGCTATCGTTGGTTCAGGCAGTATGTCATGGTCTACCGGCAGTGGTGAGGATATCACGGTAGCAGTTGAGAGAAGCAAGGACAACGATTCGATCGCTACACACTTTAAGGGTGTTCAGATTGATGGCGCTGAACTCGAATATTATAACTATGAGCTCACTGATGATAACAGCGGCGTAATCATCAGAGCAGACGCTCTCGAAGGTCTCGCTGTAGGCTCTCACACAATAACAATCCTTTACGACGATGGTAAGGCTGAAGTTGAGTTGGTTATTGCTGATGCGAATAAGCCTGCTGAGACAGTCGAGGAGACAACGGCGACAGAAGCCGGTGTCGGAGAAATAGTCAACATTACAACTGAGAAGAGCAGCTACTTAGGTCTGTGGATCGCGTTGGCTATCGTTGCAGGTGTTGTTATCGCTGCATTCCCGATCTTCATCATCAAGCGCCGCAGCTTAAAGTAAAAGATTAAAAACTAAACAAGGAGGTGTCTCAATTAGAGACGCCTCCTTTTGCTTTCTTTATAATTATTATAAGTACTATATATATTTAATAGCTTATGGTATAGTAGGCGCCGAAAGAGTAAAGCGGGTAAATAAACAGAATATGGATGAAATAAAGACATTTGCAGACCTCGACTTGTCACCTGAGGTAATGGATGCGTTAAAGAAGATGGGAGTTAAAAGGCCCACCACTATTCAGCAGAAGGCAATTCCGCTCATGATGGACAACGTCAGCGTTATTGCCAAGGCGCCTACGGGAACGGGTAAGACATTTGCTTTTGGTATCCCGATTCTGGAATATCTAAATTTGGATTCAAAACTCGTCCAGGCACTTATTCTTTGTCCTACAAGAGAACTCGCTCTTCAGATAACGACTGAACTTAAGGGCCTGGCAAAATACATTAAAGGCTTCCGTGCTGCTGCCCTGATCGGTGGTCAGAGCATGCGTCTTCAGGCCGAAAAGTGCCAGAAAAAACCGCAGGTAATCGTTGCGACTCCCGGCCGCCTCATCGATATGGTCCAGCGTAAGCTCGTAGATATTTCTGATATCTATACACTCGTTTTGGACGAGGCAGACGAGATGTTGAAGATGGGCTTTATTAATGATATCCGTAAGATCATGGCAATGACGCCGAAGGATAAGCAGATCGCTCTGTTCTCTGCGACAATGCCCCGTGAGATTCAGGATATTACATGGCAGTTCATGCAGGATGCAGCTGAGATCGATGTTATGCCTAAGGCAGAGGACCACCCTGATATCGACCAGTATGTTGTTGACTGTCCCGAAAAGGATAAGCTCAAGACAATCGTCAGGATAATGGCAAAAGAAGATCTGACGAAGGTAATCGTTTTCTGCAATACGAAGGTTACGACATCCAAAGTCGGTGAGATGCTGACTGCCGCAGGAATATCTGCACGCGTGCTCCACGGCGATATCGGACAGGGTACCAGAAATAAGGTTATGGACCAGTACAGAGCAGGCAAGTTTGATGTTCTGGTTGCAACCGATGTCGTTGCCAGAGGTATCGATGTAGACGATATTGAAGCCATTTTTAATTACGATATTCCGAAGGAAAACGAGCTCTATCTCCACAGAATAGGACGTACTGCACGAGCAGGTAAATCAGGCAAAGCCTTCTCACTGGTGGCTTATCTTGACCGTCCGAGAATGGAAGAGATTATCAGGTATACGAAGATAGACCCCGTACCTTACGAAGTGTAAAGATCAGCCCTGAATCTTCGGGGCTTTTTTAATGATTCCCTTATAAGTAAACGGATTGAGGAATACGAGGATCGGAATGAGTTCGAGTCTTCCTGCGAGCATATCGAAAATGAGAACCCACTTTGATACATCGGAGAAGAAGCTGTAATTCTGTGTAGGTCCTACGAGTGATAAACCAGGTCCGATATTGTTGAGTGTTGCTGCTACAGATGTAAAGACAGTAACGAGATCGTGACCTTCGAAAGCAACCACCAGCATTGAAGCGACAAAGATAATAAGGTAAATAAAGAAGTACAGTGCAACGGAACGCTCTACATCTGTATCTACAGTCTTACCGTCAAGATGGATCTTTTTAACTGTTCTGGGGTGGATATAAGATTCGATCTCTCTCTTGATCGTCTTAAACATGATCTGGAATCTTGAGATCTTGATACCGCCGCCGGTCGAACTGGCGCATGCACCGATAAACATCAATGCGACAAGAACGAACTTTGCCAGTGTGGGCCAGAGATCGAAGTCTGTAGTAGCGAAACCTGTTGTAGTCATGCAGGTTGCAACCTGGAAGAGTGAATGTCTTAAGGACTCTTCAATGTTTCCGTACTGACCGTAAATAGAGAAGCAGACAATTCCTGTAGCTGCTGCAGCAACGGCGAGATATACCTTTGTCTCACTCATCTTAATTGCCTTTATGCCCTGTCTGGTAACGAGGTAATAGTAGAAGTTGAAATTAGCGCCGAACAGTAGCATGAAGACAGCAACGATCCACTGGAGGTGGGGTGCATAAGAAGTGAAGCTGTCGTTTTTGATACCGAAACCACCCGTACCTGCTGTACCGAATGCTGAACAGATACTGTCGAACAGAGGCATGCCGCAAACGAACAGGAGAATGATCTCGAGAAGAGTCATTGCAAGATAGATGTAGTAGAGCATCTTAGCAGTTGATCTGACCTTTGGAACGATCTTACCGACTGTAGGTCCGGGGCTCTCTGCTCTCATGAGGTTCATGTTGGAGCCGCCCGTCATGGGGACAACGGCCAGAAGGAAAACGAGTACGCCCATACCGCCGACCCAGTGCGTAAGTGAACGCCAGAGCAGGGAGGTGTGGGACATGGATTCGATGTTGGTTAAGATGCTCGCACCGGTTGTGGTAAAGCCGGAAGCCGTCTCGAACATTGCATCAGTGAAAGAGGGAATCTCTTTGGTGATCATGAAGGGGATGCATCCGCAGACACTTAATACGAGCCATGACAGAGCCGTGGCAACACAACCGTCCTTAATGAAGACGGTCATGTTTTTGGGCTTTTTCAGTGAGATTAAAAAACCTGCGAGCATATATACTGCCGCGAGAACCAGATAAACAAAAAACTGCTTTTCAGCATAAAAAGCGCCGCATACAACGGGCAAAAGCATAAGAGCTCCTTCGATAAGGAGGACTTTGCCCAGGATGTAAACAAGCATTTTTATGTTCATCTTAAGATATCCGTCAAAGCTGTAAAGCCTTTATTCTTGGTAACGATCATTACTGAATCGCCGACCTCGATGGAGTCATTACCTGTAGGGATAATGATCTTGCCTGAACGGTTGATGAAAGATACAAGAGTGTTCGGCTTAAGGGTTAATTCCTTCAGCTTTTTATCCGTAACGTTCGAAGCTTCTTTTACCTTGAATTCGATTGCTTCTGCTCTCTCATCGAAAAGGTGGTACATTACTTCGATATTGCTGCCGATGGAAGCCTGCTTACCTCTGGCATAGGTCAGGATAGCTTCAGCTGTTATGTATTTAGGATAGATAACGCTTCCGAGATCGAGGCGGTTAATAACGTCAGTAAAGCTGATCTTGTTAATCTTGGTAACCGACTTAATACCTCTTGAGATCTGTCTCGCAAAGAGTGTGAGCATGATGTTTTCTTCATCAATACCGGTAAGAGATACAACTGAATCAACGTCTCTGATACCTGTCTCTTCGAGGAGTGCCTCGTTAATACCATCACCGTTAATGATGGTTGCCTTAGGAAGGAGTTCCGAGAGCTCATCGCAACGGTTGGGATCTTTCTCGATGATCTTTACATCGATACCTGTCTTTAAGAGCTGGTCAGCAAGATAGAAAGCGGACTTACCGCCGCCGATGATGATGGTGCTCTTAACAGACTTGGTGTTGAAACCGATTGAATTAAGGAACGAATGACATACCTTTCGGGTGGCAACAAAAGAAATGATGTCGCCTGTTTTGAGCTCGAAAGAACCATTAGGAATGGTAACGTCTTCGCCTCTTTCAACACCGACAATAAGGACGTCATTAGTATAATTGCTGCCCAAATAAGCAACGGTCTTGCCATTAAGAACGCTGCCTTCGGGAATCTTGATCTTAACGATCTCGGCAGCACCGTGAGCAAATGAATTGATCAGGATAGCTGCAGGGAGGTAGAGAAGACGTGCAGCCTCAACAGCTGCCTCGTACTCAGGGTTAATGATCATCTCGAGGCTTAATTTAGATCTGAGATAAGGAATCTCCTTGCCGTAGTCAGGGTTTCTTACACGCGCAATCGTTGCCAGACGTTTGTTAAACTGCTTGGCAATTGTGCAGCAGAGCAGGTTAAGTTCGTCTGATTCCGTAACCGCAATAAAGAGATCTGCAGAAGAAACGCCCGCTTCTTCAAGGACCTCGTGGCTCGCGCCGTTACCGATGACACCCATACAGTCGCAAAGATTTGCGAGCTCTGTAAGTCTCTCGACATTCTTATCGATGATGACCAGATCGTGGCCTTCTTCTGCAAGTCTGTTTACGAGCGTATCGCCGACTTTGCCGGCGCCGACAACTATGATCTTAAGACCTCTTTTACCGAAAGTAATCAAATTCCGAATAACTCCTTGATTGCTTCTTTGTTGACCTTTGAACCGATAACAACGATCTTACCTGTTACATCAGAAGAGCCGTTTCTGACTTCTGCTTCTTCAGGTACGAAGTCGAAGTGGATCCACTGTCCGTCTTCACCGGCTACGATACCTTTCGAACGGAGGATCATGCCGTATTTCTCGCTGTCATCCAATGCCTTGAGAGCATTCTCGATATCAGCCTTTGTGAAACGCTTGGAAGTCTCGAATCCGACAGAATCGAAAACCTCGTCAGCATGATGGTGATGATGTTGTTCATGCTCGTGGTCATGATCGTGATGATGGTGTTCATGTTCGTCATCATCGTCGTCATCATCGTGGTCGTGATGGTGGTGATGTTCGTGTTCATCATGATCATCGTCATCGTGATCATGGTGGTGGTGATGGTGCTCGTGCTCGTCATCATCGTCGTCATCATCATCGTGATGGTGATGAGCCTTGCACTCTTCGCACTCACAGTCTTCACCGTGCTCATGATGGTGGTGATGCTCATGCTCTTCTGCCTCGAGGAGTGCAGCTGCCATATCTGCAGCTGTAAGAGGTTCTTCGATAGCCTTGAGGATCTGTACGCCGGAGAGTTCATCCCAAGGTGTTGTAATGATCTGTGAGTGATCGTTGATCTCACGGATGAGGGCGATAGCCTGATCGAGTTTTTCCTGTGAGATATTGCCTGTACGGCTCAAAATGATCGTGCCGGCATACTTGATCTGGTTCTCATAGAACTCCTTGAAGTTCTTGAGATAGATACGGCACTTTGATGCGTCGATAACTGTAACTGTTCCGCAGATCTCTGTTCCTTCAACGCGCTTAACGGCAGCAACTACGTCAGAGAGCTTACCAACGCCTGAGGGTTCGATGAGAATTCTGTCGGGTGCGAACTGTTCGATAACGTCCTTCAATGCTGTGCCGAAGTCACCTACGAGGCTGCAGCAGATGCATCCGGAATTCATCTCTGTGATGTTGATGCCGGACTCCTTAAGGAAACCGCCGTCGATTCCGATCTGGCCGAATTCGTTCTCGATAAGTACGAGCTTAGCGCCGTTGTAACCGTCAGCGATAAGCTTCTTGATCAATGTTGTTTTACCTGCTCCCAGAAATCCTGAGAAAATGTCTACTTTTGTCATTTAAGACGCCTCTTTTCTATTGTCAATTAAAATATATAACTTCGTTGTCGGGCTTGCTCGTTATGGCGTAGTCCTCGACTGTGAGGCAGGGAACGTTGATCTTACCGCCCTGTCCGTCATCATCTTCAAAATATCTTACCTGGCCGGTTACCTTGAGCCACTGGCCGGCAGGGAAATTGGACTTAAATTCATAGAAGCACAGAACACCCATCATCTGAATGTCAGCAGCGCAGCATGTGTATGCCTGTCTCTGGAGGACAAAGGCGCGGCCGTTGAATTCCCTGAGGATAACGGCCTGTCCGATGAGGCTGATCCTCTTACCGTTGTAGCGGTTCATATTATCCATAGCATCGGTGTAGAACAGGCCGAAGTCGTCTGCAGCAATGTTGCAGGGATTCTGTGTCAGATCGAAAGGAAGATGGTCTTCAATCCTGATGATCTTATTGTCTTCGCCAAGGAAATTGATGCTCATGCCGGGATTAACAGCCTTAACTGAGCCTCTGAGCTTCGGAAGATTATCGTTCTCTTCGTCAACTCTGTTGAAGATAACTGTATCGCCGTATCTGAAATAGTCAGCGAAAAGTGTCTGCATGTTTCTGAAAAAATTACCGTAAGTAGAAGCGTCGATAACTACGACAGATGCTGCCAAAACCCAACGCTCAGGCACATCTACCTTCTCGAAAAACTCGGCAGGGGATACTGAACCGTTCCATTCAATGAATACGACACCGGGCTTATGTTTAGCCTCGATATCAAATGTCATGTCCTTATCGACATCGTCAGTATCGCAATTGATAATCGTAGGATTAGCTCCCTCGTAATTTTCAGGGAGATACTCTTCTTCGCCTTCTTCGGTGTTGATAACAACTACTTTGCGGTTTTTGAAGTTCTCGCCGCCGATCCAGGAACAGATAACTGAAGTCTTACCGCTGTCCAGGAAGCCGGTGAAAAAATAAACCAAACATTCATCCATAAATAGTGCACCTCTTTATCAGGTAATATTTTGTCCCTGATTTGTTATTATTTCAAGCAAGAAAAGATATAAAATCTATTATAAACAATTTTCAATTTTGGGAGTATTAATGAAGTCTGTCAAAATCGGTGACATAAAAATAAAGAACCCGATATGCTTATCTCCAATGGCAGGGTTTTCGAGCCTTCCGTTCAGAATAATATGCAATGAACAGGGTACCGGATACTGTCCGACGGAGCTCGTCAGTGCCAGATCCATCAGATATAACGGTGTGGACAAGAGCCTCAAGTATATGAGGATCTCACCCGAAGAAGAGGGAATTACTGCAATCCAGCTGTTCGGCAGCGAACCGGAGGATTTTGAGGCGGCAATAGAGACCATAATGTCCACACCCGTACTCAAGGAAGTCTCGATAATTGACATTAATATGGGTTGTCCCGTTCCGAAAGTAATTAAGACGGGTTCAGGCAGCGCATTAATGGAAGATCCAGTCCGCGCGGCGTCCATTGTAAAAGCCTGTAAGAAAACGCTGGAAGGCATTTGCCCTAATATTCCCGTGACTGTAAAAACGCGTATCGGATACAATGCCGAAGACAAAGGGAAGCCTGATTTTGTTAAGGCTCTGGCAGATGCAGGCGCCGACATGATCTGTGTTCACGGCAGGACCAGACCCCAGATGTACCACGGCGAGAGCTCAAATGAGGCGATTGCCGTAATGAGGGAAGCCGTAAGAGGCTATGGCATTCCTTTCTTTGCGAACGGAGATATCTGTGATGCCCAATCTGCAAAGAAGATCATTGAAGATACGGGCTGCGACGGCATCATGATCGGCAGGGCGGCAAGAGGAAATCCGTGGGTATTTGGCCAGGTAATTGCCGGTTTAGAAGGCAAAGATATACCTCAGATGCCATCTGCCGAAGAACGTAAGGCGATGCTCATCAGGGAGCTCGAAGGCAGGATGAAGTATCTGCCTGAAGATGTGGCGGTAAGGGAATTTCGATGCGTGATGCCCTTTTATATCAAGGGGCTGAACGGATCAGCGGGGATAAAGGTAAGGCTCTGCAGCGCTGTGAGCCTTGACGAAGTGAAGGAGATATTGGATTTTGGTTGATATTATTGTTACGGTAATCTGTGTTTTGGCAGGATGTCTGTTGTGCTTCAGGGGATATAAACTCTTCAGAGTCAGCCTCGGAATTGCAGGCGGCATCGTAGGTTTCATCCTGGGCAGACTGTTTATCCAGCTGACATCACAGTCAATTCACTGGAATGATGTGGCAAGTCTTATTGTCGTATTGGCGTTTGCCTTAGGATTCGGAGTATTGGCATTTACCCTTTACATGAAGGCGCTGGTCGCTGTTGCCACCATTATCTGCGCCTTCTGGTTTTACGATGATTTCAATGCGTTATTTTCTGAGATCTCCAGCCCGATATTGAGGATTGTTCTTCCTTTTGGAGCAGGTATTCTGGCAGGTCTTCTGATAGGCGTGATCGTGTATTTTGCGCAGAAATGGACCATCTGTCTGTTCACTTCTTTCGTTGGGGCGAGGATAATATCTAGCGCAGTAACACCGCTCCTCTGGTCAGGAATTTTCTCTAAAGAAACATCAGGAATAATTGAGCATCAGCTGCTCGGAGCAGACATCGAATTTAATTACACCCTGATACGAATTATTGTTTTAGTCGCATTTTGTGCGGCAGGATTAACGATTCAGTTAAAACGTAGAAAAAAATAGTTTGACCAAAGTCAAGATGCTTGTTAAAATCAGGCTGTATACGTATGGGGGAATATGCGTATACGATTTAAACAGACAATTTTCTTAATCTATCCCTTATTCCATGTCGAGGGCATTCCGATTTAACGGGATGCCCTCGGCGTGTTATAGGGAATTTTTGTTGTTTAATTGCTATTTATTTGCAAAGCGGATACCCACTAAGTTGTCATTTTTTCCGGGTTAGTGGGTAGTGTGCCCACTAAGTTGTGTTTTTCGAACTGTTAGTGGGCATCGAGATTTTAAAACAGAGAGATTAATACCCACTAATTCCGCTCTTTCGAACTGTTAGTGGGTATTCACGCTCGAAAACAAGTACTTAATCAACGTTATCATACCCACTAAAGTTTAAGTTTTCGCAGTTTAGTGGGTAATGCCGCCACAAACTACAGTGCTGGTGACGGTACGGCGATGCGCTAAAAGAGTCAGTTTACCTGGTTAATGGGATTGCCCTTCAAAAATGCATCAAGATTATCAGCTGCCGCATCGATCAAACGGATTCTGGTCTCAACAGGGGTCCACGCTGTGTGGGGAGTGATAACGCAGTTGGGTGCGCCGAGCAGAGGGTTGGTCTCGAGCATCGGTTCAACGCATACAACGTCACAGCCGAATCCTCCGAGAAGCCCGCTGTCCAATGCCTCGCGTACATCAGTTTCATTTACGACAGGACCTCTGGCTACATTAATAAGGATAGTGCCCCTGTTAAACCATGACAGAGTTTTCCTGTTGATTATCTCTCTGGTGTCATCAGTAAGAGGGCAGTGGAGAGATACAACATTGGCGCCCCTGATGCCCTCTTCGAGCGGCAGGCATTTAACCTGAACACCGTTAACGTCAACAGTTGTTCCGATCAATGATTCGTTATGGGGAGTTGCGGTTACAGTCATTCCGAATGATGATGCCATCTGGGCAACACGCTTACCGATCTTACCTAATCCGATTATGTGGAAAGTCTTATCGCACAATTCAGTGAGCGGTGATTTGAAATAGCAGAACTGTTTGCTCCTGCACCATTCACCATCCATAACTGACTGTGTGTGAAGTCCGACAAGATTTGTGAGTTCCAGAAGAAGAGCCATAGTCATCTGGGCTGTTGCAAATGTCGCATACTCAGGAACGTTCGTTACGACAACACCGTGATCTCTGGCTGCCTGTAAGTCAACAACGTTATATCCTGTGGCCAGAACGCCGATATATTTGAGGTCAGGGAGTTTATCGAATACCTCCTTATCAAATACTGTCTTATTCGTGATGGCACATTCTGCACCCTGCATTCTCTCAATGAGCTGGTCTTTGGATGTTATGTCATAAGCGATGACTTCGCCTAAGTCTTCCAGTCTGCCCCAGGTGATATCGCCCGGATTTGCTGCTGAGCCGTCAAGAATAACTATCTTCATATATTTTTCCTCCGGATTTTTCTGAACTAATTTTAGCAATAAGTTGTGGTAATGTTATATCAGAATAATACGGGAGGCGGTCCTATCTTATGTATGTCATTTGTTATGGTAAATCCCCTAAGGCATTGGAGGCCGGCGGCAAGCTGATTAAAGATATCGGCGGAAGATATATCACCGGAACAGAACTCCTTACCGGAAGTTTTGTTATTGCAGAAGGTGAGACAAAATGCGCCATCGTAATGATCCTTCCTCTGGAAGCTGCCATCAGGGCAATGGGTGAGACCGTCACCGATAAGACACGCGATCTTCCTGTTATTGCTGTTTCACCGGAAGGTCATTATGCAGCGATAATCAAGCGCGGAAATTCAGTTTACGAGCAGGGCACGGACGAAGTCTATGCCGCTGTCCTGAAGTCTATGGGACCGTTCTGCTTTTCGGAATTTGAATCCAAATCCGAGATTACATCAGATCTCACAAAGCTGATCTCCAAATACAACATGGCAGTTAACAGCGAAGCTGTTTTGGATAAGGTTAATGCAGCTATTAATTCAGGTGAGAAGATTAATGTTTACACTGACCTGCCGATTGTTTTTGCAGATCCGGTAATTGATCCGATGACTTATTCGCTGCACAGCTATCCTTACGATTTAAGAGATGAATTCATTAAGCAGTACAAGGCAACAAAGAACGATAAGAACGTGCCGTCGGTATTTATCACTTGCACTTACTTAGGCGACGAAGAAGATGATACGAATCTTATCCTCGTGCCGAAGCTGTTGAGCCTTGGCATTGAGATCAAGGTTAAGACCGATCCGGGATACTGCCGTCCTGCCATCAGACAGTCGCTGATAAACCACCTGTTAAATCCGATGTCGGTTGCAAAGGTTGCAGCGACATATTCAGCCAGAGAGTCTGAAATGGTTACAGGTATAGCAGAAGAACTCGGTGCGGAAGTTATCTCATACGATGCTGAACAGATAGCAAATGCGAATGCGCCGATGTCCATGACGTTTAATCCGGAGAAGAAGAATGATACGGCTACGGCCCTGGCGTTCCTCGCGAGTTCCGAAGGCTCAATCGTTATCCGCAGAGCCACATCTGCAAAAGGTCTGGTCTTCTCTGCGGCAATGAACAGAGACAATATTATTTTGCCTGAATAAGGCTAAATTAGGATATAATGATTATATGCGGTGTTTTCCGCCCGAAAGTGTTTAGTTTAAGCAAAAACATAAAAATGGAATTAAGGTTTCGGAGGTAAGAATAATGAAGAAGATTGAAGGTAACAAGCTCGTAGCTTTGTTGATTTCAGCCGGAATGGCAACTACATTACTTGCTGCGTGCACCATCAATACAGATGAATTGGGACAGGGAATAAGCGATCTCGGAAATGCTTTTGAAACAGAGACACAAGCAACCCAGGCTACTCCCGCTGAAACCAAGGAGACAGATACTACAGAAACAGAGGAGACAACTGCTACTGAGACAGAGACTCCTGCTGCTACTCCCACAGCAACTCCTTCTCCTACACCGTTGCCGGAGCGTGTTGATTTCTCTGACTACACAGAGATCGATCTCACAGATACATTCCAGGTAACATTGGAAGAGTTCAAAGAGAGCGCTCATTCTGATGACGATTCTGTAGAATTCGCTGTTTTCTTCGGAAACAGACTGGTAGTTACAGAAGCTGAGAATACTACAGCAATGGATGCTATCAACCTCGTAGTTGACGGTTTCTATCAGGAAGCTGCAGGCGCATATCAGAAGACAGTATCCCAGCTCAAGGCTGAATACATGACATCCGGTGTAATCGAGAAGTCAGGCAGCGTATTTGTTAATTTCGAGTATGCAACCAACGGACGTGCTCTGTCTGTCCTGATGATCTATGCGGTAGGCATCGGTGATGACGTTGAGAGAACAGTTGAGTTCGCTACTTTCGATATGCTGACAGGCCACTACATCACAATGAATTCAATCATTTCTGATAAGGACGGTCTGGAGAGAGAATGCAAGACAGCTCTCGCTGATGCTATTAAGGCAAAGGCTCTTGAGTCAGTACAGCCCTCAGCAACTCCTTCTGCAACACCTACACCTGCTACAGTAACAACAACTACTACAACAGTTCCTACAACTTCAGAGACAACAGTTGTTGAGACGATCAACGAAGAAGATCTGCCGAAGCCGGGAGATTTCGATGTTATCTACATCGCTCCTACAGCTTCTGATGCTGAAGACGTTCATATGGCAACAATAATCGGTATTGCAAAGGATGGCACTATCTACGAAGCAGATGTTGAGATAGATGCTTTTGCTGATTACTTCAACCGCTACGGAACATCAGTATTCTTCGCATAATAACCGTATTGACAATTTAACAAGGATTAACCAGATCGTGCCCGGTATGCTTAGGCAACCGGGCACGATTGAACTTGTGTATATTGTGGTATAAAATGCTTGCGATAAAAACGTAAAAAAGATTTAAGTTTTAAAAATAGTGAGGCTAAGTAGGATGAAAACGAAGAAAGTGCTTGCTTTGTTGATGTCATCAGCCCTCCTGGTAGGAAGTATTACCGCTTGTAACACAACAGAATCTACCGAGTCTGAGACTTCACAGGAAACAGAACAGACAACCACAGCAACATCAGAGACAGCAGAACCTGACGATCTGCCCGGTTACAAGGAGAGATCAGTTACTGATGTTTCAGATGAGAATGACAGCAAGATCGTAATCTACAGCTACAACGCTGAGTTCATTGCTCTTGCAGAGAAGTATGCCGGAATCACAACGGACGATTATGATTTCGTTGAGATCAACGACAAAGATGAGTATCAGCAGAAGCTCGACGCAGTTTTGGCTGACGGCACAAATGCGCCCGACATCTTTATCTGCGACGCTGCTTATGCGCAGAAGTATCTCGCATCTGACAACACTCTCGCCATAAACGATATCGGTATCGATTATGCCGAGATGACCAATATGTTCAACTATACTCTCCAGTTCGCCAGCGATGAGGAGACAGTCATTAAGGGTCTCGCATGGAAGGCATGCCCTACAGGCGTTTTCTATGAGAAGTCCCTGGCAGACCAGTATCTCGGAACATCCGATCCGAATGAACTTGCAGGTTCTTTCGCAACATGGGACAAGGTTCTCGAATCAGCGAAAACAGTAAGCGATAAGTCAGAAGGTTCCGTTAAGCTCATTTCAGGCTACACAGAGACATATAACGCTTACATGGCAGGACGCCAGAGCGGATGGGAGAAGGACGGAACAATTAATTTCGATCCCGCAGTTGATGAATATTTCAATTTCGCAAAGAAGCTCTATGACGATGGACTCACATTCTATAACGAGCAGTGGTCTGACGGCTGGAGAGGCAGCATGTCCAACAGAACAGTAGTTTCTTACTGGGGTTCTCTCCAGTTCGCAAAATATGACCTCGCTCTTAATCCCGGTGAGGGTGCACCCGTTAACCCTACAGCAGGTGACTGGGGAATCACAACAGGTCCTGAGTGCTATTTCAGCGGCGGATGCTGGGTAATGGTTTCAAAGTACTGCGACAAGAAGGCTACAGCAGCTGAAATCATCAGAGCAGTATGCCTTAATGAGGATAACCTCAAGGATATGGTTAACCACGGCGAGTTCGTTAATAACATCAAGCTCATGACCGCAGCAGCTTCTGACGACAAATTCGCTCTCGAGTGGCTCGGCGGACAAAATCCTTATCCGGTTCTCCTTGACTGTGCGCTTAAGGCTGATGCTTCTAACTATGTTGTTGACGAGTACAGCTACACACAGGCATGCAGAGGAATTGTCGGTGCTTATTGCGAAGGCGCATATGAGACGGTAGAAGATGCAAAGAAAGCTATGGAAGAGCAATTTACCGTTCAGGAAGAGCCAGAAGAGCAAGAAGCGGTGGAAGAGTAACCACAAATATACTAATATTGCTTTACTTGGGGCTGTCTTAGCAAAGACAGCCCTTTTTTAATCGCAAGATTTGTATAATAAACGCCTGCGATGCCTGTAAAAAGCCTCTTTTCGTATCACAAAATATGATACAAAACGCCGAAAGTTCATATTTAATTTATTTAAATGGCACCTCCGATAGTTTATAATGGTTTAGTCTTTTAATATTTTTCTCACGGAGGCTTTAGACATGAAATTCGGGTATTTCGATGACTCTAGAAAAGAATACGTTATTAACACCCCCAGAACACCTTATCCATGGATCAACTATCTTGGTAATCAGGGCTTTTTCTCACTGATTTCCAACACAGCCGGCGGCTATAGTTTCTATATGGACGCAAGACTCAGAAGAATCACACGTTATCGTTACAACAACGTGCCTTTGGATATGGGAGGCCGTTATTTCTACATTAACGACAATGGTACTATTTGGAATCCCGGATGGTCTCCGGTTAAGACTGATCTTGATGAGTATGAGTGCCGCCACGGTATGGGCTACACGGTAATCAAGGGTAAGAAGAACGGCCTCAGTGCAGAAGTTACTTTCTTCGTTCCCCAGAACTATGACGGAGAAGTCCAGCAGGTTGTTCTTAAGAATGAAGGTACAGAGACAAAGAATTTCTCAATCTTCTCAATTGCTGAATGGTGCCTCTGGGATGCACAGGATGACTGCACAAACTTCCAGAGAAACTTCTCTACAGGCCGTGTAGAGATCGAAGGTTCAACAATCTATCACGTAACAGAATACAGAGACAGACGTA
This sequence comes from Ruminococcaceae bacterium YAD3003, assembly GCA_900107185.1. GTDB lineage: Bacteria > Bacillota > Clostridia > Saccharofermentanales > Saccharofermentanaceae > Saccharofermentans. The sequence continues at coordinate 172,984 of FNPA01000003.1, read as the reverse complement.
ATCACTACGCTTTCTATACAGTAAACGACGAGATCGACGGTTACGATACAGACCGTGATGCATTCCTCGGAAGCATCTACAACGGCTGGGATAACCCGGAGACAGTTAAGGCAGATAAGCCTTCCAATTCATTCGCTGACGGTTGGTCACCTGTAGCTTCTCACTATAAGAAGGTTACACTGGCCCCCGGTGAATCAAAGACATTGATCTACATCTTAGGTTACGCTGAGAATCCTCAGGACAAGAAGTTCGCTTCTGAGAAGCCTGCTAACCTCCTTACAAGAGAGGCATGGGTCCTCAACAAGGAGAAGGCTTATGCCATGATCGACAAGTACAACACACCTGAGAAGGTTGCTGCAGGACTTGAAGAACTCAAGACAACATGGAATAACCTCCTCTCAATCTTCAAGGTAGATACACCTGATGACAAGGTTAACCGTATGGTTAATATCTGGAACCAGTATCAGTGCATGGTTACATTCAACCTTTCACGTTCTGCTTCCTATTTCGAGTCCGGTATCGGCAGAGGCATGGGTTTCAGAGATTCCAACCAGGATATCCTCGGCTTTGTACACCAGATTCCTGAGCGTGCAAGAGAAAGACTCATTGACATCGCTTCAACACAGCTCTCAGACGGCGGATGCTATCACCAGTATCAGCCTCTTACAAAGAAGGGTAATGCAGATATCGGCGGCGACTTCTCTGATGACCCGCTCTGGATGATCCTTTCAGTTGCAGCATACATCAAGGAAACAGGCGACTGGGGAATCCTCGACGCTAACGTTCCTTTCGATGACGATCCGGATGGAAAGCACACAATGCTCGAACACCTCGACGTTTCTTTCTATCACATCGTTAATAACCTCGGACCTCACGGACTCCCTCTCGCAATGCGTGCTGACTGGAATGACTGTATCAACCTCTCATGCTTCTCAGACACACCCGGTGAGTCTTTCCAGACATACACCAACCCTAAGTTCAAGGCAGAGGGCGGTTATTCAAAGATTGCTGAATCTGTATTCGTTGCAGCTCTCTTCACATACACAGGTCCTGCTTACGTAGGTATCCTCGAGCACTTGGGCAAGGCTGATGAAGCAGCAAAGGCTCAGGCTGAGATCGACAAGATGAAGAAGAATACAATGGAATCTGCTTTCGATGGTGACTGGTTCCTCAGAGCTTATGACGCTAACGGCGAGAAGATGGGTTCCAAGGAATGCGAAGAAGGTAAGATCTTCATCGAACCCCAGGGATTCGCAGTTATGTCTGAGATCGGTAAGGAAGAGGGAGCTGACATCAAGACTCTCAATTCAATCGACAAGTATCTCAATTGCGAGTATGGTCTCGTTCTCAACAACCCTGCATTCACAAAGTACTATATCCAGTACGGTGAGATCTCCACATATCCGGGCGGATACAAGGAGAACGCAGGTATCTTCACACACAACAACGCATGGATCATCTGCGCTGAAGCTTATGCAGGCAGAGGTGAGAAGGCTTTCGAGTATTACTCAAAGATCGCTCCTGCTTTCACAGAAGAGACATCAGATATCCACAAGACAGAACCTTATGTTTACGGTCAGATGATCGGCGGTAAGGATGCAAAGAACTTCGGTCAGGGTAAGAACTCATGGCTCACAGGTACAGCTGCATGGAACATGGTAGCTATCTCACAGTACATCCTCGGCGTTAAGCCTGAATTTGATGGTTTGAGAGTTGATCCTTCCATCCCTTCAGCTTGGGACGGATTCACAGCTACACGTCAGTTCAGAGGCGACACATATGAGATTACGATCAAGAATCCTGATCACGTATGCAAGGGTGTCAAGAAGCTTACTGTTGACGGCAGCGAAGTGGAGGGTTGCATCGTTCCTGTTGCAGGCGACGGAAAGACCCATAAGGTTGAGGTTGTTTTAGGTTAACAGGTTAACCTCTGACAATTCATTTAAGTAAATTAATGCAAGACCCCGTGGTTTTTTTGACCGTGGGGTTCCTTGCTCAAAATCAGAATTAGAAAATTTCATTCTCATGGAGGATAAACATGGGTTACATTGGTGAAAAAGCCAGAGGAGAGAGACTTCCCGCAAAAGAGCTTTTGCTCGATAAGTTTGGAGATACGATCGTTTCAGGCGGCATCTCCGCACAGTATGTGCGTTTCGGAAAAGAGCCTGTAGTCATCGGCATTTCAGGACTTAAGTTCGACAGCATGGCAGTAAGCTTATTGGCTTCTGATGATGTCATTTTCGGGCAGTTCAACAAGACAGTATCAGACGGATATAGCATCCTTCTCGTTAAGGATGGTGACAATCTCAGGGCGTTCACCGAGAAGGACGGCACACTGGCTGAAGCAAAGCTGGGTGAAGCGGTTCTTAACAGATGCAATGAGCTCATCAAGAGCACTGAGACATGGGGCGGTAAGCTCGCTACAAACGGCGAGCTGATGTGCGATCCTTCCACACCTTCACCCGGACCTCACTACTACACAAATATGCTCATCGGTAACAGAATCGGATTCGATTTCCCGCTTCAGTCAACTCCTAAGAGTGCAGTAGACCGTTTGGGCGGCGGTTCTTTCAGATCTCATGCTGATACCCAGGTTCTCGCAACAAGGTGGGATTATCTCCCTGAAGAGAATGGTTTCCCCGCAAACAGACAGTTCTATTTGGTTGAGAATGGTAAGCAGATCTTCTGGTCTGGCGCTGCTATCGCAGAGGGTCTTAAGAAGATCCGTACTACACATTCACAGAATAGAACCATTATTTCATACGAACTCGAGAGCGGTCTTAAGATCAAGAGAACTATCTTTATCGTTCCCCAGAGAGAGGGACTCCCTGTAGCTGTTGAGGCACAGATGATCGATATCGAGAATATTTCAGCTGAGGACCGCGATCTGAGAATCGTTGTTACAGGCATGTTCGGTACACACGAGACTCATGCTCTGTCAGAAGACGTTATCTTCTCAACAGTAGTTGCAGAGTCTAACGTATTCTTCAATGAGGACAACGAGATCCGTGCAATCAGCTTCGATCCGAATCCCAAGTGGACAAAGAATGAGATCAGATTCAACGAGACAGTTGTACACGCTGAAGAAGGCGAGATCTTCCCTGACCAGTACAGTGCAAGATTTGCTGATTTCGTAGGTTCAGGAAGCCTCGAGAAGCCTGAATTCATGTCACCTCTGTCCTGCAAGCCTTCCAGAAAGGGCCCGGGATTCTTTGCTACATCCACACCGTTTACGATCAAGGCAAACGGCGCAGTACGTGTTGACAGCGTTACATGCCTCTCTTCTGACTGCGTAAACGATAAGTTCGTTCCTGATGAGACACCTGCAAAGGAAATCGAAGCAGTTGCAAATTACATCTCAGACAGAGAAAACCTCACAAGAGATCTTCAGGATGTAATCGATTTCACACAGAAGTATTCAGGCTACATGAAGATCAATCATGAAGACCAGGATTTCGAAGCTTATGTAAACAACAATCTTCCTTTCCAGGTTTTCTATCAGACATTTGTATCCAGATCCCTTGACTGGACACAGAAGGGATACCGTGAGATCGGATTCAGAGAGATCCAGGATATCTTTGCTTCCATGTACTATTTCGCAGGTATGGGCAGAACAGACTTCGTAAAGGAAATGCTCGCCGGATGGATCGAAAATGTTTACGAAGACGGTTATACAAACCACAACTTCTACTGGATCGGAAAAGAACCCGGCTGGTGGTCTGATGACGGACTCTGGCTCCTCCAGGCTCTCGACAGATACCTTGGTCTTACAGGCGATTATGCATTCCTCGATGAAGAATTCGTAATGGCAGGCACTAAGGAAAAGAAAACAGATGCCGGCGTTAAGAGAAAACTCAAGGATACTATTAAGGCGATCATCACATACAGCGGCAGGATCTCCATCGGCAAGCACGGAATTCCGCTTATCGACCGTGCAGACTGGAACGACTGCTTAAGAGTAGATCCTGACTGTATCTCCGGTAAGGATAAGATCGCTAAGTACAGAGAGCAGATCGCAAAGGATGGCAAGGCTTTCGGTGAGGAAGCTTTCGATTCCGATTATTCAGAATCTGTAATGAACGGCTTCCTTTTGAAGGTTGCAGTTGACTGCGCAGAATCAATGTTTAAGAACATCGGTGACGGCGCTGCTGCAGAAGAAATGAAGGCATTGTCTGATAAGCTCGCTGCTACACTTCGTGAGAACTGCTGGAAGGGTGACTTCTATGCCAGAGTCCTCTTCAACAGAAGCAGCAAGCCCGATATCAAATATCTCGGTGCACAGGGCGACGGTCTCGGCGTAGAGGCAGGACATCCCGGTGCATACTTCCTCAACAGCTTCTCATGGTCACTTTTGGCAGGTGTTGCTTCTGAGGACGAGATCTCAACAATGCTCGATTCTCTCGACAAGTATCTTAAGACTCCTTACGGATTCAGACTCTGCTCAACAGTAGACTATCCGAAGATCGCTCCTAAGATCGACGTTGCTCTCTACTATCCGGGTGACCGTGAGAACGGCGGCGTATTTAAGCACGCTAACATGATGGCATGCTCTGCTATGCTCAAGGCTGCAAAGACCGTTGAGAACAAAGAGCTCGCTTCCAGACTCAGCGATACTGCTTACTGGATCATCGACAAGATCTTACCTTATATAACTATGAAGTCACCTTTCGTTACATGCGGTAACCCGAGATGGTGCACACAGTACAACAACAGTGAATCAGGCGAGAATATCGGACCTACACTCTCCGGTACTTCAACATGGCTCCTCCTGTCTCTGTTCCAGTGCTTCGGTGTTGAATTCACCAGCGAAGGATTAAGAGTTGAACCTGTCTTAAGACAGAATGAGACAAAGCTCGATGTTAAGGTATCCATTTCCGGAACGGTTTACGATATTCACATTAAAAAGCCGGTAGGATTTAATCGCGCTAAGGAAGGCATCAGTGTTAAACTTGATGGTAACGGTGTTGACGGTACGTTGCTTCCTGTAGCAAATGACGGTAAGACACACGAAGTTGAGATCGAATTCTGATCTTAGGTTTAAGGAGGGCTGGGAATAAATGCCTTTTTCGAGCGTGTTTTTGTCGGAAATCGTAAAGACTTACAACCTTGAGGTTGTTTACGATTCAGGTGATATTGAGTCCAGAAGAATCTGCGTTGCAGACGTTACGAGACCGGGTCTCCAGTTGGCCGGTTATTACGATCACTTCGGTCCTGACCGAATCCAGGTGATCGGTAACATGGAGCACGCATATCTGGATAACCTCTCTCCCGAAGAGAGAGCAAAGTCAGTATCAGCGCTCTTCGAGAAGAATATTCCGGCCCTTATCGTTACCCGTGACCACAAGGTTCACAAAGAGATCCTCGACAGTGCGAGACAGTTCTCGACACCTGTTTTAAGAACATCACAGGCTACATCAGATTTCTCATCTGAGCTCGTTAAATATCTCAAGATGGAGCTCGCTCCACGTGTATCAATGCACGGCGTTCTGGTCGAGGTTAACGGTGAAGGTATCCTTATCCTCGGTGAATCCGGCGTAGGTAAATCTGAAACTGCGTTGGAGATCGTTAAGAGAGGTCACAGACTTATTGCTGATGACCAGATCGAGATCCGTAAAGTATCTGAGACAACGCTTTTGGGCAGAGCCCCTGATGTAATCAAGCACCTTATCGAGATCCGTGGTATCGGTATCCTGGACGTTAAGGAGCTCTACGGTGTATCTGCCGTTAAGCAGCAGGAGAATATTGACTTCGTTATCAATCTCGAATTGTGGGATGAGAAGAAGACATACGACAGATTGGGGCTTACCGAAGAGACAACAGATATCCTCGGCATCCAGGTTCCTTCTGTCACAATTCCTGTAGGACCCGGACGTAACCTTGCGATCATTGTTGAAGCTGCTGCTATCAACTACAGAGTAAAGAAGATGGGTTATAACGCTGCTCAGGATCTCGTATCCAGAGTATTTCCCGGAAAGTCCTTAGATGGCTGATATTAACATTCAGGAAAATGTCCCGCTTGCGGGTTATTCAACATTCAGATGTGGCGGTCCGGCAAAGTATTTCGCTGAGCCGGCAACAGGCGATGAAGTCGCAAGATTATTCAGACTGGCAGGGGAAAAGAATTGGGATGTATTCGTCCTTGGCAACGGTTCGAACTGCCTTATCTCCGACAAAGGTTTTGACGGTCTTGTAATAAGGATCGGCAAGAACATGAGTGATCTTACCCATGAAGAGTTAGAAGACGGAAGGGTAAAGATTACTGCCGGCGCAGGACTTCCTTTCGCGAGGTTCGGAAATTACTGTGTTGAATTATCACTGACAGGCGCAGAGTTCGCATGCGGAATCCCCGGTTCATGCGGCGGCGCGGTGTTCATGAATGCAGGCGCATACGGCGGAGAAGCAAAAGATTTCATTACTTCAGTAACATATTGGGACGGCGAGTCCGTTAAAAAGATAGACGGCAGTCTGTGCGGGTTCGGATACAGGACGAGCCTTTTTGAGAGACTCGCTGCCGAAGGCAAAGACGCAGTTATATTAGAGTTCGAAGCTGTCCTCCCGAAAGGCAATAAAGACGAGATCATGGCATTAGTTGATGAGCTCCGCGCAAAGAGAACCGCGAGCCAGCCGTTAGATGTCCCGTCTGCAGGCTCTACATTTAAGAGGCCTGAAGGATATTTTGCTGCAAAACTCATTGAAGAAGCAGGCCTCAAGGGCTTTGCTCTCGACGATTCAGGCGCTCAGGTATCACCTAAACATGCAGGATTTGTAGTTAATAACGGAGGCAGAGCGAGTGCTGCCGACGTATTGCGGTTAATAGATTATGTAACTCAGAAAGTTTTTGAAAAATCAGGCGTTAAGCTCGAAAAAGAAGTAAGACTTGTGGGTGATTTCGGGGGCTAAAAATGGAACTGTTATTTCTTACGGGAATGAGCGGCGCAGGAAAGAGTGCGGCTGTAAGGTATCTGGAAGATTGCGGATATTTCTGCATGGACAATGTTCCGCCTTATGTTTTGCCGGATCTGGTCAAGAGTTTCTACAGAGGCAGGAGCGGTGAAGGTTTCTCCACACCGAAACTCGCGTTTGTCGTCGACGTCAGATCACAGGAATATCTCGACGGTTTTGATGAAGCACTGGCCCTCATTGACGATGAGGTAGGATGCCCTTATAAGGTAATATTTTTAGAGGCATCAGATGCTGTTCTCATCAGCAGATACCAGCAGACGAGAAGAAAGCATCCTCTGGCAAAGAAGAAGGGTTCTCTTACAGGGGCTCTTGCTGAAGAGCGCAAGATGCTCGAGAACATCAGGGCTATTGCTACTGTAGTTGTTGATACTTCTCTTCTTACTGACGCTGAACTCTGTAATGCGATTGGAGAGATAATCAAGGACGAGAATTCGCAGAGCATATTGGTAGTTGTTGAATCTTTCGGATTTAAATACGGCCTGCCCGTCGACTGCGATTATGTATTTGACGCAAGATTTTTGCCCAACCCGTTCTATCTTCCGCAGCTCAGAAATTTCACCGGTAAAGATAAACAGATTGCTGATTACCTCGACGGATTTAAGGAAACTGCAGAGTTCAACTACATGATCTCTGAGCTCCTGTCTTTTGTTATTCCTTACTATGAGAAAGAAGGTAAGGGCAGTGTTCACATCGGAATCGGATGCACGGGTGGAAGACACAGATCCGTTTACTGCGTTGAAACTGTTGCGAAGAAACTGACTGAGAGCGGGATCAAGTGCATTGTTACCCACAGAGACGTAGATAAGGAACCTCACAGATACTCCAAGAAGGCGGATGAGACCTGATGGAAGACAGTTTCTCTGTCAGAGTTAAGATCGAGACAGCTACACAGGCCGTTAAAAAGCCCATACAGAGGCAGACGGCATTGTGCGGCCTTATTCTTTGCGGGACACCTTCTGATTCCGGGATTGAGATAAAGATTCCCGGCAGGCTCTCGGAACTAATTGAGCACCTGTTCCTGGCCGAAAATATCAGCTGCAGCTGCACCGGTAATAAGATAAGCATTAAAGACTTCTCTTCGAGCGGGTTATATGTCCGGTATAACGAATTGAAGAAAGCGATAAAGAATGAAATCCTCACGGTTGAAGAGGCCAGAAGACTGTTAAGAGGCGCATTCTGGAGCACTGGTTACTGTTCTGATCCCAACAAAAATTACAGGATCGAATTTCTCCTGCCGGATGAGAATATAGCAGGAATTGTTTCTGCATCTCTTAATGTTCTTTCTATAAAACATATTAAAACAACCAGAAAAAACGCCGTCTGTGTTTATTTTAAAAACGGTGATGATGTTTCTGATTTCTTAAGTTATATAGGCAGTCCGTCAGCGATGATGGAATTTGAGAATGTCCGTGCCGGCAAGGATGTCAACAGCATGGTTACCAGGGCAGTTAACTGCGATGAGGGCAACACGAAAAGGCAGGCAGAGGCTGCCGCTGCCAGGAACGAGCATATTAAGAAGATCATGGAATCCGGCATGGTTAATAAGCTGGCACCCGAGTTAAGGGAGGCCGCAAAGGCCCAGTTTGAGAACCCCGGTGCATCTATAGCAGAGCTCGGTGCAATGATGGATCCTCCGATTGGCAAATCAGGCATGAAACACCGCCTGGCGAAGATCGCCGAGTTCGCAAAGAGCCTGGAATAAGCTGTCAAAACCCTTTGATTTATTGTTTTTCCCTAAATGGTTTGATACTCAAAATTTGAGATTAGATTACAGCCGTGTTACAATAAGCGTTAACTTTTTGGAAAAGGAACACTGAAGAGGGGAATTTATGAAGCACGGCGATCAATACATCGAGCCGGATAACAGGTTCTATAAGCCGACCAGGGATCCTAATGAAGGTACCATGACGCTTGTAGTGGTGATAACTCTGCTCTTCGTATGCCTTACGGGCGTCCTCGCTGCAGTCTATTTTAAGAAGGTCACAGCGAAGGAAACTATCGCCGATATCGATACCACTGACCAGTCAGGTTATATCTCCGTAGCTTCTCCTACACCTACTCCTGTTCCTCCCATCACTGATTATCAGAATCCTATTCTTTATCCGGGTCTTGCATCGGTAAACATTAATACTGAACTGGCAGTTGTACCCGAATGTGTTCCTTCAGCGCGTAAGATCAACCAGACAGTTATGCAGAATGGCACTCTCGTTGAAGGAGACTATGTAAGAGAGACACCTATTTATATGCAGGATCCTGTATTCTACGGTTCAGTTCCGGGAATTCTTACATACAGAGGAAACAACTTCAGAAACTGCGCTTCATTCGGTTATACGAATCTCTACAGAGGTGCGCTGACTGAGCGTTGGGAATTCTCAGGTATCGGTAAGAAGCTCGCTTCAACTATGAACTTCGAATGGTCCGGCGTAAGGTGGACAGGCCAGCCCTTGATCGTTGAGTGGCCTGCAGGACTCCGCCAGATAATGAACATGAATGACAGTGCTAAGCAGCAGCAGTCTCTTACAGAGGTTATTGTTGCAGCTTTGGACGGTAAGATCTATTTCTTCAATCTCCAGAACGGTGAGCAGACAAGAGATCCGATCAATGTCGGTGCATCCATAAAGGGAACACCTGCGATCGATCCGAGAGGCTATCCGATTATTTATGTCGGCCAGACAGATAACAACGGCGGCAATACTTTCGGATTCTATATCTACTCTCTTATCGACGGCGCATTGCTCTATTCTTACGACGGTTCAGATGACGGCGCGTACAGAAGCAACTGGAATGCTTTTGATTCGTCTCCTATTATCGATGGCGATTCAGATACACTTATCTGGCCTTGTGAGAACGGATTTATCTATACTTTCGACCTGAATACATACTATGCGGGCGGCACTGTTTCCGTTTCGCCTGTTGTAACCGGTTACAAGTATATTTTCGAAGATAACGTAGGATCACACATGGGTGTCGAGAGTTCTATTGCCGTATACGGAAACTACGGTTACTTCATGGATAACACAAAGAATCTGTGCTGCCTCGATCTCAATACTTTCGAGATGGTTTGGACAAAGGTATTGGGCGATGACTCTGACATCACTCCTGTTATCAATGAAGAGAACGGCATACCTTATGTTTATATCGGAACAGAAGTAGATAACCAGCAGGGTCCGGGTGAATACTGCGGTGCCGCTTATATCTATAAGATCAATGGTCTTACAGGCGCAACAGAGTGGCAGAATTCCGAAGCATGCTATACATTTAACGGCGAGTCTTCCGATTCAGACCAGAGTGGCGGATGTTTCGGCAACCCTATCATCGGTAAGGGTAAAATCTCCAATCTCATCATTTTCTCATTTAGTATGACTAACGGCCTTGCAAGCGGTAATAAAGTTGTTGCATATGACAAGGACTTGGGCACCAAGGTTTGGGAATATAATATGAACATCTATTCGTACAGCTCGCCTGTTGATTTCTACGATTCTGAGGGGAACGCTTATATTGTAATCTGCGATTCAATAGGACAGATCCACTTGATCAATGCTGACCCGAGAATAGAAGACAAGCAGAGAAGAATTACATACATCCAGACCAGAAGGAATCTCGGCAAGTCCGGTGAGACCGCATCAGGTATCTGTATTGAAGCTTCTCCCGTCGTTTACGAAGGAATGCTTGTTGTAGGAACAACTTCCGGCAGTGTTTTCGGAGTTGCGATAGAATGAGGAGCGATATGGACTTTGAAAAGGCATACGGATCTATAGCTGTGTTGGAGGTCGAGATAAGGACCTTTGCGAACGAGGGCTATGCGGTGAAGTATGACTTCGGTCGTAAAGTAATCTCCTGGCGCGACAACTACATGTGGAATAACAATTTCACGAGATCCATTAACGATAAGAATATGTCACTGATTAATGAGAAGCTTCCTGAATCAGGCATGCTCGAGTGGATGCATGGATATAATCTCGGTCTTACTGATGAGTACGGCGATAAGACAGTGATTCCAGGTGAGTGGAGCATTGAAGTGGAATTCAAGGATAAGACCAGAATGAAGGCCAGAGCCGAGCAGCATTTCCCAAAAAAGTGGAAGAATCTTAAGAGCATTATCGAGGCGACTACAGGCTGCAGCTTCATTCTCAGATAAACCGGGTGACAGAAGTTAATAGTTGTGTGTTTGCAGGCATGGGGCCTGCTTTTTTTATTATATATAGTTAGAACAGTTTGAATGTGATAGAATTTAGCAGTATGCCCGATAATACGAACGGGCGTATCAAGAATAGGAGAAGTAGTTTTGGATTATCTTGAAGGCCTTTTGCTCGGAAAACTCTGGAGCGATACAGATTATGAGAACCGCAGACATTTCGGTCTGTTTGTAATTTATGGTCTTTTGGTTGATGCGATCGTTCTCTATCTTTATATCCTTAACCAGGAGCTTTTCGGATTCGGCAGAATAGGTCCTATCCACATCGCGATCTTTGTATTGCTCTTCCTGGCTAATCCTTTTATTTGTTTCAGATACTATCGAATGCCCTTGTGGGGCAAAGGTTTAATATTGATCGTAAAGATTTTCAAATCTTATCTGATCGTCAGCTATACGGTAAGCCTTTTACTTCCTAAGCTGACTGTAAAAGTTGATGATCTCCAGGATTATCTCATGGCATATCTCAACTCAACGCTTGAGACTTATACAGAGAAATTCCAGGCCAGCGCAGGTTCTTTCTCAACAGTATTGGGAGTTCTTGCAGGCGGCGTTCACGTAGTCGGAGTCGTATTGCTGTACGCTCTGGCAGCTATCGCGATACCGAGCCTTATCTACCTGGCAATCAAGCTTGTCCAGTATGTCTGGGACTGGGTCGTAAACACACTGATTATTAAGAGATTTTTCCCTCAGAGGAAATAAGGAGGCGCAGGAAAACTTATGGCAGAGCTTAGAGACAAGATCGACATTACGGTTGAAGAGCTCGAGGAATCCCTCGGTGCCGTAAGACTACCCCGCTTTATTGCAGATTCCGAGAGCAATTTCGTTGCCAAGATCGATGCAATCTGCGATGAGATCGTTTCAGATTCCAAGAAGCGCGCGGTATTTGTTTCCGGACCAACATCTTCCGGTAAGACGACATTCACGTTAAGACTTTCCAAGAAGATCAACGAGAGAGGCAGAAAGGCTATTCATCTTTCCCTCGACGATTACTACTACCTCAAGGATCTGAAGTGCGATAAGGACGGACGTCCTGACTTCGAGACAATAGAGGCTCTGGACGTCGAGAGGATCCAGAAGGATATCAAGGACCTTTTGGACGGTAAGGTAATCGTTCCTCCGTTCTTCGATTTCAACACGAGACAGCAGATGCCGGGCGATCCGGACAATGCAGTTTACGTCGGCGACGACGGTGTTCTCGTTGTAGAGGGACTCCACGGTTTATCACCGAGAATTTCAGGCGGCTGTTCTTCTGACCAGTGCTCGAAAGTATTCATCATGCCCTACGGCAATGTTTACGGCGATTCAAAGATTATGGACAGCAATGAGATAAGGCTTCTTAGAAGAATCGTAAGAGACTTCCGCCACAGAAGTGCGCATGCGCTCGCTACGATCGACTACTGGCCCATGATCCAGAAGTCTGAAGAGATGTACTATGAGGAATACCTGACCTGTGCTGACTATCACATCAATTCCTTCCTTATGTATGAGAGTCTCATAATCGCACCCATGGCTATGGGCGATATCAAGGATGCATTGGACAAGGCGCTCAAGGGAACGATCGAACCGAGTGTCTTTATGGAGAAGTCACCATCAGGTAAAGCTTTCGCAGATTTATCAACGGCACTGGTTACGGCAAATAAGCTTATGGGACATTTAGGTAAGATCCCGGTAATCAGTCCCGACCAGGTTCCGGAAGAATCCATACTGAATGAATTCATTTCACAGTAAGGATCACGGGACGATATAGAAAAAAGGAGGCAGATAATGCCTATCAGAATTGCAGACAATCTTCCGGCAAGGCACATCCTTGAACAGGAAAGAATATTCGTTATGGAGGAGAACAGGGCCCTGTCCCAGGATATCCGTCCTATCAGGATCCTTATCCTCAACCTGATGCCCGACAAGTCGACTACGGAGACACAGCTCCTTAGAGCGCTGTCCAATTCTCCTATCCAGGTCGATGTCGAGCTGTTATTTACAAAGACACATAAGTCAAAGAATACTCCCGCTGAGCACCTTTTGAAGTTCTATAAGACTTTCGATGAGGTATCAGAAGAGTATTTTGACGGCATGATCATCACAGGCGCGCCCATTGAGAAGCTTCCTTTTGAAGAAGTCGATTATTGGCCTGAATTGGTCGAGATAATGGAATGGAGCAAGACACACGTTTATTCGACACTCCACCTTTGCTGGGGCGCTTTCGCAGGTCTTTATTACCATTACGGCATTCCGAAGATCGTTCTGGACAAGAAGGTGTTCGGAGTTTTCGAGCATTCAATGACATGGTCAAGACCCGTTAAGCTCTTCAGAGGATTTGACGATATCTTCTATGTTCCCCATTCACGTTACACGGAAGTAAGACGTGAAGACGTTGAGAAGAGGAGAGATCTGAGAATCCTGTCCGAATCAGAAGAGTGCGGCATCTATGCTATCTCTGATCTGCACGGAAGACAGTTCTTCATCACCGGCCATTCCGAGTACGACAAGGATACTCTCGACAGGGAGTACAGGAGAGACATGGCTGCAGGCCTGAAAGATGTCGATATTCCGAAGAATTACTATATTGATGACGATCCTTCAAAAGGACCGGTCCTCAGATGGAGATCTTCTGCGACACTGATGTACACGAACTGGCTCAACTACTACGTATATCAGGAAACACCGTTCGACATCAATCTCATCAAGAGCATCAGAAACGAAGATCTCGAACCCAACAGGGACTTGGAGAAAAATGGCTGAGATCATTAACCTTAACAGAGAACTGATAAAGGGATTTGAGCCTGGGAGACCTGTGGACGGACACAAGAATACGTTCGGCCAGGCACTTATTTGTGCTGGTTCTGAGTTCATGACAGGCGCTGCAGTATTGGCGTGCGGCGCTGCTCTCAGATCAGGCGCAGGTCTCGTAAAGGTCTTCTCAGAAGAAAAGACGCTCAATGCCATCAGTTGCAACGAGCCTTGTGCTCTTCTCGAATTAAGGCCGGACAACACCGCTGAATTGTTAAGAAAAGCAAATAAGCTTTGCGATAAGGCTTCTTCCGTTCTTATCGGTTCAGGTATTCCTGCCGATTATAAAAACATGGAAGCATTGGTCGGGACATTCCTGGGAAGAGATATAAATGTTGTTCTCGATGCAGGTGTGTTCACGGATAAATCAGACGTTCTGGCCAGACTTAAGGACAGATTCAAGGCGAGAAAGACTCCTGCTGTAATTACTCCCCATATCGGAGAGTTCGCAAGGATCCTGGGCATCTCTAATTCCGAAGTAGCCCCTGATGCTGAAAATCTCGCATCCGGTTTTGCTGTGGAAAACAATGTTGTCGTTGTTCTTAAGGGTTCTAAAACGCTTATCGCAACTCCTGACGGAAAGATCTATGTTAATGACCTCGCCAACAGCGGACTGGCAAAGGGCGGTTCGGGCGATGTTCTGGCAGGACTGATCGCAGGATTTCTCGCACAGGGTATGGAGCCTTACAAGGCTGCCTGCTCTGCAGTTTATATACATTCAAAAGCGGGAGCAGCAGCTGCTGATGATGTCGGTGCAAGATACATGCTCCCCGAAGATCTTATTATTTATCTGCCTGACGGTTATTCAGAGGCAGGGTGGAGAGACTGAGTTATGGAGAACCAGGCAGGAACAGAGAGTTATTTCGACCGTTCATGTGTTGAGATCGATCTCGATGCATTAAAGCATAATTTCGAAGAAATAAAAAAAGCGACTACACCGGGTACCGGTATTCTGGCCGTTGTTAAGGCTGATGCATACGGTCATGGCGCACTCGAGACTGCAAAAACACTGATTGATGCAGGTGCTGCAGGACTCTGCCTCGCGACAATCGATGAGGCGGTCGAATTAAGAAAGCACGGAATCGATGTTCCCATGATGACTCTGGGATTTACTGATCCTTCCAGATTCAAGGATGCAGTAAGATTCGAAGTCGAGCAGGCCGTTTATTCTTATGAGATCGCAGAAAAGCTCTCCGAAGAAGCTGTTAAGGCAGGTAAGACATGCAAGATCCACATCAAGCTGGATACGGGCATGGGAAGGATCGGATTTAAGACTGACGGAACCGAGACGGACGAAATTGTTAAGGCATGTAAGCTCCCGGGACTGGAACCTTATGGCGTTTTCTCACATTTCGCTGTGGCAGATACTGACGATGATGAATATACAAACAGACAGTACGAGCTGTTCATGAAACAGATCGGCGAACTGGAATCAAAGGGTATTCACTTTGCCAAGAAGCACATTTGCAACAGTGCGGGAATATTGAGATTCCCCAACATGCATCTTGATCTGGTCAGAGCAGGAATAATCCTTTACGGTCTTATGCCGCCCGGATGCCCCGAGCCGGCAGTTAAGATCGACCTCAAGCCTGTTATGAACTGGTATGCCAAGGTTATCCACGTTAAGACAGTGCCCGCAGGAACGAGTGTCAGTTACGGAAGACACTTCAAGGCAGAGAAGCAGACTGAGGTTACTACAGTCGGTATCGGTTATGCCGATGGTCTGTCCAGAAGACTGTCCAATGGGTTTGAACTGATTATCGGAGGTAAGAAGTGCCCGATCATCGGAAATATCTGCATGGATATGTGCATGGTCGACACAACAGATCTCGAAGTAAGACCGAAGATCGGCGACAAGGTAATTGTTTTCGGAAGTCAGAGATCGGCTGATGAACTCGCAGAGGCCCTCGGAACAATCAATTACGAGATTACATGCGATGTCGGAAAGAGAGTCAGAAGACTCTATATCGGCGGCTGATTCTATGGCGGATCCCCGCCGTTACAGATACTCGGTGAAAAATCAAACGATATGCGATATAATACATACGCTTTTTATTTATGTATATTAAGGAGAATGTCAATTAATGGGCACTTTGAGTGATAGCTTCAAGACACCGGAGGTAAGGAAAAAGATCCTTTTCACGTTCCTTATTGTATCCGTGCTTTGTCTGCTTACGATAGTTCCGATCCCCGGATTAAATTATAATGCTGCAGCGCAGAACCTTTATAACTGGGGTGAGATGGGCACAATCTTGAATATCCTTTCAGGTCATGCTCTCGGCAACTTATCTATCACGAGCCTTGGCATTTATCCGTTCCTCGTAGCATCCATCGTTATGCAGATCGTTGTTTTGGCAGTGCCGAAGCTCCGCGCTCTGTCACAGATGGGTGAGGAAGGAACAAAGACTGTTACTAAACTCACAAGAATCGCTTCAATTATTTCATCCGTTGTTTTCGCTGCTCTTTACTGCGTAAACATGAGAGGTGCCATCACACCCAAGATCAACTTCTGGCTCGGAATCGTACTCTGCGGTCTGGCAGTTGCAGTAGGCAGTGCTTTCTGCGGATGGTGTGTTGAGCTCATTAACACGAAGGGTATCGGCGACGGTCTCACAGTAATTATCGTTGCCGGCGTAATCAGAAATATCTCCAGCGAATTGCTCGGTTTGTATAACCATTCAATCGAATTGGGCTTGATCCCTGCAATCACACTGATCGGTGCAGGAGTGATCTTCTGTGCCGGCATTTTGTTCCTGGTTATCCTTTTCTACATGGGCGAGAAGAAGCTCCGCATCATCTTCTCAAAGAGAACTGTAGGTATGAAGCAGTACGGAATGCAGAACCAGGTTGTTCCGCTCAAGGTTGCTCAGGCAGGAGTCATGCCTGTAATCTACACACTCGTTGTTCTTCTGCTTCCTTCCGTGATCATTGCTATGGCAGTTCCCAATACAGATTATGCGTGGGCTGAAGGATTTAAGAACTTCGTTACGAGCATCGGTTTCATCCCGACATTCATCATCATTCTCGTATTCTTCACATACATTTTCGCAATGATGCAGTTCAATCCTATTGATATGTCTAACCAGATCAAGGAGAACGGCGGATATATCCAGGGTCTCCGTCCCGGTAAGGCAACATCACAGTACCTTATGACTCTTTATTCAAATCTGAATCTTGCAGACAATTTCTTTTTGATCATCGTATGCGTTGTTCCTATGATCCTTAATTTTATCCCCGGTTTCGGCGGCGTATGTCTCGGTGGTATCGGAATGATCCTCGTAGGCGGCGGATTTATAGAAATGAAGACTTTGCTCGAGAATAGCCTTAAGATGGAAGCTGATAAGGCTAAGCAGGCAGGCAAAGATAAGAAGCGCAATAAGTACAGCAAGTAAGGGAGGTCTTATTTATGAATCTGATTATTTTAGGAGCACCCGGTTCAGGTAAGGGTACATCAGCAACAGTTATCAGAGAAAAGTATTCTCTCGCTCACATCTCCACAGGAGATCTCTTCAGATACAACATCAAGGAAAACACTCCTCTCGGAATTGAGGCTAAGTCATACATCGATAAGGGAGCTCTTGTTCCTGATGATGTAACGATCAGAATGGTTGAAGACCGTCTTAACAATCCCGACTGTGAGAAGGGATATATCCTCGACGGATTCCCCAGAAATATTGCCCAGGCTGAGGCACTCGACAAGATGCTCGAAGCTAAGGGTTCAAAGATCGACGCTGTAATATATGTTAAGTGTGATGACGAGGTCATCATGGACAGAGTTACTACAAGACGTGTATGCGAGAAGTGCGGTGCAAGCTTCAACGTTAAGTACATGCCCACAAAGGTTGAGGGTGTATGCGATGTTTGCGGTGGAAACGTAATCCAGAGATCTGACGATAATCCGGAGACAGTTGCAAAGAGACTCGAGACATACAGAGTTAACACACAGCCTCTCATCGATTTCTATAACGCAAGAGGAATCATCGTTGAAGGAAACAACAATGTTGATTCAAAGGCATGCATCGAGTCAATCGAAGCAGGCATCAAGAAACTCGGACTCTAATTAGAAAAAGGTATTATAAATGGTAGAGATTCTTACCGAAGAAGAATTTGAGAAAATGAAGGCCGCAGGCAAGATCCTGCAGCACGTTTTCAAGGCATGCAGAGATGAGATCAAGCCGGGCATTACAACTCACGATGTTGACAAGCTCTGCTATGACATCATCAGGAGTTATGACGCTATCCCGTCTTTCTTAAACTACGGCCAGCCTCCGTTCCCCGGAACGATCTGCGCATCCGTTAACGATGAGGTCGTTCACGGAATTCCGAGAAAGAACAGGATCCTTCAGGAAGGTGATATCCTTTCCGTTGATGTCGGTGCTATACTTGACGGATATCAGTCAGATGCCTGCAGAACCTATATGGTTGGCGAGGTAGCACCTGAGGTTAAGGCTCTTGTTGAGGATACCGAGAAGTCTTTCTGGATCGGATTGGAATTTGCAAAGCCCGGTTTCAGAACAGGTGATATCGGTCATGCCGTTCAGGAATACTGCGAGGGCAAAGGCTACGGCGTCGTAAGAGAACTTACAGGTCACGGAATCGGAACAACGATGCACCAGGATCCTGATGTTCCCAATTACGGAAGACCGGGTCACGGCTATAAACTCAAAAAAGGTATGGCAATTTGCATCGAACCGATGATAACATTGGGAACACGTGAAATTGAAATACTGGATGACAAGTGGACGATCGTTACACAGGACGGTAAGCCTGCCAGCCACTATGAGAATACGATATTAATTACGGATGAGGGTCCGTATCTTACAACTTATGACTATGAGGAGGGTTTTTAATGGCGAAGGAAGATGTTATTGAAGTACTGGGAGTAGTTGATGAAGCATTGCCCAACGCAATGTTCAAGGTAAAGCTCGACAGCGGACATGTTGTTCTCGCTCATTTATCAGGCAAGCTTAGACAGAATTACATCAAGATTCTTCCAGGCGACAAGGTAACAATGGAGATTTCGCCATACGATCTTTCCCGCGGCAGAATTACATGGAGAGGCGAGAAGAAGCCTAAGGCATAAGTCTAATTTAAGCTTAATACCGGCACCCTGAAAATTTTCGGGGTGCTTTAAAATTTTAGTTGAAAACCATAAGGATTCTGCTATAATAGTTCAGCATGCGCCCAAAAGGCGCCTGTATTTGTTGTGGAAAAATAACAGCAACAGGAGGTTACTTACATGAAAGTACGACCGTCAGTAAAGCCGATGTGCGAAAAGTGCAAGATCATTCGCAGAAACGGCAAGGTTATGGTCATTTGCTCCGACCCCAAGCATAAGCAGAGACAGGGTTGATGCATTTGACGGGCTTTCGGATGTGCGGAATTAGCCCTGCACGAACTGATAACGAAGGCCGCGGGATATAAGCTCCTTCCCGCAGAAGACATTATTAAATAAGTAATCTTACTATTTAAACCCGTACCGAAAGGGCGGCTGCTCCCTAACCCGGAGTTCCTTGACTTACGCGTGTCAAATAGAGATTAATACCACTTTATCCAATATGGAGGTACATTAAATGGCTCGTATAGCCGGCGTAGATTTACCGAATGATAAGAGAATTGAAATCGCTCTTACGTACATTTACGGAATCGGAAGAACAAGTGCGGATAAGATTATTGCTGATACAGGCATCAATCCCGACACACGCGTTAAGGATTTGACAGAGGATGAGGTTGCGAAGATTCGTGACCAGATCGAGAACAATTACAAGGTTGAAGGTGATCTTAAGAGAGAAGTACAGTCCAACATTAAGAGACTTACAGATATCGGATGCCTTCGCGGACGTCGCCACAGACTGGGTCTCCCTGTAAGAGGCCAGCGTACAAAGACAAATGCTCGTACACGTAAGGGTCCGAAGCATACAGTTGCTGGTAAGAAGAAGTAAGGTGAGGTAAGTCAAAATGGCACAGAAAAAAAGCTTAAGACCTAGAAGAAGTGAGCGTAAGAACGTTGTAGACGGTCAGGCTCATATTCACGCTACATTCAACAACACAATTATTACAATTACCGATAAGCAGGGAAACACAATTTCCTGGGCTTCTGCAGGTATGGACGCCAAGGGTTCACGTAAGGGCACGAGCTATGCAGCTCAGGTTGCTTCCGAGAAGGCTGCTAAGACAGCTTGTGATCATGGTA
This sequence comes from Ruminococcaceae bacterium YAD3003, assembly GCA_900107185.1. Lineage (GTDB taxonomy): Bacteria > Bacillota > Clostridia > Saccharofermentanales > Saccharofermentanaceae > Saccharofermentans. The sequence goes on along the minus strand of FNPA01000003.1, from coordinate 152,846 downwards.
TGAAGACTGTTGATGTTTATGTTAAGGGACCCGGATCAGGACGTGAGTCTGCAGTTCGTGCTCTCGAGACAGCAGGCCTCAGAGTCACAATGATCAAGGACGTAACACCGGTACCTCACAATGGTTGCCGCCCTCCGAAGAGAAGAAGAGTTTAATCTTCCGCTTGGCAGAATACTAGATAGAAAAGAGGAATATAGCAATGGCTAGAGATATGACACCTGTCCTCAAGAAGTGCAGAGCGCTCGGTATTGAGCCTGCTTTCTTGGGAGTAGAGAAGAAAGAATCTAAAAAGCATGGCGCATCCAGACCTCGTAAGATGAGCGAGTATGGTATGCAGCTCAAGGAGAAGCAGAAGGCTAAGTTCATTTACGGCGTTCTTGAGAAGCCCTTCAGAAACTATTTCGAGAAGGCTCAGAAGCTCAAGTACGGTACAACCGGTGAAAACCTCATGATCCTCCTCGAGACAAGACTTGATAACGTTTTGTTCAGAATGGGTCTTGCTCGTACAAGAGACGAAGCTAGACAGATCGTAAGCCACAGAGAAGTTAAGGTTAACGGCAAGATCGTTAACATCCCTTCTTATGCGGTTAAGGTCGGCGATGTTGTTGAGATCAAGGAGAAGGCTAAGTCTTCACAGAGATTTAAGGACATCATCGAAGTTACAGGCTCAAGAGCTAACCCTGCATGGGTAGAGGCTGATTCAGAGAAGCTTTGCGGTAAGATTCTCGCAATGCCTACAAGAGATCAGATCGAAGTACCTGTAAACGAAGTTGCAATCGTCGAGTTGTATTCTAAGTAATAACATCCGGATCGCAAGATTTTAAAATAATCTAGGAGGAACTAACATGATGGAAATCAGCCAGCCGACCGTTAAGTGCGTTGAAACCAACGAGGATAAGTCCTACGGCAAATATACCATCGCCCCGCTCGAGCGTGGATTCGGCACAACACTCGGAAATTCTCTCCGCAGAGTGCTCCTTTCATCACTTTCCGGCGCGGCAGTAACATCTATCAAGATCGAGAAGATTAAGCATGAGTTCTCCACTGTTCCGGGTATTATCGAGGATATGACAGAGATTATCCTTAATATCAAGGGTATCCGTGCAAAGCTTCACAATGAGTCAAATATCGTAAGCATCAGCGTCGCTAAGGGCAGAACCGGCGAGCTCACAGCTGGCGATATCGTTCACGGACCTGAAGTAGAGATCATGAATCCTGATCACGTTATCGCTCACCTCAACGGCAGTGACGACGTATTCATGGAGTTCACTCTCAGCAAGGGCAGAGGATACAATACAGCAGAGCAGAATAAGCCCGCTAAGCAGGTTATCGGTGTAATCCCGATCGATTCCATCTTCACACCTGTTAAGAAGGCTAACTACAAGGTTGAGAACACACGTGTAGGCGCTAAGACAGACTATGACAGCCTTACACTCGAGGTTTGGACCGACGGAACAATTGATGTTGATGAGGCTCTCTCTTCAGCAGCAAATTGCTTGATCGAACATCTCAAATTCTTCACAGCTCTTGCTGATACAGATTCAGCTCCGAGCTTCAAGAACATTGAAGAGAGCGGTGAGCATGACTCAAAGCTTTCCGGTGTTATCGAGGATTTGGATTTCTCTGTACGTACATACAACTGTCTCAAGAGAGCTCAGATCAACACAGTAGGTGATCTCGTAGCTCGTTCCATGGACGAGATGATCAAGGTTAGAAACCTTGGTAAGAAGTCCCTCGAAGAGATTATCGAGAAGCTTGAAGACATGGGTCTGCACTTGAGAGAAGCAGAAGATTAAGTTATTGGAGGATTATATAAATGCCTAACAGAAAATTCGGCCGTGCTTCAGATCAGCGCGCTGCTATTCTGAAGAATCAGGTCACAGCATTAATTATAAACGGCAAGCTTGAGACAACAACAGCTCGCGCTAAGGAAATCAGCGCAATCGTTGAGAAGCTCGTTTCAAGCGCAATTAAGGAGCAGGACAACTTCACAACAAAGGAGATCACAGTATCTGCTGCAAAGCTCGACGGTAAGGGCAAGAAGGTTCTTAAGACTAAGACTTCTAAGAGCGGCGCTAAGTACGAAGTTGTTGACCGTGAAGTAAAGACAAAGACAGTCCAGGTTGACGCACCTTCACGTCTCGCTGCAAGAAAAGCAATGATCAAGTGGGTTAACAAGAGCCACGATGCAGAGGGCAACATCATCAACCCTGTAAACAAGGTTTTCGATGAGATCGCACCCAGATATGCAGGCAGAAACGGCGGCTACACAAGAATCATCCGTCTTGGTGCAAGACGTGGTGATGGCGCTGAGATGGCTATCTTGGAGTTCGTGTAATAAATACACAAACAAAGACTGAAAATTGAATTGTTAATCAGTAACGGGGAAAGGTTTACATCTTTCCCCGTTGTCTTTAAAATGGTGCTACTAAATAAGCCAAGGGGAATATATTTTGCCTGAAGACCCGAACAGTATAGATGTCAGAGACGTCACTTTCTCATACGACGTATCAGATGACGACGGAAGCATTTCGCCAAGAGCAGCTCTTGACGGAATATCTGTCAACATAAAAAAAGGTTCCTATACTGCAATCTTAGGCAGTAACGGTTCAGGCAAATCCACACTTGCAAAGATAATAGATATCCTTGAAGTTCCGGACAGCGGTAAAGTAGTCATTTTCGGAAAAGATGCCGGAGATGATGAACTGTTCTGGGACATCAGATCCCATTGCTGCTGTGTCTTCCAGAATCCTGACAACCAGATCGTCGGAACCATGATCGAAGAAGATGTAGCTTTTGGACCAGAGAATCTGGGTGTTCCCAATCCCGAATTAAGAGAGCGCGTAGACCAGGCTCTCAAAGATGTCGGATTATATGAATACAGAAACAGAGAGACTACAGCATTGTCCGGCGGACAGAAGCAGAAGCTTGCTATTGCCGGAGCTCTAGCTATGCGTCCCGACATACTGATTCTCGATGAAGCAACAGCTATGCTTGATCCGACGAGCAGAGATGATTTTCTGGCTCTGGTCGAGAAGATGCGTGAGGAAAAGGGTCTTACACTTATCACCATTACCCATGATATGACTGAAGCTTTAAGATGCGATAAGGTCATCATTGTTAACAAGGGTAAGGCCGTATTGGAAGGAACCCCTGAAGAGATATTCTTGTCAGATGATCTCTGGCAGTATGGACTTAAGCGTCCGGTTAAATTCAACTTTGCTTTTGAAATAGCAAAACTCACGGGAAATACTCTTACCAAAGAAGACCTTAAATCTGATGAGGCCCTCATCACGCGTCTTACAAAGATGCTGAATGAGCCCGGTATTAAGATGCCTGAAGCAATAGTCAAAGAAGAGGATAAGACAGAAAAAGAGGTCGTCATGTCCGTCAAAAATCTGTCTTATACATATGACGGCGACAACAAAGCAATCGATGATATTAATCTTGATATCATGAAGGGCGAAGTATTGGGAATCGTAGGCGAGAGCGGCTGCGGTAAGACAACACTTATCTCCCATATGAATGCGATATTCAGGCCCGTCCAGGGTGATGTTATCATCCACACCAAGGGCGGTGACTTATCCTGCAAAAACAAAAAGGATACATTGAAGATCAGACAGAATGTTGGTCTTGTTTTCCAGTATCCGGAGTACCAGTTGTTTGAAGAGACCGTATTTAAAGATATCGCTTACGGACTTCGCAAAATGAATCTCGATAAGAAGGAACAGACAGTCCTCATAAGAGATGCTGCATTTAAGGTTGGACTTACCGAGAGAGAACTGGACAGCAGTCCTTTCGAGCTGTCAGGAGGTCAGAAGAGACGTGCCGCAATGGCAGGAGTACTCGTAATGAACCCCGGAATACTGGTTCTCGATGAACCTGCATCAGGTCTGGATCCTAAAGGCCGACAGGAAATGTTCGGCATAATCAAGAGACTCCGCGCACAGGGAACAACGATAGTTCTCGTATCCCATAACATGGATGAAGCTGCCGTTAACTGTGACAGGATATGCCTTATTGATAACGGTAAGATAAAGGCTATCGGTACGCCTGATGAACTGTTTGATAAGGACAGGGCGGAAGAACTCGGAATCCAGAGACCGAGGATTGCCAGGTTCTCGGGTGCTCTTAAGAATGAACTCGCGAAGATCTATCCTTCAATAGAGTTTAACGAAATGTATTTCAATCCTGAGAAGGAAGCTGCAGCGGTAGTAACTGCAGTTTGCAAAGCAGGTGGTGCCAATGCTTAAAGATATCAGTATCGGCAGATATTATCCTGCAAATTCATTTCTCCACAGTACCGACCCGAGAGTAAAGGCAATTCTGTACGCTGTTTACCTTGTTGCGATCTTCATGATCAAGGAACCAATAGCAATATTGGTATTATTTGGCATAATTGTGCTCCAGCTGATTTTGGGCAAAATAACACCGAGAATTTTGATTTCGACATTGAAGCCGATCATTCCTCTCGTGCTGTTCATTTTTATCATCAATGTGTTCACGATCAAGCAGGGAAATGTTTTATTCGCCTGGAAAATTATTTCGATAACTGATTACGGAATAAGCCGCGCGGGAATCATGGCGGTAAGACTAGTGCTCCTTATTGTATCGACCAGCACACTTCTTACACTGACGACAACACCTCTTAAGATGAGTGACGCGCTCGAGAGTTTGTTCAAGCCATTGCAGGTAATTAAGGTTCCTGTGCATGAAATGAGCATGATGATGTCCATTGCATTGAGGTTCATTCCGACACTCGCTGTTGAGACAGATAAGATAATGAAGGCTCAGCAGTCGAGAGGTGCCGATTATGATACGGGCAGTTTCATAAACAAGGTAAAGGGATACATTACGGTTCTGATCCCTCTGTTCGTATCGAGTTTCAGACGTGCCGATGAACTGGCAGTTGCGATGGATGCGAGGTGCTACAGAGGCGGCAAAGGAAGGACAAAACTTAACCCGTTAAAACTCACTTTGAGAGACGTTCTGACATGCATAATGTTTACACTTCTTGCGGTGTTGGTTGTAGTCATTGATTTTTCTTTGAGATAAAGATTTTGCTGTGATAGAATTTGTTCGAAATCCCTAAAACAAGCGAAAGGTTGGAATATAGATGAGTTATTATTGCGGTATCGACCTGGGCGGTACGAATATCAAAGCCGGTATTGTTGACGGAGAAGGAAAGCTCCTTAACAAGATATCCATCAAGACAAGAGCTGAAAGAGCTATGGAGGAGATCATCCATGACATGGGTCAGCTCGCTGTAGATGCCATCAAGGATGCAGGTCTTGAAGTAAAAGATATCGAAGCTATCGGTATCGGTTCACCCGGAACACCTGATAACGATGAAGGTCTTCTTGTATATTCGAGCAACCTTCCTTTCAACAAAGCTCCTATGAGAAAACTTATAAGAGAAGTCGTTGATCTCCCTGTTTATATCGATAATGACGCTAACTGTGCTGCCATGGCAGAAGCTGTTGCAGGGGCGGGCAAGGGCGCTAAGGATTCTGTTACCATCACACTGGGAACAGGCGTAGGCGCAGGCGTTATCATTAACGGAAGAATCTTCTCCGGATTTAACCAGGCAGGTTCAGAGTTTGGTCATACAGTTCTCGTATCCGGCGGTGTTCAGTGCGGATGCGGAAGAAAGGGATGTTTTGAGCAGTATGCTTCTGCTTCAGCTCTCGCAAGAATGACCAGAGAGGCTGCTGAGGCAAACCCTGATTCACTTCTTAACAAGGTTAAGGAGCAGGAAGGCGAGTGGAATGCCCGTATTGCTTTCATCGCTATGCGTGAAGGCGACAAGGTTGCAGAGCAGGTAGTTGACCAGTACACAGATTATCTTGCAGATGGTCTTGCAAATGCGATCAACACATTCATGCCTGAAGTTCTTGTTGTAGGCGGTGGCGTATGCGGCGAGGGTGATCCTCTCCTCATCCCGATGCGCGAGAAGACCATGTCACGTCCTTACTTCGGACCCGGAGTTCCGAAGACACGTATCGAGCTGGCCCAGATGGGTAACGATGCTGGTATCGTAGGTGCTGCCATGATGGGTAAGTCCTGCGTTGATGACGGTAAAAACGGCAAGTAATTATGCCGAGAATAGCCTTCATTACTGAATTTGACGGCACGGATTTTGCAGGTTTCCAGTCACAGGAAAATGCAAGGGCTGTTCAGGATGTAATAGAGAAGGCATTAGAAGAGTTATACAAAGAAAAGATCAGACTTACGGGGTGCTCACGCACTGACGCAGGTGTGCATGCAAAATGTCACCTGAGCCATGCGGACGTCCCGTTTGTTATTCCTGAAGATAAATTCCCTTTGGCGATGAATGCGCTGCTTCCTGATGATGTTGCAGTGAAGAAGTCTTTCTATGTGAGTGATGAATTCTCTGCCAGATTCGATATCAAAGGAAAGCGGTACATTTACCGTATTTATTCTTCACCGACGAGAAGTCCTCTTCTCGACCGCAATGCTTACTATTGCCCAATTAAGCCTGACATCGCGAAAATGCAGGCCGCCGCTAAATATTTTGCCGGTGAGCATGATTTTGCTGCGTTCTGTGCAACGGGCGGATCACAGAAGACTACGGTAAGAAGGCTTTTCGGAGTTAGTGTTCGCGAGACGGGAGAAGATCCCTGTCAGATCGAGATCGAAGTTTCCGGTGAAGCGTTCCTCTACAACATGGTCAGGATAATTGCAGGAACACTTCTTTATGTGGGGCAGGGTAAGATCGAGCCTGGAGAAGTTGAGAATATCATTACAAACTGTGACCGCAGCATGGCGGGAAAAACGCTGCCTGCCAAGGGTCTTACTCTGGAAGAAGTCTACCTCCCCGATTAACGGACAATCGACTCCTTTTATATTAATAAAAGATTTCTAAGGTGATATAATTATTCAAATGCGGGCCGGAATACCCGCATAATTTAAAAAGGGAGGATTAATCTATGGTCAATTGGTGGGTTATCTGGCTCGCCATTGCAATCGTCATGCTGATCATTGAGGCTGCGACCACAGGTTTGGCAACGCTCTGGTTCGCCGTTGGCGCACTCGTAGCGATGATAATGGACCTTTGTGGCGCATCACTCACTTCGCAGATCATAGTGATGGCGGCTGTTTCCGTAGTATGTTTTGTTCTTTGCATGGTCTGGATAAGACCGAAGCTCGAGACGCTTCGCAAGAAAAATATCCAGCATACCAATGCAGACAGACTAATCGGAAGAGAAGGGATAGTAACAGTACCGCTTAATGCTGCCGAATGCAAAGGTCAGGTTAAGGTCGACGGACAGATTTGGAGTGCGAAGGCTGACACTGACATAGCAGAGGGAGTTAAGGTAACTGTAAAAGCAATTGAAGGTGTAAAACTCGTAGTTGAGATATCACCAAATTATGGAGGATAACATTATGGCATTTCCAATCGTAGGAATCACAGCAGGCGGAGTAGTAGGAATCGCAATCGGAATCATCATTCTTCTTGTGCTCATACTGCCTAACATTAAGATCGTACCGCAGGCAACAACGTTCATTATCGAGCGTCTCGGAACATACAGAACAACATGGGAGACAGGTTTCCACATGAAGGTTCCTTTCATCGACCGTGTTGCAAAGAAGATCTCTTTGAAGGAAAAAGTAGCAGACTTCGCACCTCAGGCCGTTATCACAAAGGATAACGTTACAATGCAGATCGATACTGTCCTTTTCTATCAGATCGTTGATCCTAAGCTCTATACATACGGAATCGAGCGTCCTATCGTAGCTATTGAGAATCTCTCAGCTACAACACTACGTAACATCATTGGTGACCTGGAGCTCGACCAGACACTTACATCAAGAGACATCATCAACACAAGAATGAGAGAGATCCTTGATGAAGCTACAGACCCTTGGGGAATCAAGGTTAACCGCGTTGAGCTCAAGAACATCATCCCGCCTAAGGAAATCCAGGCAGCGATGGAGAAGCAGATGAAGGCTGAGCGTGAGAAGAGAGAAAAGATCCTTATCGCAGAAGGTGAGAAGGAATCTGCAATCAGAGTAGCTGAAGGTGAAAAGGAAGCAGCAATCCTTCGTGCTGAGGCTAAGAAGGAAGCAGCTATCAGAGAAGCAGAAGGTCAGGCACAGGCAATCCTCGCAGTACAGGAAGCTACTGCTAAGGGTCTTGAAATGATCAAGAACGTCGGCGCTGATGACGGACTCATTGCTATCAAGGGTCTCGAAGCTTTGGAGAAGGTCGGACAGGGTGCATCTACAAAGATCATCATCCCTTCAGATCTTCAGGGTATCGCTGGTCTTACGACAACAATTAAAGAAATTGCAAAATCCTAAAAAATCGGGTGGAGGTACATCACATGGATTATGGTATGTGGAATGACAGAACGAACATGAGTATGCTCACGGATTTCTATGAGCTGACAATGGCTAACGGATATCTGAACAGCGGCAACAGAGATAAGATCGTTTATTTCGACATGTTCTTCAGAAACATTCCGGAGAACGGCGGTTATGCTGTTATGGCAGGTCTTGAGCAGGTAATCGATTATCTGTCCAGCCTCAAGTTCTCAGAAGACGATCTCACTTTCCTCAAAGAGAACTATCACTTCAATGATGAGTTCATCAGTTACTTAAGAGGTTTCGAATTTACATGTGATGTCTGGGCTATCCCGGAAGGAACAGTTGTATTCCCTAAAGAGCCCCTTGTTAAGGTAAGAGGACCTATCATCCAGGCACAGCTCCTTGAGACAGCTCTCCTTTGCACAATCAACCATCAGACATTGATCGCAACAAAGACTGCAAGAATCGTAAGAGCAGCTGAGGGCAGACCTGTTATGGAATTCGGTGCTCGCCGTGCCCAGGGATTCGACGCATCCGTTCTCGGTGCGAGAGCAGCATACATTGCTGGTGCTGCAGGAACATCCTGCACGATCTGCGGACAGCAGTTCGACATTCCGCTCTCAGGAACAATGGCTCATTCATGGGTAATGCTTTTCGACAACGAGTTCGAAGCATTCAAGGCATATTCACTGGCTTATCCTGACGGAGCTCTGTTGCTCGTTGATACATATGATGTTCTCCGTTCCGGTATTCCTAACGCTATCAAGTGCGCTAAGGAAGTTTTGGAGCCCATGGGTAAGAGACTTAAGGGTATCAGAATCGATTCCGGCGACCTCACATACATGACACAGAGCGCTCGTAAGATGCTCGATGAGGCAGGACTTACAGATTGTAAGATCACTGTTTCCAACGCTCTTGATGAATATCTCATCAGAGACCTCATCAGCCAGGGTGCATGCATCGATTCATTCGGTGTAGGTGAGAGACTTATCACTTCCAAGGCAGAACCTGTTTTCGGAGGTGTTTACAAGATTTCTGCTGTTGAAGCTGATGACGGAACGATCATTCCTAAGATGAAGATTTCCGACAGTATCGGCAAGGTTACAAATCCCTGCAGCAAGAAGATCGTAAGATTCTACGACAACGCTACAGGCAAGGCACTGGCTGACGTTGTTATGATAGCTGACGAAGAGATTCCTAACGGCGAACCTTATGAGATCTTCGATCCTGACAACACATGGAAGTCAAAGGTCCTCGAGAACTACAGAACAAGAGAGATCATGGTCCAGATCTTCAAGGAAGGTAAGCTCGTTTATAACAAGCCTTCTATCGGTGAGATCAGAGCGTACTGCACCAAGGAACTCGATTCACTCTGGGATTCAGTTAAGAGATTTGAGAATCCTCACAACTATTATGTTGACCTGTCACCCAAGCTTTGGAAGATCAAGGATGACATCTTAAGATCATACAGAAGAAGATAAGGAGAGAAACAACAATGGCTAATCCGATCATTACTATTCAGATGAAAGACGGCGGCGTTATGAAGGCCGAGCTCTACCCTGAGATTGCACCTGAGACAGTTAAGAATTTCGTAGAACTCGCTTCAAAGGGTTTTTATAACGGACTGATTTTTCACAGAGTTATTCCCAATTTCATGATCCAGGGCGGCGATCCTCAAGGAACAGGTATGGGCGGCCCCGGTTATACGATCAAGGGTGAGTTCACTGCCAACGGTTTCAGAAATGACCTGAAGCACACCAGAGGTGTTCTCTCTATGGCACGTGCAATGGATCCTAACTCAGCAGGCTCACAGTTCTTCATCATGCACGCTGACTATCCTTCCCTTGATGGACAGTATGCTGCTTTTGGTAAACTCATCGAAGGTATCGAAGTTGTTGATAAGATCGCTTCTGTAAAGACGGACTATAACGACAGACCTTATGAGGATCAGCAGATCGAATTCATGACTGTTCAGCTCTGATCTGATAATCAGGATTAATATTTTAAACAGCGGGATTAGAAGAGGATAATGAAGGAAGTAACACAGTTAGGGAATACTTCAAAATCGAAGAGGACTGTCGGACCCAAAGATAAGTCTTCCAAGACGTCTATAAGTATCACAATACCTTATCCGTGGCTTTTTGCTTCTGTCATCCTCTACTTAACAGTCCCGCTGTTTATGTTTTTCCTGGGATATCTCCGTTTATCGGTAGGCATCCCTCTTACATTGATATTTGCCGGAATAGTTCTGTTCAGTGTTTCTGACTGCCTCAATAATCCGGACGGGAAAAAGCTTTTAAGGAGTGAACACGATTTTACTATTCCGCTGTCTTACCTGATAGGATTTGCGGTAACCGCGATTGCAGTTGCTTTCCTTGCAGGTATCGGAGAGTTTTGCACGACCATCCAGGACCATGCGTTCAGACGTGCAATATTAAAAGATCTCATCGATTACGACTGGCCGGTCATCTATAACTATTCCACACAGACTAACCCTGAGGTCAGGGAAATCTATGGAATGGCATCCGGCGAGTGTTCTTTCACGTATTATTTTATCTACTGGATGCCGGCGGCTCTTGCAGGTAAAGTTTTCGGTTTCGGCGCGGGCAATTTTGTTTTATTGCTCTGGAGCGCGTTAGGCATCTTCCTTTGCCTGATCACATCCAGTGCAGCGATCAAGAAATGTACTGCTGCCGTTCCGTTTTGTTTTATTTTCTTTTCGGGATTGGATCTGATTCCTAACCTCGTCCATGAACTCGTTGATTACAAAGGCTGGTTCTGGCTGGAAGGCTGGGTTGATTCCATGTCCTATATCAGTAACTTCAGGGAAATATGCAGTGTATTTAATCAGATGATTCCCTGTTTCCTGATTGTTGCCCTGCTTTTGATCTCACTTAACTCACGTTCGTTCGGATTAACGGCAGGAATTCTTTTCGCGTATTCACCCTGGGCGGTATTCGGAATACTTCCGATCGTCATTGCCATGTTGTTTAGCGAAAAGCACAGAGCATCCAAACTCTCGAAAACTCTCGCCAACACATTCAGTCCTGTAAATATCGCAGCCGCTTTGCTGCTCCTGATCATTTTCGGAAGTTACTATATGTCTAATTCAGGTGCTGTCAGTGTCAGATATTTTGCATGGCACTACTACGACAATGCTCTGTCGTTCATACTCTCATATCTCGCATTTATTGCGATCGAGGTTTTGCCATTCGTTTTCATCTTGTACAGCAGGGAGAAGAAGAATCCTGTTTACTGGGCTGCTTCAATCTCACTTGTTCTCATTCCGTTCTACTGCATATCTGACATGAACGATTTCAGCATGAGAGGCTCTATGCCGGGACTGTTTTTCTTCTGCATTCTCTTAAGCGGAGTCGTTGCTGAAGTAATGGATAAAAAGAATACACCTGTAACTAAAAAGGGTTGGCTCAAATCAGCTGCAATAATGACAACTGTTCTGGTCATGACTTTCCCAACGCTGTTCAATTTCTTCGTTATCTTCGGTAATACTGTTAACGGAACACCTGATGATTCAGAAGAAATCGGTTCATTCGGCAATATCAGAACAGCCTCATATGCTGAGGTTATTCAGGACCAGTTCTTTGCCGAGAATTATGAGGACAGTTTCTTCTACAGATACTTTGCTAAGAAGTAATTCTTAATCCTTGGATTCTTCAGACGCTATGTAGATAGGTCTGGCCTTGGATTCGATGTAGATTCTTCCGATGTATTCACCCAGGATACCCAGGCACATAAGGATTAATCCGCCGATAAAGAGTAAGAAGCACAAAAGGGAAGGATAACCCGGTACTTCGTTGTAGATCTGTAAGATGATCGCACGGATAAAGTAGTAAACGAGATAAATGAATCCTAAAAGGGCAAAGAAGAATCCCATGTAAGTCGCCAGACGGAGCGGTGCGGTAGTGAATGCAACGATACCGTCGATTGCGTAACGGAAGAGTTTCCAGAAACTCCACTTTGTTTCACCGGCAGCACGCTCAACATTCTCATGCTCAACCCATTTTGTTCTGAATCCTACCCATGCGAAAATACCTTTTGAGAAACGCTGACGCTCATTAAGGCTCAGGATGGAATCAACAACGTCACGTCTCATGAGTCTGAAGTCTCTGGCGCCATCAGCAATCTCGATATCGCACATACGGTTAATGAGCTTATAAAATGCTCTGGCAAAGAAACTTCTGATCTTAGGCTCGCCCTTACGTGTTACACGTCTTGCGGCAACTATATCGTATTCACCGGAGTCCAGATCCTTGATCATCTGGGGAATAAGTGACGGGGGATCCTGCATGTCAGCGTCGAGGATAGCAACATAATCGCCCTTTGCCTTTTCCATTCCGGCATACATGGCTGCTTCCTTACCGAAGTTTCTTGAGAAGAATACGTACTTAACAGCTTTATCCTGCTCAGCAAGGGATCTGATAACATCGGCTGTCTTATCGCGGCTTCCGTCATTTACAAAGATAAACTCGAAAACCTTTTCGTCAGACTCTTCGGACCTGCGGACTTCACACAACGCATCGTACAAAATAGGAAGCGATTCTTCTTCGTTGTAGCAAGGAACTATGAGACTGATCAGCACGGTAGTATCTCCTTTTGCCTGTTGAGCATAACTTAAATAACTTGTTATTTTGTATTATAATCAAAAAGATTAGACGATTCCAATAAAAAAGACGAAGAAAGGGCGGATATATAATGAAAGAGCTCTCAAGTCTTGGCGGCGGAAAAACAAAGAAAACCACCGTCAAACCATCACTCAAAACTGCCGGTACTACAAACAAGGGCAGCAGGGATCTCCGTCCGTTATTTGCTTTCTTAGCGGCATTTGCTCTCTATCTGATCTCGATGATTGTTTTCCAAAAGTATCCTTTGGGAGACGATTCGGTTCTTATAAGTGATCTCGATGCCCAGTATGCTCCTTTCCTCGCATTGATGAAAAATAAATTCCAGGATCTGGCAAGTGTTCCTTCCGGTCATCTGGTCTCATATCTCACATATTCGTTTAAGCTGGGTCTCGGAAAGAATTTTGCGAGCACTTTAGGTTACTATCTGGCCAGCCCTTTTAACCTTCTTTATCTGTTGCTCGACATGAGCCAGATCAATGCTGCGGTTATGCTGATTATTGTTTTCAAGCTCAGCTTCAGTTCAGCGTTCATGTGCCTGTTCCTCAAGACAAGACTTAATGAGAAGAAATCTCTCTGGCCCGTTCTTTTCGGTGTTTTATACGCATTCTCACTTTATTCCCAGATGTTCATGTTCCATATCATGTGGCTGGACGGATATATGCTCCTCCCCCTGATCCTTTATTTCACGGAGAAGTTCATAAAGAAGCACAACTATCTGGGACTGGTAATATCACTTCTCGTTTTATTTGTTTCCAATTACTACACTGCATACATGGCAGGCATCGCATGCTTCCTGTATCTTTGCGTAAGAATGTTCGAGGAATCTGTTCCTCTTAAAAAGGCAGTCGGTATTTGCGCGAGATATATTCTCACAGCTGCGTTTACTGCTGTCTCTGTTGCGGCAATACTGGTTCCTGTAGGAATCGATACCATTAACAATGCAGACAAGACGATTTCTGCGAGAAGCGACACTCTTGTTACATTCACACCTATGACGTTTGTACATATGCTGCTCCAGGGAGAGGCTCAGGAATTCGGTGATCTGTTGCCGTGCAACTATCCGTTCCTTTTCATCGCCCTGCTTGTGGTTATGCTGATGATGCTCTATTTCATGAGTCCTGTATTTAAGGGACGTGAGAGAAGAATCCATGTAGCCTGCGTCCTCGGCGCAGTTTTGTCGACTGCTATCTATCCTTTGGATAAGGCATGGCAGGTGTTCGACGATCCGAACTGGTTCTGGCACAGACAGGCTTTTGTATTCCTGCCGTTGTTCCTCACCTTGTCGATCAAACCGATTATCAGGATTAAAGAGATAGTCAAAAAGGACATCGCGAAAGTCGCTCTCATTATGTATGCGCTGGTATTTATCAATACTGCGATCGGAGGATTCAGGACACAGCTTAATTTAGGCCTGTTCAACGCTTTGTTCGTTACCGCTTACACAGCTCTCCTTATGGGCTACAGCGTAGAGAACTGGCCTGACCAGATCCGCGATATGCCGAAGATGTTATCACCGCTCTTAAGCGGAATCGTCTGCTTCGAAGTTGTTTTCGCAGGCCCGATAATGTCATCGACAACATATACCATGGCTATCCGTGGTGGAGATGCCATTGAATATGCTCGTTCACTTAACGCTGTGAGTGAGTTCGGAGCATATGTTAAGCAGAATAATGCTGAAAACGGCGCATTCAGAGCCGAGAACAACATGATATCGGATTATGGCAATGAGCATTACATCGAAGACGGACAAGCTTTCTTCGGTTATTACAACCCGGTTTCTTTCTTTAACTCCAGTTCAAATAAAGAACTCCATCACTTCCTTAAGCAGACCGGTATGCCGACGAACTACAACTACTTCGCAACATGGCATCCGTTCTCAATTCCTGCGGTTGACACGTTCTTCTCAGTAGGTTCTGTATCTTCGAGAAACGAACTCGATTATTACCGTCTCGAAGGCGAGGATTCACTTGAGACCGGATTGAAATTCTATGAGAATGAGAATGTATTGCCTCTGGCTTTCGCTGTGGATAAAGAGGCAATGGAGTTCGACTACTACAGACTCGAGAAGGATGCAGTTGAGAAAAACTATTTCGCAATGCAGAACGACTGGTACCGTTCAATGTTCCCTGATACATTCACAGAAGATTTCTACAATGAATTGGATGCAGGAGAAGCTACGATTACCAACGGATTCTTCTTCGATGCAGACGAATATAAGATGCATAAAGATCTGGTTGAAACAACATCTGCTTCTGAGAGCGGAACAGTTAAGACATCGGCAGGCTCAGAAGACCCGCTTGGTCTGGAAAATCTCGTATACCAGCAGCTAACAGAGAACCTGATCTACATTTACAGGACAAATTCAGAGCTCCCGATCGTCATTGAGTACGAGTTCAAGGCTCCTACAGACGATGAGATCTTCTGTTCATTGGTTACCGGAAGAATTCTTGATGGTGCCGAGATCTATGTTAACGGAGTCGAGCTCTACCACCTGTTTTCCAATACGTACTATTCGCTGATCGTTCCTGTAGGAAAGTTTGAAGAAGGCGAAGACGTAAAGGTATCGCTTATTTGCAACAACGACAGCTGGCATTATCTGAATATCAGATTTGCAAGTTACGATGAAGAAGCTTTTGCAGGCCAGTTCGACGGAATCGATAAGTCAAAGGTCAATACGGATGTTGTAACTGACGGTTATGCGAAGTTCAGCGTAAATAATCTTGATGAAGATGAGATGGTCCTGACCACCATTCCTGCAGAAGACGGCTGGCAGCTCCTGATCGACGGTCAACCTGCAGATTATGAGGTTTACCAGAATGCCCTGATTGCTTTTGAGGTTCCTTCCGGCAGTCATACCGCCGAATTGGAGTTCACATCTCCCGGACTTAAGAAGGGTGCACTGGTATCCTGCGCAGGCATTGTCCTTTTGGCAGCGTTTATCGTAATTGATAAAAACATCACGAAAAAGAAAGCAAAACAGAATTAATTCGGGTATTTTATTATTGAATCAGTTTTTGGAGGTTAGCATTATGGATTTTATGAAGGCTTATGAACTCTGGTCAACAGATCCCTTCTTTGATGAGGGCACAAGAAATGAGTTGATTGCCATCAAGGATGACACAAAGGAGATCGAAGACAGATTTTACAGAGATCTCGAGTTCGGTACAGCAGGCTTAAGAGGCGTACTCGGTGCCGGCACCAACAGAATGAACGTTTATACAGTTGCAAAGGCTTCTGAAGGTCTCGCTAAATATATCCTTTCCTGTGGAGAAGAGGCTGTTAAGAGAGGAGTAGTCATTTCTTACGACTCAAGACATTTCTCACCTGAGTTTGCACAGATTACTGCCCAGGTCCTCGCAGCTAACGGAATCCCTTCAAAGCTCGCAGACGAATTGAGACCGGTTCCGGTTCTCTCTTTCTCAGTTAGATATTTCAAGGCATTTGCAGGTGTCATGATCACCGCTTCACACAACCCTTCCAAGTACAACGGATACAAGGTTTACGGTGAGGACGGCGGACAGGTACCTCCTGAAGCAGCAGATGCAGTTCTGTCCAACATTGAGGCAATTTCCGATATCAGAACCATCAAGATGATGGACATTGAAGAAGCAAAGTCTAAGGGCCTTGTTACTTCTTTCGGTCCTGAGATCGATGAAGCATTCACTAACATGCTTACAAAGCTCGTTGTTGACCAGGAAGCTATCAACAAGCAGGCTGACATGAGCATCGTTTATACACCTCTGCACGGTTCAGGCAACAAGCCCGTAAGAAGAATCCTTGAGGCAGTAGGTTTCAAGAATATCCATATCGTTAAGGAGCAGGAATTACCTGACGGAGCTTTCCCGACTGTAAGTCTGCCTAACCCTGAGAACCCTGAGGCGCTCTCAATGGCTATCGAACTCGCTAAGAAGACAGATGCTTCTCTCGTATTCGGTACAGACCCTGACTCAGACAGAATCGGTGCTGCAGCTAAGGTTGTAGAGAACGGTGAAGTTAAGTACAAGTGCTTCTCAGGTAACCAGATGGGCCTCATGCTCCTGGATTACATCCTCGATGCAAAGAAGAAGCTCGGAACACTTCCCGATAAGTCTTTCGCAGTTACAACAATCGTATCTTCAAAGCTCGTTAAGAGCATCTGCGATTACTATGGTGTTGAACTCCAGGAGACACTCACAGGATTCAAATTCATTGGCGAGAGAATCAAGATCGATGACGAGTTCGGTGACAAGCACTTCCAGTTCGGCTTCGAAGAGAGTTACGGTTACCTCTCAGGTGTAGACGTACGTGATAAGGATGCTGTCGTAGCTGCAATGCTCATCTGCAACATGGCTGCCGCTTCTTTCGAGAAGGGCGAGACACTCGCAGACAGACTCGACCACCTTTATGAGAAGTACGGATACGGTGTTGAGCAGACGATCAGCTGCACACTCGAAGGTAAGGAAGGCATCGAGATGATCGGTGCATGCATGGTTGAGCTCAGACAGGAACTCACAAACTGCAAGAATCTTGCTGAGGCAAAGAACCTTCTCGGCGGAGCATCCGTAGTTGCAGTAAGAGACTATAAAGAATCAAAGCGTTACGTATTTACTGACAGCGGCGTTGAGGTTGAAGAAATCACTCTTCCCAAATCCAACGTTCTCCTCTATGAGCTCGGCGGCAACAAGGGCATTGACTGGGCATGCGCAAGACCTTCAGGCACAGAACCGAAGCTCAAGATCTATATGGGTGTATACGATTCTGACGAGGCGAGAGCAAAGGCTTCATTCGAGACCATCAAGGGTCAGGTTGAAGGCTACGTAAAGTCAAAGCTTTAAGAGAATTTCTCAGTAAGCGGAATAACAAAATCATAGACAGCCTTGGCAAAGCCGAGGCTGTTATAATCTGCGCTGACATAAGCAGCGGCCTTTTTGATCTCGTCGGTAGCATTTCCGACGGCGATTCCGTATTTGGCAGACTCGATCATGGGCAGATCGTTGTCACTGTCTCCAATCGCGAAAGTGTTATCTGAAGGGACACCCAGGTAATCTGCGAGCTCTAACAGGGCATTTCCTTTGGAAACTCCTTTGCACATGACATCGTAGAGACCGGGTCCGGAAGATATGAGGACGAGCTCGGGATCTGACAGGAAAATATCGGCAACTTCTTTGTCGGGACGGATAAGAAGGATCTTGTTGAAGGCCGGAATCTTATCTAGTTCAGGGAAACGCCTGTCGATATCGATAATGGGGGACTGCTTGGCAGGTTCAACGCCTTCGTTATATCCCTCTACAAAGTATTTTCTGGAAGATTTAGGGCAGAAGAAGATGCCTTCATCGGAATAAAGGGTGGCATCAGCCTCTTTGTCCATCAGGAGTCTTAAAAGGCTTCTGATCTTCTGATCTTCGAAATCTCTTGAAACTAAGTGTTTGCGAGTTCCGGCATCAAAAAGGGAGGCACCGTTGCTGGTGATAATAGGGACTTCGATCCCCAGATTTTCTGCAAATTTGCCTACCAGGAAAGAAGACCTGCCAGTGGCGATCGTAAATGCTACGCCGGCATTTTTCAGTGCCTTAATAGCCTCTTTATTCCCTTCGGGTACGTCCTCGCCGGGGCTGAGCAGTGTAAAATCCATGTCAGCGGCAAGCAATGCTTTATAAGTTTTTGCCATATAATTTTTCTCCGCGAAAATTATACAACAACACCTAATAAATAATTATTTATTTTTTGACATAATGTAAGACTGTCGCGGTTGAAGTTTGCATTAAGTACGTTTATTATTGGGTAGTATTTCAAAGTATGTCTTTGATCAGTGAAGAAGGGTATGTGATTTATGAAGAAGAAAGCCGGACAGGCATCAGCTGGAGAAAGCAGAGGGGCAAGCGTCAGAAACACTTCCCTCGCTCCTGTAAATTACAATTCAGATAAACAACTTGCAGTCTCAAAGAGTGAGGCTCCTGTGGCTATGGTTCCCGAAGAGTCCACATTTGAAGAGTTTGACTATAAGAGCTTAGGCAGAGTAAACAACGAGAAATCTTCTAAGCCTGCTGCAAAAAAGCCCGCTAAGGCATCAGCTCCCGCAAAGAAGACATCTTCAGCCAAGTCTGAGAAGACTTCCAAGGCTGCTAAAAAAGCAGGAAAGAAGAGAAAGAGTTTAGCTCCGTTGTTCGCTGTTATTCTCGGAATCCTCATTATCGGTATCGGTATTCTCGCAGGCCTTTATTACACAGGTTTCTTTAAACCGAAGATCGCTGTTACATTAGCAGACGGTACTTCTGTAGAGATCAAGGCTGAGGAAGCTTATGCAGAGCTCATGACAGATAAGTTCTATCAGGGCATTGTCATTGACGGCATCGACGTCGGCGGCATGACAAAGGCAGAGGCTCTCGCAGCTGTTTCCGCTACATTGCCTGAGAAGCCGATGAATGTTGACATCAGACTCGATCTGACAACTGTCGTAATTCCTGTTGACTTCTCTGATGCAGGTTTTGCTTACAACACTGAAGAGATCGTCGACAAGGCTTTCGATTTGTACAGACCTACTGATGCGAATGATTTTGCCCAGATCACTGAGTGCTACAATGGTGTTCAGCAGCTCAAGAACGCTCCTGCTACATATGAAACAGCTTACACCGTTAAGATCGAGGGTGTATCCCAGAAAATCCACTCTGTATTGGATCCTCTTTACGAAGAATATGCAAGAGTAGAGAATGCCCAGCTTACAGAATTTGATGTAGATACATGTGAATTCACTGTCTCACCCGAGAAGGTCGGTTATGAGATGGATATTGAAAAAACCATAACTGACGTAAAGAATCTTTTGGATTCAAAGGTTTATTCAGGTCTGGTTAAGGTACCTATGACAGTTAAGGAGCCTGAGCTGACCGAGCAGATGATCAGAGATGAATTCGGTTGTATCTGCTCTGTCTATACAGTTGCTTATAACAACAGCAACCGTAATAACAATATCAATCAGGCATGCGTTAACATTAACGGAACCATCCTCCAGCCCGGTGAAGTTTTCTCATTCAACGGTGTTGTTGGACAGAGAACTGTTGCTAACGGCTTCAAGGAAGCAGGCGTTATCCTTAATGGTCAGGTAGACCAGGGTTTAGGCGGCGGAATCTGCCAGGTAAGTTCTACACTTTATAATGCAGTCCTCATGGCTAACCTGACTGTAGTTGAGCGCAGTGCCCATGCATGGCCTTCAGATTATCTGCCGGCAGGACTTGATGCTACTGTTGACTGGCCTGCTCTTGACTTCAAGTTTGAGAACAGCTCAGATTTCCAGATCGTTATCGTTACATATTTTGACTGGTCTGATAACACGATCGTTGCTGAAATCTACGGAAAGAAACTTCCTGACGGCCAGCACATTGAGCTCGAGAGCGAGATCGTAAGTACAGTTGCTCCAGGTGATACAGAGTATGTTGAAGATAAGACTCTTCCTACAGGACAGAGCAAGACAGTAAGAACTGCCCACAATGGTACTACAGCTAAGGCTTATAAGGTTTGGTATGACAAGGACGGCAACGTAATCAACCGTGAAGAATATAACTCCACTTACTATAGTCCGTTCCCGACGCGTGTTGCGGTAGGTACACTCAATCCTGACGGTACTTATGCAACTTTCGATAAGACAACAGGTGAGATCACTTCACCTATAATGACACCAACACCTACACCTTCGCCTACACCGGTTCCGGCAACAGCAACACCCACACCGGAACCTGCCACACCCACACCGGAGCCTGCTACACCTACTCCGGAGCCTGCTACACCTACACCTGAAGGCAGCGGAGAAGGCGGCGGTGGAGAAGGCGGCGGCGGAAGCACCACCTGATGCCTCTGATAATCAATCAAAACAGACAAGAGTCCTCTTCTATTTTGGAAGAGGACTCTTTTAATAAAAAACAAACTGATAATTTGTATGTTTTTTGCCCCCATTTTGCGTGGGATAGTTTATAATTATTCAGTTATTATTAGCGGAGACTCTCTTCCGGGAGAGAACCCGCGAAAGAATTTTCCAAAGGAGATCAAGTTTATGGCAGAACTGACAAAGAAAACCATGGACGGTAACGAGGCTGCTGCGTATACTTCGTATGCATTTACTGAGAACGCTGCAATTTACCCGATTACACCGTCATCGCCGATGGCTGACCACACAGATCAATGGGCTCAGCAGGGCAGAAAGAATATTTTCGGACAGACGGTTAACATCGTCGAGATGGAGTCTGAGGGAGGCGCTTCAGGTGCTGTTCACGGCTCACTCGCTACAGGTGCTTTAACCACAACTTATACCGCATCACAGGGTCTCCTTTTGATGATTCCTAACATGTACAAGATCGCAGGTGAGTTGCTCCCTTGCGTATTCCATGTTTCTGCAAGAGCTCTTGCTGCTCATGCACTCAACATCTTCGGTGACCACGCAGACGTTTATGCTTGCCGTCAGACAGGTTTCGCAATGCTCTGCTCCAACTCCGTTCAGGAAGTTGCAGACCTTGCAGCTGTTGCTCACCTTTCAACAATCAAGACAAGAGTTCCTTTCCTCCACTTCTTCGATGGTTTCCGTACATCACACGAGATCCAGAAGATCGAGGTTATCGACTACGATACACTCGGATCATTGGTTGACTATGAGGCAATCAAGGCTTTCCGTAAGAGATCTCTTTCTCCTAACCACCCGACACTTCGTGGTACAGCTCAGAACCCTGATATCTACTTCCAGGGCAGAGAAGCTTCCAACCCCTTCTATCTTGCAGTACCTGATCAGGTTCAGTACTACATGGATAAGATCAACGAGATTCGTGGCACAGATTACAAGCTCTTCAACTACTATGGTGCAGCTGATGCTGACCGTGTAATCATCGCTATGGGTTCTGTCTGCGAGACAGCTGAAGAAGTTATCGACTTCCTCAACGCTCACGGTGAGAAGGTTGGTCTCGTTAAGGTTCACCTCTATCGTCCTTTCTGTGCTGATAAGCTCCTCGAGGCAATCCCTTCAACAGTTAAGGCTATCGCAGTTCTCGACAGAACAAAGGAGCCCGGTTCTTATGCAGAGCCTCTCTTCCTTGACGTTGCTGCAGCTTATGTTGGCAAGAATGCTCCTAAGCTCATCGGCGGCCGTTATGGTATGGGTTCTAAGGACACAACACCTGAGACTGTTCTTGCAGTTTATAAGGAACTCAAGAAGGATCAGCCTAAGGAAAGATTCACGATCGGTATCGATGACGACGTTACATTCCTTTCACTCGATTGCTCAGAGTCCATCGAAGTTGCAGGTGAAGGCGTTGTTCAGGCTAGATTCTGGGGTCTCGGCGCAGACGGTACAGTTGGTGCTAACAAGAACTCCATCAAGATCATCGGTGACCACACAGACAAGTACGCTCAGGCTTACTTCTCTTATGACTCTAAGAAGTCCGGTGGTATCACGATCTCTGACTTGAGATTCGGTGACACACCTATCCGTTCTACATACCTCATCAACAAGGCTGACTTCGTAGCTTGCCACAACCAGTCTTATGTTTATGAGTACGATATGCTCTCAACACTCAAGCCGGGCGGAACATTCCTCCTCAACACACAGTGGACAAGAGAAGAGCTCGAGGACAGACTCCCCGGCTCTATGAAGAGATATATCGCTAACAACAACATCAAGTTCTACACAATCGATGCTGTTGCTAAGGCTAAGGAGATCGGTCTCGGCGGAAGAATCAACACAATCTGCCAGTCTGCATTCTTCAAGCTTTCAGGCATCCTTCCTGTTGACCAGGCTGTTGACTACATGAAGAAGGCAGCTCTCAAGTCTTATGGTAAGAAGGGTGACGATATCGTTCAGATGAACTATGCTGCTATCGACGCAGGTGTTGATGCAGTTGTTGCAGTTGACATTCCTGATTCATGGAAGACAGCTGAGGATAAGCCGGTTGAGAAGAAGGCTGTTCCTGAGTTCATCGAGAAGGTTGTTAACGTAATGAACAGACAGGAAGGTAACTCTCTCCCTGTATCTACATTCGTAGGTATGGAAGACGGTACATTCCCTCAGGGTACAGCAGCTTACGAGAAGCGTGGTACAGCAGTAGATATTCCTGTATGGGATGCTGCTAAGTGTATTCAGTGTAACCAGTGCTCCATCGTTTGCCCTCACGCTGCTATCCGTCCTTTCCTCCTCACAGAGGAAGAGGCTGCAAATGCACCTTTCGAGACAAAGGCAGGCATGAAGCCTTACGACAACTACAAGTTCAGAATCCAGGTTTCTGCTATGGACTGTCTCTCTTGCGGTGTCTGCGTTGAGACATGTATCGCTAAGGAGAAGGCAATCGTTATGGCTCCTCTTAAGGATAACCTTAAGGAAGCTGAGAACTGGGATTACTGTATTGCTCTCTCTCACAAGGATAACCCGATGGCTAAGGCTAACGTTAAGGGTTCTCAGTTCGAGCAGCCGCTCCTCGAATTCTCAGGCGCATGTGCCGGCTGCGGTGAGACACCTTATGCTAAGCTCCTCACACAGCTCTTCGGTGACAGAATGCAGATCTCCAATGCTACAGGTTGTTCTTCAATCTGGGGTGGTTCTGCTCCTTCTATGCCTTACACAACAAACTACAGAGGTTTCGGTCCTGCATGGGGCAACTCACTCTTCGAAGATAACGCTGAGCACGGTCTCGGTATGTATCTCGGTTACAAGCAGCTCAGATCAAGAGCTAAGATGCTCGTTGAAGAGACAGTAGCTTCTACATCTTCTGATGATTTCAAGGCTGCAGCTCAGGCATGGCTCGACGGATTCAATTCTGCTGATAACACACGTGAGATCGCAGAGAAGCTCGCTGAGGCTCTCAAGGCTGAAGGTTCTGATTCTGCTAAGAAGGCTCTCGAGTATGAGGACTTCTTCATGAAGAGATCACAGTGGATCATCGGTGGTGACGGATGGGCTTACGATATCGGTTACGGCGGACTCGACCACGTTCTCGCTACAGGTGAGGATGTTAACGTTCTCGTACTCGATACAGAGGTTTACTCCAACACAGGTGGTCAGGCTTCTAAGTCTACACCTCAAGGTGCTGTTGCTCAGTTCGCTGCAGGCGGTAAGCACGTTAAGAAGAAGGATCTCGGTATGATGGCTATGAGCTATGGTTACGTATACGTTGCTCAGGTAGCTATGGGATCTGATAAGAACCAGCTCATCAAGGCATTCACAGAAGCAGAAGCTTACCAGGGACCTTCCCTCGTTATCTGCTATGCTCCTTGTATCAACCACGGTATCAAGGGTGGCCTTAAGGTAGCTCAGAACAGAGAGAAGCAGGCTGTTGAGTGCGGTTACTGGCACCTCTTCAGATTCAACCCTTCTCTCGCTGCAGAAGGAAAGAATCCTTTCACACTCGATTCTAAGGAGCCTACAGCAGACTTCTTCGACTTCCTCAAGGCAGAGGTTCGTTACAACTCACTCTACAAGAAGTATGATGCTGAAGTTGTTGACGGTCTCTTCCAGAGATGCTATCAGGATTCAAGAGATCGTTATGCTTCTTACGTTAAGAAGGCTAACGAGGCTTAATCCTTAAGCTAAAACAAAAACTAAAAAAGGCTGACCTTCCGAGGTCAGCCTTTTTTCATTCATTTACGGCGGTTGGGAGTAATTTGGGAGTAAAACGCCCCGATCACTCCCAAGAAAATGCAAAATGGCACAGAATTGCTTAAATTTGGGAGTAATCAGAGCAAATTACTCCCAAATTTTACCCGTCACACTTTTTGTCCTTATAACGGTAAAGTTTGCCCCAAACAGTACCCAATCGGGTACATAATCCATGCTATAATTAGCAAAGCAAATTTAGGAAGAGGGTCCGACCGGAATATGAAAATTGATAACGGCAAAGATGAAATCTCCAGGCTGATGATCAACGACAGCCTTTTGCCTGATATTTTCCTCGTAAGATATGCACAGGAGCTGAGCAAAAATGCCCTGCTCGTATATCTCTGGATCAACATGACCGGTAAGAAGGACGGATTCGAAGAGAGCGACGTCGAAAAGTTCAAGATTATTCCTGACGATGAGATTCCCAAAACATTGGCAGAGCTGATGTCCGCCGGACTCGTCAACCGTAAGGATAAGACTTATTCTTTCGATGATATTAAGGCGCGTGAAGTAGAAGAGTATATCCAGGCAGTGAAGGCCAAAGGATCAGACCCTGATTCGGTTCTCAACAGCGATGAGAAGGAGAGACAGGTTCTCGCCGATTCCATCTCAAAGACTTTCTATCAGGGTGAGATCCCTTATATCTTCTACCGTCTTATAGATAAGTGTTTATATGATTATAAGTTTGATGGCAGAGTCTGCTACAAACTTTTCGAAGAGGGATACGACCAGTCGATCCACAGATCTAATATCCTCATGGAGAACATGGCCCGCTCATGGTATGAGAAGGGTTATACGGATATTAAGAGTCTTGAAAAGCAGCTGGAGATCAATAAGAGAGCCAAGGAATTGGTAAAGCTCTGCAACAGCCTCCTTAGAAAGAGATTAAATGCTCTTGAGATCGAACGTGTAACGAGCTGGGCAAATGATCTCGATGCAACAAAGGAACTGGTTACTCTCGCGTTTAAGGAGAATGAGTTCAGGAGTATTATCACGCTGAAGAATGTAGGTGATACCCTTACAAAGTGGCATGACCATGGAATCACCACAGCTGAGGAAGCTGCTAAATTCAGCGAAGCAGAACATAAAGAGAATAAGCGCAAGGCAACAAGGAGAAAGGCTAATACCGGTTCTTCATGGCGCACAGGTGCGGAAGCCGGCATTTCAGACAGTAAAACAGAAGAACCTGCTAAGGTAACTGAGACTTCAAAGGATACGAAGGAAGAAGACGACGAGAACATTCCTGATGATATCCTTAACATGTTCGGAGGTCCGGATGAAGACGATTAAAGAGTTGATTAACGAGAGCCTTACAGAGGTTTCTGCTACGAGAGATATCCTGAGACAGCAGAGGATCAGCCGAGTATACAAAGACTATCCAGAACTCAAGGAAATAGACGACCAGATCGTAACTGTCCGTAACAGCAGATTCATTGCTGTTATCGATAAGGATGAGAGACTTATAAAGAGATACGATATTGCCGAAGAAGAACTCCAGGCTAAGCGTGACCGCGTCATGGCCAGAAACAGGATCGATCCAGAATTCGACATGGAGAAGAGTATCTGTGATAAGTGTGGCGATACCGGTTTCTGCAAAGGTTCTGACGGCACTGTTAAGGTATGCTCCTGCCGCAAAAATGAGCTCGAGATGTGTTATGAGTTGAGCGGCATGGGTGATTATTCTTCATATAAGATGAAGAATTACAGAGACGATTATCTTGGTGAGACAGCGGGCAGGAAGAGAATCAGAAATGAACTTTTGAAAGTAATGCTCGGTATAGACGAGGAAGATAACAAATCCAGTCTGTGCATCTATTCTGCACCTCCGCAATCAGGAAAGACGTTCCTCTCGGTTTGTGTCTGCAAAACAGCGATCAACCTCGGCAAGAGTGCGTACTATGTTAAGTGTGAAGATCTGTCCACTTTGGGAACAGACACCCTGGAAGCATTGAAGAACATTGATTTCCTGATAATTGATGATTTCGCTGACGAAGTTACATTACATAACAATGTAGGTTCGGTTCTTAATTCTGTTTTGGAGACCAGAGCTGCAGGAAAGCTCACCACTGTATTGGTAACTCCTTTCCCGAAGAGCGAGCTCATCAGCAAGAGTGATATGAGAATCAGCGGTAAGTTATCTACTGCAAAGCTGATTTCTTCAGAAGGAAGGAAATAATAGCTTCCGATGAGAGTTCGCTGTGGTATGGACATAACTGATGTTTTCAGATTTGAAAAGAAACTGGACGGATCAAATAGCGCATTTTTTAATAAGTGCTTCACTGAAGATGAGATCAGGTACTGCGAATCAGCTACACTTCTTACGAAGAAGGCTGAACGCTATGCTGCGCGTTTCGCTGCCAAAGAAGCAGTCGGCAAGGCGCTTGGCACAGGTCTTATGAGCGAAGGCGTGGGAATGCAGGATATAGAAGTGATCAAAGATGACAGAGGAACTCCGTCTGTAAAACTGACGGGCGGCGCTCTGGCACATGCGGAAAAGATAGGAATGAGTTCTGTCTCTATCAGCCTGTCACACGACGGCGGCATGGCTGGTGCATATTGCGTTATGCTGACGGAGAAATGATATGAAGAGACGGGATAAGACAGGGAAAAAGCCTTTATTTGGCGTATTCGAGAAGAAGAAACCGGTAGTCGGTGAAGAGATTCCGCCTAAGACCATAAGACATCTGGAGCGCACTGTTAAGCTGCCGTTCCTTGCAGATATGGATGAAGGTAAGGAACAGTACGGTACTACCGAGGATATGCAGGATAAGTGGGGTCTGTCCGAGAAGCAGGCTACATTGAATGTTGTCCGCAAAAGAAGAATAGTAGGTCTTGCTATCGCTTTTGCATCTTTTATCCTGCTCCTTGTAGGTGTTTTCTATATCCTTCCGAGAGTATTACCCGGTGTATTTAAGGGAACGAACATCGAACTTTTCGTTGAGCCTGTCATTAATCTTGAGTATGACGAGCCTGAATACAGAGTCGTTGTAGACAGCACGGTATCACTCATGGCTCTGCCTGAGCCTGATGCCAGAAGAATAGCCGAAGTCCTATTTAATGAGCCGGTTAAGTTTATCAACGATAGTAAGAACGGATACTGCAAGATCGAGACAATGGATGGGCTTGTAGGATATGTAAAGTCTTCCAGTCTTATAGAGCAGATGGATTCGGTTGAGCCGGATATGCATCAGTACAAACTGATCGTATCTGACCCGTCCAAAAATATAATGACGCATGCCAGCAACGGTACACTCATCAAGAAGGTAATGATGAATACGGTCCTTTATGCTGATATTAAGCGTGAAGGTGTTTACCAGGTATCACTTCCGGGCGGTAATGTCGGTTGGATCGGATCTTCAGGAGTTATCGAACTCTCACCTAGAGCTGCTACGGAAGAGGTATCCAGCCGTTACTTTGTCAGCTCGGTCCTGACCTTTGTTAATGCCAGATATATCGAGAACGGAATGTCCATAGACGGAGCTTCTGTAAACGGCGCGGTCTATGTCAGTGCCGAGATCAACGGAATTACGATTCCCAGAACCATGGAAGGGCAGGCACAGGCAGGAATTGAGATCATTCCTGAACCTGACGCCGTTACCGGGGAAATTATGATCGACCAGATCCTTCCGGGAGATATTCTTTTCTTATCGAGCCCCAAAAAGGATCCCGGAGATAAAGAAATATATGAAATGGCGGTATGTACCGATACCGGAACCCTGTTTATGATCTCTCCGGCGAGAACTACTGTAAGACTCAGGAACTTCAGTTCAGGAGACGATATTTGCAACAGAATTATAACGATTAGGCGTATATTTAGCGCCCGTGTCACTTAAGGCAGAAAAAAAGAGATTTTCCTAATAAAAGTGACCGAAAAACTTGTTGCAACATCAAATAGGTTGTGGTATTATTCATAGGCATTTGAATTCTAACAGGAGGTGTTTGCATGGCTAAGTGTGAAGTTTGCGAGAAGGACATGTTCTTCGGCAGAAAAATTAGAATCACGCGTTCACAGATTTCAAGACGCGCGCTTACTACACAGCAGGCTAACGTACACAGAGTTAAGGTTGTTGTTGATGGCACCCCCAAGACAATGAACGTTTGCACACGTTGTCTTCGTTCTGGCAAAGTTGAAAGAGCGTAAGTCAATAGCTTAACCAGTGATTCAAGAGGTTGTCTCATATGAGGCGACCTCTTTTTCTTTGCCTGTTTCCGGATGCAAATAAAAGAGGCTGCCATTTCTGACAGCCTTTGTGAATTTTAATTTGTAAGAAGATTATTTCTTAACTTCGATAACGGACTTGCCGCCCATGTAAGGTCTTAATGCCTCAGGGATTCTGATAGAACCGTCTTCATTAAGGTTGTTCTCTAAGAAAGCGATGAGCATTCTCGGAGGAGCAACGCATGTGTTGTTAAGTGTATGAGCAAGATATGTGCCCTCAGAACCTCTGATTCTGATCTTAAGACGTCTTGCCTGTGCATCACCTAAGTTAGAGCAGGAACCAACCTCAAAATACTTCTTCTGTCTGGGTGACCATGCCTCAACGTCACAGGACTTAACTTTGAGGTCAGCCAGATCTCCTGAGCAGCACTCGAGTGTTCTAACGGGGATATCGAGTGAACGGAAGTAATCAACAGTGTTCTGCCAGAGCTTGTTGTACCATGTCATGGAATCTTCAGGCTTGCAGACTACGATCATTTCCTGTTTCTCGAACTGGTGGATTCTGTAAACACCACGCTCCTCGATGCCATGAGCGCCTACTTCCTTACGGAAGCAAGGGGAGTAGGATGTGAGAGTCTGGGGGAGTTGGTCCTCTTCTGTAATTGTATCGATGAACTTACCGATCATGGAGTGCTCAGAAGTACCGATGAGGTAGAGATCCTCGCCTTCGATCTTGTACATCATGTTCTCCATCTCTGCAAAGCTCATAACGCCTGTAACAACTGAAGATCTGATCATGTAAGGCGGAATGTAATATGTGAAGCCTCTGTCGATCATGAAGTCACGTGCATAAGACAGGCATGCAGAGTGAAGTCTTGCGATGTCGCCCTTCAAATAATAGAAACCGTTACCGGATGTTTCTCTGGCCTGGTCGAGCTCGATACCGTCAAGCTTTTCCATGATATCAACGTGATAAGGAACCTCGAAATCAGGAACGAAAGGTTCACCGAACCTCTCAATCTCAACGTTCTCTGAATCATCCTTACCGATCGGAACAGAAGGATCAATGATGTTAGGGATAACGAGCATGATCTTTCTGATCTCTTCTTCAAGAGCAGTTTCTTTCGCTGTGAGAGCCTCGAGCTCTTCTGCCATATCGGTGACCTGCTTCTTGATCTCTTCAGCTTCTTCCTTTTTGCCCTGTCCCATAAGAGCGCCGATCTGCTTGCTGACCTTGTTACGGTTAGCTCTTAAAGCTTCAGCACGTGTTTTGCTCTCACGGAATTCCTTATCAAGTTCGATAACCTGATCTACCAGGGGGAGCTTTTCATCCTGGAACTTGTTCTTGATGTTCTGCTTTACGATGTCAGGATTTGTACGCAAGAATTTAATATCAAGCATTATGTCACCTCATTTAATTAATAAATTACCTAATTGTATGCTTAGAAGCCTCAGGTTTCAATCAGTTTCTACTGACATATCACCATCATATTCGCCCTGGGGATATTTGCATGAAGGGTCCCAAAGGATAAATTCGGTTATTCCCAAATCCTGGATGGCTTTGATCTGTGAATTTATCTCTCTGTAACCGTATTCGATATAGTTACCCTTGCCGATATAAGAGGCGGTGAAGGCCTGGAGATATGGTCTTACGGCCGTGAATCCTGGTTGTTTATAAATGGTCTGGCAGTCGTGGAGTACGCTGTAAACCATCAGATAAGGTTCCTTGTCCGGATATTTGAAAACGTGTCCGCCGAGCATTGTACCCAGAGCATAGTGCGAAGGATAGACCATCGGGCAGCATGAATCGATACCTGTCATGCCAAGAGTTGCAAAATCCTGACCGATAATTGCTGCATCACTCTCGGAAGTTAATACGATACCGAAAATATCTGCTGATACAGGCACACCATATGTATCCTGGATCCTGATTCTTGCTTCCTGAAGGAACCTGTTAACTGCTTCTGATTTTGAAGGGAACTGGCCCTCTTCACCGAAGTAAGGCTTTACCTTGTTCTTAGTGGCACCGGCAGGGAAACGGACGTAGTCGAATTGGATCTCGTCTACTCCGTGTTCAGCGGCTTCAATACCGATCGCTATAAGATAATCCCAGTTCTCAGTGCAGTAGGGGCTCAAGAACGGCTTGTTACCTTCGTTGCTGAACTGGACAACATTGCCGTTAGCATCCTGGATCGCTCTCTCAGGGAAGTGCTGGGCAGCGACCTGATCGTTGAAAGAAACGATTCTTCCGATAACTCTGATATTGTTGTTGTGGCACTTTTCGATGACTGCATCGAGATCGTAAGCATCCCAGACATAGCCGATTTCCTTGGCTGTAGGAACCTTGGACATGTAGGGCAGACCGTATTCGTTTTTAAGATCGATGACTATGGCATTGAGCTCACTGTTGTTACAGAGCTCGATTGCTTTGTCGAGTGCAGAACCGGAACCGATGTAAAGGGCCTTTACTTCCACATGCTCGGGAACGATAACCTGGTCTTCAGGAAGTTCCGGCAAGGGGCGCCAATAGCTCTCTGCGAGGTCGGACTGAACTAACTGTTCCGTATGATATTCGACGGGTTCGGTATATGTTGCCGTATTGGATACCAACGTAGCGAAAATAGGAGTACTGCCGGATTCTTCCGGTGTTCTGGCAAAGTTCACCAGCTTGGTAATACCTAATGTGATAAGAACGACTGCAAGGATTGCTGAGATCGATAACAGGACCGTCAAAAGCCGCTTGAGTTTGGCCAGCTCAAGAACATCGTTATTATTTTTATTATTTGTTTGGTCATTAAGCATAGGACAATTATACAGACCTGCCCCTAAAAGAACAAACTTATGTTAAAATACTGTTATAAATATTTGATTTATTTAGCAGGTATTTTATGATCGTTCGCAACTGCTCAGGTGGAATAGTATTCGTTGAAGACAAGGTTCTGCTTGTTTGTAATGACAAGCATGAATGGAGTTTCCCCAAGGGCATTTATAAGATCAATAACGAGCTCAGCCTGCCGGAATTCGCAAAACAACGCATTAAGATTGAGACCGATGTGGATGTCAAGGTTCTGGCACCTTGCGGTAAGACGAATTACGAGTTCTATTCAGTTTCAAGAAGGAAGCCTGTCCATAACAATATTTCCTGGTTTGTCATGGAGGCCAAGAGTGATTACTGCAAGGCTGATCCCGATACCGGAACTGTAGACTGCAGATTCGTTGAGGTTACCAAGGCGTTAGATGAGATCACGTACAGTCAGGACAAATCTCTTCTTATGATGGCTTACCAGAAGTACAGGGAGAGCACCAAGGCTTGAGCATTACACTGAGTAAGACCGGCGAATCCAGGATCGAAGTCAAAAAATCGGTTTTTATCGGAAAGAGTTTCCATATTTCATCACCTGAAGAGGCTAGTGAATACCTTGCTGCAGAGCGAAAGAAGTATCCTGATGCAAGGCATCTTTGTTATGCATGGGTTATCGGAGGGGAGAGTGCAAGACAAAAATCCAGTGATGACGGAGAACCGCAGGGTACGGCAGGCCAGCCTCTCTTAGAACTCCTGACTTCAAACGGTTTTACTGATTCAATGGTTTGCGTAACCAGATATTTCGGAGGAACTCTGCTCGGAACAGGGGGCCTTCGCAGAGCTTATTCTGATTCAGGAAGACTCGCGCTCGTAAGCGGTGAACCTGTTGAATTGGTTCCTGCACTAAAGTGGCGTCAGAATTGTTCATATCCCTTTTTTGAACTGTTATCCAGGAGGGCGGGATCGTCCGGTTGGACTGTCAGTAACGTTGAATACGGGCAGGAAGTTACATTTGATATTACTGTCCCGGAGGAGAAAGCCTCTGAGTTTGAGAGATTTTGCCTGGACAGTTCGGGCGGCACGGTAGTTCCCACAGATCCTGAGTCTTTACTTTCGAGCGGAGAGAAAATCTCGATTTCCTGACTTGTGTTTTGATTTGAAATTGCCCAAAATAGATAAAGCGTTCGGATTAGAATAACAGGATAATGAATCAGGAATAAATTCGCATATATGGAAAACGAGAACATAAACCAGACTAATATCCGGCAAGAGCCCCCAAAGAGGAAACTGAATCCTCAGAACTACCGCATGATCATAACCGTTCTGTCGGTTCTTCTGCTCGCGAGTATTTTGTTCTCAGGATTTCAGTCTTACTATATCTTCAGGCTGAATACCGGAAGTGAAGGGATCATGTCCTATACCCGGACCGCGGTTACTGTTCCGACTGCAGCCGGTTCTCTGAGTGATTTCACTAATACAGCTGCTGAACTCCCTGATCCCTGGTTCTCATTGGAAGAAGCAACTACCATAGCTTCGGATAAGAACAGAATGACTGTTGTCGATATATTTAATTCCGTAAGTCCTGCCACAGTACCGCTCACAGTGATCGGAGTTGATGACGGCAAAGAAACAAAGCTCGGTTCAGGCACAGGATTCATTATTACCGAGGACGGATATATTGTTACCAACCAGCACGTTGTTGTCCTCGCAGATGCACCCAGTACATATTACGTAACAGTTGAACTTCCCGACGAACCGGCACCTGTCAGAGCCGAGATTGTTGGATCAGATGTTCAGACTGACATAGCAGTTCTTAAGGTTGATACCGACAAAAAACTCCCTTGTGTTACGCTGGGAGATTCAGACAATCTTAGGGCAGGAGAACTCGCGGTAGTTATCGGCAACTCTATGGGTAAGCTCGATGACACAGTAACAACAGGCGTAATTTCCGCTCCGAGCAGAGAACTCAACAGAAGCGGTTACTATGTTGATATTATCCAGACTGATGCGGCCATTAATCCCGGTAACAGCGGCGGACCGCTCATTAATTCGTACGGAGAAGTTGTAGGTATAGTTAATGCGAAGATCGTAACAGACCAGTCTGAAAATCTCGGATTTGCCATTCCGATCAATTCAGCAAAGCCCATTATTGAGGATCTCATCAACTATGGTAAGGTCGTAGGACGAGCATTCCTCGGAATTTCCGTAAAATTTGTTCCTGCAGATTCTTATTATGGTGAGTCCGGCGGTGTATATGTTGCAGAGATCATTCCTAACGGCCCCGGTGAGCAGGCAGGATTTGCATTAGGCGACAAAATCCTTACAATGGACGGTGTTGAAATAAAAGAGTCGGGTGATATTATTAAGGTGCGCGATGCGCATGAGGTAGGAGAAGACATCATAGTTGTTGTCTTACGTAATGACAAAGAAGTCACTCTGACCTTAACAATAGGCGACAGTGCCGATTACTAAACTAACAAATCAAAGGATGATACTGATATGAGCGCAAACACAGTAAAGAAGACAGGAACAAAGATTTTAGCGTGGATACTGATAGGCGCTATGATCCTGACTTTCATATTTGCGATCATAATGGTAATTATCCAGCAGTATAATTATCAGGTATTGGGGCTTTATTAAGCCCCATTTTTATTAAGGTACGTCCTTAATCTGACTTAATCCGTCTTCGTTGAATTCAAACGTGTATTCTGCAGACTTTGCTGAGAGGAATTGCTGATAGTTATTCATTCTCAGGAAGCTGTTTACTCTGTCATACCACTCAGGATTAGGTGATTCAGAGATAAAGCAGACCACATAGAATGTTCCGTTATCTTCAATCAGGACCTTGTCACCGAGTTTTCGCTCGGGCGAGAAGATCCAGTCCGACAGAGTGGAGCTGTATTTAGCCTTATAAATCGAAGTGTCGTGAATAATAGACAACTGACCTGCGAGGATATAGTCGTTATAGAGGTTCTCAATCTCATTGCAGCTGTCAGGATCGTCGATGTAATCGTAAATCTCCTGACCGAGAGCCTGTGTAGCGGCAACATCAGGGAGCATGTCTTCAGTCATCTGCTGGTTAACTGTCATGATGTAGCAGTTTCTTAAGTTCTCAGACATGCGGACTCTGGATACGAATACCAGGATGATCGGGAATCCGTTCTCGTCAGGAATAATGGTGGCATCACCGTCAACACGCGACTCATCAAAAAGCCACTTCCTGAAATCCGTATGAGTAATATCTTCGAAACGGCAATTGGCAATAAGTGTTGAATCGGGTTGTGACAATGTATTCGCAGCAACACCTGAGAAGTATTTTGCTGCACAAGCCTCGAATTTAGCCGGATCTCCACCCATAGCATCAATGATCTTCTGTGCGTGGAGATTTGCAGTATCTACAAATGCCTGGTCACGCTGCTCGTAAGTGATACGAAGGATCTTGTAGCTTACGAGATCGTAAATGCTCCTTGTCTGGGAATAAGCATGCTCGGCCTGCTCGTCTGAAGCGGACAGCTGGATGAGCTTCTCGCCGGAAGCATAATCTTCTGTGAAGTATTTACGTGCGAGGGTATTGATGATGATCTGCTCATCTACCTGACTGCCGAATACACCCTTAATGTAAGTATCGAGAGGTACTCCCAACTCGTCAGCCTTACCCTTGAGCCAGTTAATATAAGCAATGGCACGGTCGTAATGTGATTTCTCGATTACATAACCCTGCGCGGTAGCATCGTCATATAAGATCTCGATCTTCTGAAGGTCTGTTGCCGTTACGTATCTGAAGTAATCTCTGTATGTAGGGAAACTGTCATCATCAAGATACGGGGAAGAGAGCATTTCCTCTGTGTCCGCAGCGAAGAGGTCGACACCCTCGCTCAGGAGCTCATAGTGGTACATAAAGCTGAATTCACCGCTTGAGATCTCTCTGCCGTGAATAGTGAGAGGACTGATGAATGACTCATTCATTCCTGTGTCCAACGCGAAAGATATAGCAGCGATAATTACAACTAAAACGACTCCGAATGCGACAAACAGAATGCCGGCATTACGTCTGAGCTTACCCTTTTCGATGGCATCCTCATTCTTATCGAGATTGATCTCGGTGGGAATCTCGTTCTCTTTCTTGGCAGGTTCGGAAACCTTGCTGTTTTTGCTTGCAGGTAAAGAAGGGAGTTCAGGTACCGGAACATTTTCTCCTGACTTACCGGTAAGAAGTTCCGGATCGATTTCTGCGAGATCTTTTAATGTGACACCCTTCTGCTTCTCGGAAACAGGTGCCTCCATAAAGTCGTTGGTAGGTGTGCCCTCAGCCGACTCCATGACTTCATTATTAACAAGATCCCCGCTGACTACAGGAGTACGGGCCTGCTTATTATCGGTATTCTTTTTGTTTTTACCCTTCATTACAAGTTAACCCCACAATAAGTAAATAAGAATATAGGTTTAAAACACTTTACCATAAAAGGAGAACTAACTATGACAAAGTATGCTATTATTAACACGTTTGTAATCTAATAAAAATAATAGAGGTTATATGCAGGCAAAAGATAGACCGATACTGAAAGAAAAACGTGGCACTTTATTTGAATACTGGCCCCAGTATCTTCTCGCGTATTTGTTCCCGACTCTTACGGTTTTGGCTGCTTTTGCCGTAACCGGATGTTATCCGTTTGGTGAACGTACAATGCTGACAGTAGACCTATATCACCAGTATTGTCCTTTTCTCGTAGCATTCAGAGATAAGCTCTTATCCGGACAGTCTCTTTTCTACAGCTGGAATGATGGTTTGGGTCAGGAATACTATGCCGCTTATGCCAACTATGCTGCCAGCCCTCTCAATA
This sequence comes from Ruminococcaceae bacterium YAD3003, assembly GCA_900107185.1. Lineage (GTDB taxonomy): Bacteria > Bacillota > Clostridia > Saccharofermentanales > Saccharofermentanaceae > Saccharofermentans. Next base: position 116,467 of record FNPA01000003.1, on the reverse strand, counting down.
TCTTTTGTGTTTTTTTCACTGCGAAGACCATGCCGGTGTTTATCGGACTTATTACATGTATCCGAGCCGGATTGTCTTCAGTGTTCATGTTGATTTTCCTGTCGTCAAATGATAACAGGAGAATAGATAATATCACTGTCATTTTCAGTTCCGCTTATGCTTTGTGCGGCTGGTTTATCTCATTTTTCTGGAACATCATGTGGTGCGATGCAGTAGTACTGATGCCGCTCATCATGTTCGGTTTAAGAAGACTTTTGCTCGAGAAGAAGTGCGGCCTGTACATGATCAGCCTTGCAATTGCCATCATCAGCAATTATTACGCAGGATACTTTCTCTGCCTGTTCCTTGTACTTTTCGGACCTGCATATTATGTCTGCCTTTATTCCCGCGAGAAGCCCAAGGGAGATCCGGGAAGACTTGGCATAAAGACTTTCCTGGCATGCGCTGTCCGTTTTGCGGTTTCCAGCCTGCTCGCGGCAGGAGCTTCAGCTGCTGTCACGGTTCCTACTTATCTCGTTCTGCAGCATTGCTCAGCTACGGGAAATGAACTGAAGCCGGATTATGCGCTCCAGACTTCTCTGTTCGATTTCTTCGGCAGACTTATGGTTGCAGCAAATCCTAATATCAGAGACGGTATGGCAAATGTATACAGCAGCCTTATCGTTGTTCTTCTTTTGCCTTTGTTCTTTATGCTTCCGTCAAAGACAGGAATCAAACTGAAGCACAAGGTCGTTTTCGGAACCCTGATAATGATCATGTATCTGAGCTTTACGAACCGTACGCTTAACTTTATCTGGCACGGTTTCCATTTCCCGAACCAGATACCTTACAGAGAATCATTTATCATGAGTTTCCTTTTGGTATTTGTTGGTTTTCTGACTATCAGACGCATAAGAAGTCTCGGCCCGAAATATATCACCGGTTCTATATTGAGTTCTGCTGCATTCCTGATTCTTTATGAGAAATTCGGTACAGGTAATGAAGGCTATATCCAGATTGGTGTTACTCTTTTGTTCCTGATCATTCAGGGTGCAGCACTCCATACAGTCAGCAACGGCCGTTCAGGCAAGAGTGAGTTCTTCTGTGAGACACTTCTTACGATTACGATGATGTTCGAATTGTTTACGGCCTCACTTGTTTCCATAAGCCTTGTTTGTATTCATGAAGGATTCACTTCTTATAAGCCCTATGGCAGAAACTATAAACAGGTCGCAACATACGTTAATGAGGTTGAAGGAACTGAAGGCCATATGAATTTCGAGCGTTCAGAGCTGTTCCCGAATAACATCTGCGATCTCCAGTCGCTTTATAACGTTAAGGGTTTGTCTATTTTCTCTTCCACAGCAAGAGAGAGCTTCGTTACATACATGAGAAACTACGGTTTCCATAATAACGGTATCAACGGCCTTAGAAATGCCGGACTTACACGTGTTACCGCTACGGTATTTGGTGTAAGGAACCTGGTTGAGACTACCAATACACAGGCAGTTCCTGCTTTGTTTGAGAAGGAATATGCTGACGGTGTCATCACTGCTTGGGGTAATCCCGATGCTTTGAGCGTCGGTTTTATGACTGACCCGGGAGTTGTAGATTACGCACCTGATTACGATAACAATCTGGATGTTTTCGATAAGACAAACCAGTGGCTGAACAGTATGGGTGCTCCTTCAGTTTATAAGCCTGTTGTTATGAATGCAGTGTCCGCGAACGGTCTTTCCACATCAGATTTGAAGGGAAGCGTTCTGGTTTACAGTGCCTCAAACAACTCTAAAGAATACACTTTCTCAATGTCAATTACGGATGCTGATATCGGTTCTGATGTATACATCTATGCTAATGCGCGCAAGGGTGGAAACGTTACGATTACCCGTGGCAACAATATCCAGAAATTCGAGATCAGGAGCTACCAGATAATCTGTCTCGGTATTTTTGACGGTACTCCTATTGATGTTACGGTAAAGTATTCCGAATCCCCCGGAACATCCAATTTTGTATACGGATATCAGCTTGACCAGGAAGGCTATGCCCAAATGCTGTCTGTTTTGGGTGACGAGCAGCTCGAAGTAACATCTTATGATTCCACTTCATTGTCAGGTCATGTCGAAGTTTTGGAAGACGGTTTGTTATTCCTCTCCGTTCCTTATTCAGAGGGATGGTCAGCAGAAGTAGATGGACAGCCTGCCGAGATCGTTCCTATTCAGGATGCTCTCATGGGCCTCGAACTCGAAAAGGGAAGCCACGACATTACTATCAGATATTCGCCTGCAGGATTTAAGGCGGGAGTAGCCATTTCAGCAGTATCGGTAATCCTTATTGCTCTGGTTGCCGTAATGCCTTTGCTCCTGAAGAAGACAAAGAAGCCGTCAGTTCAGGCTGAATCCGTTAAGGAGTCTGAAGCTGCAGGTGAGATTCAGGCTGAGACCGTTTCTGAAACAGTCATAGAAGAAGTTCCTGTTTCGGATATATTGCCGGCTGAACCTGCCGAGGATGGACAACCGGAGGTTAATGATGATAAAGACTAACGGGAAGCTCAAAAGATTAGATGGTATTGTGTTTTGCTTCCTTGCAGCAATTGCAATTGCTGCAGTAGCACTTAATATCGGACTTCATGTAGAGCCCGGCAAGATTTTGCCGACAGGACTCTCTATGCGTTCAGAAGAGTTAAATGAGAATCTTCTCCGCGGCATTGACCATGCAATTGAAGATATCGGAATGATTAAGGCAGGTGTAGGCCAGACAGATCTGTGGCGTCTCCTGACGTTTGTTCATTTGGATCTGTTCTTCTATCTGGCTCTGATCATGCCAGCGGCAGCTTCCAAAACTATCCTTCTTATCGGATACTACGTCAGATTCGGCCTTTGCTGTTCTGCCATGTACTATTTCATGTCAGAGCATATTAAGCTTAACAGGCTTCCTTCCGCACTCCTTGCGGTAATGTATGCTTTCTCTTCACAGATAGTTCTTACTGCACAGTTCTCTTCTGTGATGAATATGGCAATAATGGTTCCTGTCCTTATGTCTGCTTTTGATTCCTATCTACAGAAAAGAACATGGAAAGCATATGTCCTGGTTTGTGTTTGTTCATTCGGACTCTGTGCTACCGGCGGATTCGGTTTGATAACAGGTGTGCCTGCAATGATCTTCATCAGTTTGCTGATGTGCTTGAGTCTTTACCGTACTTTTGCAATGACAATTACTTCCTGGCTCAAGCTCTTGTCCGGATTGGTTGTCGGTCTGATCCTGGATATGGCTTTTGCCATTCCGGGTATGGCTGCAATGGATATCAGCGTGAATGTTAAAGAGAGTTTCAAGAACGCCAAAATGACATACAAGCTCTTTGACCTTATCAGGGGCTCATATTTCCTCCGTTCAGGAAGCATCTCTTCTGTTGGCATTCCGGTATTTTATGTGGGCATTCTGACACTTGTTGCGGTTGCGGCTTTCGCGCTGAACGAACAGATTCCCGTAAGGATTAAGGTCTGTGCAGTTGCTGTTCTTACCGTGATCCATGTTACATGCAGTTCTTCCTTTGTAAATGAAACAGTGAGCGTTTTTGGAATTGCTCCTGTTGTTAATTCTTCAAAACTGATCATGCTCGGAACGGTAATCTTCTTTGTTGCCGGAATCGGTCTTAAGAATCTCAAGAGTCTCGACAGGGGCGGAATGATAGCAGCTGGAATAATACCGTTATTCTTCCTGATCGTTTCCGGAGTAGATGCTGCAGGAACCACATTGGCGAGCCCTATTACAATTTCAACGTTTTTGGCTATGGTTTTGGATGCTGTTCTGGTATATGCCATCGCGAAAGATAAACTCACCAATAAAGCAAAGTATGTCATACTTGTTCTCGGATTTATCTTTGTCGGCATTAATGCCGCATTCATAATGTTTAACAACACTATCCCGAGCGCAGCTACAGAAGAATACTTCAGCGGAAATAAGAATTCAGATACGTCTTCTGAATTGATTTTTGATGAAACTTTTAATCTTCCTGCCATCAGTGAGAATGACCAATACCTGTTAGTTCCTGCCAATTTGAGCAGAAAAGAACGTGAACAGTCAGTTTTGGAAGATATTAACTGTATCTCAGAGAGGATTTCCGGTTCGATTCTTTTTGAATCGGTATTTGTTAATGTTGATGAAGCGAGCGGCGCTGCTCCTGTCGGAAGCGATATGTATAAGCTTTCGGGAGGCCGGAATTCACTTACACTGACTCCTTTTACTGACTTTATCGGTGACAGGGTGTTCTTATACTGTAATGCCAAAAATGGTGCTTCAGTCAGAGTAAACACAAACGTTGGCGATTATGAGAGAGTATTCTCAGGTCCGTTTATTACAGAACTTCAGACTGATTCATCTGATTTTTCAATCAGGCTCACACTTCGTGCAGATGAGGAAGAGACATGCTTTATTTCTGTCTGCAATCTTAACGAATACGCTTATAACGAGATGTTATCTGCATCTGGCAGCACCAATGCTGACATCTTCAGCATTAACGGATTTAACGAGAACCGCATTTATACAGTTATTCTGCCTTTTACTTATGACGATGCTGACATAAAAGTTAACGGAGCTTCTTACGGTACATTTGATTTCTGCGGAAGAACTGCCCTGGTATTTGATTCGGCAGCCACTAAAAATGTGGAAATTTCATTGGTCAGCAACAACATCGGAATTACTCCGGGCATTATCGTCAGCCTGGCAGCAGCACTATGCCTTGTCGCCATTCCGGTTATTCGAAGGTATAATGGAAAAAAGGAAGTAAGCGGCGAAGGGAACAAAACAAATGCTTAGCAAAAAGATAACAGACGGCACAGAATTTGTCGTATTTGATATGGAATGGAACCAGCCTATGCCTGGCAAGGAATACCCCTTCGATGTCAGCAAACTTACAGGCGAGATCATTGAGATCGGCGCTTTAAAATATGTATATGACAATGGCGAACTGATTTACAGAAACGCATTTTCAGCTGATATTACTCCTGTTAAATATACAAAGCTTCATTATCACGTTAAAAAAGTAACCCATAAAAAGAATGCCGATCTGTTGAATGGTATTTCTTTTGCGGATGCTTATTCACAATTCAGGGATTTTTGTGGTGATTCTATTTTGGTAGGATGGGGCAGTTCTGATCCTTCCATGCTTAAGATGAATCTTGAATTCTTCGAAATGGATTCGAAACTTAATATGTTCTTTTTAGATCTCCAGCCTATTTTCTCTTTGTTTGCCGGTCTTCAGGGTTCACAGAGAAGTGTAGAGGCTGCGGTAGATTTTTATAATATAGATAAGAATGAGATATTCCATAGTGCTACTGCAGATGCCCATTATACGGGTGCGGTTTTCGAGGAGATATTTAAACATAACAAGCCGTCAGAGGTTATCTCTGCAATATCAAGCTCATCGATTGATCCTGATGTACCGTCAGATTTCAGTTTCGTCGGTCCGGAATGCCTGGACAGTGTTACAGCATTTGCTTCTGCAAACAGATTTATGAACAACTGTCCATTGTGTGGCGCCAAACTGACAGTCAGAATTCCGACATTCAGGATCCGCAAGTCACAATATGGGTTATTTGCGTGCAGAGAACACGGCGAGTTATTTTCCAGAACAAGGGTAAAGAAAAACAAGGCCGGGAACTATTATTCTGCTTCAGTAATGAGATTTGCGACCCAAAATGATTACTGGCTTGTAGCTTCCAAAAAAGAGGAATTTGACAAGTTTGGAGAGAAGGGGGCACCTGCTCCAAAGCCCGAAATAGAGAAGGAAACATAATTTATGAATAAAATGTTAACAAACTATGTAAAAAAAGTTAGCAAAATTAGAATTTTCTGTTGAAATTTGAATGGATATGACATAAAATAGGCTTAGCAAATAAGGAGAATTGTGCGGGGTATTCTCGCCAAACTCAATAAAATAAGTAAGTTCAGACCATAAAGAAGGAAGGTGCTTCTTATGATTAAAAGAATGAATAAGATGAAGAAGGGCAAGAAGGGATCAATACTTATTGTTGTTGTTCTCATTTTAGCACTTGCAATTATCTTTATCTCAACAGCCATGATGCTCACTCAGGCAACGAGAGGCCGTTTATACGAGAACACGTTGCAGAGCCAGGCCCGTCTTACTGTTACTGCTGCTTCAGAAGTTTTCCTCGAAGCTTTGCAGATGCAGGAAATCAATGACTATCAGATGGACCAGTTGCTTAATGCAAATGGCGTTGGACCTAAGTCCAATGATTCTCAGAAGCTCAGAATGGTTGTTGCGGGCGTTCCTGGAATGTCAGCCACAGATGACACCAACTGTACTTATATGGATGTCTTTTATAAAGATGCCAATAAGAAAGTTGCAGTTGTTGACTTCAAGACAATCATCGGAGATCAGGTTGAGAGCGTAAGAGTTTACCTTGATATTAAGTCTTCCGGTCCTAGCTATGGTGACCGTTTCAGAAACCAGATCGATATCGGCACTGACGTTAATGACCACGAATTGCGTTTCACTAACGGTGTAGGAATGTGGAACCCTGCTAAGACTGATATTACTGACAATACTATCTTGCTGAGAAGTAACGGCGAAGAGCATGCTTCAAGTGCTGTCTTCTATTCTGATGTAGTATTTGCACCTGGTTCTAAGTCCCAGTTCGGTGGTAGTAACGTATTCCACGGTAATAACATTTATTTGGATTCATATATGTGGTCAGGATCAGGTGCCTGCACTTATTATGGTGACTTCTATTTCTTGGGCAATAGCACAAGTGATTCCGCTTTGCTTTACAGCGGTGGCAACTGTGCGAACCAGTGGGGAACAAACTACTTCCCGAACTATTCTGACGGAACACCTAAAAACTGGGTATTCATGGACAGACCTGCTCAGAACAAGGATGCGGATGATCAGTCTGATGACGGCGACAAGATTAAGACAATCCTTGATTCAAAGACATGCTACTTTGTAAGCAAAAATGTTGATCCGGATACTGGTGATGTTTTCTTTACGGCAAATACGTCAGCTACTGCACAGAACTCAAATAAGCATTCCGGCAACTATACAGTTACTAACCAGGCTGTAGATGGTATTTCGCTTTCCGTAACAGATAACCTTAAGAGATATTCTGCTTCTGATTTCTGTCACGCAAACGAATCTTTCCCTTCATCTGCTGAAACTATCTTCAAAACATTCAGTGTTGACGGTTACGAGATGGCTACAACTGATATAACACTTACTTATGATACATATCTTAAGGATGGCACAAAGAAAACAGCTGGATCTGTAATCTCCGCAGGATCAGAGTATGAGGCTACACCTTTAACTGCTTCATTCCCTGCATGGCTCAGACAAAATGGTTCTCCTACGGGTGCTATTCCGAATTCTTACAAGTTTGCTTTGACAACAGAAAATCTCACAGACAAAGCAACGAACGGTGTTGTAACTTTAACTCCTGGATATTATTACTTCACACCTGGTACCGTAGCAGCAAACGATAAGAAACCTTTCGTTATTGCTATCGATGGCAGCAAGGCTGATCAGTATCGTTTCTACTTCCAGGAAAACGGAACATTCAATCTCGGTACATTGGTATTTGCAGTTTACAATGTTAAGACGAACCCGTCTCCTGTTGTATTCATTCTTGAGCAGGGTGCTGACATCGTATGGTCAGGTGCTAACTACAGAGAAACAAGCTGCATTGCTTCTGCAGGTTTTATCTCAGTTCAGCATGTAAAATCGGATGGCACAAAATATTATACAAACGCATCAACAATTGGTTCATTCATCCGTGGAACAGCTTATACTGATGAATTGAGCGATTGGGGCGGAAATTACTATAAGAGTAACGGAACAACAAAGATTACGTATCCTTACGCTTATGACAGCTACAACAGACCTGCATGCTATGTCTTTGGTGTTGGAGGAAATGAATTTTCGATCGGTGACCACTGCATGTTTGAAGCATATATTGGTCTCTACGGCTCAGGATCAAAGTTTGCTGCAAGAAATGATATCGACAACAATTTGCCGTTGTTCATTTACGGAAGAATCGAAGCAGCTGGATTCTCAGAGAGTGGTACTACAGGTGCGTTCTGTATGCCTTATTGCCCTCAGCCTTTAGCTGAAAGCGATGAGCATGGTCAGAAGGTTGCTACATCAAAGTTCTCTGTAAACAACATTATTTACTATCGTTAACAGAAACTTTGGTTAAGTAAATCAAACAACAAAAAGAAAGGCTGCAATTGCAGCCTTTTTTTGTTTGTTTTTTATTCAAGAATTAAAATATCCGGAATATAAATCAGATCTTCAATTATTGAGTCAGCCGGCTGCAATACTACTTTCGGATTCTTATATGAATCAACGTTATAAAAATCCATACTGTCACTATCTGCTATAACCGAGTCAGCTCTTTCAATGAAGTTTACCATCTCATTGTAGAGAGGATTACCGTTATCAAGCAACAAAGTGCCTTTGTCTATGAGATAAACAATAAGCGAATTGTAAGAAGTATTACAGAGCGCAGATAAAAAGCGTGATAACAATTCGCGGCCGTTATCAGAATCTGATGAATAATAGTCATGCTTGATCAAAACATATTTTGAACCTAAATCTGATTCAGTCTTTTGAGGAGACAGCTCAAGAACTGTATTGTCTGAAAACTGTTCTAATTGCTCAAGACTGTTTCTTGGATTGTTGTTCATCAAAATCCCTCCCGTCAGAAGACAAGAAACGCATAGAACGCTGTATTGAATTCTTACTGGTTCCCCATGGCTTATCTGTATTTCTGTAGTCGAACTTCAAAGTGAAATATTCCACATCAGAAATAAGGGAATCAAATGTTTCTGTGTTATTAGCATATAAAGCTTCAACAAATTCAGATGCTTCATTCTGTGAGAGTTTAGCTGCCTGTCTTAACAGCAAAGCTGTATGAGGCAGACAATGGAACTCAGCCTTTAAGAATTTCTCTTTGAAATCTTTATCATGAGAGAACATCCAGCAAATAACTTCAATATAATGGCCCATAGCTTCATTGAGGTTATCGCAGATAGGGCAGGTGCCGATGCGTTTTTCTATCAGATCAGCAACGTTATTAAGTTTCTGCTTATAATCAGAACTTCTTCCTTTGATAAGTCCTGCCTTAGCAGGTATAGAAGCTTTAAGTTTCGGATTTAAGTCCTCGTTATAATCTTTAAGATGAGTATGCATAACAAGTCCAAGGCCCAATCTGTTAGTTACAGCCTTATTAAGCTTTCCCCAGTGAACAGGGCAGAAGCCGGTCTTGTTAGTTATCTTTCTGGTATCCGGTTCCATTAATGAAGGACCAAGATAATACTCAAGATAATTATTCTCTGCTTTGTCACGAAGTCTGCAGATAGGACATCCGCATGTCTCGTTATAAGCATCATTAACAGGAATCATATATATTTTTTCCATTAAGCTTCCTCCACTAACGGCGGCTTTGGCAGGTGAATGAGCCTGTTTGCACGCACGTTTACCCCGTTCATAGTTATAGAAGTAAATTCCTCAACAGCACTTCCAACACGCTGTTGGGCTGTCTCAAGGACTTTCTGGGCATCATAACCGTAGTAAAGAGCAAGATCCAGACTGATCATTACGCCAAATGTCTGTTTCTCTGTTTTAAATGATGTAACTTCAGCAAAGCCGGGAACATCTTTCAGTACAATTTTGATCAAATCCAAAATAGCCTCATCTGATATCGAATATGAACCCAAAGAAGAGAATGTGGGTCTTACGACCGTTCTGTCCGAATCCGGAGCTAGAGGAGTTACACCACGCTCTCTGTCGAATCTCTGCCTCAGCTTGCTGAAAGGATCAGAAAAATAACCTGAAAACTCATGCTTGATCTCCATGCTGGGAACAGGGATCGTATGCATACCCTCAGTCATTCTGGTGTTGCGAGCGAGACGTCTTTCTTCTTCAGTCGAGACATCTTCGATCCTGATGAGCATTGAGGGCTGATTAAGCCAGAGGTTATCACAGATCTTGCTGAGCATAGAATCTGATGTGCCGAGGATCATGAGAGCTCTCGGCATAGATTCAATAAGGGCACGTCTCATCACGGAAGACCTGGTAGGATCAACGAAGATTGCCTGTCTGACGGACTCCATCTTGGTAGGGGCCTTTTTGGCAGATGTGCCGGCAACGATACGGCTTCCGTTGATAAGAAGTCCGTCATCGATTATGTAGTATATATTGTTATCACGGGCAACCTTTATGGCACGAGTACTCTTACCTGTACCTGAAGGACCGACAAAAGCAATAACAGCTATATTGGACAAAACCTCACGGGTCAACTGTTCACTCGACAGAACCAGATCCGCATTGCGCTCAAAACCCAGAGCAGAATCTGCATTCTGGTTATGAGAAGCTTGTCCGGACCTGTCAAATCTCTTGAGAGTTCCTCTAAACTCAGACAACAAAGTCTTACGCGCTACAGGAGCGCTCTCAACTGAAGTTTTCTCGTTTTTTGATTCGTCAGGATAGTCCAAATCTCAAATCCTTTAACCGTTCCAATTATGGAATACTTCCTGGATATCCTCGTTCTCATCCATCATGTCGAGCATCTTCTCGAGCTGGGCAACTGCATCAGGATCAGTTACCTCGGCAGTAGTCATAGCTACAGGACCGAGAGTTGAGTCGGAGATAACATAGTTTTTAGCTTCAAGAGCATCTCTGACCGCATAATAATCTGCTGTAGTAGTTGAAATGATGTAGAACTCGTCATCACTGTCGAAATCGGAAGCACCGCAATCCAATGCGTCTCCCATTACCTGATCTTCATCCTCATAATCTTCTTTAGAAATGAGGATTGTACCTTTCTCGTTGAAGAGGAAAGATACGGAACCGTCAACTCCGAGGTTTCCGCCGTTCTTATCGAAAATGTGTCTTAAGTCTGCTGCTGTTCTGTTACGGTTGTTGGTCAGAGTCTTAACCATGATTGCAACGCCTGCAGGACCGTAACCTTCGTATGTGATTTCTTCGTAATCGTCACCTTCTCCGGCTTCTGCAGCCTTCTTGATGGCGCGGTTGATATTGTCATTAGGCATATTGGCAGCCTTTGCTTTGGAAACGACTACCTTAAGTCTTGAATTGCTGTTAGGATCAGGACCGCCGGCTTTGACTGCAACGGCAATCTCTTTTGCGAACTTTGTGAATACTGCTCCCTTAGCAGCATCGGATGCTTCTTTCTTTCTTCTGATGTTGCTCCACTTTGAATGGCCTGACATATAGTTCCTCCAAATTAAAAAATCATATATAATAATATCACTATTATAAGGATTTTAGGTCAGTTAGAAACCCCTTAAGAAGGATACCTTGCGTGTAATGAGACGGACATAAGATTGTCAAATTTATTTTTTGTGCAGTTTGTCTTTTTATCTTGTAATTTACCCCGTGCTGTTGTATAGTTCTAACATCTATGCTTGGGCGAAGTGCGCCCGTCTGTTGTGTGTGCGTTGCTGAGCGGATAATTTTTGACGATTTATCGGGAGGGTTCGATGAAAAGATTAGGTGATATTCTGGTCGAGAGCGGCTTCCTAAATGCTACTGAACTTGCAGAAGTGCTCAGCACTCAGAAGGAAACTGGAAAACGTCTTGGAGAGGTTATCGTTGAGAGTGGTTTGATGTCGGAGTTCGACATCTTGAGAGCAGTTTCAAGTCAGTATAACTATCCTATTATCGATTTGTCAGGTATTGACGTTGACCCTAAAGCTACAGCTTTACTTACCCAAAAGTTCTGTGAGGACAACGTAGTTTTCCCGATTGGTTTTGATGGTGACAAGCTGGCAGTAGCTATTGATGACCCGATGAACATTACTATCGAGGATGAGTTGCAGTTCCAGACCGGATACCAGATTTCCCTGATGCTTGCTACTCATACTTCTATCGTAGACGCTATCAAGGTTCACTATGGTAGAGAGAGTGCTACAAAGGCTGCTGAAGAGCTTGGTGCAGACTTTGACAAAGAAAGCCTTGATGACGATTCAGAACTTAGCGAAGCAGTTAACAGTGCGCCGGTTGTTAAGTTGGTTAACTCAATGATCGATTACGCTATCCGTTCAGGATCATCCGATATTCATATCGAACCGCTCGAAGACCGAGTAAGAGTTCGTATCCGTATCGACGGTGTCATGCAGGAAGTTATGAGTAACCCTATTTCTGCAAAAGACGCTATTACAACAAGAATTAAGATTTTGGGCGGTATGAACATCGCCGAGAAGCGTATTCCTCAGGACGGTCGTATTACAACAGTAATCAACGGCGAACCGGTCGACATGCGTGTATCTATTCTTCCTTGCGTTACTGGTGAGAAGACGGTTATCCGTATCCTTGCAAAGAACGACTCCAACTTGAACAGATCCTATTTGGGAATCAGTGATCGAAACAACGAGATGATCGACAGAATGATCAAGATTCCTCAGGGTATCATTCTTATTTCAGGACCTACAGGTTCTGGTAAGACAACAACTCTTTATACGCTTCTCTCAGAGAAGAATACCGAAGAAGTTAACATTATCACTATCGAGGACCCGGTAGAAATTAAGATTCCGGGATTGAACCAGGTACAGGTTAATGCTAAGGCAGGAATGACATTCGCAAGTGGTCTTAGATCAGTTTTGCGTCAGGACCCTGATATCTGTCTCGTCGGTGAGATCCGTGACGGTGAGACTGCAGAAATCGCTATGAGAGCCGCAATCACCGGACACCTTGTTTTCAGTACTATCCACACCAATGATGCTGTATCATCAATCAACCGTCTTATCGACATGGGACTCGAGCCTTACATGGTATCTTCCGCTCTTGTCGGCGTTGTTTCACAGCGTCTCGTTCGCCGTATCTGCACAAACTGCAGAGAAGCTTTCGAACCTGATGAGAGTGACAGAACATACTTAAGACTCAGCGAAGGTCAGAAGATCTATCGTGGTAAGGGTTGCACCGATTGCAACGAAAAGGGATATAAGGGACGTATTGCAATCCACGAGATTGTAATTATTACAAGAGCTATGAAGACCTTGCTCGAGAGAAGAGCAAGTGAAGATGAGATGCGTCAGCTTGCAGTTTCTGAGGGTACTCAGATGTTGCAGGATTCCGCCCGCGACCTCGTGCTCGAAGGTATTACGACGGTCGAGGAACTTAACAGAGTTGCTTACACGATAGACTGATAAGGAGGTTTTTTAACGTGGAAGGATTTAGTTTATCAATCGAATCGATTTTGGCAGAATCGGTAAAAATGGGTGCATCAGATACCCACATTACGGTAGGTTTGCCGCCGATGATTCGTGTTGACGGTATGTTGATGCCTTTGGGCAATCAACCGCTTACGGCTGCAGATACTGAGTATCTCTGCAAGTCTATGATCGACAAGTCAAGACAGCAGTATCTGAACGAGAGAGGTGAGATCGACTTCTCATACATTGTAGAGAACTACAGCCGTTTCAGATGTAATGTTTTTAAGCAGCGTGGTACATATGCACTTGCTGCAAGAACAATCACTAACGAGATTCCTACATGTGAACAGCTGGGTCTTCCTAACGTATTTAAAGACCTGGTTATGAAACCTCGTGGACTTATTCTTGTTACCGGCCCTACGGGTTCCGGAAAGTCAACAACATTGGCTGCAATGATTGGCCATGTTAATAACACTAAGAAGTGTCACATCCTTACTCTTGAGGAGCCTATCGAGTATCTCCATATGCACGGAGAAGCAATGATCAACCAGAGAGAAATCCACGAGGATACTCTTTCATTCGCTAACGCTCTTAGAGCTGCTCTCCGTGAGGACCCGGATATTATCCTCGTCGGAGAGATGCGTGACCTTGATACAATCAGTACAGCTATCACAGCTGCGGAGACAGGACACCTTGTTCTTTCAACACTCCATACCTCTTCAGCTGCTGATACAGTTAACCGTATCATCGACGTATATCCTCCTCATCAGCAGGATCAGATCAGAGTACAGCTTGCTGCTACTCTTATTGCTGTTATCTGTCAGACACTCGTTCAGAGAGTCGGCGGTGGTAGATGTGCAGCATTCGAGATCCTGATTTCTAATGACGCTATTAAGAACAACATTCGTGAAGGTAAGACCTATCAGATCGATAGTGCTCTCGCTACAAGCCTTCAGCAGGGAATGTGCCCTCTTGATTTCTATCTCGCAGAGCTCGTTAAGCGCAATATGATCACAAGAGATACTGCTCTCCAGAGATGCAGAGTTCCTGAAGATCTTAAGCGTTTCATTAACAATGCAGGTCAGACGAACAGCCCGTTGTTCGGTGATTTGGAGTATGCCTAATAGGCGCTTTGATAATAGTAATCTGAGTTAAGGAGGGAAAATATCAGAATGGCTAATTTCAGATATCAGGTTATCGATTCAAACGGTAAAATGTCTGAAGGCATTGTCGAGGCTACATCTCTTGGTGAAGCCTCCAGAAAGCTCAAGTCTGACGGTAAGTATATTGCTTCGTTGCAGTTGGATAAGGGTAATAAGCTCGCCAACATGGAAATCGGAAGCCCTAAGCTTAAGAGTAAGGATCTCGTTCTTATTTCCAGACAGCTTGCTTCACTTTTGTCCGCAGGTATCACAGTTGTCAGATCACTCGACATGCTTTATCAGCAGCTTGAATCGAAAAAAGCAAAGAAGTGTATCGGTGAAATTTACGAATCAGTTCAGAGTGGTCGATCACTTTCCGAGGCTTTTGCAGAGCAGAGGGGTGTAATTCCTAACATCATGATCAGTATGATTGCCGCAGGTGAGGAATCAGGACGTCTTGATGAAGTTATGGAAAGACTCGCAGAGCACTTCGCTAAGGATCAGAAGCTCAAGAATAAGATTTCTTCAGCAATGGTTTACCCTAAGATCCTTGCAGGACTTACAGCAGCAGTCAGTATCGGTCTCTTGACCTTCCTCGTCCCTAAGATCGGTGAAACGATCGAGAGCTTGGGTGGTGAATTGCCCGGTTTGACAAAATTCCTTTTGAATTTTTCACATTCACTTGTTACTTACTGGTACATCTATCTCGCAGTAGTTGGCTTCCTTGTTTACGGATTTAAACTTTGGAAGAGCACAGATAAGGGTGCTGAGCAGTGGTCAATCCTCATGCTTAAGATCCCGATTGTAGGTAAGGCTACAAAGATGAGTGCCTCTGCAAGATTTACAAGAACAGTAGCTACACTCTTGAAGTCCGGTATCTCTGTACTTCAGGCAGTTGAAATCACAGAGAAATCTCTTGATAACGTTATTTTGCAGAAGAAACTTGCAGAAGCACGTATTGAAATCAGAAAGGGTACTTCTCTTTCAAGATCAATTAGAGATATCACAGAGTTCCCGCCGATGATCTACGCAATGGTTGCAATCGGTGAGGAGTCAGGTACTTTGGATACAATCTTGGAAAAAGCAGCTGATTTCTTTGAAGACGAAGCAGACTCAGCTACAGCAAAGATGGTTTCCGCACTCGAGCCTGTCATGATCATCATCATGGCTATCATCGTAGGTTTGGTTGTAGGCGGTATCGCATTGCCTATCTTCACAATGGCTCAGTGGCTCTTGTAATTCGAGAAAGATTGAAAGGAGAAAATAAATGGATTTTTCAATTGGTAAAGGCGGAAATGAATTGGTAATCGATTGCTCCAGTTCAGATCTCAAAGTAGCTGTCGGAAACTACAATCCCAAGACAGGAAATATTACAATCGACAAGATGGGTGTTATCCCGCTTGAAGGTGATGCTATCACAGATGGTGCGATATCCGATTCTTTCGGCATCGTTATGGCTCTCAAGCATGCTATCGCTAGACTCGATATCAGAATGAAGAGCTGCATCATTACAACAGAGGGTGCTTTTGTTCACACAAGAGACCTCGAGCTTCCTGTAGTAAAAGAAGATCAGCTCAAAGATATGGTTAAGTACGAGATCCTCGGACAGGGCTCTAACAGAGACATGTCTATCGACTATCTCGTATACGGCACTACAAAGGATGCTGAGACAAACGCTGATAAGATTCAGGTTAGAGCTACAGCAATCCCTACAGATGTAATTAAGGATTATCGTGAATTCTTAAAGAACATGGATCTTACTCCTATTGCACTTGATGTTAACCCCAATGCAGTTAGGAAGCTTTTCGAGAACGGAATCATTAATGGTAATGTAAGCGTTAAGCAGTCTACAATCCTTTTGATCGAGCTCTCAAGCAAGACTACAACAGTTACAGTTATGGACAAGGGCTTCCCGGTTCTTTCCAGAAGACTTCAGTTCGGTCACGCAAACATCAGACAGGTTGCAGATTCTATTAAGAAACTCCAGGGTGGTAACCAGCAGTCATCACTCGCTAGAAGACTTAACATCACAACTTCTGATGCTGAAGCTGGCGTTCCGATTGAAGATATTGACGTTTGGAACGAGACAGTAGCAGAAACACCTGCTCTCCAGAGTGCTGTTAACGCATACTTCAAGAGCCTTGTTGATGCAGTATCCCGTACAGCTCAGTTCTCAATCGCTAAGTATCACATCGATGCAATCAGCACTTGCTTCCTCTATGGCTCAGGTGCCGGTTATAAGAAGGTAGATAAAGAACTTGCACGTCAGCTTGGAACTCAGGTCGAGATCCTTAAGACTCTTAGCACCGTAACTGGTCCTAGAGATTTTGAGATCGGTCAGTTCGTAAATTGTTGTGGCGCTTTGATTCGTCACGATTAAGGAGGGGTATACTTTATGGCTAAGGTTAACGGAGTTAACAAAAAGTTATTGGCAAAGAAAGATATGAACTTCTTTGCCGAGTTTACAGCCAATGCAGCCAAAGCAGCCAGAATGTTAGGTTATGGTGTTGCTGCAGGTGTTTTGGTAGTATTCGTCGTACTTACTTTTATAGTAGCTTTCTTTATTAGAAATACGATTATCAAGGGTCAGATCAAGGATTTGCAGAACACTCTCAATGGTCCTGACTATGCTTCACTTGAGCAGGATGCAGCTGTCCTTTCTGAAGAACTTAACGATATGACAAATTACTACTATGCATTGACTCAGATGCGTAAGAATGTAGATCTCGTCGATACAGTTCCGACAGAACTCCCTGATATCATTGAAAAGTGTATCCCTAGTGATTCATTCATCAGAGACTACACAATCACAAATTCTACATTGTCAATGTCAGGTTACTCATTCACATACTATAGCCCTGTAGATATGGTTAATATGTTGAATGAAAAGAACGTATTCACATCCAGACCGAATATTTCAGTTGTTCGTGAGGATATCGCTTCTGAAACTCAGCCTGAAGACCTTATTGATGGAGACATGGTTGATGCAATTAACAACTATTATCAGTTCACAGTTTCCGGAACATTAATTACTAATGTTCATATCTCTGTAACTCGTTTCCAGGAAGGAACAGAAATCGCAACATCTATCGGTGGTGTTGAGACAATCGATGTTAAGGCAGGCGACGCTTATGCAATCGAAGGTGTAAGCCAGATCACATATGCCGGCGTAACATACCAGCTCACAAGAATCACAGTAGACGGTAACCAGGTTGATGATGCTCACTTCGCTATCATCCTCCAGGATAATAAGTATTCTGACGTAGCTCGTGGTAATTACGATATAAGGCTTTATTATGCGCCTGTAACAGCTGATGCAGCTGCTACCGAAGGCTGAGTGTAAGGGAGGAAACAGTAATGAATAATCTTACAGCTAGAGAAAAAGGCTTTATGTATGTAATCACCTTGGTTATTATCGTGGTTCTTGGTTACTTCTTCGGAATCAGAAACCTCAATAATAAATATGAGGAATACAAGACAGAGCTTCAGACATTACAGGAAAGAAAAGCATATCTTGATCAGTTGAGAGAAAACAATGCAAGCATGGCCAGCGAAATTGAACTTCTTAAGGCTTCATGCTCTGAATTGGAATTGTCATTCATTGATGAGATCGAAACGGAGTGCATCGAGCAGTATGTACTTAAGACATTTGAAGAAGAGGGTTGCCCTTACTTGGTATCTGTAACTTCAGCAGACCTCGGTATGACAGCTGTTAACTATCCTGACGGAACACAGTCACCTGATGGACTCGTTTGCATGCAGGTAGCGGTTACATACTCATCAACAGATGGTTACACAATCCCTCAGTACAACCGCACACCTGACTTCACAAATCCTAATACTGTTGGACAGACAATTACTGAGTTGACAGAGCAGATGGGTCAGGGTGATTACGCTAAGAGAGTTGGTTACGCTGAGTTTATTTCAGCTCTCAAGAAGATTAATGCTGAGAACCCCAGCTGCATTAAGGTAGACAGCATCGTCGTTGCTATGAATGATGGCGCTTTGAATCTTTCTGCTACAATCAACTTCTATGGTGCAAATCTCCGTAACAGAATCTCTGTTGACGAGAGCAAGAAGCCTTACACATATTGGTGCGGCGATAAGAACGTTGACACTAAGGGCGGATTTATCGGCTTCCCTTATGTTTGTGACAATAAGAACAGCTTGTGGTATGGTATCGAGAATACTGCATTCACTGGTGAAGGAATCAACAATAAGCCGTTCGCAGCTTACTGGGCAGCAGCATTGTTCTCTAAGAACCTTGCAGAAGCAGAAGGCAGCTACAGAGATCTTACTGGTTTCGTATATGCAGAGGATGCATACGCTACACAGACTACTGTAACGCCTACTCCCACACCGGCACCAGCAGCCACATAACAGCCGCAAAAACAAATTGTGACAAAAAATTGAAAAATTTTGAAAAAAGTGTTGCAATTGTGATCAAGAGACTGTATAATCAGGCTACAAACTCAAAAACTTACAGGAGGAATCTAAAATGAAGAAGATTCAGAAGTCAAAGAAGGGTTTCACCCTCGTAGAAATGGTACTCGTTATTGCTATCATCGTTATCCTTGCTGCAGTTCTTATCTTTGGTGTAGCTAAGTACATCAACGCAGCTAACGCAGCTAAGCAGTCAATCTCTGAGCACAACTCAGCAGTTGGTAACGTAAATAGCGCTATCACATCAGCTGTTCCTGGTTTGAACATGGGTACATCAATCTAATCTTAATTTAAGTTTAGATCTGAGCGGGGGATTCAATCCCCCGCTTTTTATTTGTTAACAAACAATGACAAATTTTAACAAATTATTAATTTTCCTGTTGAAATTTCCGTGAAAGAAAGTATAATACTTACAAGAAGGTATATTTTAAGTAATAGGAGGGCTTTATGAGCAGAATATGCAAGAGACACGGATCCAAAGGTGCCTTTACACTTGTTGAATTGGTACTCGTTGTTGCAATTATTCTTATTCTCGCGGGTGCTCTTATGCTTGGTGTAAACGACTGGATTAATCTTACTAATGCTGCAAATGACAGCGTTGCTTCTGAATCGAACAGCCTTAGTCAGAGAATCCAGGATGATGAAGCAAGTTTATCCAGCTACAATTTCTGAGGTGTAAGTATATGAAGAGATTTATCAAGAAAAGTAACCGTAAAGGTTTTACTCTTGTTGAAACCTTGTTAGCTACGTTTATTTTGGTAGTTACATCTACAATGTTGGTTAACGGTTTCGTTGCAACAATGGGTTATTCTTATCAGACCTCCGTTTACAGTAAGTCAGGTGCTTATAACTATTCACAGTGCATGGCTAAAGTAGCTGAATGGAACCATAAAGATAACACTGGCCCTGATGGTAGAGAAGCAGTTGCTCAGTCATCTGTTGTTGCTGCCGGAACAGGCAAAACATTATCTTTTGTAAATACAACCGGTTTGCCTTCTGTGGATGAGCTTAATGTTGGTACATATAAGTTCGATTCATTAAGCGGAACAGTCCCCGGAACATTGGCTGGTCAGGAGTATGCTCCTAAGACAGATAACTATGTAGATAATAGAACAGCGATCTTCTATTATCCCGAATATTGCCAGGATCCTTCAGATGATACTTCATTAGGTAATGTAGTTGTATTAGTTGACTATGATGCATCCCCTCGTAAGTATTACTGGGTAGTAGATACCGGTTCTCAGTACAAAGAGATCGGCGGTACTAACGTTTGGACAAAATAAGCAACGGACTTTTGATTAACAAGGGAGATTGCTATATATGATTAGAAAGAGTAAAAAGAGGGTTGGTTTCACCCTGGTAGAAATGGTTTTATCAATTGCCATTATTCTCATGATCGGCGGAGTAATTGCAGGTGTTTGTGTTTCCATTTCAAACTCATTTGTTACAACTTATAACGTTGATGATTCTGCCGATTACGCTATGTTGTATGCCAGAGGTTTTGAGAATTCTTTCTTGAAGTATACACAGGTTGACGGCGTTGGAAATACCGGTAAAAACTGCTCATGGTATGTAAAGCCGAATGCTGCTGGAATTCCTTACTTGTATAGAAAGGATTCTGGCAATAACGAGATTCCTGTTTTCGAGCCTAACTTCATGACAACAGGCAGTTCCAGTTCACCTAAGTGGGTTGTTTGTATGTTCTTTAATCTTGATGATACAAACAAGGTTGTAAATTACCGTATTTTTATCAAAGACAATTACAGTGATACAAACTTCATGTACAGATACGATGGTAGTTTCTGGGTTCCCCGTTTTGAGGATCGTGCTAAGGCAGCTAACGTTGCAGGTACACGTTCAATCGATACAACTACAGGCAGTAAGTTAGATGCTACAACATTAGCAGGTTATGGATTCGCATCTGGTACATATCCTTCTAACTGGTTGGACAACGGTGACAATTATACTGACGTTATCGTATACAACTGGGGTGGTACAGCTCCTTCTAGCACATAATAGATATTAGAGTGTTTTCAAGACCCTGCAGTCATCTGCAGGGTCTTTTAATTTGTCTGTTAGATTAGCCAAGAGACTGACTATTTGATAGAATTACGTAAACTAATAAGGAAGATGAATTATATGAAAATAAAAGTTGGTTTGGATATAGGTGGAAGCACTACAAAAATAGTTGGAATGCAGGATGGCAAGATCATTGCCAGCGAGATTGTTAAGGCAGCAGATCCTGTAACGTCAGCTTTCGGTGCTGTCGGAAAACTTATAAATGATCATTCACTATCTGTAAATGATATTGAGCAGATAAATATTACCGGTGTTGGTGCCGGTTTTACACAGGCTCCGATCTTCGGAATTAAGACAGTAGTTGTTGAAGAATTTATGGCAACAGGTCTGGGCGGATTGTTCCTGTCAGGATTGGAACATGCTGTCGTTGTAAGCATGGGTACCGGTACTGCATATTTTGAAGCTACCAAAGAAAAAGTAAGACATATTATCGGCTCCGGTGTTGGAGGAGGTACTGTAGTCGGACTTGGACTGGCAGTAGCAGGGACATCTGATGCGATTAAATTGTCTGACATGGCTACAGAAGGAGATATCTTAAAGTGTGATCTTACGATCGGTGATATTACCAAGAACGGTGTTACCGGTCTTCCTATGAATGTAACAGCTTCCAATTTTGGTAAGGCAGCAGATGATCTCACAAAAGAAGATAAGATGGCAGGAGTATTCAATCTTGTTTATCAGTCAATCGGTACGGTAGCTGTTATGGCATCAAGACAATGCGGAATCAAGGATATCGTGTTTACCGGCCAGCTGACAGATCTTAAGGAGTGCCAGAAATATCTGCTTCCTTTTGAGGAACTTTATGGTGTAAATATGCTCATACCTGATAATGCTGTATTTGCAACAGCGGTAGGAAGCTGTTTGGCAGAAGGGCAGGAAGAGAAGTGAGCAAAAAAGCATTAGCAAAAGACCGTGCATGGGAGCTCGATTTCTTAAGAGGAGTCGCCCTGATAATGATGCTCTTCATGCATATGTCGTGGGACATCAGATATGAATTCAGAGTTGATGTTTTCTCATATCTTGAGGAGGGCTGGTTCTGGTCTTTTGTTCATCCGATAATTGTGGTTCTTTTTGTAAGTGTCTCAGGTATATGCTGTACATTTTCACGAAGCAATGCTAAGAGAGGTTTGAAACTTCTTGCCGCAACACTTGCTCTCGGAATCGGAACTTACATTGCTACTAATTTTATCGGAATCAACTGCCTGATCATATTTAATGTTCTTGCAGTACTGACATGCGGCATTTACCTTTATGCTCTTATTTCAATTATTGAGCAGAAACTCAAATTAAAGCCCAATGTCGTAAATCTGGTAATGGGTCTTGTGGGTTTGTATATCGTTATTTGCGGATGTGACATCCACCATATGGATTATTCAACTGAATCCTTGATTTTCCTTCCTGTTGGTTTTGAGATTGCAGGAACACCCTGGATGGCAGACTATATGCCTTTGTTCCCTTGGCTCGGCGTATTCTTGATCGGATGCGTTATCGGAAGACTGTGCTACAAGGATAAGAAAACGTTGTTTGCCGGACGTGGAAAAGTCATGAAGGCTATATCCAGACCTGTTGAATTCATCGGAAGACATTCACTGATTATTTATCTTGCACATCAGCCGTTAATTTACGGAATTCTGTATGTGATTTTTCTGCTTATTAATTCAGTAAAATGAAGATAAAGAATAAGGGCAAAAGAAGAATAGCACTGAGGATAGTGCTGATCGTGGCATTAACAGTTTCATTTGTTGCCGCTGTGCTCTGTAATAAATTCATTCCGCAGAGAGCAGCTGATTTCTACGGAACTAATTTGTTCCCGTATATATCTTCACCCGCCCAGAATATAAATATGTATTTCCAGTATTCATTAACCGAAAATCTGGTTTTATGCGGCGTACCGCTTTTAGCTACAGGAATAATAGTTTGGGTTGTGTTTCTGATAAAGAAATTCATGTCTCACGGCGCTCTGCCTTACCTATATAAATCGTACAGGAATGTTATGGTGGTGGCTCTTCTCGTTGCTGTGATTTTCCAGGCAATGCACGGTATTAACTACAGAAGGACAGATGTTAAGGACGAACTGGAACTTACTGAAAAAGAACTTACCTTCGAAGATTATTGCGCGGCGCTCAAATGGGCTTACAACGGAATGGTGGAGGCAAGAAGTCATTTGGGTGAAGACTACAATGGCATTGCTCATATGAGCGAGAGTTTTGAGAACTCTGCGGCTTATGCCAATTCATTGGTCAATGCTTTCGGAGAGGAATATGACATCCCTGTCAGCAAGAATTATGTGCGTGCTAAACCGGTATCAATGAGCCATTACTGGAGTTATACGCATATCGTCGGAATGTATGATCCGTTCCTTGGTGAAGTAAATCTTAATACCGACTATATGAGCATCACCGAATATCCGATTACTTTGTGTCATGAATTATGTCACAGCAAAGGATATGCCAGTGAGACCGACTGCAATCTTCTGGCCGCATTAGCGTGCTGTTCATCCCCGAGAGCTGATTTCAGATATGCAGGTTACTATGAGATCTTTTGGGACATCTATCCTGTTGCAGAAGATATCGCTGAAGCAACAGGACAGGTAGTACCACAGTATTATCTGACAGCTGAAATGGAGCCTGTATACAGAGATATGAGAGCACAAATAAAGTATTGGAGTAATATCGATGATGAAGTCGATTTGATTTATGAGAAAATGGGAATCCATATTACTGAAGTAAGCAATGCAACAAATGATGCTTTCTTAAGATCAAATGGTGAGGTTGGTGTTGTTTCATATCAGGTGCCGGACAGTATTTATGTCAGGTTCTACTTAACTTATGCAAGTGAGGCAGCTAATGCTTGAAGTAATACTTAAAGGTCATGATAAATACTATGGCGTGGCAGATGTTGTCAGGCTGTTCTGCGGTGTTCCTGAAGAAGTTAAAGATGAACATAAAATAATCGCACCGGAAGGCCCCGACGCTACTCTCATTAATGAGTTGTTTGAAGACGGAAGATCCGTAACATACTGCAATGGTAAAGAATATGAATTTAAAGGTGAACTCTTAGAGCCCGGACGTGAGATCAAGAGATCTCTTTATCTGGCGCTTGCTGATGTTACATCCAAAGAGCTGCCCTGGGGATGTCTTACTGGTATAAGACCGACACTTGTTGCGTGCGAAGAAGAGAGCGCGAAGGATCTGGAAGATAAATACTTTGCCAGAAGCGATAAGGCGAAACTCGCTTTCGAGACATCAAGGGAAGAACAAAGACTTTTGGCATTGATTCCTGAAGACAGCTTATGTATTTATGTCGGAATTCCTTTTTGTCCTTCAAGATGCGAATACTGTTCATTCATTTCATCAGATATCTCATGCCATATGGACAGATTGGTACATTATGAAGCAGCGTTAGAGCGCGAGATAAACATGGTTGCTTCATCTATTAACAGACCTATTTCAGCCGTTTATGTCGGAGGAGGCACGCCGACTGTTTTTGAAGAAAGAGAATTTGACAGGTTACTCAACTGCCTGTATTCAAATCTTAAGATAACACCTGAATGCGAAGTCACTGTAGAGGCCGGACGACCTGATTCTATAACTGACGGCAAACTCGAATCCATGAGAGAACATAAGGTTACGAGAATATGCATTAATCCGCAGACGATGAGATCGGAAACTCTGTTAAGACTCGGAAGAAAGCATACAGCAGAAGATACGGTCAGAATCTACAGGCAGGCATGCGATATGGGATTTGATCTCATTAACATGGATCTCATTGCAGGCCTTCCTTATGAAGATGCAGAAGAGCATGTTAATTCGACGAAGAAACTGATCGAGTTTTCACCTGCAAACATTACTGTTCATACGCTTTATAAGAAGAGGAGAGCCGCTATGAGCCGCTCGAAAGTCATGGATCAGGAAGATGAAGGTATCAGGCTCGACAGAAGTGTTGCCCAAAGCTATGAACTGCTGATTGAGGCAGGATATCACCCGTACTATATGTACCGTCAGAAGGATACTGGACATGGTCTTGAGAATACGGGTTTTGCAAAAGGCAATACCGGTAATCTTTATAACGTTGCCATGATGAGTGACTGCAGGGACGTATTGTCTTTTGGTGCAGGCGGAATGAGCAAGCGTTGTTTTAAACAGGACGGCGAACTCTTTAAACGCAGAGTCGAGAGATGCGCGACTATAAAAGATGCATTGTCTTACATGGCCAGAGTAGAAGAGATGGCCCAGAAAAAAATCGAATTTTTCGAGATGTAAATTAAATACTTAAGCTAAACCCGAAGAAGTGCGTATTTGTTGGTGATATAATAAATACACGGAAAGTTCGTTCCTGTATTTATTTACGTAGAAACATTAGCATCAGATAGAAATACAGAAAGGAAGTCTGCATATGGGTTTAGCTGAAAAGAAATTCAAAAACGGTGAGATTATTGTAAAAGAAGGCGACGTCGGAACGAGCTTCTTTAAGATTGTTTCCGGATCAGCCTTGGTCTATGCAGGCTTTGAGAATACGGATCCGTTAAAGATTGCTGTTCTTAATAAAGGCGAATATTTTGGTGAGATGGCGATCATCGAATCTTATCCCAGAAATGCCACTGTCATTGCAAAAGGCGAAGTAAGTGTTGTTGAGATTTCCGAGAAGGAAATGTATGAATATTTCAGAGAAAATCCCGAAGAAATAATCGTGATAATGAAACACCTCGGCAGCAGAATCCAGGCAATGGAAACTGATTATGAAGATGCCCAGCGTCTGTTAAAAGAATTGCAGGAAGCTGATGCTGCCAAGAAGAAATCATTCTTCTCAAGAATTAAAAAGCATGTGGATAAATATCAGTCCAATAAGGATAGTGATATCACTGTTCCGAATGCAGATCCTCTCAGAGAAACTCTGAAGGGAACAGCCGATGAGGGATTCGGAGACATCGAGTTGTATGACAAAGGCTCTGTCATTTATGAGGAAGGTGACCACAGTAATTCCATGTACATTCTGCATGTTGGTACTGTTGGAATGTACAAAAATTACGGAAAGGCTGATGAAGCGAAGGTCGATGAAGCGGTGGAGGTTTCTTTCTTCGGGGAGATGGGAATGATTGCTGACGAACCGAGAAAGGTAACTGCTGTTGCTGAAGTTGACGAGACATATGTCGAGGTCATTGATCCTGATAATCTAGAAGCGATTTTCCAGTCCTGTCCGATCAAGATAATCATGATCCTTCGCTATCTTTCTTACCGTTTAAGAAAACTGGATTATGATTTCATTGCGATCTGCAAGAGGATTACAGAGACATACGGATAAAATAAAACGACCGGTTGATATAAACCGGTCGTTCTTTTTGGTCGAGGTGACAGGGTTCGAACCTGCGACCCCATGCTCCCAAAGCACGTACGCTACCAACTGCGCTACACCTCGATACCTACGGCGGTAATTATATATGTTTTGTCGGTTTACTGCAAATAAATAAGGGCGCCGGTCTATGGCGCCCTCATCTATCCCTGTTGTTCCCTGATTATTTTCTATATTCCAGTATGTCGCCCGGCTGGCAATCGAGTGCATCGCAAATCGCTTCGAGCGTTGAGAATCTGATTGCCGATATCTTTCCGTTTTTCATCTTTGAGAGGTTAACGTTAGATACGCCAACCTTCTCTGACAGTTCGTTAAGAGATATCTTACGGTCTGCCATTACTCTGTCTAATCTCAGTATTATCTGTCCCATTTCCTATCCTCCTTACAGTGTCTCGTCAGCCTGTGTCTGTAAGGTAATGCCATAATCAAGGATAGCATTGATTGCAACGGTTACAAGGATGCCGAGAATAGCAGGTCCGGTTCCGGATGTAAGGAACAATACAATGGATGTAGCAATAAGCACTGTCCTGATCCTTTTCCTGACGGTAACAGTGAAGGGATTTCCTTCTTTCTCGATTATCGCGAAAACCGATCTTACCAGGAATATCAGTGCAATTACAGCTAACATGATGATGCTCATTGAAAGGATATAAGTTCCGTAAACAACGCTCATCGGGTGGTCATCGATTGCTGCCTGTACGGCAGGGATATCGGAATGTATATCCAGAGGTACTGATCCCAAATTGATATTGACTGCAGAAGCAGAACCGATTTCATCGTCAGTCGAGATAACACCTGCGAATCTTCCTGACGTCACCATGTCATCGAATTCCTTGCCCATGACCAGCACTTTAATTCCGCCCCATATGCCTACAGCCAGCATGAATATTGCAAGCGCCAGAAAGATATTGGCAGCGATCTTACCTGCATGGCAGCTCTTTTTTATCTTGGCAATCTTTATACTTTCTTCCATATAATTAATCTCCTTATCCTCAGGTAAATGCATATTAGGATCCCTTGTTCCTGATGGCCATATACTACAATGCGATTTTATCTTTGTCAACAACTTTTTAATGATAAACATTAAATTATTTTCGTTAGTAATAAATCTCAGAGCAAAAAATAACCCGCACCATTTCTGATGCGGGTTTATAAAACAGTTTAGTATTTTATTACTTAACGATCTTGATCTTATCGCCGATGATAGGAAGTGTGAAGTACTGATTCTTAGCTGCAGCGATGATACCCATGATCATGCATACCCAAGCGAAAATGCAAACTACAGGGATGCAGTCCATGATGCATACGATGATACCATTGTTAACATGATGTCTTACATAGGGTGAATTCTTCTCAGGTGTGATCAAGAGGCCCAAGAGCCAGAGAAGTCCAACGTAAGAAAGGATGGAGAACAACTTAGCGTTAGCGGGAAGCTGCTCAGATGTGTTTTGATTGTCTGCCATAGTAAATTGCTCCTTTACTGAAAAAAATATAGCGCTATACGGGTGGGCAAATAAAGAAAAGAATCCCCCCGTTAGTTATAATAACATATAATTAACAAAAACAAGGAGAAAACATCTTGATTAAAGTAACAAGTTATAAGCGCGAAAATCCATATACTTACGGATTGGGAGCGACGATCGCTATGGAATATCTCCTCAAGAACAAGGAGGCTGTTAAGGCCATTATCCTTCATCCCGATTTCAGATCGGAAGAGACTATATCGAAGATAAAATCAATCTGCGCAAATGATATCCCCGTTTCTGTTGAAGCAAAGCCTTTCAACATCCTCTCAAAAAAGGAGAATTGCTTTGTTATCTGTGTGATAGAGAAGAAACAAACTCCGATCACCGATGGCAACCATATGGTTCTGGTTGACCCTTCAAATTGCGGTAATCTCGGAACTATCGTAAGGAGTTGTCTGGGATTTGGTGTTAAGAACATTGCCATAGTAGGGAAGAAGGCAGCTGATCCGTGTGATCCCAAAACGATCAGAGCTTCGATGGGAGCATGCGCAAGTGTGAGAATCGAAGTTTTCGAGAAGTTCGAAGACTATCAGAAGAGATTTCCCGGCAATAACCTTTATCCGTTCATGTTGGACGGCAGTACCATATTGCAGCAAACCAAGATAAATAAGCCCTTTTCACTCATTATGGGAAATGAGGCGACAGGTCTCGGTCCGGCCTTCAAAGACATTGGTCAACCCATAAGAATCGAGCATTCGGACAATATTGACAGCCTTAATATTACAATTGCTGCAAGTATAGGACTTTATGAAGCAACAAAGGCTTGCTAATAAAAATCAATCGTGATACAATTCTTCGGTAATTTGAAGATATAACTCTAAAAAGGAGAATAAAGATGCCTAATATTAAATCAGCTATCAAGCGTGTAAGCGTTTCCGAGAAGAAGGCTGCTGCCAATAAGAGCAAGAAGAGTGCTATCCGCACAACTGTTAAGAAGGCAAAGGCTGATATCGCTAACGGCGAGAATCTTGATGCTACAATCAAGTCTACACAGAAGGCATTGGATCAGGCTGCTGCTAAGGGCCACATGAGCAAGAATGCAGCTTCCAGAACAAAGTCCAGACTCGCTAAGGCTGCTAACGCTGCTAAGGCTTAATTAACTATTTAAGTTGAGATTAATCAGCCGTCTGTCGGAATTTCCGGCGGACGGCTTTGTTCTGCTTATTTTTTCTAACTGTTGTGATTACTTCACAATTACCGGGATTGATTCCCATTCTGAAGCGATGTCTTTGCCGTAGAGATTCCACCCTATGGCTGCAGCACGCATATCAAGTTCAAATATCTTCTTAAGTGATTCGTTGTCCGACTGGAGTTCCAGACAATCAGAAGGTCTGTTGATTACCGGAATCTTTGAGCATTTCCCCATGATCTTAAGACAATACTTTCCTTCGGAATTGAACCCGAGCACTCTGATATACGGCGGCCTTTTTATCTCAAGATAAGAAGCATCCTGTCCTGCCATCATGCTGGCCAGAGCACGCTGGATTCTGGATAATGTATATCTCTTCGTTGATATCTTACTCTCGAAAGTTTTCAGGTCATGGTCAGAGTCAGAGATCGTATCGGGTCTGATATCTGATGCGAAGTTTTTGATGTAGCCGGATAAGTCATCACTCATATATGCAATGCTGTCCAGTGAAGCAGAAGCGTTCGCGGTGAGGATTGCACTTCTGATATAGTCCACATAATCAGGAAATCTGAATTTGCCGGAAGATGCGGCAGACAGCATTACTCCGAGTGAGAGGTCGGGCATGTGTCCGTTTAATTTGGTTGCGATAGCTGACTGGCTGAAATGCGGCGCAGTTGATGAGACAGCCTGTCTTATGGAAGTCGCACTGACCAGATCACCGTTAAGTTCAGAAGAGTGATATCCTTCGCCTTCACGCCTGATCATGATCACATTGATCCTGTTTTTCTTGTCGATCTTTTTAAGTGCCAGCAGATAATCCAGAGCCAGGATCGAATTGGGACTCGAGACCGCCGAATCAATGTCTCCGGTTATATTTTCAGAAGCTGCAAATTCCTTGAGTGCTGCTGCTCTGGCCTGAGGAAAACTCATGCCTGTCGAAAGTAATTCATTAAGCTTATTATTGAATGATTCGTTATCTTCAAAACCTGTATCGGCAAGTTTCTTAAGGAGCTCGATGTCATCAGTGTCGACGCCGAATGCGATATCGGTCACAACTCCTGTTGAAACGAGTTCGGATACCGCTCCTTCGGCAAATCTTGAAGAGGGCGCGCAGGAAAAACTAAAAGGGAGTTCGATGACGAGATCTGCTCCACACATTAATGCCTGTCTGGCGCGCACATCCGGAGGACAGATTGCAGGGAGGCCTCTCTGGGTATAGAAACCTGACATAACAGGCATAACGATGGCCCTTGGGTCATTTACGATCTCGCGGGCCTTCTTGATCAGGTACGCGTGACCGTTATGAAATGGATTAAATTCCGCAATTATTCCTATAACCCGCAATTTAAGTAAATCCTCTGCTTTTGGTATAATCTTTTATCGTAAAGATTATATTTCATAAGGCAGAGAATATGCAACGCAGGTCAATAGCAGAGATAGGTATCGGTAAGGTTGTAACGGCAGCGATAATTATCGCGCTGGCTCTGGGCGCAACCATCTTCTATCTGATTTATACAGGAAGGATCGGAGGCGGTTCGAAGCTCAAACTGTCTTCACCTGCGAGAGTAGGCCACGAGTGGAGCGACGTAGCTGCAGATAATAACATTGTCAGCGATTACCTGTTCTCAAGAACAAAAAGACTTGGAGTTGAAAAAGGCGGAGACGGTATACTGATCGCTACGTCTTATACGATCGCGGGAAGACTGGTTTCACAGGAAGCTGAGAATTCCGGTGTCTATGAATTAGGTGATCAGGCACTGCTCCTTAAATGTTATGTCAGAGCAGGCGACAGAGCCAATGCGATCAGTCTCAAAGAAGAAGTAATCAAGCGTTTCAGATTGTCAGACGGAGCGTACAGGACATATGTCTATTCAGATACTTCAAAGACTCCGGAAGAATTGATTACGATGTCAGCCTCCATCGAATGGCTCGATGCCATGATGGAATATTACGGTGCATATGGAAATGACGATGACTACAAGGAAATCTGTCATTTGGCGGGAATTCTTTTCGATAACGAAGGAAAACTCAATACTGAAATGATCTCAGTAGCTAAGTATGCTGAATCACTCTATGTAAGTCTTGAAGATACGAGCAGCATCGAAGAAGGTGACGAGGGTTCATTAGAGCAGGCTTACGGAACGATCACCGGAGATGTTGACGGTGTCGATACCGAGAGAGAAGTAATCGAAGAAGATATTGAGGGCGTATTGCTCTCGAACATCAAACTCAAACTGATAAGAGATCTCGAGACTAACGGCATTTTACCGGAAGGTTCATATGACAGGGCCCTTAAGGCAGTCAAAGATGGATTTGCAGGTTCGGGATACTCATTCTATGCCTATGCCACTTCAGGTACGATGGATTGCGGAGATTATGTTTACAGCGGAAGAAATACCGGTGCCTTCGATATTACGCATAACATCAAAACTATGAGAAATCTCGCTGAGGTCGGCGAGCTCGACAATGCATCTTATTCCCAGTTCAAGGAAATGGTGATGAATAGCGGAAGGATCTATACCGAGTATGTCATCTTGACCGGCAATTATACCGGAAGAGAAGCAGTTAACGCTTATGCGGACGGCCTTATGACAGCGTATTTGATGGGCGATAAGGACCTTTATGAGAGGCTGGCTGATACTCTCGGCAAGAGGGTTGCAACCAAATCGACGAGCCCGGCTCTCTACATGATCTTCAGGGAAGAAAATGACAGATATGTCTTCTATTCCAGGGAGAATTTGAACACGAGACTCTCTACTTCTTAATTAATCCTTTATTAATTGAAATAGTAAGGGTTTACGAGTATACTTTTGTCGACTAAAAATTCCAGAAGGAGATAAATATATATGGCTTTTATTGATGACATCATGGCTAGAGCGAAAGCTGACAAGAAGACTATCGTTCTTCCTGAGTCCATGGACAAGAGAACATTTGAGGCTGCCGAGAAGATCCTTAAGGCAGATATGGCTAATCTCATCATCATCGGAACACCCGAAGAGATTGCTAAGAATTCCGAAGGTTTTGATATTACAGGCGCAACATTAGTTGATCCTTTTAACGATCCCAACAAGCAGAAATATATTGATAAGTTCGTTGAGCTCCGTGGTGTAGACACTATGGTAGCTGCAGCTAAGAAGAAGGCTGAGAAGAAGGGCCTCTCTGAGGAAGAGACAAATGCTCTTATCGCTGATGCACAGAAGAAGGGCATCACACCTGAGAAGGCTGAAGAGAAGATGAATTCAGATTACATGTACTATGCATGTCTTATGTGCAAGTGCGGTGATGCTGACGGTGCTGTTTCAGGTGCTTGCCACTCAACAGGTAACACAATTCTTCCTGCACTCCAGCTCCTTAAGACAAAGCCCGGAATTTCTTCCGTATCAGGCTTCTTCCTTATGGACGTTCCTAACTGCGACCTCGGTGAGCACGGACTCTTCATTTTCGCTGACTGCGCAGTTAACACAGACGTAGATTCTGCTAAGCTCGCTGAGATCGCTAAGCTCTCTGCTGAGTCTTTCGAGCAGTTCATCGGCGCTCCTGCAAAGGTTGCTATGCTCTCATATTCTTCATACGGTTCAGCAAAGCACGCTGACGTTGATAAGGTTTCCAACGCTGTTAAGATCGCAAAGGAAAAGTATCCTGATCTCGTAGTTGACGGTGAGCTCCAGCTCGACGCAGCTCTCGTTGAAGAAGTAGGCCAGCTCAAGGCTCCCGGATCACCGGTTGCAGGCCACGCTAACACATTGGTATTCCCTTCACTCGAAGCAGGTAACATCGGCTACAAGCTCGTTCAGAGACTTGCAAAGGCTCCTGCTTACGGACCGGTTCTCCAGGGTCTCGCTCTCCCTGTAAACGACCTCTCCAGAGGATGCAATGCTGACGATATCGTTGGTACAGTTGCTATTACAGCAGTTCAGGCTCAGGCACAGGGCTGATTCAGATAAGATAACTTAAAGACAGGAGAAACAGTCTAATGAAGATTTTAGTAATCAATTGCGGAAGCTCATCAGCAAAGTTCCAGCTTTTCGATGTCGATACAGGTGATGTACTCGCTAAGGGTAATGCCGAGAGAATCGGAATCGACGGTAAGCTCACATACAAGCCCACTGGTAAGGACGAGTTCGTTTCTACAGAACCCATGCCTGACCACAAGGTAGCAGTAAGAATGATCCTCGACGCTCTCGTAGATAAGGATCACGGTGTTATCGCTGACGTTTCAGAGATCGCAGCTGTTGGTCACAGAGTACTCCACGGCGGTAAGTACTACAGCGAGTCAGTTATCGTTAATGATGACGTTAAGAAGGTTATCAGAGACTGCTTCCCTCTTGGCCCTCTTCACAATCCTGCAAACCTTATCGGTATTGAGGCATGCGAAGATGTTCTTCCTGCAGGCACACCTCAAGTTGCAGTATTCGATACAGCATTCCACCAGACAATGCCCGCTAAGGCTTACACATATGCTCTTCCTTATGAGATTTCCGAGAAGTATGACATCCGTCGTTACGGTTTCCACGGAACATCCCACCGTTATGTAAGCCACAGAGTTGCTGACTTCCTCGGCAAGAAGTATGAGGATCTCAAGATCATCACATGCCACCTCGGCAATGGTTCTTCTTTCGCAGCTGTTAAGGACGGCAAGTGCCAGGATACATCAATGGGTCTTACACCTCTTGCAGGTATCTGCATGGGTACAAGAACAGGTGATATCGATCACGCTATCGTTCCTTTCCTTATGAAGAATGAGAACCTTACACCTGACGAGATGGATACACTCCTCAACAAGAAGAGCGGTGTTCAGGGCGTTTCAGGCGTATCTTCAGACTTCAGAGATCTCGAGAAGGCAGCTAATGAAGGCAACGACAGAGCTAAGCTCGCACTCGACATGTTCGCATATCAGGGTAAGAAGATCATCGGTTCTTATGCTGCTGCTATGGAAGGTGTTGACGTTATCGTATTCACAGCAGGTATCGGCGAGAACACAGACAAGATGAGAAAGGCTATGTGCGAAGGCCTCGAGTTCATGGGTGTTGAGTTCGACGATGCAGCTAACGATGGTCTCCGTGGTAAGGAAGCAATCATTTCAAAGCCTTCATCAAAGGTTACAGTTTGCGTTATTCCTACAAACGAAGAGCTCGCAATTGCTCAGGAAACAGAAAGACTTGTAAAATAATTCGGGTGACATAAGTCAAAATAAAAACGGCTTCCGTTATGGGAGCCGTTTTTGTTGTTTGAAATTAATCTTATATCAGTAATTGAGATCCAGATGCTTTTTCAGATCCTTGTCCGCACCGAAAACAGTTACCGTATCACCTTCCATGAATACCATATCGGCAGGGAACTCCAGAATCGGATTTCCGTCTCTTCTGATCGATAAAATGTTCAGATGGAGTTTGTTGCGGATTCCCAGGTCAACGAGGCTCTTGCCGATCCATGCCTTCGGAACTTTAACTTCGAAAATGGAATAATCACCGGGATATTCGAGATAGTCGATGACGGTTGCTGAGCAGTAACGGATTGCTGACCATTCTGCGAGCTGTCTTTCGGGAAAGACTACAGAGTCAGCGCCGTTTCTTAAGAGGAACTTCTCCTGAACGGAACGTGAAGCTCTCGCAACAACGTACTTTGCGCCGTTCTCTTTAAGAAGTGAAGTTGTTTCCAATGAAGACTGGAATTTGTCACCGATTGCAACGAAGCATACATCGAAATTTGATACGCCCAAAGACTTGATGAAATTCTCATCTGTTGCATCACCGATCAAGGAACTGGTAACCATTCCCAAAACAGGATTTATTCTTTCTTCGGAAGAATCTACAGCCATGATCTCATCGCCGGCTTTGTTAAGCTGATCGATAAGATGATAGCCGAAACGACCGATTCCGATTACGAGTACACTCTTCATATAATAGTTCCTTTCTGCCGGATTAACCGACCGCTATGTTATCTGCAGGATATTGTTTATTAACTGTTGATCTTCTGGTTATCGCAGCAAAGACTAACGTCAGACCGCCAACACGACCAATATACATTATGACTATGAGTATGATCTTTGATGCTATTGTAAGTCTAGGAGTGATACCCATTGAGAGACCAACGGTAGCAACTGCGGAAGCTGTCTCAAACAGAGCCTTGAGATATCCGACACCCTCTATTCTTGAAACTGCCATTGCAGCAAATACAGCGAGCATTACATCGAGCATGAATACTGCGATCGCTCCGTATACGGCTTCGGTAGTGATTCTGCGTTTGAATATGGCAGGTGATTTCTCACGTTTGAATACGGTGATCATGGTGAAGAACAGGATTGCAATAGTTGTGATCTTCATACCGCCTGCGGTAGAACCGGGCGCACCGCCTATCAGCATCAGGATTATTGTTATAATGACGCCGGTATCAGAAAATGAATTATAGTCTGTGGTGTTGAAGCCTGCGGTTCTAGGTGTTACTGCCTGGAACAGCGAAGCTAAAAATCTCTGGCCATACGGCAGGTCTTCGTACTCACCAAACCACAGATAAACCATTGGTACTAAGACCAGTACTATTTCCATGAAGATGATTAGTTTGCTCTGTGTGCTGTATTTATAGAACTTAAGACCGTGCTTTTTAATATCCATCCATGTAAGGAATCCCAGACCGCCTGTAAGGATAAGTATTACGAGAACTATGACGATAAGGGGGTTATCCATGTAAGGAACCATGGATGAGAACGGACCGTATTCTCCGTTAAGATCGAATCCTGCATTACAGAAAGCAGAGATCGATGAGAAGAGCGACAGCCAGATACCTTTGAGAGGACCGTATTCGGCGATAAAAACAGGGGACATGAGCACAGCTCCTGCCAGCTCGAAAATAACTGTGCCGATGCAAATGAACTTTGTGTATTTCAGGACTTCGCTTAAGTTAGGTGCAGAAACAGCTTCCTGCATAGTGGCTCTGGCCTGAAGTCCGAGTTTTCTTCCGACTATTCTGCTCAGGATAGTAGTCATGGTAACTACACCCATACCGCCGATCTGAATAAGTGAGAGAATGATGAGCTGGCCGAACCAATTCCAATGAGACCATGTATCGTAAACGACAAGGCCGGTAACACAGCTGGCTGAAGCGGAAGTAAAGAGCGCATCAATAAATCCTGTCCATTCTCCGCTCCTTGATGAGATAGGAAGCATAAGGAGAACGGCTCCTGCCAATATCAATATAACAAAGCCCAGAAGTATGGTCTGGGAGCCGCTCAGTCTGTAATGTCTGTGTCCTTTTTCACTCATGCTGATATTATAGACCTTTATTATTTTTTTTCATAAAGAATAAATTACTGTTTTCGAAAAGACTTCAGATGCCCGGTATTATGGGTAATGTAGAGAGTATAGTTTAAAAATGGTATCCTATTAAATACGGCAAAATTCATTGGAGGTATGGTGCTGTATGGAGTTTATTAAAGCTTTATATATCGATCCCGGCACGGGAGGAATGTTATTTACAGTTATTTTCGGCCTTTTTGGAGTCGTTATATTTGCTTTCCGAACTCTTATCATGAAAATGAAGTTCCGTACAAGCGGTAACAAGGATGCCAAAACGAATGCTAAAAAGATCCCGATAGCAATATTTACCGATCATAAGAGATATTGGAACGTCTTTGAGCCTCTTCTTAACGAATTTGAGAAGCGACATCAGAAGGTCATGTATTTCACATGTTCCAAGGATGACCCCATTTTCGACAAGAAGTATGAATATATCACCGGAGAATACCTTGGAGAAGGTAATAAAGCTTTTGCCAAGCTTAATCTTCTGAATGCTTATGTTGTAGTAGCATCAACTCCGAGCCTAGATGTATTCCAGTGGAAGCGTTCTAAGAACGTGGATTACTATATTCATGTCCAGCATGGTGCAAATGACATATCGATGTACCGTATGTTTGGTACGGATCACTTTGATGCATTGCCTCTGTCGGGTGAATATCAGGTAAAACAAGTAAGACAACTTGAGAAGATGCGCGGCATAAAAGAACGCGAAACGCCTCTTGTCGGAATTCCATATATGGATGAAATGAAGAAGAGACTTGAAGCTGCCGGCGATGTCGGTCCTCATGAGAAAACGGTACTTCTGGCACCATCATGGGGAAAGAGCGGCATTCTTTCAAGATTCGGTGAGAAACTGATAGATGCTCTTATCGATACCGGATATAAGATCATCGTAAGACCTCACCCCCAGTCTTTGATAACGGAAAAAGATATGATGGACAGACTTATGTCCAAATATACCGATGAATCAAAGGTAATCTGGAACAGGGATAATGACAACTTTGAAGTGCTCAGACAGGCTGATATCCTCATATCAGACTTCTCGGGTATTATTTTTGATTTCACGCTGGTCTTCGATAAACCGCTGATCTATACAGATACAAAGTATGATATCGGGCCTTACGATGCTTACTGGATAGATGAGAAACCATGGACATTCAGAATCCTTCCCGAACTTGGTCTTGAACTCAACGAAGAAAATGTCAGCAATGTTAAAAACCTCATAGACAGATGTTTAGAAGACCCGTCGTTTGCCAAGGGCCGTGATAAGGCGCGCGCTGAAACCTGGGTACCTATGGGCGAAGGCACGAAGAGAACTGTTGATTTCATAATGGAAAAATATGATGAGGTAGTTGCTAAAGTTTCCGAAAACAAAAAACAGGAAAAGCCTGCAAAGAACAAGAAGTTCAGGCTTGAACTGAAGAAGGGAGCTTAAAGAAACATGTCTTTTATTTCTTTTATCAGTTCATTATTCATAGCTCCTCTTAAGCTTTTGTTTGAGCTGTTCTATTACTATGCTTATAAATTTACCGGCAGTGCGGGATTATCCATTGTTGTAATCAGCCTTATCGTTAATTTCCTGGTATTGCCTCTGTATAAACGTGCAGATGAGATACAGGCGGAAGAACGTGAGATCCAGACAACGATGGCACCGATGATCAAGCATCTCAAAAAGACCTTCAAAGGTGACGAACGTTTCATGATGCTTCAGGAATACTACCGCATCAACAACTATAAGCCGATTTATGCATTGAAAAGCACGGTCTCACTCCTTTTACAGATTCCGTTCTTTATTGCGGCTTATGACCTTTTGTCAGGATTGAAGGTCCTGCAAGGAGAGTCATTCCTTTTCCTGACTGATCTTGCCAAAGAAGATGCAATGTTTTACATCGGAAATTTCCCTGTAAATGTTCTTCCGATACTTATGACACTGATAAATATCGTATCAGGAATCATTTATACCAAAGGACATACTTTAAGAGAAAAGATCCAGGTATATGGTCTTGCCGCCATCTTCCTCGTCCTGCTGTATCATTCACCATCAGGACTGGTATTTTACTGGCTGCTGAATAACGTATTCTCACTTGTTAAAAACATAATCGGCAAATTGCATATTTCTAAATCTGCTGATAAGCCTGTAAATACAAAACTCGAACTTAATAAGAAGAGTTTCTCGCTGGTATTTCTTTCGGGTGTGGTACTCGCAGTACTGACAGGCGTTATGGTTCCTTCAGATGTAGTAGTTCAAAATGCTGCTGAGATGACAAATACTTTGAGTGCAGATCCACATAATCCGATGATGTATATTGTTTTTAGTGCCGTTACAGCCATCGGTTTATTTCTGATCTGGATTCCCGTATTTTGTGTTCTTACTCCCAAAGCTGAAAAAGTATATTCTCTTGTACTTCCAGCTATGGCAGCAGCAGGCGTGGTTAACTACATTGCGTTTAATAAGAACTTCGGATTTTTATCTAACAAGCTGATATATGATTACCCCATTAGTTATGAACTGAAGGAGATACTGATCAATTTGGCAGTTGTTATAGCTGTCACAGCGCTCGTTGTGTTCATTACCCTGAAGTGGAGAAAGACAACAAGGCTATTGCTGGTAGTTGCATTTATTGCAGTTTCGTTCTTATCTCTCATGAGACTTATCGCTATTGGAATAGATACTGCAGGATACAATTATTCATACAGCAATACTGCTGAGGAAGTCAGCATTCCTCTCTCTTCCACCGGCAAAAATGTCGTTGTATTAATGATCGATAAGATGAACGGCCAATATATCCCGTATTTGTTTAATGAACGTCCCGATGTGGCAGAACAGTTCGATGGATTTACTTATTATCCGAATACGGTTTCATTTGGTAAATTTACAAACACAGGATCGCCTGCATTGTTCGGAGGATATGATTACACACCTGATAAGATCAATGCCCGTTCCAACGTGCCTTTGGTTGATAAGCAAAATGAAGCACTGCTGACTATGCCGGTAATCTTTTTAAATAACGGATGGAATGTAAGTGTTGTAGATCCTTCTTATGCCAATTACCAGTGGAAACCGGACCTGAGTATTTATGACGGATACGAAGGCATCAATGCATATCACATGTCAGGCGTTTTCAATGACCGCGTTCCGGAACTTGCAGACGTTGGAGCAGATCAGGAAGCAAGATTGAACCGTAATCTGTTCTGCTACGGATTAATGAAGTCTATGCCTTATTTCATGCAGGCAGCAGTTTATGATGGCGGAAATTATCTGTGCATGGATCTGAACAACAAATCTTACAGAGGCAATTCGCTCCATATTCAGAACGGATTCTATGAATGGCATTTGCAGGAACACGCTGCTCTGACTGCTTTGTGTGAAGTTACTGAAATAACAACCGATCCGACAAATTGCTTCTTTGTTATGTCAAACGGTTCTACCCATGAGGTTTGTCTTCTTGAGGAGCCTGATTATACTCCTGCACTCTATGTTGATAATACAGATTATGATGCTGCCCATGAAGACAGATTTACTGTTGATGGTGTGACTATGCACATGGACACTCATTACTGTAATTACGCTGCATATCAGTGCAGCATGGAAGCGTGCATTACTTTAGGACAATGGTTCGATTATCTTCGCGAAAACGGTTTGTATGACAATACGAGAATTATCATCGTAGCGGATCACGGTTATGGCATGGGACAATTTGATGATCTTCTTATGTCGGATTTGGGATTTGATGCGCAGTCATTTAATCCTGTTCTGATGGTGAAAGATTTTAACAGCACAGGATTTACGGTGTCAGACGAGTTCATGACAAATGCGGATACACCTTCACTGGCATTTGAAGGAAATGTTGATAATCCGGTTAATCCTTTTACCAACAATCCGATCAATCAGGATGTTAAGTCCGGAGACCTGCTGATCTATTCTTCAGACGAAGTAAACATCTATACCAATAACGGTACGCGCTTTGAAGATTCAAACGGTTTCTGGCTCGCAGTTCATGATGATATCCGCGATGAGAATAACTGGGCTTATATTGGCCATGATTATTAACGGTTACGAAGGAGCATAAACAGTTTGTCAGTTTTTACAGTGTTTTACACGTTAATAATCTCTCCAATCGAACTCCTTTTTGAAGTTCTGTTTTCAATTGCAAACAGGGTTTGCGGCAATGTTGGCGTGTCAATAATCTTTCTGAGTCTTGCCGTTAATTTTCTTGTGCTTCCTCTGTATAACAGAGCAAATGAACTGCAGGCAGAAGATCGTGACATCCAGGCAAAAATGGCTCCGATGATCAAGCATATAAAGAAGACGTTCAAAGGTGATGAACGTTTCTTCATGATCCAGGAGTATTACAGGCTCAACAATTACAAACCTGTTTATGCGCTTAAGAGTTCAGTTTCTTTGCTTTTGCAGATTCCTTTTTTCATAGCTGCTTATAATCTTCTCTCAGGCATGCA
Organism: Ruminococcaceae bacterium YAD3003; assembly: GCA_900107185.1. Taxonomy (GTDB): domain Bacteria; phylum Bacillota; class Clostridia; order Saccharofermentanales; family Saccharofermentanaceae; genus Saccharofermentans. Next base: position 75,882 of record FNPA01000003.1, on the reverse strand, counting down.
AAGTCTGAATGAAATGACCTTTGGATTCATATCGGATTTAGGCAAAGAAGATGCCATGTTCATGATAGGCAGTTTCCCTGTAAATGTTCTTCCGATCCTTATGACATTGATAAATGTTATATCCGGAATCATTTATACCAAAGGTCATCCTTTAAAGGCGAAGATTCAGGTCTATGGTCTGGCTGTAATTTTTCTCGTTCTGTTATATCGTTCACCTTCAGGACTGGTTTTCTACTGGTTGTTGAATAACGTATTCTCGATGGCAAAAAATATAGTCGGCCGACTCATTAAAAAACATAAGAAAACGGAGTCTGCCGATAAGAAGATTAACCTCGCGAAAAAGAGTTTTTCTCCTGTCATGTTATCTTGTGCGGTGCTCGCTGTTCTTACAGGTGTTTTGATCCCTGCTGACGTCCTCGCAGAAAATCCTGTGGAGATGGTCAATGTGTTCAGTTCCGCTCCTCACAATCCGATTCTCTATCTCTGGACCAGCGCACTTACTGCTTTGGGCTTATTTGTCCTTTGGATTCCGGTATTTTGTCTGCTCACCAGAAAAGCAGAGAAAGTATACTCGGTTGTTTTGCCGTGCGTAGCAGCTTCGGGTGTTGTTAACTACATAGCGTTCAACAAGAACTTCGGTTTCCTGTCAAATAAGCTGACTTATGAATATGAAATGAGTTATTCATTGAAAGATACATTGATCAATCTTTTAGTAATTGCTGTGGTTATAGCTGCAATCACATTTGCTTCCGTTAAACTGAAAAAAGTTACCGGTCCTCTTATGGCTGTTGCGCTCGTAGCGGTTTCTTTTATTTCATTTTTCAGGATAATCCGAATCTCGGTTCTCACTTCTGATTTTACAGGCCAATATGCTAATACTGCGGAAGAGATAAGTATTCCGCTTTCAACAACAGGGCAAAATGTAGTTGTAATCATGATGGATAAGATGAACGGATCCTGTATCCCTTATTTGTTTAACGAACGTCCTGATGTTGCAGAGAAATTCGATGGATTTACATATTATCCGAATACGGTCTCATTCGGTAAATCCACTAATTACGGTGCGCCTGCGTTATTTGGAGGATACGATTATACTCCCGAACAGATTAATGCCAGAGCGGATGAACGTTTGGTTGATAAACATAATGAGGCTCTCCTTACAATGCCGGTTATTTTTGCGAACAACGGATGGAATGTAAGTGTTATAGATCCTACATATGCCAATTATCAGTGGATTCCCGATCTGAACATTTACAATGGTTATGAAGGCATTAATGCTTACCACATGACGGGATTATTCAATTACAAAGAACCGATTCTTGAGAATTCCGGTATTGATATGGAAAAGCGCCTTAACCGCAACTTCTTCTGTTATGGAATTATGAAGGTGATGCCTTATGCTTTGCAGCCGTTTTTCTATGACAACGGTGAATACTTACGTTCGGATACTGATGAGACTACTTATATTGGTAATCAGACCGGACTCCATGTTCAGGTTGGAATCAATGAGATCCATTTACGTGATCATGCGGCTCTGGCATCGCTGACTGATGTTACGGACATAAGCGGAGAATCTACGAATTGTTTCTGTGTTATCTCAAACAATTCAATTCATGATGTATTCCTTTTGAGTGAACCTGATTACACTCCGGCAGTTAGTGTTGATAACACGGATTATGATCTGGCTCACGAGGATCGTTTTACAGTCGACGGCGTCACGATGAATATGGATCACTACGACAGTTATGCAGTTTATCAGTGCAGCATGGAAGCTTGCATTGAACTCGGAAAATGGTTCGACTATCTGCGTGAGAACGGTCTTTATGACAATACAAGAATAATCATAGTCGCAGACCATGGCTTTGAGATGGGCCAGTTTGACGGATTGGTCATGGACGAGTTGAATTTTGATGCTGAATCTGTAAATCCCGTTTTATTGGTAAAAGACTTTAACAGCACAGGTTTTACAGTTTCTGAAGAGTTCATGACAAATGCTGATACGCCTTCTTTGGCATTTGAAGGAGTGATCTCTGATCCGGTCAGTCCCTTTACCAATAATCCGATTAATCAGGACGGAAAATCAGGGGATGTATTGATTTACTCTTCTGACGAGGCGAATGTTAATGAAGTTAACGGAAACCGCTTTGAAGACCCCAATGGATTCTGGCTCATTGTTCATGATGACCTCCGTGATGAGGACAATTGGAGTCTTTACCCGGGTGAGCCGAATTAACCCTCCAAATTAATCAGTCCGTTTCAGAATGAAATTGTCCCATTAATCAACAATTTACAGGTGCCATAACTGTTATAATCTGTTTAGTCGATTTTTAGGGAGATAAATATTTTGTCAGACAATACATTTGATAATTCAAACGATTTTTTCAGAGACTTAGAGAGTATTTACGGTCAGAGCGCTGAGCCTTTTCAGGATCAGGACGCGGAACAGATGCTTGAGGGACTTAATGCCGAACAGAGAGCCGCAGTAACACACCTTAACGGTCCGCTCCTTATTCTTGCGGGCGCAGGTTCGGGTAAGACCAGGGTTATTACTTACCGTATCGCTTACATGATGAAGAAGCATAATGTTGCTCCGTCATCCATTCTGGCTATTACATTCACCAATAAGGCTGCCAATGAGATGCGTCAGCGTATCGAAGGCCTTGTCGGTGACAGGTCAAAATATATCTGGTGCGGAACGTTCCACAGCATTTTCGCGAGAATTTTGAGGCGTCATGCTGAGCTTCTCGGCTATTCACAGAACTTCTCGATAATTGACACCGACGATCAGCTGAAGCTGGTTAAGGATTCGATGAAGGAACTGGATATTGCTGACAGCCAGTTTAAGCCCAAGAGTATCCAGAATGAGATCTCGAATGCAAAGAATAAATTCATCAGTGTTGAGGAATATTCCATTCAGGCGGGAAAGGATTATTTCCCCGGTGTCGTTGCGAGAATTTACAAGAGATACCAGGAGAAGCTCCTTGCGAATAATGCAATGGATTTCGACGATATCCTCGTAAACATGGTTAAGCTCCTGGAACAGAATCCCGATATTTGCGAACTGTACAGGGCGAAGTTCAGATACATCATGGTTGATGAGTATCAGGATACCAATATGCCGCAGTACAGGGCAGTAATGCAGCTCGCATCAGGTGACGGCAATATCTGCGTTGTAGGTGACGATGACCAGTCTATTTATTCGTTCAGAGGTGCAGATGTAAGACTTATCCTTAAGTTTGAGAAGGATTTCCCCGGTGCTCAGGTCATAAAGCTCGAGGAGAATTACCGTTCAACCAAGACGATCCTCGAAGCTGCCAACTGCGTCATTGCGAATAATACGAAGCGTAAGAGCAAAAAACTCCGCACTGAAGGTGATGAAGGCGAGAAGATCATTGTCATGAATTCCGATACCTCTGCCGGTGAAGCGGACTTTGTCGGAAGGACCATCAAGATGATGGCTGACAAGGGTAAGTTTAAATATTCGGACTGCGCCGTTTTATACAGAATGAATGCGCTGTCCCGTAATGTGGAAACTACGCTCCATAATCTTGGAATTCCTTTCAGGGTCTATGGCGGAATGCGATTCTATGACAGAAAAGAGATCAAGGATATCCTGGCCTACTTAAGACTTATCAACGATCCAAAGGATAACATTGCTTTCGAGCGTATCATCAATGTCCCTAAAAGAGGAATCGGTGATGCGACTATCGAGAAGATCAGACAGTATGCTCTGGGCGATAACATCAGCATGTTCGAATGCAGTATGCATGCATTGGACTATCCTGAACTCGTGAGATCCGCTACAAAGATACTGGCATTTACCGATCTCATAAATGAGATGCGCGATAAGTTAAAAGAGAACGAGATGGATTTCGCACAGTTCGTCGATTATGTCGAGAACGCTTCAGGTGTCATTGAAGAGATTACCGAGCAGCGCGAGAAAAAGGGCGACATCATTGACCGTGTCGAGAACCTCAAAGAGCTTTTGTCAGAAGCCGCAGAATATGACAAGGCACACCGTGCTGAACCTGTCGACATGGATACTCTCGAGATCGATGAAGGTGACGGATTCCCTGTTGAAGTTGATGAGGATTTCTTCTTCGATACGGCTACGGCAGATACTACCGAAGGAATACTGGGACTTTATCTGGAAAATGCATCGCTCTTTGCAGAAGGTGATGAATTCGACGATACTGACGATTTTGTTAAGCTTATGTCGATCCATAGTGCAAAGGGTCTCGAATTCGGAGCTGTTTTCATTATTGGTCTTGAAGAGGGTGTATTCCCGAGTTACAGATCCATCCAGAGCATGGAAGATACCGAAGAAGAGCGAAGACTCATGTATGTTGCCATTACCAGAGCTAAACGTAATCTCTTTATGGTCCTTACCAAACAGAGAATGCTCTTCGGTCAGACAAACTGCAACAGGCCTTCGAGATTCTTAAAGGAGATAAATCCTGAGCTGCTCTACCTTATGGGAGCGAAGCGTGAGACTCCCAAGGAAGTGCCTGAAGGTGAGACAAACCGCGAGAAGTCCAAGAAGTCTATTTCTTCAGCTCTTAAGTCACAGTTCACGAAGGAGAAGGATAAGCCTGCAGGAGCCAGGGAAGGCCAGCTCGGCCCGGACGATCTGGTTAAGGGCATGAAGGTTATTCACCCGAGGTTCGGAGAAGGAATCATTCTCAAGGTTGAGCCTGTCGGAGGAGATGCCCTGATTACGGTGGATTTCGACGGAATGCGTAAGAATATGCTTGCTAACGCCGCAGGCCTTAAGAAAGCGTGAGCTTTACCGAGAATAGGGCAGGCCGTTTGTAGTATAATTATTTATCGCACGTAAGAAGGAGACTACGATTGATGTCAGATAATCTCAGCTTCCAGGATCTTTATGCAGACAGCTTAGCCAGTATCGGTAAATCCGATAAGATATCCGAAGCCACAAGAGCCAAGATTAAGATCATTCAGGACCAGAAGGATAAGCTCCTGAGTGTCAACGCTACAAAGTGTTCTGATTCAAGAGGAAGGATTACACCCGAGAGTGACGGGGATATCAGAAACTGCTATGAGCGCGATATGGGAAGGATTATTTATTCCCAGGCATTCAGACGTCTGAAGCACAAGACACAGGTCTTCTTTAATCCCGCCAACGATCACATCTGCTCGAGATTAGAGCACGTTATCTATGTTGACTATATCGCGTCTACGATCGGCAGCGCTCTGAATCTGAATGTTGACCTTATCAGAGCAATTGCCCTTGGTCACGATGTAGGCCATACTCCTTTCGGTCACAGCGGTGAACGTGTATTAAACAAGAAACTCAAAGAGATCGATCCTAAGCTTTATTTTGAGCACGAGTCAAACGGCCTCCGTGTTTTGAATATTCTTGAAAAACACAATGACCGCAATGGCCTTAATCTCACATTTGAGGTAAGGGACGGAATCATCTCACACTGCGGAGAGTATTATTCCGAGAGACGTTTGGAACCTTGCAAAGATAAGACTGAGGAAGACCTGTCATATCTCATTCCGAAGAAGGACCGCAAAGGCCCTGCCACTATGGAAGGCTGCGTTGTAAGATTTGCTGACAAGATTGCTTATGTAGGAAGAGACATAGAGGATGCATTGAGAACAGGAGTTATTGCCAGTGAGTTTGATGTTCCTGTTGTTTCTGATGTGATCGGCAGTTCGAATTCCGAGATCATTAATTTCCTCGTTCAGGATATTATCGAGAACAGTATGGATAAGGGCTGCATCATGATGTCTGATCACGCGGGTGATGCTTTGGAACATACTCTCAAGGAGAATGTTGCAAAGATCTATACTGCCGGAAGAGTTAAGACATACGAGAAGTATTGTGATGTTATGCTGGAGGGACTTTTCGATGCGTTCTATGAGGCCGTCCAGAATATTGAGAAGGCTGAAGATTCAAAATCGTCTTCAATAAGAAAGTTTGCTGAATTTGTTAAAAACCATCCCGAATATAAAGCAGGAATAGATACACCGCTTCCGATTTATGTATCTGATTACATTGCAGGAATGACTGATTCGTTTGCGGTCGGATGCTTTAACGAGATGTATAAGAGTTAATGGAGATTGGAAATGGATAATAGGGAAGAGTACGGATTTTTTGCTATGCTGGACCGCATGCAGTACATCGCCAGATGGGCGCTGATGCGTAACAGCAGAACAGAGAACATAAAAGAGCACAGCTTCGATGTTGCAGTAATCGCACATTGTCTGGCTGTCCTTCATAACAAGTTTGAACAGGGTAAGGAGGGCGCTATCCTTCCTGATCCTTACAGGGTTCAGGCATACGCTCTCTATCACGATTGCACAGAGATATTGACGGGCGATCTGCCTACACCTATCAAGTACAGAAACAAAGAGATTACCAGAGCGTACAAAGAGGTCGAATCCGAGGCTGCTGCCAGTCTTGTTGAACTCCTTCCTGAAGATGAGGAGATGAGAGCTCTGTACATGGATCTCTTGTCACCTGAGATATCGACTGAAGAAGATAAGCTCATACATAAGCTGGTTAAGGCCGCTGATAAGATTTCCGCTTACATCAAATGCTTGAGGGAAGAGAGTACCGGTAACGGCGAATTCTCTGCAGCAAAAGAAGCAACAGGTAAGATCATCATCGAAATGAACATGCCTGAAGTAAATTATTTCATGGAACACTTCGTTCCTTCTTACGGATATACATTAGATAAGATAACCGGGAGGGGCGAGTAACTGATGTTCAAAAGACGTCCCGAGTATTTTGCTGTAGCAGTTATAGGCGGAGTTGTTGCAGTAGCGGCATCAGTCATAACGGCACTGAGTCTTGATACCGGCATTAATGCGCCCGGCAAAAAGACACAGAAATCTGCTGATGAGATTGTTGTCCGTGCTGCTTCTCTTACATCCGGCAGTGACGAAGAAATAAAGATTGCAAAGGCACGTGTTGAAGATGGATTGATCTCATGTGGTGATTATGTCATTTCAGTAATGACATCACCGGAGTATTTATTGCAGTCAGTATCTGATGAGAAGTTCGCAAAAGATCTTTGTTATGTTGTTCATGGTGATTATGACGCCGGTGATTTTGACAGCATCACCAGGGATTTACAGGAACACTCCAGAGCTTATGTAATAGACAGGGTAATAGCATCAGAAGATGATGACCTCCAGGCTTCAGGGTCACCGTCATCAAAGGGTTCTGTCATTTCAGATGTCAGTCTTACGACTGCCATTGATTCTCCGGAACAATATACGGTCGGAATCAGGGAGGCAACAGGTTCTTACACTGCTTCAGGTGATGAAGTAAGAACCGATTTTTTCGTTGACGGTTCCCTCTATTACGGCTATATGAAATTCGATAACAAGAGCGGTGATTACCGCGAGTTTGTGCTCTCCTGGGATACAGCTGACTGTGCTCCGGGAAGGCATGAAGTATATGCTCTCTTGAGGAGTTCTGACGGAAGAGGAACGGTCATCTCGGGAGGCGAGATAACAATTCCCGAAAAGACAACGATTACTCCCGGCAGCGTAGTTGAATCCACAATCCCTGCAGGCCAGGCTAATTCATGGTACATGATCGATTGTGCTGAAGATAACTGTTATATTGATTTTGCAGGTCTGTCTGATGATATCAGGGTTTCTCTTTACGATCTCAAAGGTGACCTTATCGGAACTAACGATAACTGCGGAATTCCTTATGCACTCTTAAGAGGATTGAAACAGGATACACAGGCAGTATCAGATGAAACAGGAATAGCAGGCGTATCTAACTGCTATTACGTGTGTGTCAGCCGTACAGGTTCATCTTCTGATATTGACAAGGAAGTCAGATTTACGATGATCCAGTCTTTTGAGTGCGCATATTTTGACGGTGCCTATATGGCGGTAACAGGTTACAACGGTGACACTGTAAAGCTTACGGACAGCAATAAGTACACATATGACGTAGATCGTAAGAAGGCCGGAATTATTCCTATTAATGGCGCATTGACTGCGCTGTATTTTGCTGATGCTTCAACAAGCGAATTTTTAGATATCTATCCCGGATTTGAATATGTAACGCATGACTATGCTTACTATACTCCGGACAATAAGAGCATCGCTGTAAGATGCGCGTCCCTCGAAGGTTATGCAGCACAGATCCATATCACTGCAAAGAACAACGGAAATGAGACGTCATTAGATCAGGGTCAGATATATGATCTGCCGCAGGGTGAGACAGTCATTACATGTATAGTCGAGAGTTTTGACGGATACAGAAATGAATATGAGTTTTATTTCCTGAATGGTGATGACTCAGACGATTTTTATGAGAATACTCTGTCAAAGTTCCCGCTCAGTTATTACAGCGGACTCTGGCTCATTCACTGCCTTAAGCCGAATTATATTCTGACTCCGTACTATACGAATCTTTCTTTCGATGTGGCACTGGCAGCAGAAGACAGCAAGGCCAGAAGCCTTATCCAGAATTCATCTCATCCGAATTACGTAAAACCCAACAGCCAGGTTTACGATAAGCCTGACTGGATGGCTGCTAAAACTGATGTTGTAAGTTATTTCATGGATCCCAGGAACTTCCTTACACCTGAGAAACTTTTCGCATTCGAGTTGTTGGGATTTGATCCGAACGTTCATACTGTAGATGGTGTAAGAGAGATCATTAAGGGCTCCTTTATGGACGGCAATGATCAGTATGATTATGCGCAGATCATTTATGATGCAGGTGAAAATGCAGGCGTATCACCTTATTTCCTCGCGAGCAGAATCATCCAGGAGATGGGATTTAACGGAGAGTCTGCTCTGAGCAGAGGTGATCTCACAGGCTGGGAAGGATACTATAATTACTACAATATCGGAGCGTATGCGACGACAGAACCCGGTGGCGCAGTAATTAACGGAGCAAAGTATGCACAGTGGGGAAGAGACTGGGAAGGCCAGGAAATCACTGATACTGAAGCATCCTATCTCCTGCCATGGACCTCAGTTGAGAAAGCAATTATGGGTGGCGCGATCTGGATCGCATCAGGATATATCGACAAAGGACAGAACACTCTTTATTTCCAGAAGTTTGATGTCCTCGATGACGGAACGGAAAAGTACAATCATCAGTACGCACAGAATATAATGATGGCATATTCTGAAGGTGCGAGATATTACAATAGTTATGAGGCTATCGGAATGACAGATGCCGGTTTTGAATTTGTTATTCCTGTATACGAGAACATGCCGGAGACATACGGGAGCCTGCCTGAATGATGAAAAGATTTATAAGAGAAAATGCCAAGTCAGTTGCAAAGACCTTATCGGCCTTTGCTGCATGTGCATTTGCTCTTATATTCTGCCTTACATATCTGAACGGCGTTCCGGTCAATGCCGAATCTGATGTAGTTGTATCTGCAATAACTAGAAGAACAGATATTGGTCCGGGCGATCTCATGATGATCGATATAGTAGCCAACAATTTCCCTGGTCTTATCGAGTTTGGTCCGATAGAGGTCGGATTTGATTCTGATAAGGCAGAATATGTTTCCATTGAGCAGGGAAAGGATTTGTCTAATTACGTATTCTCTGAGATCAGAAATGAAGGTATCCTCACTGTTACAGGTATGGACCAGATCATGAGCATCAGCGCTGAAGAAGGCGGAGATGATACCGTTAACGCGTCTTTCAAGTCTGATGAGCAGGTCATTTTATTTACGATCGCAATAAGAATTCTTCCTGAGAGTACAGGTGAGATCAATTGCTGGATCAACAGCTTAGGCGATTTTGTTACGCCCACAGGAAATGTCACTGCGGATATAGGAAGCGGAATAACAGTTCCGATCAGAAGAGCCGGGCTCTCTTCTGATGCGACTATTGCTTCACTGAAGGTTAGAGGAACATCCATTACTCCGGATTTCAATCCGAATATTACTGAATACAGCTGCTCGGTTGAGCGTTCGGTAACGGAGGTCCAGGTTAACGTAACCACAACTAATCTTTGGGCTGCGGTAGTTATAGAAGGCAGCCAGTCCCTTAATCTGGGTGAGAATACTGTAGTTGTGGATATCACTGCCCAGGATGGTTCGACACATATGCGCTATACGATTCATGTTACGCGTAAAGAGAGTAACGTTCCTGATAACGCATCGCTCATAGACTATGCCGGAAATACATATACATTCCTTGATGCACCGGAAGAAGCAGGCGTGCCTGATGGATTTACGCTTACAACCAAATACATAAACGGATACAGCGTTCCTGCTTATGTAAAGGACGGTGTATCCAGTGTTCTTTTGTACCTGTTCGACGGTGAGCAGACTCCCGGATTCTATTTCTATAACAGCACAGCGAAAACTGTACAGAGGTATGAACCGGAGTCTACTATTATCGCCACATCGAAAGTTCTGAAAGTTACTGAAGTTCCCGCTGATTACAATATGCCGAGTGAGTTTAAACCGGCTGTGTATACGTCCGGACCGATGGTTTTATCAGGATACCTTAACGATGAAGGTGAATTTATCTGTTATCTGACAGATGAGAACGGAAACAGCGATTTCTATTTCTATAACCAGGCAGACGGCTCTATCAGTCTATACAGATTTGCGGACAAAAAGGCTGAACTTTTGTATTCATATCTGTTTGACGTTTTCCTTGTTATTGCTATTATTGAGGCGGTCATTATCACAGTTACCATATATGTATTGAAGAGTATGGTAACGAGCAGAACTAATCCGAGACCTAAGAGGGTATAAGAGGAATGAACTTAAAGACGATTGTTGTCGGTGGCAAGGATCTCACTGAGAAACAGGAGAAGACAAGAAAGCTTTTCATGTATCTCGTCAGCGGCGGAATTACTACCGTATTAAACTGGGGCTGCTATGTCCTTTTCGATAAACTCGTAAAGTTGGACATGATGGTCTCATTCTTCGGAAAAGAAATCTCACTCAAGTTCGCCATCAATCAGATCATATGCTGGATAATTGCAGTTCTAGCTGCATATTTTCTTAACAGGATTACCGTATTCAGATCCAAAGGAAACATCTTAAGAGAATTGATGTCTTTTACGGGTGCGAGAGTAATCTCATTTCTAGTTCTCGAATTAGGACTCTATTCGCTCATGATCTGGGTCTGCGTTTCGATAACGGGTAAGCCTTATGATACGCCCATGACGACATTTAACGTGTTCGGCAGATCTTTCGATTTTACATATGAGTACCTGGTAAAACTTATCAATTCCGTATTCATTGTTATTGCCAATTATGTAATGAGTAAGCTCATGGTCTTCAAGAAGAAGGACATGGTTGATTACAACGCGGAAGAAAAGAAACCTTCCGGGGAAGAAGCATCCGATGTCTGATAAGAAGGTGCCAGACGTTCTGACCGGAGCATTGCAATTCGGAATCAAACCCGGCCTTGAACGCATCACCTGTCTCATGAATCTTCTGGGCAATCCCCAGAACAGTTTCAGATCGGTCCATATTGCGGGAACTAACGGTAAAGGTTCTGTTGCAACATTTATCTCATCTATTCTGGCAGCTGATGACAGGAAGGTCGGTGTCTTTACTTCGCCCTATCTCGAGCGTTTTTCCGAGAGAATCAGGATTATCGATGGAGCACAGGGCCTTGAAGATTATGTCAGAGATGATTCTGCAGGCGAGATATCTTCTGAAGATCTCGACAAGTATTCTGATATAGTTAAACAGGCCAGAGAGAAGATGGTATCTGAAGGCATGTGTGATGAGCCGACCGAGTTTGAACTCATCACTGCAATATGCTTTTTGTATTTTGCTGATCGCAAAGTCGATGTGGCAGTGCTCGAGGTCGGCCTGGGAGGAAGACTGGATTCGACAAATGTAATCAAAGATCCTCTGGTTACTGTGATTACGGCATTAGGACTTGACCATACAGGTGTATTGGGCAATACGATCTCAGAGATAACCGGCGAGAAGGCCGGAATCTTTAAGCAGGGATCACCTGCCGTATGTTTTGATCCTGATCTTATGATCCTTCCTGAAGAAATGAAATCTGATGTAAGAAAAACTCTTTTAGCCAAGGCAGAAGAGATAAATGTTGATATTACTTTTGCTGGAAGCAAAGAATCTTATGACAATGCATTATTCTCATCCGACGGTAAGATGATTTTCCCGTACGGCGATGAAATGTATGTGACGGATCTGAACGGAAAACACCAGGTAGGAAATGCGATTACTGCTATAGAGGCAGCCAGAAAGTGCGGAGTATCCGAAGAAGCGATCTATAAAGGAATTTTCCTTGCCAGATGGAAGTGCAGGGCTGAAATATTAAGCATTAAGCCGACTGTCATTATCGACGGCGGCCATAATCCTCAAGGAGCTATAAGTCTGGTAACCACCATGGACGAGATGTTCGGAGGCGGTTTGAAAGGCAAACCTGTAAGAATTCTCATGGGCGTAATGAAGGATAAAGATGTTTCGGGAATCCTCGAAGCCTATAAAAAGTGTGGTCTTAACATAGTCAGCGCAGTTACCGTAACGCCTGATAACCCCAGGAGCGAACCTGCCGGTATTCTCGCGAATAAAATAAAAGATGTGTATAATATCTCCGAAGATTTGGAGGTCTGTCCCAATGCTGAAGAAGGTGCAAGACTGGCCTATGAAAAATCTCTTAAGGATGGGGAGATCCTTCTTGCAACAGGATCGTTATACCTGGCAGGTCAGATTAGAAGCACGTTGAAAGGATTGATTGAATGCACGACTATTTAAGCTTATGCATGATGATTCAGCCGATAAATGAGTCCAGCCTCATTCTTTTCGACGTGAGCAACGAAGAAAAGGCCAGAATAGTCCGTCAGTTTAACAGAGCACTGCAGAATTCCCAGGGTGACGGAACAGACGTTGCACAGATCTTTTTGAAACCCCTTATTGCCCAGTATCAGAAGTGGGGAGATCCCGCATTGATCTTTGGACTGTGTCTCGCAAGAGAAGGTCAGTTCAAGAGGGCTGAGGGCAGTTTAACATTTGCTATTCAGGGCGTATTGGGAACAGAGCAGTATCTTATGATCGCCCAGGAGGCTTTGAGAATGGTCAGAGAGGACATTAAGAATCCTCCGGCTGATCTCCCTCCGGCAGATATCGCAGGAAAACTCAAGAATGCCCAGATGGCTTCAGGTTCATCTCCGGCAGCCAGAGTTAACTTCCAGGCACCGATCCTTACAAAGGCTCAGAAGACCTCTGAACCGCCTCAAATGGCTTCTTCCAAGGAGAGAAGAGACATTCTCATGCGTTCAGGCGGAGTAGCTGATGAGCTCCCCGATGATTCAATAGATATTGAGGATATAAAATCTCCAAGAGAAAGAATGAGAAGTTTAGTCATAATAGGCGTCGTAATTCTGTCAATGTTACTAATGACGTTGCTTATTATATTTGGTATTATTCCTCTGATAAAACAGATTGAATCCGGCGGAGATGCCCAGGACAGGCTCGAATACCTGTATGGTGAGTTCCGCAAAAACAGATACGATCCGGAAGTCTCGGCCATTGTCAGTGCCTATGAATCCAGTTATGGCACTATATTTGCCCCTTCTGAGACTGAAGAAATTACGGTATCGACAGATATTGTAGAGACAGCTGAAGAGACTACGACAGAGACAGAGCTTACCGCATATATAGTTGAGCCTTCACCGGTGGAGACAACGACTGAAGCAGTGGAGACAATCGAAGGAGAAGATTAATGAACTACATAAGCACCAGAGGATATGAAGGAAAGTTTTCTTCAAGCGAAGCAATCATAAGAGGTATTGCTCCCGACGGTGGCCTTTTCGTTCCTGAGTCAATCCCCCAGTTAACAAAAGAAGATCTCGAGAGAATGCAGACGATGCAGTTCTATGAACTGTCTGCTTTTGTACTTTCCAAGTTTCTTACAGATTTTACAGAGGCTGAGCTCCTCGAATATACCAGACAGGCTTATGCTGAAGAGAAGTGGGGTGAGAATCCCGTACCTCTCGTTCAGATGAACGAATATAACGACAGAGAATACATCCTTGAGCTCTGGCACGGACCTACGTGCGCATTTAAGGATGTTGCTCTCCAGCTCCTGCCTCACCTTATGACCGCTTCTGCTAAGAAGACAGGCACAAACAAGAAGATCTGCATTCTTACAGCTACTTCAGGTGATACAGGTAAGGCAGCTCTCGAAGGTTTTAAGGACCTTCCCGGAACAGAGATCATCGTATTCTATCCGACAGGCGGCGTATCTGAGGCACAGAAGCTCCAGATGACAACAACGGGCGGTTCCAATACTCATGTAATCGCGGTTAACGGCTGCTTCGATGATGCACAGACAGGTGTTAAGAGAATCTTTGGTGATATGGAATTTGCCATCACACTTGATGAGCATGACATAATGCTCTCTTCTGCAAACTCCATCAACTGGGGAAGATTGGCACCGCAGATTGCTTATTATGTATATTCATATGTAGAACTCTTGAGAAAGGGCAAGATTGATCTTACCGAGTCGTTCAACATCGTTGTTCCGACAGGTAACTTCGGTAATATCCTCGCTGCATGGTTTGCAAAGCAGATGGGCATCCCTGTCCATAAGCTTATTTGCGCTTCCAACCGCAATAAGGTTTTGTGTGACTTCTTCTCAAGCGGTATTTACGACCGCAACAGAGAGTTCTTCAAGACGACATCTCCTTCAATGGATATCCTTATTTCTTCTAACCTCGAGAGACTTCTTTTCGAGATTACAGACAAGGATTCCCAAAAGGTAACAGAGTGGATGTCTGAACTTAGCCGTGATGGCAAGTACAGTGTTGATAAAGATACACTTAAGTCTTTGCAGAGACTCTTTGTCGGAGGTTTTGCTGATGAGACAGGTGTAGCTAAAACTATCCTTGAAGTTTACGACCGTACAGATCATGTTATCGATCCGCATACAGCTGTTGGTTTCAACATCTACGGAAGATATCATCAGAGATCAGGCGACGAGAGCAAGACGGTATTCGCATCTACAGCTTCACCGTTCAAATTCGCACCGGCTGTCATGGATGCATTAAGAGGAGCAGGTTACTCCGATGATAAAGAGACACCTGATATCATTGCCGAACTTGCCGAAGAGAGCGGGCTCGAACTCCCGCAGTCAATTGCCGAACTGCCGACTCTTGAAGTAAGACATAAGGATGTTATCGAGAAAGAACAGATGATGAGCATGGTGCGCAAGATCCTTCTCGGGTGATTTGATTTTTAAGGCTTTTCTTTTTTCGGAAAAGCCTTTTTTATAAAAGGGGGACAAACAATATGAAACGTTATCTAGTATTAGAGAACGGAAATGTTTATGAAGGTACCGCAATGGGTGCCGAAGGAAGTGTCATTTCAGAGATCGTTTTTACAACAGCAATGACAGCTTACCTCGAGACACTGACCGATCCGAGTTATAAAGGACAGGCAGTAGTCCAAACATTCCCCCTGATAGGCAACTACGGAATAATCACTCCTGATATGGAGAGTGACAAGGTAAATGTATCAGGCTACATCGTAAGAGAAGTCTGTGACCTTCCTTCAAACTTCAGATGCGAGACTGATCTCGATTCATTCCTTAAGGAACAGGGCATTCCCGGAATCAAGGGAATTGATACCAGAGCTCTTACAAAGTGCCTGAGAGAATCAGGTACCATGAACGGTGCTATCTGCAGCAGCCCTGATGAGTTTTCCCTTGATGAGATCAAAGCATACAAGATTGTTAACCCCGTTGAAGAAGTAACTACAAAAGAGGAACAGATAGTTCCTGCCAAGGATGAGGTTAAGTTCAAGGTTGCGATGTTCGACTTCGGAATCAAGACAAATATCTCAAGAGAACTCGCAAAGAGAGGATGCGAGGTTCATCTCCTTCCTGCTGATGCAAGTGCTGCACAGGTAAAGGAAATCAATCCTGACGGAATCTTCCTTTCGAACGGTCCTGGAGATCCTGAGGACAATGTTAAGGCAATCGAGACAATGAAGGAGATCAAGGACTGGGGCACACCTATCATGGGCATCTGCCTTGGTCACCAGATTCTCGCGCTCGCACACGGATTTAAGACATCGAAGCTTAAGTACGGTCACAGAGGTGCAAATCACCCTGTTAAGAATCTTGAGACCGGTAAAGTTTATATCACATCACAAAACCACGGTTATCAGGTGTTGAGCGATTCAATCGATACATCAATCGCGAAAGAATATTTCGTTAACGTAAACGACGGAACAAACGAAGGAATAAAGTATCTGGATAAGCCTGCTTATTCAGTACAGTTCCACCCTGAAGCATGTGGTGGACCGAGAGATACGGAATTCCTTTTTGATACATTTATTCAGATGATGGAAGAGAAGAAGGGGGAGAACTAATATGCCGCTTGATAAAACTATAAGAAAAGTTCTTGTTATCGGTTCAGGCCCTATCGTAATAGGACAGGCAGCCGAATTCGACTACGCAGGTACACAGGCCTGCAGAGCACTCCGTGAAGACGGTATAGAGATCGTTCTTCTTAACTCTAACCCTGCTACCATCATGACCGATAAGTCGATGGCAGATAAGATCTACATCGAGCCTCTTACACTTACTACAGTAAAGAGAATCATCGAGACAGAAAAGCCTGACTCAATCCTCTCTGGATTGGGCGGACAGACAGCACTCACACTCTGTATGCAGCTGGCTAAGGAAGGATTCCTCGAATCCCATGGCGTTAAGCTTTTAGGTTCATCACCTGAGTGTATCGACAAGGCTGAAGACCGTCAGATGTTTAAGGATACGATGGAAGCAATCGGCCAGCCCTGCATCCCTTCAAAGGTCGTAACAACAGTTGAAGATGCTATGGATTTTGCAAAAGAGATCGGTTATCCGGTTATCGTAAGACCTGCGTTCACATTGGGCGGAACAGGCGGTGGTATTGCAAACGATGAGGCTGAGCTCCACGAGATCGCAAGAAACGGTCTTGCATTATCTCCTATCACACAGGTACTAATCGAGAGAGGTATCGCAGGCTGGAAGGAAATCGAGTTCGAAGTTATCAGAGATAAAGACGGCAACGTAATCACTGTCTGCTCAATGGAGAACCTAGACCCTGTCGGAGTTCACACAGGTGACTCTATCGTTATTGCTCCTGCAGTAACACTCTCAGACAAAGAGTATCAGATGCTCAGAACAGCATCACTTAACATAATCGAGGCATTGGGAGTAGAAGGCGGTTGTAACTGCCAGTTCGCTCTTAACCCTAACTCATTCGAGTATGCGGTAATCGAGGTTAACCCTAGAGTTTCCAGATCATCAGCCCTCGCTTCAAAGGCTACAGGTTATCCGATCGCAAAGGTTGCTACTAAGATCGCTATCGGTTACAGACTCCACGAGATCGTAAATGCTGTCACAGGTCACACATATGCTGCTTTCGAGCCCGCTTTGGACTACGTAGCAGTTAAGTATCCGAAGTGGCCTTTCGACAAGTTCGTATATGCAAAGAGAAATCTCGGCACACAGATGAAGGCAACGGGCGAAGTAATGGCTATCTCCGATTCTTTCGAGAGTGCGCTCATGAAGGCCGTAAGAGGCGCAGAGATCTCTGCAGATACACTCCACCTCAAGAAGATGGAAGATGTTGCAGACGAAGATCTCATGGAGCGCTGCGTAACTCCTACTGATGAGAGACTCTTCTATGTAGCTGAGGCAATAAGAAGAGGTGTTGAGATCTCAAAGATCAACGCTGAGACAAAGATCGATATGTGGTTCCTCTCAAAGATCAAGAACCTCGTCGATTTTGAGAAAGAAATCAGCGGAAGAGAAATCTCTTTCGATGAATATGTAAAGGCGAAGAAATACGGATTTACAGACAAAGCAATCGCAAGGATCACAGGCAAGCCCGTTACTTATGAACTCAAGCCTACATTCAAGATGGTTGATACTTGCGCAGGCGAGTTCGAAGCACACACTCCTTATTTCTATGCAACGTTTAACAGACCGGAAGAGGGCGGCGAGAACGAAGCTGACTTTGAGAAGGCAGGCGATAAGGATAAGAAGACAGTAATCGTATTCGGTTCTGGCCCTATCAGAATCGGTCAGGGTATCGAGTTCGACTACGCAGCAGTTCACTGCGTACACGCCTTAAGAGATCTCGGCTACAGAGTTGTTATCGTAAACAACAACCCTGAGACAGTATCAACTGACTTCGATACTGGCGACAGACTCTACTTTGAGCCTCTCACCCCTGAAGATGTAATGAATATCGTTCATCAGGAAAAACCTTTTGGTGTAGTTGTTGCTTTCGGCGGCCAGACAGCTATCAAACTCACGAAAACCCTTTCCGAGAATAACATCAACATCATTGGTACATCTGCAGATTCAATCGATATGGCAGAAGACCGTGAGAGATTCGATGAACTCCTGGAGCGCCTTGGAATAGCAAGACCTAAGGGATTCTCCGTTCTCACATTGGATGAAGCTCTTAAGGCTGCAAACACTCTCGAGTACCCTGTACTTCTGAGACCTTCTTACGTGCTTGGCGGTCAGAACATGATCATCGCCTTCAACGATGAAGACGTTAACGAGTACATGAAGATCATTCTCGCGCAGGGCATCGAAAATCCTGTCCTCATCGATAAGTACATCCAGGGTAAGGAAATCGAAGTAGATGCTATCTATGACGGTAAGGATGTTCTCATTCCGGGACTTATGGAGCACGTTGAGCGTGCTGGTATCCACTCCGGTGACTCTATCGCAATGTATCCTGCAAAGCATATCTACGATGATATGTATAAGAAACTCGCAGATACAACGATCGCACTCTGCGATGGCCTTAAGTCTACAGGTATCGTAAACATCCAGTACATCGTAAAGGACAACAGGATCTATGTAATCGAGGTTAACCCGAGAGCATCCAGAACAGTTCCTTACATGAGCAAGGTTACAGGCATCCCGATGGTAGACGTTGCCATTGAAGTAAGCCTCGGAACAAAGCTCGCTGATATGGATTACGGCACAGGATTCTACAGACAGTCACCTTACACAGCAGTTAAGGTTCCTGTGTTCTCTTTCGAGAAGCTCACTGACGTTGATACACAGTTAGGACCTGAAATGAAGTCTACGGGCGAAGTTTTAGGTGTCGGAAGAAATCTTTCAGAAGCTTTGTATAAGGGTCTCGTAGCAGCTGGTTACAAGATGTACAAGCGCGGCGGTGTATTCATCACGGTTAGAAATTCCGACAAGATGGAGATCGTCGAGATCGCAAAGAAGTTCGATTCAATGGGCTTCGAGCTCTATGCTACACATGGCACAGCCGAAGCTCTGAGACTCGCAGGCATGGAAGTTTCCGAAGTGTCCAAGATTCACGAGTCTGATGAGAACAACACTATGTCTCTGATTGAGAGCGGCAAGATCAATTACATCATCTCAACATCAGCAAAGGGAAGACTCCCTGCAAGAGACTCCGTTAAGCTCAGAAGAAGAGCAGTCATGCTCGGTATTCCTTGTCTTACGGCTATTGATACTGCAGACGCTCTCGCTGATTCACTCATGAGCCACTTCTCTGAGATCAACACAGAACTCGTTGATATCAACAACATGCGTGATAAGAGACGTAAGATCACGTTTACAAAGATGCAGGGTGCAGGTAACGATTACATCTACATCGACTGTATGGAGAATATGGTATCTTCACCTGAATCTTTGTCAGTCTACATGAGTGACAGACACTTCGGTGTAGGCGGTGACGGTATCGTTCTCATTGCGCCTTCAAAGGTAGCTGACTGCCGTATGATCATGTACAACCTCGACGGTTCAGAGGGTATGATGTGCGGTAACGCGATCAGATGCGTTGCCAAGTACATGTACGATGAGCGCGGCCACAAGAAGAGACATATGAAGATTGAGACTAAGAGCGGCATCAAGACGCTGGAGCTCATGACACTTGGCGGTGTTGTTGCTAGAGTTAAGGTCGACATGGGTAAGGCAGAACTCAATCCGCCGAAGATCCCCTGCACACTCCCGGGTGATACTGCAATCAACGTTCCGGTAAATATAGACGGTGATGAATATAAGATCACAGCGGTTTCAATGGGTAACCCTCACGCTGTTGTATTCACTGATCGCGTAGATGTTCTCGATCTCAATACGATCGGACCCAAGTTCGAATACTCAACGGATATCTTCCCTGAGAGAGTAAATACAGAGTTCGTTAAAGTCATCGATGACCACACACTCAAGATGAGAGTATGGGAGAGAGGCTCAGGCGAGACAATGGCCTGCGGAACAGGTGCATGCGCTACAGTAGTTGCAGCATGCGAGAACGGTTACTGCAAGAAGGGCGAAGACATCAGGGTAATCCTTAAGGGCGGCGACCTCATCATTAAGTACACAGATGATGCAGTATTCATGACAGGTAACTGCGCTAAGGTTTTCGAAGGAACAATGGAAGTCTGATGGAGACCATTAACAGGCAGTTCAAAGCAGCAATTTTCGACATGGACGGACTGATCCTCGATTCAGAGAGGACAGTCCTGAAATGCTGGGAAGAAATAGGCAAGAAGTACGGCTTTAAGGACATAATTACTTACGGTATAAGTGTTATCGGCAAGAATAAGAAAGCTACCATTGACGAATTTGAGAGAGTCTATGGTGAGCCCGGTGACCGATATGAGCGCGAGCTCCGGGAGATCTATAACGGACTGGCAGAGCAGGGTAAGGTGCCGCTTAAGCCTCACACGATCGAACTTTTGAGTTCAATGAAAAATGCCGGCATGAAGATTGCGATCGCATCTTCTTCTACAAGGGAAGAAGTTACTTCACAGATGGCGACGTTAGGAGCTCTGCCATATTTTGATACATGTGTCTGCGGAGACCAGGTTACTAAATCCAAACCGGATCCCGAGATATTCCTTCTGGCATGCGATGTATTGGGCGTAAAGCCTGAAGAAGGCGTGGGTCTCGAAGATTCTTTTAATGGAGTAAGATCATGTAAGGCATCAGGACTTTATACAATAATGGTTCCTGATATTATCCAGCCTGATGATGAGATGAAGGGCCTCGCAGACATTATCCTTCCGTCACTTAAAGACGTTCAGGACTTTTTAAATCTCAAGTGATTATTGTTATAAAGGTAATTCAGCAGGGATGCGCCAATGATTATTGCGTATCCTATTATGCTGAGCCAATCAGGAATCTCGCCCAAAACGATGAGACCCAAAAGCGCAGTAAAGATAACAGTTGAATAATCGTAGATCGAGATCTCTTTCGCAGGGCATGCAGCATAAGCAGACGTAATGAATATCTGTCCGAAACATGCCGACACACCTGTCATTACGCAGAAGAAGAACTGCAGCCATGTAATCGGCTGGTATGTGAATATGATGAACGGTATCAATGCGATACACGAAAACGTCGAGAAGAATGCCACGACTACGATACCGCGCTCGCCTTTAAGTGTGGCTTTGCGGAGGAAAGTGTAAGCAATGCCGGCACATATTCCGCCAATGAGCGCAATTATAAGAGGAAATACCGAGTCACCGGTGATGCCGAGATTGCCGAAAAGGAATGAAGGTTTAACGACGAATACCGCACCGACAATGGCAGTAAGGATCGCTGCCCACTGGAAACCGTCAGCAGCTTCTTTGAGAACGATGATAGATGTCAGCATCGCAAAGAACGGCGAGAGTTTATTCAGCATCATGGCATCGGACATGTTTGTGTTGGAAATCGCGTAGAAGTTCGCGATAACGCCAATCGTGCCGAACGATGCGCGCATGAAAAGACTGGGAAGGGAACCTTTCTTTATCTTGAATTTCTCAGGGCTCCTGGCGAGCATGATGTAGGACATGATGATCGCAACCAGATTTCTGAAAAAGGCTTTCTGAAAAACGGGCATATCTCCTGCGAGGTTGATAAATAATGCCATACATGCGAAAGAGAATGACGACAGCAAAAGGTATATGATGCCTCTTTTTTTTGGCGATATCTTGTCTAAGAATTTGAACGTCACGATTATTCTCTTTTCGCTTCTTTTCGAAATAAAATAAAACAACAGCCCCGTAATGTCTATAAACTTCCCCTTGTTCAAAACGTAGATTGACACAAAGAATAGGGGCAAATAAAATTAGGGAGTTCCTAAAATAAGAAAAAGAGGTCGGTTTATGCTCAGAGTCGGAATACTCGGCTGCGGTGGAATTGCAGCTAAAATCGCAGATGCTTTGAAGGGCAACAAGAAGGTCGTTATTGCAGGAGTAGCATCACGTGAGAGGAATAAAGCCAAGAAGTTTGCAGCAGCGCATTGCCCTGATGCAACTGTTTTTACCGGCTATGAGAAGCTCGCTGCTTCTGATGAGATCGATCTCATTTATATAGCAACTCCCAACACATATCACTATGAGCATGCGATCATGTGCATCAAGGAGTACAAGAATATTCTTGTTGAGAAGCCTTTCGCGATGAGCAAAGCAGAAGTTGACAGCATCTTTTTTGAGGCTAAGAACAGAAATGTTTTTGTCGCTGAAGCAATGTGGACCAGCTACACACCTCTTCACAAGAAAGTTCTTGAATGGCTGGATGAAGGGAAAATCGGTGCAGTTAAGTATGTAACTGCCAACTTAGGATATGACATTTCCAACGTTGCAAGACTTAACAGCCCCGTATTAGGCGGCGGAAGCTATCTGGATCTCGGCGTTTATACAACCAATTTCGCGCTCTCGTTCATGGGTGATGACATTAAGGTATCCAGAGTATTTGCCAGACAGATCTCTTCCGGAATAGACAGAGATACTTCTTATTCAATGGAATCTGAAGACGGCAGCATTCTCGGAAACTTCTATGTAACTATGTGTGCCAATACCGATAAGATGGGTGTCATTGTTGGCGAGAAGGGTAAGATCATTGCCGATAACGTCAACAATTTCCGTAAGATCACTCTTCTTACAACTGACGACAAGATTGTTGAGGAAATAGATGCCGGTGAGGATTATCTTCTCGGTTATGCGCATGAATTTGAAGCATGTGCTGATGCGATTAAGAAAGGACTTATTCAGGCTCCGGATATGCCTTGGAGCAGGACTATAAAGATTGCCCAGATCAATGATGCAGTCCGTTCAATGATGTAAAAATGAATTCAATTAAGACTGACAATAAAAAGCGAATCAGATTTGTTGTATTTAACGGAATAATAGCAGCGCTCTATGTTGTGCTGACTTATTTCCTTGCGCCGATTTCATACGGACCTATTCAGGCGAGAATATCTGAGATAATGACAGTTTTCCCGATCTTTTCATGGTCGACGATTCCGGGTCTTACAGTCGGATGCCTTATCTCGAATCTTATCAACCCTGAGAATTTAGGTCCTGTTGATATTATCGGCGGTACCGTTGCCACATTGTTGGCAGGAATCACTTCATATCTGATCGGAAAAAAGAACAAGTGGCTGGGTATTATTCCGCCAGTTGTTTTCAACGGGGTAATAGTCGGAGGATATCTCCCGTTCCTGTTATTTGATACAGTTACAGTGCAGTCAGTATTGATAACAATGCTTACTGTTGCAGGTGGCGAAGCAGTAGTTCTCATAGTTTTGGGACTTCCGCTTGTTACATTAATAGAAAAGACAGGTTTAAAGAATAAACTTCCATGACACAGTATTTTGATCCTAATCCTTTAACACCGTCAGACCGCAAAACGATTTCCTACAGAATGAACGGAATCAATTTTGAGTTCTGTACAGATACATCCGTATTCTCCAGAAAGGATGTTGATTTCGGCACAAATCTCCTTATTGAAACGCTCGTAAAAGACATCAAGGAGAGAGGCCCTAAGATGGAACGCTTCGCTGATCTCGGATGCGGCGTAGGTATCGTTGGAATCGTTATAAAGTCTTGCTTTATGGCGTTTGACGTTACGGGTGTTGATATTAATTCCAGAGCAGTTGCACTCGCAAGAGAGAACAGCAAACTCAATGGTGTTAACTGCAAGTTCTTATCTTCTGACATTTTGTTCAGCATAAGAGATGAACGATTCGATATTATTGCTACCAATCCTCCGGTTAGAGCAGGCAAGAAGACAGTATTCGGTTTCTATGAGCAGTCTTTTGAAGCACTTAATCCGGGCGGATATCTGTATGTTGTATTGCAGCGCAAACAGGGTGCTCCTTCAACTATGGAAAAACTCAAAGAGTTATTCGGAAACTGCGAGACATTATCTATAGACGGCGGTTACCGCGTTATGAGGTCGAGAAAAGAATGAGTCTTCCATATCCGTTTTTAGATTCCTACATGATGTTCTTTATCTACAGCTTTATCGGCTGGGTTATTGAAGTTATCTACTATGGAATTACTGAAGGTAAATTCATTAACAGAGGATTCCTGGCAGGTCCGCTCTGTCCTGTTTACGGACTGGGTTTCTATGCGGCTATATGGTTCTTTGAACCGTATGCCAATAATTTCATGATCATTTTCTTCGGAATGGCAGCTGCCTGCACACTGGTCGAACTCATAGCCGGCGTTATCCTTTATCACATGTTCCATATGCGTTGGTGGGATTATTCAGAATACAAACTGAATTTCCGCGGATATATCTGTCTCAGATTCACTATCTATTGGGGTATCGCTGCTTCGCTCGGTATATATGTGCTGCACCCGATCGTTAAATGGATAATCGCCCATATCGGTTTTTATGTTCAGATCGGAATATTGGGATTCTTTACCTTGGTCCTGATCGCTGACCTCATTACCACGATCGTAACCATCGTAGGCTTCAAGAAGAAGTTTGAAGCAATCTCCAAGATGACTGACAGCGTTAAAGATGTATCTGACAAGATCGGTTCGAGCATCTACAGTGCGGTTGATACGATCGTAACAGTAAGTGAACCTACAAGAAATCATTATGAACAGTACAAGAAGCTTCTGGCCGAGAACCGTAAGCAGGAAAAAGAACTCATTGCCCAGCACAGGGCGGAAGAAAAGGCCTTTGCCAACCAGTTTACTGAGGCTGAGAAAGAGAGTCTCAGGCTTGCCAAAGACCAGGCCGTCAACAGGGTGGGTTCACTCGTTAAATCATTTAAAAAGAATGAGCAGCGTCTGGTCAGGGTCGTTATGGTCAGATCCAGCGATGCGGGCGCCGCAGTTATGAAGTTTATCAAGCATAAGACAGATAATGAGAATGAAGAAATTTTCGATATCGAAGATAATGATTCTTCAGACACTTAAGACCCTTTTCGAAATTGAAAAAGATATAAGCATTTCTTATAATAAGTGCGACATTCAGTCAAAGGAGAAAAAATATGTCATCAGCATGTGATACTTGCCCTTCAAAGAGTGGCTGCACATCCCAGGATTCATGCCCTTCTGCAAACGGAATCACAAAAGATCCCC
This sequence comes from Ruminococcaceae bacterium YAD3003, assembly GCA_900107185.1. Classification (GTDB taxonomy): domain Bacteria; phylum Bacillota; class Clostridia; order Saccharofermentanales; family Saccharofermentanaceae; genus Saccharofermentans. The sequence goes on along the minus strand of FNPA01000003.1, from coordinate 50,560 downwards.
TCGCAGCAGGTTCATCTATCAAGACAGTTATCGGTGTAGCAAGCGGTAAGGGCGGAGTAGGTAAATCATTCGTAACTACAGTTTTGGCAGTTCAGCTCGCCAGAAAAGGATATAAGGTCGGCATCATGGATGCTGATATTACAGGCCCTTCAATTCCCCAGTCTTTCGGACTGACAGAAAATCTCAGAGCAACAGACGATCAGCTCATCGTTCCTGCTGAGACTGCTACAGGAATTAAGACCGTAAGTGTAAATCTCGTTCTTGAGAATAAGGAAGCTCCTGTAATCTGGAGAGGACCTGTATTGAGCTCGCTTCTTAAGCAGTTCTGGGGTCAGACAAATTGGGAGACTCTCGATGTTCTCCTTATCGATATGCCTCCGGGAACAGGTGATGTTCCGCTTACATTGTTCCAGTCAATTCCTCTGGACGGTATTGTTCTCGTTGCTACGAGTCAGGATCTCGTTTCCATGATCGTTAACAAGGCGAGAAACATGGCATCTATGATGAAGGTTCCGGTTCTCGGCATGGTTGAGAACATGAGTTATATCAAGTGCCCTCATTGCGGTGATGAGATAAGGCTTTATGGTGACGGCTCTTCTATCGAGAAGTCAGCTGAAGAGATCGGTTCGAAGGTTACAGATAAGCTCCCGCTCGATCCTGAGGTTACTAAGCTCGTTGACAGCGGTAAGGCTGAAGAGGTCAGCACAGATCTCCTCACCGGCACAACCGACATGATTGTTGAACTGATCAAGAAGTGAAAAGATATCTTTCATTAGTATTAGCTGTTATGGTCTCTTTGGTATTCCTTTGTTCCTGCGGGAAGTCAAAGGGTACCAATGACCTGAATAAATATCTCGGTGATTATTCTTATACCGACTCTGCTATTTGTATGGTTTACGAGCCTGTTGAAGGCGAATTCGACGATGCAGGAAATCCATACTACGGCATCCAATACCGTGAGATAAAAGACCTCGATGGTCTTCTTTCTTCCGGTAACGTCATTATGATGTATTTCTACAGTTCAATGTCCAGTGACACTTCGGCTATAACCGCACTTGTTGAGGACATGGCTCAGAACTACAGTGGCAGACTGATCGTGGTTATGCTCGATGCGATGGAATACAAGACTTATATGGACAAGTACGAGATCGATGCTGTTCCTGAATTTGTCCTGATCAAACCGGGCCAGGCTGACCAGGTGTTTGGTAGTTTACAATACGAATATTGGACCATAAGTGATGTGGTATCATGGCTTCGTAATAATGGCGTGACATAAAGGTGGTTAATATGGGTAATATCGTTTCTATTAGTACAATCGGACAGGACAGTCACAGATTTGGAGAGCCTTGCGGCGATACATTTATAAAGCTCGGAGGAATCGACATTCCTTTTGATAAGCCTATCGAAGCTAACAGCGACGGAGACGTCGTTTATCACGCTATTACCAATGCTATTTCCGGATTTACCGGTGTAAATATCTTAGGCGGTGAAGCTGACGTAATCTGTCTTGATAAGGGAATCAAGGACAGCGCTGTTTATATTGACAAAGCACTTGAGTATTTGACAGATGGAAAGATCATTCACTGTTCAATTACCATTGAATGCCTTTGCCCGAAGCTCAAGCCCCATATTCCTGCCATGAAGGAATCTATCGGAAACATCCTCGGAATTCCCGCATCTTCAGTCGGCATTACTGCAACTACCGGTGAAGGATTAACCGGCTTTGGAAGAGGAGAAGGAATACAGGTATTCTGCATCCTTACTTTTACTAAAGAGATCTGATCTATCCTTAGTCGGTGAAAGGTTCACTCTCGCCGCGTGATCTTACTATTTCCGACGCGAAAGCAATATCTTCAGGTGTTGTTATCTTAAGATTTGAATACATGCCTTTTGTCAGATATACATCCAACCCATATTGGGTAGCAAGAGCAGTATCATCTGTTGCGGTTACACCTTCATCCATTGCTCTCATATAGCAGATTTCAATATCTTTGAACTTAAATCCTTGAGGAGTAAGTATCTCATAGAATCTGGTTCTGTCAGGGGTGTCTGTAACTTTTACTTCACCTGATGAAGAAATCTCAACTTCTTTCAAAGTGTTCTTTACGGGAACTGCCGATGCGCATACAGTGTGGCTGCTTAAACCGTCGATGCAGGCTGTTATCTCTTCTGTTGTGACGAGACAACGTGCGCCGTCATGGACGAGCACCAGATCATCGTCCTGTGCATCGTTTATCATGTTGAGTCCTTTTGAGACTGATTCTGTTCTGGTATTACCACCCAAAGTGAAAATGAACGGTATATCAGGGAAGTATTCTGAACACATCGCCTTAAGTGTATCTATAAGGTCATTGGTGGTTACGAGAATTATCTTATAATCAAAGCCCGCGTAATTATTTCTGCATACGTTAGCAATAGCAGTGAGTGTTCTTAATATGACCGGTCTTCCTTCAACGTTTCTCATGAGTTTAGGCTGGCCTGCACCCATCCGGGTACCGCTGCCTGCTGCCGGTATAAGAAAATAACATTTGCGGTTCATAAGAACACCTCCTTCGTATAGTTACGAGAACAGTATATCTACAGCTTCTTTAAGATTGTCAGCATATATGAATTCCGGTACAGGATTACCTGCGAAAACTTCCGCTGACGCATTTGCAAGTTCCTTCTCGAGTGCATCTTTGGAACTGCCAGGAAGAACTACCGTTGTGATTCCGAGTCGTGCTGAAGATAAACATCTCTTAAGGATTCTGCTGACAGGTCTGATCTCGCCTGACAGTCCGACTTCTCCGAGAATAAGTGTATTAGGTCTGACACTTACGCCTCTCGCAGAAGAAACAGTCGCCATACATACTGCGAGATCGGTAGCAGGATCACTTACCTTGAGACCGCCGATTACGTTAACAAAGCAATCCTTCGAAGTAAGACCCAGCTGCAGGAGTTTCTCACATACTGCAAGGAGCATAAGAACTCTGCCTCTCTCAGGTCCTGATGTCATACGCTGAGGATTTGCATATACGCTCTCAGTGCAAAGCGCCTGGACCTCAATGGTGAGAGCATCGTTGCCTTCAAGAGTAGAGGTTAATACCGATCCGGGACTGTTAAGCGGTCTGCCCGCTACGAGCAGAGCCTTGGAACTGTCGACAGGGATGAGGCCTGTCTCGCCCATTTCAAAGAAACATATCTCATTGGATCTGCCGAAACGGTTCTTGGCAGAACGGATAATGCGGTATCCGCCCGTAGCATCTCCTTCAAATCCCAATACGGTGTCGACCATATGCTCAATCGTTTTGGGTCCTGCGATGGAGCCATCCTTAGCGATATGGCCTACCATAATGATCGTAATGTTATTGGTCTTAGCGATTCTAATAAGGCCAGCAGCTACTTCTCTAATCTGGGCAACACCGCCGGGTGTACCTGCAACCTGTTCTGAATAAAGAGTCTGTATTGAATCGATTATTGCCAGACAGGGTTTATGTGTCTTCAATTGTTCGGCGATAGCCTCGAATCTAGTCTCGCCGCAGATAAGGATATCTCTCTTGATCTTGAGCCTTGATGCCCTCATTCCAATCTGTGCAGGTGATTCCTCGCCGGAGATATAGAGGATCTCTCCCTCAGCCTTATACGAATCTGCAAGCTGCATGAGAATAGTGGATTTACCAATGCCGGGTTCGCCTGCTACAAGTGTAACGGAACCTTCGGTTACACCGCCGCCAAATAATGTATCAAGGCTCGGTATGCCTGTTGAATGTCTTCTGTAGTTTTCTTTGCCTGCATCTTTAAGTCTTACTGTGACAGCAGAGTCAGTCCATGAATACTGGTTTGCCGTAAAAGCAGGCGAGTCAGTCTTTGCCTTGGCAGGAGTCTTCTCGGCAGGCGCCTCGACAAATGTGTTGAACATGCCGCATGCAGGACATTTACCCATCCATCCGGATGTTTCATATCCGCATTCCTTACAGAAAAATGTTGTTTTCTTAGCCATAATAAATATCCGTCCGAAACCTTTATTATCTGAATTATAACAAAGCAAGTTGTTATTAATGGGACAATAATGCGTTTTGGCTGAATATTGAGACTAATCTTAAAATTATGGTGATATTTATTGCGCAGTCTGCCTGTTAGTGTTAGCGTTTGTTTATTCCGGATATTTTATAGGGACTTTGGATATGCACCATAATTTTCTTTTTGATCTCGACATGACGTTGCTTGATTTCCATGCATCAGAGCGAAAAGCTCTTGAGATCGTTATTAATGCTTCCGGATTAAAATTTACCGAAGACACCTATCTTTTGTTTAAAGAGAAAAACAAGTCACTGTGGCTGGAACTTGAGAAGGGAAATCTGACAAGAACAGAACTGTTCAGACAGCGTTTCATGTATTTGTTTGAACAATCAGAAGGCGATCATTCAGAACTTGATCCTTTGAAGGTGAATGATGAATTCATCTATACGATGTCTATAAACGGAGTGCTGATGAAAGGCGCCCTCGAATTCGTTCAAAAGCTTAAGCGTGAGATACCGGATGCAAGGATATATATTGCGTCAAACGGTGCAACCATAAATGCCGAAGGCAGGATCAAATCAACAGGGTTAGATAAATACATAGATAAGATCTATGTCAGTGAATGGATGGGTGTAGCAAAACCTTCCCCCGAGTTTTTTGATATGTGCCTTGAAGATATCGCAGAGCCGAAGGATACATGCATCATGATCGGTGATTCACTGACTTCTGATATGCTTGGTGCCAAAAATGCTTCCATTACTTCCGTATGGTTTATGCCGCAGGGTGATATCGAAGGTTCAATGAAGAAGTATGAAATCGATTATTGCGCGTCATCTTTCGATGATCTGTTTGAAGTGTTGCGGAAATGGTCTGAAAAAATGTGAAAGAAAAAAGGCCGCCTCGTTTTGAGACGGCCTTTTGATTATAGTCTTATATCGCTTAAAGTGTCTTGAAGAACTCGCATGCCTTCAGTGTGTTCTCATAAGAACCGAATGCTGTGAGACGGAAATAACCTGCACCGTTCTCGCCAAAGCCCTCGCCCGGTGTGCCTACGATGCCGAAGCGGTTAAGGAGGGAATCGAAGAACTCCCAGCTGCCCATATTATTCGGGCATTCGAGCCAGATGTAAGGTGAGTTAACTCCGCCTGTGAAATAAATGCCCTTCGCTGTGAATACTTCAGCAAGAGCCTGTGCGTTGCGCTTGTAATAAGCGATGTTAGCCTTGCAGTCAGCAAGTCCCTGGCCGGAGAGTGAAGCTGCTGCGCCCTTCTGTGTGACATAGGATACGCCGTTGAACTTTGTAGCCTGACGTCTTGCCCAGAACTTGGACAGTTTGATGCCGTCTGCTTCGAGTCCGTCCGGAACTACTGTCCAGCCGCATCTTACACCTGTGAAACCTGCAAACTTGGAGAATGATGAGACTTCGATGGCGCAAGTGTCTGCACCGGGAATCTCATAGATCGTATGAGGCTTATCTTCTGTGATGAATGCTTCGTATGCGGCATCGAAAATGATGAGTGAACCTGTCTTGAGTGCGAAGTTAACCCATGCTGTGAGGCCTTCGTAGCTGTAAACTGCGCCTGTAGGATTGTTAGGTGAGCAGATATAGATTACTGAAGGTTCGATGTTTGTATCAGCAGGAGGGAGAGGCAGGAAGCCGTTCTCCTTGTTGCCTGCAACGAATGATACCTTTCTGCCGTTCATGAGGTTGGAATCTACATAAACAGGATATACGGGATCAGGAATGATTACCGGGTTGTCGCCCAAAACATCCGGGAGATTTCCGAGGTCGCTCTTGGCGCCGTCTGATACATAGATGATGTTCGATGTAACAGCGGGAGCTCCAATTTCCTTGTAGTGTGCTGCAATAGCATCTCTTAAGAAATCGTAACCGTATTCCGGCGGATAGCCATGGAAAGAATCCTTGACGGACATTTCTTTAACAGCTTCCTCCATAGCTGAAGTAATGGAAGAAGGAAGGGGGAGAGTAACATCTCCAATTCCCATTCTGATGATTTCTCTGTCAGGATTTTCCTCCTGGAATTTCTTTACGCGCTTAGCAATATCAGAGAAAAGGTATGTTTCTTTTATGTCAAGGAAATGATTGTTTAACTTGATATTCATGGCTTTTTACCTCAGGGCTATAAAAATATGCGAACATTTTATCACGCGTGTTTTTAAGCGATTAAAAAATGTTTTCGTACATATGCACAAATAAATGTTGGGAATAATACGTTTGATGTAAAAGGGATTTGACAGAACGGTGTATAATTAACGTTAATTACTTCAGTCATGGGAGAATCATTTTGGAGAGCCATTGGAGTGTTTTTTATCCTGAAAAGTATTCAAATCCGGAAACAGATTCGGATGAGACACTTTATATGCGTATCAGGAGAGTGTGCGAGGCTTATCCTGCCAGGATTGCTCTCGAATACGGAAGTTATAAGCTAACGTATGCAGCATTCCTCGAGAAGATTAATGAGGCGGCACTGTTATGGAAACGCATGGGAATCGTCAAAGGTGACGTTGTCATGCTCGCCATGGGACATAATCCGATAAACGTAATAAGCATTTATGCATTAGATAAGATAGGCGCAACGGCTGCGCTGACCGTTCCTAATCTTGCGACGGAGTATTTTGAAGCTTATGCAAATATCGTCGGTGCTAAGTGCTGTGTTATGAGCTGTAACCAGTATCTGAATTACGCATCCCTTTTGACTAAGACACCGATCAAGATGGTCATTATCGGTAAATACAAGGAGATGGTAACAGGAAAAGACCTGTTCGCTTTTCCGTTCTATCCGTTGTCAGCATATGACAAACCCAAGCCCAAAACTGTTCCGGAAGGAATTAAACTCTATTATTGGGAAGATCTTATGTTCCAGCAGGAGAACGGGTTGGAACATGATGATTTCGGCTGTGACAGGGATAATATGAGAACGGCAGTATATCTGTTCCCGAGTGTGCCGAATGCTGAATGCAAGGCTACCGAATTGAGCGCGAAAAGCATAAATGTTACCGCCAATCTTACCCAAATGGTTTATATGACAAACGAAGATCTGACAGGGCTCCCGGTCAGAATGCTCTGTCTTAATGAGAGCTGTTTCGCATTCGGCTTTGTCGCAGGCATTCACAATGTCTTATGCAGTGCACAGACAGTGTTGCTGTTTACCTGGTTTGATACAGATATGCTCACATTCGCGATAAAGCGGTATAAACCTGATGTTCTTATTGGTTATAACAGCACTGTTGCTGCAATCAACAAAGCGGGGAGCGGCTCGAATATTCTAAAGAGTGTCAACAGGATCATTGTCGGAGGAGGGCTTCTTACCAGCAGTCAGAAGGCGACTCTCTTTGAGATAGCACAGAATTCCGGTGGCAAACTCTCGCTTTGTTCTATTACCGGCTGTGATGAACTGCTGACATATGCATACGGCCCGTCTGATCTGGACAGTGACAGACTGATAGGATTCCCTCTGCCCGGAATACTTATGAGGGTAACAGACAGTGAAACAGGACTTGATGTTCCGGAAGGAACTGAAGGCGAGATCGCGGTTTGTTCTCCGGTGGCAGCAGGAACGGGTCTTGCGGATGGTAAGATCTGCAAGGGCAAGTACAGAAAAATGCCTGACGGAAGACACTGGTTCTTTACAGGAACGATAGGCAAACAGGACGGTAACAAGATGTTCTATCTTGTTGCGAATAAATCTCATGAAACAAGAATCAACAGTTATCCTGTTTATCCTGAGAGAGTCGATGAGGCTGTTCAGATGACGGAAGGCGTTGTTGAGTCTTGTTCTGTTGTAATTGAGAAAGCTGAAGGCCCTGTTCTGGTAACGGCGGTTGTTCCTCAGGAAGAGTATTTCTATGACAATTCACTTATGGAAGCTCTTCGTGACAGGATCAAGTCTGAATGCGAGATGACACTTCATGAATCGATGAGACCTTCGGAGATTATATTCTTCGTATCTTTGCCGAGAGATACCAAAGGTGCAATGGATTATGAGGCGATAAGGATGAAGATAGAATTGATTCAGGATGAAGAACCTGCAGATGATGTGATATCTGAACCTGAACCTTCTTAACGGGAAATAAAATTGCTTTCGTGGTATTATTCATAGGATTCGATATGCTTCGAATATATATTGGGATAGTGGATAAAGGAGATGATTAAATGAAAAAGCTTTCCAGAAAAGCTGTTGCTGTTTTATGCATGGTTGCTGTGATGTTGCCAATGGCAGCTTGTAACACAACACAGCCTACATCAGGACATGGAGGCAGAAACAACGGCGGCAGTGAAAAACCCAGGTGGACAGAAGGAACGGATCCCACAACAATTGTAGATCCGACAAATCCGACGGATCCTACTGATCCGACAACGCCTCCGAACAACCAGGGCAACTATATTCCGACGTCTGATACACTTACGTATCCTGATCACGTCGCAACGGTAGATGAGATCCACCCGTATCATGCACCCGGAAACGTCACCGGTAAGGCGGCCGTGTCACAGCTGTCTGAAGTCGAGATGAATATTCTCCATCACCAGATCAACTGTTATTCTGATGTGGAGATCCTGTTTGATGATCCGTCAAAGTACGGCTTTGACATCACGGATATTACATGGGGAGATATCGGTTCGATCGATGACTATGATGATGAAAAAGAATTTTATCAGGAACAGCTTGATAAGCTCTTTGAAATCGATTATGAGTCTCTGACAGATGATGACAAACTCTGCTATGACAAGATCGTATATGACTGTGAAGAGTACGTTTACATGTATTCTTATACAGCGTTTGAGTATTACACGATGACGTTCAATTATCTTGTAGGTCCTCAGTCCGAGATCCTGTTTATCATGGAAGTTTATTCTTTCGACACTGTAAAAGATGCCGAGAACTACATTGCTCTCATCAAGGACATCGACAGGTATTTCGATCAGCTCTGTGAATACGAAGAGACCAGAGCATCTTTGGGTTTTGCTTCCTCTGATACCAGTTATGAAGAGGCTGCCAAGTCATTCGACAACCTGGTAAAACAAAAGGATGACTGTTTCCTTTATGGTTCTTTCGAAGAAAGACTGGATAACATAAAAAATCTCTCCGATTCTGACAGGACCAGACTCATTTCTGAGCACGAGAAGGCAATGAAGGAAGTTGTATTCCCGGAATTCCAGGAGTGCGCTGACAGAATGAGAGCGCTCAAAGGATCAGGCGGAGTTGATGCAGGTCTTTGTGAATACAGAGGCGGAGACGCTTATTATGCTATGCTTACCAGACGCCAGACTAACAGTGGTGCAACAGTTGCTGAGAGCATCGAAATCCTCGATAAAACAATAGCTGACATTTACAACGAATTCAGCGATATAACCAGTTCGGGTTTTGACTGGTACAACGAATATGCGGACCACAAGTACACTAAAGGAGACATTAACGATAACCTCGACTTCCTTTATGGCGAGATCAAGCGTGATTTCCCGTCAATCCCTGCGCACAGTTACTTTATGCTGGATGTTCCTGAAGTATTCCAGGACAATTTCTCACCTGCTGCTTACCTCGGATATCATTTGGACAATTACGATTCAAATATGCTGATCGTTAATAATGCGAGTGTCGATGATGACTTTGGTATTACGGTTGCGCATGAGGCTTATCCTGGCCATATGTTCCAGTCAATTTATACCCGTGACCATACGAGCCACCCGTATATGTTCCTTAGCGAGTCCACAGGTTATCTCGAAGGCTGGGCTACATATACCGAGAATTACTCGATGAAGTATTTTTCTGATAGCGATAATGTTACTGATGGAATGAAGGTCATTAAAGACGAATCACTCATGTCACTGCTGTTGGGAACAAGAGTGGATTACGGCATTCATGTAGAGAACTGGTCGTTGAGCGACTGCGTTGATTACTTTAATTCATTCGGATTTGGTGTCAGCGAGAAATCTTTCAGCAAGTATTACACGCTCCTGGTTACCGATCCCTGCTATTACGCAAAGTACGGAATGGGTTACCTTTGGACCCAGAAAACAATGGATGATATGCATCAGAAACATCCGAATGCTACCGATTTGGAGATTCACACAGCTTATCTCAATTCTCTGACTGGAACATTTGAACAGATCAATGCATACATGGATAAAAAACTCGTTTAATTGATTGCCACAAAATAACACCAATTGGCCCCGTAGGTGAAAATGCCTGCGGGGCTTTATTTTGCTGCGTTTCGGCGAAAATTACTATTAAATTAATTTTTATATAAATTGTTTGAGAAAAATAACGTTGTGTTATAATTATCGTGAATATTTATACGGAGGACGGCTTCATGGCTACCTTAACTAGGCTTGCTAGCACGCTGACAGCACGCTATTTCCCTTCCGGTTCGCTCACAGACGCATTCTATCTTGATGGAAGACTCTGTGGTAAGCGCGAGACCAGACAGGCCGATATCACTATCGACAAAGATGAGAGAGGCTTTTTCTTCTCGCTTTTCACGCATCCTACCATCGAAGGTTTTGAACCCGGTACGATACCGCCGTTTGAGCCCCAGCTCAGAGGCCTTTGCAACGAGGTTAAGACTTCTCACAAAGAAATCGATGCAATGATCGAGAAGTTCCTTTCGACGGCTGTTGAGGTTGCCGGAACAACAAAGCTTACAGATAACGAGACAAGAGATCCGTATTTTACCGGTGTTATTGTCAGAGACTCTGAAGCATTCGCTGTTACAATCGGCGGAGGTCTTGCGTTCCTCTACAGAGACGATACGATGTTCCCCTTAACTGATGCAGGTATCCCGATGGAACCTATCGATGCATACGGCAACAGAGTAGGTGACTTCCAGTATTACTGTTCATCTAAGACAGCTAATGCCCTCTGGTCAAACTTCTTTACGGTTACACCTGACGACTGCATCATCCTCTGCAACAAGGCAGTTTACGATGCACTGGGTCAGAGAGAAATATTGAGAATCCTTACAGACGCTGAGGATCAGTGCGATGCAGCAGGTCTTATCCTCACTCAGGCATCAGCAAGAATGCCCAACACTCCGATGCAGATTTCAATCTCATTCGTTGAGAGCGTAACAAAAGAGGAGAAGAGAGGTCTGTTCGGCAAGAAGAAAAAGAACAAGGACTTCGAGATCGAAGCTCACGAGCTCTTAGAGTCTACTGTTGAAGGCGGCGAGGTAGGAGCTGCAGCTAAGGCAATTGCCGATGCAGGATTTGTTAACCTCACTCCTGAAGCTCCTGTAGTTATTCCTGTTGACGAGTCAGCAGCACCTGCAGACGGAAGCGTTCAGTTCGGTGATACAGCAGGGCAGCCTGAAGCACAGAAGATTCCTGATGATGCTCCTGAGTTCCCGGCTACATCAGAGACTCCTGAAGAGATTTCTGCGGAAGAAGCCATGAAGAAGATCTTCGGTGATATGCAGAAGTCAGCTCAGAGCGATTCTGAAGCAGCAGCTCAGGCAGAAGCCGCAGCAGTTGCTGAGTCTCCGTTTGTTTTCAACGTAGATAACGTTGCTACATCCCAGGAAGTTGAACCGGCCGCAGCTGAAACAGTTCCTGTTATGGAAACTATTTCAACAACCGAGTTTACTCCCGATGCTGATGACGATTCACCGACAAAGCCGGTTACAGATATCAATTCCATTCTGTTTACTTCATCTTCCGGAATCCTTGCACAGGCAATCGCAGATTCCAAGGAAAAGGAAGCAGTTAAGGAAACAACTTTGTCAGATCTTAAGGAAGAAGAACCTGTAGTTCCTGCAGTACCTGATATTCCGGTAGTTGCAGAGACACCCGTTATCCCGTTTGTTGCAGAGACACCTGCAGTTCCGGTTGCTCCTGTAGCAGTTCCTCCGGCACCTGCAGTTGTTAATAAGCCTGAAGAGATCGTTTTCGCACCTGGCGAAGTTACAGCTGATTCAGGCGATTCAGATGTTACTGCAAATGCAGAAGATACATTTGATCCTTACGGCAAAGTCAGCGCACAGGAACTCAAGAATACAGCACCTATCGTATTTGGCGATGATGGTCTGGTCCCCAAGGAAGAACCTGTTCCTTCTGAGGAAGTTGATTCTATCCCTGTTCCTGATTACGAACTCGCTGAAGAAAAGCCTGAGTTGAAGGAAGAGGATAAGCTCAATGTTGATTTCCCTGAGACAGAAAAGCCCCAGGCAGCAGTAGTTGAGCCTGTAGCTCCCGTTGTAAAGGAAGTAATCCCCGAAGAACCTGTTGCAGCTGTTCCTTCAGAAGATGATATTGTTCTTCCGTTCGGCAGTCCTGCTTTCGTTTCAGGCGAAGATGATAATACACAGGAAAAGTCAGATGACATTCCCCAGATGCCGCTTTATGATTCGGATAATTACAATAACCCGGTCAATGCAGTCGGTTCCGAGCAGAATGTTTCACAGCCTTTCGAGAATGCATCTTTCTATGGAGATTATGCCGGTGCTGAAGCTCAGGCAGAGGGCGTAACAGAAGTTCCGCCGTATCAGCCTTATGGAGCAGAAGCATTCTCCGCAGCTGATCAGAGCAGTTTCGGTTCATACGGCAGCCAGTCTGCTGATGCACAGGGAGGTGCGCCTATGGATGATAACGGATATTCAGAATTCGGAAATGTTGATAACGGATATGTTCCCGGTAACGATCAGCCTCAGAGCTTTGGCGGATATCAGGATGCCGGTGCAGCTGAGTCACCATTCTATCAGCAGGAAGGATATCAGGATTTTACAGCTCCGGTAGAGGAAGGTTTCAACGAAGAATTTGCACAGCCTCAGGCATCTGCTTCTTCTTCAGCTTCCTTAGACGACGAGTGGTTCAATAACATCCTTGGTGTTGACGATGCTGGCCAGACATTTGGTGAGAACAATTACGGATTTAATCCGGCAGATGAAGAAGCAAAGACTGTTGTTCCTGATGCACAGCAGCAGGCTCAGTATACAAATCCCGGCCAGACATCTTACAGGCCTTCAGGTTCAGGCCCTAACAATAACGGAAGACCTACAGGCAGTGCTCCGCGCACAAGTGCTTCTGCCGGTAAGGGCGGAAACGGCGGCGGAAAGAAGATGAAGCTTAACCGTAACGGTTACATGTTCATCGCATTCCTTGCTATCCTTTTGATCTGCATTATTATCGTTGTTGCTCTTATCGCAAGAGGCTGCAGCAAGAAGACAAAGCCTACGGAGACTGTTCCTTCACTCTCTTCTGAAGAAACGACAACCGAGACAACAATGCCTTCGACTCAGGCTACATTGCCTGATGCTTCAGCTCCTATCGGTTACTTCGTATTCTCTGATAACATCGGTTACAGAACATGGTGGGATTTGTTCCATACTGTTTACGGTATCGATATCGAGAACAATAGGGATCCGAAGATCGCGATCATCATCACATACAATAAGCTCGACCCTGCAACATACACAGGTCCTAACAGCGGAGACAGACTCCTCTTGCCTCCTCCGGGCGTATTAACAGGTGAGATCGAGAATACATGGAGTGCCGGCGCTGCATCAGAGGCTTCTCAGACATCTGCAGGTGAGACCACAGCAAGTGATGAGATCACAAGCTCAATCCACATCACCTGATATCAAAATCAACTGATAAACCAGACGGGGTTGCACCAAATTTACGGTGCAACCCCGTTTTATGTTGAGAACACCCAAAAACGTGTATTTACTTCCGCGATACAGTCGGTTTTTTGGCTATTTAGACAAGTAACTTTATTACAAAAATGTTTCGTTCAAGTATATAATTCTATTGCTCTTAAAATAACGCGCGAAAAGAGGGTTTTTATAATGCATAAGAAACTGTTTATACCTGGACCTATTGAGGTTTCGCAGGACGTTCTGGAGAAGATGGCTACTCCTATGATCGGACACAGAACAAAGGATATGTCCGCTCTTCAGCAGTCAATTTCCGAGAAGCTCCAGAAGGTAATGATGACAAACAATACTATTGTTTTATCAACGTCATCAGGCAGTGGTCTTATGGAAGGTGCTGTAAGAAGTTTCACAAAGACCAGAGCAGCAGTTTTCTCAATTGGCGCATTTGGTAAGAGGTGGCACAAGATGTGCACATCCAATGGCATTGCTGCTGACCTTTTCGAGTCAGAGCTCGGTCAGCCTACAACACCTGAAATGATCGAGGCAGCTCTCTCAACAGGTAAGTATGACCTCATCACAATTACACAGAATGAGACATCAACAGGTATCCACAATCCTATGGATAAGCTCGCTGAAGTCTATAAGAAATATCCTGATGTTATCGTATGCGTTGACGCAGTTTCATCAATGGCAGGTGACTATATTCCTGTAGATGAGCTCGGAATCGACGTCTGCATCACATCAACACAGAAGTGTTTGGGTCTGCCTCCGGGAATGGCTATCGCTTCTGTATCAGAAAAGGCAATCAAGAAGGCTGAGACAGTTGAGAACAGAGGACTCTACTTCGATTATCTTGAACTCGTTAAGTTCGTTAAGGAAAAGCCTTATCAGTATCCTTCAACACCTTCAGAGTCACACATGTTCGCACTTGATTATCAGCTCGACAAGATCCTCGCTGAAGGCGTTGAGAACAGATATCAGAAGCACTGTAAGCTCGCAAAGATCGCTCAGGACTGGGCAAGAGAGAATTGTGAACTCTACTCCAATCCGGATAATCTCTCAGTTACAGTCACATGCGTTACTAATACAACAGGAATCCCTACATCAGACCTTATCAAGGCTATGGGAGAGAAGGGTTACCTTATGAGTAACGGTTACGGCCCTTTGAAGGACAAGACCTTCAGAATCGCTCACATGGGTGATCTCACAGAGGAAGAACTCAAGGCTTACCTGAAGGACCTTGAAGAGACAATCGCAGAACTTAAAGCTAAAGCATAATTAATTACGGGGGAATACAAATATGAAGATCCTTATTACCGAGAGCATCGCAGAAGAGAGCGTTCAGTACTTAAGAGACAGAGGCTATGAAGTAGAAGAGTACCTCGGTCATTCTCAGGAAGAGATTGAACAATATATCAAAGGCTTTGACGCAATCATCGTAAGATCGGCAACAAAGATCAACGAGACACTTTTGGACAATGCAGATGTTCTTAAGGCAGTCGGCAGAGCAGGTACAGGTATCGACAACATCGATGTTAAGGCTTGTACAGAGCACGGCGTTATCGCTCTTAACACACCTACAGCTAATAACATGGCAGCAGGTGAGCTCGCAGTAGGTCATGCTTTCTCTATCTTCCGTAACCTTTGCGCAGCTAATGAAGGCGTTCACAACGGCGACTTCAGACGTGGAAACTGGGTAGGAATCGAGCTCGAGGGCAAGACTGCAGGTGTTATCGGTTTGGGCCGTATCGGTTCAATCGTATCCAGAAAGCTTAAGGGTGTAGGCATGAATGTAGTAGCTTACGATCCCTATGTTCCCCAGGAGAAGTTCGACAAGCTTGGAGTTACAAGATGCAAGACTCTTGATGAACTCCTTCCTTTATGCGACCTTATCACACTTCACACACCTAAGACAAAGGAAACATACGGCATCCTTTCTAAGGAGCAGCTCTATAAGTGTAAGAGAGGCGTTAGAATCGTTAACGCTGCAAGAGGCGGTCTCGTAAACGAGCAGGATCTCGCTGATGCTTTGGCTGAAGGCCAGGTTGCAGCAGCTGCTATCGACGTTTTCGATAAGGAGCCTTCATACAATAAGGCACCCGGCGAGCAGGAATATGATAACGTTCTTCTCCACGCACCTCACTGCTACATCACACCTCACCTCGGAGCTTCTACTGTTGAGGCTACAGCTAAGGTTGGTCAGGGCATCGTTGAACTCATCGACGGCGCACTGAAGGGTGAGCTCGTTGCAGCAATCAATATGCCTCAGTTCTCAGGCAGCATCGAAGACATCAAGCCTTACTGCTCACTCGCTGAGAAGATCGGCCGCATGTATTTCCAGGCAGAAGCAACACCTATTTCCAAGGTTGAAGTAAGATACAGAGGCGAGCTCGCTGAGAGCACAGGTACAGGCATTATCACACTCTCACTCATGATGGGTCTTTTGAAGGGTATGGGTAATGATCACGTATCTTATGTAAACGCTCAGGAGTGCATGGCTGAGAGCGGTATTGAAGTTGTTGAGACAAAGACAGAATCAATCCAGAAGTACAACAACCTCATCAACGTTAAGTTCATTACTGAAGATGGCCGTGAGCTCAAGATCAACGGTACAGTATTCGAACCTAACACAGAGGTTATCGTATCTTTCTTCGGTTACGAGATGAACTGTCCTCTGTCTTCCACAGTTCTCGCTCTTAAGAACAATGACGTTCCGGGCGTTATCGGAAGAATCGCAACAATCCTCGGTAAGCATGATATCAACATCGTATCCATGCATTGGGGAAGAAAGAACCAGGATGGTTCTGATAACCCGCACGCTCAGGCTTTCGTTGCTGTTGAGCAGCCTATTTCAGAAGATATTCTCGAGGAACTCAGAGCAGCAGAGGGTGTCCTCCGCGTTTCGCTCTTAGAACTCGGCTAATATAACCGACGGACATTTAAACAGAATTTCAGGCCGCAGAGGTAGAACCAGTGAAATACCATTATTCAGGAAAAGAAGGTTGGCTGGGGAATCCCTGCGGCCTTGTATATTTCAAAGATAGATATCATCTGTTCTTCCAAGTCAATCCGTTAAGTTTCAGATACGGACCTATGCATTGGGGTCACGCTATATCAGATGATCTTATTACATGGGAAGATTGTCCCGTTGCCGTAAGTCCTAAGAATGAATTAAGCTGCAACTCCGGATCTGTATTGGCTTATGACGGTAAACTGTGGCTCTTTTATACGTCTCTTTCCATGGATAACCGTGAATCGATCTGCGCAGCAGTTTCTGAAGACGGAATTAATTTCACTAAGTTTGATAATCCTGTTGTTAGTGCACCTTTTGAAGGAAACTGCAAATTCAGAGATCCATATGTAATGAGATACGGTACAGGTTTCCGTATGTTTGCAGGAGCCGGAAAATTCGGCGTTGCAAAGGTTCTTCAGTATGAATCTGAAGATCTGATCAACTGGAATTACATGGGTGAACTCCTGTCTGACGGACGTTACGGAAGTGTTATTGAATCACCTCATATGGTTGAAACAGACGGTAAGTGGATCTTTGCAATTCAGAGTGAGAGACATGTACCTACAAAGGTTTTGTTCGCAACAGGAACCTATGACGGCGAGAGATTTATTTATGATGATGAGACAGAACCGTTCAAACCTGTTGATTCCGGATTTGACTTCTTAAATCCTGTAATTACCAAAGATAAAGACGGCAGAGCAGTTCTGATGGCGTGGCTGTTCTCTATGAAGATGAATTCCGCGGCTATTACCGCACCGAGAGAATTGACGTTATCGAGAACCGGCGATGTCTGCATGATCCCTTACGGAAATCTCAGAAATAAAACAGTTAAAGAGAGCAGTTTTGTCTGCTACAACCAGGGAAGATTAAGAGTCCAGTTCCAGGGCCGTACTCTGTTTGATAAAGCATACAGAGAATGTCCGGAAATAATCGTTTTGGAAGACGTTGGAACTGTTGAGGTTTTCCTTGACGGCGGCAGAGAGATGATCTCTATGTTTGTCTGCTAAACCCATATGTCGAGAGTGCTTTCGGAGGGCGAAGGATACCAGATCCTTTATAAAGAGAGAGGCGAAGACAGCGAGAAGATCGCGCCTTCCGGATTATCAGCTCTGTCACGTCTGGATGTACCGGTGCCCGGTGTGATAGCTGTTGCAGATTCAGGCAAAAGAATCAGGATATTAGATAAGAAATACTATCTTGTCTGCCAGGGCGGATTTGAAATTACAGAAGGTACAATGGAAGATCTGCTGTTCCATGATTCCAGAACTAACCGCACGTTCCCCGTAAAGCGCATGAGAAAAGGCGTCAAAGAAGCAAGATTGAGTTACAGGGTTTTATCCTATAACGAAGAAAAAGATATCTCCTTTGTATCGGTCACTCTTGATACAGGAAGAACGCATCAGATAAGAACGCAGTTCGCGTCCAGAAAACATCCATTGGCAGGAGACGGCAAATACGGGAGCAGGATAAAGTGTCCAATAGCTCTTGTTATGGCTGAACTTACCTATGATGAAGGCGAAGGAACAGAAAAGAAGACAGTAAAGATCGATCCTGAAACAGAACTGTCTTCTGTCTGATCAGATTACCGCTTCTACCGGAGCAGGGTTTACCTTAAATACTACGAGATCCTCATATCTGAACACTTCAGTTCCGAGCTCAGAGAAAGTCTGTGAATTGTCGTAACCGTATTTACAACGCTCTATTTCACCGACAACAATGTACTCGATCTGGTACTTATCAATTATCGCCTGAACTTCAGGTGTATACGTGCTCAAATAGAGAGTATTAACATCGTTGTGACGAGGAGTGATATAGATCTTCCAGACATCATTAGCCGGATCAGAAACCAGAGTATCAGTCTTCTCGTCAACAATACCGTGGAATCTCCACAACCACTCGTGTGTCTGCCATCCGAAAACAGTAGGCAGACCGGTGTAAGCTGAGATCATGCAGCCATCAGTATAACTGTCAGCATATGCTTCGCAGATAACAGGACTGCCGTCAACGCTTGTATTAAACCAGTCGACAGCTGCCTTATAAGATTTCAGATTACCTGTATATGTGGTGTTCACCATGTGACTTGTATATTCATCAATATAAGCAGTTCCATCCAAAGTCTTATATCTTTCGCGTTTTAACTCACCGCAACGCTGCTTCAGGGATACCATCGTGTAATGAGCAGGAATTATGAGTAATACAGCGAAGACAAGGGCAACAACGAATAAAGACATTGAATACTTTCCTTTTTTATTTACGAACCAGAGAAGTCTTACAATGCCGTAGATCATGGTAATCGACAGGATTATGAATCCGGCGAAAGTGAATTTGAACATTGTATTGGAACGCAAATATCCGCCTGTATAAATATCTCTTACATAGAATATTTCAGGAGCTATAAGGAGCATCAGACCTACGATCGTCATTCCGCAGCTGAAGATATCTATAAGGTTGCGCTGACCGAAGAATTTCTGTACGGGGTTGGTAAATGTATTCTCCTGTCCGACTACTTCAGCATTGGTATTATTTGCTGCTGCCTTCTTTTTCGCTTTGGCAGAAGAGATATATCTGAAATTCTTATTCACAAAAACAATAACCATAAAGGCTACGCTGATTATTACGTGTGTTCCCCAGAGAATGAACAGCTGATATAAAGAAGAACGGTTCTTAACAGCACCCAATGAATTGGAGATCATGTCGAAATTGAGGTTGAACGGCAACGCGACAACTGATGCGACAGTGAAAATGAAACTCATCTGGAATGATGTTCTGGGCAGAGCTGAAGGCGTTACAACACAGAACAGGAAAGAAGAGATCATGATCAATGCCTGTATAATAACCAGGATTGCCGGTTGGTCACCTGCTCTCAGATATACAACCAATATAGAGATAACGTTTGCAACAAAGAAAAACGCACCGCCAACAGTTGTGAATTTTGGTGACCTGATAATGTTGATAATGAAACATCCCATCGAACAGAAAACGAAGTAGATGAGGAAGTCCCAATAGTTTGTCATCTGGGCACAACCAAGAAGGATGGCACATAAAACAAGTCCCAAAGTTATAGATGAATCGAACTCACGGAGAAGACCTTTTCCACTGAGATTATTGATTCCGGGACGTGCAGCAACTTCGTTGTTAGAAGGAAGTTTAACTGAACAGATCATAGACAGAACGATAGCAGCGATAATGAGGACTATCATCATCGAGATTACGTGCGCGTGAAGATCTCCTACGAGATAGGAATAAAACGGGAATTCTTCGATCGTATAATCTCCGCCGTTTTCCGTGACTGCAGGGTTCCATCCGATATATCTGGTGCTGTCGGGATAAAAGAAATTATCCGTTCTTCCAACATCGATGCCTAGTGATTTAAATACGTTAAGAAAGCCGTTCCCGATGCTGTCCTGATCATAATAGAATGCGTGTGAGTTACCCCAGATTGATACAGCACAACCGGTAACGAGACCTGCGACATACTTAATGATCTTATTGTTGTTGAATCCCTTTTCGGCAGCACCTTCAATAAGGAACTTTCCGATTGAAAAACTCATTGCGAAAGGAATCGCAGTTGCTGAACACATCGCGAGGTTGTAGCCGATGCCGGAATAGATACCCGTAGTTTTAATCATTACTGACCAGATGTACTGGCCGAAATAATAGTAGTTAATAGAGAATCCGGACAGCCACATATCGTTGGCAGGGAGTCTGTCATTTCTCAGCATGGACATAATGAAACCGTAGTCCATGTATTTTTCCTGTCCGTTGATATCAGGAAGGAAACCTTTGAAATAGCACATCAGAACGAAGACGATCAGGAATGCGATTTCCTCGATGAATACTGCTTCGATAAATCCTTCTGTGTTTAATTTCTTTATAAACGATTCTCTGAATGTCTTAGGAATATAACACAGAGCGCCGACGATCAGCGCAGAAAGAATGATGCACAGGAGGTTGATCCTGAACAGCTTAAGATGTCCCAATGTCCATAAAACAAGACAGGTTAATATCAGGCCCATCGGCTGCGACAGGAAAAAACCGCCGGAAGAAAATCTTTCCCACAGTTTGGTCGCAAGCGGCAGAGTAACGAGTCCGAAGAGCATAAGTACAAATGCCCACCAGACAGCGTAAGCCGTATCGGTAGTTCCCATAGTGCAGAATCCGATTACGGATGCTGCTACGAAAGGAACGAGTATCAAAAGAAAACGTAAAGGTGAAGCAGACTCAAAAAGTGAATCTCCGGATCTACTCATGACAGAACTCCTTCGAGCGGGTCTTTTACTGTATTATCCTGAACGTTAAGCTCTGTAACCGGAATAGGATTTGCAGCGCGCTCAACAGAAGCCTCGTAAGACTTAATAATTTCTGAACTGATCTTTCCTGCCAGAGCGACAACGGAATCCATGTGATTCTCGGGTGTATCGTTAGTGGCATACTTTGTAAGTCCTGTTGAACATACATAAAGGTTCTCACAAGGGTTTGTAAGATCGATCTCAGGATATTGTGAAGTAAGTGCATAGCGTGTCTTTGTAAGACGCCATGATTTGACATCGGATTTACGAAGTGAAGGGTAGAGCTTACGAAGACCTGCAAAATACTTGAGCATGATGTTTGCATCAGAGTCGATCCAAAGTGAATCAGTAATGGAACATGATCCAACCAGATAGACTACATGTCCGCCATAATTACGCTCGCCGAATGCGCTCGTGTGATTGATGATCGCCTTGAAGGGAAGTCCGGAATCCTTGGGAGGAACCTGGTAGAACATCTGCGACAACTCGTGCTTCATTACCATCATGGCGGTAATCTTCGCGCTGTATGTAACGTTCATGAGGATATCCCTGTCATCCATTGCGATGGGGAGGCCGTGACTTACATTTACGAATGTTCTGCATGAGCCGGTGAAAACAACATAAGCGCTGTCGATAACGACTCTTGTAGAGTTGGACAGAATGCAGCTGGTGCGGTACATTCCGCTGCCGAGTCTCGCGATTTCAGCAACGGTGGTTGAATAGTAGATATGTCCGCCGTTATCTGTTATCTCCTGCATGAGGCTGGAGATAAGGCATGCAAAACCACCGTCGTAATATCCGACTTTGCGGTGGGATGCTTTACCTGACCATGCTGAATCAAACCAGTTGATCTTATCTTCTACGCCCATCTCCTTGGATAATGCGAGCAAAGCCTTGTCGCTCTTTCTAAGGTGGTGAGGGAGGAGCTCCAAATATTCTCTTCCGATTCTTGTATATGCGAGCAGACCGCCGGGAGAAGCGAGCTCCTCGACGACAGTAACATTGAAGCCTGCTTTTGCAAGCTTCATACCGCAAGTCAGACCGGACAGTCCGGAGCCGATAATGCAGACAGTTTTGCTCTCATCAATAAAGATTTCGTTATCGGAATCCATCATTCGATATTCTTAGCCTCAAGATAAAATCTCTTCTCGAAAGCTTCACCCATTGAGAAAGTCTTTCTCGGGAAAACGCCTTCTTTTTCTACTGTGGCAAAGAAAGTATCTTTGCTGATGGCGGGAACCAGAACACCTGTATTGCCTGCAGTTGCAAGCTTTCTTACAGAGTCTTCACCGTGAATATAGTCACACTCAAGACCCAGAGCGTCGATCATCATCTGTACTGAACCGACAGCCAGCGTGTGTGGAGGATTTGCAAGAGAAACAGTAACATCTTCATTACCTTCAGTAACGACTGTGAATGTTTGCTTTCCTTCAGCAGAACCATTAAGTTCAATGCCGTTGTCCTTGAAATATTCTTTTGCCTTAGCGATGAATTCTTCCCCTGAAATATTGAAGATAACTCTGTGAATAGGCTCAAAATCAAGGCCCTTATCGTGAATATTAACGATCTCTGCGAGCGCATATCTTGCAGGGTGGCTGAGCTTTTCTTCGTCAGAAAGATTCTTTCTGATGTTCTCCCAATGTGCCTTTGCAGAAGCGAGAGAATGGTTACCGTCGCCAACGAGGAACAACAGGCCGTCTGAATTATCAGCCTTAAGTGTTGAAAGGCCGTTAACGATTGATTCTGCAATTGCAGAACCGTCAGGAATGAATGTGCCTGTGATGTGGCCTGATCCGAGCATGAGATCTGTGTCATACAAAGGCTTAAGGCCTTCTGCAGCTGCCATGTCAAAAGCCTTCTCGATTGTAATTCCCTTAGGATCATCAATAAGGATCATGATATGGGGGAGTTCCAAAGGTGAATTAGCTCTGATTCTTACTCTCGGAGGAATTCTGGAGAGAACAGTACCTTCTGTGGCTCTGCAGATATTCTTGTTGCCGGGTTCAAAGCTATATCCCTCAAGATCGATCGCAGCCATAAGGCCTCTTCTTGACGGATGAAGTGATGTGGATCTGTCAGTTAAGATAAAACCTGTTCCAAGGCTCTGAAGAATGCCGTCATCAAGATATTTACGTGCTGTTTTAGCAATTGATCCGAGCTTTTCAGTTTCCTTATCGGTATTAAGATATACTTCAGGAAGAACCAGATTGAGAGTGGAAGGAGCATCTCCTGCTTCTTTGTTTACGTTCTCCCAATATTCAGGTTCTGATGTGTATTGATCGCAGGCGATTACTGCCCATTTCTTAAGATCTGTACCTTGCTGCGGAATAAGGATATCCGGTACCGCAAAACCGAGTTCATTAACGGTTCTCAATTTCTACACCCCACCAAATCGAATAAAGTGCTTACCATTCTATCACGGACAGGCTCTGATTTGGGGATAAAATCAGGCTTTTTTATATTTTTCGCGCTGCTCGAAAAAATGTTCGAACTGTGATTCCTATATTCAACGGATTTGTTGATTTCAGGGCATCTTTAACTTAACTTAAAGTACGGTTAATGGTACTATTATTCCATCAATATTCTTACCGGAGGCTGACATATGGCAAACAGTGAATTATCCAAACTTAAGATCCTGTTCATCTACGATTATTTCAAGAATCAAGTCAATTCCGAAGGCGGTAATGAATCAGTTTCCGTAAGTGAATTGATCGCTTATCTGGAGGAAAAAACAGGTACCGTATTTGAACGCAAATCGATCTACGCAGATATCAATAAGATCAATGAATATGTCCAGAAATCCGGCAAGACTACAGATGATGCCTGGATCTATACGGAAGGGAAGAAATACAGAAGGGGAGAGCTCATTGACGAGATATCCATCGACGAGGCAAGACTCATAGTCGATGCTATCAGTACAACGACATTCGTTGATTCGGATCTGTGTGAGAAGATCACAAAGATGTTCCCTACATATTTTCCCGAAGGTTACCTGAAAAGAGCACTTTACCCGCATTACGAGAAGGTGGATAAGAGGAGTATTTTCAGACTTAACAGCATCAGAAGTGCTATTGAGGAGAAGCGTCCCCTGAAGATTGCGTACGGATATATGTTAGGAAGTGAACTCACTGAGAAAACGGATAAAATCGTATCGCCGATGGCTCTCGACTGGAAAAACAATTGCTATTACCTGATTGCAATTGATAATGAAGCAGCTAAGGACCTCGACAGGGATCAGTCATTGTCTTCTGCTTTGCGCCGTTACAGGGTTGACCGAATGGCCAGTGTCTCTCTTCTTGACCATGCCTCTTATGTTGATTTTAAGAATGAGAGATTAAAGGAGCAGGAGCTCAAGAGTTTTGTTGAGAACTCATTGTCAGCTTTCTCGAGTGGAAGACCGATACCTATTGAGATAACGATAAAAGGCAAGAGCCGTAAGGATGCACTCAAAGCGTACGGAGCATTCGCTTCAAAAGTAAGCGACAAGGTCAGGATCGCAGATGATACAAAACTCGGGAAGGGAATTCTGAGAATCAGCGTAACAACCGGAACAGCCCCGACTCTTTTCACGGATCTTTTCGAACTCTCGACCTTTGAGGATGTAGATATCGAGATCGATAACGATGAAGTATGCAGCAAATACGGTGAATATATTAAGAAAGCAGCACAGGCCGCAAAACTTAACTGCCTCTGATTGCAAAGAGAAATTAAACGATTTATAATTTCTAAGTTTTATTATTATTAAGGAGTAGTAGCACCGATGAGACAATTCACATCAAAAGAGCTTAGAAAGACCTGGAAGGAATTTTACATTGAGAGAGGTCACGTTGATGTAGGTGCCGTATCATTAGTATCTGACGGTTCAACAGGCGTTTTATTTAATGTTGCCGGCATGCAGCCTTTGATGCCTTATCTTCTTGGAGAGAAGCATCCCCTAGGAACAAGACTTTGCAATGTTCAGGGTTGTGTCCGAACAAACGATATCGATTCAGTAGGTGACAGAAGTCACGTTACATTTTTCGAGATGATGGGCAGCTGGAGCCTTGGTGACTACTTCAAGGAAGACAGATGTAAGTGGAGTTATGAACTTCTTACCGGTGTTTTCGGATTTGACAGAGATCACCTCGCAGCAACTGTTTTCGCAGGCGACGAGAACGCTCCCAGAGATGAGGAAGGCGCTCAGTACAGAATCGCTTCCGGATTCAAGAAGGAGAACATCTACTATTTAGGTGCAGACGATAACTGGTGGGGACTTGAGTATGGTCCCTGCGGTCCTGACAGCGAAATGTTCTATATTGCTGATGTTCCTGACTGCGGTCCTAATTGCGGTCCGGGATGCTCATGCGGCAAATATACAGAGATCGGTAACGACGTATTCATGCAGTATGAGAAGCACCAGGATGGTCACCTCACACCTCTTAAGCAGAAGAATGTAGATACCGGTTGGGGCCTCGAGAGAATCCTCGCATTCCTCAATGGTACAAAGGACGTTTATAAGACAGACCTTTTCACAGAAGCTATCGCTTTTATTGAGAAGTCTTCCGGCGTTAAGTACGATTCTGACGAGAAGCTTACAAAGTCAATGAGAATCCTCGCTGACCACATCCGTACAAGCGTTATGCTCATTGGTGATGCAGCAAAGCTCGTTCCTTCAAATGCAGGCGCAGGCTATGTATTAAGACGTCTCATCAGACGTGCAGTAAGACACGCAAGAACACTCGGAATGACAACAGAGCAGATCCTTGATCTTGCCAAGATCTATATCGACAGCGTTTACGATGACAGCTATCCGCTTCTTGCTAAAAACCGTGAGTTCATTCTTAACGAACTCGATAAGGAGATTGCAAGATTCGAGAGCACACTTGAGAATGGCATCAAAGAATTCAAGAAGATCCTCGATGATAAGAAGAAGGCAGGTTCTTCTGAGATCGACGGCGATTCCGCTTTCTATCTCTACGATACATTCGGATTCCCGATCGAGCTTACTATCGAGATGGCTTCCGAAGAAGGTCTCAAGGTAGATGAGGACGGATTTAAGGCTGCAATGGAAAAGCAGAAGGAAACTGCCAGAGCAGCTACAAAGGCAAAAGAAGACCTCGCATTAAGCGTAAGTGAGATTCCTGAAGAAGTTTCCAAAGATTCCAATGCTACAGTTTACGACGGTTACGATAACCTCAAGTGCGATGCGAAGGTTATCTACATCCTGAAGGCTGATGCTGACGGTAAGCTCAGCACAGTTGACGGTGCTTCGGAAGGTGATGACATCATCGCTGTTTGTGATAAGACAGTTCTCTACGCTACGATGGGTGGTCAGATCCATGACGAAGGTAAGATCTTCACATCCGGTTTTGAGGCTGAAGTTCTCTCAGTAGATAAGGATGCTGCAGGTAAGTATCTCCATACTCTTAAGGTAGTTAAGGGTACTCTTGCAAAGGGCGAAACAGTCAGCATCGAAGTCGATAAGAAGAACAGAATGTCTATCGCCAGAAACCACACAGCTACACACATTCTTCTTTCTGCTCTCCAGAAAACACTTGGAAGCCATGTTGAGCAGGCAGGTTCTTATGTAGGCAGCGACCGTTTGAGATTCGACTTCAACCACTCACAGGCAATGACAGCTGAAGAGATCTCCAAGGTTGAGGAGATGGTAAATGACGTAATTCTCCAGGCACTTCCTGTTGAGACAAAGGTATTGAATATCGAAGAGGCTAAGAAGCTCGGTGCTACAGCTATCTTCGGCGAGAAGTATGGTGAAGTGGTAAGAGTCGTATCCGTAGGTGATTTCAGCGATCCTTTCGATCTCGAGTTCTGCGGCGGTACACACCTTACAAACAGCAGCCAGGTAGGCCAGTTCAGAATCGTTTCCGAGTCTGGTATCGCAGCCGGAGTAAGAAGAATCGAAGCTGTTACAGGTGCTAAGTGTTATGAGATGAACAAGGCTGACAGAAGCCTCATCGACAGCGCAGCTGCAAGCCTCAAGGCACCTAAGGATAAGATCGTAGAGAGAATCGAAGCTCTCCACACTGAGGTTAAGACTCTCGAAAAAGAGATTGCTGACATCGAGAAGGCTAAGGCCGGTTCATTTGCTGACAGCGCAATTTCCGGTGCTAAGGATATCGGAGGCGTTAAGGCAGTTATCGCTTCCTGCGACGCAGCTGATGCAGCAGCGTTGAGAGATACAGCTGACAAGATCCGTGACAAGCTCGACTGCGGTGTTGTATTCCTCGCAGCAAACGGCGGAGACAAGCTCCTTTTCACAGCTATGGCTACAAAGTCAGCAAATGAGAAGGGTGCTCACTGCGGAAACATCATCAAGGAAGCTGCGAAGGTTGCAGGCGGTGGCGGCGGCGGACGTCCCGACATGGCTCAGGCAGGCGGTAAGGATGTAAGCAAGCTCGCTGATGCTCTCGCTAAGGCAGAAGAAGTCCTCGCTTCACAGGTTAATGGTTAAGGAGAAATACCATGTGCTTATTTTGTGACATCGTAGAGGGTAAGATCCCTTCAACAAAAGTATATGAGAACGATTATGTTCTTTGTTTCAACGATATTAATCCCGTTGCACCCGTGCATGTTCTCGTTGTTCCGAAGAAGCATTTCGCAGACATGAATGAACTTGCCTCAGATCCTGAGGGTGCTCTTTATGCAGGCGAGATCACAAAGGCGATCGCTGAAGTTGCCAAGATTAAGGGCATCAGCGGTGCATACAGAACAATCAATAACTGCGGTGAAGGTGCAGGCCAGACTGTTATGCACGTTCACTTCCATGTTATAGGCGGTGTAACACTTACGGAGAAGCTAATCTGATCCTATGGCTAGAATGAGAACTAAGCGCAATATTCCTGCGCGCATGGAAAAATGTCATGAGCGCTGGTTTGACGCGCCCATGCTGAATAAAGGCAAGTGGAGAGAGGCATGCGGAGTTTCTGAAGATACTCCCGTATGGCTTGAGATCGGATGCGGTAAGGGTAAGTTCTGTTCCGAGATGGCATTAAGACATCCCGAAGTCCTTTATATCGCAATGGAGAGAGATGCTTCCGTCACTCTCGCGGCTATTGAGAAGGCACATGAACTGGAGATTCCGAATCTCTTCTTTGTAAGAGGTGATGCAGGCATCATCGAG
The DNA here is from genome assembly GCA_900107185.1 of Ruminococcaceae bacterium YAD3003. Classification (GTDB taxonomy): domain Bacteria; phylum Bacillota; class Clostridia; order Saccharofermentanales; family Saccharofermentanaceae; genus Saccharofermentans. The sequence goes on along the minus strand of FNPA01000003.1, from coordinate 22,530 downwards.
AACTATTTCGATGAGAATGAGATCAACAGGATCTTTCTCAATTTTTCCGATCCCTGGACCAGACAGAACAAGCCTAAAAGACGCCTTACTTACAGAGATTTCCTCAACAAGTACAAGGTTATGATGCGTGACGGCGGAGCGATCGAATTTAAGACTGATAACGATGAGCTGTTTGACTTTTCGCTGGGCGAATTCACTGAGACAGGTTTTAAGCTCGAAGACGTTACTAGAGATCTTCATAACAGTGAGTGGAATGAAGAAAACATCCGCACTGAATTTGAGCAGAAATTCGCTGATCAGGGCATAACGATCAAAAGAGTAGTAGCAGTAATGTAACCCGGACGGGTAGGAGAATAATATGCCGGTTGAACTTAATAAGTGTCCCAACTGTAACGGAAAACTAGAGGTTATTCACAGCAGCAAAAGACTCGTTTGTTCTTTCTGTGGCAGTGAGTTTGCTCTCGATGAGCAGACACAAAAAGACATCGGTGATCATCCCATCAGCAAAGACTGGTTCATCTACGAATGGGATTACAAAAAGCTCTCGGAGAGCCCTAAGACAAAGCCTGTTATCTCATCTTTCGTAAGGGGCCTTAACGAATACGATTCAGCGTCTGCGTTAGAGAACTATATGCGTGATTACCTCATGGGTTTTGACGAGATATCTGCCAATGGTATCCGCGAGGACAAGATGAAGGGCATAGTTGACCGCCTGTCCGGCAGTTTCCAGCAGGGTGAGCGTGTCATCCTTTATAACGATGACGGTATTTTCGTACACGGTAAGACGGGAGTTGTAGTTACAGACAAGCGTACTTTCTTTGTTGAGAAGAAGTCGTTTAAGGATATTCTCCATACGGCAGTTCCTTATATCAACTTCGGTTATTCGGTAGGACTTCCTGATGTAAAGCTCGGAGAGAAGTATTCGAATAACATCGGAACGTTCAATTCCCACTACGATCTTCAGGGAACCGTAGCTGCCCTTATCTGCTTGCTCGCTTTTGAGAACAGGGCAGACAGGCCGAAAATCAGATTGACAGGAACTGTAGACTGAGATTTTCAATTATTGAGGATTTATGCCTCAAAAACGGGGTTCTGATACCAAACAAAAATCGTTTGAGGGAAAAAAGGGGCAATATGCCCTTTTTTTATTTAAATTTACATTTATATGACAAAAATGCTGTGGCAAACCCTATTTAAGTGGAGTAGAATTCATACGGTGCAGACCATATGGCACTTATAAGTTTTTTAATAATCCCGGTTAAGGGAATTTAGGAGGAATTCAATATGGCAGTAAAAGTTGCGATTAACGGTTTCGGTCGTATCGGTCGTCTTGCTTTCAGACAGATGTTCGGTGCTGAGGGTTATGAGGTAGTTGCTATCAACGATCTTACAAAGCCTTCAATGCTCGCTCACCTTCTCAAGTATGACACAGCTCAGGGTGGTTACGCTGGTGTAATCGGCGAGAACAAGCACACTGTATCCGCTGATGACGAAGCTAACACAATCACAGTAGACGGTAAGACACTTAAGATCTACAAGGAATCTGACGCTAACAATTGCCCTTGGGGTGAGCTCGGTGTAGACGTTGTTCTCGAGTGCACAGGTTTCTATACATCTAAGGAAAAGTCTCAGGCACACATCAATGCTGGTGCTAAGAAGGTTGTTATCTCTGCTCCTGCAGGAAACGATCTCCCTACAATCGTTTACAACGTTAACCACACAACATTGACAAAGGATGACAAGATCATCTCTGCTGCTTCTTGCACAACAAACTGCCTTGCTCCTATGACAAAGGCTCTCAATGATTATGCTGCAATCCAGAGCGGTATCATGACAACAGTTCACGCTTACACAGGCGACCAGATGATCCTCGACGGTCCTCAGAGAAAGGGTGACCTCCAGAGAGCTAGAGCTGGTGCTGCTAACATCGTACCTAACTCTACAGGCGCTGCTAAGGCTATCGGCCTCGTAATCCCTGAGCTCAATGGTAAGCTCATCGGTGCTGCTCAGAGAGTTCCTACACCTACAGGTTCTACAACAATCCTTCACGCTGTTGTTAAGGGTGAAGCTACAGTTGAGGGCATCAACGCTGCTATGAAGGCTGCTGCTAACGAGTCATTCGGTTACACAGAGGAGAAGCTCGTTTCTTCCGACATCATCGGTATGAGATATGGTTCACTCTTCGATGCTAACCAGACAATGGTTTCCAAGATGGACGATGGCAACTCACTCGTTCAGGTTGTTTCTTGGTACGACAACGAGAATTCTTACACATCACAGATGGTAAGAACAATCAAGTACTTCGCAGAGCTCGGCTAATAGCTGACTTAAGTACAGATAATAAGAGGCTGTCTCATATGAGGCAGCCTTTTTTATATTCTTATTATTTATATATACGATCGAAAGTATATACGCTTAGAGTTTGATTTCTACTACCGTAACCTCAGGCATGGACAGGAAACGGAACGGCATTACTCCACATCCTAATCCTCTCGAAATGAATACAGTAGTGCCGCCGATGTTATAAACACCCTGTACGGCACCCATATTAGGGAGCTTGTCGTGTCTTCTGAGGACGCAGAACTCTATCCTGAAGGGGAATTTCATCTGGCCACCGTGGAGATGTCCTGAGAGCATATAATCAGGTCTGGTCTGCGGTTCAAAGTGCAGGAGGGCATCAGGATCGTGAACGACCAGGATTACCGGATCGTTGCTGTCCAGAGCAGGCATTTTGTGCCATACGCGGTTCTTTCTTCCTGTATCGGATAATCCTGCCAGGATGGCGCTCGCGCCGCTGGTGCGTGATCTGACGGTTATATGGGTATCATCGAGACTAACAAATCCGGCGGTTTCCGGAATGTTGCTGACATGGACATCATGATTGCCTGAAACACCATAGAAAGGAATATCCAATTCCTTACAGCATTTGCTGATTGCATTTAGATATTTGAATCCTCTGGAGGCCCCCTGTTTATAAGAGCTCATGTCACCGCCGAAGATTACGGCATCTAGAGGTGCCTTGGCTTGTGCCCTTCGTATTGACTCGCAGATCCTTTTAGAAGATACGGGGCACCATTCAGCGTGCGTATCTGAGAAGAATACATATCTGAAATCAGCCTCCTCTTTATCACCTATAGGTAACATAGGAAGTCTTTTAATCTTCAGATTCTCAACAGGAGAATTGTCTTTTGGAGATTTTTTTAAGACCGCTTTGTCACGGATGAGGAAGAAGGGCTCAATAAAACACCAGAAGATATAGAGCAGAATCAGGGCTGAAACAGCCATGTAGACCAAATCTATTTTTTCCATTATTAGGACTCTTCTCCTTTTTTCTTAATTATATTATATGAAGATATCAAACGTGTGTTATAATTCATACAATCAAATATGTATTTGCAGGAGGAATTTAGGATGCCTAAGACAGAAATCACATACGAGATCGTCCAGCAGATCGGAATTCTTAAGGAAAACAAGTCCGGTTGGCAGCGTGAGCTTAATATCGTTAAGTGGAATAACGGTAAGCCGAAGCTCGACATCCGTGATTGGGGCCCGAACCATGAGAAGGTAGGTAAGGGTATTTCTCTTGATTTCGAAGAATACAATACACTCAAGGCTTACCTTGAGGATGGTGACTTCACTTCTCTCGACGAGTAATTTCTCGTTGCAGAAACCTGTGATTTGATTTGAATACGGAAGGCGCTGATATTAAGCGTCAGTTTTCAGTATGAGAAGCGAAGAACGAGCCGGTATTGTTTCAATAATTATGCTGTTTTTGTGGGGGACTCTGATTACAGAGCCCTTCCATATTTTTGCGCGGTATATTGCTAAAGGCGTCACATATGCTATGAACGGTTTGGGGGCTGGCAGCCTCCTGACTTCCATAGTTATGTACCTTGTAGTATTTGCCGTGATTGTTTTATTTCAGAAACTCTCCAAAACGAAACTGAGTGCATTCATTCCCTGTGCGATAACAACTGTTTATATTGCGGTTCTTGTTATCAAGAGCATAACGGAATCGAAGGTCAGTATAGGTGATGCAGTATCTCTTGCTATCCCTGCTGTTTTGGGACTGGTGTTTTATCTGTTTAAGTTCGAGACCGGGCTTAAGTGGTTTACAGATGCCTATACATATTCATTGGCAATCGCGCTTCTTAATTCGCTTTTATTCGTGCCTTTAGCAAGACTGAATAATGTTCTTTCCAAGATTCTTTATATAACTAAATATAATGATCTCTTTATCACGAACAGCCTGTCAGGACTTGCAGGGATCCATGAGGTTGTCTGGGGATTATTCCTCGCTGCTTTCGTGGCATTCCCGATAATATATCTTGCCCCTGCAGGCAGGAGGAAATGATATGGAACAGTTGGACCTTTTTTCTGCCATGGCAAATGAGGATCAGGAGAGAAATGAATATCTTGAGCTCGTAAAACAGCTCAATCATTTTGCCGAGCTCTACTATTCCAAAGATGAGCCGGAGATTTCCGATTACGAATATGACACCATGAACAACAGGCTCAAGCAGATCGAGAAGGAACATCCTGATTGGATCGTTCCTGATTCGCCCTCACAGAGAGTCGGCTGGAAAGCAGAAAAGGGTGTTCACGTTAAGCATAACGTTCCGATGTTATCGCTCCAGGATGTTTTCTCAAAAGAAGAAGTCTACGAGTTCGTTAACTCCATGATCGAAGAGTTCGGTGAAGAAGCTGAATTTCTTGTAGAGACAAAGATAGACGGACTGTCGATGGCGCTCCGTTATGAAGAAGGCGAATTGAAACTCGCTGTTACGCGAGGTGACGGAATTACCGAAGGTGAAGATGTTACCATGAACGCCAAGCAGATCCCTGATGTCGTAAGACAGATGAAAGAGCCCGTTCCTTATATCGAGATCAGAGGCGAAGTCTACATGACCAGGAAAGCCTTTGAGAACGTTAATGCCAAGGCGGAAGAAGAGGGAACAAAAACATTTGCTAATCCCAGAAACTGTGCAGCCGGAACGCTGCGCCAGGTAGATACGAGAATTACTAAGGAAAGAGGATTGTCTCTATTTATTTTTAATATTCAGGAGACAAGAGGCGTTACGTTCAATACGCACCTGGAAGGTTATGAATATCTTAAGCGCAACGGCGTTAAGGTTATTGAGAATTGCTTTAAGTGCAAGACTGCTGATGAAGTCTGGGATGCAATACAGAAGATAGGTGCGATGCGTGACGAGCTCGAGTACGATATCGACGGTGCGGTTGTTAAGCTCAACAATCTGTCTGAGAGAAACCAGCTCGGCAATACGATCAAGTTCCCAAGATGGGCTATTGCATATAAGTATCCGCCGGAAGAAAAAGAGACACGCCTGTTGGATGTGGAAATCAATACAGGAAGAACCGGAAGAGTAACGCCCGTTGCTGTTTTTGAACCTATCAGTTTGTGCGGCACGATGGTATCCAGAGCCACTCTTCATAACCAGGATTTCATAGACCAGTTGGGACTCGGAATAGGTGATACGATCCTCGTTTATAAATCAGGAGAGATCATCCCGAAAGTAAAAGACGTCGTTAAGGCTAAACGTCCTTCTGACTGGCAGGCTTATAAGATGCCTGACAGCTGCCCTGTATGCGGTCACAAGCTCGTCAGGGATGAAGGCGGTGTTGACCTCAAATGCGTTAATCTCATGTGCCCGGGAGCGCTCATTAACCGCATAGTTAATTTTGTATCCCGCGACTGCATGGATATAAAAGGTTTCGGAACCGAATACATAAGAAAACTAACTGAAGAAAAATATATAAAAGATATCGCGGATGTTTTTGAACTCAAGAATAAGAGAGATGAACTGATCGAAGCAAAACTCTTAGGACTTGAGAAGAATACGGATAAGCTCCTTGCAGCAATTGAAACAGCGAGAGCAGAAACTCCTGCTGATAAGGTTCTGGCAGGTCTCGGAATTCCCGGTGTAGGTAAGGCAACAGCCAAAGAACTTATAAGAACTTTCGGCTCTCTGGATGCTATTGCTGAAGCAGGGAAGGAAGATCTCGTAGCGGTTCAGGATATCGGAGAAATCTCTGCAGAAGGTATTTATAACTTCTTCCGTGATGAAGGTAACAAGACTCTTCTGGCCCGTCTTAAAGAACTCGGCTTAAACTTTGCGAGAGCCGAGGGTGAAGTACAGGGCACGGCTCTGGCAGGACTCACATTCTGCATTACCGGAACTCTCGAAGGAATGTCAAGAAGTGAAGCGGAGAGCCTCATCGAGAGTAACGGCGGTAAGCCGGTATCTTCCGTATCGAAGAAGACATCTTATCTTCTTATGGGTGCGGATGCCGGTTCAAAAGAACGAAAGGCCAGAGAGCTTGGCGTGCCGATAATCGGTTTGGAAGAACTGAAGGAATTGATTTCCAAGGGCTAAGATAATGAACGTCAGCGAAGAGAAAGCTAAGATCAGAAAAGAGGTAATCAGAAGAAGGAGAGAGTTGTCTTCTTCTGTCCTGTCTGAAATAGACAAGACATTGCCCGATTTTGTTTTCGCGATTGATGACGATGAACTCAAATCCAAACTGAAGAAAGCAAAGAGGATTGCTCTTTACAGGGCGGTAAATGGTGAGGTTCCTGTCGACAGTCTGGCAAAGGCTTTTATTGCTAAAGGAATAAAGTGCTGTTTTCCTAGGGTGACAGATAACAGCGAAATAGTATTCTGCGATTGCGGTATTAATGATGCTGAATTCGAATCAGGGGCATATGGAATCAAGGAACCTGTATCTTCCAAACAGGCTGTTGATCCGAAGTCTATTGATGTTGTCGTTCTTCCGGCGGTTGCATATAATGAAGAAGGTACAAGACTTGGAATGGGCGGCGGTTATTACGACCGTTTTATCGCTTCTTGTGGCGGTAAGAGACCATACCTTCTGGGTATCTGTTATGAATTCCAGATCTGTTCAAACGTGCCTTCTGATGAGCACGATATTGCAGCGGATTTTATAGCGGTAATACCTGAAGAAGTATACGGAGAGTAAAGAATCAATGCGTTACTTTATTGCTAATCTTACACTGCATCTTTTTGTAACGGCTTTTTTTGTCGTTCTTACATGCATCTTCGCAGGACGCAATAGAAAGCATAAGACAAAGCATATTGTTTCTTATTTCTTCCCGATTGCTTTTGCACTCATTGCGGTAGTCGATATTGTTCTTTATACAGCTCCGAGATTATTGGATATCAATAATGTTGCTAACAACAATTATTTCTACAACACAGGTACAGTAGAGAAGATTGGTTTTCTTAGAAATTACTATGTGATTAATGGAGAGTATTATTTCCTGAATCCGTTGCACAATACTCTGAATGAAGGCGATACAGTCAGAGTAAAGCATACTCAGTATTCTTCATATACGGTTGATTGGACGATCGTTTCGGGTACTGAACCCGATGAGGACAGTTCAGATATCGAAGAATCTGAGATCTGACACTAAGTCAGTATCAGTTTTTCTCCAAAAGTCTCATATTTGGCATCAGTTTTTCATTTTCAGGCAACTTGCTTACACAAGTGCCTTTTTAGGCTTTACACTTCCAGATAAGGGAGGTGCCTGATATGGAAAACAGAGTTATAAAAAGAGGCATGGTGGAGATGTCTGTAGTATGCAGTGACCTAAGTCTTCTGGATAACATTAATATGCTGTTGAGCCAGAAGGGAGTCATATCCGTAGAGGACGAAGATGGTGTTTTGCATTATATAGTCGACGGGAGAAGCAACCGCAGGGAAGTCGCAGGTAAGATCTCTTCGATCACTTCCGGAGATGACAAATCAGATGAGATGATGAAACAGGAAGCTTATCTGGATTATTGCGTAAAGAGCGTCTTAAGAGAATATGGTTTTGATATGTCACTGATTGGAACCGTGATCATTTACAGGTCGATCTGCAGTTGTTTCAGAAGGGCGATACCTATGCCTCCGACAATGAAAGATCTCTACTGTGAGATCGGCAAAGACTATGGACTGTCGCTCGATCAGTGCGAACGCGATGTGCGATATGCGATAGCAAAGAGCGGACTGAAGAATACGAGGAGCAGGGCGGTTCTGAGATGCATTCATTCAAGGATCGAGAGAAGACTGGGATTTCGGGAACCGATATATTAAAAAGGCTCCGCAATAATGCGGAGCCCTGAATAAACTTATTGTATTAAAAGAATTACTTCTTCTTACCCTTCTTAGCATTAACCTTATCCTTGAGGGACTTGCCTGCCTTAAATGTAGGGACAGTTGATGCAGCAATCTTAATCTTATCGCCTGTAGCAGGATTACGGCCGCTTCTAGCAGCGAGCTTCTTTGTCTTGAATGTACCGAAACCTACGAGAACGACTTTGTCATTCTTTACGAGAGCACCCTCGATAGCACCGAGTGTAGCCTTAAGAGCTGCTTCTGAGTCTTTTTTGCTCAGACCTGTATCAGCTGCGATCTTGTCAATAAGCTGTGACTTGTTCATATGGTTTCCTCCTGTGTTAGCCGCTGAAAGGCTTGTTTTTATAGTAATTTCATTATTTATTTTGAGTAAAAAGAAGTCAAGAGTTTTCAGACGTTAATATGGAAAAATGTTCAATGAATTATTGACGTTTTGCACTATCAGAGAGGCTTTTGGGGGTAGGTTCCTATGCTTATGGGGTAATATGTCGGCAAAAGCGAATTAGTGACTGATTTATGCAAGATTTATTCCGGTTGATAGTGTATATTTGTAGTGCAAAAAACCTATTGGAGGAAAATATATATGATAGTTACTAAAGATACAATTATCGGTGATGTTGTAATGCAGGATGAAGGAGTTGCTCCTATTCTTATGGCTTCAGGTCTTCACTGCCTTGGCTGTGCTCTTGCTTCCGGCGAGACTATTGAAGAAGCTTGCATGGTTCACGGCATGGATTGCGACATGTTGGTAGAAGAGATCAACAACTATTTCCAGTCCAAGGGCTGATATACAGCATCTTAAACTGATTAAAAAAGAGATCATCCGTTGGGGTGATCTCTTTGCTTTTAATAGGAAGCGGCGAGGACTACTTCAAATTTGGTTCCCTTGCCTAAGGTACTGGTTACATTGATCTCGGCATCGTGTTTGTCACAGATGAGTTTTACGATTGCCAGGCCGAGGCCGGTACCTTTAATATTTACGCCGGAGTTATGAGCTCTGTAGAAACGGTCGAAGATTCTCGGGATGTCCTGTTCCGGAATACCGATTCCGTTATCCTCGACGGATATATGAATCTTCTGGGTGGCTATATTTTTTGTCTCACCTGTACGCCATGCCTTGATGACGATTTCCGCTTCTGGACCGGTGTAGTTAATAGCATTTGAAATAAGGTTCTCGAATACACGTGACAGCTTTGCCGGATCAGCTTTGACGATCAGTGAATCGCGCATCGGCAGATCAAGAGACAGATTCTTTTTGGTGTCTTCGAGATCCATTGAATACATCATTACTAATTCGTCGAGCATCTCTGCGATAGATACTGAAGTGAACTGGAATTCGGTCTCGCTTGATTCCATTCTCGTGAGTTCCATGATGTCCGAAACAATTCTTTCCATCTGTTCGGAACGGCGGACAATATTTGCCAGATAGGAATTGCGCTGTTCGAGTGTGAAGTTATCCTGCGCATTGATCATGAGCTCGGCATAACCTCTGATGGCGGTGATAGGAGTACGAAGGTCGTGAGATACGTTGCTTAAGACGTTCTTTCGAGCTGCCTCACCTTCGAGAAGTTTTTTATTTGTGAGCACGAGGTCTCTGTTTATCTCTGAAATAAATACAGTCTTTTCTCTAACCTGGCGCTTCAGAACAGCCGCACTCCTCTTGATCTCTCTTTGCTGGTTGATATAAGAAGATACGAGCGCGATCTCTGCTGCAATCGCGAAAACAGCGAAGAGGTTACTGTATACAGGAATCATGGATGCGATCATGTTATCGAGGAGAATTGCCAGGAACAGGACGAAGAACATGAGGCTGAACAGCAACGCGAAAAGGAGCGATCTCTGGCTCTCCTTGTTGTAGAAGAACAGATCCACGAATATGGAGAGCATAACTGTAGAGAGGGCGAACATGATAGCGACAAATTCCGGTGCTAAAACTCCGTATACCAGACTGAAGAAATAATAAGCTGCCATAAGAAGTGTACCGATTCCGAGAACGACAAAATGACCTCTCCTTAAGAAGAGATATTTGTTTCTGGTTTTAGTTCCGATGAAGAACAACGAGTTCTCAACATAACTGGCTATGGATGTTACTACGATCAAAATGAACCTCAGATCGGCTCGCGTATGGCTGTTGACGGATAAGAAACGGGCATCAGCCAGATAGTAGAAAAGAATGGATGCGAAGCTTAAAAGGAAGAATACAAACAGCCATTTATTTCTCGTTGAAGTGAGAATGATGTTTGATACAACGGCGATGGCTACGATTGAAAGAACGATAACTATTGCAAAATGTCCACCTGTTACAGAAGTGCGTGCATCGTTTGATGCCGCGGTTCCAATGATAGGGTCGGAAATGATACCCGGATTGGTTACGTCAGAATCACATGCGATGACAATTACGAGATCGATCTTACCGTCTTGCGGAATAAGCGTACAGTAATCCGCAAAAGCATTCAGATTGAATCCCGGCCAGTTGGCACCGATCCGTTCCATAAGATTTCCGTTATTGTATACCCAGGCAACGCCGTTAAATCTGTGGAATGTAAGAGTGAGTGATCTGATATCGGGGCTGCATTCAAAATGTCCTATGTAGGCAGCGCAGTAACAGTCTGTGCCATTTATATTGAAAGGATGGTACTCAATACCGTTTGGCGCATTGTGCCAATCGGAAGCATTATTGTAATCAAACCAGCCTCTCCACGAATCTGAAACACCGACGTTATCAAGATATGCTCTGTCCTTCAGCAATTCGGAAGAAGGCCAATTGGAAACGTTACCGTCCAGTGACTGGCTCGGCGCATTGCTGAGACTGGACTTAACGATTTCAGGTGAGACATTGGGAACGAAGGTCCAGCCGCCCGGAATATGGTCACTGTAGATGCCGCCTGTAGCAAGATCTTCGCTGAGTATCAGTGCACCTTCTTTTGAATAATTGGTAGGATGCTCATTGGCATAGGTAATGACGATGCTTAATATTCCTGCCATGACCATCATTATGATCAATGCGAAAATAAATGTAAGCATAGTACCACCAAAGGTCCTGCTATGCGTGTCAGGATCTGTAAACTTGAAACCGACCAGTTTACTGTGTTTGTACTGTGCCATATTTTTTCTGAAATGATTAAGCGGGACTATATTAGTCCCGCGTTAATACAATTGCTTTTTTGAAAAATCAGAACTGTGTGTTCATGCTGTTCTTTACCGGCGGGTAAGCGAATGAATAACCGATACCCCACTCAGTCTTAACGAATGTGATCTCAGGTGCGATCTTTTCCATCTTCTTACGGAGGTAAGAGATGTTAACCATTACGAGGTGGTTGTCACACGGAGAATCATCGCCCCAAACATGCGAATAGATTCTTGTGAAAGGAACGATAACGTTAGGTGTCTCAGCCAGGAGGCAGAGAATATCGAACTCACGGTTTGTAAGATGTAAAGGCTTCTCCTTGAGAGTAACCTCACGTGTCTTGATGTTGATGCGGAGCGGCGGATACTCTACGAGGAATCCTTCACTCTTCATGCTTCTCTTGATGTGAACATTGATTCTGAGGCTCAACTCAGGAAGTGAATAGGGCTTGGTGATGTAATCGTCAGCACCAACCTTGAAACCGTTGATAACGTCTTCCTGCTGATCCTTAGCTGTAAGGAAGATGATAGGGCAATCAGTAAACTCTTTTATCTTGGGTGCGAGATCGAATGCGCTTCCGTCAGGGAGCATAACATCCAATACGATGCATGAAAAGCTATGAAGCTTAATCTTCTCGAGTGCTTCAGCACAAGAAGTAGCTGTTACAACATCATATCCCTCACTCTCAAGAAAATCACGGTTGAGAACCAAGATATCACTGTCATCATCTACAAGAAATACTTTTTGCTTAGCCATTAAAATACCTCCCGTTATTTCTTATTCTTCACCACAAACCGCTTCCGGACTGTTCCGGTACGCGTTTTACAAACTTGTGATTTTTTGATTTTTACGAGAATAGTATACATCAACTCAAAGAGATTTTATATAGTTAAATCCAATAAGTTTCAATTATTTTTAGGGATATAAAAGAGGAAACCCATCGAAAGTAGAAAATATGTTCGTTTTGTGTTAGCATTTTTGGTATGAAACGCATTATTTTTCACATCGATCAGAACTGCTATTTCGCATCGGTTGAGATGATATCGAAGCCGGAATTAAGGAATGTTCCTATGGCCGTAGCAGGCGATGCCGAAGTGCGTCACGGAATAATCCTCGCTAAAAATGAACCTGCCAAAAAGTATGGAATAAAGACTGCAGAAGCTATCTGGCAGGCCCAGGCCAAATGTCCTGATCTGGTCCTGGTCGAGGCGCACTACAAAAAATATGAGTACTATTCAAAAAAACTCCGCGAAATGTATTCCGAATATACAGACAAGGTTGAACCTTTCGGTCTCGACGAATGCTGGCTCGACATGACGGATGCTGTCGGTGATTACAGAGAAGCAGAAGAAGTTGCTCTCGAGATAAGGGAGAGAGTGAAAAAGGAGTTTAAACTTACATGTTCTGTCGGGATAAGTTTCAATAAGGTGTTTGCAAAACTTGGCAGCGATTATAAGAAGCCTGATGCCACTACTGTCTTTAGTGATACAGACTGGCAGGAAAAGATCTGGCCGATGCCGGTTGCAGACCTCCTTTTTGTCGGAAAACATACTATGGAAAAATTCTCGAAAATCAATGTTAAGACTATCGGTGACCTCGCGAAAACTGACGGAGACTACATCAACCGTTATCTCGGCAAAGCCGGTGTCATGTTATGGGAATATGCAAACGGTTTAGATAATGCTCCTGTTGCAGAATCGGGTTATAAACGCATCCCGAAATCAATCGGTAATTCAACTACTACAGCCGAAGATATGACATCTGACAGACAGATTGAGAGAACTCTTCATATGCTGTCTGAGAGTGTGGCAGAAAGACTCCGCAAACATAATCTGAAGGGTACTGTTGTACAGATTACGGTAAGAGACAGAGACTTAAGTATTTATGAGAAACAAAAGGTAATATTCAGACCGTCTGATGACGCCAAATATATTTATGAAACAGCAAGAGAACTCTTCAAAGAGTCATACAATTGGAATAAAGGTGTCAGAAGTATCGGTGTAAGATGTACTAAACTGGTAAGAGCAGACAGCGGTGAACAGTTGTCTTTGTTCACGGAGATTCAAAAAGAAGAACGTGATGACAAACTTAACAGGGCAATCGATGATATAAACAGGCGATACGGATCGAATATTATTAAGAGCGCAGCTGAAGCGGAATCAGTTATCAGAGATAACAAAACTGCCGGTATAGTATCTGATCCGTTCCATCCGGAGGATGATATTAAGTGATCACTGCCAATAAACACTTTCGCGATGTGTTCGGACATAAGATGTATAAGGCATCTATTTCTTTGGATGTTACGTGTCCCAACAGGGACGGCAGCAAGGGTGTCGGAGGATGCATTTTCTGTTCCGAAGGAGGGTCAGGAGAATTCGCTGCGTATTGCGGAAATACATCTGTTCCAGATCAGATAAAAGAAGCAATTGCCCAGGTGAAGAAAAAGGCCGGAACTGATGCCGGATACATAGCATATTTCCAAAGTTTTACGAGCACATATTGTTCTCCTTCTTATCTCAAAAAAGCTATGGATGAAGCATCATTATGTGAAGGAATAGAAGCAGTTTCCGTGGCTACCAGACCAGATTGTCTCGGCGGTGATATTCTGGATGTTCTGAAGCGTCAGGCAGAGAAAATGCCATTATATGTTGAGCTCGGATTACAGACTTCAAATGATGAAACTGCTAAGTTAATTAACCGCTGTTATGAAACAATTGAATACATTGAAGCGGTAAAGAAACTCAAATCGATCGGTGCGAATGTTATTACTCACATTATCTTCGGTCTTCCAGGAGAGACAAAAGATATGATGATGGAGTCCGTAAAGACTGCAGTTGATGCAGGCAGTGACGGATATAAATTCACATGTCTTTATGTGCTTTGCAATACTCCTCTGGAAAAACTTTGGGAAGATAATAAAATTGCGATACTTGAGATGGAAGAGTATTTTGATATTGTAGAAGCAGCAATTGCGATTCTGCCTGATAACGCAGTGGTTCACAGGTTCACGGGGGATGGTCCAAAGAAGATTCTTATCGCTCCGCTGTGGACGAAGAATAAGAGGCAGGTCGTTAACTACATCAACCGGAGGTTCGGCTTATGAAAGAATATGTTTTGCAGACTATGAATGCCGTTCAGAAATACATCGATGAAGAAATGAAGAGTTCTCCGGACTCAAAGACAAAAGAAGTTCTCTCTGAATTTGAAAAGAAGATCGAATTTTTCCAGCACGAGAGATTAATCCATCTTATGGTCACGCTGTCTTTTGCGTTCTTCCTTCTCTTCGAGATCTTCTGTCTGTTCATGCTTCCATCTTCGTTTTTAGTTGCAGGTGTTCTGCTGGTTGCCATATTCTTCGGTCTTACGATCGGATATGTCATGCATTACTACTTTTTGGAGAACAGCGTCCAGAAGATGTATCACATGAGAGATGAGATGCGTTCCTATCTTAATTCCGATAAGGTGATCTGATATTAATTTCAGTACATAGATTAGCGATCGTTTGTTATAATGGGTGCTTGTATGGAGGATAACTATGCCTACGATCGTTAAATATATATTGGTGTTTTTTATTTCTATGGTTCCGATCATTGAGCTTCGTGGAGCTGTCCCGATCGGAGTTACATATTTCGGTCTGAATGAATATATTACTCTCGCTGTTTGTATTGTGGGTAATATGATTCCCGTTCCTATTATTTATCTGTTCGCCAGAAGAGTCCTTATCTGGGGCAGCAAGCTCAAGCATGGCAGCGGCATTTTCAAATGGATCCTCCAGAAGGGTGAGAAGGCAGGCAAAAAGCTTACCGCTAACTCAAAGAAGCACGGTGCATTTATTGCACTGATGCTCTTTGTCGGCATCCCGCTCCCCGGAACAGGTGCATGGACAGGTACTCTTGCAGCATCTATGCTCGACTTTGATTTTAAGAAGACCACTAGGGCTGTAGTTCTTGGTGTTCTTATGGCCGGAATCATTATGCTGGTCATCAGTCTTCTTGCCAAAGCCGGTATTACTTCAATTTCAGACCTGGTCTGACGAATGTAACCCAAATAACATATAAATAAGCACTTTTGAGGTATTGTTCATAAAACAATAACATTTTGATATGCAAAGTATTGTGCATACTGCACAATCAAATGATTTTCATTTGGTATTAACTGCGATATTGATAAGTGAATGGTCCCCCTTTATCATTAGGGTAGCTCCAAGGAATACGGAAGCGATAACTTCCAATCCGAGGAAGGCCGCCCGAAGCAATAGTCGAGCAGGCGCAGGGTAGAACCAGAGTGGTTAAAAGCTTATGGCGAAGCCGAAGAGACGAAGCCGGAGACAACAATCAAAGGTTGATACGAAGCCAGGGATTAGATAGCTAAGGGAGTGACGAGCGAGTGGTTGAAGGTGTCCCAGACATGCAAGCCACAGGTTGTAACAATTAGTTGATTCGGTATTCGGAACCGCGAGTAGGTGAGATGTCACCATCGACAGGAGAGAACCGAAGCCGCAGCCGATGTTACACCGGTTCGTGCAAACCGAGTAGCCGATATGGCTTTCGAACTGTGAGTATCAGAGTCGAGAGGCGAAGATCACGAGCAGACCTGAATCGAATAGCGTTATGTTCGGTGAATGGAGTCATGAGTTGCACGGTGTGATGAAGAGTTGCAGCAGATCGATTAGTTGTGACGATATCACATAAAGCTCGGGTAGTGTTTAGAATGGGCCTTTTGGTAGGAGGGGAGTACGATAGGAAGATAGGCGTGAATGCGTAATCTTTTGACAGTGAATCTAATTTGGTTCGTTGGAGCAAATTGAAAATCCCGGTGATTCAGGTCATCGGGATTTTTCTTTGGGATAATCTAAAATAATTATTTTCGCTTGGGAATCTGAGCGATATATGGAAGGTTACGGCCAATCTCATCATGGTCGAGACCGTATCCTGCGAGCCACTGGTCGTTGATCTCAAATCCGAAGTATTTAACGGGGATCGTCATGAGAAGTCTGTCGGGATTAAGAAGCATGGAACAAAGCGTGATATCCGCCGGCTTCTTCATCTCGAGATTCTGAATTATATAAGCAGTTGTAAGACCTGTTCTGATTACATCCTCAACTACAAGAACATGCTTATCTGTAATATCAATATCGATATCCTTTGTTATACGAACGATACCAGTTTTTGATGTTGTATCGGGAATGTTTGAAAAGCCGATCATATCGACCTTTACAGGAAGGTCGATGGCTCTGGTAAGATCAGATAAGAAATAAAGGGACCCCTTGATAACACCGATTACTACCAGTTCTTTTCCGGCGTAATCTTCGGTTATCTGTTTACCGAGTTCTGCAACTCTGGCCTTGATGGTTTCTTCACTGTAAACGACACGTTCGGTCTTCAGAGTCTCTTCAAGATTTGACACTTAGTTATCCTCCCGGGTATTGTCGTTGAGGCCGCCAAACAATTTCAGACGGTCAACCAATTCGTTGAAATCTTTCTTATAAACTATGCGGATATTAGTGCCCGGATAGAGTTCCTGTACAAGACGCATTTTCTTATTCTTCTTGGTTACGTATCTCTGATCCATTGTTGTGAGTTCAAGATAAAGATTGAACTTCGGAAGAAAGAAATCAGGGGAGATAGCCATCGTTACGTTTCCTTCGGCATCCCATTCGACAGGGAATGTCTTGGGTTCGTATAGCCATTCAATGTTATACATATTGAGAATTCTTGCAAATTCTTCTTCAGTCTCATTTTTGAATTTGGTTGCGCGAGTCTGATGATCGAAAGTTCCTTTATCAATGTTAGATTCAGACAGCTTAACTCTGATGTCATGCTTCCTGGCCAGCTCACATATGGCATCAACACACTCGTCGACGCTTAATCTGTCGGTGTTGAGAATAAGGTCGAACTGTTCAGGTGAAGTAATATCTTTGCCGTAAACAGTTCTGACGAACTTCTTGTGTTTGCGGTCGGCAATATTAAGGACCTCAGCAGCTTCATCGGTAGTGATGCGGTATTTACGGGCAATAGTGTTAAGACGGGTTGTCTCACTGGCGGTTACTCTGATATGAAGAGCTCCAGGGAAACTGTCGAGCAGAACGCTTCCGCCCATTCCGAGAATTATTAAATCCCTATCTTTGGATGCTGAAACGAGAGTTCTTATCTTCTCGACAAGAATATCTGCATAAGTACGCTTACTGCCGGGAAGCGTAGTCTCAAAAAATTTGGCGCTCTCATTTAACCTGTCGAGTGTGCCGGGATTGATCTCTCCAAAGAAATTTTCTAATGCGTATTTACGGGAGATGACAACTGTTCCTAGTTTGGATGCGAGTGCATCGGCAATCTCATCGCCCAGACTTCCGTTCTGTCTAGAGATAGTGATAATTGCCATAAATACCCCCGAAATGAGCCTTTTAATCAATTATACTCTTTTAATTAATGTGCTCAAAACACGAAAAATCATAAATATGAGAAAAAACAGAAAATGGTGTTTGACATTACGGAAACGATTAGTTATAATCTTCCGTGCTTAAAGCGTTAGGACGCCATCTTAGCTCAGTTGGTAGAGCAGCTGATTTGTAATCAGCAGGTCGTGGGTTCGAGTCCCACAAATGGCTCCAAGTCAAAAACCCTTGAAAACATTGCGTTTCAAGGGTTTTTCTTTTTTAGTCTTGAGACCTCAAATAGGGCAAAAATCGCGAAAATGGTAACAATTTGGTAACACCTGCTGAAAAAACATCTTTTTGTCAGGCGGACTGACGCCCTTTGAGGAATATCTCGAATTCTTCTCTCTTGATCCTTCTGTGAGATCCAATCCAGATGACAAAGGGACATTCTTTGTCATTAGTAAGCTCTCTGATTCGGTTCATTCCTATTCCGAAAAGCTTTGATGCCTCTGTAACGCTCAAGAGTTTTTTCTCTTTTAGCTGGTTGAGGTCGACTTCTTTGGTCTCGTTATGTTTGGTGGTTTCTTTAACTGGAGCAGACTTCAATACTTCAGCCAGGTAAGCTGTACAGTTCTCGCTTTTTACTACAGGTGTGAGCTGCTGGTCAATAATGATGTTGATGTTATCTTTGTCTTTCATGATAAGTTCCTTTCTGAATATGAGATGATATGTGACGACTGTGATGATGTGACGGCTTTATTGCCACAGTGTTGATTCAGTTCGATTATGTTGCCACAAAGTATGAGATCAAACGGATAGCATCCTCCTTCTTCGGTGTTATGAGTCTTCTGAGGGAATTGATCGATTTTTTCAAAACTCAGATATGTGCCGTCACGCTTGTGTTCTCTGGCAAAACGGAATCCCATTTTTGCAAGCTCGTTCTTTCTGTTCCAGAGTTTTCCGCTTATTGATTGCGGCTTTTTGCTGGCTTTTATCAGATTACAGAACTCCGTAGCAGTGCCATGAAAGGCTTCGTGTTCTTTCAGGTAATCGAGCGCTTTTCTGAGATCATCATCTGCCTGAAATGCATCTTCAATGGGTGTATTCTCTTTGACAAGTTCCCAGTGGCTGAGTGTGCTGTTGAATCTGATCGTGAGAACACGTTCTTCCATATCGCGGCTGCGAATATGAAGTTTGACATCCATATCAGATGATTCTTTGCGCATAATGAATGCACCATCGGATGCGCCGAACAGACCATTAGTACCCAAGATATCATCGAACGGGTCAATCGATCTCA
Organism: Ruminococcaceae bacterium YAD3003; assembly: GCA_900107185.1. GTDB lineage: Bacteria > Bacillota > Clostridia > Saccharofermentanales > Saccharofermentanaceae > Saccharofermentans. The sequence continues at coordinate 3,570 of FNPA01000003.1, read as the reverse complement.
TCTTGCGGGTGTGATGAATAAGCAAGATTGTGACATTATGATCTTCACAGAACTTGTGAAGAGGGTTGATAGTGTTGTAATCCCCCTGATAAGGATTCTTGGTGTTAATATCTGCTTTGTTCTGCTCGCAACGGATAGCAGCAAGTGTGTCTATGATGAACAGACCGATATCCGGATGATCTTTAAGCGCATCTTCAAGTTGTTCTTCCAGGCCGCCGCCGATTGGAGCAGCATCCGTGCTATACATTAATTCTTTTGGGCATTCATTAGCAATACTGAACAAGCGGTCCTGCAACCTTTTCTCGCCATCTTCTAGGCAGAGATATAAAACATCTTTCTTTTTGGTGTCGTAATTCCAAAGGTTCATACCTGTGCTGATACACAAGGCAATTTGAAGTGCCATCCATGACTTACCGATTTTTGCGCTGCCGCAAAGAAGATATAAACCTTTGCCAGGAAGAAAGTGATCGATCAGGGGATCGATGCTTTCGAATTCCTTTTCAGCAAGATTCTTTGCGGTATCTACCGTAAGCGGTTTAAATTGTTTTTTCATATATACGATAACTCCTTGTTTTATCTTGCTCGACCGCCACGGCTTCTTTGTTTTTGTTGTGACTGAAGCTGTTGTTGAAGTCTTTCGGCATGTTCCAACACCTCATCGGTCGATATGTAGCAGTCATCACATATTTTGAGTTTGTGCCGGATATCTGCCATCTCTTGCGAGATCTCTTTTATTTCACGTTTGAGGCTGGTGACGAATGATTGATGCCCGTTTTTCTCGTGATATCTCAGCCATGAATACCTTTCGTTCTTCTTTTCCTGCAAAGCTTCGAGTTGCCTGTTATACCCGGCTTTTACTTCGGATATTGGCCGCTTGTCGTACACCTCGTGTTTGCAGATGAAATCCAACATCTCGATATAGTGATCTAACTTACGGATATCTTCGCGGATATACATAGAGATGTGTTCTTTCCGTTTTCGCGGACTGCTGACAAACGTATATAGTTTGAAACAGTACCATCTGAACAAATGAGGCTTGGGTGCTAATTTCTGTGCTGGCGGATCCCACTCCTTGATATCGATCTTGTTTTGAGGATGAAGCTGAATGCCCGGAGTTAATGTGTTCTTGATAATCCTTCTGTAAATGGCATCAGTATCATAATCAGGGCCGAGATTCCTGAATCTGAAATAACCTTTTGCATCAGGCGGTTTTAATCCAGGATATTTTAACGGCTCATGATTCTTCCCGAAGAACTTAAACTCGTATCCGAGTTCATGCATCATTTCGGCGAAATCGTTCCATGAACTGGAGAGTCGGATCGCATAATCGATATCTTCACGGATCGTGCCTCGTACCGTATACTTTCCTTCGCGTTCGGCTTTCCATTCATCATATGTTTTGCCCTTTGTTGTGGACGGGTTCATGATAACGTTCAAGCCACGCTCTCTGCACAAACGGTCACTGATTTCCTGCATCCTGCGGTAATCTGAATTCATTCGATAGAATTTGTAACCGTCCGTGAATGATACGGAATTCAGCACAAAGTGATTGTGGTAATGACCGGTATTAAGGTGAGTAGCGACTACCACTTGGAATCTGTCGCCCCACAACTCTTTAGCAAGTTCAACTCCAATCTCGTGAGCTTCTTCAGCTGTGATCTCTCCGGGACCTTCAAGGAAAGACTGATAACCGTGATAGGCAAGTCGTCCGCCTTCTTTGTGCCAGCGCTGCTTTACCTCTAAGAATTCTTCAAGCGCTGTATCGGGATCGCAATTAACTCCTGTGACATACATCATCTTGTCGGTCTTGTCTTCGTTGCAGGCATATCCGAGAACGTCACGGATATGTTTCATGGCTGCATTAGCATCGGGAGCTTCTTCCGGCCTTTGTGTCGTTTTCTCCGGATTCTCGATATAGTTGAGAACGGTGTCCATACGATTCTTAACTGCCCATATGGAAGTTACTGCCATTTTAGTTACCGTCCTTTCTTATAGTCTGACCAAAGTGTGATGGGGTAGTGGATTCTTCCCGGTATCCGGTGATGCTCCTGCCGATTAACAAGCTCCTTAAAACTTCTGATCGAGACAGACCTGACTCTTCAGATTTCTTCTTCAAGAGTTCTGCTTCCTCGGGACTCAGCATCACTTTGAACTCGATGGTGCGTTTCCTGTTTGGCTTGATTCTTATCATTAAATTTCCTCCTTGGGATGAAATTTGATTGAACGCATCTTGCGTTCCTCGGGGTCTCAGGGGTCGCTCCCTGACAAGCTTTGTATTTTCGTGTTCCCGAAAATACGTTGCTTGCTAATACAAAGATCCACTTCGTGGGGCGGTAGAGTCTGGGTCAAGCCGCAAAAAACAGACCGCAAGTTTGGTATAGTTTTCCGCTCTTGAAGTTTTGGTGTATTCCGTAAAAAGGCCGACTTATACCAGCACACAAGCACGACCGCTTTTGCGAAAAACTGTTTATGTTGTAGTGGATCCTTGTAGCTTCCAGGAACTATCCCGGGCCGCTGGGTTGGATCAGATCGGGCAGGATGGGAGCTTTCAATAAAGACAGCAGGATCATAACTACTGTTTCTCTTTTTATATGACCTTTTGTCTTTATCATTTCTCTCACCTCGCTTTCTCCGGTAAGTTATAAGAACTTATGTTCGATTATGTACGGTTAGATTATATGAGGGTGGAAAACGGTTTGCAAGCCTTATTTTTCAAGGTGTCCCATAAATGGAACAGGTAGATAAAAGTACGATTAATGGAACTATTTGCCTGAGATAATATAAGTTTATAAAATTCTCGTATAGTAAAATTTGCATGATATAATTTACATATCCAAGAGGAAACTCTTAGTTGGGATAATAAACAGAATAATGAACTGTAAGATAGAAATGACATACTACATTAAACGTCTGATTGCCGGAATTATGCTTTTGGCAGTATTACTTGGTGTGTGTTCCTGCACTGAAACAAAATATTGGTCTTTAAAAAGCTACATCAACAATAATGCGGATGTGGAAGTAGCTTATATTGACGAATGGAAATATTCAAAAGACGATAAGACTGTCAGGCTCAACATAGCCCTCAAAAAAGGTTCCAATCCGTCTTTGGAAGAACTTGATTCTTTAAGAAACGCATTAGCAGACTTCATGAGCCGGCAAGGCGGATTCCTTGAACAGGGATGGAAGATTACTGTAATTATTTCTGAATATCATTTTGCCAGTTCTACAGAACCACACGTATATGCACAAATTAAAAACCACAACGATAATGACACTGATGTCAGTAATACTATGAATACGTTTTGTGTTCTTCTCAGTCAGGCTGATGTATCGTATATTTCGTCTTTGTCCGGTGTGGAAAACCTCTATATCGGTAATTTTGTTCAGGATGATAACGGTCTGGCAGAAAGTGTTTTGGATGAGATCAAACAGTTGGATGGATTGAAGACTTTGTCCATTAGCAGCAACTGGTATGAACTGTTTTCTGAAGCAGATCTGGACTGCGAACTTATCGTAATCGATGATCAGGTCAACATATTTAGATGATGATTACTGGTTGTAAGATAAATC
>FNPA01000007.1 GCA_900107185.1 Ruminococcaceae bacterium YAD3003 | reverse complement strand
GCGAAACTGCCCTCGATGTTAACGGCAGTACAGGCTGCAATCAAGCACAAGGCTTAATTAAATAACTAACATTAAGTTATAAGATATGCCCGGAGTTTTAATGCTTCGGGCATATTTATTAGGGACGAAAGGTAATACTGAGAGGCAACAGATTAGATACCATTCAGGCTGCCCCTGTTTGTTAATTCTGCATAATCAGAAAATATAGACAAAGATAATTGACATTATATAAAATCAAATAGGATAAGTGAGATCGTTTGCATAACCAACGGTTTCCAGAAAAAGGATAGATTAAGGAGGAATCGTATGAAAAAGAAAGTATTGTCAGCTTTGTTGGTAACATGTCTTGTTTTAACAGGTTGTGCCACCGGCAAAAAATCAAACGAGACATCGGATTGGGATGAAGGCGTTGAATCCTCAGTAAATGAGGCCACGGAAGATCCAACAACAGAAGATGGAAATGCCGAAGAATCCGCTGAAATTGAAGAGACAACAGCATTCTCGGATACAAGAGAAAGAGAAGAGGTTGCAAGTGGTTCTGTCCCTATCATTTTGAATGATATGACAGCTGATGAGATCGTTGCTACATTCGATGATTACACCAAGATCTACGAAGGCGACATCATGGAAGACTACGCTAAGAGATTCGATAGAGAGCCTACCGGTATCGATGTTCTTTCAATTAATTTCTTTGATAATGAACCCGAAGTAAACTATGTCTTTGGTGTATCCGTCAGTGCACCGGATATAGCTACTGAAAAAGAGCTGATCTTCACAGAGAGATCTGCTATCAAGATCCAATTCAAACTCGCAGATGTTGAGCTTGCCCAGGAAGTTTATCAGAAGGTTATTGATAAGTATCTGGTAAATAACGAAACCATCATTGATGTAAGATCTCTTGAAGATGAGTGGTATGCAACCGATAACTATGCGGGTGTTAATCTGTATTTCCAGGACGAGGGTGCGCGAATGAGCGTTATTATTCCTTTGTTCCCACCGGAGAAATAATTTTCTGAGTCACCCACTAAGACTAAAGGAGAAATGTATGTTATACGATATTCTTAAGTATGGATTTGTTGCAGCAGCAGTAATCATCATCATTATCGCTCTTGTCACGAAAGGCAAAAAGAAAAAGTAAAGAAACGTAAACAGATACATTTATAATCCATGTAAATCGACCAGGGGCACATTGTGTCCCTGGTTTCTTTTTGCTCCTCGGCTAAATCAAATGTATTCTCAAAGGGCATTATTCCAATGCCGAGAAAGTATATCTGTCACGTCTCTTTTGCATTTATACTCAAATTGTAAAGGAGAAAACACTATGGCAGCGTTTGACAGAGTCAGAAGCGGCATCCCTGAAATGGATACCGCGATCGATAATATAAGACTTGGCGACAATGTCGTTTGGCGTGTCTCTGATCTGGAACAGTTCAAACTGTTCATGAGACCATATGTTGAACAAGCCATAAAAGACCAGCGCAAGATCATATATTTCAGGTTTGCGAGCCATGAGCCGCTGATAGAAGACTGTCCTGAAGTAAAGACGGTAGTCATTCCGCTGTCTCACAGGTTTGAGACTTTTACGGTTGATATCCATTATGTTATCGAACAGGAAGGCTTTGATGCTTTCTATGTTTTCGATTGTCTTTCTGAACTACAAGCGGCATGGGCGACAGATCTCATGATGGGTAATTTCTTTAAAGTAACCTGTCCGTTTTTGTTTGTCCTTGATACAGTTGCGTTTTTCCCGATTATAAGGGGAAAACATTCGGTTGATGCGATCAATAAGATCCTTAACACGACACAGCTGTTCTTTGATGTTTATTCTGACAGTAAGAACATTTACGTCCGTCCTGAAAAAGTGTGGAACAGAAATTCCGATACGATGTTTCTTCCTCACACGTATGAGCCTGAGACGGGCAAGTTTCAACCGATATTAGACGGTGTTAAATCCAGCAGATTCTATCAGACATTAGGTCAGGCCCAACGATCTTCGGAAGATCAATACCAGGATTCATGGGACAGGTTTTTCAACCGGACAAGGATCCTTCATGAGAGCCAGACTGATATTGCGGAAGAGTGCAGCAGAATGTGCAATATCATGATGACCAGAGATGAAAAGATGCGTGAGATGGTGAAGAAGAATTTCACGCCTGAGGATTATTTTGCGATCAGAGATCACATGATAGGAACCGGAATGATCGGCGGCAAGGCATGCGGTATGCTGCTTGCAAGGGCAATAATCAGGAATAAAGAACCTGACATAGCAGAATACTTAGAGCCGCATGATTCCTTCTATGTTGGATCGGATCTTTACTACACTTATATCGTCGATAATGATCTGTGGGCTCTGCGCATAAAGCAACGTACGGAAGACGGATATTTTACGCTCGCTGATGATTTTGCCAGGAAGCTCATGGAAGGCAGATTCTCCGATGCGATGCGCGAGCAGTTTCTGCGGATCATTGAATACTATGGACAGGACCCTTATATCATCAGGTCAAGCAGTATCCTGGAGGACGGTTTCGGGAATGCTTTTGCCGGTAAATATGAATCGGTTTTCTGTGCAAACAGAGGTTCGCTTGAAGAACGCTTAGAAGAGTTCGAGAATGCGATAAAGACAGTATATGCAAGTTCCATGAGCCTTTCTGCTTTGGATTACAGAAAGAGAAGGGGCCTCGATAAAAGAGATGAGCAGATGGCACTTCTCATTCAACGTGTATCAGGTTCTTATTACGGCAACTATTACATGCCTTGTGCTGCAGGAGTCGGATACTCATATAGTCCATACAGGGTAATGAAGGATTCTGATCCCACATGCGGAATGTTAAGACTTGTAATGGGTCTTGGTACTTCAGCTGTTGACAGGACAGAAGGGTCTTATCCCAGAATAGTAAATCTTGATATGCCGGAGAAATCCTCTTATTCATCTTCAGCTGATAAGCACAAGTTCTCTCAGGGAAAAGCCGAAGTTATCAATATGACGACACATCAGCTCGAGAAAATGTCATACGATATGTTAGAACCTGTCATCCCAAAATATCTCGAAAACATTTTGCTTGAGCACGATTACGATGCCGAATCAAGACTTCGTGAGATGGGAAGACCGAGGCAGGTCAAGTTCATCTCATGTAAAGGTCTTGTTGCCAACAAAAAACTAATGGATCAAATGAAGAGAATGCTTCATTGTATCCAGGAAGAATACGATTATCCTGTTGACACGGAGTTCACCATTAACATCTCGGATAATGGAGATTATTCTGTTGATCTTCTTCAATGCAGACCTCTTCAGGTGCAGAGATCCTCAGGCGGAACAGTCATACCGGAAGTCATCCCGGAAGACAACATCCTGCTTGAGAATATGAGCTCTTCAATGGGTCTTTCAAAGGCATCTGAGCTGGACATAATTGTCTATGTCGATCCCGTGAATTACTACAATATGCCGTACAGGGACAAGCCTGCCGTAGCAAGGCTTATAGGTAAGATCAACTGGCATTATCGAGAGTTAAATAAGCACATGATGCTTATCGTTCCGGGCCGTGTCGGAACAACATCTCCCGAGCTCGGAGTCCCCACTTCTTTTGCTGATATAAGCGCTTTTGAGATCATTTGCGAGACCGAAGAGACCAAGGCCGGTTATAATCCCGAACTGTCTTACGGCAGTCACATTTTCCAGGACCTTGTCGAGGCTGAGATCCTTTATACTGCAGTGTTTAATAATGCGAAAACGATTCACTTTCATCCTGACAAACTTCAACGCTGTCCTGATGTTATAAGTGATTATAACGGTGCGGAAAATCTCTCTGATATAATCCATGTTTACGACGTGTCAGGAATAAACTGTAAGGTCTATAACGACATTGCAAATGAACATCTGGTGATTACGTGTTGATGAATATGGAATACGTTTGGACAGATGGAAATAATGAGGTATTTCAGAGGTTTTATCTCAAGACCGAGGAATACTACAGCAAGATAGTAGGCGGCAAAAAGAACAGGACAGGTTTTATTCCATACAATCTGTCCGAGAGTATTTCTGATGTGCTTTTAGCTTATGCTGATGAAAAACCAATAGGTTGTGCAGGTCTCAAAAGGTATTCTGATCGGGATGTCGAGATCAAACGTGTCTGGGTAGAACCTGAGTGGAGAGGAAAGCACATTGCCACCAGTCTGATGGATCAGCTTGAAGATAAGGCGAGACAGATCGGATATAAAAGGGCGATCCTTCAAACCAGACCGATCATGCTTGATGCGGTTGGCTTATATGAGAGCAGAGGATATGTGCTGATTGACAATTACCCTCCATACGACAAATTAGAAGGTGCCATTTGTATGGCATTGTGCTTATAAGGAGTTTTTATGGTTACATGCATGGACGTAAACAATCTGAAACTGGACGGGATGGAACTCGTTGCAGGTGAGAGCGGACTGAAACGAATGGTTTCGTGGACGTATCTTGTTCAGACCAAACCTTATGAAGAACACATGAACAGAGGCAATTTTGCCCTGATAGTCGTAGATTATATCCGCTTTGATTTCAAAGAGGTCAGGAAGAGCATGGATGAACTGAATGATCTAGGCATCTCGGGGCTTGCAGTATCGGTTGTTGACGACAAGGAACCCATCCCGAAATCAATAATAAAAAGAGCAAATGAATTGTGTCTTCCGCTTTTCAATGTCAGATGGAAAGGCGCATCTTTTGTCGATATTTCGCAGAGTATCGGAAACCTTATTCTTGAGACTAATATCATGAACAAACGCACCGGTGATTATCTTTATAATCTCCTGTTCGGATACAACGTTAACGACAGATATGTTGAGAAGATTTCAGGTCAGTTCGGATTTGATTTCAACAAGCCGTACAGAGTAGGCATCATTGCCGTGGACAGAACTTACGGCATCAATCTTGAGCAGGATGAACATCTTTATGAGTACTATGCGAACTGTCTTAATTCCGAAGTCATGAAGATGGAAGGCCGTCCGATGTTCATGAAGTTTCTCAATAAATTCGTTCTTCTTTTCGAAGCCAAAGAGAATAAAGAGATAGAACATGAGATTGAGAGAATGCTCAGAAAACTTGATGACAAACCCGAGTTCAAAGGTATTATCAGCAGCACATGCATACTCGGTACTCCTTACACAGACCCCAGTAAATTCGGTCAGAGTTATCAGGAAGCGAAAAGTCTTATCCCCAAAAAAGATTATCTTCCGAATCCCAGGAAAAAGAAGGTCTTAAGTGCGAGTGCAATGGGAATCTACAAGTATATGTTTCGCGGTAACGACCAGAGGGAGATACTTGCGTACTGCAATAACAAGTTAAATAAACTCGAAGAATATGATCATGCGAATGGTACTTTTCTGCAGGAAACTCTGCTTGCATATTACATGAACGGCTTTAACAGCGCGAAGACAGCTGAGGCACTTTTCATACACAGAAATTCTCTTATCAACCGTTTGAAAAAGATCGAAGAACTCTTGGAAATCGAGATCTCAGACTACGTTGAATACCTTGATTTATTGAACTGTATACTCGTGAAAAGACTGATGTTTTTGTGATATCAGACTGTGCATAGTGTTCAGTATGAGTGTGCGGTTTGCACGTTGTAAACGCACGGTTACTTTCCTAAAATTCGTCACAAGAAAAGGCACAGTGAAACGATAGTTTCGAGGGAGCCTTTCCTTAATGGAAGGCATTTTATTGTGACAAGGAGGAGTAGCAATGAAAAAGAACAAATTCGGAAAGAGCGTTTTGACAACGGCAATCGTATCATCCATGGGATTGTTTGCTTTGGCAGGATGCAGCACGGGAGCTACAGCAACAACAGCAGGCGAGACCAGTGGATCCGCATCAGGCAAGGAGGTTTTAAGAGTTGGAATGGAGTGTGCATATGCTCCTTTCAACTGGACGCAGGATGAGGCAACAACACCTGACGGCAGCAAAGCAGTTAAGATATTTGATTCAACATTCTATGCATACGGATATGACGTAGCAGTATCACAGATGATAGCAGACCAGCTCGGAATGGACCTTGAGATACATAAGGTAGAGTGGTCTTCGATCGGTATCTCAATGGACGCAGGTGATTACGACTGTATCATTGCAGGTATGGGCCGTACAAAAGAAAGAGAGATGTCCTACTCATTCACAACACCTTACTACTACAGAGATAACTGCATCGTAGTTAAAGCAGACGGACCTTATGCAGGCGTTACGGGACTCTCGCAGCTCAAGGGTACTGGATGTAAGGTAACAACACAGCTCGGAACAGGCTGGATCCCGCTTCTTGACCAGATCGACGGTGCTGTAACAGGCTCCAATTACGAGACAACTTCAGAGTGCTTCATGGCAGTTTCAAACGGTGTTGCAGATGTTTGTATCGTAGACCTTCCGACAGCTCAGTCCGCACTTCTTACAAATAAGGATCTTAAGATCATTGTTTTCGAAGAGAACGACAGTTTCACAGGTGACGATGAGATGGTAAATGTCTGCATCGCAACTAGAAAGAACGATACGGCATTGAGAGATAAGATCCAGGGCGCAATGGACGCGATTGGCTGGAACGACAAGGCTAAGATGGATGAACTTATGGCTAAGGTTATCGGTCAGCAGCCGGCAGCTAACAGTGCACCTGCTGAAGCAGAATTGGTGATCGACATCGTCATTCCCGGTAAGGAAGATTATTTCATCGCGTAAACACCGTTAGCGGATAAACAGCAGTCACATACTAAGCTTTAATTCACCTGCCGGGAGGAAGAAGCTTCCCGGCAGGTAATCTGAAAAGGATGATGACTATGGGACTTTTCAATTTCGACTTAAATAATCCTCAGACATCCATTGAGTGGATGATCTACTTAACAGGTAAATACTTAAAGATGTTCCTGGATGGAACATGGCTGACACTTTATATCGCGGTATTAGGTACGATCTTCGGTTTCATTCTCGGATATATCGTAGGTATCGTTCAGGATATGAAGACCGGACTTGGTGATAACCCGGTAAAGAAAACTCTTGTAAGGATCTTAAAAGTGATCGCAACGGCTTATGTGGAAGTCTTCCGTGATACTCCTATGATCGTTCAGGCCATGATCATCTACTACGGCATCAGACAGCTGGGCGTAAATATGGCTCCTGTATTTGCAGGAATTCTCGTAACTCTTCTTAATACAGGTGCATACATGGCAGAGACAGTAAGAGGCGGTATCGGATCGATCGATCTCGGACAGAGAGAAGGTGCATGGGCAATGGGTATGTCACCCATGAAGACCATGATCTACATCGTTCTTCCGCAGGCATTCAAGAACATTATTCCTGAGATGGCAAATACTTTCCTTACCAATCTCAAGATGACATCTGTCCTCAACGTAATTGCGGTTCAGGAATTGTTCATGGCGGCAAAGACCGTAGGCGGCAACTACTACAAATATTTCGAGAGTTACCTTGTCATTGCAGTCATATATTTCGTTCTGTGCTTCGTATTCAATAAGATCTTCAATTTCATGGAGAAGAAGCTCAAAGGCAAGAAGGATTACGCGCTGGCTGTCGAGTATATGGACAATCAGTAAGGAGGAGAAGTTATGGGTGCTACAGTTATCAGCATTAAAGATCTCAGTAAGTCTTTCGGCAAACATGAAGTTTTAAGAAAGATCGATATGGAAGTCAAAGAAGGCGAGATCATCTGCATAGTAGGATCATCCGGTTCGGGCAAATCAACACTTTTAAGATGCATCAACAAGCTCGAAAAACAGACTTCCGGCAACATCTTTTTCCGCGGCAAGGAAGTAAGAGATGTGCAGCGTGAAGTAAATGAATACCGGGCTAAGGTCGGCATGGTTTTCCAGTCGTTCAACCTCTTCAATAACATGACCGTTCTTCAGAACTGCATGCTGTGTACAAGAAAGGTTTTGCACCTTTCAAAAGAGGAAGCATTCGACCGTGCCATAGCTCATTTAAAAGAAGTCGGAATGGCCCCGTTCATCAATGCAAAACCTGATCAGTTATCCGGTGGGCAGAAGCAGAGAGTCGCAATCGCCAGAGCCCTGTGTATGAACCCTGAAGTGCTTCTTTTCGACGAGCCTACATCGGCATTAGATCCTGAGATGGTAGGCGAAGTATTAAATGTTATGAAGGATTTGGCTACGACCGGTCTTACCATGATAATCGTTACACACGAGATGGCTTTCGCAAGGGATGTATCAACGAGAACGATATTCATGGACAGAGGTTATGTAGCTGAGGACGCGCCTCCTTCGGAACTGTTCAGCAATCCGAAGAACCCGCGTACAAGAGAATTCTTGAGCAGATATCTGGCGGGATAAAAGGAGGCAGATATATGAAAAAATTCGTAGTTACATTTGCAAGAGGATTCGGTTCGGGCGGTAAGGAGATCGCTTCGATCCTGGCCCACGATCTGGGTATTCACTGCTACGAGAACCGTATCCTCACTCTCGCGAGCCAGCTGAGCGGACTTGACGAGAAACTCTTTAATGAAGTCAACGAAAAAATAAGATCCAACGGCGGTTTCAGAAGCATGATGCGCGGACTGCCGAGATCGAGAAATTACATCGCGAAGAACGAGAAATTCGTTTCCGATGACAAGCTCTTTGAGTACCAATGCGAGATCATCAACAACCTTGCCGATCAGGAATCCTGTGTGATCGTCGGTAAGTGTGCCGATTACGTGCTGAGGAGCAGAGAAAACGTGGTGAGTATCTACATCGAGGCGCCCAGAGCATTTTGCAGACAGAGAGTAATCGAGCACTTGGGTGTTACACCGGAAGTCGCTGATGCGACCATTACACAAACAGATAAGTACCGGGCAGATTATTATGCATACTACACTCATGGCAACTACTGGACCAATCCCGTTAACTACGACATGACGCTGAACAGCGAGAAGGTAGGCATTCAGGATTGCGTAAAGATCATCGAACAGTTCCTTATCCTTAAGGGCTATGTAACTGAAGATGAAATCGGCAAAAAAGTTAAGAATGAAAAGAAATAACAGGGGGCAATAATTATGAAACTGGCAGATACAGGACTTACCGCACAGGATATCAAGGATAAAGTCAATAAATACATGATAGAGACATACGAGAGATTCGATTTTCTCGCAGAGACCGCAAAGGACCAGTACATCTACGATGAGAACGGCGAAGCTTATCTCGATTTTTATGCAGGCATTGCAGTCAACTCCGCAGGAAGCTGCAACGAAAAGGTAGTAGCCGCAGCGGTAGAGCAGACCAAGACTTTGATGCATACATTCAATTATCCGTACACGATCCCCCAGGCGCTGCTTGCAGAGAAGGTCTGTGAAACGATCGGAATGGACAAGATCTTCTACCAGAATTCAGGTACTGAAGCTAACGAGGCCATGATCAAGATGGCGCGTAAATACGGTATCGAAAAGTATGGCCCCAACCGTTATCACATTGTAACAGCCAAGATGGGATTCCACGGCAGAACATTCGGTGCGATGTCAGCAACCGGCCAGCCTGGCAACGGATGTCAGATAGGTTTCGGTCCTATGGCATACGGCTTCTCATACGCTCCATATAACGATCTGCAGGCATTCAAGGATGCATGCACCGAGAATACCATTGCCATCATGATCGAACCTGTACAGGGCGAAGGCGGAGTCCATCCCGCAACAATGGAATTCATGAAAGGACTCCGTGAATTCTGTGACGAGAAGGGAATGCTTCTACTGATCGATGAGGTTCAGACAGGCTGGTGCAGAACCGGCAAGGTAATGAGCTTCATGCATTATGGAATCAAACCCGATATCGTTTCAATGGCAAAGGCCCTTGGCGGCGGTATGCCGATCGGTGCTATCTGCGCAAAGGCGGATGTTGCAAAAGCATTCTCGGCAGGCTCACATGGAACAACATTCGGAGGACATCCGGTAAGCTGCGCGGCAGCTCTTGCACAGGTAAATGAATTGTTAGACAGGGATCTCGCAGGCAACGCAGAAAAAGTCGGCAATTACTTTATGGAAAAACTTAAAACTCTTCCTCATGTTAAGGATGTAAGAGGCCAGGGCTTACTTGTTGGTGTTGAGTTCGATGATTCCATCAATGCCGTTGATGTTAAACACGAATGTCTCCACAGACATCTTCTTATCACGGCAATAGGCGGTCACATTATCCGTATGGTTCCTCCGCTCATCATTACAGAGGAAGATTGTGATAAGGCATACGACATAATCAAGGCTTCTGTGGAGGCTCTTGGTTAGGAGGATTGCTATATGAAGCATTTTTCTTTTTCGATCCCGCAAAATGTATTTTTCGGCTGGGGAAGCCTTAATGATCTTAGTTCCATAGCGGCTAAGACAGGTGCATCAAAAGCATTCATAGTCTCAGGTCCGCACCTTATGAAGGCAGGTTATGTTGACCTGTGTGCGGAGAAATTGGCACAAGCCGGAATTGCCAGTGAAGCGTTCACGGAGACAGAGGGGAATCCGTCAACTGATACAGTCGAGAAGGCTGCTTCGCTGTTCAAGGAGAGCGGCGCTGATCTGATCGTTGCATTTGGCGGCGGCTCGCCTCTGGATGTTGCAAAGGCTGTCGCCGTATTAGGAAGCTACGGCGGAAAGATTACAGATTACGAGGGTGTTGGTAAGGTCCCCGGTCCTGTAGTTCCAATGATCGCAATTCCCACCACCGCAGGAACAGGTTCGGAGGTTACATCCTTCTCTGTAATAACCGACCATTCAAGGAATTATAAGCTCACGGTAGGAAGCACTTATCTTTTGCCTTCTTATGTGATACTTGATCCTGAACTCATTACCACAGTTCCGCTAAAGACATCTGCTTATTGCGGAGTGGATGCTCTGGTGCACGCATTGGAAGCATATCTGTCACTGGCTTCGTCTCCTTTCTCAGATATGATGGCGCTTCAGGCATTAGAGTTAATCGGTTCTAATATCAGAGACTACGTTGCAGACCGTAAGGACCGTAACGCTGCTGAAGGAATGCTGCTAGGCTCGCTCTTTGCCGGCATCGCTTTCTCTCACGCGAGACTCGGTGACGTTCACGCGATGAGCCATCCGGTCAGTGCATATTTCGATGTGGCACACGGACTTGCAAATGCAGTATTGCTCCCGGTAGTCGTTGAGTTCAATGCGCAAACTGACACCGGAAAATACTACGAGATATACTGCCGTGTTGCAACGGATCCTGTTGCAAAAACAGAATTCAGATCCGAGTATCTTGCTAATGAATTACGCTTCCTGAACACATCACTCGGCATACCGGGTTCACTGAAAGAAGTCGGAGTCGACAGCAGCAGATTCGAAGCAATGGCTGAAGATGCTATGAAGAGCGGCAATATAGCAGTCAACCCCAGAAAAACAACCACGGAAGATATCCTGAGTCTGTATCATCAGGCTTTCTGATATCAGGTATTAAGCAATTAATTAAGGCTTAATTATACAAATATTAAGTTATAAAATATGCCCGGAGCGATTTGCTTCGGGCATATTTGTTTTTCAATTTGTCATTGGGTGTGAATGCTATAATTAAAGTGAATATCGAATCAGGAAAGCAAACCGGAATGATATTAATATTTGACCTTTTTCAAACACTCGTTGAAGTTGTCAGTATGGATTTTAATCTCGGATTAAAGCCATTTTGGAGTGAGCATTATAAAGATAAGTGTTCTTTTGATGAGATCAAGGCTTATGGTGAAGAGTTGTTCATACATATGCAGGATCTTCATAAACAGGGATTTGAATTTCCTTTCGTAAAAGATGAACTGCCGATGTATGCCGGGAGATTCGGTGGCGATGTTATTAGCATGAGCATAGAAGAAGAGGCAGTGTTTTTAAGCAGGTGCAATGAAGAAAAAGTTTATGACGGACTTCCTGTGATGTTGGATCTTTTCGCGAAAAAAGAAATACCGATGTATGTATTATCTAACAGCGGATTCAGAGCAGATGCATTGCGTCTGATGCTCGATTCTCACGGGATAGGCAAATACTTTAAAAAGGTATGGTCTAGTGCTGATTTTGGCAAGGTCAAACCATCAGTTGATTTCTTTAATATGGCTATTGGCGAGGTGCTTAACCAATATCCGGATGCTACCAAAGAAGATATATTGTTTATCGGCGATACTTATGAAACCGATATTGCAGGAGCCCACAATGCCGGCCTCAGGACAGTGTGGATCAATCGGAATGATAAACCTGATGACAACGGATTTGCTACATATCAGATCAAGGATATAACCGAACTGTGTAAAGCGCATATTGTATAATGGTGTAATCATAATTGAATTGAGACTGCTTTATTTATGGCTGGATTTGATGAACTGATAGAAGAAACAAAAAGCGAGATAAGGGTTCTTCTCAGGAATCCTGATGTCAGGCCTGCCTATATGACTTATGACCAGCTAAGAGACGTTCAAAGCGAGATCTGCAGAATGGCCCGCATCAGAGATCCCGAAAAGTTTTTTCCGTATTACCCGAAAGGCATGGCAGATGCATGCTGGCTTCCGGATCATCCTCTGGTTATTAAACTTAATAAGATCTTGGATTTATATATTAATCGGGAGTTTTGAGCAGGCATATCAGATGACACGTGTCAGAACGACTCTTTCACCTGCGCCAGAAACTTCTCCGCAATAGGCGTAAAGGTCTGGTATTTATTCCAGATCAGATAGAGTTTGGTTTCCTGCTTCGGGGAGAGCGGGCGGAATACGAGTTCGCTTTCTCCGGAGCAATTTATAAGATGTTCGAAGGTCAGAAGTATTCCAAGACCTTCCTTGGCAAACATCGATGCATTATAAGAAAGGCGGAAAGAGCCTTCAAGGCGGAGTTTGGAATACAGATCACCTGCCCATTCACGTATCTCGAGATTCCAGCTTTGTTCAGAGCAGAAGAGCGGCTGACCGATCAGGTCTTTAGCTTTGATGCTCTTTTTCTTTGAAAGTGGATGGCTGTTCAGCATAACGGCGCCCCAGCGGTCAGTGGATGGAAACGGGAGATATTCGTATTTTTCTCTGTTTGGAAGCTCGCAGATCACACCAAAATCAAGAAGACCTTTATCAAGCTTTTCCGTGACCTGTTCCGTATCGCCGCTGGTAATATGGTAGGTGAATGAAGGGTATCTGTCTTTCAACTTTTTTATCTCACGCGCGAGCAATGCGATCTGATAAGATTCACCGAGCCCGAAATAAATATCGCCTCCGGTGATGTCATCAAGGGAGATAAATTCCTGCTCGATCTTATCAGCCATTGCGATAAGATCTTCGGCACGGTCACGGAGCAGCATGCCTTCGTCGGTCAGCTTGATGGAGAAGCTGTGGCGTGTAAAGAGTTTCTTGCCGAGCTCATCTTCAAGTGCTTTCAGTGCCTTGGATAATGTCGGCTGTGTAACATGCAGTATCTCTGCCGCATGGGACATGTTCTCTTCTCTGGCTACTGCAAGAAAGTATCTGAGGTTCTTTATCTCCATATGCGCCCCTTTCTATGATATTCCAATACGGCATATCACGATATTCATTTTATTCATTAGCGAATCTTTTGGCAATCCCATATACTAATCTCAGATGGACAAAAACTATGCATTTGCAAGGAGATCCGGTTATGGATTTGGAAGCGATGATCGGCAGTCTGTCTGACATAGGGTTAAGCGCTGAACAGCAAAATACGGCTAAGATCCTCTATGGTTCGGGACAGCATACGGAATTGATCAGATATCTTAAGAAGTGCCGGTGCGGCCTGGTAGATGAGATGCATGAGAGTCAGAAAAAGGTGGACCGGATAGATTATCTGATCCGTAAAGCCGAGAAGGAAATATCATAACGCCGGAGGAGGTTTAATGAAATCATGAAAGCAGAAGAACTGAAGCTTGTAACAGAATGGGATAAGACATTTCCGAAAAGTGATAAAGTTGATCACAGCAAAGTGACATTTGTTAACCGTTACGGAATTACGTTAGCAGCAGATATGTATGTACCTAAGGATGCAGAAGGAAAGCTTCCTGCGATCGCTGTAAGCGGTCCCTTTGGTGCAGTTAAGGAACAGTGTTCCGGACTCTATGCCCAGACTATGGCTGAGAGGGGATTTCTTACTATTGCTTTTGATCCTTCCTTTACCGGAGAGAGTTCCGGTGAGCCAAGATACATGGCATCTCCTGACATCAATACCGAAGATTTCATGGCAGCTGTGGACTTTCTTTCGTTATGCGAAAAGGTAGATCCTGAGCGTATCAGCATCATAGGAATCTGCGGCTGGGGAGGCATGGCACTTAACACGGCGGCATTAGATCCCCGCATCAAGGTTACGGTCGCTTCGACCATGTATGACATGACCAGAGTCAACGCCAACGGTTATTTCGATTCTGAAGATTCGGAAGAACAGCGTTATGAGAAAAAGAAGGCGATGGCCGCACAGCGCCTCGAAGACCTTAAGAACGGCACTTATAAGCGTGCAGGAGGTTGTCTGCCTCTTCCTGTCCCTGAGGATGCTCCGTTCTTTGTAAAGGATTACAGCGAATACTACAAGGGCAGGGCATATCACGCTAGGTCCCTTAACTCCAACGAGGGATGGAATGTAACAGGTTGTCAGTCTTTTATGAATCAGCCGATTCTTAAGTACTCGGATGAGATAAGAAGCGCAGTGCTGATTATCCACGGCGAAAAAGCACATTCCTGTTATTTCTCGAAAGACGCATATGCGAATATGACAAAGGACAGCAAGTATACAGATAACAAGGAACTCATGATAATTCCCGGAGCGGTTCATACGGATCTATACGATAATCTCGATGTGATTCCGTTTGATCATATCGAGGAGTTCATAAGGAAATACATATGAAGATAAGAAAAGTATTTGCGCTGCTGATGCTTGTATCCGTGATAACGGGAATAACGGCATGCGGTACATCCGGTGCTGATATCACATCAGGCGGGACTACAACGGCTGTAAGCCCGGAATCACAGATCATTCCGGATACGGTTCAGTCATCAACATCTGAGATCACTGAATCTGAAAGCGCTGTATCAGAAACGAGAATGTCAGAGTCAGAAGAAACGGAGGTGGAGGATACGCAAACCTTAAAGATGGCGATCGATAATACAGTTGTCGATGTTATCTGGGAAGAGAACGCTTCCGTGGAGGAATTGAAGGAACTGGCTATATCCGGACTTACGGTACCGATGTCTATGTACGGCGGTTTTGAACAGGTGGGACCGATAGGACAGAGGATCGCAAGAGATGACGAGCAGATAGCGACTGCTCCCGGTGATATCGTCCTTTATTCCGGAGACCAGATCGTTGTGTTCTATGGTTCAAATTCATGGGCGTATACAAGACTCGGAAAGATAAACATGTCGGAAGATGAACTGACAGAACTTTTGGGAAATGGAGATGTTACAATCACTCTAAGTGTTGAGTAGGAGGACATATCTAATGCTGGGGAAACATATCTGTCATGTCTTTTTCTCGTAGATTTTCTTTTTAATTCAAGACTATGTTTCATATTAAACCCTTGAAGTTTGTCCAACTTCAGGGGTTTACTTCATAACGGAATGCCCTTTATTGCTTAATAGTGTTGCTATGTTTGACGTGTCTGTCCTACTTGGATATAAACATATTTACGTGATGGGTCTCAAGAGAATTGAGAAATGAATATTCGTAATTCCGGATGTTGATTTGTTGTTGAAACATGTATCAATTTGATATATGATTGATATATCAAAATGATATATGGAGTATAAACATGGCAAGTGACAACAAAATGAATCTGGTTATCTTAGGGTTGCTCGATCATGAAGACCTGACCGGATACGATATCAAGAAGAGGATCGACGGCAGTCTGCGCTATTTCTGGAAGGGAAGTTTTGGCAGTATTTACCCTGCACTGTCTTCACTTGAAGAGGACGGGCTGATCAAAAAAGTTAAGGGCAAAAGCAGCAGTGCCGGACGTGAAAAGATCGTTTATAAGATAACCGCTGCCGGTCGCAAAAATCTTCTCGCGTGGCTGTCGGAATCGAAGTCATCAAACAGCCTTAAGTATGAGACTCTCTTAAAACTTTATTTCGGCGGCGTTGCAGATAATGAAGTTTCGATTGCGACGATAACTGAATTCGAGAAAGAAGTTGAAGCAGATCTCGCGGTGCTCAATACATACAAAAAGAATCTTAACAAAGTGCTGGACGAGAGAGATCATGTCTTCTTCTATTTAACCGTCACATTCGGCATAGAGACATACGAAGCATATCTTCGCTGGTGCTCAGATGCGAAAAAGATTCTTTCAGGAAAGAAGATCGTGAGGAGCAAAAGATGAAAAGGATAATTATTTACTATTCACTGTCAGGAAATACGGAAGAAGCAGTTAAGTTAATAGCTGAACAGTTGGGCTGCGATACTTTAAAGATCGATACAGAAAAGCAGATGCCGAAATCTTTTGCAGCACGCATACTTGTCGGTGGAGGTCAGGTTGCATTTAATAAAATACCGAAGCTTAAACCGATAGATAAAGAACTAAATTCATACGATGAGATCTTCATCGGAACTCCGATATGGAACAGCAAGGGAGTCCCTGCGATGAATGCACTCCTGCAAGATGAGACTATAAGCAAAAAGGTCACAGGCCTGATAATAACATCAGGCGGCGGAGACATAGATAAATGTGTAAAGGCATTAAAAGACAGGATCCCGAATGTGAAGTATCAGGTCTCACTTCTCGACAGAAAGCATCAGGATTATCCACAAAACGGTGAAAAGATAAAGAAGTTCGTTGAAGAGATTTCAGGGAAATAATAATTTATCTTTTTTATTTTCGAAAGGCATAAAAAAGCAGCTCATGTGAGCTGCTTTTTTTATAGGGGTAATTTATAAGGTTATTGGCGACCGGGCCTTATTAAACAAATTAAAGAAGTGTAACCCTGTTTCTGCCCTTATCTTTCGATTCGTATACTGCCTTGTCGATTCTGTTGAATGCGTCGAGGAAAGTATCATCTTTTTTCAACTCAGTTACGCCGATCGAACATGTGATCTGACAAATGTCAGGGAACAGGTCAGCAGCAACTTTTTCTCTTAATGCTTCTGCCATTTCGTATGCATCAGCACTGTTCTTACCGCGGCAGATGATTATGAATTCTTCTCCGCCCCAACGGCCGACAAGTGTTTCCTTTTCGACTGAGAATTCCATGAGGATCTTGGCAAAATGCTTCAATGTCTTGTCACCGATCGAATGACCATAGTTGTCGTTTACAGCCTTGAAATGGTCAAGGTCGAGCATCATTACAGATACAGGGGTGTCATTCTTCTGGCAGAAAGACAGAGCATTATGGAACTGTGATTCGATCTCGCCATGGTTGAATACGCTTGTGAGCGGATCCTTAATTGCCATCTCCTCATACTTCTGAAGAGTAGACATAATTTCCATTGAATGCTCGTGGTTATCCTGGACCATAAAGACGAAACGGTAATCATCTTCGTTATATGTCTTAGCACGGCTGAAAATGAGCTTGACCCAAATGTAATTACCTTCAAGGTTACGCATCATGCAGTCATAGGAAGAAGTACGTCCGGGAGTAAAGTTCTTCTTCAAATACTCCGGATCTGTACGGCGGAGGAACTGCTCCTGGTCTTCCGGCCAGATCATATTTACGATCATCATTCGCCAATCGGAATACTTCAGGTTGTAATCAACAACGTCTTCGGAGATTTCCGTAACGTTAATACTGCTAGTTGTATCCTGAACGAGGTCGATATACATAGAGAACAGATATGAACCCTGAATCGTATTGATCTTCTTGGAAGTAAGTGATTCCTGTAAGGATTCGCTGTCTATAAATTCATCAAGGATGAAGATGTATTTCTGTGCATCATCAAACGGATAAACAGTTAACTGAACAAGATGAGGTTTCTCTTCGTCTTCGAGGAACAAATTCAATCTGCGGCTGTATTTGCTTTTGAAAACTCCGGTGTTATCAGCAAAAATCTGATAATCTCCAGAAACCTTTTCGTTTGAATCGTTGAAATGAAACCAAAGATCCAAAATGAGATCATGGTAAATTCCGGATTCTTTTAAGAAATTCTCGAACATGCCGCGACGAACAATAGTCTTATATGCATCGATAGAAGGATCAACTACGATGACAGCATCTATGTTTTCTCCCACAAGCAGGGAAACATCATTGACATCATAATCATACAGGCTCTTGTTTTTGATATCTGCGCTCATTCTTGTGCCTCCTTTAATATGCTACTTTAAAGTATAGCAACCAAGAATGTATCATCTGTAAACAAGATGTTTACACATATTAAAATTAACTTGTCAAAATATTTGCGCTGATTTGGGACGAATTATTTATTCAGTTTAGTGGATTAGTATGGTGATTCTTATATGTTCGAGATAATCAGGATTAAGAATAGCCGGTAAGAATCAGGATGCCTTGCTGTGGAGAACAGTAACTTTTGCCGGACTCGTCAGAGGACGGGCATTTGCTGCAGGTGAAGCCAAAGCAATGAAATTCGCATTTCTGATCTTAACAACATATCTGATCAGCGCGAAAGCACCGCTTATAAACCATGTAAGTCCTGCAGAGAGCCAGATGCCCCAGACACCGATTACAGGGAACAGAGTGAGAAGTATAGGGAATCCTACTCGTCCAATAACTTCTACTACACCATTGCTCAATGAGAAACCTGCATCGCCGATTCCGTTCAATACTCCGCGGCATACATAGATTGTTCCGAGAGCGAAATAGAATGCACTTGTGATACGGAGAGCCTTAGCGCCCATTGCGATAATTTCAGGATCTTCAGCGAAGAGTCTCATTACCGTCTCACCGCCAAACTGTGCGAGAGGGAGAACGATCATGGAAAATACTGCCATGATGATCATGCCCTTCTTAAATCCTTCCTTAATTCGCTTGTAGTTGCGTGCACCGAGATTCTGACCGGCATGTGTGGACAACGCCATGCTGAGCGATCCGTAAGGCTGCTGGACAATCTGCTCGATTCTTCCGACAGCTGTGAATACTGCAACAGTCATGGAGCCGAAGCCGTTAACAAAACGCTGGAGTGCGAGGCATGAGACTGCGATGAGTGACATCTGGAGAGCGAGCATTGAACCCATTCTTGTGCACTCGCCAATGATCTTAATATCAGGCTTAAAATATTCTTTTTTAATCTTGAAATAATCATTCTTTTTGTATGCAAAGATCATGCATCCGATACCAGACAGGAACTGTGCAATGAGGGTTGCGATCGCAGCTCCGAAAACACCCCATCCGAAGGCGTAGACAAACGAACAGTCAAGACCAATGTTGATGAAGCAGGACACCACAAGGAATATCAGAGGAGTAATAGAATCGCCCAATGCTCTGAGCATAGCAGAGGCGTAATTATACAAACCAATGAAAGGTATTCCGAGGCACATGATCTTCAGATAACTGGTTGCCACGTTGATGATGTTTTCGGGAGTATCAAGCAGACGAAGGATCGGAGCTACGAGTACATAACCCAATATTGCCATTAAAACTGATGCAACAAGCATCATGTAGGCGCTGTTTACAATGACCTTTTTAACCCTGTGCTCATCCTTGGCACCAAAGTATTTTGATGCGGTGATTCCGCCGCCGTTTGCTACGCCGATGCAGAAAGAGAAAAAAAGAAAAGAAAGAGATCCGGTGGAACCTACTGCGGCCAGCGCATCAGGTCCGACACCGCGTCCTACGATTGCGGAATCAGCAAGATTATAGAGCTGCTGGAAAATATTACCAACGAGCATAGGTATGGAAAAGCTGATGAGAAGCTTCGTTGTGTTTCCCTTGGTCATGTCGCGAACAAGTGTGCTCATAATATGCATCCCGGATCCTTTCTTCAAAATCGCCAAGACTTTATCATTTTGTATAAGGAACGAGCAATGAACTTTCGTGCGACAAAATTGATGTATTGTTCACTAAACGCTTTACAAAACACTTTCTGTGTTAGAAAATCATATAAAAATGTTGCATTTTTGTGCAACACTCGAGAATAGGAAGGAGAGATACAGGTGATTGACGTTCTTTATTCCGGCTACAGTTTCCAACATGAATCGCTCGTTTACGATACTGAGCGCGGTCGAATCGGTTTTGAGAGTTACCATATGCTGTTTACTCATACTCCGGCATTGTTCTGGGTAGATAACGAGCTTCGCCAATATCCCGCAAAATCCGTAATTCTATTCACTCCCGGTCATCGTAAGTACTACAGTTCACTACCCGGAGAACCATATAAAAATGACTGGATTAGATTTGATACCGACGAAGAGTTTATCGAGACATTTCCGATTACGAATGTTCCTTTCTCGCCGGCAGATCCTGATTTTGTCCATAATCTATTTAAATTAATCGCGTGGGAGAGTAATACGAATAAGGCTACAGATAACCCTGAAATGTTGTGCCTGTTTAAGGTGTTGTTTGCAAAACTGTCTGATGACAACATTGATTTATTGAACAAACCTTACCATCACGAACTTCTGGCATTAAGGCGTGAAATGCTGCTCCATCCCGAACTTGATTGGGATATAGATTCCATGCTCAAACGCATTAATCTGGGAAGGACTAGATTCCAGACACTTTATAAAGAAGCGTTTGGCATCAGTCCCATAGATGATGTTATTAATGCGCGCGTGAAGTTCGCCAAAGACAGGCTGAAATATACGTCCAGATCAGTAGCTGAAATAGCGGATATTTGCGGTTATAAGAGCACCGAACATTTCATCAGACAATTCGCGAAAGTAACGGGCATGACACCCGGTGCATTCAGGCATTCCGGGTTGAATGCTTAGATAAACCTTTCAGAGCGACAACTGCTATCACGAGTCCGGCGAGCGTAACGATCACGCTTACGATTAACATGAAATGCGGGCCTTTGACATCCAGGAGACGGCCACAGATGAGACTGGAGAATACACCGCCTAAAGTAATTGAACAATTGATATATGCCTGGCCCTTGACCTGGTCGAGTCTGGCCATTGTCTGGTTAACGAAGTAAGCGCCTGCAGGTATGAAGATAGCATATGCAAACATCTGCATTGCCTGGCTGATATAAACGACGACCATGTTGGGCGCAATCAACATCAAAAGATGCTTGATGAAAAAGGCGATTCCTGAGATAAGCAGAAGATTTTTGACAGAAATCTTCTTCATTATCTTATTGATCAATGCCATAGCAGGCAGTTCCAAAAATGCTGCGCAGCTTACGGCGATACCCATGTTTGTTTCATTACCGCCCAAAGGTGTGATTATCTGGATCATGTAGTCGTTGATCGCATTGTGTGCAAAGAAGAAACATACAGCGCCCAGAACGAATAACATAAATCCCGGATATGTCTTGATAAAGCTTATGAGATTGTTATGTGCGACTTCAGTTTTTGTCTGGGCAGGAATATCAACAACAGGCTTTTTGAAGAAGAACAAAACGACCAGTGCTATCGACAGGAATACAATGTCCAATATCATGAGGATGTTTACGCCGAACCATCCGATTGCTCTTCCCGTAAAGAAAGATACGATAGCAAATCCGCATGAGCCCAGTCCTCTTGCGAGACCGTAATAGATGTGGCATCCTGCCGCTTCATATTCAAAATACATAGCCGTGATAATCGGCTGGTATACCATCTGAACCATATATATCAGTGCGAAAATCAGAAATATCACAACTGTTCCGTTCTTTATCAGGAGCAGCAGAACCGAACCAATGAGCAGCAATGCTGTTGATGCCATCGATACATTCCGGTTTGTGAGCTTTCCCTGCTTATCGATGAGACCTGCAACGATGGGCTGGAAAATAACTGACAGGATATTTGCCAGTGCTAATGTAATGCCGATTAGTGTGTTGGAAAAACCTTTTTCGAGCAGGAATACTGAAGCGTAAGCGTGGATGCCGCTATACACTGCAAAATAAGTCGCGTTGATAATTATGTATCTGAGTGTCCAGAACTTTTTCCGATCTGACATATTAACCTGCCCAAGTGATTGATGCGTGTAATTATACTATGGGACTTGGGAAAGTGTTGTCATTTTTATTATAGCTGTGTCAAAAAGATATGGTTTATTGGACTGATAAGCATACTTTTCCGATTTTGCCTCATTCTCTTGAATGCGTGGTGGTAATGTATAATTAAAGTGTTTGGGGAGTTTAATAAATAGATAGGAATGAATATATGCGTAATATCAGAACGTTATTAATTGTATTGGCAGGAATAGTATCTCTGGCGTTACTGTCTGCATGTGGTTCGGCCAACAGTGCTGATTCAATATCAGGTGCAGGGAAAATAGTTGTTATGGGATGCGATTGGGGTCCTGCGGTAACGAAGGTAATAGTTACCGTTCCGGAAGACCTCGATAAAGATCAGGAATTAAGTCCTGAAATGTTCACTGTTAAGGAAATAAAGAAAAGCAGTTTAATTCCGGAAACAACGGTCCGTTCTGTTTCTGATGTTTATTTTTCTGATGATTCAGGAAATCCTGTTGATACATCTTCCGGTTTTGCTGCTAATACTATAACTTTGGAACTCAGTTATTCATCCACAGAAGGGTCGCCTTTTTTCTACGATCAAAACTCCGGTTTCAATAAGTGGGCAAAGGAGTATTCACTGGAAGTTACGATGCAAAAAGGAAATACTCTGTTACTGTCTGATAAGACGGCCGTGTCTTTGAACGTTGAACCTGTATCGTTTAAAAACGAACCTGATCCTGATACTGTTCTTATGCCTGAAATAGCGAATGCTGATACAAATGGTGTGTTCACAGGCAGTGAAGGCAATACATTGACATATGCATCCTTTGCTCCTTCTAATGCATCCGAAGAAAACAGAAGACCATTGGTCATTTGGCTTCATGGTGCGGGAGAAGGTGGTACGGATCCCCGGATAACCATGTATGGAACCAAGACTGTAGCACTCATGGGTGACGAATTCCAGGGTATTATGGACGGGGCTTATATTCTGGTTCCACAGACAGCGGAATACTGGAAAAGAAATGAATCAGGCGCATATTTCGACAACGGGAATCCGGGTGATCATTCATTGTATCTGCATGATCTGCAGGAATTGATCGAAGAGTTTGTAAGATCTAATTATATTGATCCTGACAGGATAATAATCGGAGGCGGCTCGAACGGTGGTTTTATGTCTTTGGATCTGTTAATACATTATCCTGATTATTATGCCGCATCATATCTGGTTTGTGAGATCTATGAGCCTGAACAAATATCTGATGAGGAACTTAAAGCAATAAAAGATATTCCGATGTGGTTTGTATATTCCAAGGATGATCAGACTGTAGTGCCTTCATTATACGAAGAACCCTTAATTAAGAGATTGGAAAATGCCGGATGTGAAGAGGTTCGCGTCACTGTATTTGATGGTGTTCATGATTCGTTGGGTAATCAGTATCTGGGACATTTCTCATGGATATATTTTTTTAATAACGAATGTTATGACGACGGATTATCTCTGTGGGAATGGATTTCTTATCAGAGTAAATAACCACTATAGCTACATATAATTGTTTAGAACCAAAACAGTTATTTGAAATTATCGGAGTGTAATACGAATACAACGGATGGATAGTTGTTTGCCCGTTGAAAGATTAAGTTGCGACCTGTTTTCTCTCGCGTTTCCAGATGCTAATAAATCCCAGGAAGTTGAAAATGCTCGCCAAAAGGAGCATGAAATTTCCGAGGGGCAGATAACCCATTTCCGAATATGTATAGTGATGAGTGCTTACCATATAAATAAAAGCCGTAAATCCGTCGTAGAGGAGCATAAATGCTGATAAAACTGCCGCTATGATAGAGAAAATAAATGTCAGTTTTCCTTTGG
The DNA here is from genome assembly GCA_900107185.1 of Ruminococcaceae bacterium YAD3003. Taxonomy (GTDB): domain Bacteria; phylum Bacillota; class Clostridia; order Saccharofermentanales; family Saccharofermentanaceae; genus Saccharofermentans. The sequence continues at coordinate 149,291 of FNPA01000007.1, read as the reverse complement.
TGAAGGAAATAAAAGCGGTAAAAACATATACCAGATAGATGGACATATAAAGCACCATCAGATCATGCCAATATTCAGATATCCCGTAGATATTAATTACGTTAGAAATAATTCTGTATATGAGCGCGCCGATTGAGATAACGAGAGCGATTATCTTCCATACGCTGAACCATTTGTGTTTGGTGCTGCTCATATATCAGTCTCCTTATATTATTCTTCAGAAATCAGGTTCAGCTCATCCTTCATTCTGGCTACGATTACACGATCGCCTGCGTTGTATTCCTTTTTGCCGAACAGAACAGATATCTTCTGGTCTTCAAGCCCTTTTATAATGTAATTGCCATTGTCGGTCTTACCGGTTACTTCGCCATAAAAGAATTCGTAGTCATGATTCTTAATAGCTTTGGATGTAGCAACAGCATTGTATATTCCATATATCGGGAGAATGATGCAGAGAATAGCAAATGTACTTATAGCGAAGATTCTCAGGAAAGTAACAAGTAAAACAATAATAGCAATAACTACTGCTGATACACCAAATGAGATAGGAATAAGTTTTATTGCATCCGCTTTGGATTTTTTAAGAAATTTCTGTTCGAGTTCCACATTTACATTAGTGGGAATAAGAGACTGGTCATCAGTTGCTCTTTTTACTGAAAATTTAACATCAGCAGCCATATGCCCTCCGAAAAAATAACTAAAAATGCAGTAGTGATTAAACATCAGTAGTCTGTTTATGTCAAGATTTCCGGAATGATATAATGACCTGAATATAATATGTTTTGGGGAAATAGAATATGGCAGAAGAGTTTTTAATGTTAATGGCAGATTTTGATGATGAATCGCAACGTATTATGAGCGGTTGGTATGAAAAACTTCATGCAGAAGGCTTTGTAGGAAAACAAACCCCGAACCTTCCTTTCCATATCAGCCTCGCCTGTTTTTCATTGGATAAGGAGTCAGAAGCTGTCAGTGAGATGAATGAGCTGGCAAAGAATTTTAAGGCGGTTCCTGTGCACATCAGTCACATTGGTTTATTCGCCGGAGGAAGTGTTCTTTATGCTGCTCCTGATATGAATCCGGCTGATCTGTTAGAGCTTCGCAAGTCGATCAAGACAGAAAAATATGAGCAATATTCATGGACACCTCATGCAACGATCCTTATAGATGAACCCGTGATAATACAAAGAGCCATGCCGTTTTTTGTTGAGAGCTTTCAGCCGTTTATGGGAAAGATAACAAAACTGCAGTTGTGCGCATTCTGGCCGACAAGAGAGATTGCTATGGTAAATCTCGAGGCGTGAAATATGTTGGAGTTTAAACAGGCGGATATGAATGATATCGTGGGTGAAGAGGATGACGGAGCAGTAACTGTTCTGTGGTTCAAGCTCAGTAGGAAGCCCCAACATTAATATCTTCGATCAGAAGGTCCAGGAGGCCATTTGTTTCGAGGTGAGATCCGACCTGTTCGTAGAACTCTGCTGCATCACCATCAGGTGTGCATTCGAATGAATTCTCTATCTTAGGATCGAACTTATCCGGAGCAAAGAGAATATCTATATACATATGCTGTTCTATGTCATCGTTGATTTCTCTAATGCGGTCAAACGAAATTACGTAATGCATCTGGTCATCAAAGAAATACTTTTCCTTCTTGATGTATACAGTGCAGGTCTCATCTGTGAGCGCCATGTCAGCAATATCTTTTTTATATAGCTCGAAAACATCTCTGACGGACTTAGCATCAGATGCTGTTCGTCTCAGTTCATGTGCTCTCTCACTGTAGAGATCTTCCTTATCAGGTTTCGTGTTTAATTCATCTAAATCGTCATCAGAGTTCTCGTCAGCAGCCTGGACTATCGCATTGAACATCTCGTGACTGCCTTTCAGTCTGCTCGCTTTTATTGTGAAATAGAGTGAGATAATTAAGTCTATTGCCAACAAAACTGCTCCGATTATCAGGCATTCATTCCGGAATATGCCGACGATAATAAATATCAGTCCGGGTATGAATAAGAAGATAAAAGACCTGAAAAAGAACGTAACAAATAGTGTCAGTATGAATTCTGACTTGCTTACTTTGGCAGGCTTTTTGTTCTTATCTTTCATCGTTATAATCCTTGCATAACAAGCGTATATAAGATGATTATACTATGATATCTTTCTTTATGCCGTGAGCACCGAATATCCTCCATTCTACGGCAGTTATCTCTATAACAGAGCTGCAGCAGCGAGCGTCATTCTGACTCTTATGTGTATTGCACTGTCTTCAATTATCTTCTTCATAATGAGGGATAGGGATGAGGAGAGACTCAAGAAAATAAGAAGGAAACAACAACGGGAAGAGCGACAGGTACTTGCCGGGAAATAACCAATGCCGGTTATTGTGTGATTGGTTTTACAAAGTGGCAAACAGCATTATGCTTTTGCCGCTTTTTTACTTGGTGCTAAATGCAGTATTAGAAGTATAATAAGCACACAACGAAAGATGATAAGGAATAGATATCTTATGAGAGAAGAGTTTATAGAGCTGGATGAATCATATCTTCCTTCAATTGCGGAACTCTATAAAAATGCGTTTATGGGTGAACCGTGGAACGATGACTGGAGTGATCGTGCCCAGCTGGAGAATTATATAAAAGATGTTGCAGCATATTTCAAAGGCCTTAATTACGGCCTTCTTATAGATGGAAAACTGGCAGCCGTTTCTTTGGGCTCCGTCCGCCACTGGTGGGAAGGCACCAACTATAACATCGAAGAATTCTGTGTCGATCCCACGATCCAGGGCAAGGGTATCGGATCTCATTTCATGTCGCTGATCGAAGATGAGATCAGGAAACAGGGACTTGCCGGCATATTCCTTCAGACAGACATGGATAAGCCTTCTTACCGATTCTACAAGAAGAATGGTTACAACGACCTTGAACTGCATGTGAGCCTCTATAAGAGCGTCAGAAACGGAGATGCGACATGATAAGGGAAATGAAGAAGGAAGAGATTCCTCAGTGCGTAGAGATAATCAGAAAAAGTTTTAAGACCGTGGCTGATAATCATGGCATTACGGAAGAGAATGCTCCGAGGTTCACGGCTTTTGCCACAAACGAAGAAAAACTTTTATGGCATTTTGAAGGTGAGCACCGGCCGATGTTTGTCTTTGAAGATGACGGTGTGTTGTGTGGATACTATTCGCTGCTTTTTCAGGAGAATGGTGAGTGTGAATTAAACAATCTGGCAGTCTTGCCTGAGTACAGACATAAAGGTATCGGCAAAGAGCTCCTTAAGCATGCTTCAGATGAGGCGCGCAAGGCTGGGTGCAAGGTGCTGAACTTCGGTATCGTTGAAGAGAACCAGGTGCTCCGCAAGTGGTATGAAGCAAACGGAGCCATGCATCTTGGAACACATAAGTTTGATTTCTTCCCGTTCACATGCGGATATATGAAGATTGATTTGTAATATATAGATAAATATGAATGTGATTTTTGAATCTGAAAATATAGTTTATGTAAGACCGTCATTTGATCTGGTGCTGGATTATCTTGAGATGGTCAATGATATTGATAACGTAGCGCGTTTCATTGGAGAGAGGAGTGAGCCTCTCACTGAACAGCAGGAGATCGACTACATCAAAGATAAAATGGATAACAATGCAACGATGTTCTCGATGCTGGAGAAAGGCACTAACAAATTTATAGGTAATATTGAATTCTTTAACCGTGTTTTCGAAGAGGCTGAATGGGGAATAGTAATTACAACCTCTATGCAGAACAAGGGATATGGAACGGAAGCGCTCAAGAGGTCTGTAGAGTACGGATTTAACGAACTGGGCCTTAACAGAATCTATCTTGGCGTATACGTTAATAACCCGCGTGCAATTCATGTATATGAGAACTGCGGATTTAAGGAATACGAGCGTGATGATGTTGACGTATTTATGGAGATAACAAAGGGGGAATAACCATGTGTTTGATCTGTGACAGACTCAATATGATCAAGAACGGAACAAATCCGTATTTTGTAAAAGAACTTGAGGAGATGAAGAATAAGCTTCATATAGAATTGAAGATATTTTTGTAAGACAGCTGTATAGAGGGGGATAATATGGCACAACAGAACATTTACGATAACGGTACTTTCTTCGAAGGTTATCAGAAGTTAAGGCAGAGGGAAGCTAACGCCAACAACCTTTTTGAGATTCCGGAGAGATTTGCTTTGTTGCCTGATCTGACAGGACTCAGGATCCTTGATCTCGGTTGCGGTACCGGAGAGCACGAAAAGGACTACATTAATATGGGAGCCAAAGAAGTTGTCGGAATCGATATTTCCGATAACATGCTCGAAGTGGCAAGAACGAAGAATAACGATTCCAGGATTACCTATATTAAAATGTCGATGGAAGATCTGGGTAAGCTCGAAGGAGAGTTTGATCTGGTAGTCAGTGCTCTCGCTATTAATTATATTGAAGATTTCGAAGGCGTAGTAAGAAACGTTAACAGACTGCTCGTAATGAATGGTGAGTTCATATTCTCACAAGAGCACCCTGTAAATACCTGCAATTCAGGAAAAGAGAGATGGACCAAAGACGAGAATGGAGTTAAGATACATGCCAATCTCACAAACTATGCTGTTGAAGGCGAGAGGGATACTGTCTGGTTCGTTGATAACGTAAAGATTTATCACAGGAAAATCTCGACTGTAATTAATAGTCTCGTAGATGCGGGTTTTGCTATCGAGAAACTGGCAGAACCTGTGCCTTCAGAAGAAATTCTGGAAAAGTATCCGGAGTATTATGACCTGAAGCACAAACCGGATTTTCTTTTGGTTAAGGCCAGAAAAACAAATAACATTTAAGGAACTGATAAATGAAGAACGGATTGGTATTGGAAGGCGGTTCTATGCGCGGCCTTTTTACGGCAGGAGTTGTTGACGTCTTCCTCGAGAATAACATCGTGTTTGACGGAGCTGCAGCGGTATCTGCCGGCGCAGCATTCGGATGCAACTATAAATCGAAGCAGAAAGGAAGAGTTCTCCGATATACCAAGCGCTACTGTAACTACTGGAAATTCTGCAGTTTCAGATCCTGGTTATTTACGGGTGATGTATTCGGCGCGAAATTCTGTTACTACGATATACCTATGGAACTGGATGTTTTCGATGGTGAAACATTCAGGAATAATCCTATGGATTTCCATGTTGTTGCAACTGATATTAATTCCGGTGAAGCTGTTTATCACAACATGACAGACACCGATAATAAGAATATGGAGTGGCTCAGAGCATCTGCTTCGCAGCCTTGTTTTTCAAGACCTGTAAAGATTGGTGATTCTAAATATCTGGATGGTGGAATGGCTGATTCGATACCGTTGGAGTATATGCAGAAGATCGGGTATGAAAAGAATGTTGTTGTTCTCACCCAGCCTGAAGATTACGTTAAAAAACAGATGAAGGTAATGCCGCTTATAAAGCTGTTTACCCTGAACCATCCGCACATAGCAAAATCATTGCAGGCGCGTCCTGATATGTATAATGCCCAGACTGCTTATGTTAAGGAGTGTGAAGGACGTGGTGACGTGGTCGTCATAAGACCGGAAGCTCCGCTTAATCTCAAGTCTATGGTCCACGATCCGAATGAACTGCAGAGAGTTTATGACCTGGGCAGACAGGCGGCATTGAAAAAGATAGATGAAGTAAAGCGTTTTATGGCTTTGTAAGAATTTAGAATAATGAGTGATTTTTTAATAACGAAAGCAAACAGGGAAGATCTGAGTGAGATATTGGAACTCCAGTATCTCGCATATCAGAGTGAGGCTGAACTGTTTGGCAGTAAGGATATTCCGCCGTTGAAACAGACACTTGATGAAGTGAATAAAGAGTTCGATGTTGGAACAATCCTGAAGATGACTGATGACACCGGTGCCATTATCGGCTCTGTACGCGCATATGAGAGCGATGGAACTGTCTATATAGGAAAACTTATGGTTCATCCTGAGCTTCGCCGCAGAGGCCTTGGAAAGCGGCTTTTAAACGAGATAGAGAAATACTATCAGGGCAAAAGATACGAGCTGTTTACAAGCACCAGAAGTACGGATAATATTCGTTTATATGAATCTGTCGGTTATAAAGCTTTCGATGAAAAGGCGGTAAACGACGAACTGGTATTTGTTTACATGGAGAAGGTTTGATGAAAAATCCTTGGGAAGACATTTCTCTTAGCGATTATGAGAATCACATGAGCCTTGATTCTGTACAACAGTTGCAGGCCATGAATTCCATAATGAAGGAGCAGTTTGAGGCATATCCTGTCGATACGGCAATGGTGCTCGGTATCGCAGGCGGCAATGGCCTCGAACATGTTCGCAAGGATAAATATCAGACGGTTTATGGTGTAGATATCAACAGTGATTATCTGAAGGTTGTTGAGGAACGCTACAGTGATCTGTCCGGCGTGTTGAACTGCCTTAAGATCGATCTTATAAATGAAGCAGATAAGCTCCCCGATGCGAAGCTGGTTATTGCAAATCTGCTCGTTGAATACATTGGTTACGAAGCGTTCCAGATGGCAATGATGCGGGTTCGCCCGCTGTATATTTCGTGTGTAATTCAAATTAATACTGACGAGGCGTGCTGGGTATCAGACTCACCTTATCTTCATGCTTTCGATGGTTTGGATAGCGTACATTGCCAGATGGAAGAAACTGCACTTACGCGTTCACTGGAGAAAATCGGATACAGGAAGATTTTCTCGGAGTCTAACCCTCTGCCTAACGGAAAAGCTTTGGTAAGAATAGATTTCGAATTGGAGAATTAATATGTTTGAGAGTGAATATGCTAAATGCGAATACATTGAGAAAGACAATGCAGTCTTTCACGTCTGGAAGAAGGAAGCTCATTTTGATAACTACAGAGATCCTGTAATCGCATCTCTTGAAATGCTCAGAGAGCACAAAGACAGTATCTTTATCGTTGATGCCCGGAACGGTTTTGAAGACGTAAAGGAAGATGTTGAATGGGGATTTAACTGGTTCCTGCCTGAACTCAAAAAGACCGGTTGTACGATCTGGGGATTCATTCTTCCTGAGGTGTCACATATTGAAGGTGAAATCGATTTGTGGACAAAGGAAATCGAGAAGAATTTTAAGGTGATCCGCGCTGTTTCTTATGAAGAAATCGTTGCTGCCGTGAAGATCTCCGGGCTTTCGGTTAGGCGGTTCGAAGAATCAGATGCCGAAGCTGTATCAGCTCTTATAAGAAAGACTATCAGCATCTCGAACAAGAAGGATTATCCGGAAGATCTGATGGATCAGCTTATTGAGACCGAGACGCCTGATCACGTTCTCCAGCGTGCTTCGTGGACTCACTTCTACGTCGTAACAGACGGAGATTTAATAATCGGCTGTGGCGCCATCGGACCTTATTGGGGCAGGGAAGAAGAGAGCAGCCTCTTTACTGTTTTTGTTGACCCTGATTATCAGGGGAGAGGTGTGGGCCGGAAGATAATCGGGACACTTGAAAATGACGTATTTTTCCTTCGTGCAAAGAGGATCGAGATACCTGCTTCGATAACGGGCGTGCCGTTCTATCTGAAGATGGGTTATCACTATAAAGACGGCGTTTCCGAGCCTGACGAAGAGCATCTGATCAGAATGGAGAAGAACCGCTGATAACTTAGGATTGTGGTTTACCCCAATCCCGCTGAAAATGACACTTTGGGGTAAAAATCGACCGTGGTTTTTACCCCAAATGCTATAAATCAACTGTCTTGGGGTAAAAAAGCTTTGGATTTTACCCCAAAGCCTAATAAACAAAGCAAATGGGGTAAAATTTCTGCTGAATATTTACCCCATTGTGCTTGTCTTCGTATGTTTGGGGTAAAAGGTACCCCGCACCAAAAATCGTCAGTCTTTTTCTCTGTACAACAAACCGAATGTGCCGCGGCCGCTGTTAACTGCGATAGCTGGAGACGCCTGAGTGAAGAATATCTCGTCGAACTTCATCTTCTTCTCAATCTGCGCCTTGATCCATTCTGTTTCACTCTTGTTGATGCCTACATAGGTTACGAAGAGGATTCTTCTGTCGATGGAACCTGAAGAAAGAACCGTATTGATATAACTTCTCCACGCGTTTTCTTTGGAACCAAAGTAGGTCATGCCGAGACCCATCTTGCCCTTTTTAAGTTTGAGTACAGGTCTTCCCATGAGAGACTTAACGATGTTAGCTGTGCCGTTTCCTACCTGACCGGAACGTGCGAGGAAATCAAGGTTATCAACAATGAAGCTTGTATGGATCTTCTTTTTGAGGGATTCGAGTTCCTTGATGATATCTTCGGCACTCTTTCCTTCTTCGGCCATACGGCAAGCCTCAATAACCATAAGGCCCTGACCGCTCGAAAGGTGTGCCGAATCGAAAACAAATACGTTATCGAATGACTTTGCAGCTTCCATCGCAGGACCAAAACCACTGTTCTCTACTTTGCTCGAAATAGAGATGTGGATAACGTTATTTGCATTGGCGAGCTGCTTTGCAAAGAACTCTTCGGCTTCTTTTACGGTAGGACCCATAGGCTTAACTGTGTGCTCAGGATCTTCCATATACTTAAGAACGCCCTGGGTTTCAATTTCTCTGCCGTCTTTGAATACACCTTCTGCGGTAATAACTTTATGAGGGAGAACACAGATGCCGTATCTCTCGATGATCTCTTCAGGAAGGTCAGCTACGCTCTCTGTGGTGATAACAACACTCTTACGCTTCTTGTTAGAATTCATCCAGGAAATTGTCTCTTCAGCAAGGTCTGTTTTGTGGCCTGTGATATGTACGAGTTCCTTAGGCAGGAAAGTATAGAGCTCGTTCTCGAGTTCTTCGCTGCTGACAGGCTTAGGAAGATAACCGTCGAAGTTCTCACGGGCGTAGAGTGCTCTGTTCTCCTCGTCAGCATTAGCAGTGAGGATGACAATACGTGATTCTCTGCATCGTCCGCCTGTCTGTTCCTTGATCTTTCTCTTGCACTCAATACCATCCATTTCAGGCATGAGGTGATCCATGAAGATTACGTCATACTTAATGTTAAGTGTTTTGCGGAGTGCATCAGCACCACTGGATACTGTATCAATTCTGACCTTGGTATCACGAAGGAGTTTTGATACAACCATGAGGTTAGCTTCGTTATCGTCGACAACGAGAATTCTTGCTTCAGGTGCTTCGAATTTAGGAGCATAGTCAGCCTTCTTGCTTGAGCTGGTCTTACTGAAGTTGTAGTCGCCGACATATCCTTCGCGCTCAACTCTCTGAGGTATCTCGATGATGAATGTGGAACCCTTAGTGTAAACGCTGTTAACCGTAATCTTACCGCCCATGAGATCAACGAGCTGCTTAACGATCGAAAGGCCGAGACCCGTTCCTTCAATATGTTTTGTAGCTGTTTCATCAACACGTTTGAATGCTGAGAACAGGTAAGGGATATCTTCTGTCTTGATACCGATACCAGTATCTGAAACCGTGTAGATCATGTTGCAGATCTTGTTCTCTTTCATCTCGCACTGAACAGAGAGTGATACGGTTCCTTCCTTGGTGTATTTGATTGCGTTGTTGATAACGTTGATAAGTATCTGTTTGACACGTACTTCATCACCAACGAGTTCTGCAGGGATCTCTGGTGATACATCGATATGGAAGTCGAGCTTCTTTTCTTTCGCTCTGATCCAGAGCATACCGACGATATCGGAGAGCATGTCACCTGTGTGATAGGGGGCATAGAGAAGCTGCATTTTTCCTGACTGGAACTTAGACATATCGAGGATGTCATTGATGAGGTTAAGAAGCAGTTTACCTGCCGCCTTGATGTTCGCAGCATCCTCAACAACTTCTTCGCTTACATCTTCACGAAGGATCATTTCGTTAAGACCGATGATCGTATTGATAGGCGTTCTGATCTCGTGGCTCATGTTTGAGAAGAAACTGTTCTGAGCCTTGTTGAGCATCTCAATCTCATCGTGCTGTTTAGCGGCAGTAACGAGCTGCTCGTGGAGACGATATCTCGTATAAAGCATCGTTAAGCCCATAGCGAGCTGGAAGATCGAGAATATTGCGAAATTAACCAGGGCATTATTCGAAGTTGAAATGCCTGATATGTATGCCTGCAATAAGAATGCGATCATTGTCAGATTCGAGAATATAGAGATGAGCAGGAACTCTATGGGGTTAGTATACACACATAAAGGAACGAGCATGGATACCATCATGTAAAGTGTTGTATCGACGATGCTGCCGATTCTCAAATTGACATAAGCGAGTGCAAGAACCAAAGCGAATAAAACGAATTCGGTCAGTACATTCATGAAACAAACTGTGCGGTATCTGGAATCGAAATCTTTGGAGGCGTTGTATGCGACAAGGCTCCAGGATAATCCGATCAGGAACAGAATCGAATAACTGATACGGTGATGTATTATGGTTTCACCGAACAGATCAGGGAATATGAAACTTAATACAAGGAAGAATAAACCGACTAATATTCCCATGAACATCATGAGATGCGCAGGCCTCAATGAACCGGCATATGCTGACTTGATTGCCTCACGACTATTCTTGGAGGGCCTGAAAAGATAGTTCAGAATTTCTTTCATGCTTCATCACCTCCGTCATTGCCGTTATCTTCCGGTTCGAATTCCAGGACTTCGTCATCGTCTTTTGAACCTACGTTGAATTGGTCCTTAATGTCGGCAGTAACGCGGGAATAGATCTTGATAACTTCTTCGTGGTTATCGGTAATGAAATCTTCCTTTTCTTCTTTTGCTGCCATCTCGAGCGCCTTTGCCTTCTCTGACAGATCCATAAGTCCGATCATCTTTGAAGTGCTCTTAAGAGCATGGACAAGAATCTCGTAGTTATGCCAATCGTGTTCAGCAAAATATTTCTTTATCAGAGGAATCTTATCATCGGATTCGTTGGCGAACTGGATGAGCAGGGACTTATAGAATTCCTTGTCATCGACGCAGTACTTGAGTCCTGCATCTGTATCGATGCCGCTTTCCTTGAGTTTTGTGAAAGGATCAGCAACGGGTTCTTCTTTCACGGGCTGCTCTACTTCAGGCTCAACCTCTTCATCGATGTTTCCTGCGTATTCGTCAGTATAAGTAATGGATGACTTCGGCAATACGTGTTTCAGGACACGCTCTAATTCTTCGATCTCAACAGGCTTACTTACGAATCCGTCAAAGCCTTCGTTAAGGAACATCTGCTTGGCTGAACTCATCGCATTAGCAGTAAGAGCAACGACCGGGATAGAACCGTTTAATCCGGATACATCCGTTCTGATTCTCTTCATTGCTTCGACACCGTCCATGCCGCCCATCATGTGATCCATGAAAATAATATCGAAAACTCTTTCGCGGCACATGTCTATTGATTCCTGACCTGAAGTAGCTGTCCAGATCTTCATTCCGTAACGCTTGAAAATACTCTTTGCTACGACGAGGTTCATTGACTCATCGTCGACTACGAGGGCTCTGATGCCGTCACAGCGCATCTTCTTAACCTGAGTTTCCATAGAATCTCCGATACTGGAGTTGAGGACGGTTACAACAGGGAAGCAGTAGAAAGGCTTTTCCAGGATCCTTGCCTTGGAATTCCTGGGCAGCTTGAAATCTTCGTTAGCTACAACTGTAACGACCATTTCTTTCGCGAGTTCCTCAATGAGTTCAGGAGCCTCTCTGTATTCTTCTTCAGCAACAAACAGGTGTGTCATCTTAACTGTCTCGTGAAGAAGTCTCAGGTTATCAGGATTTGTAACTCTGTGCATCTGTACGCCAAGGCCCTTAACCATATTGAGGACCATTGAGTTGTAGTAATCTCTGACAGAAGGATTAGGGAACTTCTCGAAATGGAAGTAAGCACCGAGGCAGAGATTATCAGGATTTGCAACTGACATACAGCTGGTGGAGTCAACAACCTTCTGGGGGAGACTGACATGTACGGTTGTTCCGGTTTCAGGCTTGCTGTTGATAGTCATAAAGCCGCCGAGAAGGGATACGAATCCGGATACGATTGCAAGACCTAATCCTAAACCGCCGCCCATTCTCGCGCGTCCGGAATCTGCCTGATAGAAACTGTCGTAAACACGCTCGAGTTCATAGTCAGACATACCGATACCCGTATCAGTTACTTCGATACAAAGGTTTACACCATATGCCTGTTCTTCGGAAGTGATTCTTACATATACACCACCTTTGTGTGTGTACTTGAGACCGTTGGAGATGAGGGCCTTAAGAATCTTCTTGAGTTTGGAAACATCGGAGTTCATTACCGCAGGAATAGAAGGATCTACGTCAATGATGAGTTCGATATCTTTGGACTTGTACTGCTTGATCTCTGTGATAAGGTCGTGAAGAACAGAAGAGAGCATGTAATCTTCGTTGTTTCTTACAGCCTTATTTCTGTCGAGCTCTGAGTAGTCGAGAATATCACTGATCTGCTCTGCAACTTTACGGCCGGCGTTTCTAACGTTAAGCATCTCGTCCATGACTTCTTTATCTACGGATTTCTCGATGCAGATGCTGGTAAGACCGATGATCGCGTTTACAGGAGTTCTTATTTCGTGTGAAACGTTGGCGAGGAAGTCATTAAGACGGTCAGTAGCTTCGGTGAGTGACTCGATCTCTTTTGTAGATCTGTTGAGAACTTCATACCAGGTCTCGATAATCTTTTTAGAGAACTGACCGATGAACAGAACCATAAAAAAGTGAAGTGCGATTCTGCTTATCATGAGCGCATCGAAAACTTCGTTTGCCAATATCAGCTGGATGATCTCATATGTCATCGCCAGAACGAATGTAAACTGGCACAGTGTAATAAGACCCTTTTTGCCGCTCATGGTGTATATCAGAATAACTGCTGACATAACGAGTGCGAGGTCAAATGTGCTCGTTATATGCGTGCCATAGAAGAAATACGTGCACATCATCAGGATCGAATAGATCCAGACTCTTATCTGAGAAGGAGTGTCATGCCTTAAGTGGAGTATCCAGCAAATGACATTGCTTAAGACGATCAGGATGACCATCCAAAGCTCCCAGTTCATTATCACCGACTCCGCAATGAGAACCGCGGAGAAAACCGTATAACTTACGAGCAGCGTTAGCTGTGATGATTCAAATAGTTCTTTGCTCTCTGTTTTAATAGTCATGAATTATGCACCTCATGATGAAGCTGCTTCTGCAAGGTTAGCAATTCGATCATGTGATTTACCCTTAGGAGGAGAACCTCCGGTACAAAGGGTTTACGGATATAATCCAACGCGCCGAGTGCCAATCCCGTTGCTTCTGATTCGTCGCTCTCGTCAGCTGTCAGGAAAATAACGGGGAGACGGGCAGCGGGAGTATCCTTGGTGCGAAGTCTCTTCATAGTTTCATAACCGTCAAGACCGGGCATCTTGACGTCGAGAAGTACAAGGTCGGGGAGAGTAGTATCCTTTTCGAGATGATCGAGAAGTTCTTCGCCGGACTTTAATGTCGTGACCTCGATTCCGCTGGAGCTCAGTATCTTATTTGCGATCTGCAAATTAATATCGTCATCGTCAACTACGATAACGTGCTTAACAGGATTGATCTGGTAATACTTTGAATTACCGCGTACGAATTCTGTGGTGTAAGTTACCTTAAGAGTTCCTTTGTGTTCACTTTCCCAGTTATCGATGATGTGGTCGACAACTTTTTGATAGGAATCTTCTCTTATGTCAGTGAGGAATACGAAATACTGTTTCTTGTTATTTCGCATGTAGAAGTCTGATTTTCTGAGTGATGTTCTGATCTGTGTTCCAAAATCATCAACGAGCTCAGCGTATTCGCCGTTGGTAATTCCTTCTGCAGGATTAACCGTGAACAATACTTTGCAGACATTGATGTTATGTCTTAGCGTATATCTGATAACGTAACGGTATACGTGTGAGAATGCTTCCTTGTCCAGATGGAGTGCCATGTTCTGGATGGAACGTTCACCAAGGATCTCCGAAATAGCCTGGATGTCGAGTTCGGTGTTATCGTTCTCATCGAAAGTATCTTCATCGTAGAGTTCATAACCGTGCTTGCCGTTTTTCTTAACGATGTAAAGTGATTTATCGGCGAGTTTCAAAAGTGAATTGTAATCGTTGCCGAATTTAGGAACGAAGATCGCACCGATAGAAGTTCCGAGAGGGATACCCATATCTTCACCCATGAGCTGCTTTGCCATGGCAACGAGATCTTCGTTAAGTCTTACTGTGATTTCTTTTACCTGGTCTTCTGAATTGACGCCCATCGCGAAAGCAACGAATTCGTCACCGCCGATACGGCCGCACTTGCTTCCCGAAGGTACAGTCTTACGTACGAGATCGGAGAAACCGATAAGAACCTTATCGCCCATCTCGTGACCGTAAATATCGTTTACGAGTTTGAATGAGTCGAGGTCGATCATCATGAGACAACCTGAAGACTGTGAACATACTCTGGATAATTCAACTCCTGTTGCACCTTTGTTCAACAGACCTGTGAGTTTATCGATCGAAGCCTCACTCTTGAGGTTCTGCATTTCCTGACTGTTGGAAACGATGTTGCTGATACGTCTGATGAGAACATCAGGGTTAAACGGTTTGCGGATGAAGTCAGATACACCGACCTCAAAACCACGTGTCTCAGTATCGACATCTTCATCTGCTGTAAGGAAGATAACAGGGGTTTTCATTAATCCCTTTTTCTCTTCGAGTTTGCGCAAATTCTCAAGAGTCTCGAAGCCATCCATCTCCGGCATCTTAATATCAAGCAGAACAAGATCCGGCATTCCGTTGCCGTCTACATATTCCAAAAAAGATTTACCGGATTTTAGGGCTGTAACTCTGAAATTGTTTTTGCTCAGGATATGGCCTGCGATCTTAAGGTTGGCTGTGTCATCGTCAACTACAATTATCCATTTAGTCATAGAAATCACCCCACTATGAAACACATGATTTATTGTATCATATTTAATATATTATTAGACAGATGGGTTCTTTACCGTTCGATTACAGATTAACCATGATGCCTTAGTATTCACATAAGTTTTGAGATGAAGACTGATATAATAACGGCAATCTTGGGGAAGAGAGGAAAATATATGAAAAAATTGATTTCACTTGCATTATGCGGAGCCATGCTGTTTGCAATGGCATCCTGTTCTGCCGTTACGGATGAGACAACAAAAAAGACCCGTGATACCGAACAGGTAGATGACGAAGACGGCAGAAAAAATAACGGTGATGAAACTACCGCAGATAACACGACCGTAGAAGTTTCTGTTTCAGATACTACAGTTCAGGTTTTACCCACGGGAGACATAGTCGTTTTCAGTACGACAGACAGAAACGGTCAGACTTACGATAACAGCATTTTTGCTGATCACGAGCTGACAATGATCAACTTCTGGGAACCCTGGTGCGGCCCCTGCGTTTCTGAGATGTCGGATATTGAAAAACTCTATGAAGACTATAAGGACGAAGGCCTTCTTGTTATTGGCGTTTATTCAGAGACTTCAATGGAATCTGAAGTTGATGATATATTAAGCAGCTGCAAAACAAGCTATCCGATACTTACATATACCATTGATTTTGATAAGTATCAGACAGGTTATGTTCCCACAACTATTTTTGTCGATAAGAACGGCAATGTAATTGATACAGGCTCATCTTTCGAAGGTATGGACAGTACCTTGATCGTAGGTTCAAAGAGTTATAAGGAATGGGAATCACTCGTAAAGAGATATTTGGGTAACTGATGAAAAGATATCTTCCGGCAGTATGTTTAATCGTTTTGGCGGCAGGACTTATCGCCGTCGGAATAATTATGCAACAGCCGGAATCGATCCTGCATAAAGCAGTAAGGATCTGTATGGAGTGTGTAGGCCTTGGATAGGAAAAAGATAAGATTCGGTATCCAAGCGGCGGCAACACTCCTGCAGAACGCCAACTTCAAAGGTTTCTTCACCGGTAGGATTTATGAAGGTGCCAGTAAATCAGTATGCGTTCCCGGACTTAACTGTTATTCATGTCCTGGTGCGATCGGTTCTTGTCCTATTGGTTCGCTGCAAAGCTTTTTGAGCGGAATGAAGTTTAAGTTTCCATACTATGTTGTTGGACTTCTTATCTTTTTCGGTGCGGTATTGGGAAGAGCGGTATGCGGATTCTTATGTCCGTTTGGTTTTTTGCAGGACCTTATCTATAAGATCCCGTTTTACAAGAAAAACAGATTCAAGATCGATAAGTTCCTCCGCTATCTGAAATATGCAGTTTTGTTAGTTCTGGTAATTATCCTGCCGATGACATTTAAGCTGACGCCGTTCTTTTGCAAATACGTTTGTCCAGACGGAACGATCGCCGGCATAATGCTGGCAGCCGTGGATGAAAAAGTCAGAACGGTATTAGGACCTTTATTCAGCTGGAAAGTAATTCTCCTTTGCATATTTATAGTTTTGGGACTCATCGTAAGACGCCCGTTCTGTAAGTATGTTTGTCCGCTCGGCGCGATATACGGATTCTTTAATAAGATCGCTCTTTACAGAATGACACATGACAAAAACAAGTGCATTAACTGTGGTGCGTGTGCTAAGGCATGCCAGATGAATATCGATCCTGTTAAGACACCTAACAGCATGGAATGTATCCGCTGCGGTGAGTGTGTTGATGCATGTCCTAAGAACGCTTTGCATCTGGGATTTACTAAGGGTAAAGTTGAATTAAAAACCGGGAATATCGAGGTGGAAAAATGAACGTATTTGAAGCCGTTAATATGAGAAGAAGTTACCGTGGTAAGTTTAAGGACGTTGCGGTTCCGAGAGAAGATCTGGTAAAGATCATGGAGGCCGGACTGGCTGCTCCTTCAGGATGCAATAAGCAGACGACAAGTCTTATTGCCATTGATGATCCTGAGGTTCTCGCAAAACTTAAGGGAGCAATTAATCCTCCTGTTGCACAGACTGCGCCTGCGGCTATTTGTGTGCTTACAAAGCGCATAAATGCATACCGTGATAAGTGTTTTGCTGTTCAGGATTATTCTGCCGCTATTGAGAACATGCTCCTTGCAATTGTAGAGCTGGGTTATTCGAGCTGCTGGTACGAAGGACATATTACAGATGACGATGACATCGCATCTGTTATGGCAAAGATTCTTGGCGTTCCTGATGACTACGATCTAGTCTGTTTCCTGCCTGTAGGCATAGCAGAAGAAGAAGCCAGGATGCCGGTTAAGAAGTCTTTCGAAGAGCGTGCTTGGTTTAATGTTTTTCCTAAAGATTAACGGCGGCTTTTCTTAGTAAGCTCTTTTAGAATTTCGATATATTCTCCGGTAAGGTGCGATGGGTGAATGGAGTTAGGGAGTATGTATCCTATCTCCATGTAATCGTCGACCTTCAGTTTCTTTGCGATGATGTTAGGACCGTTAAGCTCCTCGTTAATGACACCGCTGCAGATGGTGTAACCGTCAAGACCGATCAGCATGTTAAAGAGCGTTGCACGGTCAAGGACAACCAGTTCCTTGTCGCTGTCTTCGGTGCTTAAGATCTCTTCCGAGAAGTAGAATGAGTTGTGGCTGCCCTGTTCGTAAGACAGACGGGGATAGGGTTTCAGATCTTCGAGTGTAAGATATTTCTTTGAAGCCAGAGGTGAGTTCTTACCGATAAAGACATGAGGCTCGGCCTTAAACAGCGGAGTGAACGACAGGTTGTTATCACGAAGAGTTTTGGTGATTACTTCTTCGTTAAACTTGTTGAGATATAGGATTCCGATTTCACTTCTTAAATGCGATACATCGTCAATGATGTTGAACGTCTGTGTCTCTCTCATGTGAAATTCGTATTTGTCAGCACCGCTTCTTTTGAGCAGTTCAACAAAAGCTTCGACAGCGAAAGAATAGTGCTGCGCTGATACAAAAAACTTCAGCTTACCTGAGCTTTTTCCTTTGTAGCGTTCTTCTATAAGTGTTGTCTGGTCGAGTACCTGTCTGGCATATCCCAAGAATTCTTCACCGTCGGAAGTGAGTTTTATTCCTTTATTTGACCTCGCGAAAATCGTGATCCCGTATTCGTTCTCTAATTCTCTTATGGCAGATGTAAGACTCGGCTGCGCAATGAATAACTTCTTCGCCGCACTCGTGATATTGCCTTCTTCTGCAACGGTTACAATGTATTGGAGCTGTTTATATGTCATGAATATATATTCCCTTCAAATAGATTGTGTTGACATTTTACTACTTGCCATAGAGAAAATCTATGGACAAACGCAGGTTATATGTATTTTACCCATTGACAAGGTGGGATTATACTCCGAGACAACAAATTATCGACCCAATACGGAGGAAATACATATGAAAACATCAGTCATCGGTTATCCGAGAATCGGTAAAGACAGAGAACTCAAGTTCGCTTCAGAGAAGTTCTTCGCAGGCGAACTCGACGAAGCAGGACTTCAGGCAGTTGCTAAGGAAATCAGAAAAGAAGATCTCCTTAAGCAGAAGGAAGCAGGCATCACATATATCTCATCTAACGATTTCTCTTTCTACGACAACGTTCTTGATACAGCATTCCTGTTCAACGTTATTCCGCAGAGATATAAGGATTTAGGCCTTTCTGAGCTCGAGACATACTTCGCACTCGCAAGAGGCTATCAGGGTGATAAGGGCAACGTTAAGGCTCTCGCAATGAAGAAGTGGTTCAACACAAACTACCACTATCTCGTACCTGAGATCGACGATGACACAGAGATCAAGCTCGTTGGTACAAAGCCTGTTGATGAATACAAGGAAGCAAGAGAGCTTGGTGTAGATACAAAGGTTGCAGTAGTAGGACCTTTCACATTCTTAAAGCTCGCAAAGTTCACAGGTTCTAAGAAGATCGCTGATGTATCCGGCAAGCTCACAGAAGAGTACGTAAAGCTTGTATCAGTTCTCACTTCCAAGGGTGCTGATCTCATCGAATTTGATGAGCCTTACCTCGTAAGAGATCTTGATTCAGCTGACATCGAACTTTTCAAGAATATCTATTCTTCTATCCTTGCAAAAAAGAACGGTGCGAAGATCCTTCTTCAGACATACTTCGGCGATATCAGAGATATCTATGCTGAAGTAATCAAGCTCAACTTCGATCTCATCGGTATCGATTTTGTTGAAGGCAGAAAGTCCTTAGAACTCGTTAAGACAAACGGTTTCCCTTCAGACAAGACTCTCGTTGCAGGTCTTGTATGCGGTAAGAATATTTGGAGAAACGACTACAAGAAGACACTTTCAGCATTGAAGGAAATAGGCGCACAGAATGTTGTTCTCGGCACATCCTGCTCACTTCTCCATGTTCCTTACACACTCGATAACGAAACAAAACTTTCTGACGATTACAAGAAGCATTTTGCTTTCGCAGAAGAAAAGCTCACTGAGCTTTCTGAGATTGCTTCCATCGCAGGAACTGATTACGGGAACAGCGATGATTATAGGAAGAACCAGGAACTCTTTAATGGCCGCAAAGACAGTGAGGATAAGGAAGTACAGGCAAAGGTTGCCGCTATCACAGACGCTGATTATGTAAGACTCCCTGCTTTCGCAGAGAGAGAAAAGATTCAGAAGGAAATTCTTAATCTTCCTTTGTTCCCGACAACAACGATCGGATCTTTCCCTCAGACATCTGATGTCAGAAAGAACCGTCAGGAATTCAAGAAGGGATTAAAGTCCAAGGAAGAATATGTTGAGTTCAACAAGCAGAAGATCGCTGAGTGCATCAAGCTCCAGGAAGAGATCGGTCTCGATGTACTCGTTCACGGTGAGTTCGAGAGAAACGACATGGTCGAGTACTTCGGTGAGCACTTGAACGGCTATCTCTTCACAGAGAAGGCATGGGTTCAGTCCTATGGTACAAGAAACGTTAAGCCGCCGATCATCTGGGGTGATGTATCAAGAAGAGAAGCAATCACTGGTGAGTGGTCAAAGTTTGCTAAGTCATGCACAAATAAGCCTGTTAAGGGAATGCTCACAGGTCCTGTTACGATCCTTAACTGGTCATTCCCGAGAGAAGATATCTCCATCAAGGAGAGCATCCTCCAGATTGCACTTGCAATCCGTGATGAGGTTTTGGATCTCGAAGCAAACGGAATCAACATCATCCAGATCGACGAAGCAGCTCTTCGTGAGAAGCTCCCTTTGAGAAAGTCTGACTGGTACAGTGAATATCTTGATTTTGCAATCCCTGCATTCAGACTCGTTCACAGCAAGGTTAAGCCTGAAACTCAGATCCACACTCATATGTGCTACAGCGAATTTACGGATATCATTCCTGCAATTGATGCAATGGATGCTGACGTAATCACTTTCGAGGCATCAAGATCTGACCTCCAGATCCTTGATTCTCTGAAGGAAAACAACTTCAAGACAGAAGTAGGTCCGGGCGTTTACGATATCCACAGCCCACGTGTTCCTTCCGTTGAAGAGATCGTAACTGCACTTACCAAGATGAGAGCAAAGATCGAAGATTCAAAGCTTTGGGTTAACCCCGACTGCGGACTTAAGACAAGAGGCAATGAGGAGACGGTTAAGAGCCTTACCAACCTCGTTGCAGCAGCAAAACAAATCAGAGGATAAGACATGAAAGTATCACAGGTTTACAACACAAAAAGAAGTCTCTCTTTTGAGATCTTCCCGCCTAAAAAAGACACGGAACTCAATAACATTGACGAGACTTTGGAGGTCCTGGCAGAGCTTAAGCCTGACTTCATAAGTGTTACCTTCGGCGCAGGCGGATCGTCCAACTGCAACAGGACGATCGAGCTCGCAAAGAAGATAAAGTATGAATACAACATCGAACCTGTGGTACATCTCACATGCCTTCACTACGATAAGCATGAGATCGATGAATTTGCGCACGTTCTAAAGAGCGAAGGAATCGAGAATATTCTCGCGCTCCGTGGCGATCCGAATCCTAATGCCTGCGCGAAAGATGATTTCAAACATTCATCTGATCTCATCTCATACCTCAAGGACAGAAACGATTTCTGTTTCCTCGGTGCATGCTACCCTGAATGTCATCCTGAATCACCCAGCACTGTATCTGAGATCAAGAGTCTCAAGAAGAAGGTTGATGCAGGTGCGGAAGTGTTGTTGTCCCAGCTCTTCTTTGATAACGATATCTTCTACCGTTTCCATGAAGAGTGCGAGATCGCAGGAATTGAGATTCCCGTAATCCCGGGAGTAATGCCGGTTATCAACGCTGCGCAGATCAAGAGAATGGTTTCATTGTGCAACGCTTCATTTCCGAAGAGATTTCAGAGGATCATTTCCCGATATGAGGACAATAGAGAAGCACTTTTTGATGCAGGAATGTCATACTGTCTGAGTCAGATAATTGATCTTCTGGTGAGCGACATAAAGGGCATACACCTTTATACAATGAACAATCCGGCGGTTGCCAGAAGGATTTGTGAAGGCATAAAGAACATAGTTTGATTCACTCTTGTAAATACAACACAGGACGGGCCGGACCATAGAGTCAGGTCCGTTTTGTTATATAATTGACGGTATGGAAATTCTTTGATTTTACAGATCGGGAGGAACAGGATAATGGGAAACATTGAGAGATACGACGTATGTGAAGAGTGGGCACATTCCGGAATAATTAAGGCCGGTGACTACTGTTTCTTAAGTTACTGTGCAGGCAATGTCGGAGGAACGATCGAAGAGCAGATCAATGGTGCGTTCGATCAGATGGAACAGCGCCTTGCCATGGTTGGACTTACTCTCGAAAATGTAGTCCAGATGGATTGCCTTTTCAGAGATGTATGGAATATTCCGGTCATGGAGAAGATTATCAAGGAAAGATTCAACGGTAAGTATCCTGTACGCAAATCCATCCAGACTGAGTTTGCCCATGTCGGAGGCAAAGACGGTCTCCTGTTCCAGGCTGATGCCGTAGCTTATTGCGGTTAATTCAGATAACCTGTCTTCTTACATTTCTGACTGATTTGAGTCTCATTATGAAGCGGCTTTGATATATAATGCTTGATAATCAAACTTTCTTGATGGCCGGAGGAGAAGCCTCATGGAAAAGAAAAATATAACCGGAATAGTAATCATTATTGCTTCGGCGATTGCTTCTGTAGCAATTGGTTTAATCGGTTTGGAAGAATTTGTCGGCACGATGCTGATGCCCGTTTTATGGATCGTAACGGGACTAGCCGCAGCCGGTGTGGGATATCTGATTTCATTTGTCGTAATAGCAATAACCAAGCGTGATCTCCGCTATTGGATCCTTCCGGCTGTTGCCGCCGTTGCCACATTAGTAACTATACTCATGTGCATCAAAGAGAACCAGGAGTTCATGGGCAGTTTGGGTGTGGCAATTATTGCAACCTGTTTTACTTTTCCTCTTGTTGTTACAACCACTATCCTCATTGTTATATCGTTAGTGAAGCTCAAAAAACTCAGGGCGGAAGGACCTGTTGAAGTAGTCTCGAAGAAAAAAGAAGATGACCGTGATCTCGGCTACATCATGAACCTTCGTAAAGTTGTCGGACACCGCCCGCTCATAATGCCGGGCGCAGGTGTATTTGTTATCAACGATAAGGATGAGATCCTTCTTGAGAAGCGTGCGGATAACGGTATGTGGGATTTCCCGGCAGGTGCAATGGAGCTCGGTGAGAGCTTTGAAGAATGTGCCAGAAGAGAAGTTCTCGAAGAGACCGGAATCCGGTGTGGTGAATTGGAGCTTTTTGGAGTAGTTTCAGGCAAAGAATATTACAACGTTTATCCTAATGGCGATCAGGCATATTTCTGCGGAATTAAATATATCTGCCGTGATTATTCCGGAGAACTTAAGATGCAGGAATCAGAAGTTACCGCTTTGAGGTTTTTCGCGTTTGACAAATTACCTGATAACATGAAAAAATCAAGTATCGAATGGGCAAAGAAAGTAAGTAAACACCTTAAAGAAAACGCTTGATTGTTACGGGGTAACGCTTATGGGAATAACGGCTGCATATATGGTGCCTCATCCTCCGCTTATTGTTCCTGATGTCGGAAGAGGCGGCGAGAAAGAAATAAAGAAGACCACGGATTCTTACGAGCGTGTTGCTAAGGAAATTGCCAGTATCAAACCTGACACTATTGTTATCATCAGCCCGCATTCCATAATGTACGGTGACTATTTTCACATCTCTCCGGGTGATGGCGCGGTTGGAAGTTTTGCGAGATTTGGTGCGCCGCAGGTCGCTTTCGAAGAGGAATACGATAAGGAATTCGTTGTTGTTCTGGAATCGCGACTCTATGCTGATGATTTCCCCGGCGGAACATTAGGCGAGCGCGACAGGGAACTCGATCACGGCACGATGGTGCCATTATATTTCATCAGGAAATACTATCAGGGCGGCAAGATAATCCGTATCGGATTGTCCGGTCTGTCATTGTCAGATCACTATAAGCTTGGAATCTACATCAGGGAAGTTGCGGAAGATTTGGGCCGCAATACTGTTATTGTAGCGAGCGGTGATCTGTCACATAAACTGCAGGAATATGGGCCATATGGATTCGATCCTGCCGGTCCGGTTTACGACAAAAAGATAATGGAAGCGGCATCTGAAGCTGACTTCGGCGGCATGATGGAGTTCGATGAGAACCTCCTGGATAAAGCTGCTGAATGCGGTCACAGATCGTTTGTCATAATGGCAGGAACTCTCGACGGTGTTGATGTTAAGACAGAGGTTTTATCTCATCAGGATGTTACGGGAGTTGGCTACGGAATATGTATTTTCGAGCCCGGCGAAAAGAATGAAAACCGACACTTTCTTACGGTACTCTCAGAACGTGTGAAATCTTCTGATTCAGCTCCTTATGTAAAACTTGCGAGAGCGACGATCGAGCAGTATGTAAGGACACGTAAGAAACTGAGATTTCCAAAAGATCTGCCTGAAGGATTGGAAAAGGAACTGCCTCCTGAAGCAACATCAGACAGGGCCGGTGCATTTGTATCAGTTCATAAGAGCGGTTCTCTCAGAGGCTGCATTGGAACGATAGGACCTGTTCAGGATTCAATAGCAGAAGAGATAATAAGTAATGCGGTCAGCGCAGTATCACGTGATCCGAGATTCAGTCCTGTCAGAGAAGATGAGCTGGATCTTCTGGAGATCAGTGTTGATATTCTGGGTAAGCCTGAAGATATTGTCGGACCTGATCAGTTGGATGTTAAGCACTATGGTGTAATTGTTTCGTGTGGTTCGAGGAGAGGCCTGTTGCTGCCTGATTTGGAAGGCGTTGATACCGTGGAAGAACAGATAGATATAGCAAGACGCAAGGGCGGAATAGATCCTGATGAAGACTATAAGCTCCAGCGTTTTGAGGTCATAAGGTACAGATAAAATGGCTGTCTGCGAAGTGTGTTTCAGACATTGCGATATAAAAGAAGGCGGTACTGGTGCCTGCAATGCCAGAGCATGCGTAGACGGTCAGATCGTCTGCACCAACTATGGACGTATAACCGCATTGGCATTAGACCCTATTGAGAAGAAACCGCTCTCAAGATTTTTCCCTGGCTCGAAAGTATTGTCAGTCGGAAGTTACGGATGCAATCTGTTCTGCCCGTTCTGCCAGAATTACGATATTTCCAGAACTGATGGAAGTGAGCTTGAACCCGAGAACGTCATAACTCCTGAGGAGCTCTCTGATATTGCATTCCAGTTTAGAGACAGAGGAAATATTGGTTTAGCATTCACTTATAATGAACCTCTGGTAAGTTACGAGTTTGTCCGTGATACGGCAAAACTTGTTAAAGACAAGGGCATGAAGAATGTTCTGGTTACAAACGGAACAGCGGAGCTGACAGTTCTCGAAGAGATACTTCCTTACATTGATGCAATGAATATTGACATCAAGAGCATGTCTGAAAAGACTTACAGCGAGATCCTGAAGGGCGACCTCGAGACAACGAAAACCTTTATCGAGCGTGCTGTTAAGGATTGTCATGTCGAACTCACGATGTTGATAGTTACTGATATGAATGACAGTGAAGACGAGATGCGAGAGCTGACGGAATGGATCTCAGGACTTGAAGGTGGCAGCAAGATACCGCTCCACATCTCAAGATTTTTCCCAAGATACAATATGACCGACAGACCCGCGACAAATGTTGATATAATATACAGGTTAGCGGATATCGCGAGGGAGAAGTTGGAATTCGTTTATACGGGGAATTGTTAAGAAGATATGGAAGAGGGATTTTTCAGGAAAGCTACAGCAGCTGAACATGATGCGGTTGTGAAGAACGAGAAAAAGCTCTCTGTTTTAAAGTTCCTTCTCGGGTTCTCAGTCGTTGCGGTTATATTAATACTCATCGGTTATGTGTTTAACAAAATCGTCAACACATCACTGCCTTTTAGTTCTTTTCGTGAGCATAGGATGCAATATGCTTTCATATTCTTACCGGTGCTGGTCTTTTTCCTGATATGGCTGATCGTCGTAAGCAGAAAACATATGAACAAAATCAAGAGCGGTGATTATGTCGTCCAGACCGTTATGATCTTAGGCAGTTCCCCTGATGGCAAAGGCATAGCTAAAACACATCTGAAGGTAACCTTTGTATCAGAAGAGGGTTTGATTTACATAGCTGATTTTTCCAGCCTCGGTGGGAAAGAAATGCAGGATAAAGCAATCGGTCTGCTCGTTATGCTCAATGTTAAAGGTAGCGGCATTTTAGATGAATACCGCTTTATACCTATATCTGAATACAATCCGGACTTTACGCAGAAGAGCGGTGCCTTTTCCATGAGAGGTACAAAACCGGTTTTCGACCCGCGCAAGAATAAGCTCGATCCGCGTAATAACAAACCGAAAAACAAGACTGAATCAACGGAAGTATCTGAAGAAGATATGAAAAACGGTATATTTACGATCCATCCGGATTCAGACACCGTTATCGATCACAGACTGAACAAAATACCTGACCGGAATGAACCTGATGATTTCGATACTTTCTAACGGGTTTCATATAACAAGCAGAATATATTTCATTGCTCAATAAAAAATGATAAAATAACTCTTGGCGTGAGAAAGATGGAATAGGGATAGAGACTTCTTATCGCACGGCAAATTACCTTTAATGGAGACTTAAGATGCCTGACGTAAATGCGACACCAATCTCATTAAAGTGCAAGGTATGTGGCGGAGACATAGTGAATAACTATCTCGGCGGCACATGTGTCTGTGCCAATTGCGGAAACAAGTGGGCGATTGCCGACGTAATTCCGAATTACGAGAAATACACTCGCATCATTGCCAACATTGCCAAAGCAAACGAGATAATCGAGAGCGATACGAAGGTTGCTTCCGCTAACGAAGCAAAACTCCTGTTTAAGACTTCGGTCATGGAGTGTTCAAAGCTCAACGATGCTGTTTCTGCTGATCTCATCAAGATCTGTAACGACGGTCTGGCGAGAGCAGAGAAATATGCCATCTATATCAAGGGCAAGAACTTTTATGAGAAGCAGTCCTGGAGCAGTGCAGCAAAAGAACTCGGCAGAGTTCCCGGTTACAGAGATGCTGATGCGATGGTTGAGATCTGCAAAGAAGAGATCGAGAAGGAAAGAAAGAAGCAGATTCCGTGGGCAGTTGTATTCAGTCTCATCATTCCTGCGGCTTTCGGATTGTTCTTAAGAGAGGCGTTCGGATGTCCCTGGGCAGTCTGCATTATCCTCTTCCTCTTAGGTTCTGCCGGACTCGGCTATGTCTTCTACAGAGGCGGAGTAGTATCGATAATCCTTAAGGTTATATCGTTCCTCGCAGCGACGCCGCTCATTATCTATTCGCTCCTGGCATATGTATTCCATTTGCCTACGGTCGTATCGGTAATAATAGCTATAGTCGGACCGATAGTACTGTTCATTCTCTTTGCACAGTTTACTGAACAAATAACGAAGAAAAATAAATAGAAAGGAAAGATTAAGAAATGGTTGAAGCTATTAGTGTAATCAAGTACGAAGGCGCCAATGATGTCCTCGTCCACAAGCACGAGAAAGAAGACTTTACCATCGGCTCACAGCTGATTGTCCATGAGACTCAGGAAGCATTATTCTTCCGTGACGGTAAGGTTTTCGACCAGTTTACAGCAGGACGCCACACACTCGTTACGAACAACATTCCTAAGGTTCGTGACTACATGAAGCTTGGTACCGGCGGTATCAATGTTTTCCACTGTGAAGTTTACTTCATCAATATGATCACCCAGATGGGTATCAGATGGGGTACTGACAGTAAGGTAAGACTTTTCGATCCGGCATCAGGACTTCACGTTGAGATCGGTGCATCCGGTAACTTCAACATGAGAGTTACAGATGCGCGCAAGCTCGTTCTTAAGCTCGTAGGAACAACTGAAGGTCTCATTCAGAATGAGGCAGTAGGTGATGGTCTGTCTTACGGCAACGGAATGTTCAGAGCACTCATCATCAACAAGGTTAAGGCAAATCTCGCACGCATCATCAAAGAGCAGAATCTCAATATCCTTGAGATCGATGCATACCTCGACGTATTGTCCACAGCTCTCATGGCTGACATCAACGCTACTCTCGATGAGTATGGTCTCGTTATGCCTGAGTTCTACGTTACAACGATCCAGACGCCTGACGACGATCCTAATTTCGTCCGCCTTAAGCAGCAGTTCGCTGATAAGACTCTGAAGGTCAGAGAAGAGGAAGTTAAGAAGGCTGAGGCAGAAGCTGCACAGCAGAGAAAGATCGTTGAGGCTCAGACTGAAGCACAGCTCAAGGCCGTAAATGCTCAGGGAGACGCTGAAGCTATACGTATCAAGGCTCAGGCAGAGGCCGAAGCTTACAAGATGAAGGCTGAGGCTGAGGCTGCTGAGATGCAGATGAAGGGTTACACCTATAGAGATGAGACAGCTCGTCAGGTTGGCCTCGAAGCTATGCAGAACGGTATTACCGGTGGTGGAAACGGCGGCGGAGCTGCAGGCGGAATCGGTGATGTTGCTTCTCTTGGCGTAACACTCGGTGCAATGGGCGGTGTTATCAACATGACAAAGGATGCTATGGCTCCTATCATGGGCGAGTCACAGAAGGTCGGTGAAGGTTTCGGTAACGTTGTTTCCGGCAACACAGGCGACGCCGCACAGGCTCCCGCAGCACCCGTTGAAGGCGCATGGAACTGTGCTAACTGCGGCAAGACAGGAATCACTTCAAGATTCTGTCCTGACTGCGGAACACCCAGAGTAACTCCTAACTAAGATTAAATTCATATATTTTTGAGGGCTGTCCTTAACGGGACAGCCTTTTATTTGGAATAAAATCGCTGCGAAAAAATGCGCCGGATTATCCGAGCAGTTTAGTTGCTAACGCCTTGTAGTTTTCAATGAAGATTTCGTGGTTGATGGAAACGAAGTCTATATCGTTCTTTTTGGAAGCATCTTCGAGATCTTTTGCAAGAGCTGATACAGAATCGGCGCCGATGATCCTCGATGAGCTCTTTAGAGAGTGGATGAGAATGCTGTAGTTCTTCATGTCCTCTTCGTTAAGATAAGAATCGAGTTCCTTGCACTTATCTTCGCAACTGTTTGCATAGTCGGATAAGAGATCGAGATACAGGTCTTCTTCGCCGCATGAGTACTCTACGGCAGCGTCAACATTAAGGCCGATGGAACGTGCTTTGTCGAGCGTGAGGGAAGATGACGGAGCTTCTATCTCAACTTTAGTTTCAACTTCTTCGATGAGCTCTGAAGGCAGGTAATTCTTCAGTGTCTTCTCGATGTTTTTTACAACGATCGGTTTTGACAGATAGTCGTTGAATCCTGCAGCCAGATATTGTTCCTTTGCTCCTACAACTGCATTTGCAGTGAGAGCAATGACTACCGTATCATTGATGAGTTTCTTTTCCTTGGCAAGACGCAGAGTCTCGATACCGTCTAAGACAGGCATCATGTGGTCGAGAAAAATGATGTCGTAATGCTTAGTCTTTAATACATCCAGCGTTTCCTTACCTGAAGAGCAGGTGTCGGGCTTTATTCCGAACAGCTCCATAAAATTCTTTGCAACCTTCAGGTTCATGTCGTTATCATCGACAACGAGAACCTTTGCATTTGGTGCATAGAGGTGTTCTTCTTCACTCTGGTTGTGAATATTAAGCTTTCTTCTTTCTTCGTAGTTTCCGATCGGTTCAGTATCAACTATCTTGAGCGTTACCGAGAAACTGAATGAAGAGCCTACGCCATAACGGCTGTTTACTTCGAGCTTGCTGTTCATCATGCCAAGAAGCTTGTGGACGATCGAGAGTCCGAGACCGGTACCCTCGATGTTACGGTTGCGTCTTTCTTCTATACGCTCGAAAGATTTAAACAATTTATCCATGTCCTGAGACTTGATTCCGATACCGGTATCAATGACATCGAACCTTAAATCGACATTTCCATCGTTAATCGCAGAGTTTCTGATCCTTAGTGTAACGCTGCCTTTATCCGTATACTTAACAGCGTTGGTAAGAAGGTTAACTACTATCTGTGTGAGTCTGACATCGTCACCGTAGAGTTTTGAAGGAACAGATTCATCTACGTCTATCTTTAATTCCAGACCTTTCGCGCGTGCACGTTCATGTATTGAATTAACGAGACCGCCAATCCAATCGGCTACATCAAATTCAACAGGTACCAAAGACATCTTGCCGTCTTCGATCTTAGAGAAGTCGAGAATGTCGTTGATGATCGACAGCAATGTGTTACCGGCAATCTTGATGTTCGAAGCATACTCTAACGTCTGCTCTTCTTTGGATTCTCTTAAGATCATTTCGTTCATGCCGAGAACGGCGTTGATAGGCGTTCTGATCTCGTGCGACATATCAGCAAGGAAATTACTCTTCGCTTTGTTGGCCGAATCAGCTGCAGATTTCTCGAGCTTTAAGAGCTTGGCCTCGTAATCCTTCTTCTGCTCCATCGCTTCCATCTCATCCATGCGGCGGATGATCTTACGTTCATAGTTATGACCGATGATATACGAGACTGAGATCAGTCCGAAAACAATAAGGCTGATAAGGATACTTACTATCAGGAGATTTTTTGTGTCATCCAAAAGTGCGAAAGATTCAATTATGATTACCAGATGCCACTGGTCGAGGACTTCATCTACGAAAACCGTGCACTCCACATCGTCAACCGTAATGTTGAAGTTGCCCTGACCGACACTCAGTATCTTATTGAATAATTCCGCTTTATCAGCTTCTTCGTTGTAGTATTTACCGATTTCTGCAGTATCCTTGTGCGCGATGACGAGACCGTCATTGTCGAGGATATAACCATAGCCATTTCCGTTTATCTGGATCTGTTCAACTGTAGTCTGGATCTCACTAAGTGTGAGGTCCAATCCTAATACGTCATTGGAATCAGAAAGGCACTTAACTACTGAAATGATGACGTTTCCTGTCTGTGCATCGATATAAGGTGCAGCAATTACAGGCTCTCCTCCGGCTTCAATAGCTGTTTTATACCAATCTCTTGCAGTCGGATCGTAGTCATCCGGCGGTACCCAGCCTACGCCGTCTACGTACTCGCCTCTGATTACGCCGTAGATTCCTGTGTATGTTTCATCGAACTGGGCTTCGGTATTGGTTGATTCTCGTGTGATATATTCGACTATCTCGTCGTTTGTAGCACCATTGGCGACCATGTGGTCTACAGTATCGGCGGCGACCCACAATACGGATTTGGCGGTATCGAGATAATCTTCAAGGTCTGCAGTGATAGCTGCAGCCTTATCGTTTCCGAGTTCATGAATGTAAGAATAGGACGATGTGTACATCATCCTGGTTGTATATGTAACCAACAGCGCCATCAATATAAAGGTGGCGACCAATGTCAGGGCAAGTGCTTTCGTTTTTTTGTTCATAGTGACCTCATTTTGCACTAATAATATTATAATGCGCGCAATAATTAAACTTACAAATAAGTTACATGTCCGGTATGTTATAATCGCAATTGGGAGTTTTGGGTTTTCGACGGATTTGAGGGAGTCTATCGGATGTCTACTTTAAAGAGCTATTCATGTTCCAAATGCGGCGGTATTCTGAATGTTGACAGAGACCAGGATGTATTGGATTGCCCGTTTTGCGGGGCCAAAATCGATTATATTGATTTCCACAGTGAAGATTTGCTGACTCAGGCAGATTACTGTCTTTTCCGCAAGGATTATAAGGCCGCAGAGGAAAAGTACAATACCGTATTGTCTTATGAACCCGATAATTTTCTTGTGTTAAGGGGCCTTGCCTTTTGTGCGGGAAGTATTAATTCTGAGAAGATATTAGATGAACCTGTAAATCTTAGTCATTGTTTTTATAACGGCATTATCAGACTGTTAGGTGAAGACAGGTACCGCCTGTCTCCTTATGCGGAATATTTTGCAAAACTATCGGAAGTAATTTCTAAAGCCCAGGAATACAACAGATTTAACAGGGAGAAGAATTCGCTTC
The DNA here is from genome assembly GCA_900107185.1 of Ruminococcaceae bacterium YAD3003. GTDB lineage: Bacteria > Bacillota > Clostridia > Saccharofermentanales > Saccharofermentanaceae > Saccharofermentans. The sequence goes on along the minus strand of FNPA01000007.1, from coordinate 117,822 downwards.
AACTGACATTAATAAGTGCTCCCAACAAAGATGATATTTCCAGAAAACTTGATGAGGCACAGCAAAGTCTTAAGGTAGCAGAAGAGGACTATGCAAAGCTTTATGCCGAGCTTAAGGTTCTTGAACCGGATGTGGAATCTGTATCAGTGGAAGAGCCGAAAATGGCATTTGGAAGTGTTACGCCTTCTTATGGCCTTTTGAGGATCGGATGTGCCAAGTGTGGCGGCACATTATCATTTGATAAAGAACGCAAACTGTATACATGTAACCACTGCGGTATTGCTTACGGATATTCATTGTTTTACGGCGACCCTATGCAGAAAGCGATGGCAGAACTCAAATCAGGTGATTATGAAACGGCAGATCAGCGTTTCTCACATATACTTATGTTTGACCAGCATAATTTCGAGGCTCTTCGCGGAAGAATCTTGTGCGCCGGAAAATGGAAGGCTTTTACCCAGATCAGATTGTCCGAAGATCTTATGAAAGTTGACTGGCAGCTTGTACGGCAGCGTGTCGATGAATTCCACAAGTATGTAATATATCCCAATGAGCATCTCTGTAATCTCATTGATAAACTGATGAAGTTGCTCAAAGAGTACAGTGATATCCTGGTCATGATGCAGATAGAACCGAACAATGAGGAGTATCCGCAGAAAAAACAAGTGATCATCAAGAAGTATCCCACGCTGCTTAGGAGACTGATGTATATAGACCGTGTACATCATGGTGTAAGTTTTGATCATACGAAGACTTGTTTTACTATCGAGCGTCTGAAAAATGCTCCCGAAGCATTAAAACGCAAGGATTTTGTTGAGGCAGAAGACTGTTACAGGGTCTTGAATCTTGATCATCCAAATGATCCGCTGATACTTCATAACTGGGTGCTTTGTGCCGGTAAATGGTCTTCGTTCAGTGAAATGAAGATTGAGGATTTCCGTTCAAGGAATCTCTTTCCCTTGCTGATGGGAAGAGTTTTAGAGGCTCAGGAATTATCTCCTGACGAATACCATGGGTTTTACGATACATTGTTTAAACTCTTGGAATTCATTAACCAGTATCACGAGAATGAACTGGTTCTCAAAGAATGCAGGTCCGAAGAGAACCGTATCTGCGAAGACATTAAGAGACTAAAATTGGATGTAAATGACAGCTCCGTCATGGAAGAATGGACCGAAGCAACTTTCAAAACAGAGAATTATGAAAAAGTCGGGCTGAAGCTTAAAACGGAATTTGGTGAGCTGTTGCCCGAATTCATTAAAATGGACAGAGAACTATTCGGCGACCACCTCAGTTCTTAACTTCATTTCCTTTGCGTTGATATACGAGTAACAGACAGATAACCAGTGCAACAGCATAGAGTACGCCTGCAGTGATTATTATGAACTGATAGTTGTTCTCCGTTTTGTTCAGGATTACCTCAGAGAGGTTGTTTCCTGTAAGTCCTGCAATTGCCCACGCTGACAGAGTCAGACCGTGGATTTTAGATATATTCTTCATTCCAAATCTTGATTCCAGGAGTGCAGGCAGGGTTGAGAAACCGCCGCCGTAGCCGAGGTTTACTACCATCAGTAATATGATGACCAGAACGCCGTTGATGATTCCAAATGAGAGTCCGCATACGACGATACAGGAAATGAATATAATTACGTAGATGAGGCTTCTGTCCTTGAGTTTATCTGAGATTGTGGAATAACCTATACGTCCCAGTGCATTGCAGATAGCTGTAACAGAAGGGATAACGCTGATGATTACTGCGAGTGAAGCCAGACCTGCAAATCTTGTGTTGAGGAACTGCTTCTCATATGTGATGAGCATAAGGCCGCAGTGAATGTTAATGTAGAAAATGAGCCAGATGCCTACAAAGGTTTTGTTCTTCAGGATGGAATAACTGAAATCGTTGTTTGTTTTGGCCTCGACCCAGTCGGATGGCTTCTTGAGCATGAGGTGTCCGGCAAACATCATGATGAAGTAAATAATACCCAGGATGATGAACATATAGGCGATGCCGACCTTGTTCTGAAGGAATTCCATGATAGGTGTGGCAATTGCTTTCGCGAGGCCGAATCCCATGATGGAAATACCGGTCGCAAGGCCTTTATGGTCCTTGAACCAGAGCATAAGTGTCTTAACAGGCGTGAGGTAACCGACACCCAGACCGATTCCCATTATGCATCCGTAGAAGATATATATCAGGACGAGTGCAAGAACTCCCGTGAAGAATTTTATAGTAAGGCCGGTACCAATCATACCGACGGTGAAGCAGATGGCTGCGACCAGGGATGACTTGTGGATATTGAGCTCAACGAGCTTACCGGCGAAAGCAGCGGACATACCGAGGAAAAAGATCGCGAGCGAGAATGCCCAACCGACAGCAAAAGGAGTCATGCCGATTGCGTTTGCTACAGCCTCTTTAAAAGTACTCCAGCAATAAACGGTGCCGATAGAACAGTGAATTAAAAGTGCAGGAATAGCAGATCTGATCCATTTCTCCATTTGTGTTACCGCCCCTTTACCGAATAAAGAATGAACAAGTAGTTTTATTGTATAGCAATAATCCGACTTCTCGAAAAGGTGTAGCAACCAAATTTGAAGCTCCGGTTTGTGCAGATATCCTATTTTGAAGATTGGGTTATAATTTGTTTATCTCAATATGGAAAAGGAGATGGATCTATGTCCGGAATAATTGCAAAGTTCGGAACCCCTGAACCGTTGAAGTTCATGGAAAAAGGCTGTGATACCGAGTTCAAAGTGCGAATGACCGGTGCTCTCTATATTGATGAATATGATGAATTGGCTTATGGTACGACAGAGGATGAGAGAAGATCCAATCTAGCGAAATTTGCCATAAAGAAACTCGCGGAACACATCTTAAACTGGAATCAGTCGGATAAAATACTATGTGTTGATGGCCAGAATGTACTCGCGGTAAAGCTCATGGATGACCTCAAGGAAGCAGGAATGACGGGTTCTGCAAGAATAGATAATATCCGCATTCCCGATGAGGTATACGATATCTATCAGGAAAAGATAATGAAGCCTTATTATCAGGCCAAGGAAGAGAAAAGAAAACAGGAAATTGAAGCTGCAGATGAACCTCACGGACCGTTAAGAGAATTCAGTTATAATCTTTCGTCCCACGGCATGATGGCCGGCACCAGCTCATACAGCACCAGGAAAGTGGTGTGGAACGAAGACGGGACTATCGTGTGTTCCAAAAATTCTACAGGCGGCGGACGTCACATTGAAATGGAGTATAAGATAAATCCGGAAACCGCCCAAAAGATCCGTGATTTTGTAACTGATAAGCGTCTTGCGGCACTGTCGAAAATGGATATAGAAACAGCTCAGATGTTCGATAACTTCACGAGTTCAACGATCGTGATGGAATTTGATGACACGAGTATCGGAGGCGATGCTCATACCTGCTGTACTCTTCAGTGCGGTCCGTCAGGATTTACATTCAGGAGCATCGAAGATGAGGTGGTCAGATTATTGGACGAATGTGAATCATCGGGTGAATGTATAAAAAGCATATCCAATGAAAACCTGGGCGCCATGACCGGCTTCATGGGCATGAAGCAAATGATGGGCATGATCGATGTGGCCGGACAGCCCGGTCATGAGCGTCCCCTTGAAATGATGGGATTGGTTGCTGTTGACCCTGATGCCGGTAAGGCAGAAGCAACAGGGGAGAAGTGGACCTGTAAATGCGGTCAGGAAAACACAGGTAAATACTGTTGCGGATGTGGTGAGCCTAAACCTGCCGGATGGATATGTTCATGCGGTCATGAGAATACAGGAAAATTCTGTTCAAACTGCGGAAACCCCAAATCTGTCGCAAGTGAAGACGGCACATGGGAATGTTCTGTCTGCAAAACAACCGGAAACAGAGGAAAGTTTTGCGCAGGCTGCGGCAGCCTTAAGCCGGATTGATTCTATAAAGGAGAAGCCAATGAAGATCTACGACATTTCCCAGGAAGTATTCGGATGTAATGTATACCCGGGTGATCCGTCACCTAAAAAGATTCCGCAACTCAGGATAAGTAATGGTGATGTCTGCAACCTGACTGCTTTTGAGATGTGTGCCCATAACGGTACGCACGTTGATGCTCCTTTTCATTTTATCGACGGTCAGGAGACTATAGACCAGGTCCCGTTAGATAAGTTTATCGGTTACGCTTATGTGGCAGAGCGTACAGGCTTTTTAGGAAGAGAAGATGCAATTGGGATTTTGGAGGAAGCTAAGAATTTCGATCCCAAATCAGCAGATATGATTCTCGTAAAAGGAAACGTGACTGTTACAACTGAAGCAGCAAAGGTTTTCGCAGAAGCAGGAATTAAACTTTACGGCAACGAGTCTCAGACGGTGGGCCCTTTGGAAGCTCCTATGGAGGTTCACCATATTATGCTCGGCGCGAAAATCGTTCTGCTCGAAGGAATAAGGTTAAGTGAAATTCCTGCCGGCTCTTATCTTTTGAATGCTGCTCCCATCAATCTCGGCGGAACAGATGGTGCTCCGTGCAGAGCGGTCCTTATTGAGAATTAAGTATTCAATTCTGTAATTCCTATCAGTGAAATGGCATTATCTTGTGTATAATGTTCCTTAATACGCAATTAGGGTATATATATTCAGAGAGGGGATATCCATGCTTGAAATCTGGCTAATCATGTTGTTGTGCAAGAGCGTCAAGAACAACGCTATTGAAAGAGGAAGAAAACCGGGCGGCTTCATTGCCCTTGCTATCGTCTTATGGATCATTCCGGAGATAGTTGGATTAATTATCGGTTATTCACTTGAATTGGAGTATGCATCTTTTCTTATTGCTTATGGTCTGGTCGGTATCGGTGCTGCTATTTCTTATAACGTTGCCAAGCACTGTAAGAAGGGTGATTATGTAACCCCGACCGAACAGATTATCCGCCAGTTCACAGAATACTATGAACCTCTTCCGATTGAGACAAACATTACTATTACACGTGAGAAGGCTTTTTCAGCTTCAGCTGCTAAATTTGACATGGTTTTGAATGGCAGATCTGTTGGTCTTATCAGCAACGGTGATATTCTGCATGCCAGAACAGACCAAAGACAGAACGTTCTTGTTGCAAGAGCAAGCGGTGGTAACGATACACCTCCGTTCGTTTTCCAGATTGCCGACGGTTGTAATGTAGATATTCATTTTGCTGCAGGAAGATTTATCCCTGAGCGTTCAACGGGAATCGTAGCTTATGGTAAGGCAGTTACTCTCAATCCTGCTTTAGCAGTTCCCAGATATGTTCCGGTAATTGATACCCAGCAGGTTGCTCCTGTTTATGCACCTGTCCAGCAGCCTTCGCCTTACGCTGCACCCGTTCAGGCACAGGCTCCTCAGGCTCAGGGCGTACATTTCTGTGAGAGCTGCGGCGGTCCGCTTAATCCCGGTGCGAAGTTCTGCGGTTCATGTGGAGCCCGGGTAGAATAAGAAGAGTTTTTCAATAAATAAGACAACTAAGGGCACAAAGGTGCCCTTTTTGTATGAATGAAGACTATATATAGATAAACGTCTATATGTTGAAATTTGTAACAAAATAGGGGTTTTACATATTGGCATTTAGATATTAAAATTAACATAGAGAAATGCGGCTAATAATATCTGCTGAGAGGTATTTATGGATATATTTTCATTTGTTACTTTGTTCGGAGGACTGGCTTTCTTCCTATATGGAATGCGAGTGCTGTCAGAATCTTTGAAGAAGACAGCGGGAGGCAAACTCGAGAAACTCCTCCGCAAGGCAACGGATAACCCCTTTAAGGGACTTACAATAGGTGCAATCATTACGATCGCCATCCAGTCTTCATCTGCCATGACGGTTATGCTCATCGGTTTCGTTAACTCGGGAATCATGGAACTCCCGCAGACGGTTGGCGTAATCTTCGGATCAGATATCGGAACCACGCTTACAGCATGGATCCTGTCACTTTCAGGTATTGATGGAAATGATAATCTGTTGCTCCAGTTCCTGAAGCCTTCTTGTTTCGCTCTCATAGTGGCACTTATCGGTATTATCATGCTTATGGTATGCAAGCAGCAGAGACATAAGGATATCGGTTCAATGCTCATCGGCTTTGCAATTCTCATGCAGGGTATGACCATGATGTCCACATCTATGGCTCCCCTACGTGAGATGGACAGTTTTACAAATATCCTCACAGCCTTCCACAATCCGTTCCTTGGTGTTCTGGCAGGTACTGTTGTTACAGGTGTTATCCAGAGTTCTGCAGCTTCAATCGGTATTTTGCAGTCTTTGTCCATGACAGGGCAAATTACATATGGTGTTGCTATCCCAATTATCATGGGTGCCAATATCGGTACATGTATGACGGCTGTTCTTTCATCCATTGGAGTCAGCCGTGCTGCTAAGCGAGTTACCATGATCCATGTTCTTATAAAGATTATCGGTACGTGTATCTGGATGGTGGCTTTTTATGGACTCAATGCCATTTTTGACTTCTCGTTCATGGACAATACGATCAGTATATTCGGAATCGCTGTTTGCCACACATTGTTCAATGTCGGTAACACGATTGTGCTCTTCCCGTTCAGCAAGATTCTTATCAAGTTTGCAAACATCATCGTGAAGGATACAGACGAAGAGCAGGAGTTCAAGCTCGATGAGAGACTTATGCTTACACCTCCTATCGCTGTTGCTGAGTGCCGTAACTCCGTCATCAAGATGATCGGCAAGGCACAGAACGGACTGGATAAGTCAATGCTGATGCTCACGAACGGTTATAACAAAGATGATTTTGCTTATATTAAGAAAAATGAGGAAGTAATCGATGGTTTTGAGGACCACCTTGGTTCATACCTCATGAAGCTCACCACGACCCAGCATCTGTCTGTTGAAGATAAAAACCGATCCTCGAGTTTATTGCAGACGATAGGTGAGGTTGAGCGAATCGCTGACCACGCAAACTATCTGTCCAATTCTGCGGAAGAGATGTTCAATAAACGTCTTGAGTTCTCAGATGAAGCAATGAAGGAACTTAATAGAATTATTCCGGCAGTTAAGGAAGTTTATACGATTGCCCTCGATTGTTATAAGTCAGGCAATGCATCCAGGGCTGAAGAGGTTGGACCCTTGAGAATCGTAATCAGCGAGATGAGCGACCAGTTCAAAGCAGCTCATGTTGAACGTCTTGCTACGGGTAAATGCACGACAATGCAGGGCTTTGTATTTAATGATATCTTGTACAGCTGCGTAAGAATCGCGGAGCACAGCCTCAATATTGCGGCTATTGCTTACCGCTTCAAGTACGCGAATACAACGGATCCGGCTACTTACATGCACGACTTTAAGCACCGCCGCGATGCAGCCAGCGAGAAGAAATACAAGGAATTTTACGAGAAGTACATGGGCGAGAAGATGCCCGAGCCTGTGTCCTGATTTATAATTAGGCATCTCGATAAAAGGAATAATCATATGATAAAAGTCATAGAAGATAAGGCCCTTAAGGGTCAGATTTCACGTATAATTTTAGAAGCTCTTACTGAATGGTTTGAGGTAGAAGAATCCCGTGAGGGGTATATCAGAGACTGTCAGGACTGGATATTTATCGCAGACGAGCAGGACGGTGAATACGACGGTTTCCTGTGCCTGAAGGAGACAGGAAACGCAACTGTCGAACTCGCAGTTATGGGAGTCCTTAAGGACCACCACAGAAGCGGAATCGGCAGGGCGTTAGTTGAGAAGGCAAAAGAAATAGCCCATTCGGAGGGCTATTCCTTTATGCAGGTTAAGACCGTCCAAATGGGCATGTATCCTGATTACGATATTACGAATCGTTTTTATATCAGTTGCGGCTTCAAAGAGTTTGAAGTGTTTCCTCTTTATTGGGACGAAGCCAATCCCTGCCAGATCTACGTCATGTCTTTATGACACGATCTTATAGTATGCGTTCGAAGTGAGCTTGTAGGTGAGGGCGTAAAACAATCCGCAGATAAGTACGCAGATACCGGCTGTGATAAGGAGCAGCGGAACGTTGTTGTGCCCGAACAGCAGGAGAAGCTTATGTACGATCGGCAGAACTGTTGCAAGGTGGATACACGCAAAGATGATAGGGATGAAGAATACCGTGAGCATTTGTGAGTTGATGCTCTTTTTAATATTCTCTTTTGTCATACCGACCTTTTGCATGATCGAGAACCTTGACTGGTCTTCATAGCCTTCCGATATCTGCTTATAGTAGATAATAAGCACGCATGAGACCATGAAGATGATGCTCAGAAGTATTCCGAGGAAGAAGAGACCGCCGAATGTGCTTACAAAATCATCGCGTTCAGCTTCACGGCTGAAACTGTAATAGACTACAGAATCAGGAACACCGGGCTCATTATCGATATAACTGCCGATCTTTCCTCTCAGCTCCATCTGACCCGTACTGTCAAGATTAGTATCGAAATTATAAGTCCATTTCCAAACAAGCATAGGATTACCGCGGCTGTCAGTATATTCAGAAAAAGCGGCAACTGCTTCATTAAGATCGTCAACTATCAGAACTATTGTTGATACGACTGATGTGCCGACAGCATATTTCATTTTGCCGTCTTTAAAATCCACCTTTTTTTCTACTCCGAAAGCCTTTTTTCCTATGATTATTTCATCACCAACCTGGATGTTTCCGTCGACACTGAGCAAGATCTTGCCTGGAGAAAGAGTTTCATTCTTGTTGTTTAATCTGTTGTAAGTTTCAACATCAAAGAAATAAACCTGTACGACTCTGTCAAAATCAAAAGTAGTGGAAAGCGTTGCGAAAGGATCAAGATCGATATCTACAGTCTTATTGTTATCATAATAACCGCTCACACCATAGTATGAGGCTGACATATCCGCAGTTATTTCAGTTCCGGAGTCTTTCACACACTTACTGACTGCATTTTCCATCTTGGATATGACTTCTTCGCTGTTCTCTAATACGCCCAAGTTAGTTGCCGTAACGTTGATCTGGTTCGGGTAGCGGGTCGTCAAAGTTTCTTCCCTGTTGAAATACAGAGCAGCAGTAGAAGATATCATTACAAGTATCATCGTAAGGAGAATGCAGATAGATGCGAGTCCTGCACCGTTTCTCTTCATTCTGAAAGCCATGGAAGATACAGACACAAAATGATTAGTCTTATAGTAGTATGTTTTGTTTTTCTGTAAGATCCTGCAAAGAAGGACTGAACCTGCAATAAGTACGAGATACGTTCCGACAATGATGAGAATGACCGCAATAAAGAACCAGGCCAGAGCGGATAAAGGTGACTCGATCTTTAATGCAATCGTATAACCGCTGAGAAGGATGATCAATCCGAGAATACCGATCACCCAGTTAGCCTTAGGCGGTTTTTCACCTGCTTTGTCAGCGTGGATGAGATTAATGGTTCTTGTAAACCATATCTGTCTTAACGCATTGAGATAGATAAGCATAAAGATAAGGCTGTATACAATTAATGTCGTAACTATAGAGTCCGATGATACCGTGAACTGATAACTTACGCTGGAATTGATCATCTTTGTAAATCCGAGTTCAGCGAGTTTAGACAGGCCGATGCCTGCGAGGATACCGCCTGCCATGGATATTATCCAAATTAACGCAGTTTCAAAAAATAAGATCCTTCCCAGATTGACTCTGTTCATGCCGAGCACATTGTAAAGGCCGAATTCCTTCTTTCTTCCTTTGATCAGGGTTGACTGTGTGTAGAACAGGAAGATCGTTCCGAAGAGGGCCATTATGATCGTTCCCAGCTGCAGGATCTCTTTGGCTGTTGATGCGCCTTCGAAATTCTGGAGCATATCCGAGAAACCTAATAAATGCATGATGTAGAATACTGCGATCATGAGAATGCATGTCGCGATGTATGGCACATAAAGACGGCCGTTTTTTCTGATACCATCGGCCGCGATCTTAGGGTATAAACCTATTTTCATTTCAGGTCACCTCCCTGAGCGAGGAGGTTTAATGTGTCTGATATCTTCTGATACATCTGTGTATCGGTTGAATTGCCTTTATAGATCTGATGGAAAATGATTCCGTCCTTGATGAACATTACGCGTGAAGCATGGCTCGCAGCTTTGGTAGAGTGTGTAACCATTAGAATGGTCTGCCCCATCTGATTAACTTTGGAGAACAATCCGAGAAGTTCATCCGATGACTTGGAATCCAATGCACCTGTAGGTTCATCTGCCAATATGATCTTCGGGTTTGTGATCAAGGCTCTTGCTATAGCTGCACGCTGCTTCTGACCGCCGGATACTTCGTAAGGATATTTCTTAAGAAGATCCGTAATGCCCAGAGCCGGAGCAAGATTATCAAGGCGTGATTTCATGTCTGCGTGTCTCTTGCCTGCGAGGACGAGAGGAAGATAGATATTATCTTCCAATGTGAAAGTATCAAGCAGATTGAAATCCTGGAATACATAACCTAAGTTATCACGGCGGAACTTGGCCATTGCGGCATCCTTGATCGTTGAAAGATTCATGCCGTCTAAGATGACTGTTCCTGCTGTTGCTTTATCTAATGCTGCGAGGATATTAAGAAGGGTAGTCTTGCCTGATCCGGACTCGCCCATGATGGCTACATACTCACCCTTTTCAACTGTGAAATTAACGTTCTTGAGAGCTTCAACGGAAGCGCCGCCGCGACGTCCCTTATATGTTTTCTTAACACCTGTTACTTCGAGTAAACTCATAAACTGTACTTCCTTTCATCTAAGTCAGCCACAGTATAGAAAACATGTAAAGGCCACTCCATTGAATCTGCTTACTAATTCCTTACAGCTTTGTCACATTTTCATACACCTGCAGAATGAAGTCAACGAGATCAACTGTTTCAGGTGTTTTGCGATGCTTTCTTTTTTGCTTTCGCTATGGAAATCTTATTTATCAATACATTTATACCTGTTATAAGAAGAATAAAACCGGTATTAAATCCGATAAGATACAGTATCCCGTGATGCGTAAGTCTGTACTCATACAGTTCTGAATTGATGCAGCAAACAAGATAAGAAGGATGAGTGTCCTTATTAAACGGATTGGTCGGCTCATCGCTATGTCTAGCAGTAAAATCCGTTATCCAGAGCCTGTCTGAAGGAATGATCTCTGCATAGTAATAATGCCTGCTGTCACCAATTCCGCAGAAGTCTTCCATATCAGCATCCTTGATCTCAAACAGCAGTCTGCAATTGCCTTGGTACTGGGTGACGAGCCATCCTTTTTTAATGCAGTTTAAATTAACTTCACGGCAAGCGTTAGCGCCATGAGGCGTTATTCCGCCTGTAGGATAAACGGTTACAATAATATCTTTTTCATCAGAAACTTTAACTACTCTTGCAGGAGCAAATGATGAGGAGCTGATTCCGGGGTGGCCTCCGGTATTAATAACTTTCATCAAAGCAAACACTGCCAGGGAAAGCAACAAAAATACAGTGCACAGTATTATTGATACTATCTTCCTGGTCTTCATTGCTAATCTCCGTTTATTCTACGTCTAGCTTTTTTGCTCTCATATCAAGGAATATCTTCGTTCCTTCACCAACTTTGGATTCTGCATAAATCTTATGTCCTAAATTATCGGAGATACGCTTGCAAAGGTAAAGGCCGATTCCGCTCGCTCGCTTGTCTTCGCGGCCGTTAAATCCCGTGTAACCGTTCTCAAAGATTCTGGGCAGGTCTTCTGCACTGATACCGATACCAGTATCTTCTATGCAAAGAATACCCGGCACGTTCATATAAATGTGTACGGAGCCTTCGGAGGTGTACTTAACTGCATTTGAAATAACCTGCTCGATAATGAACGACAGCCACTTTGAATCGGTGATGGTTCTGAAGTTAACCGGTTCATATTCGAGTTTTAATTTCTTTAAGATAAAGTCTCTGGAGAACTTGCGGATGGCAGGGCGGATGATCTCATCGAGATCGTATTCCTTAATTACGTAATCAGTATTGTTTGAATCGAGTCTTAAGAAGGTTAATACCATCTCGACATATGCTTCGATACGGTTCAGGTCACCCATCAGTTTTCGCGCTGATTCAGTATCTTCAGACTGAAGATTCAGTCTCATGGCAGCAATAGGTGTCTTTATCTGATGTGCCCATACCGTGTAGTATTCGACCATGTCGGTATAGTCTGCAGATGCCTTCTGCTCTGCCATTTTGGTCTCTTCGCCCATCAGCTTGATTATCTGCTGATAATCTTCTTCGATGAGGTTTTTGGGAACGGGAAGTTCGTCCGGAGTCTGTGTTAACTGCTTATGTTTTCTTATGAAGAAAAAGCAATCAAATCCGCATACGATAAGACCTATCACTATCGTAAGGATAAGAGGATACAGTATAGCGATTTGAGGTATATCGAATAACCGGTCTGTCGTTACGAAAATAGCAACTACGAACATGCCGGTAATAAGTAATTTCGCGCGGTATTTCAGATATTCTGAGAAGAGCTTCATTCCTCATCCTCCAGGATGTATCCGACACCGAATTTGGTCTTGATAAAATCCTTGAGGCCTGCTGATTCCAATGTCTTTCTGAGTCTTCCGACATTAACGGTAAGAGTATTCTCATCTACGAAACTGTCGGTCTCCCAGAGTGCTTCCATGAGCTTCTCACGGCTTACAACCTTATTCTTATTCTGCATGAGAGTAAGAAGTATCTTATATTCATTTCTGGCGAGCTCGATCTTATTGCCGTTATAAGTTAAAGAGTTATCGTTCGTATTAAGAATGGCGCCCTTCGCCTTCAATGTGAAAGAACTCAGATTGAATGAATACGTTCTGCGGAGAATTGCCTGGACCTTTGCGATGAGTACGCTCTGGTCAAAAGGCTTTGGAATGTAATCGTCGGCACCCATGTTCATTGCCATAACGATATTCATGTTATCTGTTGCTGAAGAAATAAAGATGATCGGAACATTACTGGTCTTTCTTATTTCCTGACACCAGTGATATCCGCCCATGTAAGGAAGTGTAATGTCCATGATTATAAGATGAGGCTCGAACTCATTGATCTCGCCTAACACATTGCGAAAATCAGAGACCTCGAGAACCTCCATCTCCCATGCAGAAAGGCAACTTTTAATACCATCTGCTATTCCTTTATCATCCTCAACAATATAAATCTTGTACATAGCTGTCATTATATCACTGAAACAGGAACTGTTTTTGTGATTTAGTGCAGAGCGAATCAACACGTTGTGGTAAACTCGGATTATCAGGGGTCAGTTATGGGGGAAATAACATGTATATTCAGCCGGTGGAGCCTTCCAAAGTATTGGATTTAAAATTTGATAAGGAAGATGTCATTTTTTACGTCAGAAATTATCTGCCGTTTTTACTTCTGATGGTTGGATTATCTATTTTATTTGTCGTTTCACACATCTTTAATCCGGAGGAAGACAAAACTAGGCTGATATTATCAGGAGTTTCTTTGTTAGGCGTTAACCTTCTTTTGCTGGTTGCCGCTATTACCGCATCCCGTATAATTGCGGCCAAAGGCAAGAAGAAATACGAAACCTTCATCAATAAATACGGATACGACAATCTTGCAGCCCAGCTTAAAGATCCTGAAAACACGGTTTTTTATATCCATCCCGAGAAATATGAATCGTATGTAATCGTCACAAAAGAATATCTATTCTTATCCAGAACAATGATGATACGCCTGAACGAGATAAGGCAGATGAGATTCGACCGTATAGCAAGAGGCGATACCTCAAGGCCTTTTAGAAACAATAAGATGGCTTCTGAAATTACCAGATTCATCCGTAAAGTTTATATTGTTGACAGTCAGAACAAAGAAGAAAATTTCCCTATTGCCCTGTCTGATGATGAGTATTTTGCTCTCGTAAATTTCCTGGCATACAGACTCGGACCAGGCATTGTATATTACAACAGTTAGGAGCAGTCAATGAACAATTGCAAACCTGATTACGATAATTGTCTTGTTAACTTAAGCAATTCCATTCTTAAATATTTCGGCGCTGAAACTAGTGCTCCTACACTTAAAATGGCTGACAAACTTCTTGAGAAGGAATACACTAATGTTGTTGTTTTGCTGATGGATGCTATGGGAATATCAATTCTTGAGAATCACCTTGAGTCAGACGGATTTTTACGTTCGCATATGGTTGGCCCTTACAGTTCTGTTTTCCCACCTACGACAGTTGCTGCTACAACATCTGTTTTGTCGGGATTATATCCCAATGAACACGGATGGCTCGGCTGGGATGTATTTTTCCCTGAACTCGATAAGAATGTAACTGTATTTACAAATTCTAATCAGCTCTCAGAAGATGAAAAGGGCGAAATAATCGAACCCACACCTGCTGCGGATTACAATGTTGTTTACAGATATCTGCCTTATAAAAATATCATCACCAGGATCAATGAGGCAGGAGGAAAGGCCTATGCATCAATGCCGTTCATGGATCCTTTCCCGCAAGATCTGGACTGCATTTTGAAGCGTGTTGAAGACCTCTGCGCTACACCCGAAAAGAAATTTATCTATGCATATTGGAATGAACCCGATAACACTATGCATCTATACGGGCCGGAGAGTAATGAAACTCGTGATCTCATGATCCAATTAGAGAACAGGCTCGAAGAATTCTCTTCGGACTTATCTGATACATTGCTCATCATTACTGCAGACCATTCGCAGATCGAGAGTAAGAATTACTGCATCAATGATTATCCTGATATAACCAGGTGCCTTGTACGTATGCCTTCGATCGAACCCAGAGCTCTTAACTTCTTCGTAAAGGAAGAATATAAGCAGGAGTTTCCTAAGATATTTGCTGATACATTTAAGGATAAATTCCTGCTTCTTACAAAGGAAGAAATTATCGAGAGCAATCTATTCGGTATCGGAAAAGAACATGCGTTGTTCCGTGATCTGTTGGGTGACTATATTGCTATATCTATTGCGGATGCGTCGCTCTTTGTTACACACAAAGAAGCTTCCATGATGCCCGGAGGTCACGCCGGTCTTACGAAGGAAGAGATGGAGATTCCTCTGATCGCAATAAGTAAATAACGGAAGTTATTTGAGCTCTTCGATATTCTTTTTTGCTTTGGACATTCCAGCAAAGAAACCGATGATTCCTGTTATTAGCAATATCAGAGAGATTGATGCGATAGAGATCGTTGAATTTTTTGTCAGCAGGTTGATGCCGTAAGTAATGAGACCTATTACGAGCGCAGCAATCATCTCGCCTGCGAGGTTGAAGAAACAGTTCAGATTTCCTCTGAGTGCGCTTAATTCATCTGACCAGACTGTATAAGGTGAGATGGAATCCATCACAACTCCGACGATAGTTGCAATCAGCACACAGATGAAGGAAATAAAGATATATACAGGCAGCATTGCGATCATCTCAAAGCGGATTGCAACGATGATTACTGCTATGACTTCAGGAATGAAAGTAAAGAGAACAGCTACGAGTGTCTTTGCCTTCACCTGCTTATCAAGCGGAGCAGGTAAGTATTTCAGCATATCGATGTGGACACCTTCTCTGGTAAAAGAAGTGGATGCGATCGAGTTTAATCCTGATGCTATGAATGCCATGCCGATAAATACTGCAAACAGTATTACCTGACTCGTTGAATCGCCTCTTGTAAGCTTATATTCAAACATCTTGAAGAATTCATATTTGGGGGCTTCCGATACGAAAATAATAGCCGCTATAGGCCAGAGAAGGTTGGCATAAACACAGTTCATCCTGTATGTCATTGTTCTGACCAACACCTTGATTTCTTTAATGAAAAGCGATGTGAAGACAGAGCGCTTTTTAGATGCTGAAACAGCTTTGAGTTTTGACCTTCTGTTGCTTACAACAGCTGCCGCGAAGAGGCCCTTTCGATATGTGAGCTGAGCAACCAGAACAGATACAAAAAACAAAGCCACCAATATCAGCAGCGCGAAAACGAGAGGAAGGATCCTGTGTGTTCTTAAAGAGAGTATTGTCAGGTAGTTACTGGGGAAGAGAATATTGCACAGCTGTGTAAACGCATTGTCTCCGGCTACTAACGAATCCAGAAGATTCAATGTGCTGATGCTGCCATATCTCTTGAATGACATGAGAAACAATACAGCAAATCCGATAAACAGGATAAGTGATGTGTGATAGTAGATGTCTGTGCGGTTGAGCTTACGCAACGCCAGCATGAGAAGCAAAGCGAGAATTGAACAATAGATAAGAGGCAGGAGAAGAGATCCGAAAAATCCGACAAGTGATGCCAGAATGGCAACAGGATGAAGGGCTTCTTTTATTCCCGCATTTTTGCCGACAGCTACAAAGTATCCGATGTATATAGCAAACAGAACATTTGAGGTCATTACATTTTCGGCTCTGAACGTGTGCCAGAATCTTGCCACGTATAAAGAGGTAGATGAAATAGGCAGCGCTGTCAGGAACTGGAGATCTGAAGAGAAGAACAGAACACTGAACATAAGCGGCATTCCGAAGATCATTGCAAAAGCAGATATCAGATCAAGTTCAGTCAGGAGTCCGTATGAATTGCCGTCGAACATATAGATCAAATCAGTTAAGGCATAAGTGACATAGCCGACGACAACTGACACCGGGATCATGATCCCGATGAATGCGATCATACCGAAACGGTTATAAAGTTTTGTTTTCTTCTCGCCGTTCGGTTTTGGCATCTCCAGATTGGATCTGAAAGCTTTGTACAAACTCCAGGTCTTGATCATCTTCTTGTCTCCGATTTGCCGGTAAGTTTTACGAAGATCTCTTCCAAAGTCATTCCCGGATTATTCAGCTTCAGGTAATCGAGGGTTCCTTCCTCAATGATCTTTCCGTCTTTAACTATCAGTATTCTGTTGCATAACTGCTCTGCAACTTCCAGAACGTGTGTTGAGAACAATACAGCATTTCCTGCCTGCGCATGCTCGCGCATCATCTGTTTCAATTCGAATGCTGCAGCAGGGTCCAGACCTGTCATTGGTTCATCAAGGATCCATGCGGGCGGATTATGTATGAGTGCTGAGATAACCATGAGTTTCTGTCTCATACCATGGGAATATTCACGCATCTGTGTATTGAGAACATCAGTCATTCCGAATCTTTCAGCAAGAGTATGGATCTTCTCTTTTCTGTATTCTTCAGAGACCTCATACATGTCAGCGATGAAATTCAGATATTCCAGACCAGTGAGCTGGATCAGTATATCGGGGTTATCAGCGATATATGCAAAAGATTTTTTTGCCTTGATAGGGTCTTTTGTGATATCAAAACCATTAATAATGGCTGTTCCTGATGTCGGCTTGAGAATTCCTGTCAGCATCTTGATAACTGTGGTCTTTCCGGCTCCGTTCGGTCCTGCAAAACCGACTATCTCGCCCGGTTTGATGAAAAAAGAAATGTCATCAGTTGCCTGGTGACCGTTTCCATAGATCATTGTTAAGGATTTAGCTTCGATCATAAGCCTGCCCCCATTAAGTCATTTCTGTAATTTTACTACGCAATAATTAATGGTTCACGGCAGAAACGTGAACCTTTTGTATCTATACTGACGGTAAATAGATTATCTGTCTACGGGTTTTACACCGATGAGGAAGCTTAATAGCGGAATTCGTACAAATACTTCACTGATGATAAAGGTAACAACGTATGCAAAAAGAACAGGAACCAGATACATCATTGCAGAGTCACTCATGAAGATTCCTGATACCAGATACTGCATCAGTACGATCGGAACATAATGAATGCTGAATATTGCAAATGATCTCTGCGACAAAAATGCAGATATCTTACCGCTTTGGTTAAGAAGATCTTTGCCTATACCGATGAGTGCTAATACCATGAACCATTCAGTCAGATAATTCGTAACCGTATTGATCACATCGAGAGATTTTCCTGACCAGATGAACAGATAGATATTTGTGATTCCGGAGATGATACCGACCGCAAGGAATATATATTTGAATCTGCTGATTTTATCGACGACTTTATCATTCGCGAAAACATAATATCCCAAAAGGAAAATGTATATGAATTCAACGAGGCTCTTGCCGCCTATCTCTAAAAGACCTCCGATAAAGGGCAGCGGCAGTCCTAATAACAATATGAGCCATATAGGCGGATTCGCATCAGTCTTTGGAGTGATCTTCTTTTGAAGTGCGATTATTCCAATGCAGATAAGTGATATAACGAACAGATATAAAAGGAACCAGAACTGGCCGAAAGAGAATCCTCCGTCAGCACCTGTCAGGTCAGTGAACCTGGAAAAGAAAACGGAATAATGAGATACGAATGAGCCCTTATACCCGCAGTTATATTTGTCAGCTATAAAGGTCATTACAGGCATAAAGACTGCTGTACCAAATATCAGAGGAACAAGAAGTCTCTTTACTCTTTCAACTATATACTGACCGGTTGAGCGTTTTACTAATGCATATCTTGTGCTCATGCCTGCGAGCAGAAACAGGAGAGGCATTAGAAACGGACTGAAAGCTACTATGAAACTGCTTAAGATTCTGCTCGTTCCGAGCATCATGTAATTAGGCTCGCCCCATGCATTCCATGCCATTGCCGCATGGTACGGGATGAGTATCAGGATTGCGATGCTTCTTAAGTTGTCTATGTAGTGTTTGCGCATTGCTACGATTTTACTTTATTAATTATGTCTCCACAATGTTATAATCGTGAAAATCAGAAAGAGAGAAGCCATATGAATACTTGTGGAACGGGAGTAATTGGGACGGAAAGGCTGGTTTTAAGACCTTTCGAATATGATGACGCTGAATCAATGATGAATAATTGGGCAGGTGACGAGCATGTCCAGAAGATGTATGGTGAGCCGGTTTATAAGACTGTTGAAGATGTAAAGGGGCTCCTCGACAAATATATCGGAGGTTACAAAGACGGCGGTTATTTCCGCTGGGCCGTTATTGAGAAAGCATCCGGGGAATGCATAGGCCAGGCAGCTTATTTCCTGGTTGATAAGAATAACAATTTCGGTGAGATCGAATATTGCATTGGAGCTGCATTTCAGGGGAAGGGCTATGCTACTGAAGCAACCAAAGCCCTGATCGGTTACGGTTTTAATAAGATCCATTTCCACAAGGTCCAGATATGCGTCAGACCTTCAAATGTGCCATCCAGAAAAGTCATAGAGAAGTGTGGATTTACTTATGAAGGAACACTCAGAGATTATTTTCTGATCGACGGTAAATATGAAGGCAGGATGTACTTCTCAATATTGGAAGATGAACGCTGAACCCGTGTTATGAGTTTATAAACGCTGCGATTTCTTTCTCGAGAAGACGGTATATGTTTGCAACCAGATATCCGTCGGCAATCGCATGGTTCATGCGGACTGTGACGGGCATCATGAGGCGTCCGTTTTCTTCTCTGTATTTGCCCCAATTGATGATAGGGAGGAAGTACAGGTAACCGTCAGGAAGTTCGATATTCATAGAATCATAAGACAGCCATGAGATGTAAGATGCATCAAACCAGTTAGGGTGGTTCACGCTGTCGAGTAAATATTCTCGGGTGTTCTTGGCCTTTTCCAGATCGGCTGCGGCATTTTCATAGAACTTCTTATAATCTTCGAAATACTCAGTGTAAACAGGTGTGCATGTTTCTGTATCTTCGTGGAAGACATACTGAGCAGGATTGATCTTGTCAAAACAAACGAGCTCATCTGTCTGCCAGAAATACTGCATTCTATAGTCTTCCCGGGAGTTCAGGACTTTGCATAAGAGGTACAGGAAGTTGATATAGAACTTTGTGCCGTTAGATTTAGAGAAAGCTGCCAGGTCAGTTACATCAATCCGTGCAGTCATGGAGACTGAACATTTGCAGTCTTCTGTGAAGTGGCGGTATACGCCTTTGCGGTAATAAGTTTCTTTGTCGATCAATTTATAGTTGCTCATTTTATTGCCTCAGAGTTTCTGATAGAAAGCGGTTTTGGTGGTGCAGTCATATCCCGCCTTTTCATAGAAACGCAGTGTTGAAGGTTTTTTTGAACCTGTGAGAAGCATCATCTTGTAGCAGTTCTCACGGATTGCGATCTGTTTTGCATAATCCAGACATTCACCGGCGAGTCCTCTGCACCTGTAATCTTTATGTGTGACAACGTTCTCAACGAAAGCGTAAGGACGTACTCCTCTTGTGAGATTCGGGATGATAACGCAGACACACGAAGAAACGATCTTACCATCCATTTCGTTGACGATAAGGTGATGGTTGGGATCATCCATTATCTGTGCCCATGTTTTGCGAAGATTATCACTATCTTCAGGAATGGTGTCTTCGTGAAGGTTGAGATACAATTCCAGTATTTCGTTCAATTCGTCGGGTCTTGCTTCGCGTATCATGCTGCTACCTCCATAGTTGCTATGGTGATTATAACTCATATGACAGGACGTCCCGTTATTTTCTTGTAATATAATATTAATAGTTATCTTGCATTTTTATCAGTTCTTTGGTGATAAAATTATCTTAAGTATTTTTGCGATTCGGAAGAAAGGGTACTCGGGCACGGAATGTATTACTCCAGCATCGGCATCTTGTCTTTGGTCCTGCATGTAATTATCAATTCTGATACTTTGTTCAGGAAGCGTAATGACGGCCGTGTTAAGGTGCGCAAAAAGTACCGTTCGTTCCTGTTTGCAATTATGACTTATTATGTTGCAGACAGTCTGTGGGGTTTGCTGCTGGAAATGGGCCTCATCTCACTGACATATGTTGATACAGTATTTTTCTTCCTTTCGATGGGCCTGTCTGTTTTTATGTGGCTCAATTATATAGCTGCATTCCTTAACATGAATGAGTTCTGGACTAGGGTCCTTAAGGTCATAGCATGGCTGGTGCTGGGTTCAGAGACTGTAGCCCTCATAGTGAATTTCTTTGTGCCGGTTATGTTCTATTTCAATGAGAACGGTGAGTATGTTGCCAGCGCAGCAAGATATTACATTCTTATCGTGCAGCTGGTTCTGTTTGCGCTTATTGCGATAGATACATTCGTTGTGGCTGCTAAATTGAAGGAAAGAAAGAGACGTCACTTCATTGCTATCGGTCTGTCAGGAATGATCATGGCATTATTCATTCTGCTTCAGGCATTTTTTCCGATGATGCCGTTTTACTCTGTCGGATGTCTCCTGGCAACGACAATTATCCATTCTTTTGTCGTAGTTGATGAGCGTGTTGAGAGCAGTCGCCAGCTCGATGCTGCAAAAACTGTTGCGTACAAAGATTCGCTTACGAATGTCAGAAACATTAACGCCTATACCGAGTTCAAAGAAAACGTCGATAAGGATATTAAGAGAGGCGTAATCACAGAGTTCGCGGTAGTTGTTTTCGATCTTAATGATCTGAAACAGGTTAATGATACAAGGGGGCACGAGGCAGGAGATAAGTACATCCAGGACGGATGCAGGCTTATCTGCCATGTGTTCAGGCATAGTCCTGTATTTAGGATCGGCGGTGATGAATTTGTATCATTCCTGATGAACGCTGACTATATGAACAGAGCAAATCTTATAGTAATCTTCAACAAGCATATAGATCGTAACCTTGAGCGCGGCGGAGTTATAGTCTCGTCGGGAATCAGCGAATTCGATGCTGCTTCAGATTCGGGTTATGATGAAGTGTTCTCACGTGCTGACGAATTAATGTACAGCAGGAAAAAAGAGTTGAAGCAGATTAAAAGCGAAATGTTTGTAAGATAATATCATCAAAAAGGACTGGGGTAGAAGTATGAAGAACAAGGGTAAGTATAAGGTCCCGAAGGCGCATGCGTTATGGCCGATTCTGTGGCGTACGGTAGTTTTCCTTACTGTTATAGTTTTGATCTTTGCCGTTCTGAATATTCTCGCCGAATATATAAGAGATTTCAGGTCTGAAGCTGACAAGGAATATGTACGCACAATAGCAACAACAGTTGACAGTGGAACTCCCGAAATGCGTGAGAGTATGCTGCATGTTTTGGAACATGATAATCATTCCTACTGCATAATTGATCTGGATGGTAACATAGTCGAGTCTTCCGGCGACATAACGGTTTCCGGATATAACAGCAGGACAGGTGAGTTCACTGCCGCCCAGCTACATGATATTCTCGATGAATCTGATGTTGAAGAAGAAGATATAGATAATGTTAAGCAGTATGTAATGAGGGCTGCTGCCAACACTACATTCCTTTTGGATGACTCTGAGACTACTACTGCTGCGATTAATGAAGCATATACACTTGCCCGCAATAACCCTCATTTTCTTAACGGAAGTGATGATTCTGTTTTGTCATTCCCGTACTGGATTGCTGCTCCGATGAATGAATCACAGCAGATCCTGCTCGTTAAATCGATACTTACGGTTAAGGTTAAGGATTATACTTATCTGGCAGCAGGTATGGGCATCGCGTTGATTATCAGTATCTTTGTTTTCATTCTGATGATCGTCAGCGTAATCATGAACCTTTCTGCTAACAGAAAACTGAGAAAGTGGTTATTTAGAGACAACATCGCAAAGGGCCGCAACTGGCTCTGGTATGCTGTTAATGCCCAGGATATTCTTCACAAGAGAAGAAATGCTCATAAAACATATGCTGTGGTTGAACTCGTATTTATCAGATACAGGAATTTCGTTCTCTGCCATTCTGTCAAAGAAGCAGAGTATCTCCTTCGTCAGGTAATCTTTCTGATTTCCCAGAAACTGCATAAGGGCGAACTCTACGCGCACAGCACTTCATCAGCAATACCTCTCCTTCTCGAAGTAAAAGGCGAAGACGAAACAAAGGCAAGGCTCCTGGACATAATCAAGACTCTCGAAGCTATTCCCTGCGGACACAAGCTCGCATTCAGAGCAGGCGTATATCTCGTGAACCCTTCACAGGAAAAGCTCATTCTCAAGCAGAAACGTTATATCCCTGATATCGACGTTCTCTATAACAATGCATGTACGGCAGGTCTCACTATTGCTGACACGGGTGACTCAGGAGTAGCGTTCTTCGATAACAAACTGGTAGACGAAGAAAAGTGGATCGACACCGTTACAAGCAGACAGCAGGCTGCGATAGATAAAGAGGAATTCCTCATTTACTACCAGCCTAAATATGATCCCCGTACGGATGAACTCATGGGTGCAGAAGCCCTCATCAGGTGGAACACACCTGACATGGGTCTCGTTCCTCCTTATAAGTTCATACCGATTTTTGAAGATAACGGATTCATCACTCGTATCGATGATTACATGCTTACCCATGTTGCCAGAGATCAGCGCAAGTGGCTTAACGAAGGACGTAAGTGTGTGCCTGTTTCTGTTAACGTATCCAGAGCTCACTTTGGTCAGGGAGATCTGGCTGAATATATCTGCCACCTCATCGACAGTGAGGGCTGTCCGAGATCGCTTTTAGAGATTGAGCTCACCGAGAGTGCATTCTTCGATGATGAGAATGCCATGCTCACGACTATCAATCGTCTCAAGTCATACGGATTCCTCGTATCCATGGATGACTTCGGTTCAGGATATTCATCTCTTAACTCTTTGAAAGACATGCCTCTGGATATCCTTAAACTTGATGCGGGATTCTTCCGTGGCAGTGAGGATAATCCTCGTACGGAGATCGTTGTTTCGGAGGCTATCAGACTCGCGAAATCCCTTAACATGAAGACTGTTGCCGAAGGCGTTGAAGAGAAGTCCACAGTTGACTTCCTCGCCAGTGAAGGCTGCGACATGATCCAGGGTTATTACTACGCGAGACCGATGCCCCGCGAAGAATATGAAAAGAATGTAATTGCATTGCCTCAGCCTGCTGCACCACAGCAGCCGGCAGCTCCGGGAGCTCCAGCAGCTCCTGTTCAGCAGGAAACAACCGCGGTTGAGAGCACACCCGTACCTGAAATAACACAGCAGACCGAGAATGGAGGAAACAATGGTTAAGCATATTATCGTCTGGACATTAAAAGAAGAATTCTCAGAAGCAGAGAAGGCCGAAGTAAAGGCAGGGATCAAGGAAGGTCTTGAGGGCCTTAAGGGTCAGATTCCCGGTCTTATTGATATCAAGGTAATCACTGAAGGACTCGGAAGTTCAAATGCCGATCTCATGCTCGATTCAACTTTCGAGAGTGAAGAAGCACTCAAGGGTTATTCGGGTCATCCCGCTCATGTGGCAGTTGCAACAGGTAAGGTAAGACCTAATGTGAAGATCAGAAGCTGCTTCGATTACGTTGTGGAGGAGTAATACTTTGCTGCTATTCATTAATGCATGTGTCCGAAGTGATTCCAGAACGCTTAAGCTCTCTGATGCGCTTCTTAAAAAGCTCGGTGAAGAATATGTGGAAGTAAAACTGGAAGAGTGCGATTTCCCTGTTGCAAACGAGGAGTTCCTTAAAAAGCGTGATGCACTGATCGCAAAAGCTGATTGGAATGATCCGTTATTTGATCTCGCCAGACAGTTCGCTGAGGCGGATAAAATAGTTATCGCTGCACCTTATTGGGATCTGTCTTTCCCGGCTGCCCTGAAACAGTATTTTGAGCAGATAAATGTATTGGGAATAACTTTTGAATATAGCCCTGAGGGTCTGCCTATACCGCGTTGTAAGGCTGAGAAACTCTACTATGTAACAACTGCAGGCGGTGCTTTAGTACCCGAAGAGTTTGGCTTTGGTTATGTTAAGGCGCTCGCGCAGAGTTTCTATGGAATTAATGAGGTCGAGATGATCAGGGCCGTAGGTCTTGATATCTACGGTGCTGATGTTGACGCGATAGTCAATGATGCAATTAAGTCATTGAATTAAAACCCGTTTATCTGAACGGTCCCTTTTTGTAATCCCTGAATTTCTTAAGAGTTGCCAGCTTCCTTATTTCTGACAATACGATTGAACGTCCTATGGGATTTTTATACCAGTTGTCAGGCGCTGTGTTAGGGCCGTAAGCAGGTATGAATACTACTTCGGCATTAGGGAAACCGTTAACTGATTCGAGTACCATTCTTGTTCTGGGAATATGGAATCCTCCGGTGATGATTCCCACGCGGAGTTTTTCAGAACCTGCAGGTCTCTCATGCTCTATTGAATCAACTATGCTCGAACAGAATGTCAGGTTCTGGAATGAATTCTGGGCTCTGTTCTCGATAATGTAATCTGTGACGGGCACACCGTTTTTCTTCAGATAATCAGCCATAAATTCTGCTTCGGTACCCATCTCGCTTATATGCGGATTACCGCCGCTGACGATGTAAGTAATACCGGGATGCAGCTGGCCGACTTCTAATGCGCGTTGAACTCTGTATTCACAGTTGTTGCTGCCGAGAACTATAAGAACGTCTATCGGCTTTTTAAGATCAGGAACACTTCCGAAAACTAGTCTGTTTATGTAGGGCAGATTCTCGGCCTTCTCTTCAGGATATAGATCGAAACGGTCTATTGCGCGTTCCACTTCTCTGGACAGATCGTATGCAATGAAATCAATCTGTTCATCCGTTGTGGTTCCTGTGGACAGATTACAGAAACAGTTGATCTTTGCTCTGTGGAGATCAACAACGTTCTTAAAGAATTCCGGAACATGAGCAGATGACATTGAGACTTCGCTGCGCTGATGGTAACTCAGCATAACGAGAGATGATGTTATTACACTGCCTGCAAACGGGAGGTAGTTGTAATTGAATAATCTGTCTTCGCCGTATGAGAGCGTTTCATCGAAACGGAGATGATTATCTTCGATGATCTTCTTGCTGTAAAACTTATTACAATTTGAATAGATAAGCAGTTTCCTTACGCGGATATATTCATCTGCGAAATCTGAAACAGTGGGGTATACATGATCGGCTACGTTCCAGAGTTCCTTTTCGCCTGTGAGATACAATCTCTCGATACCAAAGATGTAGAGCCCTGCACCTTTTGATATCAGTTCGAGGCCTTCTCTCAGGAATCCTGACTTAATAGTGTCATCGCAATCTAAGAAAGCGACGTATTTTCCGCTGCAGTTATCGAGCCCGGTATTACGTGCGCCGGACGAGCCTTTGTGCGAAGAATAAATGATCTTCAGATTCCCGTAGACATTCTCATAACTGCCGAGAACATTTTTGGTTCCGTCAGTGGAACCATCGTCTACAACGATTATCTCAACAGTGCTCAGATTGTCATCAAGTACGGAATTTAAACACTCTTTAATATATGACTCACAATTGTAAGTCGGGATGATGATGGAGAGAATGATATTAGAAGTCTGTTTCATAGATAAATACCAATTGCGGTGCGCTGTTTAAGTATGGAACCTTCTGTACATTTTCTATTATAGAGTAGATAAAACTTGTTTTCAAAGGTAAAAAGAATTTGTTAAAATGTAATTGTCCGGAAGGCCGTAATCGTTTTCGAATTGATTAGAAGTTAATTTTTTTAAACAAACTGTGTAAAGAATGTTCAATTTTTAGAAATATCGTGTTGAAAGCTGTTCAGTATAATCGGCTTATAAGGTGAAAAGGTATGGAAAACACAAACAGATTTACAATTGGCAAGAAGATGTATTTGTTTGTCATCGCAATCGTTTTGTTTGCGACGGGTTGTGTTTGTGCATTGAATTATGTGATTAACGTTGACCAGATCAATACCTACTATAAGCGTCTTACCATTAATAATGCAGTCAACTATTCAACGCTTGTCGATGTTGAATTCTTAAAAGAACTTCGCGCTGTTGCTGAGACTGATGAGTATCAGGCATTAAGAATGGAAGCTGAAGAAAATGATGATGAATCCATCGTTGTGGATTATCTTCAAGAAAAGGGTCTCTATGATAAGTTCATCGAAGAACGTGAGAAGATGAGAACCTATGTAAATAATCTCGAAGATGTCGAATATCTTTATGCCGTTGTTTGGAGCGAAGAGAGTAATCCCGATGGCAGCTTCCAGGATATGTATCTCATCGATGCTGACGATGTCCCGATCTATATGATCGGATATTGGGAAGACCGCGAAGAAGAGTTCGAGGGCGTTGATTACACAAAGACAATTCAGCCAACTATTTCACATGGTGACTGGGGATGGCTCTGTTCAGGGTATGAACCGCTTTATGATGAAGACGGTTCGATCATCTGCCATGTCGGCGTGGATATTGATATAGGTGTAATGATGAACGAGAGATATAAAGACCTTGCATATATGGTCATTAGCGCGCTCGTGGTAACAGTTATCGCTGTGGCATTTGCAGTTATCTTTGTCAGAAAAATTGTTGTAAATCCCCTGAAGGAGATCACAGCTGACATGAAGAGATTTGCGCCTTCTGCAGGCAAAAATTATGTCGAAGCAGGAGTAACCAACATATGTATCAAGAGTAATGACGAGATAGGTGATATTTTTACTGCAATTAAGAGAATGCAGGAAAGACTTGTTGATTACATTAATGACATAACGGCATTCAGACAGGTCAAGGAAGAAGCAGAAGTTGCAATCAAAGAAAAAGACCAGGAGATCGGTGAGATCAGGAAAGAAGCTTATAGAGATGCACTGACCGGTGTCGGCAGCAAAGTAGCTTATGTCCGTAAGGAAAATGAGATTAACGAAGCTATCGGCAAGGGTTATTCGTCTTTTGCAGTTGTCATGATGGATGCTAACGGTCTGAAGCATATCAACGATAATTACGGTCACGCTCAGGGTGATGCTTACCTCAAGGGCTGCTCACATCTTATCTGTGAAGAATTCAAACATTCACCGGTATACAGAATCGGCGGTGACGAGTTCGTGGCAATTCTGTCCGGTGAGGATTATCAGAACAGAAACGAGCGTGTTGATTCATTGCGAAAGGTTTTCGAGCAGGCGTATCACAAAGAAAATGCACAGCCGTGGGAGCGTTATTCGGCATCTGTAGGTATGGCGGAATTCACTTCTGAAGACATGAATGTTGATGATGTTTTTAAGCGTGCGGACAAGTTAATGTACGAGAATAAGGATGCATTTAAGAAGAAAACCGCAAGCGAATCGTAACATAACTGTATTGCAGGGTTAATTTTATATACACCCCCATTAATGTATTATTTATTAATAAATAGCATGATGGGGGTGCATGTTTAGTGGCGGCTCGAAATAGGCTTTCCACCAAAGTTTTGTTGATGGTAGAGGCGATCATTTTGATCTCCAGCATCCTCTTTTGCGCAGTAGCCATTTACAGGGCAAGAATCGGAATCCGCAAGGCTATCCAGCAGCGAATGCTGGATATTGCTAATTGTGCTGCAGGTTCAGTCAGCGGCGATGTCCTCGAGAGCATCAACGAAGATGAGATCGGGAGCGAGGGATACAACAGCGTCTACAATACACTGACCATCTTCCGTGACAATGTTGATCTCGAGTATGTTTACGCAATCAAGGAAGATGGAAACGGCGGTTTTATTTTCATCCTTGATACAGACCCCTTAAGTCCTGCCGGTTATGGCGATGTTGCAGAGAATACTACTGCCCGTGTGAGTGCGGCTAACGGAACAGCATCCGTTGATGAGACTCCTTATACAGATGAATGGGGCGAATTTTATAGTGCCTATGGTCCTGTCTATAATTCAAATGGCGAGGTCGTAGGTATCGTTGCAGCAGACTTTTCTGTTGAGTGGTTCGAAGATCAGGTATCTGCACAAACACGTTCAACAGTTATCACATACATCATCATCCTCATCTTCACACAGCTCGTTGCTGCTATGTTGTCATTCCTCATTGTTAAGCCTTATGTTAAGGCACAGGGCGAACTGATTGAGGAGAAGGCGAGAGCAGAGAGTGCAAACAATGCAAAGAGTGATTTCCTTGCGAACATGTCCCACGAGATCAGAACACCGATCAATGCGGTTCTCGGCATGAACGAGATGATATTAAGAGAGGGAAGAAGAGCGCAGGAATTATCTGATAACGATACACAGGCCCGCAAAGAAGCAATGAAGAATATCGTTATCTACGCAGGTGATGTGGAGAATGCAGGCCATAATCTTCTCGCACTCGTAAATGATATTCTGGACTTCTCGAAGATCGAAGCAGGTGAGATGGATCTAATGGAATCTCCTTATCAGCTCAGCTCAATGCTCAATGACTTGAGTAACATGACATTGTTTAAGGCACGTGATAAGGGTTTGGAGTTTGTTATAGATGTTGATGAGACTTTGCCGGATGAACTCTTTGGTGATGAGATGCGCGTTAAGCAGATATTTACGAATATTCTTAACAACGCTGTTAAGTATACCGAGCATGGAAATATCAGATTTAAACTTCGCGGTGAGAAGCAGGCTGACGGTATGATCGCACTTATCGCTTCTGTCCGTGATACAGGTATTGGTATTAAGACAGAAGACAGAGAGAAACTTTTCGATATGTTCCAGCGTCTTGAAATCGAGCGTAACAGCACAATCCAGGGTTCCGGTCTGGGATTATCTATTACCCAGCGTCTGCTCGACATGATGAACGGAAGCATCTCGGTTGAGAGTGAATACGGTAAGGGTTCTACATTTACCGTAACGATTCCGCAGAAGATCGTAAAAGATGTTCCTGTAGGAGATTTC
The DNA here is from genome assembly GCA_900107185.1 of Ruminococcaceae bacterium YAD3003. Classification (GTDB taxonomy): domain Bacteria; phylum Bacillota; class Clostridia; order Saccharofermentanales; family Saccharofermentanaceae; genus Saccharofermentans. The sequence continues at coordinate 88,312 of FNPA01000007.1, read as the reverse complement.
CAGAAGCGTTTCGAAGAAAATGTTTTAGGCGCAGGTGTATACAGAGAATCTTTCCGTGCGCCCGATGCACATATTCTCATCGTCGATGATACAAAGATGAATCTTACGGTTGTCGTTAATCTCCTTAAAAATACGAATATGAAGATCGACACTGCATACAGCGGTCCGGGTGCTATCGCTCTGGCAGAGATGAACAAATACGACCTGATCTTAATGGATCAGCGTATGCCTGAGATGGACGGAACAGAAGCGTTCCATCTTATCCGTGAATCCGAAGGCGGTGCGAGCAAAGATTCTCCCGTTATCTGCCTCACAGCTGATGCGGTTGTAGGTGCCAAAGAACGTTATCTGGCCGAAGGATTTACTGACTTCCTCACAAAGCCTATCGACAGTTATGCGTTAGAGAAGATGCTCATTAAGCACCTGCCGAAGGAAAAAGTCGAATGCGTTATCGAAGACCAGGATCAGGAAATAGACTCTCCCAATGAAGTGGCTGTATCAGCTGATCTGAGTTCTCTTGTTTCAGCAGGAATTGATCCTAAGATTGGTCTTCCTTACTGCCAGAACGACGAAGCTTTTTACCGTTCAATGCTAAATGAATATGCTCACTCAAAGATCGAGAGAGAAGCCGTTTTGAAGAAGAGCTTCTCTGAATCTGACTGGAAGACATACGCAATTCATGTCCACTCACTTAAGAGCACATCGAAGATGATCGGTGCGCTGGCTCTCTCAGAGCAGGCAGCTAAATTAGAGGCTGCTGCCAATGCAGGAGACGGCAATACGATCCGTTATGAACACGATTCCATGATGCAAAAATACGAAGATGCAGTTAATGCAATCAAGTCTTTGGGTTCGGATGCTGATTCCGATTCCGGAGATGACGATGAGATCATGGAATTCCTTCCTGATTCAAACTGATAATTACTCTGCTGTATCAGGCTGATATTCTTTTATCGTGATCATCTCACAGCCCTTAAGCTCGGGATGATCTTTAGTTTTCTTAAGGTATGAATCGAAGAGTTCCAGATGAATCTTACAGACATACTCGTGCGCCAGATCAGGATCGAGTTTTCCGACTATAGCTTTGATCGGGATCATGTGCTTCATGTCGGAAAAAGAGATGTGCTGCATCTTTTGAAACAGTACGCCGAATACCGGTTTTGTGTGATCGATATAAGGTCTGGTCTCTGCCTTTAGATTAGTTTTGCAGCTAAACTGCGCGAAAGGTTTTCTTAAGATCTTGTCTTTGTTGTTGCCGAAGAGTGCGCCGTCAAGATTGGCACCACACACGAAATCGTTGTTGTAGAGACAGAGCATATAAGCAGTTGCTCCTCCCAAAGAATGTCCTGTTGCACCGATGCCGTATGAAAAGTCGATGATGTTATTAAGGTTTTCTTTCGCATAGTCAACTGCAGATAAAGTATCTTTCATCCACTCATCAACCCTGGATTGAATGTACTTACAGTATTTATTCTGAATGACATCAAACTTATCTGCGAGTTCTTTGTCAGTGCCTTTTGTAGCTGTAAGTTTTAGTACGCTGAATGCGCCGGGAAGGAAAGGCTCATACTGCTTCTTGGTAGAATTTTTGTGCATGGCGATCTTAGTTCCGTCATCCAATTCCGTTAATGCGGAATCGTAGGGGTGAGTTACAACAATTACAACATATCCGTGTGATGCGAGTTCAATGCAGAGAAATGAATTAGCTTCTCTGAATGATGAGAGTCCGTGATTGAACATTATCAGAGGAAACCTCTTTCCATCGATCGCAGGTGCGTTCTCATAGCAGTTGGAGACGTTTTCTCCTGCAGCATCGCTCTTATCGTAATTGATTGGTGCATGCATAGATTTCTTGAGGGCTTCTGCCATCTCTCTGGACATGTATTTTGCCTTGCTCATGCCCTCAACTGATTCTTTGGTGACAGGGTAGTATACCCTTACGGGCACGACTCTCTTTGAGCCGGGAGCGAGTATTTCTTCTCTGTCTGTATAAATCGTATGTGTAAAAGTTCCTACTGCATATTCGCCTGTCGGTGAGGGAATGTTAAGCATTTGTTTTTCCTCCGAGTAAAAGAATCATTGAGTCAGCAAGGGTCCTGAAAAGTTTTTTGGGTTCTGCCTTCATATTCGGATCACCTGTTCCATAGCAGGCTGACAAGATGCAGAGTTTTTCAATGCCGGAATAAGAAGCGGAAACAAACAGTCCGATGTCTTCCGGTGCGGCTATGGGTTTATAGCCGTTCGTATAAGCTTCCTTGATCAGGCGGGGCAGGGCTTTCGTTTTTAAATAGTCCAGATTGCCCGGTCCCTTGGTGTCTGACAGGATCTTAGCTGCGCGTTCAGGTTCGTTTATTGCGAGAACGCCGAAATCGAAGTTGATCTTCTGTATGTCCATCAGGTGGCTTTCCATGGTCTCTGCCAGGCAATCGCAGACCTGATAAGTCAATTCTTCGAGTGAAGCATCCTTGTTGGAGATGATCTCCTCAAATGCTCCGATCATATTGTACTCGGCACGCATCCTTGAGGTTATATCGGAAAGTATATCGTCAAGCCCGTTATAGTAGCGGTAAATGGCGCCCTGACTCATGCCTGTCTCAGCTATGACATCTGATATCGTTACCATCTCAACAGGCTTTCTAAGGCACACCTGATAGCATGCATCAACGATCATCCTGCGCTTGCTCTCCATATATTCTTCAGTAACCTTAGGCATTTGGTTTATCTCCTTTGCTTAAAATGAAACAATATTCATTTAATGAAAGTAGTTTCATTTTAATTTATGGCCGTGGGGTTGTCAATAGTCAGGAAAGAACCATTTGCCCATGCCCAGCGTGTTATAATGCTTGAAATCAGGTAACTATTATGATTAAAGAAATAAAGTACGGAACAACCAATACATATCTCATAAAGGGCAAAAAAGGTTCCATTCTGTTTGATACCGGATGGGCAGGAACTCTTGCTGCTTTTTGCCATGCATTGGGAGAAGCGGGTGAGAAGGTCCAGGACATAAGTTATATACTTATCTCTCACTATCACCCTGATCACATGGGTATCGCTCAGGAGATCGCGGATATGGGACCGGAGATCTGTGCCGCCGACATTCAGAGAGATTATATTCATTTTTCGGACAGTATTTTCGCGAAGGATAAGAAGTCCGGATTTGCACCTGTAAAAGATGAGAATGTAGTCTTCTTTAGTCTCGATGACAGCAGGGAATTTCTGAAGAATATCGGAATAGACGGTTGTGTATATGCGACGCCCGGTCATTCTGATGACAGCATAAGTTTAATGCTTGATTCAGGCGAACTTTTCGTAGGCGACCTGAATCCTCTTTATGAACTCGAACTACATAAGGGGACAAAGATAGAGGAAACCTGGAACATGCTTTTGTCCATGAACCCCCGGAAGGTTTACTACGGACATGCTCTTACGGCAGAGTTTGAGACATCTGATTCTGGTAGCGATACGGCCATAAACCGAATTAAGAACATGGAAAAGATTTTCGATAAGGCAAATAAGCTGATTGATAATGCATCTGAGGATATGGATGCTCTGATCGATTATCAGGATGAAATAAGTAAGCTCGAGGAATACTATACAGGTAATCTGTGGAAGGAAGATTTTGCTCTCGAAGAAGCAGGCATGTTACCTGAAGATCTGAAGCGCGGAGTGCTCTCGGAGGATGGTATCTATAATCTGTTAGAGAGAAACAGGGAACTATTAGAGGAGAAATATAATGGCTAGTTGTGAGACATGCGCATACGCATATATGGATGAGATAACAGGCGAAGCAATATGTGACCTCAATCTGGATGAAGATGAGGTTATCAGACTGTCACAGAGTAAGAGCAAAGAGTGTCCTTTTTATAGAGACGGTGATGAATACAAAACCGTAAGACATCAGATGTAAAATACGATTTTATATACAGACAGAAGGAAGACTGGCTTAAGAAAACGGGCAAATTCTGATATAATTCAAAGCCCTGAGGATATATTTATGGATAACGGATTTAAGAACATAGTAGATGAATTGAAAAATACTCAAAGCATTACCAAAGAGCAGTTTGTGTACATTTTGGAGCGCGGTGACAAAGACGATCTCGAGTATTTATATGCCGCTGCCAGAGAAGTTTCTGAGAAGGTTTTCCATAAAGAAGTTTATTTGAGAGGACTTATCGAGTTTTCCAATTACTGCAAAAATGATTGCTACTACTGTGGTATCCGTTGCAGCAACAGGAAGGCTGACAGATACAGATTAACTGAAGAAGAGATCCTCTCATGTTGTGATATTGGCGAGAAGATCGGATTTAAGACCTTCGTTCTCCAGAGCGGAGAAGATCCGTATTTTACTGATGACAGGATCTGCGATATCGTCCGTGCGATCAAGAAGGCACATCCTGATTGTGCAGTTACACTTTCGATCGGTGAGAAAACAAAAGAGAGTTATAAGAAGTATTACGATGCAGGTGCGGACAGATATCTTCTCCGCCACGAGACTGCAAACGAGGAGCACTATTCAAAGCTGCATCCTGAATCTATGTCAGGTGCTTACCGCAAGCAGTGTCTGTTCGACTTAAAAGAGATCGGTTTTCAGGTTGGATGCGGAATAATGGTTGGTACGCCTCATCAGACCGTTGATAACATTTACGAAGATATTGTATTTATGCAGGAACTGCAGCCGCACATGATCGGCATCGGTCCGTTTATTCCTCATCAGGACACACCTTTTAAAGATGAACCTGAAGGAAGTGTTGACCGTACTCTTCGTCTGCTCGCGATATTAAGACTGCTGTTCCCTAAGGTATTGCTCCCTGCAACAACTGCATTGGGAACTGCTGATGCACTGGGAAGAGAGAAGGGCATACTGGCCGGTGCTAATGTCATGATGCCTAACCTGTCACCGTCTAATGTCAGAGATAAGTATCTTCTCTATGATGGTAAGATCTGTACAGGCGAAGAAGCGGCAGAGTGTAATGCATGTCTCAGAGGAAGAGTGTCACGTATCGGATTTACCGTAGCTGACAGCAGGGGCGACCACCCGGATTTTGTGTGAGAAAAAGGTATCAAAATGAGCAACTGGTATACGGCAGACACTCATTTCGGAAGTGATTCCAATGATATCCTGATCCGAGACATGCGCCCGTTTAAAAACATTGCCGAATATACTGAAGAACAGGTAAGAATATGGAACGGACAGGCCTCTTCCGATGACACTATTTATGTCATTGGAGATTTTTGTAATTATAATCATCACGAAAAAGATTATGAGAGCGGACTGGCTGTTTCAAAACTCGTAAATGCTCACATTGTTTATATAATCGGAAACTCTGAAGAGCGTGTTATCAATGATCATTTTGGCGGAGATTTTAACAGGTTCAGAGACTATTGCCTTATGAATCCCGAATTCAAATTTGATGATGTATTGAAGAATACTTATCTTGATATCAACGGTATAAGATTTTTCTTAACTCACAGACCGGTAAATCACGATAAGGATTGCCTTAATCTGTTTGGCCATGTTCACAGAGGAATAGGCCTGTGGCGTCCGTTTGGATTTAATGTCGGTACCGATCTCAATCATTTTCAGCTGTTTGGTGATGATGACATAATGTTCCTGATGAAACAGAAAAAAGAGTATTGGGATATCGATCCGGATATCAACTGTTAAACTATTTTGGGGTGAGGGATATGTCTGAAAACAAAGGATTAGAAACAACTTTTGATACCGTTGTATCAAACTACGACAAGATGCGCCCGGGTTATGCTCCCGAGCTGTTTCAAAAGATCTTTGAATATGTTTCTGTCGGAGAGAATTCACGTGTTGTTGAAGTCGGCAGCGGAAGCGGTCAGGCTACTCTTCCTGTTTTGAAAACAGGATGCGAGTTGATTGCTGCTGAATATGGCGAGAATTTTTCTAAGCTTCTTTTGGATAAGTTTAAGGACTATCCGAAGTTCTCTGTAAAGACAGGCAAGTTCGAAGAAATCGATTTCCCTTCGGAATCTTTCGACCTTGTTTTTTCTGCAACCGCATTTCACTGGGTGCCTGAAGAGATTGGATATAAAAAGGTGTTCGATATGTTAAGACCGGGTGGTGCTTTCGCGCGATTTGCTAACCGTCCCAGAAACTGTCAGAACGATCCTGAATTAGGCAGTGAGATTCAGGTGTTATATGACGAGTATTATAATGCTCAGAATAATATTAAGTCCGGTACAAAAAAGTGGTTCTCAGAAGAAGATGCCAAGACAATTTCCTTGATCCCTGAGAAGTATGGATTCACTGATATTCAGTACAATCTCTTCTATCGGGAGAGAGTATTTACCGCGAACGAATATACACAGCTCCTCGGCACTTATTCCGATCATATCGCGATCGAAGAATCGATCAGAAAAGTGTTCTTCTCAAAGATCGAAGATGCCATCAACAGACATGGCGGTACAATAACGATCAGCGACACAATGGATCTGGAACTCGCGAGAAAAATTTAAACTTCAGGTACAGGTTCTAATACTGCGTTTCTTAACGTGAGGTATTTGTTGCCTTCTTCTTCATACGCATCGAAAACACCGATTACACGAACTGTTTCTCCGTCGGCAGGGAAGTCATCCGGATAAGTGAAATCTTCTGTCGGTTCAAATTCCAGACCCTGCGCACAGCATGCTGTTGCATCCTTGATTATGCATGCGTAATAATTCTTGTCCTTTTCCTCATCGTGATAGAAAACGAACTGGCCTTCCATCCTGACGATCATGCCAACGTATTCATCGGGTTCCATTACCATGCAGAAGACCTGCGAATAAACCATGTTTGCATTTAAGACAGTTAGGTCGATGTCTGCTCCGTTAAAAGAATGAGTAAATACTGCTGAACTGCTCTCTTCGGTTTCAGTGGTTATCTCCGGATAAGTTGTCTCGCCTTCTGATGCCATTGAAGCAATTACATCTGCCACACCGGTCGTCTGGTTGGCAATATCGCGCGTAGTGGAAGTATCACGTGAGCATCCTGAAAATGATGCGGTTATAAGTAAACACAATAACAGGGATAATTGTTTTCGCATAGAATAATCCTTATATCAAATGGCCCGGCACCTGCAGAAGAGGGCTCCTGCAGATACCGGGGGAGAGGTTGTTGTGGTCTGATTAATTAATAACCCAAAGCCTTCTTGAGAACTTCGAGATTGCTGCCCATTACTGAAATATAAGTGACGCCGTTTGCGACATCTTTTGAAGTAGTGGACTGCATTGAATCCATGCTAAGAACTGTCTGGTCCTTAGTGGCTGTATTTGCGATAACTGTCTCTGCGATTCTCTTATCATTTCCTTCTATGGTGAGAACGACAGGGAGTGAGAGCTCATCAACCTTTTTGGAAAGGAAAGTGATAGTCTCAAAACTTGCTTCTGATTCAGCAGAGCATCCTACGAATGCTGCATAGTATTCGAGTCCGTAATCGTCAACAAGATAACGGAAAGGGAAACGGTCTCCGAACAAAACAGTCTTGATCGCAGCATTGCTTATGACTTCCTGATAACTCTGATCGAGCTGGTCGAGTTTATCTAAGTAAGCCTTTGTATTTGCTTTGTATGCTTCCGCATTGGCAGGGTCGATCTTCTGGATTGAATCGGAAATGCTCTGAACGAGGACTTCCGCATTCTTGAGTGAGAGCCATACGTGCTCATCGTACTCGATCTCTTCTTCGCCTTCTCCGGCTTCTTCTTCCTCTTCTTCGCCCTGCATTCCTTCAACTAATTCTTCTTCAACAACTTTGTCGCCTAATACTTCGAGAAGATTGATAGCGACCATGTCTTTGTTGACTGCTTCCTTGAGAACATCTTCAACCCATTCATCTGATTCACCGCCGACATAGATGAAGAGATCGCATGAAGAAATCTTCATGATGTCGCTGGTGGTAGGCTGGAAACTGTGCAGATCTGTTCCGTTATCAAGGAGCATGGTAACTTCTGCATTAGCCGGGTTATCACCCAGTATATTCATAACCCAGTCGTATTCAGGGAAGATTGTTGTAACGATTTGAATCTTGTCATTCTGCTTGCCGGCATTTGCTGCGCTGCATCCGCACAAGCTGCTTACTGCAATTGCTGCAGCTGCAATTACTGATAAAAACTTTTTCACGATAGAACCTCCATTAAATGCATTACTTACGTAAGCGGTTCCTTATTATATGTAACCGCTCTTATCTGATGGCGGTTATCAATCATTAAGCCTTACTTTGGTTGAGACAGGTGTCTCTTTGAGCATTACTCTGACAGAGCAGATGCAGATTGTGATTAACAATGCGTATGTTGTAACGGATGTTATTCCTGTGGCAGCTGCCGAACCGATCTGGTTAAGTAACGAATGGCAGTTCTCAATGCATTCGCAGACAGGGCAGTGTTCTCCTTCACATTCGTGGCCGGACTCAATGATGATGAATATACCGGCTAGCATTATGACCGTTAGCATTGCTGTCGCAGTGACCGCTGCCAAAGTCTTTATTAATGTGGAGTTTGAACCTGATTCCACCTGTTGATCTCCGTTCTGATTTCGCGAAATTGAAAATCGTTCTCAATTTTAGTCGCGAGATGGTTGTTTGTCAATGTCTTAATGGCACTAAAATGAATCGGGTTGTTTAAATGGCCACGAAAAAGGCCGCCTCAAGCAAGGCGGCCATAAATAACACGGTTTTAGTATCTATCAGATATAAGTTCCAAGATATGCGAACTCAGTCGGCTCTGCATCTAATTCGCACAACAACGCAATTACTTCATCGGAGTATACAGATGCTTCGAAATCAAGATAGAACATGAATTCAAAATCCTTACCCGGAACAGGACGTGACTCGATCTTAGTGAGGTTCAATCCCAAAGAAGAGAACTTCGCGAGTGTGTCTGCGAGAGCGCCCGGTGTGTGGCCCAATGCGAGCATGACTGATGTCTTCGATGCGCCGGGGAAGATCATGAGCTCTTTGGTGATGCAGATGAATCTTGTGTAGTTATTGTCTGTGTTCTGGATATCATCACGTACAGCTTCCAATCCGTAGAGCTGTTGGCAGTCGGAGGAAGATATAGCAGCTACGTCTTTACGGCCTGAATCTGCAACGCTCTTTGCTGCGATAGCAGTATTCTCAACGATGTTTACCTTGATATCGGGGTGTTCCTTAAGGAATTTGCTGCACTGGCCGATTGCCTGGTTATGTGAATAAACCTCACGGATATCGTCGAATCTGGTGCCGTGGTTAGCCAGGAGCTTGTGGCTGATCTGGAGTTTGTAGTCTTTTACGATGTGGAAGTTGTGGCCGACCATGAGGTCATAAACCTGTGTAACTGAACCGAATGAACTGTTCTCGATAGGGAGGATGCCGAATTTGCAGAGGCCTGATTCAACTGCCTGGAATACACCATCGAAAGTTCTGAAATACATGATGTTGGCGTGACGGAAGATCTTGTCTGTTGCGATCTGTGAATAAGCGCCTTCAATTCCCTGGCAGGCAACCATGGGTGCCTTGGGCAGTTCGTTGGGTGTTGTCTCGAGGGCTTTCTTGATCTGGTCAGCGAGTTCGGTTCTGGTACCGTATTCGGTGTTTCTGTATGAGTGGCTCAGATTAAACATTGTGGAGAAAAGAACACGCTCGTAATTGTCTATGAGCTGGTTTGAGCTCTCAAGTCCTGCCAAGTAGCTTCGTTCATAACGTCTGCTCTTCAGGGCGATTTCTGATTTGCTCAAGGTCTCGTTTGCTGTTTTGCTTGCCTCCAAGCGTTCTGCGAAGAGCTCCTTGATCTTCTCGTCGATCTCTTCGATTCGTTTTCCTGCCTGTTTCTGTGTCATTGTTCTTTTCTCCTTTTGACATAAATTAAGCCCCACAGTCTTGTTCACTGCGGGGCCCTATAATCAACGTAAATCAAGCTATTTATTTACATGCAGTGAACTAATTACCCCTATTCGTAAAGGCAAAAAATGAAAAGTCACGCCATGTAAATGCAAAATTAGTCATGTGGCAATTATATACCACAATCCGAAAATGTAAACCTTTTCTTGTGCATTTTCTTTCCAAACTGCCTGATAACTTTCAGAACGGGAATTTACAGGTTTGTGACAAATAAAGAAACCTGAATTCAAATTTGCTATAATTACGGGGTTATGAAGATACGAGCATTTACAGCATTAGTAGTTTGCAAGGCGGTCAGAGGCTTGGCAAAGCTTTTCGGGCGCGGTTCGAGTCTGCCCGGCAAATACGCATTGAAGATCTGTCCGGACATTCTGGCTCATTTGGAGCTCCCGGAACTCTCAATTGCTGTTACAGGTTCAAACGGTAAGACATCTTCTGTTGAAATGATCGCCCACGTGCTCCAGAACAACGGATATAAGGTTGCTTATAACAAAGAAGGTTCCAACCAGATCGAAGGCGTGGTTACTTTCCTTTTAGGCGCTTCCAACATGAAGGGTAAGGTGTTAAGTGATATCGTTCTGCTCGAAGCTGATGAACGTTATGCCAGACATACATTTAAGTATTTTCATCCCAAATATCTGGTAATTAATAACCTTTATAGAGATCAGATGACCAGAAACGGCCATCCTGAATGGATCAAGAGCATCATTGGTCAGGCTATCTACGATGATATGACGCTGATCCTCAATGCCGACGATCCGCTGGTTGCAAGCTTTGGTAAGGACAGGGAAGGCACTATTTATTTCGGCGCCAGAATCCTTCCCGGAGATAAGCTCAGGAATGAAGGCGTTTACGATGACGGCAAATATTGCCCCATTTGTAAGAAGCCCATGAAATATGAGTATTACCACTATAACCACATCGGTAAGTTCAAATGTCTCCATTGTGGTTTCTCAAGACCTAAGATCGATCATGCTCTTACCGAGACAAAAGATGAGAACGGTAAAGCTTCGATCACTATCGATGATAAGTACGAGATTTCCGTTTTCTTTACGGGAATCTACCACTGCTACAATATCCTGGCTGCATTTACTGCTGCAACAGCCATTGGAATTGAACCTGAAAAGGTTGCTTCTTCTCTCAGCGGATACGTCCTTAAGTCAGGCCGTATCTCTGACTTTACATTGGGCAAGACACAGGGAAGACTCCTTTTGTCAAAGCATGAAAATTCAGTTTCTTATGACCGTTCGATCGATGTTGTTGTAGGTGACAGCAGGAAAAAGAGTGTAATGATCATCGTCGATGCGATCAGCCGTAAGTATTACACTTCTGATTCCAGCTGGCTCTGGGATATTAATTTCGAGAAGCTCAAGGAAACTGAGATCGATAAGATCTTCCTGGTCGGCCAGTATTGCGATGACCTTGCTGTAAGATTTGATCTGGCAGGAATCGACCAGGATAAGGTCCAGGTTTATGAGACTGTTCAGGAGGCAGCAGATAACTGCAATAATCTTGATTCATATCTCTATGTAATTACATGTTTCTCTGATAAAGAAAAGATTCTCTCGATCGTTACAAGGAGGGAACTTACATGACAGTAAAGATCCTTTATTTGTATGCTGATTTCATGAATCTTTATGGCGATAACGGTAACGTCCGTATAATGCAGCGCAGGCTCGAAGACCAGGGATTCAATGTCGTGATCGAGAACAGCACGGTATACGATGACGATATCGATTTTGATGCTGATTTTGTATACATGGGTTCAGGGTATGAGTCGAACAGAAACCTGGCTCTTGCTCATTTGTCTAGATTCAAGGGATCACTTTTAAGAGCCGTAGTAAACGGTGTTCCGATGCTCTTTACGGGCAACAGTTACGATCTGCTCGGCAAGGGTATTACTACTGCTGACGGCACTTTCTTAGAAGGCCTCGGCATCTTCAACTATTCATTTAAGGAACAGCTCGAAAAGCGTTACACAGGAGATGTTGTTCTCGAAGAAGTTGCCACGAAGGACCGCTTTGTCGGATTTGTTAACCGCGCGGGTATTCCTGACAGCACTGAGGACATGTGCTGTGATGCCATCAAGGTGATCGGAAACGTTCCGATTACAAAGGATGCTGCCCGTGTACACAATCTTCTGGGAATAAGTCTCATAGGTCCTGTCCTTCTTAAAAATCCCAATCTCGCAGAGTTTTTTGTCTCTGCTATCTGCAATCGTAAAGGCATTGAATACAAGGAGATTTTCTATCCCCGTTCTACAAGAAGCCACGAGAAAACACTTAAGGCTCTTCTTGAAACAGACGCGGGAAAGAAGGCCCGTTAACATACCCTTTTCAGTTGGAATACACTGACTTTTATGGTATCCTTTTTACTTGGGAGGGATAGGTATGGCTGATACACTTAAATGCCCGAATTGCGGGTCCAATCTCACACTTAATGCTGATACACAAAAACTCGAATGCCAGAGTTGCGGAGCATCTTTTGATCCGTCACAGCTGGATGTAAAGGTCGGAGAATTAGAAGGTGGAAACACCGGTTATTCTGCCCAGACAACTCCTTTGGCAGAACCCGTTCCGATGCCTGGCGAAGAACAGGGAGAGGAACAGGCACAGGCAGATAACGGCATGCCCGAGCAGACAGAGTTTGTTTGTAATGCTTGTGGAGCAAAGCTTATTACCGATTCACATACTTCAGCTACTTTCTGCACATTCTGCGGTTCACCTGCATTGGTAGGAAAGAGACTTACAGAGAAGTTCCAGCCCCAGTACATGATTCCGTTCAAATATTCCAGACAGTCTGCCGAGGAAGCTTTTATAAAGTGGGCAGGCAAGGGTAAGTGGACACCGTTCGGATTCGTTTCAAAGAAAAACGTAGCCAAGATGACGGGCCTGTATGTACCGTTCTGGCTCTTTAATATTGATGCGACAGTCGATGCAGAAGGAACTGGCGATAAGATCAGTTACAGCGGTAACGATCAGATCACCGAGACATTCGATTTTACCCGACATGGCAAACTCGAGTGGAGAAATGTTCCTCTGGATGGTGAGACCAGAGTCGACGATGCGCTAATGGAAGCCATCGAACCTTTCGAGTTTGATGCTCTTATTCCTTACGATTACAGATATCTCCCGGGCTTCTACGCTGACAGATACGACCAGTCACCTCAAGACCTTGCTGAACGTGCCACGAAGCGTGGTATGGACGGCATTGACAAGGCTCTTAAGGGTTCGCTGAGGAGCACATATGACAAGTTCAGGATCAAGAAGAACCTGAGTAAGATCGATAAGATGGAAGCAAACTATGCTTTGCTCCCTGTATGGTTCATGTCATATAAGTACCGTAATAAGTTCTATTATTTCGCAATGAACGGCCAGACAGGTGAAGTTGCCGGAACAGTTCCGGTCAGCCCTGTTAAGAAGATGATGTTCTTCTTTATTCTCCTGGGAATCCTGGCTGTTATTACAAGATTCCTCTTAGGAATTATCATGAGGGGGTTCTGGGGATGAGCGCTGAATTTGATAATACTTTAATTGAGAATAACGACAGCCAGAATAAGGCGAAGCTCTCTGTATTCAGCGAGCTTAATGGTGCTTCGATCGGTGTAGGTATTGCACTTATCTGTATAATCATTGCGAGCATCGTTTTCTATGTCTTCATGAACCTCTCGCCCGCAAAGAGCGTTAAGGTCAGTGATGATGCTGATCTCTTTACGGCTGAGGAGCTCGATGACATCACAGATGCGGCAAAGAAACTTTCCAAGGATAAGGACATCAATGTTGTTATCGTAACAACCAGAGACAAAGGTAGCGGTTATTCCAACTCTGACGATGATGAGAAGAAATTTGCCGAAGATTATTACATGGATCACGTCAAGACCGTTCCGCTCCAGAATAACTCCGGCGTATGCATCCTGATCGATGTTACTCTGGATGCTCCGGGTCAGAGATTCTTCTGGCTCTATACATACGGTTCTGCTCACTTTGCCGTAGATGATGACGACTGCTATCAGTTGTTCAGAAACTACATGACAGAATTGGGCAACGGCGAGTATGGTTTTGCCGTTAACGGAATTACCCAGGACCTTGAGCATTTCTCTTATACAAATTATGGTCCGATCATTTTCTTTACATTGCTCGTTCCTATCGTTTTTGCTCTTATCATCACCGGTCTGGCTTCTCCTGCGAGAAAGCTCGACAAGGTTCCCGCTATTTCCGTATATTCCGGTGCAGGTGCCAACATTGTTGAGAAGTTCGATAAGTATAAGAGCAGAAAAGTTGTCCACATGTCTTCCGACAGCGGTGGAGGCGGTTTCTCCGGCGGTGGCGGTGGAGGCGGCTTCTCCGGTGGCGGCGGAGGCGGTGGTTTCTCCGGCGGTGGCGGCGGACGCTTCTGATGTGCTAAAATATCGCGGATTTTAATTTACGAAGGATATTTATGCTCAGCATCGTTGTTCCTGCCTATAACGAAGGTGAACACATCTACGATAACCTCATGGTCATTGATAAGGCGCTTCAGGCGTTCTGTTCAGATTACGAGATTATTGCCGTTAACGATGGCAGCAAAGATAACACAGGAGCTGAAGTAGCACGCGCTGCATCCGATAATCCTAACATAAAAGACTTTGGCTACGATGCTAACCGCGGTAAGGGCGGAGCAGTCTCATGGGGTGCGGTAAACAGCAGGGGTGACATCGTTGGCTTTATCGATGCCGACCTCGATCTGTCTCCTGACCTTATTGCCGGCTACTACAAGAAGATGAATGACACAGGTTGTGATATCGTCATCGGTTCTAAGATGCATAAAGAATCCAAACTCGAATATCCTGCAGCTCGAAAGTTATTTTCCTTTTGTTATTACATCATGCTCAAGGTCTTATTCGGTCTTAAGTGTCACGATACCCAGACAGGCCTTAAGCTTTATAAGGGTGAACTCATAAGAGAGATCGTTCCTCTCAGAAGGATAGACGGATATGCTTTTGATATCGAGCTTCTCGCTCTTGCTTCGAAGAAGAAATCATCTCTCATTGAGATGCCTGTAGAACTCAATTTCACCAGAGGCGAATCTTTTGGAAGAATCAAGTTCAAAGATGTCTGGAAAATGTTCACCGACACATGGAAGATCTGGTGGAATCTGAAGATCAAAAAGAGCTATTTTAAGTGATTTGAGGGCTCTATTTAACAATTCTGTTTGATTGAATAAATGCATATTTAACGGCACTCTATATTGCCTCATTTTTTCGTGCAAAAATGGCCTTTTTGGTGGATACAAAAACCGGCTTTTGTGTTATCCTATCCGACGTGGAAAGGCATGCTTTGATAATATCAAAGCGCAAGAGGTCTCAGGTTGTCAGTTAACGAAACAAAGAAAATCACAGAATACAGACTTGCGAAGGATTTATTCACTCGCGGTAAGAATATAATTATCAGCCCCGAAGCGCAGGAAATGAAGAAGTTTATCCAGCACGGAAACACTACTGTATTCGATCACTGTCTGGCAGTTGCGAAGTTCAGCCTTCTCTACGCATATTTCTTTGAAAAAACACTCAAGATCGAATTCGATAAGGACAGCCTGGTTAGAGGTGCACTCCTTCACGATTATTTTCTTTACGACTGGCACATCAAGGGTAAGGCTGAAGGCCTTCACGGTTTCTCACATCCCCGCACCGCTCTTAAGAACGCTGAGAGGGATTTCGAACTTAACGAGATCGAGAGAGACATTATCGCAAAGCACATGTTCCCTCTGACGCTTCGCCTTCCTTCATTCCGCGAGACAGTTTTGGTTACACTTGCTGACAAGTGGTGTGCGATTGCAGAGATGTTGAGAATCGACATTTCTTCTTATCTGATTCACAGAGTTAATTTCAATATTGCTCTTGCCAACGGTGAATTCGAACTCGGCGAGACTGCCGGTAATCTCGTATCAGACGCTTCTTAATTAATCGTTATCCTGTTTGCAGTAAATGCCAAATATCTTTATACTTTTGGCATGCGTATAGAAAATCTCACAACATTGATCTACATAACAAAAGGCACTGACTGCCTCTTTATCCGCAAGACCAGAAAAGGTGATATGAACCTCGATAAGTATCTTGGTATCGGCGGTCATTTCGAATCAAATGAGACTGCTGAAGAGTGCGTGATCAGGGAGCTGTCTGAAGAGTCAGGAATATCTGTTTCCGAATTGGATAACTTCCGCTACAGAGGCCTTATCACTTTCATTTCATCTGAATATCCGACTGAATATATGCACGTATTCTCTGCAAGCGTTGATGATGCTTTCGAGCTGCCTGAAAATGCTTGCGATGAAGGTGAATTGTGCTGGGTTCCGTTAACGGAGATAAATGATCTTCCGATCTGGGAAGGCGATAAGATAATGTTTGATTATCTGTTTGGTGAGAACAGGGAATCAGGTTTCTTTACAATGAAGTTTTGTTACGAGGGTAGCAGGCTCGCATCACATGAAGAGAAGAGCTGGTAATTAAAGGAGACATAATATGAGAGAACCTTCATACATGATCATAATTCCCATGAATGAAGTTGTCATATCGCAGCCGGTGTGTTATATTTCACATTAACTAAACTAACGAAAGGCGCTTCTTATATGCATTGGATTACACCTAACATTCAGCTTATGTTTGGTTCCATCAAGGTGTCCTATGGGAGAAGTCTGCCTGTTTGTAGGAAATAACACCTTATAATTCAACTTATAAAACAGATTCTTCTCCTTGATTTCGAATAGATTTTGAGGAGTTTTTTATGTCTAAATTAAATATCAAGAAGCAGCTCGGTCTGCTATACATTTCAAATTTCATGTTCAACATCTCAATCGCCGGAGCGGCATGGGTGTTGCTGTTGGTGTCTGACGGTTATTCACTTATCCAGGTCGGGTTGGCAGAGACCGTATTCCACGCTGTAAGTTTATGTGCCGAGATTCCTTCCGGTATGTTTGCTGATGTCATGGGACGCAAGAAGAGTCTTATTGTGAGCTGTGTCATGTCCATGCTCTCGGCCGTCGTCAGAGGCTTTATTCCGGGCTTTGCAGCCGTATGTGTATCTGTAGGTTTTTCTGCTCTGTCTTATAACTTCATATCAGGAAGTGACAGTGCGCTGGCATACGATTCGCTGTTGGAAGAAGGGCAGGAGAAAAAGTACGACAAATACATCTCTAACCAGACGGCGATCTACCGTATCTCGAACGGAATTGCTACGCTCCTTGCAGGTGTTGCGGTAATTATGGGAAACAGGAATGCGCAGATCCTATCATTTGCGATTTCTGCCGTTAACATGGTCTTCCTTTTGTTCCTGCGCGAGAATAAAGTCATTGAGAAGAAGACAGGAGATTCCCTGTCTAAGAGAATAAAGGATGTCATCTCAGGCAGTTTTTGCTTTCTCAAAGGAAACAGGAAAGTTGCCGGACTCATCTTCAGAAATGCGCTGGTCGGAGGAATCGATGTTCTGCTCTTATTCTTCCTTCAGGCGAAGCTCCCTATGACAGGAATACCTGACTGGTCTCTGGGACCGTTGCTGTTCATTATGTCGATGGGCGGAATCGTCGGTGCTCTCGCAGCTCGAAAGGTGAAGAAAACAACACTCGGAAAACTGTTTGTTTTCTGCCTGTCGCTCGCTCTCATAGGATTGGTAAGCGAGTTTACTGGTGTGTGGTATCTGATGACTCTGGGAGGATTCCTTACTGCTTTTGCCGATGACCTGATTCAGATCAAATCTGATATTGCGTTGAACCGTATGGTGCCGCCTGAACAGAGAGCAACATTGATTTCTGTTAACTCATTCTGCTTCTCGGTGCTCATGATAGTAATGTCACCTTTGGCAGGATTGATATTCTCTTTGTAAGTAATTAAAAGGTAAAAAAATAACCCGGAAAACAATAGCTGATAACTACTGTTTTCCGGGTGTTATTTGACGTAAATTACATGCTCATCTTAAAGATGTTCAGCATATCCTCTTCGTTAAGAACCTTAGCAGAACCCATCTCGCCGCCTACACCGACAGCACACTTGTGAGCCATGAGTTCGAGGTCACCGTCAGCAACGGTTACGCCCAATTCACGAAGGTTTGTAGGCATCTTGATTGCACGGTAGAAATCTTCCATTGCTTCGATACCCTTAAGAGCGATCTCCTCATCTGTACCTTCATTTGCAATGCCCATAACGTTAAGAGCAAACTTCTTGAAGCGGGGGAGACATTCCTTGTATACGTATCTCGCCCAGCTTCCCCAGATAGCTGCGAGACCTGCGCCGTGAGCTACATCGTAGAGGCCGCCTAACTCGTGCTCAAGCTTATGAGTCATCCAGTCACCGCCATCGTTTCCGCAGCCTGTAAGACCATTGTGTGCGAGGCTTCCAGCCCACATAACTTCCGCACGTGCATCGTAGTTCTTAGGATCATCGCGGAGGATGATCGCATTATCCTTAACTGTGCGCAGGAGTCCTTCTGCGAGAGCATCAGTGAGATCCATATTGCCGCCTTGTGTGAAATATCTTTCCATTGTGTGCATCATGATATCCGTGCATCCGCATGCTGTCTGATAGTCAGGCAGAGTCATTGTGAGCTCAGGGTTCATGATCGCGAATTTAGCACGTGAATAATCGCTGCTGTAACCGCGCTTAATGAGGCCTTCTTCCTTTGTGATAACAGAAGAGTCACTCATCTCACTTCCTGTTGCTGCCATTGTGAGGATTACGCCTAACGGGAGACATCCTTTTGCCTGACGCTTATAGTCGTAGAAATCCCATACGTCACCTTCGTTAGCTACGCCATAACCGATTGCTTTTGCAGAGTCGATCGCACTGCCGCCGCCAACTGCGAGGAGGAAGTCAACGCCTTCCTTTTTGCAGAGCTCAATGCCTTCGTATACGAGACCCAGATGCGGATTCGGAACTGCGCCGCCTAATGTTATATAGTTGATGCCCGCAGCATCCAAAGTATCAGTAACTCTCTTTAACAGACCGGAACGGACAACGCTGCCGCCGCCGTAATGGATAAGTATCTTGGTTCCGCCGAACTCCTTAATGAGGTCAGCAACCTGAGATTCTGTATTCTTGCCAAAAACTACTTTTGTGGGTGTAAAGTACTTAAAGTCGAACATAGAGTTACAATCCTTTCGCATATGCAAATGTTGATACTGTTAATTATCTCATATACGGATTCCGGACTGATACAAAATACACGACTTAATATAGTTAGTTTGCAACTTCCTTTGATTTGTCTTTCTTATACAGCAGGAAGAATGCAGCGAAGAATACTGCGAATGCTTCTACTCCGAATATGATCTCATTTGCAACATTCGACAACTCAAAAACACCGGCGAGCTGTATTCCCAGGAATCCGTCAATCACCGTATGGATAATGATCGAGAGAGGATAGAGCCACCACTTTTTCTTATCCTTAACTGCATAGAAGACCATGATGGATGCACCGATATGGTAGGCCACAGCGAGCAGTCTGTCCACTAATGCAAGGCCCATAGTGGCTGCCGTGAATGTTGTGATCTGTTCAACTATGCCTGTTATCTGTGCAATAGCATCAGACGAGAGCGAGTCCTTGACTGGTTCGATTAACAGTTCCACGAATAAACCCTGGTTCAGCAATAAAGCAAATGCGAAATACTCAATGTATGTAATGCCGAGAATGAACATGGCTTCAAAGCCGCCGTGACCGATGCCATGTGAGAGGCCGGTTTCACGCTGTGTCCTTTTGCGCAATACAGTCTTGAACGCAACAAATCTTCCCGTCTCTTCGAATACACCGGGGAATAGTCCTACGATAATGCCCCAGAGAACCGGTCTGGCATTTACAAATTGGCTGACCGGATTGTCGAACGATATAACAATTGCCTGAAGAGGCTTTTCTATAACGATCGCAAACAGCAGAAATGTCGCTGCACCGATCAGAACCGTAGTAAAAGGTTCGTGCTTTTTCTTGCACCAGATAATCGCTGCGGTTAGAGGCAGAGCGATTCCTAAAACTGCTGTTAACAGTATGAACAGCATTGAGGATGTGCTTGCTGTACCAAATTCATAATTCCCCATAAAAATCACCAAATCCCTTATATTTCAAAAATCCCAACTGTTGGTAGAGCAGCCATAATCTGTGCCAATCCAACACTTTTATACTATAATGTCTAATTATATCGTACTTGAAAATTAAGACCAAAGGAATGGAGCAGATGCCGGACATTATCGTAGTTGAAGATAACGTTGAGATAGGAAATCTGTTATGTGATTTCCTCCGCAAGGAGAACTATACCGTATCACTTGCTGACACCGGCAAGAAGGCATTGGAGTTGTACGAGAAGTATGGCGCTAAGCTCATGGTATTGGACATTATGCTCCCAGGCGAGGTCGACGGCTTCACTGTCTGCTCAAAGATCAGGGAAGATTCCAATGCACATATTCTTATTGCCAGCGCGAAAACTGATAAGGAGAGCAAACTCAAATGTCTGGATTTAGGTGCCGACGATTATATCGAGAAGCCATATGACATTGACATCCTCCTCGCAAAGATCAAGGGCATATTTAAACGCAAGTATTCGATTGATGAGATCGTGGAAGGCAGTCTCAAGCTTAACTGCGTAACAAAGACTCTTATTGTTAATGACAAAAAGGTTGAGGTCACCACGAAAGAGTTCGATCTGTTAAAGCTTTTGATAGACAACAAGGGTGTTACGCTCAAAAAAGCATTTATTTTCAATGCTATCTGGGGGAGCGATTCAGAGTCGGAGATGCAGACTCTGACAGTTCATATCAAGTGGTTAAGAGAAAAGATAGAAAAGGATCCTAAAAATCCTGAACATATCCTGACAGTTTGGGGAGTAGGATACAGATTTGAATAAGTTCAGAAAGGCCATTATAGGAATAGTCATCGTTGAGATACTGCTTATCGTTTTAAGCAATATCCTCGTTTTTAAGAGCCTTAAAAATGATGATACCCTTTGCATGGTCGAAGCTAAGCAGATAGCAAGAAGACTGGAGAATGAGCCTGTTTCGGCTATTAATCCTGATGACTATGAAACGATAATTAAGTTGGAGCCGTATGACAGCACAGAGGTTAACTACGAATACATAGTGGCTGAGAGTGACGGCGTTTTATATCGCATCGGATACAAAAATGTTTTTAATTATAAGACCGTAATCGCTATTAACTGTGTTTTGGCAATCATGTTCATTTTTACGGTTGCAGTCTTGATCTATGTTGAGCGCAAGGTCTTAAAGCCTTTCAGCAGCATGACAGACATGACTGTAGAACTCGCAAAGGGTAATCTTACAAAGCCCGTAACTGAAGAGAAGAGCAGGTTCTTCGGCAAGTTCTTATGGGGCATGGACATGCTCAGAGAGAATCTGGAAGATTCAAAACGAAAAGAACTCGAATACCAGAAAGAAAAGAAAACGCTGGTTCTCTCGCTCTCGCACGATATCAAGACACCTCTTTCTGCTATCGAGTTATATACGAAGGCTTTAAAAGATGGCATATATGACAGCGAAGAGAAGAAAAAGGAAGCTTTCGAAGGTATCCTGAAAAATACAAATGAGATAAAAAGATATGCAAGTGAGATTTCAAAGATATCGCGTGAAGATTTCATCGATCTTAATGTTAATGTCGGTGAAGTTTACCTTGATGAAGTTATAAAGAAAATCGAAATCTACTATAAAGATACGCTCTCGGTTTTACATACTTCATTTACTGTCGGAGAACATTCGAATTGTCTCATAAAAGCGGATCCTGACAGGCTCGTGGAAGTGATTCAGAACATTATGGAAAATGCCATCAAGTATGGTGATGGTAAGTCCGTTAATATTACTTTCGAAGAAGAGGAAGACTATAAGCTTATCTGCGTTACGAATACCGGAACAGCTCCTGATGAGACCGATATGCAGAATCTTTTTGATTCGTTTTACCGTGGCAAGAATACCGAGGGTATTCCGGGTTCCGGCCTTGGCCTATATATCTGTAAGCACCTTATGCAGAAGATGGATGGTGACGTCTACGCAGAAGCATCAGAAGGCGGCTTCAAGGTTGTTGCTGTTGTTAAGATGGCTTAATAATTCAATCACACTTGACAAATCTCGAACCTGCAAACGCAATAAATCAGGGCCTTTCCGGTTTTTAATGATTGTTTAATAATTTGATTGGTATCATTTCGGCATAAACCGGAAGAAGGGATAGATTAAGAAATGTTTGGAAGGATTTTGAAAAAGGATCTGAAGAGAAACAAAACGATGAACATTATTTTGTTCCTCTTCGTAATCATCGCGAGCGTGTTCTTCGCGAGCGGTATCTATAATTTTGTATCGGTTATGAATGGTACGGATTATATGTTCGAGAAGGCCGGAATCGGAGACTATCAGCTGATCGCATTAGGTGAGAATGCAATCGGAAGTTTTGAAGGTAAAATAAAAGCGGTTCCTGAAGTCGAGAGCTACTCGTTTGACACAGTAATCTACATGTCGAAAGGCGATGTCTTCAAAGAAAGCGGCAAACAGATCAATATTGAAAATGTGGGAATGCTGCTCTCACCTGAACGTGCCGGAATGACTTTCTTTGATAAGGATGATAACGCAATAACTTCTGTTGCACCCGGAGAGGTATATGTTTCCAGCAGTGCATTTAGAGAAAACAATCTTAGTGTTGGTGATAAGCTAACGTTTGAATTGGGCGATGTAAAAGTGACACTGACTGTTGCAGGAAGTCTGAAGGACGCCTTTTTAGGTTCTTCGTTTTTCGGTAATCCCAGGTTCCTTGTTAATGATGCTTCATTGCAGAAATTCCTCGATGACGAATTTGCTTTCACATACTATGGCGGCGAATTGTTTTATATCAAGACGGATGATACCGCTGCAGTCGGTTCAGCACTCTCTGATCTGGAGAATGTCGCATATTCAAAGCCTGTATCGATGATCAAGATGGCTTATGTAATGAATCTCATTGTAGCCTTTATCGTTGTAATTTTAAGTATCTGTCTGATGATCGTTTCATTCCTCGTGTTGAGATTTACTATCAACTTCTCTATCGGCGAGGACTTCAGAGAGATTGGCGTAATGAAGGCAATCGGAATAAAAGATAAAAAGATCAGAACGATTTATTTTACGAAGTATGCAGTGATAGCAATTATAGGTTCAGCTATCGGTTTCTTCCTGAGCATTCCATTTGGTAAGCTTCTGCTGGATTCCATGACTCAGGATATGATCCTCGGATCGAGTTGGGGATATGCGTGGAACATTTTGGGTTCAGTCTGTGTAACGCTGATGGTAATTCTTTTTGCTTACTTAAGCACATCAAAGATCAGGTGCCTTACACCTATCGATGCAGTCAGATCAGGTCAGACAGGCGAGAGGTTTAAGAAAAAGGGCGGAATAAGAATTGCGAAGAATATTATGAGACCCTCATGGTATCTTGCAATTAATGATATCTTCTCGAGCCCGAAAAGGTTTGTCACGATAATCGTAACATTCTCCCTTTGCACGCTTCTTGTGCTCATGATCGTAAATACTGCAAACACTATGAACAGTGACAAGCTCGTATACCTTTTTGGGCCTCCATCTGATGTGTACATTACAGATAACAAAAAGGCAACTTCGTTCATGCATGCGGACGGTGAGGCTGAACTGGATGAATACTTGGATGAACTTGCAGATGAATTCACAAAGGAAGGAATGCCCTGTACAGCCCGCATCCGAATGATCTATACCTATCAGGTCGAATATGAAGGCAATACATATTCTTATTCTTTCGAGCAGGATTGGAGAAGTAATGTTTCCGAATTTAAGATGGCTGAAGGTGTTGCTCCTTCAAATGAGAGGGAAGTTGCAATAACAAAACAGTTTACAGAATTGACCGGAGCAAAGATAGGAGACACGATCAGGATCGACTATGGTGATAAAAAAGAAGAACTCCTGATTACCGGATGTTTTCAATCAATGAACCAACTCGGAAAGGTAATTCTTCTGCACGAGGACGCACCAACAGATTTCTCGCACCTGACATCACCTTCCCAGTTCATGATCGATTTTACGGATAATCCGGATCAGAAGACAATTGATGAAAGAGTTAAGAAGATCAAGGATCTGACAGGAAATGATGAAGTGTTTAACGCAACTGAATTCTGTGTTGACTGTGTGAAGGTCTATGACATCATGGATGCGGTTGCAAAGCTCCTTTTGCTCATCACACTCATCGTAGTAATTCTGATAACTATCCTGATGGAGAGATCATTTATTGCAGACGAAAAGAGTGAGATCGCCATTGCGAAGGCCGTTGGATTTAAGGATAGCACGGTAATCAAGTGGCATGTACATAGATTCTTTATCGTAGCCTTCGTCGCGATGCTTCTGGCGGTCGGACTCTCGATGCCTATGACAGATCTTTGCATAAGTCCTATCTTCGGCATGATGGGAGCTTCAGACATTGATTACAACTATGACATCTTTAGAAGCTTTGTCATGTATCCGGGAGCCATATTGATCGTAACAGTTGTTACAGCATTCCTGACGGCTCTTTATACCAGAAAAATCAGAAGCCGCGACACGGCTAGTATCGAATAATCGGAGGAAGTTAAAATGGCTACAGTTATTGAAACAAAAGATCTTTGCAAGACATATGTTGTTGATAAGAGACAAAATAATGTATTGAAGAATATAAATCTTAAGGTTGATGAAGGTGAGATGGTCGCTATTATGGGACCTTCTGGTTCTGGCAAATCAACACTGCTCTATTCAATCTCAGGAATGGATCAGGCCACCAGCGGAAAAGTCCTTTTTGACGGCGAAGACCTCGCGAAAATGAGCAGCACACAGCTCGCTGAGACTCGTCTCGATAAGATGGGATTTATCTTCCAGCAGATGTTCATGATGAAGAACCTTACTATCCTTGACAACATTCTGCTTCCTGCTTTCGAGAGTAAAAAGGGCGGGAGCCGTGAAGACAAGATCCAAAAGGGTGAAGAACTGATGAGAAAGCTCGGTATCATTGAAGTTGCTGATAACGACATCAACGAAGTGTCAGGCGGTCAGCTCCAGAGAGCATGTATCTGCCGTTCGATGATCAACTCACCGAAGATCCTTTTCGCTGATGAGCCGACAGGCGCCCTGAACCGCACATCATCCAATGAAGTTATGGATGAGCTCGTTAAACTCAATGAGGAGGGTACGACCATTATGATGGTAACGCACGATGCGAAGGTCGCATCAAGATGCACACGCGTTCTCTTTATTGTTGACGGTAACATCAAGGGTGAGTATCAGAATGACACATCCATGCCGGATAAGGACCGCGAGCGCAAACTGAACAACTGGCTGATGGATTTGGGATGGTAATAAGAGTTAGTTCATATTAAATAAAGGAAAGACCGGGCATACCTATTGGTTTGCTCGGTTTTTATTTGAACCATATTTTCTTCGTGATATACTACTATGTTATAAGGATTGAATCGAAAGGATATTCTCTATGAGCGCTAACATTAATGATAACGAGATCAATGATATCGTTAATATGATTATCGCTGATTTTGACGGCGGTAAGAATATTGATGCGATCAAGCTCTTCAATAATCCTGATAAGGGAGAAGTAAAAGAACTCGTTGAACATTTCTTCAGAATCATTTATCCGGGTTATTTCCGTGATCTCTCATATAAGATCTATAATCCCAAAAACAGTTTTGCGGTAACTATTGAGGATGTTTTCTATCACCTCAAGAAGCAGATTTACAGGGCGCTCGACTATTCCCAGACCGAGAATAAACTTAATGATCAGGAGCGTGATGCTGAGAGCTTCCGCATCTGCAAAGAGTTCTTCGGAAGGATTCCAAAGATCAGAGAGTATATTGAGACAGATCTCTTATCTACTCTTGACGGCGACCCTGCTGCAGGTAACTTCGATGAGATCATCCTCTCTTATCCGGGCCTCTATGCCATAACGGTATACAGAATCGCTCACGAGCTCTATCTGCTCAATGTTCCGATCCTCCCGAGACTCATGACTGAGATCGCTCATTCCAACACGGGAATCGATATCCACCCGGGTGCTACTATCGGAAAATATTTCTTCATTGACCATGGTACAGGTATCGTTGTCGGTGAGACTTCAATAATCGGAAACAACGTAAAGATCTACCAGGGTGTTACTATCGGTGCGCTCTCTACCAGAGGCGGACAGAAGCTCTCCGGTAAAAAGCGTCATCCTACTATCTGTGATAATGTCACCATTTATGCCAACGCTTCCATCCTCGGCGGCGAAACGGTTATCGGTGAGAACACGGTAATCGGAGGTAACGCATTCATCACCCGTTCGATCGATGCTAACTCCAGAGTCAGCATGAAGAACCTCGAAATGGAGCAGCAGACGAACGATCACAAGGTGAAAAAGGAAGAATTAGACCAGGGAGATGTCTGGTACTACAATATCTGAGAATGCCCATAAACAAAGGGATGTAACATTGTTACACAGCATTTTTTACCGGTCCGGACCATTTTGATCCGGACCGATTATATTTATTTACAGAAAAAAACATATATGTGTGTTATCATCAATCTAATTGTGAAAAATAAGTGCTATTCGAGGTGAGTATGAAAAAGAACGAACGCAAAGATCTTGTAACCAACATCTACACAGCAGACCCTTCTGCACATGTATTCAACGGCAAGATCTACATTTACCCTTCACACGATGAGGATCTCGATATTCCTGAAGATGATGACGGCGAGCAGTACGTCATGAAGGATTATCACATTCTTTCCATGGATTCGCTGGACAGTGACTGCGTTGATAACGGCGTAGCTATCAGTGAGACAGACATTCCGTGGGTTTCCAGACAGCTTTGGGCTCCGGACGCAATCTACACAAACGGAAAGTACTACCTCGTTTTCCCTGCAAAGGACAAGGATGACATTTTCAGAATCGGCGTTGCTGAGTCTGATTCACCTGTAGGACCTTTTAAGCCTCAGGATAACTACATTCAGGGCAGCTACAGCATCGACCCTGCAGTTCTCCTTGATGATGATGGCAGAATCTGGTGCTATAACGGCGGTCTTTGGGGCGGCCAGCTCGAGATGTGGCAGTCCGGTTCATTTAATCCCGGCGAGCATCGTCCTGAGGGCGATGAGAAGGCTTTGGGACCCTTGGTTGCGGAGTTCACACCTGACATGACAGCTTACAAGGTTGCTCCTAAGATGATCACAATTCTCGACGAGAACGGTGAGCCCATCAAGGCAGGCGATGAAGACAGAAGATATTTCGAAGATCCCTGGATGCACAAGTTCAACGGCAAGTACGTATTCTCATACTCAACAGGCACAACACACTACCTCTGCTATGCAGTAGGTGATTCACCGGAAGGCCCTTTCACATACAAGGGAAGAATCATGGAGCCTGTTATCGGTTGGACAACACACCACTCCATCGTTCAGATTGACGGTGAATGGTATCTCTTCTATCACGATGCTAAGAGATCAGGCGGCTGCTCACACAAGAGATCCGTTAAGTTCACAAAGCTCAACATTGCAGAAGACGGAACAATCGAGACGATCCATCCTTACGATCACGAGTAATCGATTACTGATTAATCAATCACAACGCCTTGCATCGGATGATGTGAGGCGTTTTATTTTGTTCGAAATCAGTTCTGCCAAATGCTGTATAATTATCAGCGAATATATATGGGGGAGGCACGCATGGAAGTATTAAGGGCAACAGAAGAATGGCAGCGTGCAGGCGCATATTCGGTGCGTATTGAAGGCATGAACCGTCAGCATCATATTCCGTTAAGAGATGAGTTCGATGAACATGACTGCGACGGAACAAAATACATTGTCTTATTAGATGACGGTTATCCTGTTGCTACTTGCAGGTTCTATGAATCTGATAAGGAATCAGTGGTCTTAGGAAGATTAGTTGTACTTCCGGATTATCGTAATCAGAAACTCGGGAAAAAGACTATCGCTGAAGCGGAAACGTGGATAAGGGAACTGGGGTATAAAGAGATAATCATCGACAGCCGTATCGAAGTGCAGGATTTTTATACTAAACTCGGCTATGTACTTACAGGTGATCACGTAGAAAAATGCGGCAGCTTTGAATGCATAAAAATGCATAAGGTCTTATAAGCTAAAAAACAATCGAATTCGATTAATCCGTCATTGAGAACCGTTTATATATCAAATATAATTGTAACGGTGGTTTTCGGGCATGCCCGGAAAATTAAATATGAAAGGATTTGGAAGTATGAAGATCGGATGCGTAAAAGAAATCAAGAACAACGAGTTCCGTGTAGGCCTTACACCGGATAATGTAAGAGCTTACATTGCTGCGGGCCATCATGTTTACATTGAACAGGGTGCAGGCGTAGGCTCAGGCTTTACAGACAGCGAATATGTGGAAGCAGGCGCTTCTCTTATTGACAATGCGGCAGATATTTGGGCCCTCGTTGATATGATGGTTAAAGTAAAAGAACCGTTGCCGGAAGAGTATCCGCTCTTCAGAGAAGGACTTATTCTCTATACATATCTTCATCTTGCTGCTGATAAGGAACAGACAGATGCATTATTGGCAGGTAAAGTAAAAGCAGTTGCTTATGAGACTCTTCAGGAAAAAGACGGATCACTGCCGTGCCTTGCTCCTATGAGCCAGATCGCAGGCCGACTCTCAATTCAGGAAGGCGCAAAGTATCTGGAAAAGAAGTTCGGTGGTGAGGGAATACTCCTTGCAGGTGTTCCCGGTACACCTAAGGCAAACGTAGTAATCCTCGGCGGTGGTACAGTCGGCATGAACGCATGTAAGATCGCTGTAGGCATGGGTGCCAATGTCACAATTCTCGATGTAAATCTTAAGAGACTTGAAGAACTCGATAACAGATTCGGTTCACATATCCAGACACTGGTATCTAATGATACTAATGTTGAAAGAGCAGTAATGAATGCTGACCTCGTAATCGGTTCAGTTCTTATCCCCGGCGGTTCTACACCTAAGCTTTTCAAGAAGAAGTATCTGCCTGAGATGAAGAACGGTGCAGTTTTTGTAGACGTAGCCATCGATCAGGGCGGATGCGGTGAATCTTCACATGTAACAACACATGATGATCCTGTTTATGTTGAAGAGGGCGTCGTTCACTACTGTGTAGGAAATATGCCCGGTGCAGTTCCGAGAACAAGTACTATTGCTCTTACAAATGCAACTCTCCGTTATGGTCTCCAGATTGCTGCAAAGGGTCTTGAAGATGCCTGCAAGGAGAGCGCTGTCATTGCTTCCGGTGTTAACTGCTACGCAGGTAAGATCACAAATAAGAATGTAGCATTGGCATTAGGTTATGATTGTACAGAACTTAATGAACTGATTTGATCCCCAATAACAACTGATTCTTTTAAAAGGAGCCCGGATTATTCCGGCTCCTTTTTGCTTGATTGTTGACGCTCTGTTCACAAGTTTTCTGTTTATTCAAAACTGATTATGAATTATTCACAGAGAGAAAACATCGTTGAAATTTGAGGAGCGTAATATTAAAGCATATTGTTATGCTTCTATTGTTTATTTGTAGTGAATAAGTGGTTAATTTGAGGAAAGGAAGGTAATTATGATATTTGATCTGGATAAATATATTGATGAGCCGCTGGTCTATGATGATGACAGAAACAGAATCGACGATCAGAAGGTTTTTCTGTTGGGTGTCAAGATCAGGGCTGACCTCGTGGAGATGCTCCTGAATGGTGTCAAAGCGAAAGATATAGTTGTTAAGAAACTCGATGTCTCGGAGGACATGAGTTATGGAGTAATAAATATGGTTGCCGCTTCGGTTTTCGCTGATTGGGGAATCGAATTGAGTGAACCTCTGGAAATAGGTGATGCATGCGCCTGTGACGATGAAGGAGTCAAGAATACTTCAATCGAAGGCGGTGAGGCAAAGCTCCTTAAGAAGACGATCAACAACTTCAAGATGAGCGATTCGAGAAACAGGGAAGGAGCCGTGATCCGTGCTCTGCATGACGATCTCGATGTTATGAGAGACCAGCTCAATAACGAGCTTAATGTTTTCCCTAAACCGATGAGAGAGATGATCATGATGCTTCTTTTGGATAGGCTCCACAGTTGGGAGGAATCCAATTGGGACAAGGCCGGTTGGGAGTAAATAACATATATAACAATGAGGCTGCTCCGGCAGCCTTTTTTAATTCAAATATCAAACTGAATTAATATAGGTTATAATGTTGTCCGAAAAAGCCAAAGGTGGTATTAGTGTTAATGGGGAAAAAACTAACAATAATCGAATGCATTATTCTGGCGCTGGGGGTTCTTCTGAGTATTCAGGGAACGGCTAAAGCAGTCAGTCATTCAACATCTTATATTCCGTATTATGGTTTTGCTTTATTAGGAATTGTTTTCATCATAGTTCTTATCCTGCTGAGAAAAAAGAAAAAGGCTTTCCTTCTTGGCATAGGTATGGTTGTTGTCTACGCAATAGCTGCCGGATTTGCTTATCTGGTTTGTGTTGCCAATGCTTCGAGAATGAGACATCTTGAGAGCTACGAGAACAAGACAGTTACAGCGGCAATTGGTGATGAACAGTATGCCTGGAATGGTGAAGCATACTATCAGGCAGGAAATTTGAGCCCTGTTGATGTGAGAGATAAGGGAGCCTATGTAACAATTGACGGAGAGAAGAGAGATCTCTATTTCATATATGTAATACCCGGCGAAGACAATGTTTTCTACTATGATTACTATGGCGACGGCGGATACCTTGTAATGGAAAAGACCGGTTATATAGAAACGGCTGAAACAACAGCAGTAGAAGAAACTGAAGCCACATATGAGACTGAAGCGTATGTTTATCGTGCATATCTATTGGAGCACGATACTTTCGAAGTGACTTCAACTGACCTGGTCGATGGTGTCTGGTCTGATGTTATTTCCAATACACATATCGGTGAGAATATGTCACCGCAACTTTCATGGGAGCCTGTTGAAGGTGCAACTGAATATGTAATCTACATGGTTGACAGTAATTCCAACGGTTTCCTTCACTGGAAATCGGCAGGTATAACTGAGACTGATCTTCCGACAGGATGGGCGCCAAAGCTGACAGAATATAACGGCCCTCATGTAGGACACGGATATACTCATAATTTCGATGTTTATGTCATTGCATTAAGACAACCCGCCAACAGACTTAAGGGCGCAATGAACTGGGTCAACCCTCAGCTTGATTCATTTATGGAGGAAGTTGATACGGATATATACGGCAATACAGGTAATATTATCGCTTATGGTAAAATATCAGGCACATTTACGGATGCGAGATTCAGAAATGGTGTTGAACCCAGTGGTCCGTACACAATGTAAATGGAGGATATAGGATATGAAGAGGACAAAGATTATCGCAGCAGTTTTATGCGCATCAATGCTCGCTGGATTTGCAGGATGCTCCAATGGTACAGTTGATACTTCTGCACCTGCAGAATCACAGACAGATGCAGTATCAGAAGCTACTGAAGCATCTTCAGAAGAGACAGCTGCTCCTGCAAATGCAGATTCAGATGTTGATTATCTCGAAGGCTTTACAAAGATTGAGCTGACATCTACTGATTTGGTAGACGGTGTATGGGCAGATGCAATCTCCAACACAAACAGAGGTACTAATGCTTCACCTGAGCTTAAGTGGGAAGCAGTTGACGGTGCTGCTGAATATGTTATCTACATGGTTGATATGAATACAAACGGTTTCATTCACTGGAAATCAATCGGCATCACTGATACAGAGATCCCTTCCGGCTGGGCTCCTTCCAGCGATTTCATCGGTCCCTGGCCGGCTCCCGGAGATACACACATTTATGATGTTTATGTTATAGCTCTCAAGACACCAGTTGACAGACTTAAGGGCGGTCTCAACGGTTCAAATCCGAAGTTTGTTGAATTCATCCAGGGCCTTGATACTGACAGTGAAGGCAATACAGGAAATATTCTTGCTTACGGTAAGTTATCCGGATCATTTACAGGCTGATAAATACCAGGAAGGTACATTTGTTTACATAGTAACTCCCACTAATGGAACACCGGGCATTAATTTCATTGCAGAATACTGGTAATATTCCGGTGACCGTGAGGTAGTCGGATTGCCCGGATAACAGGAGAGAAATAATGAAAAAAGGAATTGTTGTTAAGGTTTTATCAGCAGGACTTTGTGTGGCTGTCAGCGTTTCAATGGCAGCATGTGCGAAGACAGAAGAAACCAGGGATACTACTGAAGAAGAGACTATTGAGACCGAAATAAAAAAATCTATCGAGAGTTCTGAAGAAACATCTTCTGAAGAGACTACAGAAACAACTGAACAGACTACTGAAGAAGATAAAATAAATCCTTACGAAGAGTTCATTCAGGGATATAAAGAGGCAATCGCTAATCCTACGGATACCTGGTACTATGGTCCCGGTGTGGACACCTCAGACTACATGAATCTCGGTCAGGGCCTGATAGTTGTAGAGATTCAAAATGGTTTTTCTTATACTCTTTTTGATATTGATAAGGATGGCGTTGATGAGCTCATTATCGGAGGCGTTTATACCAATAGCAACAATGTAAAATTCGTATATCTCACAGGTGTGGTTGCGCTTGATGGTGATGGTTATAAAATCGTTGCTGCAGGCTGGTCGAGATCATCTCTTGAATATGTCGGCGAGGGATATTTTGTTAATTCCGGTTCAGGCGGAGCAGCACTTCACTACGATGAAGTCAGTGTCTACGATGGCGAGAATAAAGAATTAACTACTGTCGGAGCACTGGTAACAGAATATGTCGGTAATGCAGAAAGAACTGAGGCACAGTATTCTTATTTTACTGATGTACATGATGCATATTCCGCTTCCCCTGCGTATGGTGACAGCAGAGCACTCTGTTTCGATCAGGAAGCTAAGGACAAGTATGAAAAAGATCTGGAATTAGCTTATTCAAAGAATAACGAGCTGTTAGATGCTCAGTGGATTGATGTAGATTGCTAACAGTTAGAGAATAATGATATGGGAGAACGGGTAAAGATAATTCACGGCAGTGATATTTATCCACAGAGAGTATAAAAAGATCACTTCGGAAGCATAATTTACCGCTTGGTTATTCATCATGTACCGCTTA
Source organism: Ruminococcaceae bacterium YAD3003 (assembly GCA_900107185.1). GTDB lineage: Bacteria > Bacillota > Clostridia > Saccharofermentanales > Saccharofermentanaceae > Saccharofermentans. The sequence goes on along the minus strand of FNPA01000007.1, from coordinate 55,304 downwards.
GTAGCATAGCTATTGAGCGGTTTTTTATGGCCGATATAATGACCTCAAAACCAAGGAGGAAACGACTATGAAAAACACAAATGAAAAGAGCATAAACGAATTAAGACATGAGGCTTCGGTTATTCAGAAGAAGGGTGCACCGTTCATGATGGCATCAGTAATTATCTGGATAATGATTACGATAATCAGACTGTTGCCGGTAAGTTTATACAGAATGAATCTTCTGACATTTTGCTGCTCGGTTCTTCTGATCCCGCTCGCACTGTTATTCTCTAAGATTATCGGTGCAGACATCTTCAAAAAGACAGATAACCCGGTAAACAAATTAGGAATTCTTTGCACAGCAAATCAGATGCTTTATATACTGATCGCGATGTGGGCATTCTCTATGAATCCTGAATCAATGCTCATGATCTATGCAATGGTCTTTGGTGCACATCTGCTTCCTTTCTCATGGATATATGAGAGCAGAACATATCTGGTTATGTCTGTTGTTGCTACAATAGGTTCACTTATCACAGCATGCGTTTTTGGCGGCGTTGTTATGAGTGCATTCATGATCTTCTGCCAGATTATTACATCGGTTCTATTACTCGTTGAGTGCCGTAAGTTTGACTCGAAAATCCAGACTGTTGAATTATAATAGGGAAAAGATTTGGGCTAAGAGGTCATAATGGAAGTAAAGGTTAAGACTGATATTGAGTCGGGTACATTAGTTGAGATCCACTGCAAAGAGATAACAGGTGAGACCGAGAGACTTAAGCGTTATATCGATCGTTTCGATGAGCGTATTAAGGGTTCATCTGAAGGTGAATCATACAACATTAATGTAAATGAGATACTCTATATTGAGTCAGTCGACAAGAAGACTTTTGTCTATACTTCCGGCCACGTTTATTCAGCAGAAAAGAGACTCTACGAGTTGGAAGAAATGCTCGATGAAAAGACATTTTTCCGTTGCTCAAAATCAGTAATTGTTAACCTCGATAAGATTAAGAGTTTAAGACCTGAAGTAACGCGCAACATCCGTGCAACTCTTGTAAACGGTGAAGTAATCGTAATCTCCAGAAGGTATGCGGTCCAGCTTAAGAAGCTGATCGGTTTGGAGGGATAATATGGAAGACATTAAGAAGTTATTGGTGTATTTCAGAAACGCATTGGCATTCTCATATGCGTGGCTGGTCTTCAGTTGTGCACTGACCGGATATCTGTTCTCAAATACGGGTGTGACATTTGAATTCCTTTTGAAGGTTTTGGCGCTCTGCGCTTGGGGTTCGGCATGTTTTGTTTTCGCGTTCTTCACGAAAATAATGAAGAAGAGAGGATTCATTTTCAGCCTCACAATATTCTTCCTGTTGTTTGTGCCTGTTGAGATCCTGATGTTTTATTGGATGAATATCTTCTCAGGCGCGGGAACGATTCGTTTGTGGTCAATACTTGGCATAATAATCGTCGCTTTCTATGTGATCTCAATACTTATCGATCTTCTCGTTATGCGCAAACGCGCGAAAACTTATACGGCAAAATTAATGGAGTACAACTCCAGGAATACGAATTGATTAGTGCTTGCCGCCAATACGATTTATATTGATAAATGACTGTCTGAATGGCAAAATATGTATCGGTGAATTAATCACCAGGATTTGGGGGTAATTAAATATGTTAGAAGTCAAAAACGTAACGAAGCGTTACGGTAAGAACCTTGCATGCAATGATGTTTCTTTCACACTCGAACCCGGCTCATTAACAGTCCTTTTGGGACCTAACGGTGCAGGTAAGAGTACGATCATCAAATCGATCATCGGTTTTCTGAAGTACGAAGGTTCCATCACAGTTAACGGAATCAATAACAAGACTCCTGAGGCTCGTAAGCTCCTGGGATATATTCCTGAGATGCCTTCGCTCTATTCAACGCTCACTGTTATAGAGCACATGGAGTTTATTGCCAGAGCTTATAAGCTCACTGATTACAAGGAGCGCATCGATATGCTTCTCGAGCGTTTCGAACTTAATGACAAGCGTAAGAAGTTTGGTGATGAACTCTCAAAGGGTATGCAGCAGAAACTTAATCTCTGTTTAGGCCTTTTGCCGGATCCTGATATCATCCTTCTCGATGAGCCTATGTTGGGTCTTGATCCTCATGCAATCAAGGAATTGAAGAATTATATCGAAGAGATGCGTAAGGCCGGTAAAACTTTATTCATCAGTACACACATCATCGACAGTGTAGATATGCTCTGGGACAGAACGATCATCATGCAGGGTGGTAAGATCTGTGCAAACGTAACGAGATCTGAAGTAGATGCCAGCGGTAAGACTTTGGAAGATGTATTCTTCGAAGTTACTGAAGGTATTGAGAAAGAATCTGTCAGTGAAGTTAAAGAGGATGCAGGCGAGGTAGAAAAATGAGAGCCTTTTTATATTACGCTACGCATTCTCTTCTTAACACGATTAAGAAGCTGATGAAGACATGGGTAGCGATTATCGTAGTTATGATAATCTGCTTCGGTCTGATCGGCGGTATTACCGCTGTGGTCGACAATATCCAGTCTGGCAAAGAGCAGGATACTTCTGTTACCGAAGTTGACGATGGAGATGTAGTCGTATCTGATGAGAATGGCGATGTTGTCGCTGAATTTGAGGTGGACCGGGGAACTTTTAAGGAATTCTTCAAGAAATATAATATCAGCAAAGAAGTCATTGTTGATTTTGCTATTTCAGCATTATTCCTTTTAATCCTCGCAACCAATGTTTATAACTCAAAGAGCTCAGGCAAAATATTTATGCCTGCTGATGTTCCTATGCTTTTTGCATCACCGATGAGACCACAGACTGTACTGATGTTCAGATTGCTATCTTCTCTCGGAACATCCCTGTTCTTCTCTTTGTTTATGCTCTATCAGATACCTAATCTGATGTATAACGCGAAGCTCGGATTGTGGGGAGCAGTATCCTGCGTAATCGTTTATATGCTCTCTCTTGTTATCAGCACATTGATCCAGGTTGCTTTCTATACTATTGCTTCAAAGGTTAAGAACGGAACAGAAAATATCAACAAGGTTCTTATAGGTGCATACGGTCTTATCGGACTTGGTTTCGTTGCATATGTAACTATCGGTAAGAAGGAGCTCATACCCGGATTAGTCGGTTATTTTGCAAATCCTAAAACACACTGGGTACCTTTCTGGGGATGGCTCAGAGGAATCTCTTACTATGCAGTTACTGGTGACATCAAACTCTCACTGCTCTATCTCGGACTCTTCGTTGTTGCCTGCATTCTTATCATCATCTTCATTTGGAAGGTGAAGGCTGATTTCTATGAGGATGCTATGTTTGCTGCAGAGAAGAAGGCAGAGCAGATCGAGAATGCCAGGAGATCAACAAATGGTGCAACCGTTGTCCGTTCCAAAGAGCGCAAGGGTTCTCTTGACCGTGAAGGTTTCCATTACGGCAGCGGAGCGAATGTATTCTTCTATAAGGCTGTATTTAACAGATTCAGATTTGCAAAGCTTAAGATTTTCTCTACGACCATGATCGTCTATACGCTGGTTGCAGGTATCGCAGCATATCTTTCGCGTGTATATCTTACAACCGGTGACGGTTTCATTGTCCCTGCGGCTGCACTCGGCATAATGGTTTTCTACCGCACGTTGGGTGACCCGATCAGAGAAGATACTTCACGTGAATTCTTCGCCCTTATTCCGGCAAAGGATTATTCGAAGATCATTTATTCGCTCCTGGGCTGTCTTACGGTAACAGCAATCGATCTGCTCTTACCTATGGTCCTCTCCGGAGTTATCCTGGGAACAAACCCTGTTACGATCATTGCATGGTTCCTGTTCATCTTATCGATCAGCTTCTTTGCAACAACAGTCGGAACATTTATTGCTCTCTCGATTCCCGGTGAATCAGCGAAAACACTTAAGACCATCATTCAGATGATCTTCCTGTACATGGGTCTCGGCCCTTCTGCAGTAGCAGTAATTCTTGGTATGATATTTCACCAGTTAACGCTTACTCTGTTTATCGGTTGTGTGATAAACGCAGCGATTGGTTTCCTGGTATCACTCCTGTTACCGCTGTTCCTGAGAAGAAAGTAATTGGTTTAATTTAAAACGATGCCTGTCAAATTGCTAAACCGCTTTTTGGCAGGCATTTTTATTCCTGTTATTAACTCATTTCGAATACTCCCGGCTTATACACTCACGGAAATGGCGTTTTTTCGGGCGTCATCGCGAAAGAAAACGCCAGGAAAAACGCCAATTTAAGCAAAATGGCGTAAAACCTGGCGGAAAACCGTTCAAAAACGCCAGAAAAAATGCACTCGTGTTTGGGACGTGCTTTTTCAGAACATGAATCAATGCATTTTGAGTAAGAAAATCGTACGATGATTGTCTGCAAGGAATGAAAATCCCCGTCATCTCTGGTGCACCGAAACCCAAAGCGGTTGAGCGGATGTAACATTGTTACGCAGCTGTAAGGGAGCCCGATCATAGAATAAGGCTGCCCCGTTTTACTGAGGCAGCCCCATCCGTTAATCTGTTCTCAATCCCTTACTTCATAGACTGTATTTTCTCGTTCATTCTCTTTGCCTCTGCACGATAGTGAAGCATGAAAAAGAACCAAATGATGAATGCTACTGCAATCTGGATGGCTCCGATGATGAGTCCCTGAACGGGAGTAGCAGATCCGCCAAACCAGCCTACTGCATATGCAACAGCGGTATAGATTGCGCAGCCGATTCCCATGTGGATGATTACCTTGATGGGCATTGGAAGGTTTTCCTTCCTGTATACGATTGTCGGTACTCCGAAGCCTAATCCTACGAGAAGACAGCCGATAACCATCTTTGTAAACTGGTAGTTCTCGAGTGTGAAGGTTCCCTTAAATCCGATATCGAAAACGATTCCTGCTAAGCAGAAGATCGTCATTGCCATTCCGATGCTTGCCAAGATGCTCATAAACAGATCTTTTAATGTATTTCTCATAAATCTATCCTCCTTATAATCCAAGGTATCTTTTGAATTCAGGCAGATATTTCCTCGACACATAATCCTTACTGCCGTTCTTCATTTTGAGCAGAAGGGTTCCGGAGAAACCCGGTTCTATGCAATCCATATAAGACAGGTTAATAAGTGTGGATTTGGATATCTGCATGAATTGTTTTCCCAACTGCGTTGCGAGCTCGTAGAGTCTCTTTCTGGAACGGTACTGTTGTCTTGCTCCGTAGACTATTGTTTCGCCGTCTTCGACCCTTACCATGTAAATATCTTTAGGTTGAAGAACAACTATGTCCTCTTCGTTTTGCAGAGCAGTGATGGGAGTTTCATTCGTGCTGAAAATATCGATCATGCGCTGGACGTCTTCAGTCATTTTATCGGTATAGATTACGGCATATGGCTCTTTGTATTCTGCCGAGATATCAACACTGATTTTCATGCCACAACTCCTTTCTGTTTGATGAGCAAATCTTACAACACGCACTTGCCGTTGTCCCGACAAGTGACGTAAGTGGCTAAAATTGACAGGTGAAATGCAAAAAACGTTACTGAAGTGCCGTGTTTACTGATCAGCGTGTCATGTTCATGCATGCACCGTTCTCATTAAATCCGAGGGCTTTATAAAGAGGGCGCCCTGATTCAGTCGCATCAAGGCTTATTTCCGTAGCCCCTTTATTCCATGCATCTTTGATGAGCATGTTGACCATAGTTTTACCTATGCCCATTCTTCTGTAATTCTTATCCGTGAATACGTTCATAAGATGAGCACGCTTACCGCTGACATGTGAGAACGTAGGCATTACCGTGAAATAACTCATGCTCGCACAACCAACGGGTTTACCATCGTCTAACGCGAGAACAGTAGTCTGGTCGCCTTCGAGGAAATATTTGCGGCTCGAATCAATTAATTCATCTGAATACTGATAGTCTTCGTCCAGATTGTTAACTTCTCTGAGCATAAAAAGACGCGTGCTCATTAAGAGCTCAATGTCTTCTTTTGTTGCAATTCGGTATTCGAGCATCGGATTAAGTAACCTCGTTTGAACCATCATGTTCAACATAATTAATTGTTGTTTCCGTAGGATCGGTTCCGGGTGTGCCATCCTGAGTGTTGTAGACATCGAATTCATAACCGATGATCGTATCGTCATAATAGTTATAGAAAAGAATGCAGTAGAAACCATCTGCAAAGAGTTCATCCTGAGTGTATGTGATCCTGATCTCTGTAGGATAACGGTCGGTAACAGTATCAGAAGTATAAAGGTGGGTCCAGCTGGGATAACCCTCGAGAGAGACTCTGTAAACATACTGCCAAATGTATTCGCTGGCCTGCTCATTTAACTCGAGAACAATCTCGAAAGTATTGGTGTCGTAATAACTGTCGGTAGCATCATCCCATCCGGGTCCGGTCATGTAGATCCTGTCGACCATGTCAAAAAGACTGCGCATATAATTCAGCTCAGTATCTTCGTATTCGTACAGGACTGCCAGGTCGTTACCGTTTGTGAGGAGGTATTCGTTGTAGTGCTTTTTAAACTCGAGAGTAATCTTTGTATCGATAGTATCTGTAACCTCTTCGAGCATAGCGTTGAAATCACCCGGATTGATGAATGATTCCTTCTGCTCCAAAACCTTGTAATAGTCTTTATATGAGAAGGTTACATCAACAGAACAGGTGGAACCCATGAATCCTTTATTGAAGCTCTTTTCATCGATCTCATAAGTGATGGTGGAGGCGATCATGTTTCTTACGACCAGATCCTTGTCCATCTCGGCATTTTCATCATCGTAATCTGTATCATCAACGGGCATGAGTTCTGCTACTTTGTCTATATCGCCGTCACAGTATCTTTGGAAAGAATCATAATTGCACTTGGCCAGGGCGGTGGCAATGTCGTCTACCGTCTCGAAAACAGCGGCCTCCGTATCAGAAGTATCATCGTCGTTATCGCCATCATCGTCTTCTTCGGTTTCTTCTGTGGTATTTGACGTAATAAAATCAAAAGGTGTGCATGCGGCCATAGTCATTACATTGGCTAACACTAGAACTGTTGCAATAATCTTCTTCATAATCTATCCCTTTCTGAAGAACTGCTAATCATTATATTTATATTATTCGATTTGGTCAAAAAAGAATTAGATATTTTTGTGCAGATATTTAATCTTCTCCCTTGTTCTTTTGGGTGTAAAATCTGTTCGCTATGTTGGAACGAATCAAAAAAGACCCTGTATTTTTCATTTCCGGGATACTCGCGATAGTATCCTGTTTCTTTGTCCACCCGGATATGAAGTATCTGGGCTATATTGATTTCAGGGTCCTTTCCATATTGTTCTGCATGATGATCGTTGTAAGCGAACTCGTTTTGCTCGGAGTCTTTGAGAAGCTTACGAACAAGCTCCTGTCTAAGGTTCATTCCTCCAGAATGGTTTCTTTGATATTAGTCTGGCTGTCTTTCTTTATGGGAATGATCCTTACCAATGACGTAACGCTCGTTACACTGGTGCCTTTCGCAATTGCGCTGATGAAGTCATTTGATGACAGAAGGACACTGACCTTTACATTGATTCTCATGACTGTTGCTACCAATCTGGGCAGTATGCAGACACCTATAGGCAATCCTCAGAACATATATCTTTATACACACTATCAGATGGGAATCGGTTACTTCCTTAAGCTGATGCTCCCTTATTCATTGTGCTCACTGCTTCTTGTCACTATAGCTGTATTTGTTTTGTGCAAGGATATGAAGATCGAGCATAAGCAGGAGACAGAAAAGAAGATATCAGGCGTTAAACTCGCCATCTGTATCTTGCTCTTTGTTGCCAGCCTTTTGGTAGTTTTAAGAGTAGTCAAATATTACTATGTTCTCGCTGTCATGATCGTAGCCATGCTCATTATGGACAGGAAATCATTTAAGGGTGTTGATTACACACTCCTTATTACATTCTGTTTCTTCTTTGTTTTCGTAGGGAATATGGGCAGAATCGAAGTTGTATATAACGCGGTTTCTTCAATTGTTGAGAAGTCACCTGTGCTCACGGCAATTGCTTCATCCCAGGTAATAAGCAACGTTCCTGCTGCACTGCTGTTATCGGCATTTACAGAAAATGGAGAGGCGCTCGTTATCGGTACGAATCTGGGCGGCCTCGGCACGCTTATTGCCAGCATGGCGAGCCTGATTACTTATAAGTTCCATGCAGCTCTTCCTAAGCCCAAGGAAAAGTCTGTTAATTACATCGGTGCTTTCAGTGTCGTAAATATCATCTTCCTGGCTGTTTTGCTCGGTCTCTACTTCATTTTGAAGAAGTTCTGATTGCCCTGAAACTTGAGTAAATCGTATATTCAATAGCAAGGATCACTGTAACAAGTAATCCGAGTCCCAGTATGTAATAGTTCCCGCCAAACAGGTTGTTGATCCATTCGAGCGGAGTGGATTCTATTGGATAGAGAAGGAACATGTAATTTACTCCTGTTCGTTTATCCAACAGATATATCGGTGGTGTTACCACGAGCAGGAACAGATATGAATACCAGAAGTGTCTGAATGAAACCTGTGCCTTTTTCATCACAAGAAACATCAGTGGGATGAAGAGCAGTAGTGAGTGGGTAAAGAAACACAGAAGCGGCAGGTAAGACCAGAACGGTCTGTAGGTCCAGTCAGGGAATATCAGTGCACCGGCAGTACCGGGCATTATCAGAACGACAGATATTTCTGCGAAGAAAGACTGTATTTTTCCTTTCGAAAATGCTGCGGCAAGATTTACGAATATGCCGAGATTACATAAGTGAAGAGGAAGAAACTCTATAAGATTTCCGCCGTCTCTGATAAGAAGGATATCCTGTATGATCTCACCTAGTAAAACCATAACCGGGAGTATCCTTGATAACGTTTGAACAGACTTATCGGACCCCTTCCGTATAAGAAGAAGTCCGATTGTAATTGCTATTGCGATTACCAGGAGCGTTCCTATGTGCTCCGGACTGAAACGTTCAAATGAGTCCATCAGTTTTTAATTTAAGGTGTGTATTTTCCGTAGTGTGCGATATCGTTATTAAGCAGCTGAATTATTTCTTCCTTCTGTTCGTCAGTCAGATCTTCGGCCTGTATTTCTTTTTGGAATTCCCCATATAATGCCTCGGCTCCTTTGTCATCACCGAATCTCTTGAGTGCAACCAGTTTGAAGAAAACAATGCTTCTTCTGGCTCTCAAATAGTGGTGCATATCAACAGCTTCTTTTCTTGCGGCGAATGCTTTGATTATTCCTTCGCACCAGTTGCAGATTTCCAATGCTTCATCTTTATCGTTGTTCCACCATCCGTAGTTTTGGGCATAGGTATCGAGCATGCTGGCAACCATGTTAAACAGTACGACTGAGTTGCCGGCAATGTCACCTTTCATCTTTTCAAAACCACTCTCAAAGAAGGTGAGTTCCATGCTGATCTTTTCTCTGATCCGGTTAGATGAAATGTTTGGCAGGACATTGATATGCTCTCTGGCATTATCGAAATCTTTGTCGTGAATGTAGATCCATGCCATCGCGAAATGTGTTTTCTCAATAAGAGTCTGATCATTACTGTGGCTGATCAGATAAGCACCTTTTCTGACAGCGTCCTTATAGAGTTTTTCTATGCGCTCCATATCGTCAGGAAAGCATCCTTCGAGAACCGGATCAGCATACATGCTGAGGTTTGCAGTCTGCTCAACGAAATCCTTAATGATCTCAAAGCAACCGGGATTAAGTGACGTCTCAGTTGAGAGATATTCACATACGCGAAGAGCCTTCATTTCTCTTCTGTCTTCGCTGTTGTTGAGAGCCGCCATAGTTTCTTTGGCTCTTAGGATTATTTCATCATTCTCGGATAAATTGTCATAGCCGAGGAGTGCATCTGTGGTTACTCCCAGAACTTTTGCGAGTGGAATGATCATGGAAACGTCGGGAAGGCCTGATTCTGATTCCCACTTGCTGACTGCCTGAGGAGTGATGTTTAGGAGCTCAGCGAGCTCTTCTTGAGTAAGCCCCTTGTTCTTACGGAATGTCTTTATATTTTTGCCAAGCATCGTACTCATATTACGAAATGCCTCCTGTAGATTTATTTGGTCCAGGCGCCCTGATTATCCCCTGTGCATGCCCATTGATTTTGCGGCTGCTGAACTTGGTTTAATGATAGTTTTATTTTCGTGATTATACAAACAACGCATAGTTGAGTACAACTCAACGGCAGGAACCAAATAAAAAGGGGTTATCCCGTAATGTGATAACCCCTGTGGTTTTATGACATCTTTCTTAAGGAAGGGAAGTCACCTGACTGATTCCTGCGGTTCTTTCTGTTAGGTCTTCTGAGCTTCATAGGATTAACTCCTTTTCTCTTGTCTGCGTCAGTCGTATCTTCCTCTTCATTTTCTTCCGTTGCTTCCATATCAGTTATCGGATATGTTGTTACAACCTCTTTTGCGAGCTGGTTGTACTTGAATCTGAAATCGTTAATTTCCTTACGCTTATCGTCAATATTTTTTTCGAGCTGTGCAATCTTTTCCTTTACCGGAATTGCTTCACCTTCAAGGCTGTTGTCGATTACTATTTTTCTGATGTTGTAAATAGCGATGATAGCAACGATAATGCCGAAAATAACGAGCAGGAGCCAGTATGCTTCATAATAGAAGATTGCAGCTCCGATACCCAGTAAAATCAGGAATCCGAAGTAGACCGGCAAAGCGGCAAGCTTACCCATCTCATCGTCCATCATAAGAGTATCGACGAATGATCTCACACCATTTGAGAAGCGCTCACTATTCTCTGCCTGTGCCATTCTGATCTGACGCAGTCGGGTCTGATTTCTGCCACGCTCCTGTTCAAGATTGGTCAGATCAACACTGCTTCGTCTGATGTCCTTAAGGACTGACAAAGCTTCACGAATCTTGCCAAAATATTCCTTATGCTCGGGAAGGCACATATCGATTGCATATGTGAGAGCGGGATTTTTCTCAGTAAGATGAACATTATTGGCTGCCAGAAGCGGAGACATAGTGTTCCAATTACAATCGATCAGGAACAGACCGCGCAGTGCTTCGAAATTATGCGGATCCTTCTTAAGCATATATTCATATGCATCTCTTGCTGCGCCGAATTCTTTTCTGCGCATTGCTTTTTTAGCAAGTCCTAATACGTTGTCTTCTCTGAAATACTCGTAATCAAAAGTTACACCGCAGAAAGGGCAAATGTAGACCTGACGATCGAGATCGATGTCGAGAAGACCACCGCACATCTTGCATACATTACTCTTAACTACTGACATTTTAACCACCTTATTCCTTTAATAAATATTCCCTCAAAAATATTTATGACAATATTATCAATTGGCTATTTAACTTTCAATAAAAATCGTATCTGACCGATACCGAATTGGAACCTTTCACAATTTTCTCTGACTTTTTTTGCCCTCAATGTTATAATTGTCAGTTAGCGGTCAGAACCGCCTTGGAGGTTTTTATGAAAGAATTGAAAGTGTATGGTAAGAAGTTGCTTGCCACAGCTTTAGCCGGAGTCATGGCGCTCAGTCTTTGCGCGTGCGATGAAGAAGACTGGGACGATGAAGGTTGGGAGGACGAACCGACTGAAACGTCAACTGACGATACCGGTGCTGTAAGAGCAGCAAACGTAAACGCAATGCAGATGTCTGTTAACAAAGATACAGGCGAGATGTCAATCTCACGTCCCCAGCTCTCGGGTGAAGCTATGGGTGCTGAAGGCACATGGACGATCTTTGTTTATCTCTGCGGATCTGATCTCGAGTCAGACGGTGGTGCAGGTTTTGCTGATATCGAGGAAATGTGTTCAGCAAAGTACAGTGATAGTGTTAAGTTTGTCGTTCAGACAGGCGGTGCTTCACAGTGGAGCTACGATGAGATCAATCCAAACATGACACAGCGTTTCGTTGTAGAAAACGGCAATATTACCAATGTATATGAAGGTTCAGATGCCAACATGGGTGATCCTAATACATTGGCTGAATTCCTCACTTGGGGTGTTCAGAATTATGCTGCTGATAACATGGGACTCATCCTCTGGAATCACGGCGGCGGATCAATCACAGGTGTATGCTTCGATGAGAAGAATGACAGTGATTCTTTGTCACTCCGTGAAGTTGACAGCGCACTTTTGACAGCTCAGCAGTACATGACAGAGAAGTGGGAATTCGTAGGATTCGATGCATGCCTTATGGGTAGCGTTGAAGCTGCTAACATCCTCGCTAACTATGCTAAGTACATGTACGGTTCAGAAGAGGTAGAGCCCGGTGCAGGCTGGAACTATACAGAGATCGGAAACTTCCTTGCCGGCAACCCTTCTGCATCAGGTGCAGAACTCGGACAGGTAGTTTGTGATTCTTTCTATCAGGGATGTATTGATGCAGGCGATTACGATTGCTGCACACTCGCAGTAACTGATCTGTCAAAGATCGATCAGGTAATGCAGAGTTTCAATTCCTTCGCGAAAGATATTTACGATGCAGGCGGCGATGCTGACAGTCTGTCAACAATGATCCGTAATATCGAATCAGCTGAGAACTTCGGTTCCAACAACGATAACGAAGGTTATACAAACATGGTTGATCTTGTTGCTCTTGCTGAGAGCTGCGGCAGCTATTCTTCTAATGCTGATGCAGTCAGAAGCGCAGTTGAGAGCGCTATCGTTTATAAGATTCACGGTTCTGATCACCCCGATGCTTGCGGTCTTTCTGTTTATTTCCCGATCAAGCTCGGCGGTTCTCAGGAACTCCAGATCTTCAACGATATCTGTGTGAGCCCTTTCTATATGTCATTCATTGAGCGTCGTGATTTCAGCGCTTCTATCTACTACAGTGACGAAGGCAGCCAGACTGCTGATCAGGAATCAAATTACTACCAGGATGCTTCTTCAGGAGTTTCTTACTTTGTTGAGGACGGTGAGAATTACTGCTACGATCAGTCTTCAGAAACTTACTATCACTACAACGCAAATACAGAAGAGTGGGAAGAAGTAAGTGATTCCAACCTCGATGCTGACCAGTATGAGTATTGCTCATCTGATCAAACATGCTCAGGTTACTCTGATGATTCTTATTATGATGATGAAGGATGCTGGAACTGGAACTGTGATTACGATTATGACCAGTCTTCAGGCTGCTACCGCAGTATTCCTAACCAGACAAACCAGTACAGCTATGCAGACAACGTCGAGCCTACAGGTGAGAGTAAGCACATTAAGTTCTTGAGAGAACCTTCTTTGGATGATGAGGGTATCTTCAGATTCACACTTACAAAGTATTCTCTTGATCACTGTGCTGATGTATACGCTATGGTTTACATGGTATTGAGTGATGACGAAGTTCTCCTGCTCGGTGACACTTACGATGTAGAGTGCGATTGGAAGAACGGTAAGTTTGCTGATATGTTCGACGGTTACTGGATCTCACTTCCTGACGGTCAGAACCTCTCAATGACTATCGTAGATAAGAACGAGGATTTCGTTATCTATACATCACCTATCCTTCTTAACGGTGAGGAGACAAACCTCCGTATCCACCAGTCACTCGAAGACGGTTCTATCACTGTCATCGGTACATGGGACGGTATTGACGGAAACGGTGCTGCTTCAAGAGATTTCACAAAGCTCAAGGACGGCGATAAGATCGTTCCTCTCTACACAAGCTACATGCTTGACGATGACTTCACAGAGGGCCTCTATGAAGGTGAAGAATTTGTTGTAAGTGGTGATCTCGAACTTGATTATGCTCTTATGTACGAGGGTGACTTCATGTATGCATTCGTTATCGAAGATGTATATCGTGACTACATGTTAACTGATCTTACAGTATTCGGTGTCGATGAGAACGGTGATGTTTACTTCTACGTTGAAGAGTAATTTCTAACCGGTAATGATTTTGAGGGCTGTCTCATATGAGGCAGCCTTTTTTATGTAATGTTTGAGTTTTAATCAATTTGTGCAACAATTAAATCCAGTTAGTTGTTTATAAAATGATTGCTGCTAAGCAGGAAAGTGATATAGGACATAGGAGAGTGCGTAATATGGCTGAACAGAAGAGAACAATAAGCAAGTTATGCCTGACAGGATTTATTCTTTCGGTCATATCTCCGGTATTGCTGATTTTTATTAATGCATTTAATTCATTATGGGAAGTCGAAATAGTCTACTGGTGTTTGTTTGTAATCGCAATATTATCCCCGTTGGCGGGATTAGTTCTGTCAATTGCGGGACTCGTCGGTGCACGGAGAGGAAATAAAAAGGGTAAGGGATTTGGCATAGCAGGAATCATCCTTACGAGTGTTTATGCAGCCGTGGTACTGGTAGTCGTCCTGATCCTCGGTTTGATAATTAACACATTTAGCAGGCACGATACAAAGAAAAATATACCGACTTTCTATTCCAACAGCGAGATAGTTTCTGTTGTTTATTATTACCATGAAGCAGATGGTTACAGGTTTGAGGAATTAGATGAAGACCAATTGGATGATTTTGTTGATGATCTTTATTCCATGGATATCGAAACAGGCGGCATGATGGATTATTACTGGGGCAATAGCTTTGGAATCGAGATGGAATTGGAAGATGGAACATATATGTCATACGATGGAACAAGACTGGAATTGTATGAAAAAAGCCGAATGGATGATGATTTTTCTTACGATTACAGAAAAGACAGTGAATACGTATATGTTGTGAATTATGATTTCTGGGACGTTGCTAAAGAATATTTTCCTTCGATAGAAGAAAACGGGGACAATGTTTTCGCGAGACAATAATTGTATTCGTTTACCTAAAATAGAGGTACAAAGAAAACGGCCATAAAAGTATGAAACAGTTAATTACAATAATCTTATCGGCATTAATGATTTTTCCTCTATCTCAAAATTGAATATTATGATTGTTGACTGGTCTAAGAGAACAACTATAATAAGCGCATGAGCATTTTAATTAAGGACACTACAAGAGAAGAACGAGAGAAGATTGTTGCCGAATCAATCGGTAATATCAGCGGTTCATGCGACGGCTGTATGTCAGGCCTTGTCGAGATGTATCAGGACTACATTGACGGTAAAAAAGAAATCCGTGAGATAAATATGGAATTCCGTGCCCACTATGAATCAGGACTGGACGGTCCTGTTAAATCCGATTGCGGACACAAGGGCTGATTCTTCCCTAAAAATCAATAACTTTCAGATTGATTTCAAGTACAAAAATAGTACTTGAAATCAATTTTTAATTGCCTTAGTCTACTTTTTGGACGTCCTAATCTAGTTTAGAGGAGACACAAATATGAACCGGAAAGAACTGCACAAGTATATAGCTGAGAGCACCGGAAACGAGAGTAATATCTGTCAGATACATGCTATTAAAAACAGTGTGACAGTATATGATGACTGCTGGCGCGGATTTAAGACAGATGATCCTGTCAACGTTAATTCAGTGACCAAAGGTGTAATGGCATTATTAGCCGGAATTGCAGTTGATAAGGGCTATATCAAGAGCCTGGATGAGAAGGTAATGGATTTCTTTCCTGACTACCAGGTTAAGCGTGGAGAGAAGACGATTTACGATGTAACGATAAGGCATCTTCTTACTATGACTGCACCTTATAAAGGAAAGTCCGAACCGTGGAAAAAGGTATGCACATCAGATGACTGGACCAAGGCAGCATTGGATTTTCTTGGCGGCCGTAATGGGATCACAGGTGAATTCAGATATGCGACTCTGGGAATACAGATACTGGCAGGAATAATCGAGAGGAGTTCAGGCATAAAGTGTATTGATTTAGCCAACAGTAATCTATTTATTCCGCTCGGGATTCCAGAACACATAATTCATGGTGACAGCAGCAAAGAAGACCAGTTTAATTTCTTCATGAACAAAGGTCCGAGAAAGAATGAATGGTATTCAGATCCGCAAGATACAGTAACTGCAGGATGGGGATTGTGCATGGCCGGCCGTGATCTGGCAAAGATTGGTGCGATGGTTTTAAATGACGGAATTTATGAGGGCGTTCAGATCTTATCGAAAGAATGGATAGACGATATGCTCTCTCCAAAACTCAAACTAGGAGAGCGGTTCGGAAACATGGAATACGGCTATCTGTGGTATAAACCTTATCCTGATAAGAATGTTTATGCTGCAATAGGAGACTGCGGAAACATTATTTACATCAACAAGAACGAGAATGTTTCTGTGGGCATAACAGGCACGTTTAAGCCGAGGATATTTGACCGCGTTGAATTCATAGAGAAATATGTGTTGCCTGCTTTGTTATAATCTTTGAGAATAGTAAAGATTGGGGATGATAAAATGCCGCTTATAAGAATTGAAATGATAAAGGGAAAGAGCAGTGAATATAAAAAGACGCTGCTGGATTCAGTTCACGAAGGATTGGAAGAATCGATAGGAATACCTGATTGGGACAGATTTCAAAGGATCATTGAGATCGACCGTGAAGATTTTGAGACTTCTCCTGAAAAGACAGATGACTTTATGATCATTGAGATCACAATGTTTCCAGGCAGAACCAAAGAACAGAAAAAAACTCTGATCGAAACGGTAACAAAAAAGCTCACAAGCAGTTTATCCATAAGACCTGAGGATGTGTTCATTGTTATCAATGAACCTTCTGATGAGAATTGGGGCATGGCCGGAAAACAGAGACAGGTTTAGTACCATTATTGTCATTACAGATTTTATATTATTACTATGAGGAGACCGTCTGTGCGGTCTTCTCTGATTCATACAAAACATGATATGGAGATAACAGATGTTTACTTTCGAAGATATAACGACCCGATACGGTAACTATCTTGTTCCGGCATTGATTATTATTCTGGTCATTGTTCTTTTTGTGCTGATAGTAGTTACATTACGTTTCAGATTGCATCTCAGGAACATCAGACGTCAGGAAATGATGCAAAGAGAAGTTGCTTACAGAAGACGGATCCGATTATCTGATAAGGAAGAAGTCTTTGAACGCGATAACTATACCTGTCAGATATGCGGAATCTCCAGAGATTTCTTAGACAGCTTATGTTCCGGTCTTGGTGATTACCTGCTGTTGGAGGCTGACCATATCCAGTCTGTATCACAGGGCGGTACCGGAAAAGATATCGATAATCTCCAGTGTTTGTGCTGGCGCTGTAACCGTAAAAAGGGTGGTAAGAAGACCAACGAAGAAGTTAAGAGAATGATCGATTACGGAATTGAGAAACTCGACTCGGGAGAGTGGAATTAACCCTCCTGAGTCTTTATTTCTGCTATTTCATTAACAGGTGTTTCAGTGTTCTCGAGTTCTCTTATTCTCTTAATTCCGGACATTGCGAGAGCGACTATAAAAAGGCAGATTCCGGATGCGATAACCGTTATGGCAGAACCTCCGCCGACTCCCTTATTTGTTACTTTGCCGATAAAGTCTGCTGTGATACCGCTGATGCCATATGCGATCACATAACCTAATTGAGATATGAATCCGATGAAGCCCCATGCTCTTCCTTGCATTTCAGCAGGAATGTTGGTTCTGACGAGATAATCGAGGCTGTTATTTGCAAACGGGAGAGCAGCAAAGAATACAAATCCGAAGAAGCAGATAACATAGATGTTCTCGCAGATAGCGAACAAAGACATTCCGATACCTGAAACTGCGAGTCCGATCCAGAGTACTCTGACGAAATTCTTTTTTATACCCTTGATGCCAAGAACGATGCTTGTTACGAGCATGCCGGTTGCTGCGATTGTCTCGACAATACCGAGTGTCTTTGAATCAGCAAATGAGAGTACGAAGGGCTCTCCGAGAACCTGGAACATACCCATGAAGAGGCAGATGAGTGATGATACTACGACCAGCATGAGAAGACCGCGCTTGCCTGATACTGCCTGCCAACCTTCCTTCATGCTCTTCATAAAAGGTTCGGGTTCCTTGGGCGCGCTGGTCTTGATTCCGCGTCTTACGACTGCTGCAACGATTACTGTAAGGAAGAATGTGCAGACGTCGATGATGAGTATGAGTTTAATATCGCTTACTGAGAGCAGGAATCCCGCAATGATTGGCGATAAGAGAAATCTTGATGAACCTGCAAGTGATACGAGACCGTTTGCCTTTGAGAACTGCTCTTTGGTAAGAAGGTCGGTGATTGTTGCTGTATATGAAGGTTCCAGCAGAGCTGAGAATATTGAGCTGATCGTGGTTCCGAGATAGATCTGCCAGAGGGATGCTTCGCCTGTCAACATACAAATGAGAATGAACAGTACGCCTAGACCGGATAAACCGTCACCGATCATCATGAGAAGTCGTCTGTCATAGCGGTCAGCCAGAACGCCGGCAGGCACTCTGAGTACCAGGCTGGGCAAAAATCCCAGGAGGGTGAGGAGGGCCATGTCAGTTGCACTGCCGGTTTTCTGGAATATATAAAGACCAAGACCGAAGCTTGTCAGTCCGCCGCCGATTGATGATATGAATTCGCCTGCCCATAACAGGAGGAACTTGCCGTAGTTGTTATTCTTAGTCATTTTTACGCATCCTCTTATCTTTGATACCTAATACTTTAGTACCTTTGTGCGGATCATACTTGAGATTTTACTTATGTAATTCTTAAATCTTCCTTAAATCGCCGTATGACAGGAAATTTTGATTTTTCGCTATGTGGCCTTATAATTACTTAAAGGGGGATAGGATTATGAAGGTAGAGAGTAAACACGGAACAAAAATCCCTAAATATGCTGTAGGCGCGGCTTTGCTTGCTGCGACGACTCTGATCGGCGGATGTGACTTGAATCGTGTAACTAATGACGATTCTGAAGATCATACTGTCGAGTATATGGGCGATACTACTGTATGCGAAGATTACTGGGATGATGATACTGACAACAGTACGGAAACAACTGTTGAGACAGATTTTGGTTTGACCTCTGTTAATGGAGCTGTCAGCAATCAATATGGACTGAATACAGAACAATATGATTTGTTCATGAAAAAGATCGACGAAGTCGAAGAGACTGAACCGGGTGCATATAAATATGCTATTGGCGCAGCGAAAGACCGTAATACAGAGACTTACTATTTTGTGCTCATGACTGTTAAGGGAGTCTTTACAACCTGTTATGCGGTCTCAAATGGTGAACTGGTTGTATTAGACAGCAATCCGGGTGATCTTAAGGTAAGTACAAGCGGTGCCCTTCCCTATGAAGAAATCAAACGATTGCCCTGCCTGGTAGACACTACATATCTGATGCATAAAGAATTTACAGAAGACGGTGTTACTGATAATCCCTATACACCTTATGTTGATTCAATAGAAGATGGTGAGTATTTCGGCGAGATAATCGGTTTAACTGACGACGGGACCAGAGTTTTACTTAAGATTGGTAAGCCCGTAATCCTTGATTACGATTATGTAATTAACCAGGTGGGACCTAACGAACCTATCGGTTTTAAAGATTTTATTAAAACAGTAGATAAGGTTGAGTATGAAGACCAGACTTACGGTATTGTGATTACTTCGCCTACCTATAAATTTGATCAGGAAATTGCATTGAGAAGATATCGAACAGTCAGAGGTGATACAGATATAGTTCACGTAATCTATGATTTTCAGTTTTGGGTAGAAGATTATGTGATCATCGAATTGCCTTTAGCTGAAGACTGCAAAGTGTTTAATTACAGCGAATACCGTAAGTACGGAAAAGAATATGATCCTAACTGGGATGAGAATGGTGATCCGATGACGCATACCCAGTTCTTTGTCCAGCATAGAAAGGAAAAATTTTCTTATCCGTATGATGGCCGCTGGATAACAATTCCATCAATGCTGCGTACTACCTATAAATCAGATGCCATAGTGTATTCGGTTATTATTTCTGACGGTCAGGTAAAACAAATCGAGATGGACGCTCATGTAAGCTGAGAGTGCGATTTACAGCCCGTTTTACGGTGGGACACACTGTGTCCCATCCCTGAATTCGGGCATTTGGTCTGTTTGTGTCCTTCTTTTGATGTTCCGGAAACGCTAATCTCTGGTCATCAAAACAATGGAGGCATTTCACATGATTGACCCTAAAAACATTTCAACAAAGAAATTCATCATATTCATGGCTGTAGCTTTTGGCGCTGCCATGATTCCGCTCTGCCTCGCCGGAGTAATGCTTAATAAAGGTAACACTCTGGCATTTATGCTTTTGTTCAGGGTGGTAGCTGTCTGTATTCCCGCGGTTGCTGTAATCGTTTCCGGATCGGGATTTAAAAAGCTCGGTTTCAAGCCTCATAAGATCGGTCTTATTCCGGTGGCTCTCGTTATACCTCAGATCCTCACATGGATCGGAACGGCAATCTATTTCATGTTCTTCCCTGATGCGTTCAGGCCCGGGTTCGATGCTTACTTATCCCAGCTCCCTTCAGAGTTATCCTCAATAATTGATTATTCTTCCATTGACCCTATGGCATTTACTATCGCAATGGCTGTAATGTCACTTACGGTAATTCCGATCTCACAGATACTTCCGAGCTTCGGTGAGGAGGCAGGATGGAGAGGCGTTTTGTATCCGTTCCTTAAGGAGCGCCTCGGTAAGACTTTGGGAAGAATTATCGGAGGAATCCTTTGGGGTGTATGGCACTGGCCTTTGATCCTTATCGGCAACTATTTCTACGGTAACGGATATCCCGGATTCCCCTTCTTAGGACCTGTAATGATCTGCGTTGCTCTTATGGCATATGGCGTTCTCATTGACTGGCTCTATGAGAAGACCGGTTCAATCATTGTTCCTTCCATTGCTCATGCGGCTATGAATGCAGCTGCTATGCCTGTTATGCTTTTATCAAACGTCCAGGATTCTCTTTTGGGACCTGCGGCATTTACGCTCATACCGGTTATTCCTGTAATCGTTGTTGCGGTCGTTATTCTCATCACAGACAGGAGCAGAAAGGTCAACGCATAACCCTGTTTGTGCTAATATGTAACTGTTATTTGGTGTTCGGTTATTAATGATCCTGTCGGAGGAAACCTTATGATATTTACAGATGGAGCGTGGAAAATAGCGGAAGGCTTTGATATTCATCCTGCCTGTGAAGTCAGGTTCGTAAGAAAAGATAAGGACAGGGTAACACTTACAAATCCCACGTTTCATATTTCTGTAAAGGGACAGACTCTTTCAGGCCCGTACGTAACTGTTGAGATAACTTCACCGGCACCAAATGTATTCAGGATCAAGACATATCATTTCAAAGGCGACAATTCTCTGGCTCCTTCTTATTTCGATCTTTTCGAAAGTAATATTGCTCTGGATACATCAGAAGACGATAAGAGTGTTGTTATAAAAAGTGGCGATAGTGTTCTTACGATCAATAAGGATAACTACGGTTATGTTCTCACGAGAAACGGAAAAGTAATTACTGCTTCATGTGAGGGCGCACTGGCGTATATAGACGGTGCCCACGGCTCATTTATGAGAGAACAGTTAAGCCTTCAGGTAGGTGAACACGTATATGGTCTTGGCGAGCGCTTTGGAAACTTTATAAAGAACGGCCAGAGCATCGACATCATCAACAAAGATGGCGGAACATTTACTGAGCAGTCGTATAAGAATATTCCGTTCTACATCACGGATAAGAACCTTGGTGTATTCGTAAATCATACTGAAGAGATCAATTTTGAAGTGGCATCTGAGAATGTATCAAAAGTACAGTTCTCTGTAAGAGGCCAGTGCCTCGATTACTTCCTGTTTGCAGGAGAATCGATGAAGGATGTTGTCTCTTTGTACACGGGCATCACAGGTCGTGTTCCGAAGCTCCCTGACTGGTCATTCGGACTCTGGTTGTCTACTTCATTTACCACCGATTACGATGAGAAAACCGTTCTGTCTTTTGTTGATGGAATGAAAGAAAGAGGAATAGAGTTATCAGTATTCCATTTTGACTGTTTCTGGATGAAGGACAGTCATTGGTGCAACTTCTTATGGGACAGTGACAGCTTCCCTGATCCTAAGGGACTTATCAGTAAGCTTCACGACAGAGGTCTTCATGTGTGCGTATGGATCAATCCTTATATTGCACAGGAATCCGAATTGTTCGATGAGGCAGCAAAGAACGGATATCTCATCAGGAGGACTGACGGCAGCATCTGGCAAACAGATCTCTGGCAGGCCGGAATGGGTATAGTGGATTTCACTTCAGCAGAAGCTGCCAACTGGTATTGCGGAAAGCTTAAGGCTTTGCTTGATATGGGTGTCGATTGTTTCAAGACCGATTTCGGCGAGAGGATACCTGTGGAAGATATCGTCTGGGCTGACGGTTCTGACCCTTTGAGAATGCATAATTTCTATTCGTATATTTACAACAAGATCGTTTTCGAGCTGCTCGAGAGAGAAAAGGGTGCGGGCGAGGCTGTTCTGTTTGCCAGGAGCGCAACTGCTGGCGGCCAAAAGTTCCCTGTCCATTGGGGCGGTGACTGCCATTCTGATTATCCCTCGATGGAACAGACTATAAGAGGCGGATTGTCTCTCATGCTCTCAGGGTTCTCTTATTGGAGTCACGATATCGGAGGATTCGAAGATAAGTCCACACCGGATGTTTATAAGCGTTGGGCGGCTTTTGGACTCTTGAGTTCCCACAGCAGACTTCACGGCAGCTCATCTTACCGCGTGCCGTGGAATTATGATGAGGAATCTGTTGATGTGCTGAGATACTATACTGAACTCAAGAAATCTCTGATGCCGTATATCGATTCAGCCAGAGCGCAGGCAGAAAAAATGGGAATACCAGTAATGCGCCCGATGGTTCTGGAATTCCAGGATGATCCTGTCTGTGCATTTTTGGATAAGCAATATATGCTCGGGTCAGATATACTTGTTGCACCTGTTTTTTCTACGGATGGAATGGTTGAATTCTATCTGCCAGAAGGAGTTTGGGAATCTGTAGACGGAACTGACAGAAGAGTTCTGGAACATGGACGTTTCTTCAGAGAAAAGCGCGGGTACATGGAAATGCCTGTTTATATCAGGGAGAGATCTGAACGGTAATTCTCAGGCAGAGTTATCCTTATTGTTGATGAATTGTTTTCATTTAGAGACAAGAAAGGATTATATTACAACGCTATAATTCAATATATAAATACAACTTCGGCCGGAGTTTATTATGAAGAAAAAGATAGCAGTATTTACGACAGGGTGGTGCGGTGAGATATTATCTCAGTTCCTATCAGGCATGATGGGAGCTCTTAATGATGAGAACGCAGATATTTTCCTGTTTATTTGCTATCCGACTTATCTTGATTCCGATGCTGTTAAGCAGGGTGAAATGAATATATTTAATCTCCCTGATCTTCACGATTTTGACGGTGCCGTGATTTTTGGCAGCGGTCTTGATTTCCCGGACAGGAAACAACAGCTGATCGACAGATGTAACGAAGCAGGTATTCCGTTGGTAATGCAGGGAGGCAGACATGAGAATGTCGGTTTTGTCGGTTCTGACGGCTATCAGGCTACCATTACTCTTTGTGAGCATTTGCGCAAAGAACATGGTGTAAGGAGGATCGTATTCTTTGCCGGAACTAAAGACTCTCACGATTCCAATCAGAGACTCAAGGCCGTTCAGGACTATTTAAGAGAGAATAATTGCGAAGAAGACCTGGTTGAAGTCTATTATACGAATTGGGAAAACGCCGTTGTTACGAAGCATATAAATGAGATGTCTGATGAGGGCAGACCTCTTCCGGATGCGTTTATTTGTGCGAATGACGGCCTTGCCATGGAAACCTGTTTATCACTTACCAATGTCGGTGTTGAAGTGCCGGGCGATGTTCTCGTAACCGGATATGATTATCTGGATGAGAGCAAGGCTTTTGATCCTTCAATAGCTTCAGTTGACCAGTGCTTTTCCGAGATGGGCGAAGCTTGTGTGGAACTTTTGAAAGAACTGGCAGAAGGAGCAGACAAGGGAAGCAGTAAGATAATTAACTGTAAGTTTATTCCCGGCGAGAGCTGCGGCTGTTATGAGTTCAGAAACAGTGACAAATTAAGAAGACGGTTAGGACGAGAGGCGGTTGCTAACCGTGCTAAAACAACGTATTTCAACCGTAAGCTCGACATGATAGATTCTACGGTTTTGGCCTGCGGTTCATATCAGGATTTCAAAGATAAACTGAATAATCTTCTGACTGAGAATCACACATACGAAGGCGACTCTTTCCATGTGTTGTTGGAACCTAATTTCGGTTTGTCGATATATGATTCGAGCGTAAAGCTAAATACTGATAAATACAGCAGAAAAGTTGAAGTGCTCTATTCTACTGAGAACGGTGTACATTTCGATGGTGAATCGATTGATTCACGCGAACTGATTCCGGGTTATAAGGATGACGGCGAGAATCATATGTATGCATTCCTGCCTCTTCACGAAGCGGATGCCGCATACGGATATATCGTATTCAGAGATTGCCTCGAGAGTATCCCGAACCGTTTCCTTCATATTTATGAGAACCGAATGAGTCTTGTAATCGATAAATTCAGTCATGCAGTTACATTGGATCTCATGAATAAGAGACTGTTGGATATTATGAGACGCGATCCACTTACCAAAGTAAGTAACCGTATGGCTTTCGAAGATAAAGAAAAGCATCTGCAATCACTTATCAATTCCGATGAGGATTTGAAATTTGCTGTTGTTATGTTCGATGTAAATAATCTGAAGCTGATAAACGATACTGAGGGTCACGAAGCCGGTGATGAGTATCTGATCAGATCATGTCATCTCATTTGCAATGTATTCAAACACAGTCCTGTATTTAGAATGGGCGGAGATGAATTTGTTGCTGTTCTGAGCGGTGAGGATTATGATATGCGTGATGAACTGTTAGCTAAATTCAATGAACAGCTGAGTCCTTATTCAGATACTATGCCTTTGCCTGCTGATTATGTGTCAGTTGCTTGCGGAATGTCTGTCTTCAATCCTGAGACAGATGCTTCTGTTACGGATGTAAACAAGCGAGCTGATGATGAGATGTACAGAGACAAGGCAGCGAAAAAAGGAAAATAATAGGAATAAATGAACCTGATTGAAATCACTGATATAAATGCACCCGAACTGGATGTGTTTGCCAGAGTATCAGACTCTGCACTGTATAACTACTATAAACCCGAACCCGGAATATTTCTGGCAGAGAGCGGAAATGTAATTCTCCGCGCGCTGGAGGCAGGATATGAGCCCATCTCGATGCTGGTAGAAACGAGCAGAATAGAGGTTGAGGCGGGTCCTGTTTTTGAATGCATAGAAAAGCTATGGGGCAAAGAAAAACTTGATTCGATTCCAGTCTATACAGCGAAAAAAGAAGTTGTTATCAATCTAACGGGTTATGCGTTGGTCAGAGGACTCTGGATGATCCTCAGAAGAAGACCGGATGTCACGGTGGAAGATTTTTGTCAGGACAAAAGACGCATAACCGTTTTATTTGATGTAGTTAATCCCACCAATGTCGGTGCGATAATCCGTTGTGCAGCTGCGCTCGGTATGGATGGCGCGCTCCTTACGGCAGCATCCGTAGATCCGTTTACCAGACGTTCAGCAAGAGTGAGCATGGGAACGGTTTTCCAGATGCCATGGGCGAAAGCGACCAGGGAAGAATCAGAAAGTTTAAATTTAATTAAGACACTTCAGAAGAACGGATTTAAGACTGTCGCAATGGCTTTAACAGAAGATTCGACGAGTGTTGATAATGATGAGATCAGAGCAAATGAGAAGCTCGCTGTCATCATGGGAACGGAAGGCACGGGATTACCAAAGGAAGTGATCGCTGCCTGCGATTACCGTGTAATGATCCCTATGTACCACGGCGTTGACTCATTAAATGTCGCTGCTGCCAGCGCTATCAGTTTTTGGGAATTAATGAAATAGCATTTTTAAGCAAAGTGTTGTATGCTTGTATGGAAGTTGCATATAAGGGGATTTGCTTATGGATTTTATAATCTCTTCTGCCAAGTTAAAGAACAAAGATATTGAGCTGGTTTGTGGCAAGGACACATTAAGCGGTGTGCGTAAGATCGCTTGTAAAGTTGCCGGTGACATAAAAGCTGTATTCGGATACGAACCCTCAGTTACTTCTTCCATTAAATGCAAATCACCCATAGTTGTCGGCTTAGCTGGTGACAAGTTAATCGGAAAACTTGGCGTAGATATTGAAGAAATAAAAGGTAAGCGAGAAGTATATAAAATCGAGGTTATCGATAACTGTCTCGTAATTACCGGAAGTGATAAGAGAGGCGCTATCTACGGCCTTTTCAAACTGTCAGAGATGCTCGGTGTATCACCTTTTATCGACTGGCTCGATGTTAAACCTCCAAAAATGAAGGAGTTCAAGATTCCATCTGATTACTGCATGGTCTCTAAGGAACCTTCTGTTAAGTACAGAGGCTTTTTCATTAACGATGAGTGGCCTGCATTCGGTAACTTCTGCATGCATAATTTCGGCGGTTTTAACGCGAAGATGTATGAACATGTTTTCGAGCTGTTATTAAGACTAAAGGGTAACTATCTTTGGCCTGCAATGTGGGCAGAGATCTTCCCTGATGACGGTCCGGGCCTTGCCAATGCAGAACTCGCTGATGAATTAGGCGTCGTAATGGGAATGAGCCATCACGAGCCGTGCCTGAGACAGGGTGAAGAATATAAGCATTTGAGAGGCCCCAAATCCATATATGGTGACGCATGGAACTTCCTGTCGAACGAGAAGGGAATCACAAGATTCTGGGAAGACGGTCTGAAGCGCAGCGGTAAGTTCGAGAATGTAATTACCGTCGGTATGCGCGGCGAAGCAGATACCGCGATCATGGGCAAGGAAGCGACGCTTAAAGATAACATCGACCTGCTCAGAAAGGTGCTGAAAACGCAGAATAAACTTATCCGCAAATACGTAAATGAGGATATCGATTCGGTTCCGAGAATGCTCGCGTTGTATAAGGAAGTTGAGCCTTATTTCTATGGCGATGAGAAGACACCCGGACTCATGGGCGATCCTGAACTTGATGGTGTAACTCTGATGCTCTGCGACGATAATTTCGGAAATCTTCGTACTGTTCCGACACCTGCAATGCGTAAGCATAAGGGCGGTTATGGAATGTACTATCATTTTGATTACCACGGACTGCCGATTTCTTTCGAGTGGTTCAATACATCCCACCTCGCGAAAACATGGGAGCAGATGACTACCGCATACGACTTCGGAATTCAGGACCTTTGGATAGTTAATGTCGGTGATATCTTCAGCAACGAATATCCGCTCGCATTTTTCCTTGATCTCGCATACGATTTCGACCGTTGGGGAACAACAAATCCGGATGCGGCTACAGAGTATACGAAACTCATTGTTGACAGTGTATTTGGTCCGATGGTTTCATCTTCTGATAAACGCACGATCTGTGAGCTCTTAAGAGGTTATACAAGGATCACTTCCGCACGCAGAACTGAGGCAATGAATGACCGCATTTACAATGCGTTTAACTACAATGAGACATTCGATCTGTTAGATGAAATCGAGCGCCTGACAAAGAAGTGCAACAGGCTCTACGATAAGCTCGAAGGCAATACGAAGTTCTCTTTCTATGAACTCGTTCACCTCCCTCTGACAGCTAATCTTAACGTTCAGAAAATGTGGCTGCTCACTACTCTTAATCACGCATTCTGTGATATGGGCAGCACATATGCAATGGCACTCGCTAAACAGATCAACGAATGTATTGATCTCGATGAAAAGATCGTGGATGAACTCCACAAGATCCACGGCGGTAAGTGGTATGGAATGGGATTGTCAGAACATATCGGTTTCAACAACTGGTGTGAAGAGGAATGTAAATACCCTGTTGTCGGCACATTTAAGCCCGGCAACAAGGAAAGACTCATTGTCAGCGTCAAAGGTTCAACTCAGTGCACCGAAGGAAAATATTGGACAGGCCGTGTTCTCCTTATGGATGCATTCCTGGATCCTTCATGCGACGAGGCATCTTTGTTCCTTAGTACCGGATGCGGTAAGAAGGTAAAGTTCAGTGTTGAAAATCCTTGCAAGGGTCTCAGCTTTTCAGCAGAGCAGGGCGAGGTTAAACCTTATACACTTATGGAACTCAAGGTTAAGATAGACCGTACTGCGATCAGGCGTGGAGATGCTGCTGAATTCTGTATCCATTCGAGTGACAGTTACACAGTAGTTAAGGTTCCGTTTAATAAGGCTTCCGCATTTAAGGGTGATAAGATTTATCACTGGGTCGACCGTAAGGATTTTGGCGAAGATATCATCAAGGCCAATATTCATTACAGGACTGTCAGAGAGAATGCTTTCGGAATGAATTACATCTCAATTCCTGCAAACGGTTACAGCAGGTGTTTTGCATCATCTGATTTTGCTTCATTTAGGATCATTCCCGATTACAGCCGCGGAATGGATGCCATCAAGGCCTATCCGCAGGAAAAGGTATTTGGTGTTAAGAATGCGCCTTATCTGGAGTATAAGATCGCAGTTCCTAAGTCAGGCAAATACGATGTTACGTTATTTACGAATCCGAGCAATCCGTTCAGCCGCGAACCTTCTATTCTCGTCGGTATCAGCGTCAACGGCGGCAAGGTTAAAAAGGTCAACATGATTCCTGAAGGCTTTGCAGTAGGTGATGGCAACCCTTATTGGTCCCAGGGCGTTCTTGATAACGTTCGAAAGACTGTTGTAACGGTTGAGCTTAAGGAAGGTGTAAATGAACTGAACATTCACGCAATAGATCCTAATCTTGTTTTGGAGAAGATCGTTATCTGCGAAGAGGGATCTAAGGTTCCGGACTCTTATTTGGGACCTAAGCCTACTTACAGGTCGTAATATCTACGCCGGTTTTTACTCATGGTATAATGTCTCTGTTCCGGAGCTCGCTTCCGGGGCAGAGATTTTTGTTATTAGAAAAGAATTACATATATGAATATAAGAAAAATTGCTGTATATACGCTGGTCGCATCCATGTCTTTGGCGGCATTTACCGGATGTAAAAAAGAAGAGGAGACAACTGAAACTTCTCTCGAACCTACTGTCACGACTACTGTGCCGGAGACTACGGAAACAACTCCTGAAACCAGCACATTTGTTACATATACTGCTGCTGAATATAGAGACGCCGGTGTTAACGAACTGAATTCTGTTCCGATCCTCATGTATCACAGAGTTTATGGCATGAAGAACTCAGAAACAGAGTACACTGGCGGAAACGTTGACAAAGACGGTTACAACAGAACATCAGAAGCGTTCGAAGCAGATCTTCGCAGTTATTACGAGATGGGCTACCGAATGATGAGACTTACTGATTATGTAGACGGATACATTGATGTTCCGTTCGGCTACAGCCCGGTTATCCTCACATTCGATGACGGTATCAGAGATGTCGTATTGGAGGGATGGAATGCTGACGGTTCTCCGATCTTCGATCCCACATGTGCGATCGGAATCCTCGAAAAGATCAAGGCTGAATATCCTGATTACAATGTAACAGCAACGTTCTTCCTGAATTCAGGACTCTTCGGTAACGGTGAAGAGAACGACCGCAAGGTTTTGAAGTGGATGGTTGATAACGGTTATGATATCGGCAATCACACATGGGACCATGTAAAGCTCGGTGACTGCAGTGCAGATGAGATCGAGAAGCAGGTCGGAAAAATGTATCAGAAATTAGAAGAGATAATTCCCGGACAGTATGTAAATATTGTTGCTCTGCCTTTTGGCTCTCCCGAGAATGTCAGTTCCGATAACCCGCAGTACAGCACGATCTTCACGGGAACTTATGACGGTTTCTCTTACACAACGAAAGCATCTTTGTTATGTGCATGGACCAGATCCTATTCACCTTTTGTAAGGGAATATAACGCTAACGCTATAAGAAGGATCCGTGGTTACGATCACAACGGAACTGAGTGCGATATCGAGATGAATTTCAAAGAACTCAACGACGGAAGACGTTATATCTCCGACGGCGATCCAAACACGATCGTGTTTCCGTCTTCTGATAATAAGAGCGGTGACTGGCTCAAAACAACCTATGGTCACCAGGTAATTACGTACGATTAATTGATTTGCAGGGTTACATATGGCGGCATTATAATATCGGGGATTTTCAAATGGAAAAAGACATTTCGAAATGCTGTGAATGTGGAAGTGAGTATTACGCCGGTTCTTCATTAATGAAGAATCTCTGTCCTGAGTGTGCTCATGCCCTGTACGGCTATCCTAATTGCAGCCATGTATTTGAAAACGGAAGATGCGTGCTGTGTTATTGGGACGGCAGTAAATCTGATTATTTGAAAAATCAGGATGTTCCCCAGGAAGAATCTGTTCCCGAATCCGTGATTAAATCTGATGCTGTCAGCAAAGCGGAAAAACTTATTCACGATGGTAATTATCAGGAAGCATTAAAGCTCCTCATCAAAGAAGGGAAGACTGACAACAGCAAGCCTGCAATTATTCTTCTTACGCTATTATGCAGCTATCAGGTGAAAAATACAGAAGAACTGTTAGCTAAGGTTACAACTGATATACCTACAGTTAAGAGTTTTTTAAGAAGGGCTGATCTGGACAGGCTGGCAGGGTTACTTTGGATTCAGGAAAACGAACTGGTCAGCCATATGATGGAATACTGCTGGCTGGAATTATTGATTTCCGGAAACTCAATTGCAGATATCGTGACAGGTTTGAAACCTGAGGAAGTAAAGGTAAATTCTAAGCCGGAGTCTCCTTTCTCTAAAATGGATAAGGAAGATGTCTATAATTTCCAAAGGGAAAAGAAAGAACCATATGAATTTGATCCTATTGAAGAACTGGATGATATAAGAGTTAAATTCAAGAGCACTTTCGATCATCCGGATTTAACTGCTGCTGATGTTCTGGGTGCAAGTGGTCATCTTTTATTGGATATGTTCATTTTTTTGGATCGTTTCGAATATACTTACAACGACAGTGACAGCAGGGTAAACCGCAGGCCGTTATCAGAATACGATTACGGGACTAATCCTTATAGAAATACAGGTTCTTCTGAGTCTGAAAAACCTCCTGAAAAACAGAGAACCTCCAATTTGGAAGGTTATAAGATTAGTGACATTCCCAAGACCTCTGAAGAGCAGACCGCCAGAAAAGGCGAAGTGCTCAAACTGATAATTGAAGAGGAAAAGAGAGTTTTATCCGTTTAAGTCTATTTGGGGCAAATTAAAGGCACTCGCACCCGAAATATTGTAAAGCTGATTTACCAAATGTATTATGATGGCAGATAGATACTTTGATAGTCAAAGTATTTGGACTGTTTCATAAGAAGCAGGAGGTAAAAAAGATGAATTACAAGATATATAACAATAATTCGCCGGAATGGGTTTTACTGATCCACGGCTTGGGCGGAAGCATTAATACATGGAAATATCAGATTGAAGATCTGAAGGGATACAACATTTTGGCAGTTGATCTGGAAGGCCACGGTGGTTCTGATTTAATTAAGCACAGACATCTGTTATCCAGAACAGCAGATGAGATCAATGAGATCTTGAAATACGAGAACATTGAGGAAGTAAACATTATCTCTTTGTCATTGGGAACACTGGTTGCAATGGAATTCGCATATTCTTACAAAGAGAAAGTAAAGTCCATTATTCTTGCAGGTTTCGTATTGAATCTCGGAATCGGCTACAAGGCTCTTCTCGCACTGGTTGAAGGTTTCAAGTACATAATCCCTAAGAAAGTCTTCTATCCTATGTTTGCAAACATCATGATGCCTAAGAAGAACCACAAGAAGTCCAGAGATTTCTTTATCAGAGAATCTGTAAAGATGAAGTCAGCAGCATTCAGAATGTGGCTCACAGAACTCTTTAAGACACAGTTCAAGCTCAAGAAGTATCTGAAGGTTATTAAGGAAAACCGTTTGCCGATATTCCTTATTTCCGGTAAAGAGGACTACTTCTTTGTTAACAGCGTAATGAAGACATATAAGAAGCTCGACGAAGCATCTCTGTGCTACATCGAAAAGTGCGGACACGTCTGCAGCATCGAGAAGCACGCTCAGTTCAACAACCTGATGCTCGACTTCTTAGATGATTACAACACACCCGTATTAGCAGCCTGACATAGAGTAAACTCATATCACCCCAATTAATAACCCCTGACGGATTTAATCTGTCAGGGGTTATAATGTTACTGATTAAAATACAGAGGTTATCTTATGACAAACACCTGGCGGCAAAATATTCATTTGGAAGCTCCGGACGGTTGGATCAACGATCCGAACGGATTATGCTTTGCCGGTGGGAAATATCATGTGTATTTCCAGTATTCGCCCGGTACATCTGACGGCTCGAGTTTAAGGCGATGGGGTCATTTCGAGAGTAGTGATGACGGTAAATCATGGGATTATACAGGCGTAGTAATGGAGCCTGATCTGCCGGAAGACATGACAGGTGTTTTCTCAGGAAGTGCAGTTGTAAAAGACGGCATAATCCATCTCTTCTACACAGGAAACGTTGAGCATCCGGGCAACTACGATTATGTCACCTCCGGCAGGGAAGCCAACCAGATACATGTAACGACAACAGACGGACGTTCTGTAAGCCCTAAGAAGGTAATCTTAAGGAACAGCGACTATCCTGATTACTGTTCATGTCATGTCAGAGATCCGAAGGTTTGGATCGAGAATGGCATGTGGAAAATGGTGCTGGGCGCGAGAACGCTCGAAGACAAAGGATGCGTTCTCTTCTACGAGGCTGAAGATCCTGATGACTGGCATTTTGTTAAGGTGCTTAAGATCGAGGACTTCGGTTATATGTGGGAGTGTCCCGACATGTTTAATATTGGCGGCGATTGGTTCCTGGGTTTGTCTCCGCAGGGCGTTCCGAGTGAAGAATTCCGATATCAGAATCTGTTTAATTCCGGATATTTTAAGGTGGACGGAGACAGGCTCCTTGATTTTGAAGAGTTCGATTACGGATTCGATTTCTATGCTCCGCAGACGTTCATTGATAAGAACGGTGACAGGATCCTGATAGGCTGGATGGGAATAGGAGACAGCTCTTATACCAACCCGACAACTGAATTTGGCTGGCAGCATTGTCTCACTGTTCCCCGCAAACTTACTGTGGGATCTGACGGATATATCAGACAGACACCGGTGATTAATCCTGACCTATATGGAGAGTGCGAAGAAATATATGAAGGCACATCGAAAGTAATTAATCTTCCAAGTGAACTATCCGCAAAAATCAAATCACCCTTTAAGATCAGCATCGGCGATGCGGTGATCAGTTACTACGGCGATGTTCTGATGTTAGATCTCAGTAATGGTAAATCAGGATACGGCCGTAAGATACGAAAAGTGAGAGCAGGCAGGATAAACGATATCCGGATAATTGCCGACAACTCCAGCATCGAAATCTTTGCAGGTGATGGTAGATATGTCATGAGCACAAGATTCTATCCTGCAGGGCAAAGCATCAGTGTTGTCAGTGAAGGTGCTGGATATACCTTAAGAACAATAGGAAAGATGGAGGTAAGAGGGTTTGACTGATAAGAAACTGGTTGCAATCGGAGAGGCTCTGATTGATTTTATTCCCTCACAACAGGGATGCGATTTTGATGATGTTGAGTCATTCTTTCCTGCGGTCGGAGGGGCACCTGCAAATGTGTGTGCTGCATATTCAAAGCTCGGAGGAAAGTCTTTATTCCTGACGAAGTTAGGTGACGATCCGTTCGGTCACAAGATTGCCCGTGCACTCGGGAAAGAAGGTATTGATATATCACGCATTTCATTTACTGATGAGGCGAATACGGCTCTCGCTTTTGTGAGCCTTGCAGCAGATGGTAACAGAACATTTTCTTTTTACAGAAAGCCGTCAGCAGACATGCTCTATACCGCTGAGCAGGTGCCGGAAGATGCTTTTGAGAACATTTACGCTCTTCATTTCTGCAGCGTATCTCTTGGCGATTTCCCCATGAAAGAGGCACACAACAAAGCAATTGAATATGCAAGAAAAAACAACGCGGTCATTAGCTTCGATCCAAACCTGAGATTTATGTTGTGGAGTGACAAAGATGCGCTTAAGAAAGCTGTTCTGGAGTTCATTCCAAAGGCTGATGTATTGAAGATTTCTGATGACGAATTGGAATTCATCACAGGGGAAAGTGATATAGAAAAGGCTTTGCCTGTTTTATTTGATTCAGGAATTAAACTCGTGCTCTTTACATGCGGTAAGGATGGTATGTCTGCGTTTACAAAGAACGCCAGAGCACATGCAAAATCACCTGAAGTAACAGCTGTCGATACAACCGGTGCAGGTGATGCTTCTGTCGGTTCATTTCTGTGGAAACTTAATGATTTTGGAATTACTCTTAACAGTTTGGAAGATATTACTGAAGATAAACTGACTGAAGCGTTAGAGTTCGCTGAGACATTTTGTTCCATCAGTGTCAGGAAAAAGGGTGCTATTCCTTCGTATCCGTCTCTTGGCGAGGTTGAAGAACTAATTAATAAAGAGGATTGAACTTTTGCATTATTAACGTAACAATAATAGTAATTGTTTTCGATAAGGAGAATACTTATGCAGGTAACTAAAGATATAGTCTATGTAGGCGTTAATGACCATAAGATAGACCTGTTTGAGGGTCAGTATATCGTACCGAACGGTATGGCATATAACTCATATGTGATCTTTGATGACAAGATCGCCGTCATGGATACGGTTGATAAGAATTTTACACACGAGTGGCTCGATAATCTCGAGAAGGCATTAGACGGCAGGAAACCTGATTATCTCGTTGTCCAGCATATGGAGCCTGACCACTCTGCTAACATCGTCAACTTTGTAAAGTCTTATCCTGATGCAAAGATCGTTTCTTCATCTAAGGCTTTTACCATGATGCAGAATTTCTTCGGTACTGCTTTTGAGGAACGTCAGGTAGTTGTAGGTGAAGGTTCTGTTCTCGAGCTCGGTAAGCACACACTGAATTTTGTTGCAGCACCGATGGTTCATTGGCCGGAAGTCCTCATGACATACGATTCAACTGACAAGGTTTTATTCTCTGCTGACGGTTTCGGTAAGTTCGGTGCACTCGACGTTGAAGAGGACTGGGCATGCGAAGCAAGAAGATATTACATCGGTATCGTCGGAAAGTACGGCGCACAGGTGCAGGCTGTTCTGAAAAAGGCTGCAAATCTGGATATACAGATCATTTGCCCTCTGCATGGTCCTGTTCTCTCTGAGAATCTCGGTTATTACATCGGACTCTACCAGACATGGTCAACATACCAGCAGGAGACTGAAGGTATCGTAATCGCTTATACATCAGTATACGGCAACACGAAGTTTGCTGTTGAGAAACTCGCCGAGATGCTCCAGAACAAGGGATGCCCGAAGGTTGTTGTAAACGATCTCGCACGCTGCGATATGGCAGAAGCTGTTGAGGATGCATTCCGTTACGGCAAGATCATTCTCGCTACAACAACATATAATGCTGAGATCTTCCCGTTCATGCGTGAATTCATTCACCACCTCACTGAGCGTAATTTCGCTAACCACAAGATCGGTTTGATTGAGAACGGTTCATGGGCGCCGATGGCTGCAAAGATAATGAAGGGAATGCTCGAAGGCTGCAAGAATTGTACTTTCGCTGAGAATACAGTTCATATCAAATCTGCATTAAACGAAGAGAGTAATGCACAACTCGAAGCATTGGCAGAAGAGTTCTGCGGTGAGTATAAGGCAAGACGTTCTGATACTGCAGATAAAAATGATATGAGAGCTCTGTTTAACATCGGATATGGTCTCTATGTCGTAACTTCCAATGACGGTAAGAAGGACAACGGACTTATCGTAAATACTGTTACCCAGGTAACCAATACGCCTAACAGAATTGCCGTTACGATCAACAAGGAGAATTATTCCCATCACGTTATCGAACAGACAGGAAAGATGAACGTTAACTGTCTGTCCACAGACGCTCCATTCTCTCTGTTCGAGAACTTCGGATTCCAGTCAGGAAGAACAGCTGATAAGTTTGCAGGTATCGAGGAGATCAGATCTGATAACGGTTTAAGATTCCTGCCTCAGTATATCAATGCGTTCTTCTCACTTAAGGTTGAAGATTATGTTGATCTCGATACTCACGGAATGTTCATCTGTTCCGTTGTTGAATCACGTGTGATTACTAACGTTGAAACAATGACATATACATACTATCAGGATAACGTTAAACCGAAGCCGGAGACAGAAGGAAAGAAGGGTTATGTCTGCAAAGTTTGCGGATATGTTTATGAAGGTGATGAACTGCCCGAAGACTTTGTCTGCCCGCTCTGCAAACACGGCGCTGCGGATTTCGAGCCTATCTGAGCTGATAATTAAATAACCTTCTCGCAAATGATCGTATCCATGCAATGAAAATGCGGGATACCATTGCTGTTATCTTCGAAAATTGTCTCGTCGATTTTGTGGAACTTCCAGTTGGGAAAAAAGGAGAACAGCTCGCCTGATTTCCACATTTTCTCTTCGATATCCCAGTCAGGCGGGAGCTCTAAAAACGGCTTATCAACGAACACGTTGAAGAATACAAAACCGTTCTTTTTTGTAATGTGTTCGATCTTATCGAAGAAAGGTTTCTTATTCTCATCGAACAGGTATTGTATCGTGCCTGTAGAGTAAACAATGTCGAATTTCTCATTCGTCTCGAAAGTGTTGATATCGTCAACATAAGCGTTGATCTCAACGTTGTTTTCTTTTGCCATGCGGATAGTCTTTTTTATTCCGTTCTCAGTCACATCGAAAGCAGTAACGCTGTATCCTTTGGAAGCCATGTAAACTGCATCTTTACCTTCACCACAGCCAATGTCCAAAACTTTTTTATCCTTGGAAGGAGGACAGAGAGCAATCAGTTCATCACAGAATCCGGCGGGCTCTGTTCCCCAATAGTAGCCCTCGCATTCGTACCATTTCTCATAGTTAGTTCTTATGTTGCTCATCTGATCACCCTCAAATCTTTTCCTTAGAGTTTAATCATTATAACAAAGAGT
Source organism: Ruminococcaceae bacterium YAD3003 (assembly GCA_900107185.1). Lineage (GTDB taxonomy): Bacteria > Bacillota > Clostridia > Saccharofermentanales > Saccharofermentanaceae > Saccharofermentans. The sequence continues at coordinate 18,240 of FNPA01000007.1, read as the reverse complement.
TTGTTTATTCTTTTGTTCATTAGGATATAATATTTTTTATGAATTCAGAACATACACTCTATATTTTATTGGAATTGATTCCCTATGCTCTGGGAACCGCACATTTTGCCTGCACGATCGTTTTACTTATCCGCTGGGCAATCCTGCGTTCTGCCAGGAGCAGGGGCAGAATTTTGCGTCCTGACATGCATAAGTATGCTTCTGTCAGGTATCCCAAGTCATTTAAAGTGTTGGCAGTTATCGTTATCGGTGGCTATCTTCTCGTTATTATTCCGGCCATTGTTTATGGATTCTGTATGGGATTTGAACGCGATCCGCTTATTCCGGTTGCTGTAGCTTTTGTTTTGGGATTATGTGGAACGGTAGGAATTGCTATGTCTCCTATGTGTCACAAGGAAGTCTCTGCGACTGTTGATTCGAGAGGCCTCACCATTGAATACCAGGACGGCGAGAAGAAAACTATCAGTGTTCATGGATATAAGGGGTATATCTGCGAGACCAAAAAGCAGGCTTTCCGTCTCTCTTACGAAGGTGATGATGGTAAAGACGAGTATGTCTATCTCCCGTTCTTATCAGCAAACGATGCAATTGCAGTCGGTAAAGACCTGAATACCCTTCGTGATCATGGATACATAGAACCGCCAAAAGATAATTCAAATCAGGCAGCTCCTGTAAAATCTGTATCAATCCCTGTCAGAACACCGGAAGAAACTCAAAAGATAAACGAGAAACTCGCATATACCAATCCGATTAATGCAGGCGCCAAGATCGACGACCAGGCCAAATACAGGGATTATCTTGAAACTGTTTTGAAGAAGATTCCTGTAGAGAAGAGAGAACAGATAATCAAGTTAGTTCAGCAGGGTAAAAAGGCTGAGGCAATGAGAGAGTGCCAGAGAGCATCAGGCGAAGGACTTAGAATAGCATCTGATCTGTTTGGCAATTACTTTACGTTTCCGGACCTTAAATACTTTACCTGCAGGATCTATGCACAGATAGTCGACAGCGAATATATGCGCAAATCTTTTAAAGAATACAATGAGATCTATACTGATCCTGATAAAAGCTGTATTACATCTGAAGGTGACCTGGGCAATAACTGGCACTATATCGAACTCTCCGCAAATCCCGTTTGTCCGGATGAGTTCACTTTCGCAGAGTACATGAATATTCTTATCTGGATGAGTGAATTAACGTATAGTGTTTTTGCATATGCAAAGCCGAATAACACATTTCCCGGAAACGGAAACAATGCAATAGACAGGGTTGGCGCCTGGGCGAATAATCTGCCTTTCTATGCAGAGCCCGATAAGAACGACCAGCTCACTGAATCCTGTTTGGGAATAATGAACGATAAGGAATTCCGCTTTGTTGTAACTGAACTCGGGGTTTCCTATAAGAATGGAGTTGCACCAGGGTTCGATATTGAGTCGTATATCTATCAACATCAAAAGGTGAAAGTCTGATTTTGCCGGTGAAAATGGTATAATGAACCTCACAACATTTAAATAAGGAGATATTGGAATATGTCTGGTAAAACAATGAAGAGAATTGTAGCAGTTACACTTCTTATTTCCGTTTTGTTTTCTTTCGCAGGATGCGGTGGTAAAGTTACGCGTCATAACTGGGATGGCCATCAGTTTACGACAAAGTATACCAGCGTAAACGTCGGCAATAAGGATAAGAGAATAGAGATCACTTTGGATTTCGGTGATGAAGGTGTCGAGCAGGATTTCCTTGAAGAGAAAATGGAGAACGGCATGATCACACTGAACGGCGAATTGCCTTCCATGATTTACCGCTATGGTGAGACAAAAGATGGAAAAGTTGCTATTGCGGCTATTACTTTTACTATGCCGTTAGAGTATTCGTATAACGAGAGTGATCTTGTTGTTGTCGAATAAGACATAGCAGTTATTAAGTTTTGTACTGCGCTCACTGTTAACCGGTGAGCGTTGTTTTTTATTTGTTGATATAATGGGCTGATAATATTTTCAGTCACAAAAGGCGGAGCAAGTATGGAATTTGACCAACTGATAAAGAGGATAAATGAATTAAGCAGGAAATCCAAAGCGGAAGGCCTCACACCTGAAGAGAAAGAAGAACAGACAAAGCTTCGTAATGAATACAGAGCTCTGGTTGTCGGCAACCTCTCATCACAGCTTGACGGTATTAAAATCAAGCAGCCTGACGGATCAGTTACGGAATTGAAAAAGAAAGAATAATCTGCACTCGGGAAGGGGAGAGATTATGGATATATATCGCTTACAGAAATCTGAATGATCACTTTAAAATACGGTTCACAGATTGGTGTTGATATATAATTGACTTCAGGTAATTTGAGAGGAGAATAATGATGGCTGATTTTGAGTTAAAAGTAAGTCCGGCAGAATCTTGTAAGATCGATTACACAAAGTCTGTTGACGAGCTCACCGCATATTATGATGATCTCGCCCGGAAAATTGCAGGTGGACAGCCGGAGCTCGCTAATGGTGAATTTATGCAGCTCGGATATGCGCTTGATTTTCTTGCAATGGTAAAAAAGATCTTCAACATGGATCTCGATTTTGAAGAATCCTATATCCCTACATTAGACCAGATAATCGCTGCACTCAGTCAGGCAATCCTCACAAAGAAGATCCCGCCGGAAGCCGGAAGCGACATCATGAAGAAAGCATCAGGATATCTGAGCGTTGTCATCTGGAAGAATATCGGAGGCGGATTTATCAGTTCCAATATCGGTTACGGCGTTAATATTAACGGAACGAATGCTTTTGTCTACAACAGGATCGGCAGAAGACTTCAGGGTGATACATCTTGTGATGTCATCAGTTTTTACGAAGAGCTCAAGAAACTGTAAACCTCAGGTATAGGATCAATTATCTGACAAAACTCCGCAAACTCGGAAATGTCGCTATGCTTTTTTTCTCATACAATGTGGTCAATGAGAGGAGGTAAGTATGGAGTGGATAGCAGCTATGCAGGAAGCGATCACCTATATGGAGGATCACCTTCTGGAAGAAATCAACTATGAAGACGTGGCGAGGCATGTGCACACCTCTAGCTATGAATTTCATAGAACGTTCAGTTGTCTGACCGGCTTGACGGCCAATGCATATATCCGCAACCGCAGACTCTCTTTGGCAGGCAAAGAGATCATCGAGACGGATCAAAGAATAACGGATATTGCACTGAAGTATGGTTATGAAACTCCCGAGAGCTTTACAAAAGCATTCACGAGGTTTCATGGTGTCAGCCCGAAAACAGCCAGAGAAGAAGCTGCAAAACTCACTCTTTTTAATCCTTTCTCAATCAAGATCACTGTTGATGGAGGTAAAAGTATGGATTACAAAATTGTACAGACAGAGCAGAAGAAGTTTATCGCTCTGACAAGAAGTTTCAGCAACGAAATAATCAACGACGATGACAATCACGAGATCCCTGATTTTTGGGGCGAGTGCAACAGCAATAATATGCTTGCACCAATCTGGATGTTAAGGGAAGATGGTAAGCGCGATCTTTACGGATTGTGCTCACAGACCAGAAATGACTCTGATACATTTGAGTATGGTATTGGTATTTTAGTTGATGAAGATACTGAGGAGTTTGATCTCGCTGAACTTGAACAGAAGGGATTCAAACTGTGGACGGTTAATCCCGCGACCTATGTGGTATTTGACTGCATCGGTACGGATGCTGACTGCATTGGTGAAATGTGGTCCAAATTCTTCAAGGAGTTCCTGCCCCAGATGGGATATGAAGCAGGCGATGAAGCTGATTATGAAATCTATTATGAGAACGGTCCCGAGAACTTATTCTGTGAGCTCTGGATTCCAATTAAGAAGGCCTGAATGCTCCAGCTGCCCCGGTTGATCCGGGGTATTTTTATGTGACAATTACATATGGATTAACGGTAATGCTGATATAATATCTTTATTGAATTTATTTACGGTGAATGGGTAGAAAGCACATGAAAATATTGGTTTTGGGTGGAACGAGATTTTTTGGAATTCATATGGTCAATGATCTTATTGAGAAAGGTCATGATGTCACTATAGCTACGAGAGGGACTACTCCCGATGATTTCGGTGATTCTGTTTCCAGGATCCGTTTTGAGAGAACGGATGAGGACAGTATCAGGGCTGTGATTGCCGGTACACATTACGATGTGATCATAGATAAGATCGCATATTGTTCGAATGATATCCGGAAGATCATGGAATCAGCTGATTGTGATAAGTATATTTACATGTCGAGTACTGCAGTTTATGATCCCAAACATATCAATACCTTTGAAGATGATTTTAGAGGTAAGGATGGTGAACTTATCTGGTGTGACAGGAAAGACTATCCTTATGATGTGATAAAGAGACAGGCCGAACGTGCCCTTTGGCAAAAGTATCCTGAAAAGAATTGGATAGCAGTTAGATACCCGTTCGTAACCGGCAAAGATGATTACACAAAAAGGCTGTATTTTTATGTCGAACATGTTCTGAAACAGATGCCGATGAATATTGATAATCCTGATTCGCAGATGTCATTTATCAGATCAGATGAAGCAGGTAAGTTCATGTCATTCCTGGTTGATAAAGATTTCAGAGGAGCTGTAAACGGTAGTTCAAAAGGAACGGTCTCGATAAGAGAGATTTTGGATTATCTCGAAAGCGAAACCGGAATGAGAGCGGTTATCAGTGACGATGGTGATCCGGCTCCTTACAACGGTGAAACCGAATACAGTATTAATACGGAGAAAGCAGAATCACTCGGCTTCAATTTCTCTGACCTGAAAGAATGGCTCTATCCCTTGCTCGATTATTATATCGATGTGGCCCACGAAGGCATGTTGGGATTATATGATAATTGGGAATAATTGGAGAAAACATGATTAAATACGTTGATTACATTACACCTGAAGAATACATGGCGTTGAGGAAAAAAGTCGGTTGGATGGAATTTCCTCTTGAAGAAGCCAGAAACTGCGTTGAAAACGCGTATATGGTTCTTTGTGCTAGAGATGAAAATGATAAAGCAATCGGAGTGGTGAGACTCCTTTGGGATGGTGGATATGTTGCATTTCTGTCTGATGTAATAGTGGTTCCTGAGTATCAGGGACAGGGAATTGGCAGAACTCTTGTTGAGGCAGTAATAAAAAGAATAAAAGATGATATGAAACCCGGTTACAAGGTAAAATTGAATCTTAATTCTGCCAAAGGCAAAGAACCGTTTTATGAGAAATTCGGTTTTCAGATCCGTCCGAATGAGGATGCAGGTGCCGGAATGGATCAGTGGCTGACATTGGAAGATTAATTATATTACCATCGAGGGATTAGAAATTAGACATCCGGAAAAGTGACTCGAAGAAGCATGGAAAATACAGAGCACAGCAAAGCATATATAGTCTTTTGTGAACAGGAAAACACGTATATTCCCACAAAACTTTCAGAAGAATTGAATGTGAAACCTGTTATAGGAGATAAGGTCGCTCTGTTGAAGAAACAAAGAGGACAATCGATGATCATGAGGGTCCTGATATGATTACAAAGAACCGGCAGCCAGAATCAGTCATAAACGAAATGATAAGAAAGGCATTCCCGTCGAAAACTGCAGCAAACATTAAGGAACTGACAGAGGGAATGTGCAATGTTACGTATAACATCACGTTCAGCGATGGTGATGAACGCATCCTGAAGATTGCTGCAAAAGACAGGACTGGCAATACTTCGAATGAGATCCGTTTAATGGATGCGGAAGTTACAGCGATGCAGTTAGTTCGCGAAAAATGTTCCTTCAAGGTAGCAGATGTTTTTGCTTACGACACCTCTGGAACAATATGCGACGGCGATTACTTTTTCATGGAAAAACTGCCGGGGGTTAATTACAGTTTCATCAAAGATAAGTTGTCAGAGGAAACAAACCGAAATATTGCCAGAGAAATTGGAATGATATCCGGACAATTATGTAAGATTACCAACCCGCAATTCGGTTTCCTGGGAGACACGGAAAGATACGATTCCTTATCAGACTTTGTGCGCAGAATGCTTACTAATCTGATATCTGACGGACAAAAGAAAGACGTGGATTGGGGATGTGATGTTGAACTGCTCCTGAAAGGTTTTGAAGAAGAAAAGCATATATTTGACGAAGCCCGTTTTGCTACTCTGGTCCATTGGGATATGTGGGAAGGAAATGTGTTTGTAGATGGAGAGCATGTTTCCGGCATTATTGATTGGGAGAGAGCGATGTGGGGAGAGGCATTCATGGATGACCGTTTCCGCAAACACAACAGGAATAAGGATTTTCTGGAAGGCTTCGGAAAAGTGAATTTCACAGAGACTGAATTAAAGAGACTCCGCTGGTACGATATCATACTGTATATGACGATGATGGTAGAGGTCTTCTACAGAGAATTTGAAGATAAGGGACAGTACTACTGGTCTAGGGACCAGCTCCTCAGTGTCATATGAGAATTGCGAAATCTTGGTATAATGATTATATCTGAGGGCAATCTTTGAACGGTAAAATTTTAATCTGATTCAGTTTTTGTGTATAAGGGAGACATAAGATTAGAAAGGAGACCTAAGAGTTGTCACAGAATTTTCAGGTAATTGATGGAGTTAATGTTACAAGTACAGAGGTAAAGTGTCCCGGATGCGGTACCTCTATTGGCGTGAAGTTTAATCCTGCAACAGGAACATTGGAATGCCCTTTCTGTGGCCTGAGTTCGAGACTTCCGACACCGCAAGATGGTGTGGTTACTGCTGAGCTTGATTTTAATTCAGCTTATCAACGTGCCAATGTAAACTGGGGAAAGATCAAAAAACTGATTGAGTGTTCGAACTGCGGTGGTCAGAGTCTTTACGATGCTGAGCAGATTACAGGTGCCTGTCCTTTTTGCGGTTCAACTAGCGTAGCACCTGCAGCAGAGAATGAACAAATAATGGCGCCTAATGCAGTCATCCCGTTTACGGTTACAAAAGAAATGGCTCATAAGATCTTTATGGATTACATTAAGAAGAGCATGGCCGTTCCGAAAAAAGTCTTTGACTGCAAACTCGATAACCTTACGGGTGTCTATCTCCCGTTCTGGACATTTGATGCTCTAACAGCTTCACGTTACTCTGCGTTCTTTAGAAAACATCCGAATGCCGAACTCGAGATGATCGAGTTGGAATGGTATGAAAATGTTGATGATATCGTGGAATGTGCTTCTGCTAAAGTACGCAATCCGTACATTCCCAAGCTTCAGAACTACGACATTACAAAAGCCGTTCCGTATTCTCCTGAATATCTTGCAGGTATTCCTGCCGAGCGATATACACTCGGACTGAATTATTGCTGGGAACACTCGAAACAACAGATAACCAGGAAACTGAAAAAAGATATTCATTTAGCTGACAAGCGTCAGACAGTTGACAGGATCAATACATATTATTACAACGTTAAATTCAGATGCCTTCTGGCACCTATGTATTTTGGTTCGTATACGTACCGTAAGAAAACCTATCAGGTAGCCATAAACGGCCAGACCGGTAAGACTTTATTCAGTGTGCCCAGATACTTCGCGCAGATGATAACGGTTGCTGTTATTGGAGCTCTTTTGACTTTGGCCGCTTCTATTCTTTTTATGGATTTCTTCCCGGATTCACCGGTCTTTTGGATTTTCAGATTCTTATCCGAATAACAGAAAATACTTCGCGAAAGCCATTAACCTATTGACATGTCCATGAACATCTCGGGTTTACCAAAGTCGGTGAGTTCCACAAATGCGGTTATAAATTCGGCCGCTGGTATAACATGATATGGATGGAAAAGATAGTTGGCGAACACCGCTGAATACCAGTAATTATCCATTGATCTCTGCGTTAATGATATACTATTGACTGCATATAGCGGAATAAAGTAATCGGAGTAGAAAACAGATATGGAGAATCGCACTTTCGAGCCTGATTATTCAGGCATCAAGAAAAGAGTTGTTTCTGGTCTCATTGCGGAAATTGTTTTTGCGGCTATCTGTGTTCCTGTATCGGTGTGGTTTTACTGCGCTGATATATACTCTCAGCTCCAGAATCTTGATAATCTGCTGCTCGCTATCTCCGGTATCCTGATGGGACATCTTCTGCTGTCGATCACCTGTACGATCACGAGTTTTAGAAGGTGCATCCGTTCCGTTTCGGTTTCTGAAAAAGGAATGAAGGTCAATGATTTTGAATACGGATCAGGTATTGATCACGACAATCTGAGAGGAACCGGATTTAACTTCTCGACCGGTATCGCGCAATTGCTGGTACCGTCTATGGGTCAGGATCTTATCATTATTTCATCTGATGATTCCGGAAAGCAGATAAGAAGAATTTTCTGGACAGGACCTGTTTCGGACAGCCATGCCAAAGAACTAAGACGGGATCTTAATGTATTTCTGAACGAAGGAATTAAGGTTATCAATGAAAGACGTTTTAATGTAGTCAGAGAGACTGTTGGTTCACGCCCTATCACTGTCAAGATCAATAAGAACAAGTTCAAAAAAGATGCGATCCGGTTTTCAATTATTTTCGGCGTAATTATTGTTATTCTCCTAGCCGGTGCAGTGGTAAGCATCAGTAATATTCCGCTTGCGGTGATCCTAACTGCCGGTGCGGGTTTTCTGGCTGCTTATTGGATAAGCATCATCATGAAGACCAGATCCAACATCGACAGTATTGTTACAGAACTAAAACTGACCGATAAAACATTCACTGCCAATGGTGAATCTTATAACCTGGCTGAACTTAAAGCCGAATTAATCTACATTGGTTATTCTAATCAGAATTCTCAGGGCTCATTCAAGTTTGAGGAACCTAAGACCAAATTTGAATCGGGCTTGTTTTTGTCTTTAAGCGACTCTTCGAAGTCAAACAGATACTGGATCGGACCCCAGATCGATTCGGAAGCGGCCGCAGTGATCCTTCTCACAAAATATGCGGAGAAGATTGCAGAAGAGATGGTATAAAGAGACATCGCAGCTGCAAAACAGGCTGCACCAGAATGCTCACCGGAGAAAATGATATAATAACCATGTGTGAATGGCATTTACGCCAATGGTTGATTTTGCTTTTGTGGGTAAGGGTATGGCAAAAACAGAAAAATACGATGCTTTTATAAGCTACAGGCATTGTGAGCCTGACAACGAGATAGCATCAAAAATACAGAAGAAACTCGAGAGCTTCCGCTTTTCTAAAGATATAGCTAAAAAGGTGGGCAGGAACAGGTTTTCCCGCATCTTCCGCGATGAGACGGAGTTTGCCGTAGCTGATGATCTGACCAAGGCTATAGAAGAAGCAATCGTAAATTCAGATTATCTTATTGCAATCTGTTCTCCCGAGTATCTTAAATCCCCGTGGTGCCGTAAAGAGATTGATACTTTCCTGAGGTTCCATGACAGGAAACATGTCCTGCTCGTGCTCGCAGATGGCGAACCCATGGAAACATTCCCTCCTGAGGTAATTTATGAAGATCTTTATAAGATCGGACCAGATGGAAGACCATTCTGGACGAAAGTGCAGAGGGAGCCGCTTGCTGCAGACTGCAGAGGTGAGAATTCTAAAGAAAGAAATCCCAAGATAGACAAAGCCGTAATCCGTCTTGCTGCAGCGATCTTAGGAATAAGGTTTGACGACCTGCAGCAAAGGCACAGGCAGGAGCAGTATAAGCGCACTAGAAATCGCGTGATTATTGTTTTTGGTGTTCTGGTAGCTTTTCTTGCAGTCTGTATAGGGTTCCTGTTCAGGATCGCCGGGCAGAACCGCGAGATAATGGAACAAAACGAAATAATAAGCCTCAAGTACGCAGATTCGCTCGCCGCAACATCGGATAATCTTCTCCGCGACGGTAAAAGAAAAGATGCAGTATATGCAGCCAGACTTGCACTCCCGGATGAAGACACCGGTAACTACAGTGAGCTTGCCACAAAGGCTCTTGTCAACGCGCTCGGTATCTATGACCTTCCGAACACGTTCGGTTGTGATAACGATGTCCTGCTTCCGTGTTCGGTACTTGATGAAATGATCATATCTCCAAACGGAGGATATGCTTCAGTCAAGGATACTGACTATGTCAGATATGTTGTTGACATGAATACCGGTGCAACTGTATTCAGTTTTGAAGAAGATGACTTTTCCTACTTCACTTTTGACGGGGAAAAAGGTTTTGTTTTCAAAAGAGCGGACGATAATTATTTTTATTTCGATTTTGAATCAGGAACCGAGACAGATCTCGGAGTGAGCAAGGCATTTTTATATTCAAACATTAACGGAGAAGGATATGCCGCGAGAACCGGTGAGTCTTTCGTGCTGTATAAGGGAAATAAGCAGGTATGGAATTTCAACTATTCTTCCGAGGGGATCTCTGACGAATCCAGGCTTGAGATTGCGGTGAATTTTATTCCCGGATCTGACGAATGCTGGGTCTTTATTACTGATTATGATAACCGTGTAACCAATGCATTTGTGATTGATATGTTGAACGGCAGTTCCAGCAAGCTTTTTATTGCCAATACCGTATGCTTTGATATTGCAACAGATGGAAAGAACATTGTCTGGAAGGAAATCGAGGATTTTGATTATTCTCTCTGGATCATGGATATTAATAGCGGAACGGTAAAAAGCAGGTACGTCAATGACAGTTATAGATTAGTTGTCATGAATGATTACGTTGTCACTGTAACCGACGGATCTGTATCAATACTGGATAAAGATCTTAATGATGTAGATCAATTTGAAGCCAGCGGCTATATCAGGGTGTTTGTTTTCTCTGATGAAGTTATATTGCTGGATGATTTTGACTCTATGTATAAGATCAGGGACGGCAGATATACATGCTATGATACAGGCCTTAGTAATGAATTTTTATCATGGATGCAGGAATACAGAGACGGGAAACTCTATGCAGCTCAAACAGGTGATAACCACATCTATACATACACATTCAGGCAGTCAGATTATATGACGGTTTTCTCAGGTGATTATGAAGAACTGCCGATATATAACTATGACCTCGATTTGGCATGTGAGGATCCTAAGATTTCCTCTTTTGTGGATCTGGTAATGCAGAATGAGCCCGGGTTCGAAAAGAACAGGATAAAAAGAGTTGTTATGTGCCATAATGCCGAACTCGGACTTATCCAGTTATATGAAGGCACAGTGTATATTTTTGATGCATCCACGGGCGAACAGATCAAGACGATCTATTCAATGGAAGGCTACGTGAACACGTTCTATTATGACAAGCAGAGCGGATACTACTACATCAGCTCAACCAACGTGGATGTATATGACAGTAATTTCAAGAATATCTACAGTATCCGCAATTGTATTCTGTCAGGCATTGAAAAACAGAGCGGTGCGCTTGTCGTAATGGATATTAGATTCAGTGATCCGAATAATTACACAGGTCACTACACCGTTTATCCCGTAACTTACGATCAGCTTATCTCCATGACCGATGATTACCTGTCAGGATATGAACCTGATGCGCGGGTAAAGGAGAAATACAGCTTAGGCTGAAAGGATTGAACAGTGGTCTATGATTATTCATCAAACCATAGTATCACCAGGCAATGATGAGACCGGAATTTGAAAACATAAAGACATACGCAGAATTTAAGAAATATAAGTGGCTCCATTTTGAACTTGTAGAGATCTGTAAGAAACGCGGACTTAATTATCAGGGTACTGAGAAAAAGCTTCATAAGGTAATTGAAGCTTACTTTAACGGAGTTAAGATACCCCCTAAGCGTAACTGGTATTCCAATCTGGTCCTCAACTGTTACGTTAACGATAACGGCGTAACGTTGATCTTTGATACTGTTGCTCTGCTGGTGTCGGCGCTTTTACTGACGATCGGGATCATCAACATGATAAGAGGCAGCGATGAGCTTGCTTATGTGCCGCATCTGGCGTTTGGTACTCCGATTCTCGTGCTGGCATTAGTGTGGGCTCATTACGACAGAGACATTGATGTGATCAAGAGCTTTTTTCCTCAATGCGGAGATAAGAGATTTACCAGAGCGCAGGTGGATGAACAGGCAAATTCTCTGGATGCGATACATTTGGACTACGGAGACATTATTCTTGCACCGGATATGCTGATCGGAGTATCCGCCGGAGTAACCGCTGTCGCATATGAAGATATAAAAACTCTACAGGCGAGACAGCGATGGCATACCGAACGTATCGGATCGAGGTACAGCGGCCGCTACAGAGAGTATTACACATATAAGATAGTTGTCACGACGAACAAGGGTAAGAGAGTCGCTGTATCACTAAGCAAGATAGATGCATGCTATGCCGTAAAAGAAGTATACGAGCACTGTCTGAAACACAATCCGAATATCCGGCTTCTTGATGCGAAAAAGAGCTCCATGGCAGAGGATGAGTCATCGAAGGTGGTATCGGGGAAAGGTGTAAGGCAAGCTGTAGATAGAGCAGTCAGTGAACAGTTCCTGACAAGCATAACGGTATCTGAAGATTTAAAAAAGAAATTCATCTGGCACTATCTCAAAACGGCTCTCATTATAATGCCGGTTGCATTTGTTGTTGGCGGAGGAGCTTTCTTTTTTTTGGATCTGTTTTTGGGACGGGTGCATAATGCCAGGATCATTTCACCTCTGATAACCGGTTTATTATTTCCGGTCTATGCAGTTTATAATCTCATATCAACTCTGATTACGATAAACAAAGATGATATTGAATTTTACTCGGGCGAGTTCGTCTGTAAATACAAAATGGGATATACGGTTAAAGGTGTGAATATTTACCATTTTGGTTATATTAAAGAATTTCAGCCTGATACCGAACCCAAAGAAGGTGACAGAGTGATCATCGCAAGATTTAAGGAAGATTTCACTCTGATATCGGACCGTATTGTATAATTATTTGTAAGCATTTGTGGTCTATATAACCGGAGAGGATAATTATGGGGTGTTTAAGATGTCATCGGAAGAATTGATACAACAATATATGGAAGATAAAACTGATTCAATTTGCATAAAACCGGCTGAAACAGATGAAGAGTTGTGCGGCAGGGGATATGTGCATTGTACCGCATGGCAGGAAGCCTATAGAGGCATTGTAAATGACAGATATCTCGATACGATGACTGTAGAGGCTACTACGGCTCGTGCGCGGAATTTCCCGGATAATACACTTGTAGCTAAGGACAAAGACAAAGTTGTAGGATTTGCAGTATATAGTAAATCGAGAGATGAAGATCTTCCGGATGCGGGAGAGGTTGATGCGATCTATGTCCTGTCTGAATATTATGGCCGGAAAATCGGATACAGATTGATGAATGAAGCGATTTCCAGGCTGAGCGAATATAAGACAATATTTGTGTGGGTGCTTGAGAAAAATGAGAGAGCTATTAACTTTTATCACAAATACGGTTTTGAATTTGACGGGCGGAAAAAGGAATGGAATCTCGGCGGACCGGTTACGATAGTCAGAATGGTAATGAATAGAGAGTAAACTAAACAGTTAATAGGGATAATATGAGAACAATAATCAGAAGAATAATTGGCGGAGCCGGGTTTTGTTCCGGCAGCGGAGTTCTGATCAGGAAAAGGCAGGTGCGGATATGTTTAGAAAAATGAGACGTTTTAAACAGCAGATTACCAATGAGGAATGCATAGAAATAGTGAAAAGCGAACCGAGAGGTGTTTTGTCAGTATTGGGTGATGATGGATATCCTTATGGTATGCCTATGGATCACTGGTATTCTGAAGCTGATGGAAAACTGTACTTTCACGGTGCAAAAGAAGGACATAAGATTGATGCCATAATGGCATGCGATAAGGTCAGTTACTGCGTCATGGATAAGGGATTCCGCAAAGAGAATGATTGGGCTCTTAATATCCGTAGTGTAATTGTTTTCGGACGCATGAAAATCGTTACTGATGAAGAAAAGAGGATAGAGATCGGAACCAACCTTTGCCGTAAGTTTACTGATGATGAAGCCTATCTCCAAAGGGAGCTCGAAAACGCATTGCCAAGGGCTTTGTTTCTGGAACTTACACCTGAACACATGACCGGAAAACTGGTTAATGAATCATAAGCATAGTGGGATGAATGCAACAAATGGCTCTTCTCGACTGTATTTAAGATATATACATACAGGGAGGTTTTAAAATGATTAATAAAAAACACATCTTGATATGTGTCCTTATGGCAGGCTTTATCTTCACTCTGCCTGCTTGCTCAAAAGTGACTGATAAAACTGATACCCAGGTTTCCACATCTGCAACTTCAACAAGATCTTCGAACTATAAAGCTCCTGATTTTCCGGATGGTATGGATCAGGAACCTCCTGAGGGAATGGGATTCGACATTTCTAATGAGGATATCTTCGAAAAAGGCTATTACGCCGTTCAATACGATTCATACTCAGGCGCATACTTCTACTGGTCAACGACAAATAACTCCGGCTCTGACATTGAGTGGAGCGTATATCTTTCCGATAAGGAACTCTCGGAAGACGAGATCAAAGAATTAGCCAAAACAAAGCCGCTGGCAGTCAACGAAGGTTCGAATGAAATAAGCGAGGGTCAGTGGATATACGTCCTCTGCAGCATCAATAAAGAGACAGCATCAGCCCCTGTTGACTCGACATTCCGTCTCACAAGCTACAGGGATTACATCTGACGGTTCATGCCTTAATGACTATTACTCTCTTGATTGAGATTTAAACTTTAAAAGCTCCTGATCATCCAGGAGTTTTTTTATGCCATGAGTTCTTTGCTTGGATGATATAATTACCTTGTCTGAGAGTGTGATTCCTTTGTACAGAAAATCATCAGTAAAAGGGCATTATAAATGATAGTTATAAGTGAAAGAAATAAAGTGAGGATAAAGATTGCAGTTATTACAATTGTCATGACTGCGATATTATGCTGCCTTGTTACTTCCTGTTTCAGATTAGGCGGAAAAAAGCCTTCTGAAGATGATATCTATGGATGGTATGAATTGAAAATAGATGAAGGACACTACGTTATGAGTGTTCAGGATGATTATATTGATGTTTTCTTTTTCAAAAAAGATAATGAGAATGAAGAGACGATGAGCGCCTCGGAAAGGAATATCGGGTACTCTTACAAGATATGCGATATAGAAGTTAATAAATCCAGGGTCATTATAAATGCGCTTAAAGATTATGACAGGACCGAGCAGGGCCCTGCTTGGCAATGGGCTTTGTCTGAAATACTGAATGATCATTATGATAAGTTCGAATACTCTAACAATTCGATCATCAACAGGTATCCTAATTCCAGCAAAGGAACATACAAACGAAGCGAAAGGGAACATCCTTTGTGTGAGAAACTTCTTGAAGACCGCAAGCGTTGTGTTGAAGCGGCTAAGACAGCCAAGCCATTGGAACTTGAAGAGATAAAATATCTGCCGGAAGCAAAGTTTGGAAGAGACGATATATATTTTGTTGCAAAGATTACCAATCCTAATCCGTTCCGTGTTTATATGCCGGAATTGTTATTCTACAGAAGTGATAAGCTGAATCCTCTGGAGACTGCGAGGGTGGAAAGGTTCATCGAAGCAGAGTCGACAAGTATTGTTGTCCTGAAATTTTACGACGAGAGTCATGGAAGCGGCAGCGATATTTTCCGGGATTCCGTAAAATGTGAGATCAATTACAACATCTATCTCATAAGATTCCCGGGACAGGAGAACACATATGAAGTTTTTGGTCCCGGAAAGGTAACCCTGGATGATAACGGGTACGTAAAAAATTTCCAGGTTGAGACGATGTGCACTTACGGCAATGACCGCCAGCCGGGTGATGTTATGCGCGAAGAGTTCAATGTAAGCATAATCTTTTATAAAGACGATGAGATCGTCGGATTCGGTTTCGACGAATTTGATTTCGTTTCCAGAACAAAACAAATAGGAATCCGCTACTTTACTCCTATAGTGGATTACGACCGTTATGAGGTTTATTATTCGTAGGCTGTTATTGAATAATTCGGAACGAAGCTGACAGAGATAAGGATAGATATGGTTATGAATAAAAAATTTTCGAAAATAACAGTTGTCTTATTTGCACTTGCGGTCATTCTTCCCGTCATGTGTTCATGTTCATTTTCAGCTAAAAGACAGGTCGGGAGAACCGCCGGCAGATTCGCAACAAAAGTTTGTAACCCGACCCCTGATGTACTGGACTACACCGATGGCCTCAGCCGTGATTACAAGAACAGTTTTAAAGATCTTTTCAATGATGATAACTATACTTACGAACAGGAACTCTTCATTTCCGCCATGATCGATTCTTTGGAATATGAGTTCGTCAGCAGGCCAACCACGGTCAATAAGGACAAAGCCGAATGCACCATTAACTTCTTCGTAGCTGACCTCGAAAAGCTCAAGCAGCGCGATTACCAGGAAATTCAGGAACTTACTTCTGCTGTCGATAATTGCGATAGAAAGACCATAACGATCGATGTCGAATTAGAGAAGATTAATAAGGAATGGTACGTCACAAACTTTGATGACCCCAAGTTCCGGGAACTTTATTCGTTCTTTTATGACATGCCCGTGATTGGCAGAGGTACTCTTATCCAGACTGCCGAAAAGCTCGCCAAGGCGATCATCGAAGACGATTCCGACACAGTTGTTTACCTCATAGGTCCCAATATCACAACGGAACAGAGTTCTTGTATCGCATCGTTTTTCGACAGGGACGGCAACCCTTCCGACGAAGAGAAAGCCTTCCGTGATGCAGTTCTCGGCACGATGACTTATAAAATCGATGAAGCAAATCTATCGATTGACGGTGTGTCCGGCTATATCACCATCGAGATCTCAATGGCTGACTACGAGACACTTGCCGGAAAGACATTCCAATCAATTCAGGAGATAACCGATGCCGTCAATGCATGCGGCACCAAGTCGTATTCCTACAAGTGCAATTTCATAAGGCACACTTTCGACTGGGATCTGTTAAATGTTGATTCAGATGAATTCGCTGCGATAATGAACTACAAACGCTTTTCGATAAGCCTCGAAGAGCCGGATGTCACATATAATTCAACCACTGATGAGACCGCCGAGTTTGTTAATTACGTCTCAAAGGAATTCGGCGTAAAGATGCTGAAGCCAAAAGCTTTTAGAGGCTGACACCATCACCAAATCATGAATAAAACGATCTAAGCGTGATTTAAGAGCGTCGAAAATCCTAGAAAAATAGCTGTAAAGGGTATTTAAAAGAATACAAAGAAAAGCAAAAAGTCCCAAAACGAATATGTATTTTACTTGAGTTCAGAAGCGATTATTCTAGCCATTACCTCGCATTTACAGCTTTTACTGTGCTTGTATTGTATGTCTGATAATTCTGGATAGTGTTGGATTAGTTCTTTCTTTGTTATATTATAAAGAATTGGTAATATAATCTTCTTTCCTTCTTTGTTTTGTCTATGAAGTAGTGTTCTCAATTCATGTTCAGTCCATGATCTTCCAAAGAAGTTTTTTGAAATGACAACAATTGCTCTTTTACAGTTTTGGAGTCCTTCTTCGATTATCGCTGATGAGTGTTCACCCCAACTAATGCATTCAGTATCATAAAATACAGATAAGCCTTCTTTTTTTAATGCATCTACTAATCCATCTACATACTTTTTCTTATCTTTTGAGGCGTGAGAGACAAAAACATCATACTCTTTGGAAATCATAATACTCCTTCTAACGCAAGATAGCGTTCTATCATATTTATTCACTTGTTTCCATAAAGCAAACCAAAGAATCTGTATAACCACAACTAGTTACAAAACTGGAACTAATTAAGGGATTATATCTATCATCCTAACCCGGTTCCTTTAATGTCTATATAATAGCAGATAGATATAGCTATTATTGGGACTCATCATGTGTTTTGTGGTCGCTTAATTGCAGAATTAAAGTTAGTTTTTTCTTAACTTTACTTCTGCAAACTACACTTTTACTTTTACAAACCGCTATTTCTCTTCATAATATTGTTGCTGTCTGACCGGAAAGGAGCAGATAATGGGAAAACATCTATCTCTTTCAGATAGGGCAATAATCGAGAAATTGTTAGCTCAGGACTATACTTTTGCTTACATTGCAAGGCAATTAGGACGTTCTTCGGTTTGCATATCCAAAGAAGTTAAAAAGCACCGGTGCTTTGCGAACCGCTATCAAACTACCGATAACGATTGTGCGCATTTCAGAGGATGTCTTCGAAACAATA
>FNPA01000005.1 GCA_900107185.1 Ruminococcaceae bacterium YAD3003 | reverse complement strand
AACAACAACTGCTACTGAAGCTACAACCACTACAACTTCTGAGTCTACAACTGAACCTCCTGAATCAGAGACTACAACTGTTAGTCCTACTCCTAATCCTGACAACGGCGGTGGAAATGGCGGTAATGAAGGCGGAAACGGTGGAAACGAAGGCGGAAACGGTGGAAACGAAGGCGGAAATGGCGGCAATGAAGGCGGAAACGGTGGAAACGAAGGCGGAAACGGCGGCAATGAAGGCGGAAACGGTGGAAACGAAGGCGGAAACGGCGGAAATGAAGGCGGAAATGGCGGCAACGAAGGCGGCAACGGCGGAAACGAAGGCGGCAACGGCGGCAACGAAGGCGGCAATGAAGGTGGCTCAGGTAACTGATATTTCAACTTCCTGCATTTTTAACTGATTTTTAAGGTCCGGTACTTATGTGCCGGATCTTTTATTTACAAATGTGCATTCCGTAAATTGTATGTAAAAGGAAACTTACTTTTATGGAAAAATGAGATCGTATTTTTACAATAAAAATATGTGAATGGGTATGCTCTCGTTTTTGCAGGAAGTATGGAGGACAGCTTATGTCATTTGATGAGATCCTGAAGCAGTACAAAGCTAAGACCTGTATTGTTTCGATTGAGAAAACCGGTGAAAACAAGTATGGTAATATCAAGGTAGTAGCCGGTAATCAGGCACATTGTGATGACATTCTTCATATTACCGGTCACCCGTTCATGCCTGGCTGTCCATACGAATTCTGTTTTCCTAAGAATCAGAACTTTGAAGACTATGTTTATCGCTGTGCTATTGGCGGAGAACCCATGCATTCTTATGTAAATCTCTACGAGATGGGCCTGTGGCTTAATATGTTCCTGGTCCCGCTGTTCTCGGAAGAAGAGAATGTCGGTTATTGTATCTACACTTACGATGTAAAACCTCTGCAGGATAGTGAGAAGATGTCTGATGTATCTTCTGATGTATCTGCAAAGGTTCTGCAGACATGTATCAAACTTCGTGGTGCTTCTGACTTTGATAAAGCTATTAATGAAGTTGTTTCAGATATCCGCGAAATCTGTGATTCAGATGAGTGCTGTGTTGTTCATCTCAATCACGATGAAAAGCGTTGCCATATGTTTGCTAAATCCAGCAGAGAAGGTATCTTCCATGCCGATGATGAATTCCCTGAAGGCGATGCGTGTAGCGGATAAGAAAATGTATGAAGATAAAAACCGTTACTATACGGAACATCCGGAAATGGTTTATCGTCAGTAAAACAAAGTAAAATAAAAGCGGGAAGTGATTCCCGCTTTTTGATTCCAATTGGTTATCGCTATTGATCAATAACGGAAGAGCTCTTTGTACAGAACTCTTACGGCATATGAACAGTAAGATTCAGATACACCGAACATCATGGAGATCTCAGATGCACCCTGGTTAACGATTCTTAAGTTGATACCTGCGTTAGAGAGTGCAGAAGCAGCTCGTGCCATGATACCTACTGAATTAGCCATAGCTTCACCAACGATCATTACGATAGCGAGGTCTCTGTCTACCTTAACGTCAGCTTCGAGTTCCTTCTGGATTCTGTCAACGATGACAGCTTCCTTCTCCTCTGTGAAATACTTCTTACGGATAATGATTGTAACTGTATCAATACCGGAAGGGAGGTGCTCGATTGAAATAGCTTCATCAGCGAAGATCTCAAGGAGCTTTGCAAGGAAGCCAACCTGACGGTTCATCATGTACTTGCTTACTGTAACCGTGCAGAATCCCTTATCACCAGCGATACCTGTTACGAGTGAATCGTAATGAGAACGCTTTGATACGATCATTGTTCCCTTAGCGGAAGGGTTATTTGTATTCTTGATGTTGAGAGGAATTCCACGTGCAAATACAGGATAGATTGCTTCTTCGTGAAGAACAGTAAATCCTGCATATGAGAGCTCTCTCATTTCGTCATAAGTAATCTCAGTGATAGGGAACGGGTTCTTTACGAGGTTCGGATTAACAGCGAAAACGTTGTCTACGTCAGTCCAGTTCTCATAAACATCAGCGCCAACAGAAGCAGCGAGGATAGAACCTGTGATATCAGAACCGCCTCTTGAGAATGTGATGATCTTACCTGTCTTGGATACACCGTAGAAACCGGGGAAAACAAGAATAACATCTTTCTCATCCTTGAGCTTTGCGAGGTTATCGTATGACTCAGGGAGGATTACTGCCTTGCCTGCTTCGTCGTGCTCTAAGTAAAGACCGCATTCTTCGGGGTTGCAGTATTTAGCAGGGTGGCCTGTTGATGTGAGGTAGAAAGCTACGAGTCTTGCGCAGCAGTCTTCACCCATTGCCTTAACAGAGTCAAGGTAAGCGATATCTTCTGTATAGTCAGCCTTAACGATCTTGAGGAGTCTTTCTTCGATGTCAGGAAGAACCTTTTCGACATTGAGTTCATCGGCGATCTCTTCGTAGCGGGCGAGAACTGCGCTGACTTCTTTATCATATGATTCACCGGCGATTCTTGCTTTTGCAACTGCAATGAGGAGGTCTGTTACCTTTGTATCGTCCTTAGTACGCTTACCAGGTGCAGAAACAACCATAATTCTTCTGTCTTCATCTGCGAGAAGAATGTTGCAGACCTTTTGGATCTGGAATGCGTTGGCAAGAGATGATCCGCCGAATTTAGTAACTTTCATAGTATTTATAGCTCCTTGACTTGTCTTTAGCCTTAATATAATATCACAAGCACGAAAATATAATATTATAATTATATTGATGCATAAATTTCGTCTATCTGTAATAGATTTGCCAACATCAGGAGATTAATATTGAACATTTTTAAGGCGATGAAGCCCGAGAAAGTATATCGTAATCTTAAACAGATCCCCTGGAGCGAGCTTAAATCGAGCGGTATAGATACTGCTCTTCTTGATTTTGATAATACGCTCGGCAAAGATCATGCTACCGAACCTGAAGAATTCAGTTTTGAATGTATAAAGATGATCAAAGAGTTGGGAATAAGGTGTTGCCTTGTTTCCAATGCAAAGTCGGGAAGATCTGCAAAGATAGCTGAAATGCTCGGAGTGCCGTGTGTTACTTATGCGAATAAACCGGGTACTTCTGGTGTGTTAAAAGCTATTGCCCTGATGGAAACAACAGCAGATAAATCAGTTATGGTAGGCGATCAGGTATTTACCGATGTCATTGCAGGCAACAGGTCAGGATGCAGAACGTTCATGGTTGAGAAGCTTTATAAATCCGAGATTTGGTATGTTTTGCTTAAAAGACCATTCGAAAAACTTGTCAGACTTGTAGGAAAGTTCTGATATTGTTTAATTGAGTGCCGAATACTTGCGTAAAAAAACTCTTTCAAGTAAAATTACTTAGTTAAACGCATATTAATAAAAAAGGAGAAGTATTTATGATCAGCGCAGGAGACTTCAGAAACGGTTTGTGTTTTGAGATGGACGATCAGGTTTATCAGGTCGTTGAATTCCAGCACGTTAAGCCCGGTAAAGGAGCTGCATTCGTAAGAACAAAGTACAAGAATGTTAAGACAGGATCAGTAGTTGAAAGATCCTTCAACCCTAACGAGAAGTTTGAGCAGGCTCAGCTTACCAGACAGGATATGCAGTACATCTATTCAGATGGTGACCTCTATTACTTCATGGATGCTGAAACATATGAGCAGACACCTATTCACCAGGATAAGATTGGTGACGGTATCAAGTTCCTTAAGGAAGAGATGATCTGCAAGGTTGTTTCTTACAAGGGTGACATTTTCCAGGTAGAGCTTCCTATCACAGTTGTTCTTGAGATCACTGAGTGCGAGCCTGGTGTTAAGGGCGATACAGCAAACAACGCTTCTAAGTACGCTACACTTGAGACAGGCGCTGTTGTTAAGGTACCTCTCTTCGTTAACCAGGGCGAGAAGATCAAGGTTGACACAAGAACAGGCGAATACCTCGAGAGAGCTTAATTGTTATTACATCTGCCGTAAGCGGATTATCTGCTTACGGCAGTTAATTTTATCTGCACCTTTAAAGTTTAGATCATTTAAGGAACCGATATGGAAGACAATACTAACATCGAATCCATAAAAGGCGATCGATCAATGACACAGGGCTTTGTTGCCCAATACGCATCTGAAGCAGCGCTCCAGATAGACGGTGTCTTGTCATTGGTTCCTTCTTTCGCGGTCGCATTGAAAGAAAAAGCGGGCGTTGTCCATGAGGGCAAAGGTGTAAGAGTCGTTTTCGGTGATACCGAACAGGGCTCTGTTTCAATTACAGTTTATCCTGTAGTTAAATACGGAATGATTATTCCTGAGATTGCATGGATGATTCAAGAGAGAGTTAAAAAGGACGTCGAACGATTTACCGGACTTACGGTAGAGAGTGTCGACGTTTATGTTTGCGGGGTTGAGGAGGTTTCATGAATTCCTTTATCAGAGCATTGATGTTCATATATTCAGTAGTAATTGCCGTTATTTCGGTTGTTCTGCTTTATGCGCTTGTAGATGACGGTATCTTTGCTGATATCCTGTCACCTTTGTCTACGATCGTTACAGGCCCTGTAAGTAAATACATCTATCTCGGCATCCTTATGCTTTTGTTTGTTACATCAATCATCTCAATTACTAATATCATCACTTCCGGAAGACTTAACCGTACAAGACTTCGTAAGAATGATATCGGTACAGTTGATATCGGACCTGATGCTATTGAGAACGTTGCACTTAATGCCGCTAAATCTGCACAGGTTGGTATTAAGAGTGCCAGATGCCGTGTTGCTCCCGGTAAGAACCAGTCTTTGAGAGTAACAGTTACCTGCGAACTTTATTCAAACGTTGAAATTCCTTCTGCTATGTCAAAGGTACAGGAGAAGGTTAAGAAGGATATTGAGAGATTTACCGGTATTGCCGTTGAATCTGTAATTGTCAGAGTATCTAAGGTTGAGCAGGCTCAGGCCAGAGTTGAGAGCAGGTAAGGATGGAAAGGTTTTTATCTAAGCTTTTCGAGAAACTTCGTAACACCAAGGCTGGTGTTATATTTGCTGTCCTCTTTTTTATAGTCGGACTTTTACTTTGTATATTCGGGTTGTTTAAGACCCTCTTTATAATACTTTTTTCTTTGGTAGGCTTCTTCGTTGGTTCGTTCCTCTTTTCCGATACGAGCAGATTCAAGAAATTCCTTGATAGAATTTTGCCTCCCGGGAGGTTCAGATGAGTAGAATTGAAACACGTGAGCATGCTATGGAATTCCTGTTCCAGAGCGATTTTAGAAATGATCCTATAAGTGATCAGATTGAATTATTCAGAGAAGCTAATCCTGAGATCATTGAAGACGAGCCTTATTTCCTTGATATCGTTTATGGTGTAATCAACAAGAGAGATGAGCTCGACGAGAAGTTCGTTCCTTTCCTTAAGAGATGGAAGTTAGAGCGTCTTCCCATGACTGACCGTATCATCCTTGAGATAGCTGTATATGAGATTACTGTAGTTGAAGATATTCCTGTTTCAGTTTCTATTAACGAGGCTGTTAAGCTTGCTAAGAAGTATGGAACAGACAGTTCATCTTCATATATCAACGGTGTTTTAAGCAATTTTGTAAAGAGCCTCTGAACTCATGTTCGATTTTGATAGTGTAAGCCGGCTAAACGGCTACATAAAACAGTCCCTGACGGAGAATCCTTATCTTGCTGAATTCTCTGTTGTTGGTGAGATATCACAGTATACTGTGTCAGCCAGAGATCATGCTTATTTCTCCATTAAAGACGATCAGTGTGTAATCAACTGTGTTATTTTCTCGAGAAACAGAAGCCAGCTTAAGATTACTCCGGAGATCGGAATGAAGGTAAAAGTCTACGGTGGCGTGGATTTTTATGCGCAGGGCGGACGTCTCCAGATCATTGCCACTGATATTGAAGATCTGGGCAGCGGAGATCTTCACGAGCAGTTCAATAAGCTGTTCAAAAAACTTCAAGATGAGGGATTGTTTGCCGGTGACCATAAAAAGCCAATTCCGATACTTCCCAGAAGAATAGGTGTTGTTACTTCTTCATCTGGAAAAGTAATTTCAGATATCGTTAATACAATTCGAAAGAGAAATCCTCATCATGACATTCTCCTTTATCCTGCTAGTGTTCAGGGTGTTGAATGTCCTCCTGAGGTAATCGCAGGAATCAATTACTTCAATACGGAAAAGAACGTTGATGTAATTATCGTTGCCAGAGGCGGTGGTTCTTATGAAGAATTATTCTGCTTCAACGATGAGGGAATCGCCAGAGCGGTTTATGCGAGTGAGATACCTGTTATTTCAGCAATCGGACATGAGCCTGATTACACAATTATTGACTATGTTGCTGATATCAGAGCTGCTACTCCTACTGCAGCCGGTGAGATGGTTATTGCTTCCTATGATGACCAGAAGAAAGAGATAGATAATCTCGCGCTTAATCTCGATATTGCAATCAACCAGTATGTAGATCTGAGACGTAAAGCTCTCGAAGCTTATAAGAATCACAAGGCTCTTCATTCTCCTGCGTATTACGCAATGGAACAGCGTGCTGTTGTAAGAGAACTCAAAACAAGACTTGATGCTTTATCAGGTAAGAAGATCGAACAGACAACGTCTGAGATTAATCAGGTTAAGGTAAGACTCGATGCTCTTAATCCGGATAACGTTTTGAGAAGAGGTTATTCATACGTTTGTGATAAGGACGGCAATGCCATCGAATCTGTTAAGAATGTCAGCAGAGGAGACAACGTAAACATTGTTTTGTCCGATGGTACATTGTTAAGTGAGATCAAAGATATAGCAGATAAGGACGGAGGTATTAAAGATGCCTAAATCAAAAGAACCAGAGATGACTTATGAAGCAGCAATGACTGAATTGCGCCAGACTGTTGCAAAGCTGTCTGAAGGAAAAGCAACTCTTGATGAATCTTTGAAACTGTACGAGCGTGGCATTGAACTTGTCGGCATTTGCGAGAAGAGACTAAATGAAGTTACTGCTAGAATTGAAGCTGTAAATAAAGCTAACGGAACTACAGATCCTCTCAATATCAGTGAGACAGGAGTGTAATGATGAGTAAGTCTGATATCAATTCTCTGATGGAGAAGACAGAGGCGTGGATCACGCCTGAACTCGAGAGGGTTTTCGATAGTGACCTTAATGATGATATTACCGTTAAGGCTGCTTCTTACAGCCTGTTTGCCGGTGGAAAAAGATTGAGACCGATGATGATGCGTCTTACTTCTCAGATGCTCGGAATCGGTGATGAGATTGATTCCGATGTTAAGTATTTCGCTGCTACTTTGGAAATGATACATACATATTCTCTTATCCATGATGATTTGCCTGCAATGGATAATGATGAAATGAGAAGAGGCAAGCCTACATGCCACATGGTTTATGGCGAGGGTATTGCTACTCTTGCAGGCGACCTGCTCCTTAATTCTGCTATGGAGAGATTGTTCCTTATCAGCGAGAAGAATCCCGGATACATTTATGCTGCATCAGCAATGGCGGCAAATGCGGGAATCTATGGTATGATTGGCGGACAGAGCATTGACATTTCGTCAACTGAGAAGGAGATTCCGATCGAACGCCTCATCGAACTTCAGGAGAAGAAGACAGGCGCTCTTATCGAGGCTTCTGTAGTAACTCCTTACTATTTGTTTAAGAAGTTAACGAGGGAAGAGAGTACTGTTGATAAGACAGCTATCGAATTAAGAAAACTTGCATCCCATATCGGACTGGCGTTCCAGATTAGAGATGATATCCTTGATGTAATATCAGATAGCAGCGTGCTCGGAAAGAGTACAGGTAAAGACGAGAGAGATTCAAAGGCTACGTTTGTTACTCTCCTTAGCCTTGAAGGTGCGGAGAGCAGATTATCAGAAGAGATAAATTGTGCAAAATCCATTCTTTCGAATTTCAAAGATAAGGGTTATAACACAACTGACTACGAAACATTGATCGACTATCTTGAGAACAGGAATAAATAATGGAATATAAATTTCTCGGAAAGGAAATAACATTTGAGACTCTTCAGGCAATGTCGTCTGAAGACCGTGTTCAATTGTGTGCCGAACTGAGAGATAAAATCCTTAATACTGTTTCTCATAACGGCGGACATCTGGCCAGTAACCTCGGTGCTGTTGAGCTCACGGTTGCTCTTTTGTCCGTGTTCGATTATAAGACGGATAAGATCGTTTTCGATGTAGGACACCAGTCTTATTCGTATAAGCTCCTTACGGGAAGATTTGACAGATTTAACACTCTCCGTCAAAGAGACGGAATCTCAGGATTCCCGAGAATTTCTGAGTCACCTTACGATGCATTTGATACTGGTCACAGTTCGACTTCCATTTCTGCTGCCATGGGTATTGCCAGGGCAAGAGATCTCGAAGGCAAAAAGAATGAAGTTGTTGCGATTATCGGTGACGGAGCTCTCACAGGCGGCCTGGCTTACGAGGCAATCAATGATCTGGGCCATGCCAAGACTAAGATGATAATCATCCTGAATGATAACGAGATGAGTATTGATAAGAACGTTGGGGGACTTTCCAAGTATCTGTCAAAACTCAGAATATCTACGGGATATATTTCTGCTAAGCAGACAACGGAGTCTTTCCTCCGTAAACTTGGTTTCTTCGGAAGGGGACTTATTAAGATCATCCTTGCGATCAAGGACTTCTTCAGATTCCTTCTCTATAGAAAGAAGCCTTCAATGTTTGAAGATCTTGGTCTTAACTATTATGGCCCTGTTGATGGTCATAATATGGATGATCTTATTAAGGCTTTTGAAGCAGCCAAAGAAATCAGATCTCCTGTTCTGATTCACGTTCTTACAAAGAAGGGTAAGGGCTATGAGCCTGCTGAACAGAATCCTTCTGATTACCACGGCGTTGGACCTTTTGATCTTGCGACCGGTGTTACCGGTACCGGTAAGGGAAGTTATACTTCTGTTTTCGCAGGTGCAATGGTAGACATTGCTTCTCATAATAATAAGATTATTGCTATTTCTGCTGCCATGACTCTTGGTACAGGTCTTGACCGATTCCAGATGAAATTCCCGTCAAGATTCTTCGATTGCGGTATTGCAGAAGAGCATAGTGTAACTATGGCAGGCGGTCTGGCTGTATCAGGCTTTATCCCTGTTGTAGCAATCTATTCGTCATTCCTTCAGAGAGCATATGATGAGATGATCACTGACTGCTGCTTCATGAACAGCCACGTTATCTTTGCCATTGACCGTTCAGGATTCGTTGGTAACGACGGACATACACACCATGGTCTTTTGGATATTTCCTATCTCAATTCCATGATCAATATGACCGTTTTCTCGCCGAGAGATTATAAGGATCTTGTATGGTGTCTGACATATGCTGTTGACAGCATAAAGGGACCTGTTGCTATCAGATATCCGAGAGGAACATCACCTTTTGAAACAGAGGGACCTCTTTATAAGTATCTGGGCGATTGCGTAAAGCCTCATATGGTTCAGGATTACGGAAATGATTTCGCTATTGTATCTACAGGAAGAATATGCGAAGAAGCTGATAAGGCTGTAGAGAATCTGAAGGAAATGGGTATTTGCGGTAAACATATCAATGTTTCATTGATCAAGCCTATTCCTGCCAAAGAGATTCTGGAACTTATCGGCGATACAAATAATATTTTCAGTATTGAAGAAGGAATTATCAGCGGCGGCTTCGGTGAAGCACTCGAACGTGAGCTCCAGTATGCCGGTCATGTTGGCGAAGTAATTCCGTTCGGAGTAAAGAATCCTCTTGTCAGAGCAATGTCTCCTAAGGAGCAGCTTGCTTATTGCGGCCTCGACAGCGATACCGTTTCCAGGGTAATAAAAGATTTTCTTAATAAGTAAATATAATTTGCTTCTGTATTTTTATGCAGTAAAATGTTTAAATATATGGAGCTTCATACCAGGAGGAATTTCTTCATGAATTACGGAATTTGTTCCAATGGTTCAAGAGATACCGGATACGAGACAGCTATCAGGGTTGCAGATATTATTGCGAGCCTCGGTTCTGTACCGGTATTTGAAGCTGGCATGGATGAAGTTTGTCCCAATCTTAAGAATATTCCGGGAGTTGTTTTCGAGGACTTTTCGAAAACATCTATCAAGACGATTATTTCCATCGGCGGTGACGGAACATTCTTGTCGAAAGTAGCAAAATACAGAAATCTGGACACTGAATTCGTTGGTGTTAATTTAGGTTCTATCGGATTCCTTAATGAGATTGGTTATGACAACTTGGAAAACGATCTAAAGCAACTCGTCAGCGGCGACTATAACACGATTGACAGAACACAGCTCAAGTGTGATGTGTTTAATAAAGATGGTGAATTAAAGGGAAGCAGTGTATGTCTTAATGACATCATCATTGTAAGAGGTGCCAAACCGCATATCACGACACTTGTTCTCGCAATCGACGGACAGATAATCGAGAGATTCAGAGGTGATGGCCTCGTTATCTCAACGGCAACAGGTTCTTCTGCTTATAATCTGTCTGCTGGTGGACCTATTCTGATGCCTGAGATGAAGGATATTATTGTTACTCCTATCTGTTCACATACACTGAACGGATATACATATGTAGCTACACCTGAGAGTGAGATAAAGATTACTCTTGAGGAAATTGAGACAGCTCCTATGATCTGTCCGGACGGAAGAGATTTTGTGGATCTTCAGAGCTACGATTCAATTGTAATAACAAGATATGACAAGGTCCTTAAGACCGTTTGTCTGAAGAAGGATGGTTTCTTCAGTAATGTCAGAAAGAAGATAGTACAGAGAGGTTACTTCTATGAAAACCGATAAGAATTCAAGACAGGAACGCATTTTATCTCTCATCAGAGAGAATGAGATCTCCACACAGGAAGATCTCACCGCTAAGGTTAACCAGTCAGGTTTTGAAGCAACTCAGGCTACTATCTCACGTGACATCAAGGAATTGGGAATCATCAAGATCACTCTTCCTAATAAGGCTACAAAATACTGTGTATTGGACAGAACTGGTGATACAGCACCCGGAAGACTTCTCGCAGTATTTACCAATAGTATTATTTCAGTCAGCCAGGCAATGAACATGATCGTAATTAAGACATTGCCGGGTATGGCCAGCGCAGCTGCATCTGCTCTTGATTCAATGCATTTGGAAGAGTGCGTAGGAACTATTGCAGGTGACGATACGATCTTTGCAGCCTGCCCCGGAATAGAAGAAGCAAAGGCTCTTCTTATTACCATTAATGACATGACTGAAAAAGGCTGATTAGATGCTCGTAAGACTTGAAATTAGAGATTTTGCTGTTATTAGTAATATCGTTTTCGAACCCGGTAAAGGTCTTAACGTAATAAGCGGTGAGACAGGTGCCGGTAAGAGCCTTATTGTTGACGCCATCGGCCTCATATTAGGAGCAAAAGCATCCAGGAATCTCATAAGAACAGGCAGTCCTTCTGCGTTCGCGGAAGCAGTTTTCGATTGTTCTGACATTAACGATGAAGAGTTCAAAAAGATCCTTGAAGATAATGGAATTGAAGATGATGATGGAATGCTCATTATCAGCAGAACTGTTTACGACAGCGGTAAATCTGTTGCCAGAGTAAACGGAACTGGTGTTACCAATGCTATCTTAAAAGATGTCTCTTCCAGACTTGTTGATATCCATGGCCAGCATGACACACAAGCTATCTTCGATGAATCGACACACGTAAATCTCCTTGACCGTTTTGCTGGTGAGAAGTGTATTAATCTTCATAAGGATTACGTTAAGAGTCTTCAGGAATTCAAAGAACTCGTTTTACGTATCAAGGATATTTCCTCATCACCTGATTACCTTGAGCGTCGCCGCGATTATTTGGAGTTTGCCGTAAATGAGATCGAAGCCGCAGACTTTAAGGATGGTGAAGAAGAGCTCCTCCACGACACAAAGAAGAAGTTATCCCAGAATGAGGTTCTTTTCGAGAGTCTTAAGAATGCAGGAGACCTTCTTAATGCGGAGAATAACTATCAGAGCCCTGTCCATTCTGTTAATCAGGCCAGCCGCGAACTTATCAAGGCAGCCCAGAATGATGCAAGCCTCAAAGATATTGCTGAACGCGCCCAGGCACTCGCCCTTGATCTTGATGCGTTGGCTTCTGATGTCGACAAGGTTTTGTCTGACCGCAATTACGATGAGGGATTAAAGGAGCGCACCGAGCAGCGTATCGGACTTCTTTACGAGCTGAAGGCTAAGTATGGTTCTACAATTTCTGAGATAAATAAGTTTGCCTCAGATTCGAAAACTGAATTAGATGCTATTGAAAAGAATAAAGATATACTTCAGGAATTGAAAAAGCAGCGTACTGTTAAGGAGAAAGAACTCCTTGATATTGCAGAAAAGCTCTCTGATGAACGCAAGAAATGCGCTAAACAACTTGAGAAAGCTATCACCCAGGAGTTGTCTGATCTCGAGATGCCTGATGCAATATTTGAAGTAAGCTTCGTAAGAAGAGAAAAAGCAAAGTTCTTTTCAATGTCAGGCATTGATGATATAGCATTCAGATTCAGCGCAAACCCCGGCCAGCAGGTAAGAGCTCTGTCCGCCATCGTATCAGGCGGTGAAGCATCAAGAATCATGCTGGCGATAAAGAATGTCTTAAGCAGAGTTGATCAGATTTCAACTCTTATTTTCGATGAGATTGATACAGGAGTTTCCGGTAAGGCATCTCTTGCTATTGCAAATAAACTTAAGGCTATATCAGAAGTGCATCAGGTATTGTGCGTTACTCATACAGCACAGATCGCCGCTGCATCTGACAGAGGATTTGTTCTTACTAAGAAAGTTTCGGGCGGCAACACTGAAACTGTTTGTACTGTTCTTGATAGAGATAATAAGATTGTTGAAGTTTCCAGACTGCTCTCAGGCAGCGACTCTGAATCTTCGTTAAAGCTTTCTGAAGATCTTATTTCTTCTTTTAGTTAATTTCTTCTATTACTTTCTGCATGTCTGAAGGTATTTCAGCTTCAAAAACTTTGATTTCCTCATCGAAAGGGTCCTTGTATTCGATCCTGTATGCATGAAGAGCAACTCTTCCTATTTTCTTATCGTAAATACCGGCTAGGTCTTTGAGTGAATCATTAGGATTGTCATCTGATAGAGGTCCATAGAGACCATCACCCAGAAGCGGATGACCGACATGGCACGAATGAGTCCTTATCTGGTGACATCTGCCGGTTTCGAGCTCGTATTCTACAAGTGATATATCAGCCTTTTCATAATAAGCGATGGTTTTGTAGTGAGTGATTGACGGCTTACCGTCCGGTACACAGTCTCTGATCATGACCGAATCAGGGCGCCTGGCGATAGGGAAGTCCATTGTTCCGTCGACGGGTTCGAACCTGCCATAGACTAATGCCTTATAACGCTTTTTGATGTCGGTCGTAGCGAGCATATTATGCGAATAACCGTCCTTGGCGACTATTAGAAGACCGGATGTTTCTCTATCCAGACGCATGACTGGATGCAGGGTGTTGTTTGAAAGACTTGTAAGAAGAGAATCATCAAGATGGCCGTGTGAGGGGTGGGTTACCATGCCTGCAGGCTTGTTTACGACGGCATAATGTTCATCCTCATATACAATTGCAACATTAGGCGGGGGAGTGAGCGCAGCAGAGTTCTCTTCATATTCAAAATATAGTCTGTCACCGGTATTTACCCTGTCTTTTACTCTGGCATGAACTCCGTTAAGTTCAACCGTACCATAGAGTTTTACACGCTTGACCCAGGTGGTGCTCATCTTGAACTCGCGCCTCATAATTTGCTGGATCTCACACCCGTTATATTCATTTTGAACAAAATAATCTATTTTCATTGTTACATTCTAACAAATTATTGACAGAAAGGGGTTTTATTTCTACAATATTCAATGGCTTGTCAGAGCCATTTTATACGTTCTTTGACAACTAAATATTTTTGGAGGTGAGTACCAACGTGCCACAGTTACCGTTTTATTATGCAATAATCGCGGGCGTTGTTGGTCTTATTCTGGGTATTATAATCGCAACAGTCTATTTCAAATCCGGTATTTCCGGCGAGCAAAAGAGACTTGAGGAGGACATTGCTAAATCTAAAGAGGAGAGTAATGTGCTTCTTGCAAATGCACAGAAAGAAGCTGAGAACAACAAACGTGATTTGCTTTTGCAGGCAAAAGAAGAAGTTTCCCGTGTCCGTTCCGAGTTGGAGCGTGAGGCAAGAGAAAAGAAACAGGAGCTTGCAAAGGAACGCAATAGGCTCGAGCAGAAAGAAGAGAATATCAATCGTATTGAAGCTAATTGTGAACGCAAGCAGGAGGAAATCGAGAAGCGTCAGCAGAATGTTGCCGAACTCGAAGCCAGAGCCAAGGATTACGAGCAGCGTAAGAAGAGTGAACTCGAGAGAGTTTCCGGTCTTACAATTGCAGATGCCCGAAGCTTAGTACTTGATGAAGCAAAGCGTGAATATACACATGATATGGCTTTGATGCTCAAGCAAATGGAAGAAAAGACCAAGCAGGATGCCGATAAGGTTGCAAAAGATATTATCGTTAATGCTATTCAGCGTTATGCATCCGACTACGTCTCTGAAGTAACAGTATCTGTCGTAAGTCTTCCTAACGATGAGATGAAGGGTAGAATCATCGGTCGTGAGGGACGTAACATCAGAGCAATCGAGACAATAACGGGCGTCGATCTGATCATCGACGATACACCTGAAGCAATCGTTCTTTCATCGTTCGATCCTATCAGAAGAGAGATCGCAAGATTAACGATTGAAAGACTTGTAGCAGATGGTAGAATCCATCCGGCCAGAATTGAAGAAATGGTCGGTAAGGCAAAGAAGGAACTCAATAATACTATTAAAGCCGAGGGTGAGAAGGCAGCATTTGATACGGGTGTTATGAACCTGCATCCTGAAGTAATTAAGCTTTTAGGCCGTCTGCATTACCGCACATCGTACGGACAGAACGTACTGCAGCATTCTATTGAAGTATCATGGATCGCAGCAATGATGGCGGACGAACTCGGACTTGACAGTAATCTTGCAAGACGCGGAGGCCTCTTACATGATATTGGTAAGGCTGTGGATTTCGAGCAGGAAGGAACACATATCCAGCTCGGTGTCGACATTGCCAAGAAATTTCATGAGAGTCCTGCGGTCATCAACTGCATCGAGGCGCATCACGGAGATGTTGAACCTCAGACCGCAGAGGCTGTATTGGTTGCAGCAGCAGATGCTATTTCTGCAGCCAGACCAGGCGCAAGAAGAGAGAATCTCGAGACATACATCAAGAGAATTGAGAAGCTTGAAGAGATCGCAACAAGCTTTGAGGGTGTTGAAAAGAGCTTCGCCATTCAGGCAGGCAGAGAGATTCGTGTTATCGTTTCACCTGATAAGGTTTCAGATGATGAGATGACGCTCAAGGCTCGTGATATCTGCAAGAAGATTGAGGATGAACTCGATTATCCCGGACAGATCAAAGTAAATGTCATCAGAGAGACGAGGGCAACTGACGTTGCTAAATAATTATTTTACGTTTTCATATATATTTATTTAACTCGTTAGTATCATCGTTCCAAACAAAAAATCAGGACCTTGGGTCAGTATCAGAAGATACTGACCTGAGGTCCTTTTTTTGTTATAATTTTCTTAATTATTTATTTTAGGAGGTTATTGCTTTGAGAGTCTGCTTCGTTGGCGATGTTGTCGGATTTGCGGGACGTCGTGCTTTTCGCACTGTAATGCCAGGGTTCTTAAAGAATAACAGGATAGATTGCTGCATAGTGAATGCTGAGAACAGCGTTCACGGTTTGGGAGCTTCAACTAACATAATCAGAGAGTTGGAATCATCCGGTGCCGATCTTTTTACTATGGGTAATCATACTTTTTCCAACAGAGAATTCATCAGCCAGATATCAAAGCTTGATAATGTGGCCCGGCCTGCCAATTTCAGCCCATCCTGGCCCGGTAATGATTTTTGTACTTTCGAGAAGAATGGGGAGAAGATAGGCGTATTTAACCTCTTAGGCCAGGTTTATGCCAATGTTCTTCCGGATAATCCTTTCTCATGTGCAGATAAGATCGTAGACAGGCTTAAGAGGGTTGAAGGCTGTAATACCATTGTTTTGGATTTCCACTGTGATGCCACATCTGAGAAGTGTGCAATGGGTTATTATCTTGACGGCAAAGTATCTGTTGTTGCAGGTACTCATACACATGTTCAGACAGCTGACGATGATATCCTGCCTAATGGTACCGGATACATTACTGACTGCGGCATGACGGGAGCTAAGGAATCAGTACTTGGAATGGATGTTGATACATCTATAAAGAGGCTGGCGTACAAGCTTCCTGCTAAATACGAACCGGCAGACGGTCCCGGTTTTGTATGTGGTATTATCTTTGAGACCAATAAAAACGGAAGGTGTATTGAAATTAAACGGTTTTGTGAATATGAGTGACGTTGTAAAAAAGAAAGTTTCATCAGGATTGGATGTATTGGTTTTTTATATTTTCCTTTCGATCCTGCTTATTACGATTGATCAGTTTATTAAGAAGGTTGTTGTTGAGAATATCGGACTCTATGAACAGATAGATATTATCAAGGGTTTCTTCTCACTTTACCATTGCCGTAATACAGGCAGCGCGTTCTCACTCTTGGCAGATAAGGCATGGGGTATTTATTTTCTGTCCGGCATTTCTCTTTTGCTTGGCGTAGTTATCTTTGTTTTCATGATCATCGCATCTCGAAAGGGAATGAAGCTCATTTCATTGGCTTTCTGCCTTTTGTCTTCAGGTGCGTTCGGCAACTTTGTAGACAGATTCCTGCTCAGATATGTTGTTGACTATTTAAGATTTGATTTCGGTTCATATACTTTCCCGATTTTCAATTTTGCAGATATTTGCGCAGTTGTGGGAACGATCCTTCTCATTTGCATAATCATATTTGCTTCTAAGTCTTTTGAAGAATTCTGGAATCTCCTTTTCAAGAAGAAGGTAAAAGATGCCGATTGATTCTAAAGTATGTGATCAGGACGGCGTAAGGCTCGACAGCTTTGTTACAGAATCGTTTGATACGACTTATTCCAGGTCGTTTTATAAAAGACTCATCGATGACGGTAAGATTACTGTTAACGGTAATGTGATTACCAAGGCAGGAACAAAGCTCTCAAACGGTGATGTCGTTGAAGCCGATATTCCTGCACCTGTTGAAGATGAATCTTTTGTTGCACAGGATATTCCTCTTGATATCGTTTATGAAGATTCGGATCTCCTCGTAATTAATAAGCCTCAGGGAATGGTAGTTCATCCGGCTGCAGGTCACAGTGACGGAACTCTCGTTAATGCGCTTCTTGCTCATTGCAAAGATGAGTTATCCGATATCAATGGCGTTTTAAGACCCGGTATCGTTCACAGAATCGATAAGGATACATCAGGTCTTATGCTCGCCTGCAAGAATAATTTTACGCATCTGAAACTGGCTGATATGCTCTCGAGACATGAGATTGTCCGTGAGTACAGAGCGTTGGTATACGGATATGTTAAAGAAGACAGGGGAATGGTAGATGCACCTATCGGACGCTCTGCTAATGACAGACGTAAGATGGCTGTTGTTAAGGATGGGAAGTCTGCTGTTACTCATTTCGAGGTGGTAGACAGATTAGGTGAACTGACTGATCTTAAGTTAGTTCTCGAGACGGGCAGAACACATCAGATCAGAGTACATATGGCATATATCGGTCATCCTGTTGTTGGTGATCCTGTTTATGCATCAAGACGTAAGAACTATGGTTTGGCAGGACAGGCTTTGCATAGCCAGGCAATTACTTTTGTTCATCCCAGAACAGGAGAGACTATGCATTTCAAAGTTGATCTTCCTGATTACTACAGCGCTCTACTTAATAGTCTTAAGGGTAATGGTTGACGATATTTTTATTTAGAATAATAATTCGGTTATAGGAGAGAATATTTGGAAGACAGAATAGAACAACTCATTAATTCAGCTAATACAGCAGGCGTTTATGCTGCAAGAGTCGCCGGCTTTTTTGAAGTCGGTATTGAGCATGACGGAAAGGGTTTTGTCTTTTCAGGTGATGCCCGTAATGTAATATGCGCCAAAGATGCTTTCATTGCTCTCGATAAGTTGTCTTCCGATACTGAAATAGATGAAACTGATATTCTCTACATAATGAATCTTTCCAAAGACGGCAGACTCGAAGAATTCCTTAAGACATCAGACGAAGTTTTCTATATGACTCCTTCCGGCCGCGCTATCAAGGCCAGAACACTTGGCCAGAGAATGTATGTTGATTCTCTTAAGCAATCTGAACTGGTTATTTGCAGCGGCCCTGCCGGTACGGGTAAGACATTTCTTGGTGTTGCTATGGCTGTGAAGGCGCTGAAGGCGAGGGAAGTCTCCAGAATCATTCTGACCAGACCTGCAATTGAAGCAGGTGAACGTTTAGGCTTCCTGCCCGGAGATATTGAAGAAAAAGTAAATCCGTACATGCGTCCTATCTATGATGCTCTGTCTGCTCTGTTAGGACAGGAAATGTTCGAGCGCTATTACGATAAGGGTGTAATTGAAGTTTCTCCGTTGGCATTTATGCGCGGCAGAAATCTTGATGATTGTTTTGTCCTCTTGGATGAAGCGCAGAATACGACTCCTGAACAGATGAAGATGTTCCTTACCAGATTGGGTGTTAACTGCAGGGCATGTGTCTGCGGCGATTTTACACAGATCGATCTGCCCAGAGGAATTGAGAGCGGACTTAAGGATGCCATAACTGTTTTGCAGGACGTTGAGGGCATTAAGATCGTCAGATTAAATGATACGGATATTGTAAGAAACAGCCTTGTTGCAAGGATAGTTAAAGCTTATGAGAATGCTAAGAACAGCAAAGGTGATTTATGAGTAATAACAAATCTGTAAAACCGCAATTCCATCAGATCATATCGCTAGTGCTTGCGGCACTTACTATTGTATTCCTGGTTTTTACCGGATCTCTTCCGACCAGTTATGACTATGAGGTTGGTTCCATAGCTAACCAGGATATATATGCTCCCAGAACTTTTGCTGACTCTTATGAGACTGAGAGACGTGCTATTGTTGCGAGAAATACTGTTGATGATATTTTCGTAAGATCTGATAAGCAGTCTGAAGAATGCATCGACAGAGTTGATGATTTCTTTGACCTCACAGAACAGCAAAGACAGGTCGTTACTCAGTCCAGACTCACTTCATCACCTGTAGCAGCTGCAGAAGCTGCCAACCAGTTAGCTGCAAACGTTGATCAGACACTTAATGTTAAGGTTGAACCTGAAAAAATCGCTGTATTTTTTGAAATGTCCGGTTCTACATTTACCTACATTAGAGAGAAGACAACCGGTTTGGCTGAACTCATTATGCTGGGTGATGTTAATGAAGCAGTTCTCAGCACTAAGATTGAGGAACAGATTAATTCATTCCGCGAGGCAAATCCTTCTTATTCAAAATATGCTGATGCAATGTCCGTTGTCCTTTCTGCAACTCTCGAACCCAATACGGTTTTCGATGAGAAGGCAACTGCTGATTCTGCAAACAATGCTTATATTGCGGTATTAAATGATCCTGTCATGATAGATAAGGGTTCCAGACTCGTTGAGGCAGGATCCATTATCGATGAGCATATCTACAGTAACCTTGTTGAATTGGAGCTCATCAGAGATTCCTCATTTAACCTGGTCATTCTTATCAGAGCTGCTTTTTATGTCTTGATCGTTGCAGCTTGCGCTCTGGTTTATCTTAATATCGAGCGAAAGAAACTGAAGATCAGCATGCCGATCTTCTACATGCTCCTCGTTACATTCCTTATCACTATCGGAGCATCCGTATATCTTTCAACGATATCATCACTTCTTTGTATCGTTATATTCTTTGCGGCTGTATGCGCTATGTATCTTGGAACACAGGACGGTATCATCTTGTCTGTTTTGAACCTGTTGTTCGTATGGCCGATGTACAGTTTTGATCCTGAAATGTTCTTTATCAGCCTTGTAGGTATCGTTCTTTGTTCGATTTTTGCGGGCAGGACAGACAGGATCATTAACAACGCAGCGCTCATCTTTTTCCCGACGCTCGCAACTATCGGTGCCAGCATTTCCTATAACTTCCTTATCGGTAATGCGAGAACATCATTCCTGAATTCAGTTATCTATACATTCATAAGCTGCATCGCCTCACTGGTAGCTGCTATCGGTTTGTCACCTATCTACGAGCTCATCAGTAATGCTGCATCACCGGTTAAGCTCATCAGTTTGAGCCAGCCCGGCCAGCATCTTCTCAAGAGATTGTTCCTCGAGGCTACAGGTACACATTCACACTCTATGATGGTTGCAAATCTTGCAGACTCTGCAGCTGAAGCTATCGGAGCTGATGCATTGCTTTGTAAAGTTGCTGCTTATTACCACGATATCGGTAAGCTCGAGAACCCTGAGTATTTTACAGAGAACCAGCATGACGGAATTAATCCTCATGACAAGCTTACTGTTATGGAGAGTGTTGCGATAATTACAAAGCATCCTGAAGACGGTGTTAAGCTCGCAAAGAAGGAGAGACTTCCTAATGTGATTATTAAGATCATTGATGAGCATCACGGTACTACATATCCTTCGTATTTCTACCGTAAGGCTGTAGAAGATGCTAAGGCGAGAGGATTGGAACCGCCGGATATTAATAATTTTAAGTACAGAGGACATATACCGTCTTCCAGAGAATCTGCTATTGTTATGCTCGCTGATACATGTGAAGCTGCAGTTAGATCAATGAAGACTACTGACGTTTCGAGTGCAGAGCAGCTTATCCGTGCACTTATCAAAGATAAGATCGATCAGGACCAGTTAAGCAATTCCGGTTTGTCTTTTGACGATCTCGAACAGATTGTCGTTGCGTTCAAGCAGGTATATGCCGGTGTCTTCCACGAAAGGATCAAGTACCCTGAATGAAAATAAATATTGTTAATAATGCAGAAGGTTTTTCAGAAGAGAAACTGACATCTCTTGAAGGTTATATAGCGAAGTTAAGTGAGGTAATCTCCGGTGACGATTACTGTTCACCGCAGGTAGCGAGATCACTTAAAGATGCATATGCTACCTTGACTTATGTGACACCTGATGAGATTCGGGAGATCAACCGTGAGCAGCGTGAAATAGATAAGGAGACAGATTGTCTTTCTTTCCCGATGCTCGAACTCAACGAAGGTGAGTTCGAACTGATTCCTGACAGCGGTGATTTTGAGACTGACGAAGATGGTAATCAGGTTCTGTGTTATGGAGATATCTTGATCAATCCTGTTGCATGCGAGGCGCAGGCTGAGAGTTTTGGCCATTCATTTGAGAGAGAAGCGATGTTCCTGATTGCTCATTCTACTTTGCATTTGCTCGGATACGATCATATCGATCCTATAGATGAGAAGATTATGATCGACCGACAGAAGAGACTGATGAAAGAATTGGATCTTGCTTTCGATGATGAGATAAAAGATATCTATGAAATGGATAACCACAGGGATAACACTTCTGATGATGTGTTGATTCCTGCAGGAACTCCCTGTGCGCATTGCGGAACAGTTGCATTGCTGGGCCGTCCTAATGTCGGTAAATCAACACTACTTAATTACATAACAGGAATGAAGATTGCTATCGTATCTCATAAACCTCAGACTACCAGAACCAATATCAGAACAATTTACAATACTGAAGATACACAGATCATCTTTACTGATACACCTGGTATCCATAAGCCTACATCCAAGATGGGTGAGTTTATGGTCGACAGATCATATAAGGCTGCGCTGGGTGCTGACTGCGTAGTACTTATTGCGGACGGCAGATTCCCTGAACCCGGATCAGTTGAGAAGAAACTGATGTCTCTTTTGAAGGACAGCAATAAGAAAGTAATTCTTGCTATCAATAAGTATGATGAAGCCGGAC
The DNA here is from genome assembly GCA_900107185.1 of Ruminococcaceae bacterium YAD3003. GTDB lineage: Bacteria > Bacillota > Clostridia > Saccharofermentanales > Saccharofermentanaceae > Saccharofermentans. The sequence continues at coordinate 167,048 of FNPA01000005.1, read as the reverse complement.
AGGCAAAGCTCCTGCCTCTTACGAAGAAGTATTCAGAACTCTATTCATTTGAAGATGTAGTTCCGATAAGTGCGAAGACAGGTAAGAATGTTGATCTCCTGTTATCTGTAATTACCAAGATGCTGCCTGAAGGACCGAGGCTCTACGACAGTGAATATATGACTGACCAGACAGAGCGTGTCATTGCTGCTGAACTCATCCGTGAACAGGTTCTCCACTACACTGATCAGGAGATCCCTCATGGTACAGCTGTTATTATCACTGAGTTCAAAGAGAAGAATGACGATGGAGAGATAACTGATGGTGACGACCGTTCTATCGCTGTAATCAAGGCCGATATTATCTGTTCCAGAGACTCTCATAAGGGAATCATTATCGGCAGAGACGGCCAGATGATCAAGCGAATTGGTACCGCCGCCAGAAGAAATATCGAGAAGATGCTCGACTGCAAAGTCTTTCTCGATCTTTATGTTAAGGTCAGAAACGACTGGCAGAACAACGATGCTCTGTTAGGTGAGACGGGCCTCGGCAAAGATATTGATGAATAATGGATCCTTTTAACTGCCGCGGTCTCATTATCCGTTCAAATGAATACAAGGATAAGGACAGGCTCCTATCTGTTTTAACTGCAGACAGGGGTCTTATTACCATCTGCGCGAAAGGTGTTTCTAAACCGGGCAGTTCATTAGGCTGTTTCTCAATGCCTTATATGCTCTGTGATTTTGTTGTATCTGTTTCACACGGATACTACTATCTCAAAGACGCATCGATAATTGAGAGCAATTCAAAGATTATGGACAGTCTGGAACAAATGACAGTTGCCGCGCATATTTCATCCTGTCTTATGGATTGCACTCTTCAAAGTGAGAATGCCAAAGAAGCATATGAACTGGCAGTTTATGCTTACTATATGCTGGCTAATAACAAGGATAAATATCTTCTTATTTATTCAGCATTTAATTGGAGACTCCTGACTATAGCCGGCTTCACGGTTTTATATGATCTCGACGATCCGCTATATAAGGCATCAGGTGATAAACAGGGAAGATACATGATCAATATCTCCGGAGGTTCAGAGAGCAGTCAGAACAGATCATTTAACAGACTTCTTGATGAGCCTGCTGTCAGAGCGTTAAACTTTTTCGCTACATGTGATCTGAAGAGAATGTTTACTTCGAATGCTGACAAAAAGACCGAACAGGACCTGAAAGAATTCACAACAGATTATTTATCTATACATTTTGACAAGATATATGACAGCCTTTCCGTTTTGAATAACTTATAATTTTTGTAAGTTAGGAAAAAGGAAGGAAAATAAAGGCATGAATTCAATTTCCACCCCTTCGCACCGCATTGGCGAATGTATGGTTCGGGTAACAGACAGAAACGGCAATCCTGTAGCTGACAAGGAACTCGTTTTAAAACAAAAATCCCATGAATTTTTATTCGGTTCAGGTGCTTTCGATTTTGTCGATTGGTCAGGAAAAGGTCTCGATCAGGATAGGACACAAAAATGGCTTAAACTGTTTAATTACGGAACACTTCCTTTCTATTGGGGACAGTATGAGATTGAAGAAGGTAAAATTCTTTTTGACCAGAGAAAAGCTGCCGCTGATATTTTGAGAAGCAATAATGTAACTCTCAAAGGACATCCTCTTTGCTGGCATACCGTATGTGCTGACTGGCTCTTAAAGTATTCAGATGAAGTCATAATGGATAAGCAGCTCGAAAGAATAACCAGAGAGGTTACTGCGTTTAAAGGTGTAATCGATATATGGGATGTTATCAATGAAGTTGTTATCATGCCGGTGTTCGATAAGTACGATAATGCAGTTACCAGAATCTGCAATAAATACGGAAGAGTTACGCTTGTTAAGGAAGTATTTGATTGCGCCAGAGCAGCTAATCCTGATGGTACTTTCCTCATTAACGATTTCAATACTTCTCCGCAATATGAGAAGCTCATTGAAGAATGTTTAGATGCAGGCGTTCAGATATCTGCAATCGGTATTCAGTCTCACCAGCACCAGGGCTATTGGGGATCTGAAAAACTCTACGATGTTCTCAAGCGTTTTGGCAGATTCGGACTGCCTATCCATTTTACGGAGAATACTCTTATTTCAGGTGAAATAATGCCTGATTATATTGAGGATCTCAACGACTGGCAGGTCGAGAAATGGCCTACAACTGAAGAAGGTGAAGAGAGACAGGCCAGAGAATGGGAAGAGATGTACAAGATCCTTTTTAATGATCCTAATGTTAAGGCTATTACAGGTTGGGATTTTGCTGATGGTGCATGGCTTAATGCTCCGAGTGGTCTCGTAACTGTAGAGAACAGATTAAAGCCTGCATACGAAAGACTTTATAACCTGGTTAAGGGTGAGTGGTGGACCGAGAGTCAAATCATTCGCACAAACAGCGGTGGTTTTGTACCTATCAGAGGTACTAAGGGTACTTATGAGATCGAAGGTGCAGAAGGTGTAATAACAATAGGATCTGAACCTTCAAAAGCAACAGTTCAGATCTTCCAGTGATCAGGAAATAGCATAATATATTCGGGCTTTGCCAGTCTCTCATCAATCAGGAGCGCAAAGCCCGTATCTGTTTCTGTACGGATAACTCTGCCTACAGCCTGGAGGACCTTCTGCCAGCCGGGGAATCTGTACGCGAAAGCAAATCCGTCACCGAATTTTTCAGAGTAGTAATTACTTAGGATCTGACGTTCGGGAGATATCTTGGGAAGACCGACTCCAACGATAACGACACCTGTGAGTCTGTCTCCTACAAGATCGATTCCTTCTCCGAAATGACCGCCTAAAACAGCTGCACCGATGAGAAGTCCGTCGTAGGGTTCCTTAAAACTCTCGAGGAATTCTTCTTTCTCGGTATTTGTCATTTCAGATATCTGTGAGATTATCCTGTATTTGGAAACGCCACGGCTCTTCAGATCCTGTTCGATCTTTGGCATGATCTGATTCATGTATTCAAACGACGGGAAGAATATCATGTGATTGCCTGTCTTATCCTTAAGGCAATCGGCTATTTTAGATGACAATTCATCCTGCGTAATAGAACGGTTCTTATATGCCGTTGATATCTCTGAATCGATCATTATCTCCAGATTCTCAGGAGGGAACGGAGACGGGAGCTTCAGGAATGATGAATAGTCGCAATCTGGTCCTACCAGACAGTTGCGATAGTATTCGTAAGGCGTGAAAGTAGCAGAGAAGAATATAACAGACATTCTGTCCCTGATTATGTAATCGAGTTTAGATGCGCAATCGAGGCAATCCAAAGTAATCGTTATCTCGCCGTGATCTCTTGAAGCAGTAGTTATATAAGCAGTATCAAAATAGTGCTCTAATACAGTAAGGAAGTATCTGGCCTCAAAGAAGAATTTGACTGCAGTCTTTCTACAAGGTCCTTGTTCGAGGTCATCTAATACTGGCGATAAACGTCTTATCGTATACCAAAGTTTTGCATATAACTGACGTGGCGGCTGTCTTACTGCTTCCCAATTCTCGGTCATAAGAACCTTGCGTTCATCAGCCTCTTCCAATAAACGGAAACATGAACTGGATGAATCAAAACATGATCCGATATTCACGAAATAGTTTCTGAGCTGTTGGAGCAGAGCCTCGGTTTTTGCGTCTCTGCCTTTGAAGTCTTTTATCATCTCGTCGATAAGGCTCAATGAGAACGAGGCAGAGAACATATCTCGTCCTCTGTCTATCATGTTGTGGGCCTCGTCTACGAGAACGGCAATTCTCTGGTTTCCCGGCTCCATTGAAGTGAGTGATACTCTCGGGCAGAAGACATGGTTATAGTCTCCGATAATAACTGTGCAGTAATTCATGGTATCGATCATGAACTCATGAGGACATATACCGTGTTTTAACGCGATTTCGGTAATTTTCTCAGGTGTTATCTCATCAAAAGCCAGAGATTCATTAAGCGCAGCCTTGAGCTTGCCATAGTAATCCTTGGCGAGAGGGCAGAATTTGGCATCACATTCAGTTCCGTAAGGACACATCTTCTCCTTGGATCTTAACGTGATGGATCTCAGGATAAGTCCTGATTTACGCATCTGATTAAGTGTGTTCTCTGCGACGCCGCGGGTTGCTTCTTTTGCGGTCAGATAGAATATTTTGTCGTATCTGTTCTTAACCAGACCCTTGATTGCAGGGTAGAGAACGGAAACGGTTTTGCCGATACCGGTTGGTGCCTCAACAAAGAATGCTTCCTGTGAATTCAGTGCCAGAAGAGCTTTCTTCATAAATTCTTTCTGGCCCGGTCTGATAGTGTCGAAAGGAAATCTCATCTGAGTAACCGTGTCCATAAGACTGCTCTGGTAATCGAGGAGCGTCTGGGCAAATACGCAGTATTCAGAGCAGATTTCTTCCCAATACTTCTCTGCCTCCTCATAAGACATATGGTATGTATTCTCATAGCTGTCCAATGTGGTTATGGAAACATATCTTAATGTGAGAGCGATGTCCAGGACATCAGAGTTTGTAAGGAGATACATGGCACCATAGAGCTTTAGCTGGGTAACGTGTTCAGGACGTACTAACGCATCAAAGCTCTCTTTGGTTGAGTTAAATGATTTGATCTCAAAAAGCATAGGAGTCTTGCCGGGATTCAGGAGCATAGCGTCGAACCGTCCGTTGACACTGAGGCAGATCCCTGAACCTGATATATAGTCGTAAACCAAAGTTTCTTCGGTAAAGACTACGTCTCCATAAGCCTTCTTAAGGTCGGAAAAGACTCTCTGGTGGAGTCTGGTGCCTTCGATTCCGGAAACAGATCCGTAGGAACCGCCGGCGAGATTGCCGCGCCGGGAGATATAAGAAGCCAAATCTGTAACGGAAACACTAATCTTATTCATAAGGAGATTATAATATTACTGCTCTTCATCTCAAAGGAGATAGGGGAGCTTTATACCTTAAAATAGCCGTTATTGAAAATTATTGTCCTATGATATAAAATCTAACCCGCACGCAGATGTGGTGGAATTGGCAGACGCGCTAGCTTCAGGTGCTAGTGGGAGCAATCTCGTGCGGGTTCAAGTCCCGCCATCTGCACCATAAAAAGCCTCGCATATGATTGCGAGGCTTTTTCGTTGACTTATTTCCACAGATCATATGGGCATTTGCCTTTTTTTAGCGAGGCTCTGATCTCTACAAAGCAGCCGCATGCCAGGCACGTTCCCTGATTGAGTTTGTCACAGTCGCGGCAAACGGCCAGCCTTTTTTCAGTTATATCGCTTCCGGTTAAGTCTTCTTTTGGAAGTGAAGAGAGGCCATTGGTAACAATGGCCTCATATTGTTCTTTATTGAAATCTTTTAGAAGACACCTGGTGCAGATCTTAGTCATACTGTAACTTCGATGTGCATTACGCTTGATGCGGGAATCTTAAATGTGAGCTTGTCACCGTTTGTCTCAAATGCATCAAATGCTTCTTCCTTAACAACATCAGGCTCATCGAAAGTGTTATGGGCAGTGATGGCACCTGCAACTACTGAACCTGTAGCTGATTTGATGCTGCTGCCTACGATGCTGGATTCGATCTCATAAGAGTCAGTTGCAGAGAGGTTAGTAAGAGTAATGTGAATCTTGCCATCCTTGTCCTTGGAAACAGATTCGGTAAGGTTAGGAACCATATATTCTTTCTCGAGTCCGATAGTATCTGTATCAATGGAGCTCTCGAGCAACTCGTTATCCTGATGAGCACTATACATCTTGAAGACGTAGTAGGTAGGAGTCTTGATCATCTTCGGGCCCTCAGTAAGGATAACAGCCTGAAGAACATTGACGAGCTGAGCGATGTTAGCCATCTTTACACGTTTGCAGTGCTTGTTGAAGATGTTTAGGTTGATGCCTGCGATAAGTGCATCACGGATAGTATTCTGCTGATAGAGGAATCCAGGGTTTGTACCTTCTTCAACGTCGTACCATGTACCCCATTCATCGACCATAAGACCGATTCTGCAGTCAGGATCGTACCTGTCCATGATAGCTGAATGCTTCTCGATGAATTCTTCCATAGCGAAAGTTTTCGAGAGGGTCATGTACCATTCTTTATCGTTGAATTTAGTAGCACTGCCTTTCTTGTCCCAGTCGTAGGGAAGAGTGTAATAGTGCAGAGTAAGACCGTCCATATAACCGAAGTTTTGAGGGGTTGATCCCTGCTGTCTGAAGCACTCTCTGAGCATTGTCTCAGTCCAGTTGTAATCCTTGTCTGTAGGACCAACGGCGAGCTTCTTGATCTTCTTGTCGGGATTGTACTGCTTAACAAATGTCTGATAGTGCTTGTAGAGGTTTGCATAGTATTCAGGTACCATGTTGCCGCCGCAGCCCCATGTCTCATTGCCGACTGCAAAATAGTCAACTGTCCAGGGCTTTTCTCTGCCGTTTGCTCTACGGAGATCAGCCATAGGAGAGACACCATCGAAAGTCATATACTCAACCCATTCGCTCATCTCACGGACAGTACCGCTGCCGATATTACCGTTGACATAAGTCTTACAACCGAGCTGCTCAGCGAGTTCCATGAACTCGTGAGTACCGAAGCTGTTATCTTCAGTGACGCCGCCCCAGTTGGTATTGATCATCTTTTTTCTTGATTCTTTGGGACCGATTCCGTCTTTCCAGTGATATTCATCTGCGAAGCATCCGCCCGGCCAACGGAGGACCGGAATCTTCATTTCTTTTAAAGCTTCAACAACATCGTTGCGCATACCTTTTGTGTTAGGGATGTCCGAATCTTCACCTACGAAAACACCTTCGTAAATACATCTTCCCAGATGCTCTGAAAAATGTCCCTGAATTTCCGGGTTGATATGTCCTTGTTCTTTGCTGGGGTTGATTACGAGCTTGTACATAATGCCTCCGTATATTGATGAGAATAGAAAAATATTAACATGAAAAGCTTTCATAAAATACCAAATTTATATCAATGTATTTTCGATTAAAGTTACTATTGAAGTCTAATCTTATTTTATATATACTGACCGACATGATTTATTTTGATAACAGTGCAACTACCTTTGTTTCACAGGGTGTAAGAAACAAGATTATCGAGCTCACGGAAGATTCATTATCTGCTAATCCGGGAGCTCTTCATAAGCTTGGAAACAGAGCTGCTGATATTTGCGAAGGTATCCGTAAAGAAACTGCCGGACTCTTAGGTGCAAAGCCTGAAGAGATTTTCTTTACGTCTTGTGCTACTGAGAGTGCCAACACTGCTATCAAAGGTTACATGAGCCGCAACAAGAGATCCGGTAATGCTGTCATTTCAACCAGAACTGAACATAAGGCAACTCTTGAGTGTCTTGAGTATCTGGCAAAACTCGGATACGAGATCAGATTTGTTAAGGTTGGTCCTGACGGGAAGCCTCTTATTGAGAGCCTCGAAGAGGAACTCGGTAAGGGTGATGTTGCTCTCGCTTGTTTTACTCTTGTTAATAACGAGACAGGTTCAGTTCTTCCTTTTGAGGACATTTTTAAAACGATAAAGGCTAAATCTCCTGCAACGGCTATCTATCTTGACTGCGTGCAGGCATTGGGAAAGATGCCTGTTGATTTGTCAAAACTGGGTGCTGATATGTGTTCTTTCTCCGGACATAAGATCCATTCCGTTAAGGGAAACGGAGTCTTATATGTCAGAAAGGGCGTAAGGATTGATCCGCTCATCGTTGGCGGCGGACAGCAGGATGGTATGAGATCCGGTACGCAGAGCCCTGTTCTCGCAGGTGCTTTCCTCGAGGCATTGAAGGAAGTGAGCACCGAAATAGATGAATCATTTGCGAAAGTTTCTGAGATCAATAATTTCCTTCGAAAGGAATTAGCAGACAGAGGTGCAAAAATCCTGTCTCCTGATGATGCTCTTCCTTATGTTTTGAATGTTTCTTTCGATGGTTTTGAATCTGAGACAATGCTGCATTGTCTTGAGATCTACGATATATATGTTTCTACGGTTTCTGCCTGCTCTGCGAAAACAAAGAAGGTATCTTATGTCCTTCTCGAGAGCGGTGTGGACCGTAAGATTGCCGCAAATGCAGTAAGACTCAGTTTCTCCAGAAGCAATACAATGGAAGAAGCAGTTGAGTTTATTAAGCGCGTTGATGAAATTTACGAACAATTTCTGATTAAGTGAGGAAACAGAATGGGTAATGTCCTTTTGGCAAGAATGGGTGAGATAACCCTCAAAGGCCTAAACAGAGGTTCATTTGAGATTCAGCTCAAGAGCAATCTCAAATACAGACTTAAGAGATTTGGTGATCTGAAGATCTACCAGAGTCAGAGCAGAATCTGGATCGAGCCTAAGGAAGAGAATAATCCGAATTTCGAGAGTATGTCTTCAGCAGAAGAGATAATGAAGGCAGTGTGTCAGGTCTTCGGTATTGTTTCCGTAAGTCTTGCCAGAAAGTTCGAAGGCGATTTTGAATCTGTTAAGGAGAATGCTTTTAAGTGTGTTGAGGAACTCCTCGCACGTAATCCTGATTACAAGACATTCAAGGTTGAGAGTAAGCGTGGAAACAAGACTTTCCCCATGACATCTCCTGAAATCTGTGAAGAACTTGGTTATCAGATCCTCCAGCATTTCCCTGAACTTACGGTTAAGGTAAAGAATCCTGATTTCATCTTAAATGTTGAGATCCGTGAGTCCAACTACATCTACTCAGGCAAGATGATGGCACACAGAGGACTTCCTGTCGGAACATGCGCAAGGGGAATGCTCCTTTTGTCAGGTGGTATCGACAGCCCTGTAGCAGGCTTCATGATGGCTTCCAGAGGTATGCCTCTTGATGCCGTTTATTTCCATTCATATCCGTATACCAGCGATATGGCGAAGCAGAAGGTTATTGATCTGGCAAAGATCGTGTCAGGTTATTCCGGACGTATGACTCTTCATGTCGTTAACTTTACCCAGATCCAGTTGGATCTTTATAAGAATTCACCTCAGGACATGCTCACGGTTACTATGCGCCGGGTCATGCTCCAGATCGCTGAAAGACTCGCCCAAAAGTACGATTGTAAGTGTCTTATTACAGGTGAGAGCCTTGGACAGGTAGCTTCCCAAACCATGGAAGCTATAGCAGCTACTAATGAAGTCGTTAAGATGCCTATATTAAGACCTCTTATCGGTCTGGATAAGCAGGCTACATGTGATATTTCACGTGATATCGGAGCATTTGAGACTTCAATTCTTCCTTATGAAGATTGTTGTACTGTATTTGTTGCAAAACACCCGAAGACACACCCGCATCCTGAGGATATAATCGAAGCAGAGAAAAATCTTGATATTGAGCTTTTGGTTGAATCCGGCGTTGCAGGAACAGAAGATATTGAGATCAATCCGTTCTGATTTAATTCAGTACGTTTTAGGAGGCAGAATTGAGGATAGGTAAGCTAACAGATGAGCAGTTGGAGTCGCTTGTCCTGTCCAGACTGCCGCAATTATCCAGTAAGACTCTTTCCGGGGCCGGAATAGGTGCAGACTGCGCCTGGCTTAAAACTGGAGAGAATCTTCTGGTAACTTCATCAGATCCCATAACTGCAGGAGGCAGTGAGTCAGGAACATTGGCTATTCATGTTTCCTGTAACGATATTGCTGCCTGTGGCGTTCAACCTACTGGAATTTTGATCGTAATCATTGCACCGCCTAACGCTACGGAACAGGAAATCGTTTCAATCGTAGATCAGGCCAGCCGTGAGGCTCAGAAGCTTGGTGTTGATATAGTCGGCGGTCATACAGAAGTTTCAGATTGTGTAAACCGGTTTGTCGTCATATCAACGGCATTCGGAGTTGTAGAGAAGGGCAGTCCGGTACCTCTCGGACATGCTATGCCCGGTGATAAACTCCTGATTACCAAGACTGCAGCTATTGAGGGCAGTTTTATTGCCACTAATGAGCATTCTGATAAACTCGAAGGCAAGGTCAGTCCTGAGCTGATTGAGGAAGCGAAAACATACAGTTCACTTATCTCTGTTGTAAAAGAGGGTACGATCTTAGGACCTCTGAAGTCCTCCAACAGCAATATTACTTTCGAGGGGTTCCCCAGATCATGTGTAAATCTTATGCATGACGTTACAGAGGGCGGTGTTGAAGGTGCAGCTTTTGAGATGGCCGACTTCTCCAAGACAGGCGTTACACTTGATCAGCGTCTGGTTCCTTTTACCGATTGCTCAAAGGCAATATGCAGTGCGTTAGGCCTTGATCCGTTCAGGCTTATATCTTCAGGTGCTCTCATGATCGCCTCATCTGAACCTGACAAGGTTATCGGTGCTTTGGCTAAAGAAGGCATTAAGGCTACGGTAATTGGCGAATTCACAGAAGCTTCAGAAGGCGCAAAGACCATCGGACTTGACGGTGTTACAAGACCCATGCCTGCTCCTTCTGCTGACGAGATCTACAAGATCTGAGACCGGTTCACGGGGCCCTTTTTGTGCCGAAGTGATTTTTACCTAAAAACGCTGCCTGATATAGTTAAAATCTATGCACGAAATACACTTCTTTATATCTTATTTCGGCTTGATTGAAACAGACCCTTATAATAAAATATTACGCGTTGATTATTACCCTTGAGGAGGATTATATATGTACGACCACATTAAGGCTGAGGATTCTGAAGTTTACTCCGCAATTATGCAGGAGATTGAACGTCAGAGAAACAAAATCGAGCTCATCGCATCTGAGAACATGGTATCTGAGGCAGTTCTTGAAGCTGCTGGTTCACCTCTCACAAACAAGTATGCAGAGGGTTACCCGGGAAAGCGTTATTACGGCGGATGCGAGTATGTGGATATCGTAGAGCAGCTCGCTATTGACAGAGCTAAGCAGCTTTTCGGTGCTGAGCACGTTAACGTACAGCCCCACTCCGGCGCACAGGCTAACACAGCAGTTTACTTTGCTATCCTCGAACCCGGCGATACAATCCTCGGTTTGGACCTTTCACACGGTGGTCACTTAACACATGGTATGAAGATCAACGTTTCCGGTAGAACATATCATTCTGAGTTCTATCAGGTTGACGAGAAGACACAGATGCTCGATTACGATGCAATCCGTGCTAAGGCACTCGAGTGCAAGCCTAAGGTAATCGTTGCCGGTGCTTCTGCATACCCCAGAATCATTGATTTCAAGAAGTTCAGAGAGATAGCAGATGAAGTTGGCGCATACCTCTTCGTAGATATGGCTCACATTGCAGGACTCGTTGCTGCAGGACTTCACCCCAATCCGGTTCCGTATGCTGATTTCGTTACAACAACAACTCACAAGACATTGAGAGGACCTCGTGGCGGTATCATCATGTGCAAAGAGGAATATGCTAAGAAGATCAATTCAGCAGTATTCCCCGGACAGCAGGGTGGCCCCCTCATGCACATCATCGCTGCTAAGGCTGTTGCATTTAAGGAAGCTCTCTCTCCTGAGTTCAGATTATATGCTGAGCAGATCATTAAGAATGCAAAAGCTATGAGCGAGGCTCTTATTGCCAGAGGCGTTAACCTCGTTTCTGGCGGTACAGACAACCACCTCATGCTCATCGACTTGAGAGGCACAGGCGTTACAGGTGCTATGCTCCAGGAGCGTCTTGATGATGTAAATATCACAGCTAACAAGAACACAATTCCTTTCGATCCTGAGAAGCCGACAGTTACATCTGGCGTACGTATTGGTACACCTGCTGCTACAGCAAGAGGTTTCAAGGAAGAGGACTTCGTTGAAGTTGCAAACATCATTGCTGACTGCATCTTCGATTACGATAACAAGAAGGAAGAATCCATTAAGAGAGTTAAGGCTCTTACAGACAAGTATCCTGTATATCCGGATATCGTATAATTACCAGGCTTTTAGCTTGATGCGCTGATAATATGGAAAACAATACACCGCTTGCTTACAGAATGTCTCCAATGACCCTGGATGAGTATGCGGGTCAGGAACATATTATCGGCAAAGGCAAAATGCTCAGACGAATGATCGAGGCAGACAGACTGTCTTCGATCATTTTGTTTGGTCCGCCTGGAGTCGGAAAAACAGCTCTCGCGCGTGTTATTGCACATTCCACGAGCTCCAGATTCGAACAGTTAAATGCGGTAACTGCAGGTGTTGCTGATATTAAGAAAGTTGTTGCAGACGCCTCAAATCCGATTCTGTCTGAAGGACGCAAAACTGTTCTGTTTATCGACGAGATCCATCGTTTTAATAAACTCCAACAGGATGCTCTGCTGCCTTATGTTGAAGACGGTACAGTTATCCTGATAGGTGCGACAACCGAGAATCCGTTTTTTGAAGTAAACAAGGCTCTGGTATCCAGATCTACTGTTTTCCAGTTAAAACCTCTTGAAGGCAAAGATATCGTCAAAGTCCTAAGAAATGCTTTGTCTGACAAAGAACGTGGCTTCGGTTCAATGGATGTTAAGATATCCGATGAAACGCTTCTTAAGATAGCAGAATACTCTAATGGTGATGCCAGAACTGCATTAAACAGCATTGAATTGGCCGTAATTACTACGCCGCCATCTGCTGACGGTTCCATTGTTATTACTGACGAAGTAATGAAGGAATGCATTCAGACAAAGGCCGTTCTTTTCGATAAAGACGGTGAGTATCACTACGACAACATCAGCGCAATGATCAAGTCTATGAGAGGCTCTGATCCTAACGCTGCTATCCTTTATCTGGCACGTGCATTGGCGGCAGGCGAAGACATAGAATTCCTGGCAAGGAGAATTATGATCTGCGCTGCTGAAGATGTCGGAATGGCTAATCCTAATGCGCTTCTTGTTGCTGTTGCTGCATATGAATGCGCGAGGTCGGTTGGTATGCCAGAAGCCAGAATCCCGTTGGCAGAAGCATGTATTACGGTAGCAACATCACCTAAATCAAATGCTGCTTATCTTGCTGTCGACAGAGCTCTTAATGATGCGCGTAATGCTGACACTGGTGTTGTACCTATGCATCTCAGAAATGCGCCTGCAAAGGGCATGGAGGAACTCGGTTACAGTGTTGGATACAAGTATCCTCATGATTTCCCGGGACACGTTACAGAGCAGCAGTATATGACTGATAAGACTCTTGGTAAGAAGTACTATGAGCCTACAGATATCGGTTACGAGCGTAAGGTAAATGAATATCTTGATTACGTTAAAAAGATGATCGACAGGGAGAAGGGAAATGCGTAAGATCACTACATTATTGGCTCTGATGATTGCAGTTGTTATGCTGTTTTCTGCCTGCTCGAAAGATACTAAACCCACAATTCAGGTTGACCTGCCTGTATCTATGGAACAGGTCAATACCGATGGTCAGTATGTTGCCAGAGCTTATTTGGAATCTTTGTTCCTTGGCGATGAGGCGATGTTCGATAAATGTTATCCGGATGGTTTTATTGACAGACTCGAAGAAATCAACGATGTTAATGTTTTCGAGCGTTACAGAGATACGCTGAGGATCAACGGCGATATAGTCGGTACCAGAAATGACGGCTATGTTGAATATACTCTGGCTAACGGCTATGACGAGGCCGGCATGAAATCCAGAATCTGTCATGTTACGGGTTTTGAGTATTCTGAAGTCGGTCAGATCCGTATCCAGAAGATCAAGGCATGCTTTACCAATAGTGTCGAGACTGTCGAGGCTGATTTCAGTTTTTATGTGTATGAGGTCAACGGTTCCTGGTATATGTTGGAAGGCGTTGTTGGCCAGACGGGGACTTAATTATGCGTTTTTGTATTCAGGTCGTTAAACAGGCTTCTGTTGATATTGATAGTAAAACTGTAGGTAAGATTGGCCAGGGAATGCTGGTTTTATGCGGTATCGGCAAAGAAGACGATGAAGCAGTGGCTGATAAGATGATCGCCAAGCTCCTTAAGATGCGTATATTCTCTGATGAGAATGGTAAGACTAATCTCAGTTTGTCAGATATTAACGGCGAGATGCTGCTCGTGTCGCAGTTCACGTTATATGCCGACTGCAAACATGGTAACAGGCCTTCATTTACAAACAGTATGGGCCCCCAGAGAGCTGAAGAACTCTATAATTACATCGCTGACACTATAAGACCGCAGGTAAAGAAACTTGACCTCGGCGTATTTGGTGCAGATATGCAGGTAAGCCTTATTAATGACGGTCCTTTTACCGTTATCCTCGATTCTGAGGACATTTAACGCCTGTTTGACTTATTTCAGCCCGAAAATATCATTTTTTTGAAATAATATATATATATTATTTTGTTAAAATGGCCAGTAGTGGTAGAATAACATGACTACGAATATTGATTTTCGGGAGATTTCTAATGGCTAATTCTAAGAATGGCAATTATGGTGGTGACTCAAGAGAAGTATTGAGTTGTTCTTTTTGCGGTAAGTCAGAATACGAAGTACCGAGACTTTTCTCCGGCGTTAACTGCTATATTTGCATTGACTGTATCAGAACTGCTTACGGCATCGTAGCTGAAGAGGAGAAGGTCAATAAGAAGCGTAAGATGCGCAATATCAAGCCGAAGAAACTGGTTACACCTCGTGAGATTAAGGAGAAGCTTGATTCATATGTTATCGGCCAGGATGATGCTAAGATTGCTCTTTCTGTTGCTGTGTACAATCACTATAAGCGTGTTTATTCAGATCTTCCGACAGATGATACTGAAATTTCCAAGAGTAATATCCTCTTGCTCGGACCTACAGGTTCAGGTAAGACACTCCTTGCTCAGACACTTGCAAGAATTCTTAATGTTCCTTTCGCAGTTGCTGATGCTACCAGCCTCACACAGGCAGGTTATGTCGGCGAAGACGTTGAGAATATCCTTTTGAAGCTCATCATTGCTGCTGATTATGACATCGAGCGTGCCCAGACAGGTATTGTTTATATCGATGAGATCGATAAGATCACCAAGAAGTCAGAGAACGTTTCAATCACACGTGACGTAAGCGGTGAGGGCGTACAGCAGGCATTGCTCAAGATCTTGGAGAGCACAGTAGCTAACGTACCTCCTAAGGGCGGCAGAAAGCATCCTAACGAAGAGTGCATTAAGATCGATACAACTAACATCCTCTTCATCGTTGGCGGTGCATTTGACGGCCTTGATGAGATCATTGCCCAGAGAGTTGAGCAGAAGCAGTACGGCTTCGGTGCTGAAGTACAGTCCAAGAAGGACCGTAACAGCGGTTTCTATTTCCATGATGTTAAGCCTGATGACCTTATGAAGTTCGGTCTTATTCCTGAGTTTATCGGTCGTCTTCCTGTTACTGTTGCTTTGGATAAGCTCGACAGAGATGCACTCGTTAGAGTTCTTACAGAACCCAGGAATGCGATTATCAAGCAGTATAAGAAGATGCTCAAGATGGATGATGTCGAACTCATTTTCGAGGAAGATGCAATTAATGCAATTGCAGACAGAGCCATCGAACAGAATACAGGTGCGCGTGGCTTGAGAGCCATCATTGAAGAGTCAATGAGAGATGTTATGTTTAATATTCCTTCTGAGAAGGATGTTAAGGAATGCATCATTAAGAAAGAAACCATCGTTGATGGTAAGCAGCCTGTTCTGGTCTACAAGAACGGTACTTCAGAAAAGAATATTGGTGTATCAACACCCGGAATATCAGTTGATGTAGGCTGATATTTAAACTAAAACGAATCATCAGAGGAGGACAGTAAACTATGGCAGGCTCTTATAATCTTTGTCTCGATATAGGCGGAACCAAAGTTCTTGGTGTTGTTTTCAATTCCAAGAAAGAAGTCGTGTACAGACTTAAGAAAAAAACCAAAGCCGGCGGGGAATCTTCTGAGAACGTCGAGGAAGTAATCATCAATGTGGTAAGAGAACTTATCAGTGCTTCCGGGATAAAGAAGAGCGACATACATGCTATCGCAGCTGGTGCTCCCGGTGTCATCAATCAGGAGACAGGTGTTGTTCTCTTCTCACCAAATCTTCCTTGGAGAAATTACAACATCAGAAAACCGATCGAAGATGAATTCGGTTGCCCTTTCTATATCGGCAACGATGTTAACGTCGGTGTTTTGGGTGAGTATAAATATGGCGCTGCTAAAGGCTATAAGAACGTTGTAGGACTTTTTGTCGGCACTGGTATGGGCGGAGGACTTATCCTTAATGGCGAGCTCTTTACGGGTAATAAGTTTAAGGCTGCCGAATATGGTCATATGATCCTTGATTCTGAGGGCCCTCTGTGTAATTGCGGTCAGAGAGGCTGTTTGGAAGCTTTCTCCAGTAAGCAGGGAATGTCTTCTTATATCAGACAGCAGGTGTCCAGAGGCAGAAAGTCATCTATGGCAGAAGCTGTTGAAAACGGAGTATTTAAGTCTAAGGTTCTTAAGAATGCCTTAGCTGAAGGTGATGCAGTAGCAATTGAAGCAGTTAACCGTGCATGTCATTATCTCGCAATCGCATCCGGCAACCTCGTTAACACTTTCAGCCCTGATGTTGTTGTATATGGCGGCGGCGTTATTGAGGCTGTAGGAGATATTTTCCTTGAGAAGATCCTGGCTGAAGTAGACAGATACTGCATGCCTTCGATCAGAGAAACAGTTGAATTTAAGAAAGCGGCTCTGGGTGATGATTCCATCCTCTATGGAGCGCTCTCGATGATAAAGAAGTAAGTAAAAGTAAGAGAGGATATCAGAACAGTTTATGGCAAGAATTGATTCTATCAGCAAAGCATTTGATCCCAATGAGGCCGAGACAAGGCTTTATACAAAGTGGATGACAAGCAACTATTTTCAGCCTAAGGCAGGTAAGACAGGGAAGAAGTTCTCTATCGTGATGCCTCCGCCGAATATTACTGGACAACTCCACATGGGTCATGCTTTGGATAACACATTGCAGGATACCCTCACTAGATATAAGAGAATGGCTGGCTACGAGACACTCTGGCTGCCCGGTACTGACCACGCATCTATCGCTACAGAAGCTAAGATCGTTGAGGCTATGCGTAAGGAAGGCATCACAAAAGATGACCTCGGCCGTGATAAGTTCCTCGAGAGAGCTTGGGAATGGAAGGCACAGTACGGCGGAAGAATCGTTGAGCAGCTCAAGAAGATCGGCTCTTCATGCGACTGGTCAAAAGAGCGCTTCACAATGGATGAAGGATGCTCTGAAGCAGTTAAAGAAGTTTTCGTTAAGTACTACAATCAGGGTTTGATCTACAGAGGTGAGAGAATCATCAACTGGTGTCCTCATTGCCTTACATCTATCTCAAATGCTGAGGTAGATTATGCAGATCAGGCTGGTCACTTCTGGCACTTAAGATATCCTTTCGAAGATGGTTCAGGATATATTGATCTCGCTACTACAAGACCTGAGACATTGTTAGGTGATACAGCTGTTGCTGTTAACCCTAAGGATGAGCGTTATAAGGACGTTGTAGGCAAGATGCTGGTTCTTCCTCTGGTTGGACGTAAGATTCCTGTTATCGCAGATGATTATGTTGATATCGAATTCGGTACAGGTGCCGTTAAGATTACCCCTGCTCATGACCCTAACGACTTCGAAGTAGGTCAGCGTCATGGTCTTGAGGTAATCACTGTTCTTACTGAGGATGCAAAGATTACTGAGGATTATCCGAAGTATGCCGGAATGGACAGATACGAAGCACGTGATGCTATCGTTAAGGATCTCCAGGATGGCGGATATCTCACAGAGATCGAAGACTATTCACACAACGTTGGTACATGCTACAGATGCGGTACTACAATTGAACCCCGTGTATCACTCCAGTGGTTCGTTAAGATGGAAGAACTCGCTAAACCAGCTATTGAGGCTGTTAGAAACGGTTCTATCAGATTCGTTCCCGAGAGATTCTCAAAGAACTATTTCAACTGGATGGAAGATATCAGAGACTGGTGTATTTCCAGACAGCTCTGGTGGGGACACAGAATCCCTGCATTCTATTGTGATGACTGCGGTGAGCTCGTTGTTACAAAAGAAGCAACATGCACATGCCCTAAGTGCGGCAAGGAGATGAGACAGGATCCTGATACTCTTGATACATGGTTCTCATCTGCGCTCTGGCCTTTCTCAACATTGGGTTGGCCTGAGAAGACTGAAGATCTCGCAAAGTTCTATCCTACAGATACACTCGTTACAGGTTATGACATCATCACTTTCTGGGTATCCAGAATGATTGTTGCAGGTCTTGCACATATGGATGATGTACCGTTCCATGACGTTCTTATCCATGGTCTTGTAAGAGACTCTCAGGGCCGTAAGATGAGTAAGTCTCTGGGTAATGGTATCGATCCTCTTGAAGTAATCGAGCAGAACGGATGCGATGCATTGAGATTTGCTCTTGTTACCGGTAATGCTCCCGGTAATGACCAGAGATTCCAGGAAGATAAGATCCTGATGGGTAGAAACCTCTCCAATAAGATCTGGAATGCTATGAGATTCGTTGTTATGAATACTGATGACGATTTCACACCTGACCTTGTTGATGAATCTATCTTTACAACTGAAGATAAGTGGATCCTTACTGAGCTCCATAATCTTATCGCTGAAGCTACTGTTAACCTTGATAACTATGAGTTTGGTGTTGCTCTGAGCAAGATTGTTGACTTCCTCTGGGATAACTTCTGCGACTGGTATATCGAGATTACTAAGAGCAGACTTTACGATAAGGAATGCAAGACCAGAAATAACGCAATCTATCTCCTTAACTACGTATTGAGCGAAGCAATGAAGCTCTTACATCCTTTCATGCCGTTCATTACTGAAGAGGTATATTCAAATCTCGTTGTTGCTGATAAGGCTGAATCTATCATGATCGCTGAATGGCCTGAGGCTGATAAGGTAATGTCCAGCACTGAAGATGCAGAGATGATGAATACAATGATCGATGCTATCAGAGGTATCCGTGCTGTACGTAAGAATATGGACGTTGCTCCTTCACGTAAGGCTCACATCATTGTAGTTACATCATCTGACAAGATTGCTGATATGTTCACTCAGGGTGAAGCTTTCCTTGAGAGACTCGCATCTGTAAGCAGTCTTGAGACTAGAAAAGAGAAGGCGGGAATTCCTTCAACTGCCGTTGCTGCAGTATTTGGCGGCGGTGAGATCTACATCCCGCTCGAAGACCTTATTGATATTGCTAAGGAACTTGAGCGTCTTGATAAAGAAAAATCACGTTTGGATGGCGAGATCAAGAGACTTAACGGCAAGCTCTCTAATGAGTCATTCGTAAGCAAAGCACCTGCAGCAGTTGTTGAGCAGGAGAGAGCTAAGCTTGCTAAGTACGAAGAAATGTACGCAAGCCTTGCAGAAAGAATTGAAGTTTTAAGTAAATAATCAAGGAGGATCTATTATGGCAGATGAGTTGGGGAACAATGAATTAATCGCTAAATTACCGCAGGAAGGTGTGCATTGCTATCCGGCTAACCCTTCCAAGATCACAACAAACAGAGTAGTTTCAGCTATTTTCTTTGTAATCGGTATTGCGTTGGTAGTATTTGGTCTTATTAAGGCAAGTGATACTATTTTGAAGATTGTATTTATCGCAGTAGGTGCTCTTTGTGCATTGATCAGTGTTCTTGTTTTTGCACAATCATTCCTTATTGCAAAGTTCCGTGTAGCAGTTGACTATAACGAGAAGAATGTTGTTCTCAGATACCGTTACAGCAAGATTGCTATTCCTTTCGAGAATTTTGACGGAAGAGACGGCTCACCTGACCAGGCAGAGGCTCTTATTAATAAGAATTTTAAGAAGGATTCAGTTTTCTATCTTGTTCTTGATGATGTTTTCGAAGATGCTTGCTATCAGACTTCTTCATCTGATCTTGAGTCTATTGATGATTTCAAGAAGCTCCGTGAAGAGTGCTTTCAGATTGCTGAAGCTTACGGTGCACGCAACAGTGAAGACAAGGTTAAGTTCTATTATGAGAAGGACGAAGAAAAGCCGAAGGACAAGGGTTCAACTGATGTTGACGCAATGATCGAAGAGGTTAAGGCTGAGAAGAAGGCTGACGAGGAAGCTGAGGCTGCTGCCAGAGCAGCTGCTGAAGAAGCAAGAATCGCTGCTGAAGAAGCTGCTAAAGAAGCTGAAGCTGAGACTGAAGAAGCAGAAGAGTCAGAAGAGCCTGAAGATAAAGCAGAAGAGTAATAATCTTATAGTTGATTATAAAAAGTAAGGAGTTGCAATATTGCAACTCCTTTTTATGTAATATCTTTTAATAATTCTTTTTTTTCTTCAGCTGTAAGGTGACGCCATTTTCCGGTTTCGAGATCACCGAGCTTTATATTCATGAATCTTATTCGCTTAAGCCTTGTAACCTTAAATCCAAGATACTCGCACATGCGTCTGATCTGGCGGTTTAATCCCTGATGAAGGATGATTTTAAACGTTTTATCGTTAACCGGTTTAAGCTTACAGGGGAGAGTAAGTTGGCCAAGAACGGGAACACCTGATTCCATCGACTTAATGAATTTGCTGTCGTATGGTCTGTTTACAGTGACAACATACTCTTTCTCGTGTCCGTTCTCTGCGCGGAGTAATTTATTAACGATCGAACCGTCATTGGTGAGAAGTATGAGACCTGATGAATTCTTATCCAGTCTGCCGACAGGAAAGATCCTCTCTCCGTATCCGATGTAATCGATAATGTTCGAAGGATCTCTTGTGTCAGTTGTGCATGTGATACCAAGCGGTTTATTAAAAGCGATATAAACCATGGAATCATCAGGTGTAATCTTCCTGCCGGAAACTTCAACAACATCACCGCTTTTGACTTTTGTTCCCTGAACAGCAACGACTCCGTTGATCGTTACTTTTCCGCTCTCGATGAGAGTATCAGCCTCGCGTCTGGAACAAAGGCCTGATGAAGCAATATATTTGTTGAGTCTAATACCTTCAGAATCAGTCCCAGGCATCCGGAACCTCTGCTTTGGTCAAAGTAAATGTGAAGGTAGATCCTTCTTCGTATTTACTGTTAACCGTGATAGTTTCACCCATGTAAGTCAAGAGCTCTTTTGCAATAGATAAGCCTAAGCCTGAACCCTTCTTACCTCTGGCACGGTCAGCCTTGAAGAAACGGTCAAAGATATGACCGATATCGTATTCGTGAATACCAAGACCTGTATCAGCAACAGATACATAAACCTTTTTCTCTGTCTCGATATAATCGGTTGAAATCGTAATAGTTTTGCCCTTAGGAGTGTATTTCTTAGCGTTGTCCAAAAGAATGACAAGGATCTGTTCTACACGGTCAGGGTTACCGACAACTGTAGGCAATTCTCCGTAGTTATTCTGAACAGAGAATTTAATTCCTGCTTCTTTCATTATCGGTTTGAATCTGATCTCAATATTAGAAATCAAAGTGTTCAGGTTGAAAGGGAAGGTCTTGAACGCGAGCGTTCTGGACTGGAGTTTTGACAACTCTAACATGTCGTCGATGAGACGTGACAATCTCATTGTCTCGTTCAAAATGATCTGGTAATAACGCTGACGGTCTTCCTCTTTCTTAACCATGCCGTCAGAGAGAGGCTCAATAAGACCACGCAGGGTCTGAAGAGGAGTTCTCAACTCGTGTGAGATATTGGCTACATAGTCCTGACGGAAGCGTTCGTTCTTCTGCTCTTCGAAAATATCACGGAAGAATCCTGTTGCTCCGATAATTGAATTGTCAGTAGTGTTGTATTTAGGAATAATCGTGCACTGATAAGCATAGTCACGGTTATCGATTCTTCGTGTTTTGGTTTCACCTGTAGCGATACATTCTTCAAAATCATTCCATACATCATCGAAAGGAATTAGCTGGAGTCTTTCGGTGAACATATTATTTTTCTCAGCACGGTCAAAGAGATTGTGAATAGCTTTGTTGGTGGTGATAGGAACTGAATTGTTATCAACAACAACGATACCGTCGGAAATTACGTCGAATATATCCTGCAACTGGTTACGCTCTGCAGTAAGGTCATTGATGGATTTTGAGAGTCTGTCAGCAAGGAAGTTGAATGACTGACCGAGTTCTCCGATTTCACCCTTATGTGATTCATCAGCCCTGATACTGAAGTTTCCTTTACCATATTCCATAGCAACTTCGTTGATTTCCTGTAGAGGCAAAACCATTCGGCTTACAAATGCATATGCAGGAACGAGCATGAATGCCGCTGCCATGAGAGTAGAGAGCAGGAGAATGTTGAGATATTTTCCAACAAGGCTGTTATAGCCATTGAGATAAGATAACGAGTACAGATTAAAAGCATTGCCTTCAATCGTAACCGGTATTTTAGCAACAAAGATAAGTGTTTCAACATTAGAAGAATTCTCGACTGTATAACCCATACCATCGAGATCGTCATACTGAAGTGTATTTAACAAAGGTACGAGATTATATGTATCAGTCTTGCTAAGAGTTCTATGCTCCAAACTGGTGGAGTTTATTATGTCTCCTTCTTCGTTTATCAAATAATAATCATGCCCGGTCGCATAACTGGAATCAAAGAAGAAGAGGCGGAAATCCACGCTCTCAAAATATTCCGGATGACTGGTTAAGACTTCCTTGTAACGGATATCCTGTTTAATGGCATTATCTGCCTCGAGGCTAATGGTTGCACTTCTTCCGGCTACAATAAACGCAATTGTCGCGAGCAAGGCAGAAGCCAGGAGTGATACTACGACAAGAGTCATCGTTCGCTTTAGAAGCGTGCTTTGAAACATTTAGTTAACCTCGAATTTGTAACCGATACCATAAATGGTCTGAATAGACCAGGGAGCGTTATCGTAAGTAATCTTTTGTCTGATACGCTTAATATGTGTATCAACAGTTCTGGAGTCACCATTATAATCAATGCCCCATACTGCTTCCAAAATCTGGTCACGTCCGAAGACCTGACCCGGATGAGATGCGAGAAGGTACAATATTTCAACTTCCTTAGGAGTGCAGGGAACACCTTCTCCATTGGATTTAACAGCATAGTTATTGAGGTTTATCTCAAGACCGTCGAAAGTAAGAACAGAAGACTGCTTGGGTGTGTCCCCGAAACGACGGAGAACGGCCTTAACACGAGCGATTACCTCACGGGGAGAAAAAGGCTTAACAATATAATCGTCTGCACCTAATTCAAGTCCGACGATCTTATCAATCTCTTCACCTTTGGCAGTGAGCATAATGATAGGGGTAGCCATAGTCTTTCTGATCTCACGGCAAACATCCAGACCGCTCATCTCAGGCATCATTACGTCGAGAAGAATAAGATCAGGCTTTACAGCCTGAGCCATCTCGAGTGATTCTTTTCCATCATAAGCGTCCGTGTGAGTGAAATTGTCGTTATCAAGATAGAGACTTAATGACTCGTGTACGACCGGATCATCATCACAAATAAGAATATTAGGTGCTGCAGACATTTCCCAAGACCCCCAAATTAGTTATAGTTATTATATTATTGTTTTTGATAAAAGTGAAACCGGTTTTGATAATTTAGGATTTGAAAATCAAATTAAATTATCAAATTTATTGAGTTTTGTCTAAAAGAAATATAAAATATTCAAATAATACAAATAAGGGAGGATGCTTTGATGATTAGAAATTCATTGAAGAAAGCAGTTTCTGTTGTAATGACAGGTGCTCTCTTGTTCGGTTTAGCAGGATGTTTGAACTTCGGTGGCGGCAAAAAGGCTGTTATCGAAGCTGCAGATGCTTTAGCATCAGATATGGTTTCTGCTAGTGCCAGCAAGCTTATTAAGAGCTCAACACTCGATAAAAAGAGTGATGAGGCAACTACATTAACAGAATTGCTTGACGGCGGCGACTATTCGGATGATCAGTTGGCTTATTTCAAGGCTGTTGAAGGCTCGATCGAATATGTTGTTGAAGAAGATACATGCAATGTCAGCAAGGGTGAGGCTTCCATCGATATCACTTTCACAATTGCTGATTATGCATCAGTTCTCGATGAGAACTATACTGACATCAATGAGCTCACAAGTGCTATTAAGAAGGCTGATACAAAAGAGATCACATTTACAGCTGAATTCGTTCAGGAAGATAAAGAGTGGATCTGTGATAACGTTGGCAGCAAGAAATTCATGAAGCTCTATGAGTATCGTTATAGCGAGATCAATCTTGCTTTGACAGCTGATATGATTGCCGGCTTCATTGACAAGACAATGAGCGCTTTCTGGCTTACAAGCGACGGAACATATTTCGACACAGACTTCATTGAGTATGATTACTATTTTGATTCTGCAGTTTTGGAGTATTCAGACCGTGGCACTTATGTTTACTACACTCTTTTGAAAGATGGAGTTGCTGTTTTCACAAGTGAAGAAATTCTCTTTGGCAGTTCAACAAGTATTAGCTGCCGTGTTGAGGTTTCTGATGTCCAGACTGGTAAGACATCTGTATTTGATGCAGGTACATATTCTGTCGAGCTTCATATGAGTGACGGTGATCTGATTGATTCACAGTCAGTATCTGTTCAGGTTTCACCTGAGCCTACTTCTACCCCCGGTGGCGGTGGAAACGGCGGTGGAACTTCATCACCTGGTGAAGGCGTTTACTTCGACTACTATGACACATCATTCAAGAATTATGTTATCGAAGCTGACTGGTTTGACTATGATGGATATATGACTGGCGATTACACATATACATCTGATGTTCAGACAATCGCTTTCTCTATCCAGGTTACTGATGACTGCAATAAGTCCATTACATATTTCTATGCTTGGACTGATCAGGGATCCAGCGATGCTATTAAGGATGCTCTTAACAATCCTTTGTATACAAATACAGTAACACCTACAACATATTCTAACGGTAAGTACTATGACCTCGACTATCCTGTAAATGGTGGAGCTCAGACAGGTTACTATATGTTGGTAGTTTCAGATGCTAGCACAGGCGAGATCCTCCTTTACGGATATTGTGAGGTTGTCTAATATCTGCCTAATTTAAATTTAGCAAGTCTGATATAATAATCGGAAAATGGTGGCGCCTTCTTGCAAGGCGCCACTTAAATGTAAGGAAAATGATTTTTGATGAAGAATTTGAAGGATAAATTATTATCAGTTTTGTTGGTTGGAGCGTTAAGCCTGTCTCTCTTCGGCTGTGACTCTTCGAAAATGAATAATGAAGCTGTTACATTGGCTACTTCATTTTGCGAACAGGTTAAGGCCGGCGATACCAGTGAACTGATGACTTATATTTCCGATAACACTGTTTCTGAAGATGATTTGAGATCAGTCATTTATCCTGGTGATCTTAACAGCGAACAGACATCTTACTATGAAGCAATCAAAGAAACGATTACTTACAGTATCGAGAAGCCTGTTTATGATTCGAAAACAAAGACCGCCACAGTTCTCGTTAATTGGAGTATCGGTGATTATTCATGTGATGCCGCTTTGGCTGCTTCAAATATTCAGGAGTTTAAGACAGCTATAAGTTCCTCCAGCAAGGTGATTCCTTTTGAGCTAAAAGTTGATCTTAATTCTGATCACGCATTCCTTACGAACCCTAAGGCTCTAATAGACGCAGTTTATTCCTATTCATCGGTTGAAAACAATGTGTTCCCGGGATTGCTGTCTGAGTACTACACCGGGTGTGAGCTCGTTCTGGCTCCTAAGGGAACATATACAAATTCTGATTCAATCGGTGTAAGAGTTTATTTCTCTGATGATTTATTTAATTTCCGTTTTGTGCCCGGTGTTAAATATACCGTTACAAGCGGTTCAGATGCTTTATATGCATCAGACATCTTCTATCTTGAAGAGAATAGTATCAGGTTTGATCTTACATCGGAAATGGTAGATGATTCCTATGTTAGTGAAGATGGATTCCTGATTGATGGTACTTATAAATTCACAGTATACGATGAACATTCAAAAGAAATCACTGCTGTTGAATGTACAGTAGTAAATGAGGATATTGAGAAAGACGTAGTTTCTTTCGGGTCTCATAAGAAAGACCATTATCTGGCTAATCTCGTTTATGAGTTTAATGATGATGATCTGATGACACACACATTTGTCTATAATTCCGGATGGTGGGATTATGACGGAACATCTGTAGGTAAGAGTGCTTTTGCGTCCAATACAAAGACTCTGGGCTTCTCTTTGGCAGTTAGCAAAGAGAATGATTCTGAATTGTATTATGAATACTATTTTTCTGAAGAATCAGATTTCAGTGATATAAATACAGATGAGCCTTTATTTGAGTCAGCATGCAAGCCTTCTGTTTATGATGACCAGGCCTGCTACGATCTTGATTTTACACCTGAAGAGGGATTAACTCCGGGTTATTACGGACTCGTTTTATACAGTGACGCTTCCAAGAAGCATATTGTATTTACGGCTTCCTGCATTGTTGTAGAAGAAACCAGTGGAGATGTTATAGAGTAACAATCCCTGTTATAATTCTAACCATCAGTTGTTATAGAGGATTTATGGCAAACAGCAGATTACAGAAGATTTTGGTTAGGATTCCGGCAGTGACTTTGTCATTGTCTCTTGCTTTTTGCTTTGCTTCCTGTTCATTTATTGAAGACATCAGGGAACAAATGGAAGAGGATATGAGGGGCGGCAATGACGATGATGATGACGACAGACGTGGAACTGACATCGTCCAGACCACTTATACATATGAGACTTCCTATGAAACATTTGAACCGACAGGAACATATACAACTGAACCTGTTGAGATTATGGATGTCGATGCCGAATATTTAAGAAGCATATATATATATACAACGTGGTATGACGTTATTGATGACAATCCGGTGGATTACAACAGTATTTCTTCAGAAGATGCTTATGCCTTAAAGAATGCATTCTACTTCAATACGCCGATTACTGTTTCCTTCGAAGCAAGACTTTATCAAAATGATGAGCTCCTCCTGACAAAGGAAGTCGTATTGAAGAATAACGTTACTGCTGAAGTTGATTTTAGTGCCGGTCTGGAAGGATTTGGTACTTTTAGTCCGGGAATATATACCATCCAATTGGTATATTTTGATGAAGTTATCGCGGTTTCTGACCCTATAGAGGTAACCTGAAAATGTTTATTTCAGATAATTGGAAAGACTATGAGCTGCTCTATTGCGGTGGTGGTGAGAAATACGAGCGCTGGGGAAATGTTACGCTCAGGAGACCTGATCCCCAGGCTGTATGGCCCGTTGTAATTGATGGCAATGCTACCTCTATGGATGACCTGCCAAAGCCTAATGCTCTTTATACGAGAAGTGACAAGGGCGGAGGCGCATGGACAAAACTTAAGAATTTCCCGTCTACATGGACGATAGATTACGATTCGCTTGGTAAGAAACTCACTTTCAGAATCGAACCGACGGCTTTTAAGCATACCGGTCTTTTTCCTGAACAGGCATCAAACTGGGATTTCTGCGGAAATCTTATCGAAAAGGCTAAGGCAGCAGGTAAGAAGGATATCAGGATCCTTAATCTGTTTGCATATACCGGTGCCCAGACATTGGCGTGCAGTGCTCATGGTGCAGATGAAGTAGTTCATGTTGATGCATCTAAAGGCATGATTGCTTGGGCAAAGGAGAATATTAAATTATCCGGTCTCGAAGGTAATTACGTCAGATTCATAGCAGAAGACTGTATGAAATTTGTTGAGCGTGAGATCAGAAGAGGCCGTAAATACGATGGAATCATAATGGATCCGCCTTCATACGGCAGAGGCCCTAAGGGTGAACTCTGGCAACTGGAAGATTCTTTCTACGATCTCGTTAAGCTCTGTACTAATGTGCTTTCTGATGATCCGTTGTTCTTTATTGCGAGTTCCTATGCTACAGGAATAACGGCACAGGCATCTGGTCAGATATTTAAACTGGCTATTCCGGACGGTAAGGTTGAAGCAGAAGAATTAATGCTGCCTGTATCAAAGATGGGCGTTCTGCTCCCTTGCGGACAGACTGCAAGATGGTCAGCAAAGTGACAGATCTCCCATATGGCGTAAATGTCCTTTATGAGGACAACCATATAATCGTTGCAGTTAAACCTGCTGGTGTATTGTCTCAGAGTGACGGTAGCAAAGCTTCTGATATGCTCACTATTCTCAAAGCTTATATCAAAGAGAAGTATGAGAAGCCCGGAGAGGTATATCTGGGTCTTGTTCACAGGCTGGACCGACCTGTTTCTGGCGTTATGGTTTTCGCGCGTACCAGCAAAGCCGCTTCCAGATTATCAGAGCAAATAAGGACCAATAAAATCGAAAAGCTGTACAGATGTGTTGTACAGGGTGTTTTAGAAGGGGCAGGTCATCTCGAAAACTATATTTCCAAAGATGAGAATCGTAATATTGCGACTGTTATTGATACGGAGAAACCGGGATTTAAGTTCTGTAATTTGGAATATAAGCCTATAAAGACAGTGGACGGACTGACGCTCACGGAAATTAAGCTCGGAACGGGCAGGAGCCACCAGATTAGAGCCCAGATGTCTCATTTTGGATATCCACTGATCGGTGACCAGAAATACGGCAAAAAGGACAATTTGGCAAAAGATGTTGCGCTCCAGTCATTCAAACTGAGCTTTGAACACCCTGTAAAGCGCGAAATCATGAGCTTTGAGGCACCTTTTCCGGAAGGTTACCCCTGGAGCCTTTTTGCTTGACTTTGATAACCGCTAAATACTATAATTTTATCTTGCTAAATTATATATATTTAAAGGTGAAGCGGTTTTATGTACAACAAAGTTTCAAAAGACCTTAATTTCGTAGACAGAGAGAAAAATGTTCTCGATTTCTGGAAGAAGAACGACATTTACAGGAAGAGCATCGCTCCTAAGGCTGACGGCGCTCCGACTTTTACTTTATATGACGGTCCTCCGACGGCTAACGGTAAGCCTCATATCGGACACATTAAGACCAGAGTCATTAAGGATGTAATCCCTAGATATCATGCAATGAAGGGCGAGACGATCGTCTTCAAGGCAGGTTGGGATACTCACGGACTTCCTGTAGAGTTGGAAGTTGAGAAGGCTTTGGGTATCAATGGTAAGCCTCAGATCGAGAGTTACGGTGTAGAGCCCTTCATCAAGAAGTGTAAGGAATCCGTTTGGACATATAAGGACCAGTGGGAGCACATGAGTGACCGCGTTGGTTTCTGGGCTGACATGGAGAATCCCTACGTTACATACGATAACAACTATATCGAGTCAGAGTGGTGGGCACTCAAGCAGATGTGGGATCAGGACCTCATCTATAAGGGTCACAAGATCGTTCCTTACTGCCCGAGATGCGGTACAGCTCTCTCTTCACACGAGGTAGCTCAGGGATATAAGACAGTAAAGGAGAGATCTGCTGTCGTTAGATTCAAGTGTGTTGATGAGGACGCTTACTTCCTCGCATGGACAACAACACCCTGGACACTTCCTTCAAACGTTGCTTTGTGCCTTAATCCTGAGGCTGAATACTGCAAGGTAAAGGCTTGTGATGGTTATACATACTACATGGCTAAGGCTTTGCTCGATTCTGTACTCGGCAGTCTCGCAAAAGACGGTGAGAAGGCTTATGAGATCCTCGAATCTTATAAGGGTTCTGACCTCGCAGGCAGATCTTATGTTGCACTCTATCAGGGTGCTTCTGATGAAGCTGCCAAGCAGAAGAAAAAGGCTCATTACACAGTTTGCGATGATTATGTAACGATGGAAGACGGTACAGGTATCGTTCACATCGCTCCCGCATTCGGTGAAGACGACGCCAGAGTCGGCAGAGACAATGATCTCCCGATGGTACAGTTTGTTGATACAAGAGGTAACCTCACAGAGGAAACACCTTTCGCAGGTTTGTTCGTAAAGGATGCAGATCCTGAGGTTCTTAAGGATCTTGACGGCAGAGGACTCCTTTTCTCAGCTCCTAAGTTCGAGCACGAGTATCCTTTCTGCTGGAGATGCGACACACCTCTCATCTATTTCGCAAGATCTACATGGTTCATTGCGATGAGCAAGAAGAGAGATGAGCTCCTGAAGTCCAACAACATGGTTAACTGGATGCCTGAGACAATCAGAGACGGCCGTATGGGTGACTTCCTTAGAAACGTTATCGACTGGGGTATCTCCCGTGAGCGTTACTGGGGTACACCTCTTCCGGTATGGGAGTGCGAATGCGGTCACAGACACTGCATCGGCTCAATTGAAGAATTGAAGTCAATGAGTGACGATTGTCCGGATAATATTGAGCTCCATAAGCCTTATGTTGATAATGTACACATCAAGTGCCCTAAGTGCGGAGGCCAGATGAAGAGAGTTACAGAAGTTATCGACTGCTGGTTCGACTCTGGTTCAATGCCTTTCGCTCAGTATCACTATCCTTTTGAGAACAAGGAATTCTTTGATACACACTATCCTTGCCAGTTCATCTCTGAGGGTATCGATCAGACAAGAGGATGGTTCTATTCACTTATCGCTATTTCAACAGTTCTCTTCGGCAGAGCACCGTTCGAGAATTGTATCGTTATGGGTATCGTTCAGGATAAGGACGGTATCAAGATGAGTAAGCACTTAGGTAACGTTGTTGATCCTTGGGATGTTCTTGATTCTCAGGGTGCTGACGCTGCCAGATGGTATTTCTATACAGCTAACCAGCCTTGGCTTCCTTCAAGATTCTCTAAGGAAGCTGTAAATGACGGTATCAAGAAGTTCATCGGTACATTCTGGAATACATATGCTTTCTATGTTATGTATGCAGATATCGATAACTTTGATCCTACAAAGCACACTCTCGATAAGGCTTCTTTGGGAGCTATGGACAGATGGGTTCTCTCACGTCTTAATACTCTCATTAAGGTAGTTAATGAGAAGATGGATGCTTATGACATCGCTCAGTCAGCCAGACTTATCCAGGATTTCACAGAGGAACTCTCTAACTGGTATGTAAGACGCTGCCGTGACAGATATTGGGGTGCAGAAGAGACTCAGGATAAGGTAAATGCTTATATGACTCTCTACACAGTACTCGATAATCTCACAAGACTCTGTGCTCCTTTTGTTCCGTTCATGACCGAAGAGATCTATCAGAACATCGTATGCTCAGTTGATAAGAATGCTCCTATCTCTGTTCATCTTGCTAAGTATCCTGTTGCTGATGAGAGCCTCATCGACGCCAAGCTCGAAGAAGAGATGGAACTCGTTCAGGAGATCGTTACACTCGGACACAGCTGCCGTGAAGCAGCTTCTATCAAGAACCGTCAGCCTCTTTCTGAGATCTATGTTGTTTCAGAGATCGGTCTTGACGATGAATATAAGCCGATAGTCCTTGACGAGCTCAACATCCGCAGGATGGAAGTATTAAGCGATGCTTCAACTCTTGTAGATTACAGCTTCAAGCCTCAGCTCAGAACATGCGGAAGAAAGTTCGGTAAGAACTTGAATGACGCTAAAGACGTTATTGCAAATCTCCCGGGTAAGGAGACATATGCTGCTCTTAAGCAGGGTTCAGTAAAGATTACTGTTAATGGTGAAGAGTACGAGATGACAGAAGAAGACTTCCTCATCGAGACAACACAGCCTGAGGGTTTCTCAACACAGACATCCGGCAACCTTACAGTATCTATTTCAACTGTTCTTACTGACGAGCTCATTGAAGACGGTCTCGTAAGAGAGATGATCTCCAAGATCCAGAATCACCGTAAGGAGACAGAAGGTCTTACAGTATCTGACCGTATCGTTCTTAAGTATGACGGAAACGATAAGCTGGCTGAAGTAATTGAGAAGAAGAAGGATTTCCTTGCTTCTGAAGTACTTGCGGTTGAGATCTCAAAGGGCACAGGAGACAATTCCAAGAAGTGGAATGTCAACGGTGAGGAAATCACATTCTCGGTTGTTAAGGCTTGAGGTAATTTATGATAGTTGATCTGTTCAGATCGGGATTAACCATACAGGAGATAATCTATTACCTGATTATCTTCCTGTTTGCGCTTACGCTTTCATTCTCATTTCATGAGTTTATGCATGCGGCTGTTGCAGTCTGGCTTGGTGATGATACGCCTAAGAATATGGGCAGACTCACACTTAACCCTATTGCACACATGGATCCCTTTGGAACAATACTTCTGCTCGTAGCAGGTTTTGGTTGGGGTAAGCCTGTTGTTTATAACCCCAACAGACTTAACCGTTTCAAGAGTCACCGCGCGATGAACATAATGGTTCATCTCGCTGGTGTTACGGGCAACTTTATACTCGGATACTTGTCTTATGTCCTGTTTATAATGTTTGCCAGTCTTGCGGTCAAGTTTTCCGGAGCATCATTTGGCTTAAATGCAATAGCAGAAGCATTTGAATACACATTTACTTTCTCGATGATGCTTCTTGCATTTAACCTTTTGCCGATTCCGCCTCTCGACGGATTCCACGTATTGGAGGAACTGCTTCCTTACAAAGTCAGATATTCAGAGGGATATAGAAAGTTCCAGCGTATTTCACCAACTATAATTTTGGTGGTATTCCTTGCCAGCACTTTCACAAACATCCCTCTCTTGAGCAATCTTGTAAGTGCGATTAAGACTCCGTTTGTTATGCTCATAAATTTACTTGCTACGCCGTTCTATCTTCTTTTCCAAGTAATGGGATTATAAATCATGCTTGAACAAGCGATAAAACCGGACATCAAGCTAAGACAATTCGAAGGCCCTCTGGACCTTCTTTTGCACCTTCTTGAGAAGAATGATGTCGACATTTACGATATTCCGATAAGTACCATTACTGCCCAGTACATGCAATATATTGAGTCTATGCAGGAGTTCGATATGGAACTCGCATCGGACTTCCTTGTTATGGGTGCAACACTTGTCTCTATTAAGTCCAGAATGATGCTTCCGGGAATGACCAGCAGTCTTGTTCCTGGAGAGGATGTTGTCGACCCTAGAGAAGAGCTCGTTATTTCACTTATGAGATATAAGAGATGCCGTATTTTCGCATCTGACCTCAAGGATAGAAGAGAAAAATTTGACGGTGCCAGATTCCGTTATGCATCAACTGCCAAATCTTTGGGTATTACCATTGCACCTGCAGAACAGTCTTTCTCGATTGAGGAATTCAATGATGCTGTCGCTGTGATCAATGAACGCAACGAGAGCCGTTTTACTGATATTACTGCCAAGATCAAACACATTTTGAGAAAAGACAAGATGTCGGTCAAAGAGAGGATTAAATCAATTTGGCGCAGTATCACAGGCAAAGGTAAGATATTGTTCAGCAGTCTCTTTGGCAAAAAGGCCGAGAAGATGGATAAGGTTGTCAGTTTTCTGGCTGTTCTTGAACTCGTCAGAGATAATAAGATAAACGTTGAACAGGATAAAAACTTCGGTGAGATATCGATAGAGGAGAAGAAGATCTGATATGGAAGATGATTTTAAAGTAACTGCGCAGGAATTGCCGGCTGCAATCGAATCAATATTGTTTATTTCGGGAGATCCGGTCTCTGTTGACAAGCTCGCTGATATTCTTAATTGTTCTAAGAACGCCATTATGGAGGCGTTGAAATCCCTTACGGAGAGATATTCATCTAATCCGTGGAGCGGACTTGAGATAAGAAGAACTGAAGATTCTTATGCAATGATGACGAGACCATCCCAGAAAAAGATATTAGACAGAATGTTTGGTCCCAGACAGTCACCGCCGTTATCACAGGCATCTTATGAGACGTTGGCAGTTATCGCTTATAACCAGCCTTGTACCAGAGCACAGGTAGAGCTCGTAAGAGGTGTTTCTTCAGATTCGATCATCTCCAGATTATTGGACAGAGGTTGGATCGAAGAAGCCGGTAACCTTGATGCTCCGGGAAGACCGTCTCTGTTTAAGACATCCAAAAAGTTCTTAACTGAATTCGGAATTGAATCAGTAAGAGATCTGCCGCCGCTCGAACTCATGAGTTATCAGACGATCAGAGATATGGAGAACTCTTTAAAAGAAGCAACAGCAGGTGAGGATAAGCAGATTTCCATCGAGAGCCTCATGAAGCCTGAGAGAGAAGAATCAGAAGAGGGAGAAAAGGATGACGGGGACGCTTGAACTTATCGAGAGAGAAGTCTCTAATATGAGCAAAGGCCATAAGGCTATAGGAAATTTCATCCTTGAGTCTTATGACAAAGCTGCTTACATGACTGCTGCAAAACTCGGCGAAGAAGTCGGCGTTTCAGAATCAACAGTTGTCAGATTTACTACTGAGCTCGGATTTGAAGGATATCCTGAATTCCAGAAGGCTCTTCAGGAAGATCTGAAATCAAAATTAACATCAGTACAAAGACTCGGTCTTACCGAGAAATTCGATAATGACGGCGACGCATTAAGATCTGTTGTCGCACAGGATATTTCTAATTTAAGAGATTCACTTAATTCCATTGATGAGAAAGAATTCACTAATGCTGTCAATTCTTTGCTCGGTGCCAGGAAGATATACATCATGGGCATCAGGGCTTCTGCTCCTTTGTCAGAGTTCATGCACTTTTACATGACACTTCTTTTCGATGATGTTGTTCTCGTAAGAAGCACATGTACAAATGAACTTTTCGAGCAGATCATGCCTATTGGAAAGGGCGATGTAATGATCGGAATATCTTTCCCGAGATATTCTGCCAGAACCATTAACTCAATGGGATATGCCAAGAAAAAGGGTGCAACAATCATTGCCATTACGGATAAGGATGATACAGCAATGACTGAATATGCTGACATTAAGCTTTTCGCGAAGTCGTCTATGGCATCTTTTGTTGATTCACTAACTGCACCTTTATCTTTGATCAATGCGCTCCTGGTATCACTTGGAATGCACAGAAAAGAACATATCCAGTCATCATTGGAATCATTGGAGACTTTGTGGTCGCAGTACCGTGTATATGAAACAGGCAGAGACCGCACTACAGAAGACGGCGGTATTTTATAAGGAGAAAAACTATGGGCATTTATCAGATTGCAATCGACGGACCTTCAGGATCAGGCAAGAGTACACTTGCAAAGGGAATCGCAAAAGAGCTCGGTATTATGTATCTTGATACAGGTGCAATGTACCGTACATGCGCAGTTGCTTCCATTAAGAAGAGTATTAATCCCAAAGATGCTGATGCTGTTAAGAAGATGATGGATGAAGTAAAGATCGAAGTCCGTTTCATCGATGGTGTACAGCACATGATCCTTGATGGCGAAGATGTAACTGGTGAATTAAGAACACCCCAGACATCAATTGCAGCATCTGATATTTCAGCTCTTCCTTTTGTAAGAACAGCAATGGTCTCATTGCAGAGAGAAATAGCAAAGAATCAGACATTCGTACTCGACGGAAGAGATATTGCTTCAGTAGTACTTCCTGATGCTAAATATAAGTTCTTTGTTGTATGCGCGCCTGAGGTCAGAGCAGAGAGAAGACTTGCTGAGCTCCAGGCTGCAGGAGATAACTCACAGACATTTGAAGAGGTATTAAGAGATATTAATTACAGAGACGAGCAGGATTCCAAGAGAGCTGCATCTCCGCTTATCCAGGTACCTGAAGCAATTGTCATTGATACCGGTAAATATACTATCGAAGGCACAAGAGAATTCCTTCTCAGCCATTTGGAAGAGGAAGATAAATGAGAGTAACCGTCGCCAAATCTTCAGGTTTCTGCTTTGGAGTTAAAAATGCCGTATCTGCCGCTGAAGAAGCTGTAGAAAAAGGTTCTGATGGCAAGAAACTTGTTATGCTTGGCGAGATCGTTCACAACAGATATGTTGTGGATAAGCTCATTGAAGGCGGTTTCACGATCTGTGATAAGGCAGAAGACTGTCCAGAAGGTTCGCTGGTAATTGTCAGGGCACACGGTGTTCCGCCTGAGGATATTAACATTCTGAAGTCCAAAAACTGTGAGATAAGGGACATGACATGTCCTTTTGTATCGAAGATCCACAAGATCGTCCGCGAGAACGCCCAGAATGGAATGAACATAATTATCGCAGGAACCAAGGGCCATCCTGAGGTTACCGGTATTCTGGGAGAGGCAGAGGGAACAGGCGTTAAATGCGCTGTAATTAAGTGTCCTGAGGATCTGGACAACCTCGATTTCCCGCTCGAAAGTGCAATATTGATCTCACAAACTACGTTTTCGAGCGCTATGTTTAAAAAAATTTGCCAGAGTGTTAAAAATAAAATTGAAAAATATAATCTTTTTGATACAATATGTATTACGACTGAAAGTAGGCAAAAGGAAGCCGCTTCGCTCTCTGAGTTATCGGATTCGATGATAGTCATCGGTTCGGCTCACAGTTCGAACACCACTAAGCTTTTGGAAATCTGCAAAGGTCGCTGTGCAAGAACATTCCTTGTTAATTCTGGCGCAGAAGTAGGATGTCTTATCTCGGAAGGGAAAATACTTCCTACTGATAAAGTTGGGATTACAGCGGGTGCATCTACACCGGAAGCTATAATTTTGGAGGTTGTTCAACAAATGAACGAAGAAGAGAAGATCACAAATCAGGGCTTTGACACAGAATTTGCCAATGCTGTCGATTTAATTGCGCAGGTTAGAAGAGGTGCTGTTGTTAAGGGCACAATCACATCTGCAGACGACGATTATGTATATGTAGACGTACATGATAAGTCCGAAGGAAGAATTTCACGTAAGGAGTTTGATTCGGATCCTGACTTTGATCTTGACAAGGCAATTGCCGAGCACACAGAAGTTACCGTTAAGGTCAGAAGCATCAAGAATTCCGATCAGGGCAAGGAAATCATCCTTTCTAAGAATGATGTAGAGTCCGAGAAGGGCAGAGCCGAGATCGAAGAAGCATATAAGAATAAGACTCCTATCGAAGTAAAGATCACACGTACTGTTAAGGACGGCGTTATCGGTGCTTACAAGGGTGTTGATATCTATATTCACAGAACACAGATTAAGACAGGCGAGGTTAAGGATCTCGAGTCTTATGTTGGTCAGGTTCTCGAGGTACTCATTACTAAGTTTGATACAGAGAAGGGCAGACTCAGAATCTCCGGCAGCCACAGAGTTATCGTTTCTGAAGAGCGTCGTAAGAAGTCTGCAGAGATCTGGGACAACATTGAAGAAGGCAAGCACTATACTGGTGTTGTAAGAAGCCTTGTTGATTTCGGTGCATTCATCGATATCGGCGGTGTTGACGGACTCGTTCACGTTTCTGAGCTCTCATGGAGCCGTAACGCTAAGCCTTCTGATGTTCTCAAGGTTGGCGATGAGATCGACGTATTCGTTAAGTCTTTCGATAAGGAAACAAAGAAGATTTCTTTGGGCTACAAGAAGCTCGAGGATG
This sequence comes from Ruminococcaceae bacterium YAD3003, assembly GCA_900107185.1. Lineage (GTDB taxonomy): Bacteria > Bacillota > Clostridia > Saccharofermentanales > Saccharofermentanaceae > Saccharofermentans. The sequence goes on along the minus strand of FNPA01000005.1, from coordinate 129,821 downwards.
ATCCTTACTACAATATTGAAGAGAGAATGCCTGTAGGATGCATTGTACAGGGTACAGTTGTTCGTCTTACAAAGTTCGGTGCTTTCGTTCAGCTTGAGCCCGACCTCGACGCTCTCTGCCACGTTTCTCAGATCTCTTCCAGAAGACTTGAGAAGCCTGAGGATGCACTCTCAGTAGGTCAGGTTGTTCAGGCTAAGGTTATCAAGATTGAACCCGAAGCAAGAAGAATCTCTATTTCCATCAAGGAAGTAGCTCCTATCGATCCTGAGCTTCCTGAGGAAGAAGCAGTTGAGGCTCCCGCAGAGGAAGCAGCTGAGTCTTCAGACGAGCAGGCATAAGCTTAAAACACTTGATTTATAAGGCCGCATCCGCTTTGGATGCGGCTTTTATTTTTTATTGCAATTTGACCTTGCATATTTTTATTCGTTGTTATAAGATTTATAGGCTTGTTAGAGGAATACTCCATCGGGGTGTGGCTCAGGTGGTAGAGTGCCTGCTTCGGGAGCAGGAGGCCGTGGGTTCAAGTCCCGCCACTCCGACCAACTTTTTCTTTAACATTAGCGTGATCATCGGGGTGTAGCTCAGGTGGCTAGAGTGCTTGCTTAGGGAGCAAGAGGTCGTGGGTTCAAGTCCCGTCACTCCGACCATTACTCAGAAAATAACCTTCGCTCTTTGTGCGAAGGTTATTTTTTTGTCCGTAAAGTTTTCCATATGTTTGTTATATTCCTCGCTTCGCTCGGATATAACAAACACTCGCAACCCTTGCAAGCAAGTTGCTCGTATGTTTGTTATAATCAAAACTATCAATTTAAAGGTGGTGGATTTCTATGAGCCGAGCAGATGATATTTTCGACGAGAATATAAGAACTATCCTTAATTCTGGCTATTCGACTATTAATGACAAGGTCAGACCCCATTGGGCTGATGATGGAGCACCTGCTTATACATATAAGGCATTTGCGATCGTTAACCGCTATAACCTTGCAGAAGAATTCCCTATGTTTACTCAGCGTTGGATCAATTTCAAAGCTGCAGTTGATGAACTCTTATGGATCTGGCAGAAGAAATCCAACAATGTTAATGATCTTAACTCTCATATCTGGGATGCGTGGGCTGATGAGACAGGTTCCATCGGTAAGGCTTACGGATATCAGCTTGGCGTAAAGCATAAGTATAAGGAAGGCGAATTTGACCAGGTAGACCGTGTTCTTTTCGATCTTAAGAATAATCCTTCGTCCAGAAGAATCATGACAAATATCTATGTTCATCAGGATCTTTCCGAGATGCATCTTTATCCTTGCGCATATTCCATGACTTTTAATGTTACTGGCAATAAACTCAATGCCATTCTTAATCAGAGAAGTAACGATATGCTCGTTGCCAACGCGTGGAACGTTTGTCAGTACGCTGTTTTGGTACATCTTATGGCCAGATGTTCCGGCCTCGAAGTTGGCGAATTCGTTCATGTAATCGCTGATGCCCATATCTATGACAGACACGTTGATATCGTTAAGGAACTTATCGAAATGCCTAAGTATCCGGCACCGAAGCTCGTTCTTGATGAAGGTATCACTGATTTCTATCAGTTCACTACAGATAACATCAGACTCGAAGGTTATGAGGCAGGTCCCAAGATCAAGGGAATTCCTGTAGCAGTCTGATTTACGGAGTATAGAATGAAGTTAATTTTCATCAGACACGGTGATCCTGATTACGAGAAAGATTCACTTACTGAAAAAGGCTGGCGCGAGGCTGAGATTCTCTCTGAACGCGTAGCTAAGTGGGATATTAAGCAGATTTATTGTTCTCCCATGGGCAGAGCTCAGGACACATGTTCCGTTTCTTTGAAGAAAACGGGAAGAGAAGCAATTACATATGACTGGCTCCAGGAATTCTATTACAGGATCTGGGACGAGAAAGAGCAGCAGTGGACTATTGCCTGGGATTTTTATCCCAGAGACTTCAATAACTGGGACGAGCTCCATGACAAAGATAAGTGGGTTGAAACAGATATCATGAAGTCAGGTGATCTCGCTACTCACGCCAAAGAAGTTTATGACGGAATAGATGCTCTCCTTGAGAAGCACGGCTATAAGCGTAATGACATGGGTTTCTATGATGTTATTGAGCACAACGATGATAATATTGTGTTCTTCTGTCACTTTGGTGTTACAGCGCTTATCGTAAGTCATCTTATCGGTGTAGCTGCTCCGGTTCTCTGGCAGGGAATGATAATGCAGCCGACGGCTCTGACTGTATTGGGTTCTGAGGAGAGAATTCCGGGAGAAGCCACATTCAGAGTACAGACATTCAGTGACTGCAGACATCTCACAGAAGCAGGTGAGCCCATGTCACAGTCCGGATACTTTACACAATTGTTTGAGGGGTAAAAATATGATGATAGCAATTTCTGCAGTAGATAAGAATTGGGCAATCGGAAACAAAGGCCAGCTCCTTATTTCATTACCTGAAGATCAGAAAGGCGTTTTTAGAAAATATACATCCGGACACACGGTTGTTTTCGGAAGGAAGACTCTTGAGACGTTTCCCGGTCAGAGACTTCTGCCGAACAGAGTAAATGTAATCATGTCCAGGAGCTTTGAATACGAGAAGGAAGGTGCTATGGTCCTTCATTCCGTTGAAGAACTCGAGGATTTCCTGGATCTTACTTCTGATGAGGTCTATCTTATCGGCGGTGCTTCTCTTTATAACTCGCTGATAAGTCTTTGTGACAAGGCGATAATAACAAGAATCCGTGCTGAGTTTGAGGCTGATTGCTGGTTCCCGAATCTTGATGAAGATCCTGAGTGGGAATTAGAAGAGGAAGAACCCCCTGTAATGAGCGAAAAAGGTGTGGAGTTTACCGTTTGTCATTACAAACGAAAGTAATCAACTCTATATATTATAAATAATGAAAATAGCCCTTGCTTTGACAGGGGCTATTTGTTAGAATACTCGAGCATAAAAATCACGCATACATTCCGACTGTGGCCAATTTTGAGCTGAATATTACTTTGATGTATGCGGAAGAAAGAACAGGAGGATTATTTTATGCCAGTTATTTTAATGAAGCAGCTTCTTGAAGCAGGTGTACACTTCGGTCACCAGACACGTCGTTGGAACCCTAAGATGTCTGAGTACATCTTCACGGAGCGTAACTCAATCCACATTATCGATTTGCAGAAGACAGTCAAGAAGGTCGACGAGGCCTATGACGCTATGCGCGAGCTCGCTGAGAAGGGTGATATCCTTTTCGTTGGTACAAAGAAGCAGGCTCAGGATTCCATCAAGGAAGAAGCTCAGCGTTGCGGTCAGTTCTATGTTAACTATCGTTGGCTCGGCGGTACTCTCACAAACTTCGTAACAATCAAGAAGAGAGTTGCAAGACTCGAAGAGCTCCGCAGAATGGAAGCTGACGGTTCATTCGAACTCAGAACAAAGAAGGAAGTTGCTAAGCTTAAGCTCGAGATGACAAAGCTCGACCAGAACCTCGGTGGTATCGTTGGTATGGTTAAGCTCCCTGCAGCTCTTTTCATCGTAGACACAAAGAAGGAGCACAATGCTGTAGCAGAGGCTAAGAGACTTGGTCTCCCGATCGTTGCTATTGTTGATACAAACTGTGATCCTGACGAAGTAGATTACGTTATCCCTGGTAACGATGATGCTATCAGAGCAGTTAAGCTCATCACAGCTAAGATGGCTGACGCTGTTATCGAGGCTCATCAGGGTGAGGATGCTACATCTGAGGGTATGGATCTTGATTCAGCTGAGGCTCAGGCTGCTACAGCAGAGGTTGCTGAGGAGCAGGCTACAGAGGCTGCTGAAGATAAGTCTATCGAAGAGATCGCTTCTGAGTCTTAATTTCAAATCTTAACTAAAATCGCAAAGGAGAATATATATGGCAATTACAGCACAGCAGGTTAAAGAACTCCGTGAGCTTACAGATTGCGGCATCATGGATTGTAAGAAGGCACTTACTGAGTGCGATGGTGATATCGAGAAGGCTAAGGCATGGCTTCGTGAGAAGGGTATGGCTAAGGCTGAGAAGAAGTCCGCTAGAATCGCTGCAGAGGGTGCAGTTGTAGCTAAGATTGCTGATGACAAGAAGTCAGGCGTTTTGGTTGAGATCAACATCGAGACAGACTTTGCTGCTAACACAGATAAGTTTAAGGCTTTCACAGATACAGTTGCTACACACATCCTTACAAAGAAGCCTGCTAACATCGAAGAGCTCATGGCTCAGCCTCTTTACAATGATGAGTCCAAGACAGTTGAGATTTTCCAGAAGGAAGCTATCGCTGATATCGGTGAGAACACATCAATCAGAAGATTCGTTATCTATGAGGTAGAGGGCAACGGTGCTGTTGCAGCTTACATCCACATGGGTGGTAAGGTCGGCGTTTTCGTTGAGGTTACAACTGATGATGATTCTGTTATCACAAAGCCTGAGTTCGCTGATTTCGCTAAGAACATCGGCATGCAGGTTGCATCAATGAGACCTAACTGGGTTACTGAGGATGAAGTACCTCAGGCAGAGCTCGACAAGGAAGTTGATATCATCAAGAATAAGGCTCTCGAAGAGGGTAAGCCTGAGAAGATCGTTATGGAGAGAATCGTTCCCGGACAGATCAAGAACTTCTACAAGCTTAACTGCCTCGTTGATCAGGAATTCTTCAGAGATGACGATCTCACAATTTCCCAGTACATTGATCAGTCAATCAAGGCTATCGGTGCAAACGTTTCTGTAGTTCGTTTCACACGTTTCGGTCTTGGTGAAGGTATCGAGAAGAAGGTTGATGACTTCGCTGAGGAAGTAAGAAAGCAGGCTGGACTCTGATTCTTATCAGACAACTGTTTGATTAAACCAATTAAGACCCCGCACAATTAAGTGCGGGGTTTTCTTATTAATTATTTTTTTAATTCACATATGCGTCGATTATTGATAAAATCTAGTGAAGAAAATTTGCGGAGGACCTTATTTAATGAGTGAGAAAAAATATAACCGTATCCTTCTGAAGATATCCGGTGAAGCTCTGGCAGGAGATGCTAAGGTCGGTATTAATGACGATATCCTCAAGGAAATCTCAACAAATATCAAGGCTGTAGCTGATCTCGGTGTTCAGGTTGCTATAGTAGTCGGCGGAGGTAACTTCTGGAGAGGAAGATCTTCCGAGAAGATGGACAGAGTTACTGCAGACCACATGGGCATGCTCGCAACTCTTATGAATTCCCTTGCACTTTCAGATGCTTTGGAGCAGCAGGGAGCCATTACCAGAGTTTTATCAGCTGTTGAAGTAAGACAGATGGCTGAACCTTATATCAGAAAGAGAGCTGTAAGACACCTCGAAAAGGGAAGAATCGTTATTTTCGCTTGTGGTACAGGTAACCCTTACTTCTCAACAGATACAGGTGCTGCATTAAGAGCTACTGAAATCGGTGCTGATGTATTCCTTAAGGCTACTATGGTTGACGGTGTTTATGATAAAGATCCTAATGTTTACCCTGATGCCAAGAAGTATGACAAGGTATCCCATGACGAAGTATTGAGACTTAATCTCAAGGTTATGGATGCTACAGCAGCTGCTCTTTGCCGTGATAACCACACAAAGATTCTCGTATTCTCTATGAAGGATCCTGAGAATATCGTAAGGATCGCAAAGGGCGAAGAACTCGGAACAATCGTTGAATAATAAAAATAACAGGAGGCAGAATTATGGCTATGATCGAGATCACAAAGAAAGATTACGATGATATTGAAGCAAAAATGCAGAAGTGCATCGATAACCTTCAGGAGAACCTCAACACTATCCGCGCCGGACGTGCTAATCCGCATGTTTTAGACAAGATTACTGTTGATTATTATGGTGCTCCGTCGCCTCTTAATGCCGTTGCTAATATTCAGGTTCCTGAAGCAAGAATGATTACTCTTACTCCTTGGGATCCTAAGATGCTCAAAGAGATCGAGCATGCTATCCAGGCATCGGACCTCGGAATTAATCCTACAAACGACGGTAAGATGATCAGACTCGTTTTCCCTATGCTCACAGAGGAAAGACGTAAGGATCTTGTTAAGCAGGTTAAGATCTACGGAGATGAGACAAAGGTAGTTATCCGTAATAACCGTCGTGATTCTATCGATAAGATGCGTGCTGCTAACAAGAAGAAGGAACTCACAGATGACCTTCTTAAGGAATTCGAAGAAAAGGTTCAGAAGATTACAGACAAGTATACTGCTGAGGTAGACAGTGTTTGTGATAAGAAGAACAAGGAATTGATGGAAATCTGATATTAGATGGCCTTTCTCGGAAAAAAACAGGAATTCACCTATGATACGGGCGACCTTAAGGTTCCCGTATCTTTGGGTGTGATCATGGACGGTAACGGAAGATGGGCTACCAAAAGACATCTTCCCAGGAGTGCCGGCCACAGGGCAGGAGCAGAGAACCTTAAGGAACTTTGCCGCAACTGCGGAAGATATGGTGTTAAGTATCTTACTGTTTATGCTTTTTCAACTGAGAACTGGTCCAGACCTCAGGATGAAGTTGAGAAGCTTATGAAGCTCTTTGTTGAGTTCGTTGACCGTTACGATCCCGAACTAAAAGAAGAGGGCGTAAGAATGAGATTTACCGGAGATCTTGATGCACTTCCTGAAAAAGTAAAAGAAGTTATCAGGATCGAAGAGGAACGATCTAAGGACCGTCAGAAGATGCAGCTCATTATTGCATTTAATTACGGTGGAAGAAGAGAGATTGTAAACAGCTGTCAGAAGATTGCTGAACAGGTTAAGGCAGGCGTTTTGGAGCCTTCTGATATTACCGAACAGATGATTTCAGATAATCTTTATCTTCCTGATGTTCCGGATCCGGAATTAATTATCAGACCCAGCGGAGAACTCAGAATATCCAACTTCCTTTTATGGGAGTGTGCTTATTCTGAATTCTGGATCTCTGATGTTTTATGGCCTGACTTCGGTTACGAAGAACTGACTCAGGCATTCCGCGATTTTGCATTACGTGACAGACGTTTCGGTGGTCTGTCGAAAAAGGACGCGAAGGCTTAAATTGAGACAGAGAGTTATTACAGGAATCATATTTACTGTTCTGGTTCTGGCATTTTTCATGCCGGCCTATTTTTTCCCGATAACCGGAGTAATTATGGCTGTAATAATTGGTGTCTTTGCATGTGTTGAACTGTATAAGGCGCTTAAAACCGGAGGATTCCATCCTTCCAGACTGCTTCTTATTATCGGAATGAGTCTTGCAACTCTTGTTGTTATATGCGGTCTTATTTTCAAACTCAAAATTGAGAATATAATGGCAATCTATCTTTTGGTTGTCTGTATGTATTGTTTATCCTGTGGTATCAATCTTCCGCTTGTAAGACCCAATGACCCAAAGGCTTTTCTTAATGGTTTATTTACTGGTGGAATGGTTTTCTATATTTCTTTCCCTTTGTTCTGTTTGGTCAGCGCATTGTTGTTTGTTCCTAATGGTTGGTTCTATATGATCATTGGTTTGTTTGCTCCATGGGGAACGGACACTTTTGCTTACTTTACAGGTGTTACATTGGGGAAACATAAGATCGTACCTCATATTTCTCCTAAGAAGACATGGGAAGGATGTATTGGAGGAGCGATCTTCTGCGCTATTTGTGTAACTGTTTATTGTTGCCTGGTTATTCACAGAATCGATGAGATCCCTATGCCTGTGATACCTTACGCTATTCTGACATTTTTCCTCGGAATTCTTATATCCGTAATGTCACAGTTGGGTGACTGGTTCTGTTCAGTAATCAAGAGAAATACCGGAATCAAGGATTTCAGCAATCTGTTTCCAGGACATGGCGGAATGCTCGACAGGTTCGACAGCACTTTCTTTACGCTTCCTGTCGCGTTGTTCATTGCTATAATAGCCAACAATCTATTCTGATTATATGACTCGTAATTAATTGTTTTCGGGAGATTTAATATGCGCAAATTATCTATATTGGGTTCAACAGGCTCTATCGGTAGACAGACGCTTGAAGTTGCCAGAAAAGCGCCTGAAGATTTTACTGTTGAGGCACTCACTTGTGACAGCGATATAGAAACATTATATGAGCAGATCGTTGAGTTTAGACCCCGTGTCTGCAGTGTTGTAAGGGAAGATAAAGCTAAAGAATTATCCGGAAGGCTTAAGTCAGCAGGCATTGATACAGAAGTCCTTTCTGGCAGAGAAGGAAATATAACTGTAGCAACTCTGGATTCAATCGATACCATTGTCGGAGCAATAGTCGGATTTGCAGGTTTGGAGCCTGTTTATCACGCAGTTTTAAAAGGCAAAGATATCGCTCTTGCTAATAAAGAAACACTCGTTGCCGGCGGAGATATCATAATGCCTCTGATCAGAGAGAAGGGTGTCATGATGCTTCCTATCGACAGCGAGCATTCTGCAATTTGGCAGTGCCTCAAGGGCGAGAAGAGAGAAGACCTAGACAGAATTCTCATCACTGCTTCAGGCGGACCGTTCAGAGGCATGAGCAGACAGCAGCTCGAAAGTGTTACTGTTCAGGATGCTCTGCATCATCCTACTTGGAATATGGGTGGTAAGATCACTATCGATTCTGCCACTATGATGAATAAGGGACTGGAAATCATTGAGGCACATCACCTCTATGGTATTGAATGCAGCAGGATTGACGTCGTTGTTCATCCTCAGAGTGTTATCCATTCAATGATCAGACTTAAAGACGGCTCTGTTCTTGCGCAGATGGGCAAACCTTCAATGGTTCTTCCTATTGAAGTTGCTCTTTACTATCCTGACAGAGGTCCGTCTATCGTTAAAGAGTTCGATCCTTTCGAAGCTGCTACTTCTAATCTGACTTTTGAAGCTTGTGATACCGAAGTTTTCAGACTGGTTAAGCTTGCTTATGAAACAGGTGATAAGGGCGGACTATATCCTACTGTAATGAACGCAGCAAATGAATCTGCGGTAAGAGCTTATCTTGACGGCAAGATCAAGTTCCTTGATATTGAGAGAACTGTTTTCGAGACGGTAGAGAAAATGGATCCTGACATTAAAAATATGAATCTGACCATAGAGACAATTGCTCAAACCGATAAAGATGCAAGAATCTATGCTGATGAGTTGATTGCAGGTAAGATCAAATCATGAACATAGTAATCAGCATAGTAATCGTACTTATTTTACTCGGTGTACTCGCAAGTATGCATGAGCTCGCACATTTCTGGGTAGCCAAGCTCCTTAAGATCAAAGCTTTTGAGGTCTCTCTTTTTGTCGGCCCTAAGCTGTTAAGCTGGAAGCGTAATGATGTAGACTTCTCGATAAGACTGATCCCTGTTGGCGCCTATGTAAGATTCTCGGAAATCGATGAGGAGGGTTACGTCGTTAAGAGCGATGATCCGCATCTCCTCATCAACCAGCCCAGATTCAAAAGACTTCTCGTAGCTCTTGCAGGTCCTGTGATGAACCTGATTCTTGGTATCCTTATCTTTTTCCTAATGTATTGTTTTACAGGATTTGTAAGTACTGACATCGGAAATCCTGTTCCTGGAGCACAGACCGCAGAAGTAGCTTCTGAATATGTAGAGCGTGACACCATTGTTAAAGTTAATGGTGCCAGAGTTTATATGTACTATGACTTCTCTTATGAGATGAGCACTATTGATCCTGCAGATGATGTAGTTCTGACATTGAAGTCACGTGAGACAGGTAGGCTCTACGATGTTACTCTGGAACCTGTTCAGAAGAGAAAGCCTTTGCTCCTTATTACAGTTGAATCAATATCTACTGAAAATGAATATCACGGCTGGAAAATCTATTCTGTTGATGAAGAACAGAATAATGGTAATCCGGTTCTTCAGGCCGGTGATTATGTAACGCATTTTAATGGTGTTTCTGTTGCTGATGAAGGTTTCGAAGACTACATAAATAATCTTAATGATGATTCAATTACCGTTACTTATGTAAGAGACGGCGTAGAGAATGAAGCAGAGATTATTCCTGTCTATCAGGACTATTATACTGACCGCGGAATTGTTTTATATTCCTATGCAGTTAATTCTCCGGCTAACTTTTTTAAGGCGTTCGCATATGCGGCCAAAATGCCAGCTTCAATGACAAATTTCACGATAAGAGGCATCCGTGATGCTATCAGAGGAAGGGTAAAAGTTTATAATTTGGTATCGGGTCCCATAGGTATAGCATCTGTGGTAAACGATGTCGTAGAGGATGAACAGGATTCCATAGGCGATAAGATCTATATGCTCATTATGTTGGGTGGTATTATCTCTATCGCTCTGGCATTTTCCAATCTTCTCCCGATACCGGGTCTTGACGGTGTACAGATACTGTTGATCGTAGTTGAGATGGTTATCGGTCGTAAGCTGTCTGAGAAGGCGGAAGGAAGGCTGACAATAATCGGATTTGTGCTGATTATTCTCTTGCTGATATTTGCGTTTGTATCAGATATCCTGACGATTATATTCGGTTTTGGAACTTAAGGAGAGTGAATTATGACTAAGTCTGTCTTTATTGGTAATGTTCAGGTTGGTGGCGGATCTTCTGTTAAGATCCAGTCAATGAATAATACTGATACCAGAGATGCAAAGGCTACTCTTGCACAGATTCAGGAGTTGGCTGATGCCGGTTGTGATATTACCAGAGTTGCCATTCCTGATATGGAGGCAGCTGAGAGTCTTAAACAGATTACTGCTCAATCTCCGATACCGGTTGTTGCCGATATTCATTTCGATTACAGGCTCGCATTAGCTGCAGCTGATAATGGTGCTGCTAAGATAAGAATCAATCCCGGTAATATTGGTGGACCGGAGAATGTTAAGCTGGTTGCTGATAAATGCAAAGAGCGTAATATTCCTATCCGTGTTGGAGTTAATTCCGGTTCAATTTCCAGGGAGATCCTTGCCAAGTATGGAGAAGTCAACGCTGATGCAATGACAGAGAGTGCTTTAGGTGCTGTTAAGCTTTTGGAAGATCAGGATTTTGATAATATCGTTATTTCTATCAAGTCTTCATCACCTAAACTTACTATCGACACATACAGGATTCTTTCTAAATCCTGCGATTATCCTCTTCATGTAGGTGTTACAGAGGCAGGCACAGTAAGAGAAGGCGCAATAAAATCCGCGGTTGGTATCGGTGCTCTCCTTGCAGAGGGCATTGGAGATACTATAAGAGTCTCTCTTACAGGTAATCCTGTCGATGAAGTTATAACTGCAAAACAGATCCTTAAGGCTCTTGATTTAAGAGACGGCGGTATAACTTTCATTTCCTGTCCTACATGCGGCAGAACCCAGGTTCCTTTGATTGAACTTGCGGGACAGATCGAAGAAAAAGTATCAAAGCTTCCCTATAACCTTAAGGTTGCTGTAATGGGATGTGTTGTTAACGGACCCGGAGAAGCAAGAGAATGTGACATCGGATTAGCAGGCGGCAAAGACGAATTCGTTTTATTCGAAAAGGGCGTGCCGGTCAGAAAGATTCCTGCATCCGATGCAGTTGATGAGTTTGTAAGGGAAGTGATAAGACTTGGAGAAGATAAATGTAAAACTACTTGATCTGTTTAACGTAGACAGTGACAGATACAAGGATTTAAGTGAGCTTTATGTTCAGAAGGTAGACATCTATAAGGCTAAGGCATCCGTCAATATTATTATTGACGGTGTTGAGTCTTTGAGTGGTAAAAACAGTCTCGTTTCATTTGTTCATGATCTGGAGAATGATTTTGGAACCAGAGTGAATTTTACATTCAAAGGTTTTGACGACATTAATTTTCCGACTGCCTATGAGGCTGTCAGTGATCTGATTAAGTATTACGTTGCCAGAGATAACAAAAATGAAGTAAGTAACCCGGCAGACAACATCGACCTTAAGGCTGATGTTGATTATGACAGTGGTGATTGTTTTGGCTACGTTACTTATATCAACATTCTTTCGGGTTGGGCATTGATGCTCAGCGATTCTGAAAAGAAGAACATTATTGAGTCTGTAAGAGAAGCCAGCTATATATGTCTGGGCACTGATATTCCCGGCAGATTTGAAATAGAGACCATTGATCCTGATATTGCAGGCAGTGATCTCATGCCTGATGATATCTATCAGGCTATGAAGGAACTGAAATTTGAAGATTATGAGGTTCCTGCTGATACAGGCAAAGGTTCAGGTAAGAAGAATAAATCTGAAAAGAAAGAAGATTCAGATACAAAACCTAATAAAAATTCCTGGGAGGCTAAGGCCCAGCAGCTTAGAAAAGAAGCTAAACAGGAAGAGAAAAAGTTCGATTATAAGGCTCAGGCTAATGCTGATAACCAGCTTTACGGTAAAGTAAAGAAGCAGGCGACTTTTATGAAGATTGCGAATCTGACTATCGGCTGCTTTGACGTAAATATCGCAGGTAATCTCATATTTAACGAAGACTCTTTTAAACTCGCGAAAACTGGCAGAAGTGTAATCGTTAAGTTCATGTGCCTTGATGATACAGACGGTATTTCATGTATTGCTTTCTTAAAGCCAGAAGAAGCTGACGGATTCCAGAAAGAATTTGGTAAGGGCGGTTATGTCGGCATTCAGGGTAATGTCGAGAATGACTCTTTTACGGGCGATAAGTGTCTTAAGGTATCAGGATTCTTCAGTGCAGAGAAACCACCGAAGAGAAAAGATACTGCAGAACGTAAGAGAGTAGAGCTCCATGTGCACACCAAGATGAGTGAGAGCGACGCGACGACAGATCCTGCTGATCTGATTAAGCTTGCAGCTCAATTCGGTCACTCGGCATGTGCGGTTACTGACCACGGTGTTGTTCAGGCATTTCCTCATGTATTTGAGGCTGCTAAAGGCATCAATAAAAAGCGCAAAGATACCGGAGAAGCACCTATTAAGTGTATCCTCGGTTGTGAAGGATATCTGGTAGATGACGGCCCTACTGTTTTCTATAACCTTCCTTATGACGTTAAGAACGATAAGATCAAACCTTCAGATGTTGATGATGATGCTTCACTGAACTTCATTTTCAAGCCGAAGGCAGTCGGGTCTTTTGTTTCTATTGTTATCAAGCGAAACGGCGACGATGCTCTGCGTGATACATTCACGTCGGTCTGTGCATCCAAATACAGACTGAAGGGATATAAGGCTGTTAAGCCCGAAGAAGAGGGTGAATCTGATCAGGATGCAATGGAATTTGCGTCTCACGATATAGATAAGTCTCTCTGGGATCCGAGTGAAGTCCCCGAAGAATTGAGAGATGAGAATATCACCAAGAAGCCTTTGGAACCTCATGAACCATTAGGCATGACCGTAAATATCGAACGTGATGTTAAAGATGAATATGCTGACGGTACAGATGAAGTTATTCCTTCTGAACTTGTTTTCGAGCATGTGGCTGATTTCCATGCTGAATTTGAAGATGCAATCTACCCCGGTACGGGAGAGCCTTGCGATTCATATTTTGCAATGGGAGAACTTCTCGAATTCATCGGTGATTCATACATAACAGGTCCTGATATCTTCACTACGCTTGCTTTCCTTCGCCGTGCAGGTTATGGAATCAACATTGAAGATCAGGTGTATTACAGACATAAGTTCCTTATGCCTGCTACTTCTGATGAAGATATTCTTGAGACATTCTATAAGGGTGAATTCAAGACAGTAGACGAAGCATTAAGTTCCAAGGGTACATTGTTCAATTACACTGCAGTCGGCAGTGAGTTTGATGATATGTTTACCGCATGTTATAAGTCAGCATCATTGCTAGCTTCTTGCCTAATAGATGCCGGTACAGTTGATGCTCTCGATATTAACTATAAAGTCGGACATTATACTCCCGCCAGAATTAAGTCAAACGATAAGAACGCCAATAAACTTCCTATTGCGCCGATGTATCACATCATTTATCTTGTGCGCTCTAATATGGGACTTTATAACCTTTACCGTATCGTATCTGAATCACAGATACACTACTATGCGAGAAGACCGAGAACGCCTAAGAGTCTTCTTAAGTATTTCAAGTCCGGAATTATTGTAGGTGGTGCCTGCGAGCGTGGTGAGATATACCGCTATGTTATTACTCAATACAGGTCTTTAAACAAAGACAGACAGGCAACAAGAGAATTCCTGAAAGAATCAGAAGAGTTCTCAAAGATATTAAGTCTCTATGACTATGTGGAGATCCAGCCTCTTTGCAACAATATGTTCATTACGAGACAGGATCCTTCTAAATCTGATACAGGAACTACTCCGATGAACGAGGATGACATCCGTATTGTTAATGAGCTGCTCGTTGAGACGGCAGACGATCACGGTATGCCTGTATGCGCTACGACAGACTCACATTTCCTTAATAAGGAAGACGGTAGATACAGAAAGTACATGCTTATGAGCATGGGCTTTGATGATGCTGAGATGCAGAGTGATCTGTATTTCAGAACAACTGATGAGATGCTCGAAGAATTTAAGTATCTCGGTGAAGAAAAGGCGATGGAAGTTGTTGTCGATAACACCAACATGATCGCTGACATGATCGAATTCGGAATCAAGCCTTTCCCTGACGGATCTTATCCTCCGCAGATCGCAAGAGCTGCTGCCGATGTTAGAGATATTGCTTATACAAAGGCAAATAGGATGTACCGTCATAAGGGTGTTCTTAACGAAGTCGTTAAGGCAAGACTCGACAGAGAGCTAGATTCCATTATCAACAATGGTTATGCGATCATGTACTACATCGCATACAGACTCGTTAAGAAGTCCAATAACGACGGATATGTTGTAGGTTCCAGAGGTTCAGTAGGTTCCTCGTTTGCTGCTACTATGTGCGGTATTTCTGAAGTTAACCCTCTGCCTCCGCATTACAGATGTAAGAAGTGTAACTATGCTGAATTCGATAACAGCGGTAAGTACGGTTCAGGATATGACCTTCCGCCGAAGAATTGTCCTGAATGCGGTGAACCGCTGACACCGGACGGACAGGATATTCCTTTCGAGACGTTCCTTGGATTCAAGGGTGATAAACAGCCTGATATCGACCTTAACTTCTCCGGTGAATACCAGCCTAGAGCTCATGCTTATGTAGGTGTACTCTTTGGCGGTACGCATACATTCAAGGCCGGAACGATTGGTGCTTACCAGGATAAGAATGCTTATGGTGTATGCCGCAAGATCTGCGAAGAGAAGGGCGAACCGTTCACTCAGGCACATCTCGCATTCATGGCAAGAGACATCATCGGTGTTAAGAGAACAACTTCTCAGCATCCGGGTGGTATCGTCGTTATTGCAAAGGAAATGGATATCTATGAATTTACACCTATCCAGTTCCCGGCTAATAAGACTGATTGCGGAATCATAACAACGCACTTTGACTTCCGTGCTATGCACGATACTATCCTTAAACTTGATATTCTCGGACATGCCGATCCTACGGTATTAAGAATGTTAAGTGATATTACCGGAGTAAACATTACTGATATTCCGATTCCTGATGAGAAGGTAATGAGCCTTCTTGTAAATACGGATGCTTTAGGATTCCCGATCGAAGCTACTGATGCAGGTTCAGCTACGCTGGGTCTTTCAGAGCTTGGTACCAACATGGCGCGAGGCATGATCAAGGAGACAAAGCCTACAAGGTTCTACGACCTCGTACAGCTCATGGGTCTTTCTCACGGTACTGACGTTTGGACAGGAAATGCCCAGGATCTTATCAGAGCCGGAACATGCGACCTTAATTCCGTTATCGGATGCCGTGACTCCATCATGACCAGCCTTATTTATTGGGGCCTTCCCAATAAAGATGCGTTCGACATCATGGAGGGTGTACGTAAAGGTAAGGTTGCTGCAGGCAAAGTTGAGAAATGGCCTGAGTATGTTGAAGAGATGAAGAAGTGCGGTGTACCTGACTGGTACATTGAATCTTGTCAGAAGATCAAGTACATGTTCCCTAAGGCACATGCAGCCGCATATTCAATCTCTACTCTTCGTGTAGCATGGTTTAAGGTTTACTATCCGGAAGAATATTACTGCTCATTCTTTACACACAGAGGCGAAGGATTGTTTAACGCCGAAGATATGTGTAACGGTCCTGAAAAGGTAAAGAAGAGAAGAATTGAACTTGCTGACGAGATGCATGCGAAGGGCGATCCGAATACAAAACTCAAGTACTATTTCTATGAGCTTGTAGAAGAAATGTATGCAAGAGGAATTACTTTTGCACCTATTACTCTTAACGATTCACTCGGTAAGAAGTTCGCAAAAGCTGGTCCTAAACTCATAAGACCTCCGTTCTGTGCTATTCCTGCTGTTTCTCCTGCAAACGGTGAAGCAATAGAAAAAGCAAGAGCTGAAGCGCCGTTTAAGAACCGTGATGATTTCATGAAGAGAACGGGTGTAGGTCAGTCTGTAACACAGAAACTTCTGGACTACGGCGGAATCCTTGATGATCTCCCGGAGAGTGCCCAGATCAACCTGTTCGATCTTATGTGAGGATATCCTTAAGTGTATTGCAGCGTTATTTTAAGAGGAGCAGTAAGACAGACGGATAAACTGTTTACGTATCGTGTGCCTGACGAATTGTCAGGCACCGTTGTAGCAGGTTCACTTGTTAATGTTCCGTTTGGAAAAGGTGACTCTCAAAGATGCGCTGTTGTTATTGATATAAAAGATACTTTTGATGGTGATGAATCACTGGTAAAAGATATTGGTTCTGTTATTTCTTCATCACCTGTTTTAAAGGCAGATCAGTTGGCTCTTATTGATAAGATCAGCGACAGATTCAACTGCACCAAAGGTGATGTTGTTGAACTCATGGTTCCTTCATGTGTTGTTAATCACAAGAATCCTGTAGAAGTGTTTGTTGAGCTGGTATCCAAAGAAAATACTGAATTTATCTTGAAGAGTGAAACACTTAGATCCATAGCTCATATACATATCCTTGAGTATCTTCTTGAGCGTGGCAAGTGTACACGAAAAGAGATAATGTCTTCTTTGTCCTGTTCATCAGCTCAGGTAAAAGCCCTAGAAGATAAGGGGTTAATAAGACTTGTTAAAGAAGTAGCAGGTGAAGAAGAAACTTATCTATCTTTGGATGATGCCCCGGAAGGAAAGTTTACCGAAGAATATGATCTCAGTACTGAACAGGAAACTGCCGTAAATGAGATATTAACCGGAATAGACGAGAGAAACGCAAATACATTCCTCCTGTTTGGAATCACCGGAAGCGGTAAGACCGAGGTGTATTTGAACTGTGCCAAAAAGGTAATAGCTGAGGGCGGAAGTGTCATTTACATGGTGCCTGAGATATCTCTTACTCCACAGACGATTAATTGGATTAAGGGCCGTTTAGGTGACAGTGTTGCAGTGCTTCACAGCAGACTTACTGATAAGCAGCGCTATGAACAGTGGAATAACATCAGGACCGGAAAGGCTAAAGTTATTGTCGGACCAAGAAGCGGTGTCTTTGCTCCTGCTGTTGATTTGCGGTTGATTATATTGGATGAAGAACATGACAGTTCTTATAAATCTGAATCTCATCCCAGATATTCTGCAAAAGATATTGCGAGAATGAGGTCGCTTATTACCGGCTGCAGTGTTGTATTGGGTTCTGCAACGCCTTCTGTTGAGAGCTTTTATGCAGCAAATCTGGGGGCATATAAGCTCCTTGAATTGAAGCAGAGAGCAAGGCAGGAAGCAAAACTTCCCAACATTGTTCCTGTTGATATGAAAGAGCAGATCAAACTCGGCAGCGGCAGTATGCTGTCAGTACCGTTAAGACAGGCAATGTCTGTTGCATTTTCTGAGAATAAGCAGGTAATTCTTCTCCTTAACAGAAGAGGTTTCTCCAGAACTCTTGTATGTGAGTCCTGTGGAGAACCTGTTACATGTAAGAATTGTTCTGTAGCCATGACTCTTCATAACAACAGACGTAATGGAACACAAAGCCTGATTTGCCATTATTGCGGTTATACCGTTCCTTCTTATGAAGCGGTATGTTCCGTTTGCAATGGAACCAGATTTACAAAAGCAGGCTTTGGAACCCAGCAGTTAGAAGAATTTCTGCATACTGTTTTTCCGCACGAGAAAGTATTGAGAATGGACCAGGATTCAACAATGACTCCCGGTGCACATAAAGAAATAATCGAGAAGTTTGCTAATAAAGAAGCATCTATCCTTATCGGTACTCAGATGATAGCAAAAGGTCTGGATTTCCCTGATGTTACGGTTGTTGGTGTTCTCGGTGCGGATCTTATGCTCGCATCTACATCTTTCAAAGCGTCTGAAAGAGCATTCCAGCTCATTACCCAGGCAGCAGGACGCGCGGGCAGGGGAGATCATCCGGGAACAGTATTCATTCAGAGCATGAGACCCGAACAGCCTTTGTTTCAATTTGCCTGCACTCAGAATTACAGAGCGTTCTATGAACAGGAGATCGAATACAGGCAAAAACTGAGTTTGCCGCCTTTTAAGGCTATTGGTGAAGTAGTGTTGTCTCTTCCTGATGAGAACCTTCTCATTCAGAGGGCTAATATGCTATCCAAGTATCTCAATGACTTTATCGGTTTCCAGGACAAGAAATATCAGTTTGAAGTTTTTGGCCCTATGCCTTGCGTTATTTATGAGCTCCGCGGCAGATACAGGATGTCATTTGTCATTAAAGCTGCCAACAAATCTGCCATAAACGGAGTGTTTAAAAGACTCATTGAGGACTTTGACCACGTAAAGTACCCGATGTCGTTTGATAACGATCCTCAAGATGGCTAAAACCCTTGAATTGTACGCTGTGGAAGTACATGTGTGCACCCCAGAAGTATAAATTGACTATTAATATGATTGGGTGTTAAAATCCTTTTCAGATTGAGGATTTAGGCTTATAAACCGTATCTTTTTCAAGTTTTTTCGCGAGGAGGCATTAATATGTCAAAGCCTGTATTTGTAGGCGCCGGTGTTGCTATCGTTACTCCGTTTTTCGAAGACGGCGGAATCAATTTTGACGAACTCAAGAGAATGATCGAATTCCAGATCGCACAGAAGATCGATTCTATCATCATTTGCGGTTCAACCGGTGAAGCTGCTACCATGAATCACGAAGAACATATCGCTGCTATCAAGTGTGCTGTAGATACAGTTGCAGGCCGCGTTCCCGTAATTGCCGGAACAGGTTCAAATGATACAGCTTATTGTGTTGAACTCACAAAGCAGGCAGAAGAGCTTGGTGCTGATGCTGCATTGCTCGTTACTCCTTATTACAATAAGTGCACACAGGAAGGACTTTATCGTCACTATAAAAAGGTTGCTGATGCAGTTCCTAATTTGCCTCTCATCCTTTACAACGTTCCTTCCAGAACTAACGTTAATATTTCACCTGAACTTCTTTTAAGACTTTCAGAGTGTGAGAATATCATTGGTGTTAAGGAATGCAATTTCTCACAGGTTCCTGAGATCTACAGCCTTTGCGGTGACAGATATGCTCTGTATTCCGGTGAGGACGGACTTGCTGTACCTATGATTTCACTCGGAGCTAAGGGTGTAATCTCTGTTATTGCTAACATCATGCCTAAGGAAACATCTCAAATGATCCACGATTACATCAACGGTGATATTGAGAAGGCTAAGAATGCACAGATCAACTTTATTCCTCTTGTTAAGGCTATGTTCTGTGAAGTAAATCCTATTCCTGTTAAGGAAGCAATGAATATCCTTGGTTGGAATGCAGGTCCTTGCAGACTTCCTCTTTGCGAGATGAGTGCTGCAAATCACGATAAGGTTGTTGATGTACTCGCTAAGTACGACACATCTGCAATGAAGAGTTTTCTTGCTCAGTAAGAAACAGACTGGAGTAATCAATGGTTAAGATTTTTTTACACGGTTGTTGCGGAAGAATGGGTAAAGCTATTGCAGCTCTCTGCGAGAATAACCCTGATTATAAGATCGTAGCAGGCGGAGATATTATCGAGAACAATAATTACAGCTTCCCGGTATATACAAGCCTTAATGAGTGCACTGAGGATTTCGATGTAATTATCGATTTTTCTAATGCTACTGCTGTTCCTACAGTTCTTGAATTTGCTAAGTCACGCAAAAAACCTTTTATCTGCTGCACAACAGCTCTTTCTGATCAGACAGTTGCAGATATTCTTAATGCTTCCGAAGAGATTGCTATATTTAAGTCTGCTAATATGAGCGTTGGTATTAATCTTATGATCGAGCTCGCTAAGCAGGCTACTAAGATCCTTTATCCTGATTTTGATATTGAGATCGTTGAGGCTCATCATAACAGAAAACTTGATGCACCTTCAGGTACTGCAATGATGATTGCCAATGCCATTGATCAGGAGATTCCTGATCAGACAGAATTTGTTTATGACAGACATAGTGTAAATAAGGCCAGATCTAAGCAGGAGATTGGTATCTCTTCGATTAGAGGCGGTAACATTGTCGGTGATCATGATGTTATGTTCATCAGCGACGAGGAAATCGTTACCATAAGTCACAGAGCTCAGACAAGAGATGTTTTCGCTAAGGGTGCTCTCAGAGCTGCTTCATTTATGTGCGGAAAAGAACGTGGATATTTCACAATGTCTGATATAATTGCTGAGTACACAGGCGAATAATTTATTGGAGGAATAATAAATGTTTAATTTTGATGATGCTGCCGGCTTGGGAGACATGTTAACAGGCCAGAATGGCGAGATGATGGGATCAGTTGCATCTCTCGGACTTCTTCTTGTCATGTTCGTTGTCTTCTACTTTATCCTTATCAGACCTCAGCGTAAGAAGGATAAGGAACTCAAGGAGCAGATGAATAAGCTTGCTGTCGGTGACAGAGTAGTAACTATTGGTGGTTTGGTTGGTTTTGTGGCCAATATTAAGGATGATCAGGTTACAATCTCAACTTCTGCAGCTAATACACTTGTAACTTTCACAAAGAGTGCAATACAATCTGTAGTGAAGCGTGATCAGCTCAATTCTGACGGAACAATAAAGAAGACTGAAGAACCTGAGAAGACAGGACTCTTCGGTAAGAAGAAGGAAAAGAAAGAAGACGACTGATCCGTTTAGGACAGGCTTAATATTCAGGCCCGGTCAAATCTACCGGGCCTTTTATTTAGAGACAGAGGACTAAATGGGACTGATACCTGAAAACGTTATAGATGAGATTCTTACCAGAGCGGATATAGAATCCGTGGTAGGACGTTATGTTCTTCTTAAGCGTTCAGGCAGCAACCTTTGGGGACTTTGTCCTTTTCATTCAGAGAAAACAGCTTCTTTTTCCGTAAATCCGGCTAAGGGCATTTATAAGTGCTTTGGTTGCGGTAAGGGCGGAAATGCCATTAATTTCATAATGGAAATAGAGCATATGAATTATCCTGAGGCCATCAGGCATCTGGGTGGTTTATATGGTGTTGAAGTACCTGAGACAGGTTTTTCGGGTGATAACATCCAAAAAGAAGAGAAGAACCGTGTAAAAGAGATTCTTAAGGAAGCTGCAAAATATTACTACAACTCATTTAATGACGAACATATCGGTAAACCAGCCAGAGATTATGCCGCTAAAAGAGGCCTTACTAAGCAGACTTTAGATAATTTCGGCCTGGGTTATTCTCCTATAAACGGCGGATTATATGAAATCCTCAAGCAAAAAGGCTATAAAGATGAGGAGATGCTAAAATCCGGCATTTTCGCAAAATCTTCCAAGACTAATAAACCCTATGACTTGTTCCGTGGAAGATTCATGTTCCCGATTTTTGATTCATTCGGCACGATCATTGCTTTTGGTGGACGAGCATTAGGTGATGAGAAACCGAAGTATATCAATTCGCCCGATTCTCTTGTTTATAACAAGCAAAATCATCTTTATGCGATGAATTTCGCGAGAAAAGAACAGTCTAAACAGCTTATTGTTGTTGAAGGCTACATGGATGCCATAGCAATGCATTCAGCCGGTTTTAAGAATACAGTAGCAGCATTGGGCACTTCTTTTACTGACAGCCAGTTGAAGCTTTGTTCCAGATATGCTGAAGAAGTCGTTTTCTTCTTTGATGCTGATAATGCCGGTCAGAAGGCTGCTCTAAGAGCCATTAAGATGATGATGGATTATCTGAAAAAACTCACTGGTATTAACATCCGCATCAGAATTGCTAAGGTTCCTGACGGCAAGGACCCTGATGAGTATATAAAAGTTAATGGTGCCGATAAGTTCAAAGAAGTAGTTAAGAATGCTCTCTATGTTGAAGATTATCTGTTGGAGAGAGCTAAGAATGATAATACTGATCCTGATTCAGGCGTTCTCGACCGCGGCAGATATCAGGAAGATATCTGTCAGTATGGTTCCTGGATGAATGATGATATCAAGATGTCCAGAATGGCCGGCGTTGCAGCTCCTTTGCTGGGTGCCACACAGCAGGCTGTAATGAGCCAGATGCAAAGATACAGTGAGAACGAGGATAAGAAGCTGGAACTGACAAATTCCAGAGCTCTGGAACGTGAGAGAAGGGAAGAATTAAGTAAGCGTAACAGTGCTGAAGTAATTTCTGAAGATCCCGGAACAGTCGAAGAAGTACCTGCTGCTGAAAGAGAATACAAGAAGGTAAACGATTCTGCTACCAAGGAAGAGATTGCTCTGTTTGCGTATGCTCTTTCGCTCGGAAGCGCTTTATCAGATAAGAAGATCGTCGAGAAGACCGATATTATCAGGCCCGACGATTTTAATGGCGATACAATCAAAGAGTTAGTCAGAATCTTTCTTAATATCTTTGACGGCAAGAATGAGACTTTGTTTGCAAAGATGAGTGACTATTTTTCAAGACTCACCATTAACGGAATGCCAGCAGAAGATGTAATGCTCCGTGCAGTAGAGATTGCAGATAAGAGCAGTAATGTTACTGTTAAACGCGATATGTATCTTGCTCTATTGTTTAAGGTAAGAACTTCTATAATCGAACGCGAAGAAGAGAGATTAATGAATATGAGAGCCGCAGCATCCGGTCAGGATAAGGCTAAGATCGATGAGATGCTCAGACGTTTATCTGATTACAAGCTCTCATTACGAAATAAGATTGGAGAACTCTGATGCAGATCTTGCCTGTAAGACTTGAGATGGTTCTTGAACAGGTAAGATCTTCTGTTCAAAAAGAAGGCAGCACCAGAATAATTGATGTTGGTTCAGATCACGGATATCTTGCTGTCAGATGCCTTGAAGAAAGCATAGCTGATAGCGTTATTTGCACTGATATTCATGAATCTCCTGCCAAAAGATCAATGAATGCACTGGTAGAGGCAGGATTTGAAGAGGTGTCAGAGGTTTATACAACTGACGGTTTAAGAGGTGTTCCTCTTATGAGGGGCGATGTTATTGTCATTGCCGGAATGGGCGGACTGAACATCATTGATATTATTTCACGCGCAATAAAAGATAACGGTTACTCGGTATTAGAGAATGTAACTTTCGTTCTACAGCCTCAGAAATCCAATGAGATAGTAAGGAATTTCCTTGCCAAGACAGGATTCGTGTTTGTTGATGAGTCTGTTTGTTATGACAGGGATATATTCTATAATTGTATGAGAGTTGTCTTTAAGGGGATAAGTTCAACACTTACAGACGAAGAAGCCTGCTATGGCCCGGTTTTGCTAAAGAAGTATAACAGTGATGACGAAGTCGTAGCTGATTATTTTGCTCATCTAAATGAGCTGTTTGAAGTTAGAAAAAGAAGCAACCCTATTGTTAAATCTGCATTAGAGGAGAGATTAAAGAATGAAGGTCAATGATATTGAATTGTTCTTAAACGAAGTTTTCCCGAAGGAAAATGCTCTTGATTATGATAATGTCGGACTTATTGCAGGTGACAGGGATAAGGTTGTTTCTGCAATAGTTGTATCTTTGGACCTCACCAGTAAGGCTATTGCAGTTGCCAAAGAAAACGGTGCAAATCTTATCGTTACCCATCATCCTATTATTTTCGGCGGTATTAAGGCCCTGACGATGGATGATTACGTTGGTAGCACTCTTGTTGAATTGGTTAAATCAGGACTTTCAGTCATAAGCTGCCATACAAATCTTGATCTTACAGACGAATTTGGAAACCTTGCTATAGCTGATAAACTCGGTGCCGTTAATGCTAAACCTGTTGAAGGCGTTGTTTGCGGGATTGTTTTCGAGCTCGAGAACGAGACTACAGTAAATGAGTATTGCCAGAAGGTAAGAAAAGACCTCGCAACCAGCGGTACTATTACGATCAATAAACCTGACAGTAAGGTTAAGAGGGTTTTCGTACAGGGTGGTTCTTTTGATGAAGACTCTGTTGATGGCGTTATAAAGGCAGGGGTAGATACTGTTATTTCCGGCGAGATCAAGCATCATATCTGTGTCGGATTGGAACAGATGGGCATTAATACGATAATTGCAGGACATTCCGCTACTGAGCAGGTATATTTGCCCAAGATAGAGAAGTTGCTCTCGGAAAAGTATCCGGGCATTGATATTACTGTGAATTATAACAACGAAGTATCATCTATACTTTAAGAGCTTTTATTATTAGAATAATTATGTTTTTCGGGCAGGCCGAGACGATCGCGGGCGCCACTGTACGAAAGTACGGCGCATGAGGAAAGTCCGGGCTCCACAGGACAGGGTGCCGGGCAGTTCCCGGTGAAGGCAACTTTAAGGAAAGTGCAACAGAAAAGAAAACCGCCCGCAAGGGTAAGGATGAAAAGGCGAGGTAAGAGCTCACCGGCGATGTGGAGACATATCGGCCTTGTAAACCCCATCCGGAGCAACGTCGTGGAAAGGCATATCGTGGTCCGCGAGCCTTAGGAGACGGCTTGAACGTTTTAGAGATATTACGTCTAGATAGATGATCGTCACATACAGAACCCGGCTTACCGGTCTGCACGGAAAACGTTAACATAGCATTTTATTTTGGGAGGATATAAACATGTCAGCAGAATCTTATTTGAGCAGAGGCGTTTCACCTACAAAGGATGATGTTAAGGCAGCAGTTAAGAACCAGAGCAAAGGTGTTTTCCCGGGTGCTTTCTGCAAACTTATCGAAGACCTCGCAGGCGATCCTGAATACTGCACTGCAATTCATGCTGACGGAGCAGGCACAAAATCCTCCGTTGCTTATCTTATGTTCAAAGAAACAGGCAACTACGACTGGTTTAAGGGTCTTGCTCAGGACTCTCTCGTAATGAATACTGATGACCTCGCTTGCTGCGGTGTTACAGAGAATCTTATGTTATCTAACACTATCGGCCGTAATGCTCACAGAGTTGACGGTAAGGCTATTGCAAAGGTAATCGAAGGTTATGACGAGATCATTGCAAAGCTTGCTGCTAACGGAATCAACATCACAATGTGTGGTGGTGAGACTGCTGACGTAGGCGACCTCGTAAAGACACTTATCGTTGATTCAACACTCGTTGCAAGAGCTAAGAGATCTGAAGTTATCAACGCTGCTAATATCAAGCCCGGTAATGTAATTGTCGGTCTTGCTTCTTTCGGACAGGCAACATACGAGGATAAGTACAATTCAGGTATGTCTTCAAACGGACTTACAGCTGCTCGTCATATGCTCCTTAACAAGCATTACTATGAGAACTATAAGGAATCTTTCTCAGATACATTAGGTGTGGATAAGGCATACTGCGGTAAGTATCTTCTCTCCGACAAACTCCCCGGAACTGACATTACAGTAGGTGAGGCTATTCTTGCTCCTACAAGAACATTCCTTCCTGTAATTTCCAAGGTTCTCGCTTCTTACAGACAGAATGTTTACGGAATCATCCACTGCACAGGTGGCGGACAGGCTAAGTGCAGAGATTTTGGTACAGGCGTCCGTTATGTTAAGGACAATCTGTTTGATCTCCCGCCGCTCTTCCAGGCTATCTATGAGTCTGGCGAGATTCCTATGAAGGAGCTCTATCAGGTATTTAACTGCGGCCACAGAATTGAGTTCTATGTAGATGAATCAGCTGCTTCAGGAATCATCGAGATTGCTAAGTCTTTCAACATTGAATCCCGAGTTATCGGCCATGTTGAAATGTCTTCAAACGGTAACACAAATGAAGTCATTATAAAATCTCAGGGACAGGAATTTGTCTATAATTAAATAAGGGCAGGTCCATACCTGCTCAAATAATTAAAGGCAGGTATTGTTATGGACTCAGTCAAAAAGTATGTTGCCGAGTTTATCGGTACGTTCACGCTTGTTCTGATCGGATGCGGCACAGCGATGCTCGTAGGTTGTGATTCAGCTTCTGGCTGTGGTTATATTCTTACAGCATTTGCTTTTGGCCTTGTAATTGTCGGCATGGCTTATTGTGTTGGTAACGTTTCAGGATGTCATATTAATCCGGCTGTTTCATTAGCTGTTCTCATTGCAGGCAGAATGAAGGTCGGTGAATTTTTCTTCTATGTAATTTCACAGGTTTTAGGTGCCATCAGTGGTGCTGCATGCCTCAAGATTATCTTCAGTATGGGTCAGGTCAAGGATATGACAGGTGGTCTCGGTTCTAACGGCTTGGCAGGTGTCAACGGTAGTGCTGTTGCCGGCCTCATTGTTGAAATCCTTCTTACATTCATCTTTGTTCTTGTTATCTTAGGTGTAACTGATTCCAGCTATGGACACGGTTCATTCGGCGGAATCATTATCGGTTTCTCACTCGTAATGGTTCACATCCTTGGAATCGGTCTTACAGGAACATCAGTTAACCCCGCTCGTTCTATCGGTCCTGCAATCTTTGCAGGTGGTGATGCTCTCGCTTCTTTGTGGGTTTTCATTGTCGGACCTTTCGTTGGAGCAGCTCTCGCAGCTCTGGTTTACATTCTCATTGGAAAGAAGAAGGCTGAAAAACCTTACTGATTCATTATTAACCCGACCGGGTAAAAGGGGTGCCTCATATGAGGCGCCCCTTTTCTATTGTTATATGCAAATTAAAAGGCTGCCTCGTTTGAGACAGCCTGATTAAACTATTTGATTAAATATATCAGAGCTGGTTATCGCAATATGTCTTGTACTTGCTCTTGAGCTCGTTCATTGCGTTCTTCATTGCGAGCTGATATACAGAAGTCTTTTCCCAATCTCCGGAGTTAACTGCCTTTGCAATTCTTGAGAAGATAGAATCCTGTGAAGCAGTATCCTTAGCCAAAAGTCTCTTGAGATCGTTGATGTCCTGCCAGAGCTCGTTATCGTAGCTCTCAGAACCGTCATCAGTTCTGGTAATGCTTCTGATAAGTGAGAGGTTAGCAGGGATGATCTTCTCCATGAGCTCCATCTCCCAACGTACGAGCATAGCCTGATAGTAAGAATCAATGAGCTGTTTATCGAAAACATTTCCTCTGCAAAGGAGTTCAGCTACATCAGAATCCTTCAAAGGCTGGAGTGATTCGTATACTGTTGCTGCAGGAGTACCGAAGAGTCTGTCTCTCTCGTTGGAATCCATATCTTCGAAAATATCGTCTTCGCAACGGTAGAGTTTGTTTGTCTCAAGGTAATCGCTATCCTGACCATAAGGCTTAACGAATTCAGCTTCGAGTTCCTTGATGCTCTTACCTGAATCCAACGCATAAGCGATACCATCGAGCATAGCCTGATATACAGAAGCCAGGCAGAGATATGTATTTGTATGCGGATTAGGAGCACGAAGCTCAAATCTTGTTGCATACTTATTGTCTTCGCTTCTTACAAGGCCCAAAAGAACTGATCTGTTACGTGAAGGAGTGAGGACGTCTTTACCGATTGAGCTTACACAGTGTGTAGGAGCTTCAAATCCGGGTGTAAGACGCTCGAAAGCATCAGTTGTAGCAGTAACGAAAGGATTGATTACTTTGCTATAGTGCTTCATGATGCCCATGAGGCAGCCCCAGCCGAATCTTGAGAGGAAATCAGCCTTAGGATCTTCAGGTGCGAAGAGGTTGATCTTCTTGCCGCTCGTAAGATAAGCAACAGCATTAACGTGAGTATGCTCACCTGAACC
Source organism: Ruminococcaceae bacterium YAD3003 (assembly GCA_900107185.1). Taxonomy (GTDB): domain Bacteria; phylum Bacillota; class Clostridia; order Saccharofermentanales; family Saccharofermentanaceae; genus Saccharofermentans. The sequence goes on along the minus strand of FNPA01000005.1, from coordinate 101,850 downwards.
TGCAACACCGGGAAGAGGCTTAGCATTGAAGCTGACATCAAGACCATGGAGTCTGAAGATTTCCTTGATAATGATTCTGGCAATGAGCTCATAATCAGCACCCTGGAGAGCTTCAGAATACTTCCAGTCAACTTCGAGCTGTTCCATGATGAAGTGGAATTCACCGGAAGAATTAAGGGATGCCTTAACGCCGCCAACTTCCTTGTGACCCATTTCAGGGTTGAATCCATAGTTCTCAAGAATAAGGATAACCTGCTCAAGAGCAGTTCTGACAACGCCTTTTGTACGCTTCCAGTAGGATTCCTTAAGTTCCTGTGAGATAGAGAGCTGTTCTGTGCTGATGATCTCATCAGGAGAATTTACCCAGAACTCAAGCTCAGTAGCAGTAATGAGCGTAATATGGTCGAGCTCATCAGGAGTAAAGCCATATTCAGCACACAGAGCACTGTCATTCAGGAAACGTTCCTTGATAGTGTTCTGGAAATAAGCTGCACTGTTGCGGAGAATGGATCTGGAGCAGACCTCATCACCGTTATGTGTAAGGAAAGATGGGATACGAAGTGTTCCGATAGGCTTTCCTGTTTCAAAATCTATATGTTCGTAGTTGTAATCAACGTACCAGATGACGTTGCTGTCGGGAATAAGGTCGACTTTACCGTCATTTAATGTAGCAATTCCAGGTAAAACAACGGAAGAACCATCTGTTTGGACAGCCTTGCCATCAATATAATTCTCGATGTTATCGATAAAATCGGCTATCGGGATCTTTTCATCCGTGTCATTGCCCATAAGGTCAACAGCAGCAAGAGATACAAATCTGACCTCTGGATGAGCGCTTAAGATATTTCTGATATCCTGTGCAGAGTGGTTAGCTGTGGGAATTACATAAAGTAAATCCGGGATTACGTGAAAATCAATCATTAGAACTACCTTCTTCTAACATAATAGGCAATTTTAACACAATAAACAGTTGTAATGATATTAATAACTGTTTTTTTCTGATTTTATTTTTTTATTTCGAATTTTAGCGTAAAATAATGTGGAAATTGGCATTTAGGATTAATAGCGGTGTTAACAACCATAAGAACAATATTTAATATTGATAATGTCGGAAAAAGGTGGGGAGTACGTATTCTTTACCTGATTACCGTTGTCCTTAATGCTGCAATTCATTTTAATCCCTTTGCTGATACTGATTTTTCCCCGCTTGAGAGCTGGTTGATGAGTTTTTATAACATGACCGATTATGATCCGGAAGTTTATAACTCTCTCATGATGACTATGCCTCTTAGTAAGGGAAATATCATATATTTGCTTACTTTGTTGGTAGGTGAGCTGATTCTTATCGGAAGTGCCTATATTTATGCTTCCATCTATGTTAGACAATACAGGATCGAAAAGGCAGAGATTATCTCAAAACATGGTTCTGATGTAATTAATTATGCTGCTCCGCTTATTCCCGATGAGCCCATTAAGCCTTCAAAACTGGTCGGAAGACTACTTTTGATAATGCTTGTGACTGTTTTTGTCGCTCTGCCTTTGCTTACGATTTCAATGTATTTCCTGTTTTTTGCTCTTGTTGGTCTTCCGTTTATTTTTACGGCTCCGGTTGCTTATTTATCCGGTGATAAGGGCCTTTTCAGTGCAATACCTTATTCCGTTAAGTTGTCTTTCCGCTATTATTTCGCAAATATGAGAAGTATCGCGGTAGTATTATTCGCTGTTTTGGTAGCGGATTTCCTGATCCCTTTGATCTCAAATGTGTCTCTTACGGCCTTTTACATTGTCGATGCGGCTGTAACTACGTGGCTCTGGCTCTCAATAGCAAGACTCGCCGCGATATCTTACTGCACCATGAAGGATTATCCTATCAGGAGCGGAAGAAGGCCATACGCCATCTGAATCAGATAATTCTGTTCAAAACAACAATAAACGGCTCGATTTAGTTCAAAATTCTTATACGAGCGAGATTGTTTTTATTTCTAATTATATTTATTATTAATCAGTCAAGTTAAATTTTGGAGGTTCAACACTATGGACGTTAATGAAAAAGCAATTAAGATGCACGAAGAGTGGGGTGGTAAGATCGAAGTTATTGCCACAGCTCCTGTAGGTTCTAAGGAAGAACTCGCTATCGCTTATACACCTGGCGTAGCAGCTCCTTGCCTTGAGATTCAGAAGGATGTTGACCTCTCTTACAAATACACAAGAAGACATAACCTTGTAGCTGTTGTTACAGACGGTACAGCAGTTCTTGGCCTTGGTGACATCGGACCTGAAGCAGGTATGCCTGTTATGGAAGGTAAGTGCGCACTTTTCAAGGCTTTCGGTGATGTTGATGCTTTCCCTCTCTGCATCCGTTCAAAGGATGTTGACGAGATCGTTAATACAGTAGCTCTTCTCGCTGGTTCTTTCGGTGGTGTTAACCTCGAGGACATTTCAGCTCCCAGATGCTTTGAGATTGAGAAGAAGCTTAAGGAAAGATGTGACATCCCGATCTTCCACGATGACCAGCACGGTACAGCAGTTATCACACTTGCAGGTCTTACAAATGCTCTTAAGATCGTTGGCAAGAAGATGGAAGACATCCACGTAGTAGTTAACGGAGCTGGTGCTGCTGCTACAGCTATCACAAAGCTCCTCATCTCAAGAGGCCTTAAGAATGTTATCCTCTGCGACCGTAAGGGAGCTATCTATGAGGGAAGAGAAGGACTCAATTCTGCTAAGGAAGAGATGGCTAAAATCACAAATCCTGAGAAGAAGGCTGGTTCTCTTGCAGAAGTAATCGTTGGTGCTGACGTTTTCATCGGTGTTTCTGCTCCTGGCGTTCTCACAGCTGATATGGTTGCTACTATGGCTAAGGATCCGGTTGTTTTCGCTTGCGCTAACCCTGTACCTGAGATCCTTCCTGATGAAGCTAAGAAGGCTGGTGTTGCAGTTATGGCTACAGGCCGTTCTGACTTCCCGAACCAGGTTAACAACGTTCTCGCATTCCCTGGTATCTTCCGTGGCGCTCTCGACGTTAGAGCTTCTGACATCAACGATGAGATGAAGATTGCTGCTGCTAACGCTATCGCCGGCATCGTTTCTGATGCTGAACTCAATCCTGATTACATCCTTCCTGATGCATTTGATGCAAGAGTTGGTAAGGCTGTAGCTGCTGCAGTTGCTCAGGCTGCACGTGACACAGGCGTAGCAAGAATTTGAATAAACTGAATTAAAGCAACAATCTCCCGCAAATTTGTTGCGGGAGATTTTGCAATTTATAGTAAAGGAGTTTCCACATGATTGACGATTTAGAGCTTTTAAGACTTATTGAGAACAACGCAAGACTCTCTTCTGAAGAGATTGCCGTTATGCTCGGTACAACCGCCGCGGATGTGGAAGCCGAAATCAAGAGACTTAAGGATGAGAACATCATTCTTGGTTATAACACGATCATTAACTGGGAGAAGAAGGCACCCGATAACTGCATCGGTATGATCGAGGTAAGGATCACACCGGTTAAGAACAAGGGTTATGACCATATTGCCCAGATCTTGAGCAAGTATGACAAGGTTACAGCCTGCTATCTCATGAGCGGCGGATTTGACCTTATGATCATCTATGAGGACAGGACTCTCAGAGATATCGCTACTTTCGTTACTGAGAAGATCGCTACTATGGAAGGCGTTCTTTCCACAACGACACACTTTATCCTTAAGAAGTATAAGGCGAATGGTATAATCTACGATAATCCGAATTCTGACGACAGGCAGGCAATCATCTTATGAGTTTTGATTACGATTCAAAGATATCAAAAGCAGTACAGCAGGTACCGCCTTCTGCCATTAGAAAGTTCTTTGATCTTGCTAATGAGATGAAGGGTCATGTAATCTCACTTTCTATAGGTGAGCCTGACTTTGTTACTCCCTGGTCGATCAGAGAAGCTGCTATTAATTCAATTATTGACGGATATACACATTATTCACCCAACTCCGGATATATCGATTCCAGAATTGCTGTCGCTGATTATCTTAAGAGAAGATATGGCGTTTCTTATGACGCTAAATCTGAGATCCTTATTACAGTCGGTGGTTCTGAAGGTCTGGATCTTGCGGCACGTGCCCTTATCAATCCGGGTGATGAAGTTATCGTTGTCGAGCCTTGTTTCGTTGCATACAAAGCTACTGTTGAGTTTGCTCACGGAATTCCTGTCATCGTTGAGACGAAGCCTGAGAATAATTATAAGCTCATGCCTGAAGATCTCGAGGCAGCAATTACTGATAAGACAAAGTATATAATCGTCGGTTATCCTAATAATCCTACAGGCGCTATTATGACGCTGGAAGACTGGGCAAAGATCAAGGATGTTCTCATGAGACATCCAAATGTTATCGTACTTTCTGATGAGCTTTACTGTGAGCTTAATTATCTTGACGGTAAGCCCGCATCTCTTACACAGTTTGCTGAGTTAAGAGACAGAGTAGTAATGGTTAACGGCTTTTCGAAGTCTTATGCCATGACTGGTTTCAGAGTCGGATACCTTGCTGGTCCTCATGAGCTTATTGCCCCCATGATTAAGATCCATCAGTATTGCATCATGTGCGCTCCTTCGACATCACAGCTTGCAGTTGTTGAAGCAGCTATGAATGCTGACAATGAGATAAAGAAGATGCGTGATGAATATAATCACAGAAGAAGAGTGATCGTTCAGGGCTTAAAGGATGCCGGACTTGATTGCTTTACTCCTTACGGTGCATTCTATGCTTTCCCTTGCATTAAGATCACAGGAATGACATCTGAAGAATTCTGTGAGAAGCTCCTGCTCGAAAAGCATGTCGCTATAGTTCCGGGCAATGCTTTCGGTAAGTGTGGAGAAGGCTTTGTCCGTATCAGTTATGCTGCATCTTTGGAAGACATCAAGGAAGCTATGAAACTTGTAAAAGAATTTGTTGAAGAACATAAGAGGTAATAAATGCTTGAATTTGACAACATAAGACTCGATCTTGAATCTTACGAAGTGCCTGTAGCAGAGCTTAAAGATGCTCTTCACATTGACCGCGTATCTGATCAGATAAGCGAATATGAGAACCGTATGCAGGAACCGGATTTCTGGAATAATGTTGATAAAGCTACAGAGATCCAGCAGACTCTGGGAAGATTAAAAAAGAGGGTAGACGGTTATAATTCTTTGGTTTCCGAGAGAGAAGACCTCCTCGCATTATGCGAATTGGCAAACGAGGAAGAAGATCTCGGCTCTTTGGAAGAACTGAAGGAGAGTACTGCAAAATTTAAGGAAGACTTTGAGAAGATGCGTCTTGAGACTCTTCTTACAGGTCCTTATGATGCTAATAACGCAACAATTACTCTTCATGCCGGTGCAGGTGGAACAGAAGCTATGGACTGGTGTTCCATGCTCTACAGAATGTATACCAGATGGGCAGAGAGCCATGGTTTTGCTGTTGAAGAACTCGACTATGTCGAAGGCGATACAGCAGGAATACAGTCTGTTTCTGTAATGATCAAGGGTGAGAATGCATACGGATTCTTAAGATCAGAATTAGGTGTTCACCGTCTCGTAAGAATTTCTCCTTTCGATTCGGCTGGCAGAAGACATACTTCTTTTGCTTCTTGCGAAGTTATTCCTGAACTCGACCAGAAGACAGAAGATGACATTAAGATCGACATGTCAGATGTCCGTGTTGATACTTATCGTGCTACAGGTAAGGGTGGTCAGCACATCAATAAAACTGATACAGCTGTACGTATGACACATAATCCTACAGGAATCGTTGTTTCATGCCAGGCTGAGAGATCTCAGTTACAGAATAAGGAAACATGTTTGAGAATGCTCAAGGCTAAGCTCTTTGCTCTTGCCAGAGCTTCTGAAATGGAGAAGATTGAAGACTTGAAGGGTAATCAGATGGAAATTGCCTGGGGTTCACAGATCAGATCCTATGTATTCTGTCCTTATACGCTTGTTAAAGATAACAGAACCGGTTATGAGGAAGTTGATGTTGATGCCGTTATGGACGGTATGCTTGACGGATTTATCAATGCTTACTTGTCTGGCATGAAGAATGAGAAATAATACAGATAAACCCACTGTAAATAATCAACCATCAGCGCGTCTGGTTCAATTCGACGGATTGCGTGGAATCGCCATTATTACCGTTGTTTTGAGTCATTGTAATATCCTGAATCAGGGTGGAGTAGCTAATGCTGTTTTCTTTGCCCTCTCAGGATTTTTATTAATCAATCCTTTTAAGGATGCATATGAACAAAGATTCCTTTCGATTTGGAACATCCTGAAGTTCTATAAATCCAAGGCAATCCGTATAATGCCGGCCTATTATATTGTTCTCTTGATTTTGTATCTTCAGACCGGATTTAACGTCATAGAAAAAGATGTATTCCTTAAGCTTCTTTACTTTGGCGATATACATGGGCATTTATGGTATGTATATGCTTTTTTCTGGCTCATGTATATTATTCCTTTTGTATTTGTGATATTGCTTTTACTGGCAAAGAAAATCAAGTTCTTAAGAAATGATTTGGTCTGTGCTGTAATCTTTATTGTTCTGTCAGCGGTTATAAGGATTTTGTATTTGAATTCTGACATGTTTGATATCAGAATGGATCAGCTGATGCTGGGAATTGCTGCTGGGTATTTCTTCAGATATATACGTACAAACGAGAAGAAAAAGGCTTTCTTCAGTAAGCATTCAATACTTGGTCAGGTTTTGATCTTAATGCTTGTTTTACTTGTTATAGCCTCTTCTTGTGATGTTCTTAAATATATTGATCCTGTTTTGGCCGATTACTATGTCGGCTGGGAATTGATCTTTACTGTCGGATTTTTCATGTGTATTCTGGTTATACTTGTTGCTCTGTATCCTGATGGTTTTATAGGAAAAATCCTAAAGTCTAAAGCTTTGGTCTTCGTAGGTAAACACGCATTTTCTGTTTATCTGTTGAATAATTTCGTTGTTGACCAGTTAAATATTGAGTCGAAGTATTTTCTATTTATATGTGTATTCTCAGTTAGTCTGCTCTTAGCATGGATTATTGATTCTGCTATTGATAAGGTAAAGAGTTTGATTCAAAATGTGCTAGGAATTAATAAACAGAAAAAGGTGACATAAGATGAAGGTTCTTAAGAAGATCAAAGACATTTTTTTTAAGATATTCGGTAAAGCCTGGTGGTTCGTAGTAGCTGCCGTTGTTATATTCGCAATTATCTGTATACCTTCTTTTAATCCTGCGTTGAATCCTTATACATCAGGTATACGTAATGATACCAGTGATGGATTTTTGAAAGAATTTTATCTTGATGCTCCTGATAGTTTCTCAGTTAACAACAATGGTAAAGCTGTATTTAACAGCCTCGCATTTGGAAATAATTACGAAGCAACTGTAGCTTTCGATGAATGGGATACTCTGTTTTCCAACATTGATCAAGTTAATGTGGATTTTGAGAAAAATGATTATTTCTCACCATCAAATCTCGTTCTTACTGATGATGATGTCATTTATGCCGTCAGAACCTATTACGATGACGCTAACTCAATAATTACCAGTGAATCTATCGTAAGATTATCTGATGATTTTAATTATCTCGGTGAAGTCTGTGAGATTGATTATGGTGAAGGTACCAGATTCAGACAGACTATGCTGAGCAAACTGAATTATTACAATAATACCGTTACTTTTGCTGTTGTTAATGAAGATGGAGCCTGGCTCTATTCAATCGATACCAAAACTCAGGCACTTACAGTCAGTGATTGTTATCAGAATGATGAAGATGGTACGTTTACATCTTATGTTATTCCTATAGATGGTTCATTTATTTTCTTAAGAAGTGACGGCAATGTTTACCGTGTCGGATTCAATGAACCTTTAGAGGAGAGTATTTATCACTTCGATATTAATGCCGAAGGTGAATACGATCATCCGTTTTTTAATATGGCTACATTAGTTAACGGTAAACTCTATATTACTGATAACGAGAATCTGTATTATATTTATCTTCTCGAAGACGGCGAGATTACTCCTGTGTTTGAGCTGGATGAGGATCTTGGTTATACCGTTGCACTTGATTCATATCGTATGAATGGTTCAGATACTGAATCTTTGGTAGTCTGCCTCCAGAATGGAATTCTTACATATACTGATGGCGAGATTGATGTAAAAGATACTGTTATTACTTTCGAACCGACATTCCTGATGCATTTATTTCTTGCACTGGAAAATATTCTTTTGTTTGTTCTTATTGCAATTGTTATTAACCTTATTGTCCGCAAGAAGACTCTCTTGTATAAGCATTTGATTATTATCCTTCCGGTTATCATTGTCCTGACAGTTTTAGTTTCTAATTATGCCTATGGTTATTTGGAAGATCAGATGAGGGCCAGGACAAACAGAGAACTGTCCATGGTTTGCGATTTGGCCAAGAATGAGTTCGAGGATTATGATTTCAATGATCTCATGACAGCCAATGAAAACACCGGAAAATCCTACAAAGATATAAGAGATAAATTCAATCAGTTAAGTTCTGGAACCGGCGGAAACTGGAGCAGTGAATATGTGTTCACCATTGTTTACAGAGCGAGTGATGACTACATATTGGAAGTTGCATCAGATGACTACTATTACATGCCTCTTCAGGTATTCAGTTATGACATGTTTACAGACCTGCAGGGCGCTGGTGAAGCTTATGTTTCAGATACTATAATGTCATTCTTTGAGGATAATACCCTGTCATCGAGAATTTCTGTATTCAGTCAGATAAAAGACAAAAATAACACAGGCAGATATTATCTTATGGTCAGCACGGACAGTGCGACTTTATATACCCAGAGAGAAAATATACTTGCTTCTGTCGTAGCATGTGCGGTGCTGATCATTGCTGCTCTGACGATTTTGATCGTTCTTACATCACTTAATACTATGAGAGTAATTAAGAAGGCATCTACTGCCGTAAAGCAGATTTCCAGCGGTAATTTGTCTGCAAGAGTTAATTACAGGTCCAAAGATGAATTGGGTCAGATCTGTTCAGAAGTTAACGAGATGGGTCAGAATCTCGAAAGGCTCTTCGATGAAAAAGATGAGACTGAGAAGTTCTACTATAAATTTGTTCCTGAGAAATTCAGAGAATTGCTGGGTAAAGAGAACTTTACGGATCTGGCTCTGGGTGACGCAAAGAGCTGCGAATTGACAGTTTTGTTCTGTGACATCCGTGGATTCTCCATTAATTCTGAGATGATGACAGCTAAGGAAAATTTTGCTTTCGCAAATGTCATCTACGGTAAAATGGGCCCTATCGTCAGAAACAACAACGGATTTGTTGATAAGTATATCGGCGATGCCGTAATGGGATTGTTCGAGAATGCTGATGATGCTGTCAGATGCGGTATCGAAATGTATAAAACGATAGTTCTCGATCCTAAGACTGCTGAAGAGCTCAATGTTAGTGATATCAATATTGGAATTGGAATTCACACTGGTATGGCTATGGTCGGAATCGTAGGTGAGTCTGAGCGACTCTCAGGTACGGTTATTTCTGATACTGTAAACATGAGTTCCAGATTGGAATCTCTTACGAAGCAGTATAAGACAGCTATGCTCGTATCCAAGAGTACTATCGACAGAATGAGCGATCCGGATTCATTGGATCTCCGTTATCTCGGTATTGTCCAGGTTGCAGGTGTTAATGAAGTTGAAGCTATATATGAGGTCCTCGACTGTCTTCCTGATAATACTAAGACTGCACGTTCTGCAAATAACAGGGAACTGCGTGAAGCTATAAGACTTTTCGCTCTAGGCAGAAGAAAAGAAGCTGAGTCAGCATTACAGCTCCTTGCTGATTCAGGCAGGAGCGATTACGTAACAGACATGTATTTGAACTATATTCATAACATGTCTGATGACGATAAAGGTAACGTATTCAGGTTCGTAAAGAAATAAAATCAGAGGGATTCGAAATAGGGCTTTCTGTCCTTGAAATAAACTGTTTCGGTGAATCCTAATGACTTAAGGTATTCAACAGCATCGTTGAAGCTTACTGCTAATGTTCCGGGAAAGTGTGAATCTGAACCAAGAGTTATGAGTTTTCCGCCCATTTCTCTATATCTGTTCAGAATTGCAGCGTCGGGCAGACATCTGCTGAACCCGCCTTCTCTGTGCTTCTGAATGGATTTTGTGTTGATTTCCAGAGCTTTTTCTTTTGAGATAAGAGCTTCAAAGAATCTGTCAAATTCCTTCGGACACTCGTCGTAAGTTACGAAATCATCCTTTTTATCCGTATATCTGTTGATATAGTCGTAATGTGCTGCTACATTGAAGTTATCGCATTTCTCGCACATTTCCGCCATCATGCTGATATATTCTGTGTGCAGGTCTTTGGCAGGCATTTCATAGCATTCACGTTCTACATAGAAATCTTTGCCTCTGAACAGGTGAACGCTCAATAAAACAACATCAAAAGGAATAAGCATAGATGTTTTATCGATTTCTTCGGCAACATGCGTCTGATAACCGAATTCTATGCCTTTTAAGAGCTCAAAATCACTGAATTCTTTGTGCCACTGATCGAAAGTACGGTCATAATCGTTAAGATCGAACATCCAGTTTAAACCGTCTTCAGGATAGTCGATCTCATAGTGCTCTGTAATGCCGATCCTATTAAAACCCTTAGATTTTGCTTCCGAAACCAGTTCTTCAATCGACTGGCCTGCATCAGGTGAAAAGTGCTTTGTATGATTATGTCCGTCGGTTATCATAATTGTCCTTATAATTAAAAGATTTTATTTTACTTTATGGTATCATAAGTTTATTAGAAAGAGGTGATATTATGCCCAAGAAAAAAGAAACCAAAAAGATTAAAACTAGCGAGCTTTTCGCTGATTTTCCGAACCTTTATGAGGTTGCATCCGAAGATGATATGACTGCAACTTTTGAATTTGCCGAAGAGTATAAGGCATTCTTAGACGATTCCAAGACTGAGCGTGAATTTGCTGCTAATGCGATTAAATCAGCTGAAGAATTAGGATTTAAGGATATTTCTACTTTCGACACGCTCAAGCCCGGTGACAAGGTATACCAGAGCATCAGAGGTAAGGGCTTTGCTGCTGCAGTTATCGGCAAGAAGGGTCCTGCTGAAGGATTTAACATTCTCGGAGCTCACATTGATTCTCCCAGACTCGATCTTAAGCCTAACCCGATCTATGAAGATAATGATACTGTTTATTTTAAGACACACTATTACGGTGGTATCAAGAAGTATCAGTGGACAACAATTCCTTTGGCTGTTCATGGTGTTGTATTCACTAATGACGGTAAGGTTCATCAGATCGTAGTAGGAGAGAAGGATACTGATCCTGTATTCTATATCACTGATCTTCTCCCTCACCTGGGTAATGAACAGATGAACAAAAAGGCTTCTGATTTCATTCCTGCAGAGGATCTTAATGTAATTATCGGTGGTATTCCCTGCACAGATGATAAGAAGTCATCTGATATCTTCAAGGCAGGCGTTCTGAAGCTGCTTTATGAGCAGTATGGCATTAAGGAGAAGGATTTTGTCTCAGCTGAGGTCGAGATCGTTCCTGCAACGCACGCAAGAGATGTCGGATTTGACCGTGCATATATCGCTGCTTATGGTCACGATGACAAGGTTTGTGCATATCCTGCATTGAGAGCTCTTCTTGCACAGGAGAAGCCTAAGAAGACATGTGTATGCCTCCTTACAGATAAGGAAGAAATCGGTTCATATTCAAATTCCGGTGCTACTTCTAATCTTTATGAGAACTTCCTTATGGAAGTTTTTGCTAAGGCTGAAGGCGGCATTGATAAGTTTAACCAGCTCAAGTTCCGTAAGGCTCTTGCAGCTACAAAGATGCTCTCAACAGACGTAACAACAGCTTACGATCCTAAGTATTCTTCTGTATTTGAGAAGAATAATACTGCATTTATGTCTCACGGTCTTAAGATCGAGAAGTATACAGGTGCAAGAGGTAAGTCCGGTTGTTCAGAAGCAAATGGTGATTTTATTGCTGAGATCACTGATATTTTCGAAAAGAATTCAATCCCGTGGCAGACAGGTGAACTCGGACGTATCGATGCCGGTGGCGGCGGAACAATTGCTGCAATAATGGCAAAGCTTGGTATGGACGTTGTTGATATGGGTGTACCTGTATGGTCAATGCATGCTCCTGTTGAGGTTATTTCCAAGATTGACCTTTATTACCTGTACTTAGGTTATAAGGCATTCATTGAGAACATCTGATAATGAGTAAGAAGAGAACGGTAGAACGTAAAACTGCGATTAAGAACAGTATCGGAAGGATAATAATCTTCGGTCTGTTTGTCCTTGCGCAGATTGTAGGTTTTATCGTTCTTCTTTATTTCCTCGGTAATAAATACCCACCGATTGATATTGCAGTCAGAGTTTTGTCTGTAATCGTCGTACTGGGTATTAATTCCAGAGATCACAGTGGTGCATTTAAACTTATATGGGTTATTGCTATCCTGGTTTTTCCTGTGCCGGGTCTTTTGTTCTATGTTCTGAATAATTTCAGCAGTTCCAAACACAAAATCAAGAGAAGACTTGCTAAGGTTGATCTTATGGTTTTCAGCCATTTAAACCATAACGATTATCTCTATGATGCAATGCGTAAAGAAGATCCTGCGAGAGCTTCTAATGCCAAGTATTTAAGAAATTTCAATTTCCCGATCTACGACAAAACTGATATTAAATACTATCCGGTAGCTTACGATTGCTACAAAGAGCAGATTGAAGATATTAAGAAGGCTGAGAAATATGTTTATCTCGAATATCATGCCATTGAGACAAAAGAAGCTTTCGAGCCCCTTCATGAAGCATTGAAGGAGAGAGCAGCTGCAGGTGTCGATTGCAGAGTCTTATATGACGATGTTGGTTCATTTACTTTCATCAGCAAGGCATTTGTAAAACTTCTCGAATCTGAAGGAATTAAGTGCAATGCCTTTAATCCTGCTTATCCTATTTTGTCTTTGTTCATGAATAACCGTGACCATAGAAAGATCATGGTTGTTGACGGCAAAGTGGGTTATACGGGCGGATACAATATTGCAGATGAGTATTTCAACATCGTAAATCCTTATGGTCATTGGAAAGATAACGGAATTAAGTTAACCGGTCCTGCTGTCCAGAGCTTAACAGCGATGTTTGTTGAGATGTGGAATTTTGCCGATCTTAAATCCAAAGATGACAATATGCTCATGTTCGAACCTATGGATATAGAACCGGTTCCCGGTGCTGGCGGCTATTGTGTTCCTTATTGTGACAGTCCGCTTGATAATGAACCTACCGGTGAGAATGTTTATCTTAATATGATCAACAATGCCCAGGATTACTGCTGGTTCATGACTCCTTATCTTGTTTTGTCTGATGAGTTAGCCAGAGCATTGCAGATTGCTTCTAAAAGAGGCGTAGATGTAAGGATAATGACTCCCGGTATTCCTGATAAGAAGTTTACTTATCATGTAACCAGGTCTTATTACAACATGCTCGTTACCAGCGGCGTACAGATCTATGAGTATACTCCGGGATTTAATCACACAAAGACATGTATCTGTGATGATAAATGTGCTGTTGTAGGAACGATCAATCTTGATTTCAGAAGCCTTTATCATCATTTTGAGAATGCTGTTTATATGTTTAAAACTGACTGCATTATGGATATAAAGGAAGATTTTGTAACTACTTTTGATGAGTGCAGGAATGTTACTGAGAAATATAGCAAGAGACCCAACGTAATTGTACGTTTCTTAAAATCCATTTTAAGACTTTGGGCTCCGTTGCTCTAATAAATGAAAGGATCAATTAATGAATATTCGTTTTTACAATGCCAGAATCCTCACAATGAAGGATGAGAACATTATTGAAGGTGAGTTGTGGACTGATAATGACCGTATCTCATATATCGGACCTTCTGTTGATTCTAATGACAAAGATTTTGAACGCGAGATCGATTGCAAAGGCAATCTCCTGATGCCTGGTCTTAAGAATGCACATACGCATTCTGCAATGACATTCTCGAGATCTCTTGCTGATGAATACTGTCTTAATGATTGGTTGTTTAAGGCTATTTTCCCGAGAGAAGAAAAACTCACTCCTGAGCATGTTTATTGGTTTTCTAAGCTTGCTTATGCAGACTATCTTGCTGGTGGAATAACTTCATGCTTTGATATGTATTTTCATAAAGATGAGAATGCCAAAGCAGCAGTAGAGACAGGTTTCAGGCATGTATTCTGCGGAGCTGCAAATGATTTTGGTGGATTCGATGAATTGGAAGATTACTACAACAGATTGAATTCTTATGATCCGCTCGTTTCATTTTACTTAGGATTCCATGCTGAATATACGACCTGTGAGGATAATCTCAAGAGAATGTCTGAGCTGGCTCATAAATACAGCGCTCCTGTATTTACTCATATATCCGAAACTGCAGCTGAAGTAGAAGGCTGTAAAGAAAGATATGGTGTAACACCTGCAGTTATTTTAGATAAACTCGGAATCTTTGATTTTGGCGGCGGCGGTTTCCATTGCGTATGGTTTACTGATGAGGACAGAGAGATCTTTAAGAACAGAGGTCTGTGGTCTGTGTTTAATGCCTGCTCGAATTTGAAACTTGCAAGTGGTATCACACCTGTTTATAAGTTCATTGAAAAAGATATGAAGATCGCAATCGGAACTGATGGTGCAGGATCTAATAATGCACTTTCAATGTTCCGTGAGATGTATCTTTCTACAGTTCTTTCGAATGTAGAGACTAATAACGCAGCAGCTGTTGATCCCTTTACAATCCTTAAGGCAGGTACTACCGGCGGAGCTCTCTGTATGGGACTTAATGATTCGGATGTCTTAGATGCCGGTAAGAAGGCTGATATTATAATGCTCGATATGCATAAGCCTTCTATGCAGCCTGAAAACAACATCATTAGAAATATCATTTACAGTGCTGATAACTCTGTCGTTAAGATGACTATGATCGACGGTAAGATCCTCTATGAGGACGGTAATTACACGACTCTCGATATTAATGAGGTCATCCGCGAATGTAATAAGTTTAAGGAAGATTTAGCTTAAGGCATGAAACTTCTTTTCAATCACATTGGGAAATACAGAACCGCCTCGATCTTAAGCCCGGTGTTTAAGCTCCTTGAGGCATGTTTTGAACTTACGGTTCCATTGATTGTTGCTAACCTTATCGATTTTGGTATTAAGAATTCTGATAAGGCTTATGTTAATTCTCACGTATGGATCCTCATATTATTTGCTGTAGTCGGTTTTGTAAGTGCAATTACGGCTCAGTATTTTGCTGCTTATGCTGCTGCCGGTATCTCATCAGGTATCAGAAAGAGTCTTCATGACAAGATTCAGACATTATCGATTGCTGATTATGAGAAAATCGGAGCTTCCGGCGCAGTTACTCTTTTAACTTCTGATGTTAACCAGATTCAGACAGGTATCAATCTGTTCTTAAGACTTCTTTTAAGATCACCGTTTATTGTTATCGGTGCATGCATAATGGCTGCTGTGGTCAAGCCTTCAATGGCATTGATCTTTGTCGGTTGTACGGCATTGCTTACAGTTGTAATTGTTCTCAATATGAAGTTCTCTATAGTTCGTCATAAAGAGGCCAGAGAAGGTTTGGATGAACTGGTTAAGAAGACTTCAAACGGAATCTCCGGTGAGCGTGTTATCAGAGGATTTAACAAGACTTCTGATGATTTTAAGAAGTTCGAAGAGAAGAGCAGACGTCTTAACATTTCACAGACAAAAGCGTCTGATTTTGCTGCCTGGCTCAATCCTCTTACATATGCTGTAGTTAATCTTGCTATCTGTTTCCTGATTTACAGAGGTGCTGTTCACTTTAATATCGGAGATCTGTCTGACGGACAGGTTGTAGCACTTTATAACTACATGTCCCAGATCCTTATTGAGCTCGTAAAACTTGCTAATCTTATTGTTTCTGTTTCGAGAGCGTATGCCTGTCTTAAGAGGGCAGAAGGACTTGCCGGAGTTGTTAGCACATCTAATAACGGTACTAAGGAACTCGATTCCTCTAAGGCTGTTTCAGTATCTTTGAAGAATGTATCTTTCACATATCAGGGGAATAATGAAGAATCCGTCAAAGATTTTTCGATTGATATTGCGCCCGGTGAGACTATTGGCATTATAGGAAGTACCGGTTGCGGTAAATCAACTGCTGCTTCACTTATTGCAGGTATTTATGATGCACAGCAGGGAGAAGTACTCCTTGATGGAATTAACATAAGAGATATTTCAAATTCGAGTCTTTCTGATAATGTCGGAATAAGTCTTCAGAAAACGAGATTGTTCAAAGGAACTCTCAAAGACAATATTACTTTAGGCAGAGATTCTTTAAGTGATGAAGACATTAATGAAGCTTGCAGATTGTCCTGTAGTGATGATGTTCTGGACTCCAAAAAGGAAGGTCTCGGATTTGTTATCTCTGATGGTGGCGCAGGCCTGTCCGGTGGCCAGAGACAGAGAATCGGTATAGCCAGGGCGTTGGCTGCAAAGCCCGGCCTTGTTATTCTTGATGACTCAACTTCAGCACTCGACTGGGGTACAGAGAAGAGACTTCTTAATAACATTAAGTCTATTTCTGAGAAACCTACCGTTATTCTTATCTCGCAGAAGGTTAGAACCTGTATGAATTGCGACAGAATCGTTCTTATGGATGACGGTAAGATTGAAGCGATTGCACCTCACGACGAGCTCCTTAAGATATCTGAGAATTACCGATATATGAATTCTCTTCAGATGAAGGGAGGCAACGCATGAATACTAAAAATGTTAAGCGCCTCCTTACATATCTTAGAGGATCAACAGGCCTTGTTGTTCTGTCGATAATTATCGGAATCCTTTTCGGAACTGCTACAGTAGCTATTCCATTTTTTGCAGGTAAAGCGATTGATTGCCTCGGTGATATGGACAGTCTCGTGAAATATATTATTTATATAGTTGGACTTATTGTTGTTGCTGCGTTGCTTCAGTTCGCTCTGATCAAGATGAATAACAGGATCGCTTTTACAATAGGTCTAAAGCTTCGTAATGCTGCATATGAGAAGATGCACAGGGTAAAGATGTCTTATATTGATAAGACTTCTGCCGGAAGCCTTCAGAGCCTCATCATCAGCGATGTTGAGACTGTGTCTGACGGAATGCTCCTCTTCTTAAATCAGTTTGCTTCAGGTATTGCGACCATAATCATTACTTTGTTGGTAATGTTCTACATTAACTGGAAGATATCGCTCATAGTTGTTGTATTTACGCCTGTATCTATTGCCGTATCAACATTTATTGCTAAGGGTTCTTATAAATCTTTCGCTAAGCAGGCAGAGATAAGAAGTAAACAGACCGCTTTTGTTGCTGAATCAGTTAATAACTTCAGAGAATGTAAGGTTTATAACGTAACTGATGTAAGAATCAATGGATTCGATGAGATAAATGAGCAGTATAAGAAAACGGCTACTAAGGCAACTTTCCTGTCATCCATCAGCAATCCTTCTTCCAGATTTGTAAATGCTCTGATTTATGCAGGCGTTGTATTTACAGGCTGTTTATCAGGAATCGGCGGAACAATCTCCATTGGTTCGCTTATGTCACTTTTGGCTTATTCCAATCAGTTTATGAAGCCTTTTAATGATTTGTCAGCTGTTTATACTGAACTGTCAGACAGCTTTGCTTGTCTTGCCAGGATTTTCGAGCATTTAGACAGCCCTGAGATACCTCAGGAACCTGTTCCTGAAGCATTACCGGATAAGAATGTACAATTCGATATTGAGTTTAAAAATGTCAGTTTTTCCTATGTTGAAGGACGTCCTGTTCTCAAGGACATTTCTTTTAAGGTTGGAAAGGGCGAGTCATTTGCTATTGCTGGTCCGACAGGATGCGGTAAGACAACACTAATCAATCTGCTCATGCGTTATTACGAGCCTGATTCTGGTGACATCCTTATTAATGGTAAGTCGATCAAAGATATTCCGAGATCAGAACTCAGGCATTATATTGGTTTTGTAACCCAGGATACGTGGCTGTCTGATGATACGGTAATGGAGAACATAAGATTCTCCGGCCCGCATATTACTGATGAAGAGGTCTTCGAGGCCTGCAAAAAGAGCGGATGCGATTCTTTTATCAGAAAATTGCCAAAGCGGTATAATGAACAGATAGAAAACGACAGGGATGATATATCCGAAGGTCAGAAACAGCTTCTTACTATTGCCAGAGCGATGGCTTCTGACCCGGCGATAATGATTCTCGATGAGGCTACCTCATCAGTCGACGTTGTTACAGAAGACCGTATACAGAAGGCTATACGTGAGCTTCTGAACGGCAGAACAAGCATTATTATTGCGCACAGACTCTCGCAGATTACGAGCTGTGACAAGATCGTTGTTATAGACGGCGGTAAGGTCTCAGAGATCGGATCACACGATGAGCTGATCGCAAACGGCGGATTTTACAGCAAGCTCTATGCTTCGTATATATCCGGATAAAGGAGGAACTATGGGTAACTATAAGTTCGAAGAGTTTAAAAAGTATATCAATGGTAGAAATGCTGCAGTTATCGGGATCGGCATTTCCAATACCCCGCTTATCAAGTGGCTTATTTCTTTAGGCTGCAATGTTACAGCATGCGATAAGATGACGGATGAAGACCCGGTGCTTAAGAAGAATATCGATGCATTAAAAGAGATTTCTTCAGATATCAAGTGGTCTCTGGGCGAATCATATCTTACTCATTTGAGAGAAGATCATTATGACATCGTATTTAAGACTCCTAAGATGAGATTTGAAACGCCTGAACTCCAGGCGCTGAAAGAGATGGGTTCTATCCTTACGACAGAGATGGAACTCTTTATGAATCTTTGTCCTGCAGAAATATTTGCAATTACAGGTTCAGACGGTAAGACTACAACTACGACACTTACTTCTGAGATCCTTAAGCAGGCAGGATACAAGGTATGGATCGGCGGTAATATCGGAACACCTTTGCTTGACCGTATTGCTGAGATCGAACCTGATGACAAGGTAGTTCTTGAACTTTCTTCATTCCAGCTCCTTGGCATGAATACGCCTGCAGATGTTGCGATTGTTACTAACATTACGCCTAACCATCTGGATTTCCATAAAGATTATGACGAGTATATCCAGGCTAAGATTAATGTATTCAGAAATCAGGGCCCGGTCGGAAAAGTTGTTCTCAATGCAGGATGTGATCTGACTTATGAGATGAAAGATATAGCCAGAGGCCGTGTAAAGCTCTTCTCAGCCAATAAAGGCAAGGTAATGAGAACAGATTCACCGCTTTATCCCCGTGCTTATACAGAGGATGGCAGGCTTATCTATGAAGAGAATGGAGATATCTACGATATTTGCGGTATAGATGAGATATTCATTCCGGGAACTCATAATGTTGAGAATTTCCTTGCTGCGACATGCGCTGTTATTGACTATGTAAAGCCGGAAGATATTGCTTATGTAGCAAAGACATTTAAGGGTGTTCCACATAGAATCGAGTTCATCAGAGAACTTGACGGCGTTAGGTGGTATAACTCATCAATCGATACTTCGCCGAACCGTTCACTTAATACTATGAATGCTTTGGCCGCCAGAAATGAAAAAGGCGTTCTCATCTGCGGCGGTGCCGATAAGAAGTGTCTTTACGCAAAACTTGGTGATGCAATCCTTAATGTCTGTGACAGAATCATCATTTATGGTTCTAATGCTGATCTTGTCACTGATATCATCGCGAAAGAAGCTCACGGACGACAGTATGAGATTTACAGGATTCCTGATAAAGAAGGCGACGTCTATGAGTTCCCGAAGACACGCGATAATGTTGTAAATGCTTATAAGGAAGCCATCAATAAGGCAAGAGAGTGGGCAAAACCCGGAGAGATTGTTATTATGTCTTCCATAGGTACTTCTTATGACCATTTCAGACACTTTGAGCATAGAGGCGACATGTTCAGAGATTTGGTAAATGAACTTGAATGAGCATATTAGGGTGGAGGAGAGTTTATGCCAGACATGAATTACCAAAGATATAAAGCTCATCCGACAGTTGATCTGCCCGGACGTAAGTGGCCGAGCCGTCAGATTACGAAGGCTCCTATCTGGTGTTCTGTTGACTTACGAGACGGAAATCAGGCGTTGGAAGTACCGATGACGCTTGAAGAAAAGGTTGAATTCTTCGAATATTTATGTTCTATAGGCTTCAAGGAAATCGAAATCGGTTTCCCGGCTGCTTCTGAGACGGATTATAACTTCTGCAGGCATTTGATAGATAACAATCTCATTCCTGACGATGTAGCCATTCAGGTATTAACCCAATCTAGAAGTCATATCATTGATAAGACAATGGAAGCCGTATCCGGTGCACCTAATGTTATTATCCATCTCTATAATGCAACCAGTACTCTCCATAGAGATGTAGTTTTCGGTTTTTCATGTGATGAATGCATCAATCTTGCTGTCGATGGTGCGAAAATGATCATTGACAGAATAAATGAGGATAAGAGTGGTACTAATTTTATCCTCGAATACTCTCCTGAAGCTTTCTCTGATACAGAGCTGGATTTCGCAGTTAAGATTTGTGACAGCGTTTTAGATTGTTGGAAACCTACTCCTGATAAGAAGGTAATAATCAACCTTCCCGAAACGGTTGAGTATCAGACAGCTAATGTATATGCCGACCAGATTGAATATTTCTGTGAGCATACCAAGTGGAGAGATTCAATAATTGTTTCTCTTCATACACATAATGACAGAGGAACTGCCGTTGCCACGTCTGAATTCGGCCTTTTGGCCGGAGCAGACAGAGTAGAAGGTACATTATTTGGAAACGGTGAGAGAACCGGAAATGTTGATATCATCACACTCGCTATAAACATGATGATGCTCGGTATAAATCCCGGTCTTGATTTCTCGAACATAAATAAAACTATTGATATTTACGAAGAACTCACCGGAATGAAGGTTGAACCCAGACATCCGTGGGCCGGTAAACTCGTATTTACTGCATTTTCAGGTTCTCATCAGGATGCGATTAACAAGGGCAGAAAGAAGATGGAAGAACGAGGCGAGAGCATTTGGGCTGTTCCGTATCTTCCCATTGATCCTAAAGATGTCGGACGTGAATATGAGCCGATTATCAGAATCAATTCCCAGTCCGGCAGAGGCGGAATCGCCTATGTTATGGAGACTTATTTCGGTGTTCAGCTCCCGAAGGCGTTCCAGAGAGACTTCCTGCCTGTTGTTAAAGCAGCAACTGAGGCTAACGGAATTGAGAATGAGCTCACGCCCCAGCAGATTTTCGATCTGTTCGATGATAAATACATCAATGTCCTTGAGCCTTATGGCCTGAAGAACTTCTCAGAACAACAGGACAGCGACCAGGTATCTACTGTTACTGCACTTATAACTGACCATGGTAAAGAAGTTACCATCAAAGGGCAGGGTAACGGTCTTCTCGATGCTTTCGTCAGTGCTTTCTGTGAATATACGGATATACCGTTCTCGATTTCGAACTATTCAGAGCACGCTATGAAGTCTGGTTCAGATTCTGCAGCTATTACATATATCGAGATCGCAAATAAAAAGAATAAGCAGACTTACATTGGTGCAGGTGTATCGAGCTCTGTCACTAAATCTTCCGTTCGTGCCGTAGTTTGCGCCTTTAACAGAATGATAAATGTGTTATGATTGTTGGGTTTTAGGAAAAGGAGAATTAAATAATGATTTGGGATTATTTTGTAGCGTTCATTTTCGGTGTCGTTGAGGGTATAACTGAATGGCTTCCTATCAGTTCTACCGGTCACATGATCATATTAAACGAATTTTTGAAACTGAATGTATCACCTGAATTCTATGATCTGTACCTTGTTGTTATCCAGTTAGGTGCGATTATGGCGGTTATAGTAATTTTCTGGAAAGAAATCTGGCCGTTTGGCAAGAAGAATAATGATCACCCCTTCGCGAAAGAAGGTATCGGCAGCTATATCATGAAAGATAAGATCATTATGTGGCTTAAGATTGCTCTTGCATGCGTTCCTGCAGCAATTGTCGGTGTTCTTTTTGACGACTGGCTCGATGAGCACCTTTATAACTACGTTGTTGTAGCTATTTCTCTTATAGTATTTGGTGTTGCTTTCATCGTTGTTGAGAAGATAAAGAAGAACAGCGAACCGTCTGTTAAGACTGTAAATCAGCTTAACTGGGGCCACGCACTGGCAGTTGGCCTATTCCAGCTCTTTGCAGCTATTTTCCCCGGTGCATCCAGATCAGGTTCTACTATCGTAGGTTCAATTGGTATCGGCATTAAAAGAGATGCAGCAGCGAAGTTTACATTCTTCCTTGCTATTCCTGTAATGTTCGGTGCAAGCCTTCTTAAGATCCTTAAGTTTGATGGTGATGTATCAGGTCATGAAATTGGACTTCTCGTTGTCGGCATGATTACTGCTTTTGGAGTCAGTTTGCTTATAATCAACAGACTCATGGCATTCATTAAGAAGCATTCTTTTACATGCTTTGGTTGGTATCGTATTATTCTCGGCGTTTTAGTACTTATTCTTGGTGCTGCCGGAGTAATCGGTGGTGTAGCAGCACCTGTAGCAGCTGCTTAATTAGTTAAATCGTTAAAATCTGTCCCGGAATTGCTGATTTTCAGCTTTTTCGGGACATTTCTATCGATTGATTTTGTTTTGCCCAATATCTCTTTTATTTTTAATAAGTATATTAGGGTATTTATGCTATAATTCATCCTGAATTATTATGCGGACAGGAGAGTCTATTTGCGTAAATATATTTATAACAGCCGTGATGTAGCTGCTTACTTCAAGTATTTCTCGGTTCCGAGTCACCTTGAAGTATCTTATATGCAATATATCTTTAATTTCGGAAATAAGGTCTTGGCTGAGCCATTGACCCGTGATTTTGAGAGCTTTAAGAGGGAAGTATACAGAGAACTGTATTTCCTGTGGGCAAATGGTTTTGAGAACGAGAAGGCTGATATCTCTAAGATGACTTCTGATGGTCAGTTGTCACTTATCTGTGACCAGGATTGTATCTGCCTTGAGTCTTACATGAAGCTTATCTGCCTTCATCTTATATTTTCCAGCAATCTTCCTTACATTAACCTGAATTTTACAGGTCTTATGACTCAGCTTGGCATTAAATGTTCAGTTGAACTCTATGAGGAGAATTGCAGAAAAGTATGTGAATCTCTGCAGCTCGAAGTATTTGATTCATTTGGTAAGCCGTTTGACTTATCTCTCGGTATACCTGATGAGCTTTTGCGCGTCAGATTGAATCAGGAGTTTAAGCAGAGCCTCGACAGCAGAGATTTCAAGGAAATGCTCAGAAGCGAACAGATGAACTGGCTTAAGGATCTTAAGGATAAGTCCTTTAAGTTGTTCGGTTCTATTCCTGCACGTAAGAAAACGACAAAGAGCCGTAAATCATCGGCTTCAACTAAAAACTACAGAGATCAGGCTTATCCTGTAGTTAACAAATCAGTACAGCCTAAGGGCACACCTAAGCCTACTAGAGACAATTAACTTGGAGGAATGTGATGGACAAGGTATACAAGCTCGGTCTTGATATCGGATCTACAACAATTAAAGTGGTTCTTCTCGATGGTGAGAAGATCATTCACAGCGACTATCAGAGACACCATTCAGATGTTTCGGGACTTCTGAATGATTTATTCGAAGACCTTAATAAGAAATTTCCGGGAATCAGTGTAGATGTTGTTATTACCGGATCAGGCGGACTCTCTGTAGCTAACTGGCTTGGATTTAAGTTTACACAGGAAGTTATGGCTGAGACTAAGGCAATCAAGACATATCATCCTGAGACAGATGTAATTATCGAATTGGGTGGTGAGGATGCAAAGATTACATATATGCATCCTGTTCTTGAGCAGCGTATGAATGGTACCTGCGCAGGTGGTACTGGTTCATTCATCGACCAGATGGCATCACTTCTCCAGACAGATGCTGATGGTCTGAATAACTTTGCTAAAGATTACAGATCACTTTATACAATTGCCAGCCGTTGCGGAGTTTTCGCGAAGTCAGATCTCCAGCCCCTTATCAATGAAGGTGCTGCTAAAGAAGATCTCGCTGCTTCTATTTATCAGTCCGTTGTTAACCAGACTATTTCCGGTCTCGCATGCGGAAGACCTATCAAGGGTAATGTTACATTCCTTGGCGGTCCTTTGTTCTTCAACTCAGAGCTCAGAAATGCATTTGAGAGAACATTGGAAGGTAAGGTCGATTCTTTCTGGATGCCTGAAGAAGCACAAATTTATGTAGCTTTGGGCGCTGCTCTGTCTGCTGATGGTAAGAATCCTATCGCTTTATCAGACCTTCTCGTAAAGCTTAAGAATAGAGAAGGATTCGTACCTGACATTATCAGAATCGATCCTATTTTCACTAGTGAAGAAGATAAGAAAGCTTTCGATGAGAGACATAAAAAGGATCAGATTCCTGTCATTGATTTTAAGGATCAGCATGGCGGACTCTTCCTTGGTATCGATGCAGGTTCTACAACTACAAAAGCTGTAGTCATGAATAACAAGGGTGAACTCTGCTACACATACTATGCAAGTAACAAGGGTAACCCTGTTATGAGTGCGGTAAACATTATGAAGGACATCTATTCCAAGATGCCTGAAGATTGCTATATCGCTCATTCTTGCGTTACAGGTTATGGTGAGAACATTATCAGAGCTGCTCTAAACGTTGATATCGGTGAGATAGAGACAATGGCTCACTTCCAGTCTGCAAAATTCTTCTGTCCTGATGTTGATTTCATTATCGATATCGGTGGACAGGATATGAAGTGCATGAAGATCAGGAACGGTGTTATCGATTCGATCATGCTCAATGAGGCATGCTCTTCAGGATGCGGTTCATTTATCCAGACATTTGCACAGACATTGGGTCTTACAACACCTGAGTTCGCTGAAGCTGCTTTGAGCTCAACAAAGCCTGTTGATCTCGGAACACGTTGTACCGTATTCATGAACTCAAAGGTTAAGCAGGCACAGAAGGAAGGAGCTTCTGTAGGAGATATCTCTGCAGGTCTCTCTTATTCTGTTGTCAGAAATGCGCTTTATAAAGTTATTAAGATCCGTGATACTGAACAGCTCGGTAAGAATATTGTCGTTCAGGGCGGTACATTCCTCAACGATGCTATTTTGAGATGTTTTGAGCTCGTATCAGGTAGAGATGTTATCAGACCTAATGTTGCCGGTTTGATGGGTGCTTTTGGTGCTGCTCTTATTGCCCAGAAGAGAGCAAAGGACGGATCAAAATCCAATGTTCTCGGTAAGGATGAACTCGATTCATTCCAGATGGATACAGAGAATACACAGTGCCAGGGTTGTACAAACCACTGCCGTCTTACTATTGCTACATTCTCCAATGGTACCAAGTTCGTATCCGGTAACCGTTGCGAGAGAGGTGAGGACCTGGCTCTTGACCGTGCTCCTGTTAAGAATAAGGAGAAGCTTCCTAACCTCTTTGAATATAAGTATTCCAGAACTTTCAAGTATTATAAGCCTCTGAAGATCGAGGAAGCTCCCCGTGGTGAGATTGGTATTCCCAGAGTTCTTAACCAGTATGAGAATTATCCTTTCTGGTTTACTGTACTTACAAAGCTCGGATTCAGAGTTCTTATTTCAGCGAGATCCTCACATAAGATCTATGAAGGCGGTATGGAGACTATTCCGTCTGAGTCTGTATGCTATCCAGCAAAACTTGCTCACGGTCATATTGAGAATCTCATCTCCAGAGGAATCAAAACGATCTTCTATCCTGATGTTCCTTATGAGAATATCGAGAACCAGAATTCAAATAACCACTATAACTGTCCGATTGTATGCTCATATCCTGAGGTAATACGTAATAACGTTGAAAACCTCACAGAGAAGAATATCAAGTACTTAAATCCGTTTATGCCGCTTGATAATCTTGATAATGTTGCTCTGCATTTAACTGAGATTTTCAACTATCTCGGTGTTTCTGCTGAAGAAGCAAAGGCTGCAGTAGAGGCAGGCGCAGAGGAGTATTACAAGTACAAGGAAGACATCAGACAAAAGGGTGTCGAGATCTTAAAAGAGATGGAAGAAAAGGGTCTTAAAGGTATTGTCCTCGCAGGCAGACCTTATCACTGCGATCCTGAGATCAACCACGGTATTCCTGAGATGATCAACTCTTTGGGGCTTGCAGTTCTTACTGAAGATGCTGTTGCAAAGCCTGGTGTGTTGAAGCGTCCTATCAGAGTTATTGACCAGTGGATGTATCACACAAGACTTTATGAGGCAGCTGCTTTCGTAATTACAAGACCTGATCTGGAACTCGTTCAGCTTACAAGCTTCGGATGCGGACTTGATGCTGTTACATCTGATCAGGTACAGGAGATCCTTGAGTCCTCCGGTAAGCTTTATACACTCCTTAAGATCGATGAGGTAAGTAACCTCGGTGCGGCTAGAATCAGAATGAGATCTCTTGTTGTAGCAATGAACGAGAGATTAGAACTCGAAGCAAACGGTCAGAAGAGCACAGTTATGTATGCTGATTCTGAAGATGCACCTTATACGATGCATAGAGTTGAGTTCACTAAGGAACATAAGAAGAATCACACTATCCTTGCTCCTCAGATGGCTCCTATCCAGTTCGAGCTCGTAGAGTCTGTTTTCCACAAGCATGGATATAAGTTAAAGCTCCTGAAGCAGGCTACAAGGGAAGATATCGAGTGTGGTCTTAAGTATGTTAATAACGATGCTTGTTTCCCGACGATCATTGTTATCGGTCAGATGATCAATGCTATTTTAAGCGGCGAGATAGATCCTGATAACACAACGCTCGCAATCACACAGACAGGTGGTGGATGCCGTGCAACTAACTACGTTGCTTTCTTAAGAAAGGCATTGAAGGAAGCCGGTTATCCCCAGATTCCTGTAATCACTATTTCTGCTCAGAGATTTGAGAAGAACGAAGGCTTTGAATACTCTGTTTCATTTATTCTCGATGCCGTTAAGGCTTTGTGTGCAGGCGATATGCTCTCAACATTACTCTTGAGAGTAAGACCTTATGAGAAGGTTGAAGGATCTGCAAATGCTTTGTATTCATACATCAACAGAATCGGCAGAAGATTATTTAACCCTAAGTTGATGAATGATGATCTGACAGAGAGATACGATGTTGTTATGCCTAACAGTTATTTCTCAAAATCGATCGAGCAGAAGAAAGAGATCAGAGACTGCTTGCTCTCTATCGGCGTTGACCTTGATAATGTTCCTGTTATTACTAAGTACAAGGAATTCGTTAAGTTTGCAGTTGCAAAGTTTGATGCTCTGCCTCTTGCTGATATTCCGAGAAAACCTCGTGTAGGTCTTGTTGGTGAGATCCTCGTTAAGTTCCAGCCTGATGCAAATAACAACGCAATTGATGTTATCGAGGCAGAAGGTTGTGAGGCTGTATTGCCGGGCGTTTTGGACTTCTTCCTCTATTGCGCTTATAACCCTATCTGGCAGGCTCAGAATCTTGGTAAGAGCAAGAAGACCAGTCACATTATGAATATGGCCATTACTTTCCTTGAGTCACTTCGAAAGCCTATCAACAAAGAGTTCAAGAAGACTAATGGTAAGTTCATGCTGACTGAGAGAATCCAGGAACTCGCAGAAAAGTCATCTTCAGTATTGAGCTGCGGTAACTCCTGCGGTGAGGGATGGTTCCTTACAGCTGAAATGATCGAACTCATTCAGGATGGTGTACCGAATATAATCTGTGCACAGCCTTTCGCATGTCTTCCTAACCATGTAACAGGTAAGGGAATGATCAAGGAACTCAGAAGACAATATCCTAATTCCAACATCGTTCCTATCGACTATGACCCTGGTGCATCTGAAGCTAACCAGCTCAACAGAATCAAGCTCATGATCAGCACAGCTCATTCTGTAAGAGCTCAGGAAATCGAAGACGAGAATAAGAAGAAATAAGGGGAAACACAATGAGCAGGCTCCTTCTTGTAGACGGAAATTCAATCATGAACAGAGCTTACTATGCCGTTATCGGCAGAGCTCCGATGACTGCTCCTGATGGAACACCAACAGGTGCAGTAAACGGATTTTTCAATTCTGTCCTTGGTGTCATGAAGGAATACAATCCTGATCACATGTGTGTTCTTTTTGACAGGAGAGAACCTACATTCAGACATAAGATGAGCACTGAGTATAAGGCCAACCGCAAGGGTATGCCTGATGATCTCGCTGCCCAGATGCCTGTAGTTAAAAATCTCCTTGATCTCTACGGTATTTGCCGTATGGAACTCGCTGGTTATGAAGCAGATGATCTTATCGGAACCTTGTCAAAGCAAGGCGAAGAAAAGGGAATGGAAGTATATATCTTTAGTGGTGACCACGATGATTTCCAGCTCATTTCAGATAAGGTGTCAGTAATCATGCCGCAGTCTGGTAAAGGTAAAGAACCCCGTGTTTTATATGACAGAGCACTGTTCGAGGAAACTTATGGTGTTAAACCTGAAGTTTTCGTTCAGGTTAAGGCTCTTATGGGTGATAACTCCGACAACATCAAAGGTGTTGAGAAGGTAGGAGAGAAGACCGCATTTAAACTTATCGCAGACTATGGTTCTTGTGATAACGTAATTGCTAATGCGGATAAGTTATCCCCTGCATTGAGTGAGAGAGTTAAGGCATCAGTTGATTTACTTGCACTTAATATCAAGCTTTGTACCATCGACAGAGAATCACCTGTTGAATATACGGCAGATGATGCTGTTTATCCTTCATCAACAAGAGATCTTCCTGCTATGTCAGGTGCTCTTAACCGTTTGGCATTAAAATCTCTTCTTAAGAAACTTGATCTCGAGAATGTTAAGCCTGCAGGTTTTGAAGCTCCTGTAGAAGTAGATGAGAGCATCAGTGCAGTTTCTTCAGAAGTTGAAACCGTGCTTAAAAATGGTTTAGCTGTTAAGTATGAGGTCCCTTCGTCTGTTGATTTCGATAGCCTTAATTGTGGTGTTGATTTTGTTGATATTCCTTCGGGAAATAAAGTTGTGTTGCTCGATTGGAACAGCAAAACCGCTTATGTTTTAAGTCCTGAGGAATTTAATTCTCTTACTGAAGGTAAGAAAGTTTTACCTGTTTCTTATCAGTACAAAGACAGATCAAAACTTATCAAGGAACCTCTTAAGTCAGTTGATTCTGTTTTCGATGTGGAGATTGCCGGATATGTTTTGAATATTCTTTCCGGTAAGCCTGATCTCCAGAGATTATATGAGAGTGTTATGCTCTCTGCTTATCCTGTTGAGGATAAGAGGGGCCCTGCAAAGCAGCTATCACTGTTTGAAGAAATCGTTGAAGATGATGGTTCATCAAAGGTTCAGGAGTGTGCTGAAAAACTCCTGGTTGATGTTGCTATCGCCAAGGTTTTATCTGACACGATCGAAAAGGATAATGACCTTAAGAATCTTTTGTATGATATTGAATTCCCGCTCGTAATTACTCTTGATAAGATCGAGCGTAACGGAATGCATGTTTCAGGTGAGCGCCTTGCCGAGCTCCATAGTGAGTATACAAAGCGTCTGGAAGATATCAGTGCTCATATTTACGACGAGTGCGGAACAGAGTTTAATATCTCTTCACCCAAGCAGTTGGCTGATGTTTTATATGGTGAGAAATATCTTAATCTTCCTTCCGGTAAGAAAGGTAAGAGCGGCGATTTCTCTACAGGCATCGATGAACTCAACAGATTGAGACATTATTCTCCTGCAATTGATTACATTATCAAGTATCGGGAGATATCTAAACTCGATTCCACTTATGCGTCTGGCCTCGCACGTTCGATCAAGTCTGATTCACGTATTCATACGACATTTACACAGGCAATGACTAATACGGGAAGACTCTCGTCAACAGAGCCTAATCTTCAAAATATTCCTGTAAGAACAGAAGAAGGTTCAAGACTTCGTGAAGCTTTTACTGCAGAAGAAGGTAAAATCCTGGTTGATGCTGACTATTCTCAGATCGAGCTTCGTCTCCTGGCTGCATTAAGCGGCGATGAGATCATGTGCTCCGCGTTCAGGGAAGGCGAAGACATTCATAAGAGAACTGCAGCAAAGGTATTCGGTGTTTCTGAAGAAATGGTTACTCATAAGATGAGAGCCACAGCGAAAACTGTAAACTTCAGCATCATCTACGGTATTAGTGAATATGGTCTGGCCACAGATCTCGGTATCGGATATAAGGAAGCTGCTGAGCTTATTAAGGAATACAACAATCAGTTCCCGGGTATCACTTCTTATCTTGATTCATTGAAGAAATCAGGAGAGGAGAAGGGTTATGCAGTTACTATGTATGGCCGTAAGAGAATCCTTAATGAACTTAAGAGCCAGAACAGAAATATTAAGAACTTCGGTTATAGAGCAGCAATGAATACTCCTATCCAGGGTACAGCTGCTGACATTATAAAGATTGCAATGAACCGTGTATCCAAAGCTTTGGAAGAGCGTCTGCCTTCTGCAAAACTCGTCATGCAGGTTCATGATGAACTTATTTGTGAATGCAATATTGAAGATAAGGATCTCTGCGCTGAAATTCTCAAGAGCGAGATGGAAGCTGCAGCTAAATTAAGCGTGCCGCTTCTTGCAGAGGTTGGATTCGGAAAGGATTGGCTGGAAGCAAAGTAATGTTTGTATTAGGTGTTACAGGTGGAATTGGAAGCGGAAAAAGTACTGTCAGCGGCATTCTTGCTGATAAGGGTTTATTAGTTTTAGATGCTGATGAGATCTCCAGATCTGTTACAGGTCCGGGCGGCAGGGCAATGCCTGAGATCGCTGAAGCTTTTGGTAAAAAGGTTGTTTCTTCTAATGGAGCACTTAACAGACGTGTTATGTCTGATATTGCTTTCGGTGATAAGAAAAAACTCGATGATTTGAGCACCATTATTCACAGACATGTTTTCGAGCAGATTATCGACACTCTTGAGAAAGAGAAGGAGAAGGGTTCGAAATGTGTTGTTTTGGATGTTCCGATCCCCGTAAATAAATTCCGTGAACTGTGCAATCAGATATGGGTTGTTACATGCGATAAGGATGTAAGACTTGCCCGTTTGCAGAAGCGCGGTATGGATAAGGAAGAGGCTGAAAGAAGAATCGCCGTACAGATGACTGATGACGAATATTGTGAGTTGGGTGATTATTCTATTGATAATTCATGGAGTCTCGAAGACCTCCGGGATAAAGTTGAAACACTTATCAGGGAGCAGCTCCACGAGAGAGGAATCAGGATATGACAGCTACTATTACCGCGATTGCCTTTCTAGTATTTGCTCTGGCAATTCTTACGTTCCTTCTCATTGGTAAGGGACCTTTGAAGGGCAGCAAATATCTGAATTTCTTCAGAGCATCTTGCGGTGTTTATGTTAGCGGTTCTGTATTGGTTTTGGTATTTACACTGATAATGAAACAGCTTCCTGTTGTTTTTGTTGTTATTTCCAATATAACGATTCTGTTTGTTTTCCTTTTTACGGTAGGTTTGATTTTCTTCATGACAAGATCAATAGTTGAAGCTTCTAAAAAGGCTGAAAATAAGATTGAAGATGAGAAAAAAGACTGACAGCAAAATTAAGAATGTAATTAAGAAAACCGTTCTTGTATTTCTTACGCTGGGAATAATCGGAGTTTTATTTCTTGGCATTATCAATATCTGCATGATTAATAATAACAAGTCAGATGTTTTTTCATTGGAAGCATTTGAACAGTCAGAAGTATCTTCAGATCATTACGATGCAGTAATTGTTTTAGGCTGTGCCGTATGGGATTCCGGTCCGAGCCCTATGCTCGCAGACAGACTACGTACAGCGGCATCTGTTTTTAAGACGGGCTGTGCTGATTATATCCTGGTAACAGGTGACAGTTTAGATCCGGAAAAATACGATGAGACTGGAGCAATGGCAGCTTTCCTCATTGATGAAGGCATTAATGAATCTGATATCGTATGTGATCCTCTGGGACTTTCTACCTATGAGTCAATGATGAGAGCAGTAAAAGAGTTTAATATTAGTTCTGCTGTTGTTGTTACCACCGGATTCCATGTGTCCAGATCCGTTTACGACAGTCATATGTTTGGTATAGAATCTGTAGGTGTTGAAGCTATTAATTCCGGATATGTTATTAAGCCATATAATTATTGCCGTGAATTTATTGCACGCGGTAAGGATTTTGTTTTTACTATAATTAAACCTGGATACTGATTTGAGGATAAAAAGATGAATTCAAGAACTACAAGAAGAATTCCTTCTTACATCGGTGGCATATTTGCCATTCTTGCCGGTGTGTTCTTTATTCTTTATCCTGAAATGGCATCAGGTGTAATAGGTATCCTTTTTGGAGTCGTTCTGTTTGTTGCCGGAATTTCAGAAATTATCGGTTACATTATTTCAATTAATCAATTTAAACAGGAGAACTACGGTAAGGCTGCCGGTGCGGAAATCGTGCTCGTATATTCGATTGTAATTATAGCTATAGGAATAGTCTTTATTCTTAAACCTAATATGGTATTTCAGTTCCTTTCCGCGTTTGTCGGTTTATTCTTCATGATCGACGGTATCGTAAAAGCCCGCCGTGAGATTTTCATGTTCAATTCGAAAGATATTAATTCGTGGGTGTTACTCATTCTGGCACTTGCCCTGATCGTATGCGGTATTGCACTGATCTGTAATGCATTTAAGGGAACCGTTAATGTAATCGTATTTACTGGTGCTGCACTCATTTTGAGTGGTGTTGAAACCTGTCTTCTTAGCTTTGTTAGAAAATTCGAAAATACAACCCGCAAAGATTGATATCTTCACGGGTTGGTATTGAGTTAAATTGTAATTTTGTTTAAACGTTGAATCTGAATACTACTACGTCGCCATCTTTCATGACGTATTCTTTTCCTTCTGATCTTACGAGCCCCTTTTCTTTTGCTGCATTATAAGTACCACATGCAATAAGGTCGTCGTAAGCAACAACTTCTGCTCTGATAAAGCCTCTCTCAAAGTCCGAGTGGATCTTTCCAGCAGCCTGGGGAGCTTTGGTGCCGTTCTTGATTGTCCATGCACGAACTTCTTTTGGACCAGCTGTAAGGAAAGAGATAAGACCCAAAAG
Source organism: Ruminococcaceae bacterium YAD3003 (assembly GCA_900107185.1). Lineage (GTDB taxonomy): Bacteria > Bacillota > Clostridia > Saccharofermentanales > Saccharofermentanaceae > Saccharofermentans. Next base: position 68,612 of record FNPA01000005.1, on the reverse strand, counting down.
AGTATAAGAAGCATTGATCATCTTATCGAGACCTGCACTCTCAATTCCGAGATCTTCGAGGAACATCTCACGGTCTTCAGGTGCGAGTTCGCCTAATTCTTCTTCAATCTTTGCAGAAATAACAACAACGCCTGAACCTTCTTTTTCAGCTATTTCCTTAACAACATCAACATAAGGAATGCTCTCTTTCTTTATATCGTCTTCAGCGATATTTGCGCAGTAGAGGACAGGCTTCATAGAAATAAGCTGTAATTCTCTTAAATATTCCTGCTCGTCGTCTTCGAATTCGAGTGTTCTGGCAGATTTGCCTTCAGCGAGACAATCGTAAATTCTCTCATATACTGCGAGTTCTTTTGCGAAAGCTTTGTCTCCGCCTTTCATCATCTTCTTTGTGCGGTCGATTCTCTTTTCCATGATCTCTAAATCGGAAAGGATAAGCTCAACATCAATAGTTGCGATATCTCCGGCAGGATCAGCGTGACCATTTACATGTACTACATCAGGATCGTCAAAGCATCTTACAACGTGAACGATAGCATCGCACTCTCTGATGTTTGAGAGGAACTTGTTTCCTAAACCTTCACCCTTGGAAGCTCCTGCAACAAGACCTGCAATATCAACGAACTCAACAACTGCAGGTGTATATTTCTCAGGATTATAGATCTCAGCGAGTTTGTCTAATCTGTAATCAGGTACAGATACAACACCAACATTAGGTTCAATTGTACAGAAAGGATAGTTTGCTGCTTCCGCACCGGCTCTTGTGATTGCATTGAAAAGCGTACTCTTACCGACATTAGGAAGTCCTACGATACCAAGCTTCATATATATACCTCATTAATCTGTTATTTGCTCCACTATTTTAGCACATCTAAAAATAATACTTTGTAGGGTGTTTGTTGGTTTTTCGGATACTTTTGGCCCTGCCTTTGTTGGTTTTTGTACTTTTGCGTCGGTTTTGGGAGTTTTTGTTCTGAATTTTGCTACTTTTCTTGCAGGTTTCGTGCGATGTTTTTGCACTGATAATCCTCATTTCAACAGTCTATTCTGTTTTTGAAAGGAGGTTTATTTATGGCTTCAAAACCCAACGTTGCTACTTTGTATTCCTGTTTTGCTTCCGGTACTGATACTACCGTTTCATTAATTGAAGTTTCTATTTCACCCGGCATACCGTCGTTTTCAGTAATTGGTTTATGTGATTCATCGATAAGAGAATCCCAGGGAAGACTTAAATCAGCATTTAAATCCTGTGGATTTAATATGCCCAAAGGTCACATTACTGTCGGTATCAGTCCTGCATATATGAAAAAGGCAGGTTCAGCATTTGATCTGCCGATGGCTATGGGCATTCTGTTTGCTTCCGGCCAGTTATATCTGCCGCCTGAAGTAAAGATATATGCAGAAGGTGAATTAACACTTAGTGGTGAAGTAAAGGGAACACCCGGAGCATGTTTAAGACTTAAAACTGTCCGTGATATGGATTTTGATTATAGAGTAATTCCAAATAATGAATCAGGAAGTGCCGGAGTAGCTGATTTTCGCGGTATGGGAATTAAAAACTTATCTGATCTTGTCAGTATTTTCGATGAGAATAAATATACAGAGACAGGTTTTGATTATGAAAGAAGTTCTGAGATCAGTCAGATGCTCGATATCTCCATGCTCAAGGGACAGGAAAAGGCAAAACGCGCTCTACTGATCAGTGCAGCAGGATTTCATAACATTTTACTTATGGGAAGTCCAGGCAGTGGGAAAACTATGGCCGGGAAGATCCTGTCAGGAATAATGCCTCCGCTTAGCAGAAATGAATTGTCTGATGTCTATTCTTTATCCGAATTGGTTGAAGGCGAAGCAGCAAGGATAAGTGAAGAAAGACCGGTAAGGATCGTAGAGCCCAGTGTTACTGTCGGAAAACTCTTAGGTAATTCTATGAGCCTGACACCTGGAGAACTCGCACTGGCAAATCATGGGATTCTCTTCGCAGATGAACTCCCACTATATAAATCAGAAGTGCTGGATTTTCTGAGAAAACCTCTGGAAGAACGTAAGGTAAACCTTGTTAAAAAGGGTGAACTCTATTCTTTCGATTGTAATTTCATTTTCCTGGGTACCGGTAATCCCTGTAAATGCGGACAGATGTATGAGAGAGGAAGTAAGTGCAGATGTTCAGAAAGCCAAATAAGAAAGTATCAATCCAGGATCAGCGGTCCTTTTCTGGAGAGAATAGATATTTTCAGTGAGATGAGATCTATATCCGGAAACGATATGGCGTCAATTTATATTGGAGACTCAGATAGTGAGAGTCTTGAATACCGCAAAAGAGTAGAAACCTGCTGGCAGATACAGCATGAACGTTATGGTAATGGATTTCTCAACGGAACATTTCCGGATGAAGACATTAAAGATCTGATGAGGATTCCTGACAAGGTAATTATGTACGCATCTGAGATGGCGGAAAAGGAATTCTTCTCTGCACGTGGATTTACCAGGGCATTAAGAGTAGCCAGAACAATAGCAGATTTAAATGAAACAGATGATGTATCGGTCGATGATATATCGGAAGCATCTTTATTCAGAGTGAAAGGAGCATTGATATGAATGAGACAGTAGACCATTTTAAGGATTTCTTTTATTCGGCAGTAAGACTTAATACTGAGATCAACTACAAAACAATTAATGAGCTGATCTGCAGCAAAGCTATCGGAAGTTACAGAGAACTCGCCGATATGGAACAGCTCAAAAGAATTGTTGGCGGAAGTTGCGAATTAAGTGATGAGACGACAACCAGGATCAATCAGCTTATAGATTCTTACTCCAAGATCCAAACGATTGCTAATGAGTACAAGAAAATAGCTGATACCAATGGAATATCCGTTGTGTCATGTGAAGACGACAACTATCCGTACAATTGGAAAGTGCAGACAGGAATGCCAAAGGTATTCTATTTCAGTGGTAATTATTCTTTGCTCGATCAGATGGTATTGAAGGGATCTATAGCTGTTGTCGGATCAAGAAATCCGAGTAAGTATGCGTTATATGCTACCGAAAAGTTTTGCAGCGAACTCGGAAATAAAGGAATAACAACAGTTTCAGGCATGGCACGAGGAATTGACAGGCAGGCACATCTGGCATCAGTAAAAACTGCCGGCGGCACAATAGCTATTCTTGCAGGCGGAGTCGATAACATATATCCTCCTGATAACAAGGATTTGTATAACACGATTAAGCAGGGCGGACTCATTCTATCTGAAATGCCTCCCGGACAACAGCCACTGAGGCAGTATTTTCCATCCAGGAACCGTTTAATTGCTGGATTAACAGATTGTACTCTCATTATGGAGGCAGGTTCATGTTCAGGAACATTACATACAGCGTCTTTTGCAGCTAATCAGGGCAAAGAGATATTCGTTCTGCCAAATAACATCTATTATGAGAATGCTAAGGGCGGTTTAAAACTGTTGGAAGACGGTTGCAACGTTCTGGTCAGCACAGATTCAGTAGTAGACAGTATTTCCCAGGCTCTGATGTATAAGCGGATGACTATGGGAAATAAAGAAGATATCTATTTCGATGATAAAACAGAAACAGATACTGAAGATGTTGGAATAGATATGCTGAGAACTCTTGCAAAGGAAAAGCCTGAAGAATTGGATGATGATAAGTGGAAGCTGCTTATAAAAGATATGCTGACATTAAACCCGTTAAGTGCTGATGATATAAATAGCGCAATCCAGATACCTTTTTATAAATTGTCAAAACTGTTGACAGATATGGAACTTAATGGGACAGTTTGTCAGGAGAAGGGCAAGTATTCGTTGACATTTGTATAATGATGATATATTTTTAATTAAAAATATAGGGAGCCATCAAATGGGTAAGAAACTTGTCATCGTTGAGTCTCCTGCCAAGTCTAAGACAATCGGCAGATACTTAGGAAACGATTATATCATTTCAGCATCTTTAGGACATATAAGAGATTTACCTTCGGGTAATTTAGGCGTAGACGTTAAGAATAACTTCAAGCCTCTGTATATAACAATGAAGGGAAAGGAGAAGGTTGTAAGAGATCTTAAACTCTTGGCAGCAGATGCTGACGAGATATTACTTGCAACCGACCCTGACCGCGAGGGTGAAGCAATTGCATGGCACCTTGCTAAGGTGTTGAAGATCGATCCGGATTCTAAGTGTAGAATTACTTTTAACGAGATCACAAAGTCTGCAGTTCAGGAAGCTATTAAGAATCCGAGAACTATTAATATGAACCTTGCCAATGCTCAGCAGGCGAGAAGAATCTTAGACAGACTCGTTGGATATGAATTGAGCCCTCTGCTTTGGAAAAAGATCCATAAGGGCCTTTCTGCAGGACGTGTTCAGTCTGTAGCTACTAAGATCGTTATGGATCGTGACGCTGAGATCGATGATTTTAAACCCGAAGAGTATTGGCTCATTAAGGCTGTAGTAACACCCGGTAAGAACTCTGATAAATTTGTTTTGGGTTATTATGGTGTTTCCGATGCATCCGGCAAGGTTAAGAAGGATGACCTTAAGTGTCTTGAAGATGCTGAGAAGGTAGTTGCTGATGTTGGCAGTGGTCCGCTTGTCGTAGATTCTATCAAGAAGGGTAATAAGGAGCGTAATCCTTATCCTCCGTTTACAACATCCACTTTGCAGCAGGAAGCTTCAAAGAGACTTGGTTTCTCATCTAAGAAGACAATGTCTATTGCCCAGCAGCTTTACGAAGGTGTTGAAATCGCAGGACAGGGACAGACAGCTCTTGTTTCTTATATCAGAACTGACTCAGTCCGTATTTCTGAAGAGGCTGTTGCTGCAGCTAAGGAATTGATCAAGGCACGTTTCGGCAGTGAATACTGTGCAAACTTTAAGAGACAATATAAGAATAAGAATTCTGCACAGGATGCTCACGAAGCGATCAGACCTACTCATTTTGATCTCGATCCCAAAGAGATCAGATCTTCTCTTTCAAATGATCAGTACAAGCTTTATCAGCTTATTTGGGACAGATTCCTTGCTACTCAGATGACAGCCTGCAAGCTGGATACTGTTACATGCCAGGCATCATGCAATAACAGAGTGTTCAGAGCAACAGGTGAGACTATTACATTCAAGGGTTTCCTTGTTCTTTACGATGATATAGCTGAAGATACAACAAAAAATGACGATCAGGATGGCAAGGCTGCAATTCCTCCGCTTGAAGATGGTGTTAAGCTCGAACTCCTTGATCTTAAGTCATTACAGAAGTTTACAACTCCGCCTCCGCATTATACGGAAGCAACACTTATCAAGGCTCTGGAAGAATATGGAATCGGCAGACCTTCTACTTATGCACCTACGATTTCTACTATCCTTGATCGTAAGTACATTGAGAAGAACGGTCGTCTTCTTCAGATAACTGATCTTGGTAAGATCGTTACCAATATGCTTTCTGAAAACTTCAGCGAGATCGTTGATCTTTCTTTTACAGCCGATATGGAGAATAAATTGGATGAAGTAGAAGAAGGTAAGGAAGAATGGGAAGATATTCTCAACAGATTCTACCCTGAATTCAACTCTCAGATTAAGGCAGCTCAGGAATCTATCGATAAGATTACTTTCGAGCCTGAAAAGACAGGTGAAGTATGCCCTCAGTGCGGTGGTGAACTCGTATATAAAGAAGGCAGATACGGTAAGTTTATTGCTTGTGCCAATTTCCCTGAATGCAACTATACAAAGAATATTGTTGTATATGCTAAGGGTACATGCCCTAAGTGCGGATCCGGACTTCTCGTACATAAGTCTAAGAAGTATAGAAACAAGTCTTTCTATACATGCGATAAGCAGGGCTCTGATCCTAATTGTGATTTTATTTCATGGGATCTTCCTATCGATGGTAAGGTTTGTCCTGAGTGCGGCAGCTATATGGTTCTCAAGCATTTTGGTAAAAAGGCTTATCCCAGATGCTCAAATAAGGACTGTGTATCAAACGTAAGGAAGAGCAAATCTTCTTCCAAGAATAAGAATAGCGAAGATGAAGAATAATCCTACTGTTACCATTATCGGAGCAGGACTTGCCGGTTCAGAAGCAGCTAATGTCTGCGCCAGAGCCGGTGTTCATGTCAAGCTCTATGAAATGAAGCCGGTTAAATACAGTCCGGCTCATCATTCTCAGAATTTTGCTGAACTGGTTTGCAGCAATTCTTTGAGGGCTGCATCTAGAGAGAATGCAATTGGTCTTCTCAAAGAGGAACTCAGACGTCTTGGTTCATTGATCATGGAATCAGCTGATAGGGCGAGTATTCCTGCCGGTGGCGCATTAGCAGTAGACAGAGATGAATTCTCCGGTTACATAACGGAATCCATCAGAAACAATCCTTTGATTGAAGTTATTAATGCTGAAGTTCCGAAGATCCCTGAAGAAGGTATAGTTATCGTTGCGACCGGTCCGCTCACCGAAGGTGATCTCTTTGAAGATATTCTCAGAGTAACTGGCGATACATCAGGACTTCATTTCTTTGACAGTGCTGCTCCTATCGTAACAGGCGATTCAATTGATATGTCACGAGCATTCAGAGCTTCCAGATACGGTAAGGGTGGCGACGATTATATTAATTGTCCCATGACCAAAGAAGAGTATCTGGCATTCAGGGAAGAGCTTGTTAACGCTGAGAGGGCAGAGGTTAAGAATTTCGATCGTGAGATCGTATTTGAAGGATGTATGCCTATTGAGGTTATGGCTCAAAGAGGCGTTGATACTATGAGATTTGGTCCGTTAAAGCCTGTTGGTTTAATTGATCCTAAGACAGGTGCTGAACCTTATGCATGTCTGCAGCTGAGGCAGGATGACCGTGCCAAGACCATGTATAATCTCGTAGGTTTTCAGACAAGACTTAAATGGCCTGAACAGAAGAGAGTATTTGGAATGATTCCGGGACTTGAGAATGCTGAATATACCAGATATGGCGTAATGCATCGAAATACATTCCTTAATTCACCCAAGTATCTGTCTTCCCATTATAGTCTTAGAGAAAAGCCGGATATATTCTTCGCAGGTCAGATGACTGGAGTAGAGGGTTATATTGAATCAACAGCGTCAGGATTTATGGCAGGATTCTATGCTGCCCAGAGAGCTCTTGGAATTGAGCCTTCATATGAACCTGATGCATGCACAGTAATTGGTTCAATGGCTCTTTATGTATCCGATCCGCATATCAAGAAGTTTCAGCCTATGAATGCCAATTTCGGAATTGTTGCTCCGATTGAAGGCAGATTTAAGGGTAAGACTGCCAAGAAAGATAAGAATAATGCGCTTGCTGACAGAGCATTAGAGCATTTGAAGTTATTTGAAGATAGCCTCAATTCTATTGTTACTAAATAAAACTTTTTATGGATAATTCCGGGAACAAAAAAGATATAGTTATCGGCTTTTTCAAAAACGGTTGGGCTAATAATGTAAGGCTGATGGCAGCTAATGTGCTGTTTATTCTGTTTAATATTCCTTCGATTCTTTTATCTTATTTTCTGTCTTCATCTTTTGTATTTGTTTTCAGCAGAATATTTAATTGGGATAGTCTCCTCCGTAATGATGACGATGTCACTTCTTACTGGATGTATATGCTCCTGATTATTTTCTTCATTAATGCATTGGTTTCTAGCTGTCTTATCTGTATCGGACCTTTTCAGGCGGGCTTTTCAAATCTGTATAAGAACATAAGAAATGGTTCATCTGTTTCTTTGTTCAGCGATTTTAAATCCGGATTGAAGAATAATGTCGGCAAATCGATTGGTGCCATGATAATTGGACTGTTGGCTACTTTCATCTCGCTGTTAGCTGTAAGTTTTTATATTAATTTCAATAAATACCTTGCAATGCTGTTTGTGATACTGATGTTTGCTTTAGTTTTAATTCAGAATTTTGTTTATCAGCTTATAGTGTCTACAGATCTGAGCCTTTTTAAGATTTATAAGAATGCATTTCTGTTATTGCTCATCCGGTTCATTCCTAACATTGGAGTATCTTTAGTTGTTTTTGTTTTCTATATTGCCGTACCTTTTTATTTGCTGATGTCAGCTTCTTATCTGACATTGGGGATCTTTGTTTTCCTTTATTCATTTCTTTGTATTTCGTGGGTTCAGTATTTCTTAAACAGTTATACAAGGCGCCTTATCGAACGTTTTGTCAAAGAATCGGCCACAGAAAATGGTGCTTATTCTGACGATAATGATAAAATTAATAACGTAACCAGCGAAAACACCGATTCATAAAGGAAAGCTCCGGAATTAAGCTATGTATGATTTTAGCCTTTTGCCAGAAGATTCTATTGTAGCTATCTGTGTTGCTTTGGCATTATTTGCTTTTTCCTTTATTTCATTCTCAATTATCCTGTTGTATTCACTGATAAAGACTAATATTTATACCAAGCAGCATAAGGATAAGTTGAAGCTCGTATGTGATGTTGCTTATTTTCATGAACGCGGCAAAAGAGACAATCAGGAAGACTCGATTTATATTTCTCCAATGGATAAGGCTGAGGATAATGGAGTTGTTGTAGCTTGTTCTGACGGAATGGGCGGACTCCTTAATGGTGAGGTCGTATCTAAATATGTTACTGATTCATTGACTGAGAATTATCCGTACAAATTCGATGCCCAGGATGATAATGCTGCTGTTATAACAGACATCTCCAATAAAGTTTATGAGGAATATCATTTAGGCGCCGGTGCAACTCTTGTTATGGTTCATGTATATGATGATTACATGAATTTCTACAGCCTCGGAGACAGTAATATTATCCTTATCAGAAATAACCATGCGACACTTCTGAACTATAAGCAGAATTACATCACTCTCATGATCAGGAAGTTTGCAGAAGGCGGAATTGATACCGTTGATGCCTATAAAGATACCAGGGCTAAGGGCTTGATTGATTTTGTAGGTAACCATAATTGTCATGTTCTTAAGACATCAAAGCCTTTAAGACTTATGGAAAATGATATCCTGATCATCAGTTCTGACGGTGTTACTGATTCAATCCCTTTGAACAGACTGGTTAACCACATTCACTTTGACCAGAATGCATCAGGAATTGCCAGAAGTTTAAAATACGGTGTTAAAACCAAAAGAAATCCCAGACAGGACAACTATTCTGCAATTGTCATTAAGATGACGAGGAGCTTCGTTTGATAGAGTATTACACATTTAAGCATAGGGGAGACTCATTAGACTTTTTGGATGAAGTCTATTTAACGCTTATTCCCAATATGACTGTTGCTATATTTTATGGCAGTCATTTGGCTGAAGGTGCGAGAAGCCAGACATTGTTATTCTCTGAAATTTTAAACAGTGAAGAGGGTGCAAAGAGTATCTCTGAACTGAATTCGGTTATGACCGAGTGTTTAGATGAGAACTCTGAGTACCTTTTGCTCCGTTCCGTAAACGACGGAATTGAGTGTTTCAGAAGAGGAGAAGTCTGCGCAAAGATCATCAGGAACGGAACTGTAAGCATTCTTCCTAACGGTTATTTCCGTTTGTCATCTGATGACAGACTGGTCTGCGCTACTTCTAATTTCTATAGATTCCTGACAGATGAAGGAATACTCGCTGATGCGCTTGTTTCAGATACTTGCAGCGAATGGATGAACATGATGATCAGAAGAATATCTGACCAAAATCAGCTCAAGTGTGGAAATCTGTCTGCAGTAACTCTGAAACTCGGAAATTAATTATCCCAGACGCTCGTAGAATTCTTTTCTGAAATCACCTAATCTGTCTTCAGCAATAGCCTGACGGATTCTCTCCATGAGAACCAAGAGGAAGTGGATGTTGTGGTAAGTGCAAAGCCTTAATCCGAACATCTCATTTGCTTTGATAAGGTGTCTTACATATGCGCTGCTGAAGTTTGTACATGCATAGCAGTTACATTCAGGATCCATAGGTCCGAAATCTTCAGCAAATTTTTTATCTCTAATGATCTTCTTACCGTAATCAGTAAGAATAGTTCCGTGTCTGCCCATTCTGGTAGGAAGAACGCAGTCAAACATATCAACTCCTCTGCAGGCACCTTCGATAAGATAATCAGGAGTACCGACACCCATAAGATAACGCGGCTTATCTTCAGGCATGAGGGGAACTGTGCAATCGATCATGTCTAGGAACAGGTTCTTAGGTTCACCGACGGAGATTCCTCCGATAGCAAAACCCGGAAGATCAAATGAAGTAATGGATTCGGCACTCTTCTTTCGAAGGTCGGGATACATAGAACCCTGGATGATACCAAACAGAGCCTGTTCATCAGGTCTCTTGTGAGCTTCGATACAACGCTCGAGCCATCTTGTGGTCTTTGCCTGTGATCTGTCAGCATATGAATGTTCGCAAGGGTAGGGGCAGCACTCATCGAAAGCCATGATGATGTCTGCACCCAGGTCATTTTGTACTTGCATTGAAATTTCAGGAGTTAAGAATAACTTTCTGCCGTCAATATGAGAGCTGAATTTAACACCATCTTCTTTTACATCTTTAGGTTTTGCGAGGGAGAAAACCTGGAATCCGCCGCTGTCTGTAAGGATAGCGCCTTTCCAGTTCATGAATTTATGAAGGCCGCCTGCTTTGGCTACAATATCACTTCCGGGTCTGAGCCAGAGGTGATATGTATTGGAGAGCATAATGCCAGCACCCATACCGTAAACTTCTTCAGGACTCATACCTTTAACGGAAGCTTGAGTTCCTACAGGCATAAATGCAGGAGTCATGAATGTTCCGTGAGGGGTATGGACTTTACCGAGTCTGGCTCCTGTCTGGGCGCATGTATGAATGTGTTCGTACCATACGGGATAGGACATACTATTTCTCCAAATCTGTGATGAACATTGCGTCCCCGAATGAGAAGAATCGGTATTCTTCTTCAACGGCGTGCTTATATGCGTTTAATACGTTTTCTTTTCCTGCCAGAGCAGATACCAGCATGATTAATGTTGATTCTGGTAAATGGAAATTTGTGATAAGTGAATCAACACATTTGAATTCATAGCCGGGGTAAATAAAGATCTGAGTGTATCCTGATACAGGCATCATCTCGGGATCATTAGAAGCAACTGTTTCCAGAGTCCTGGTTGATGTTGTTCCAACAGAAATTATCCTTCTGCCTTCTTTACGAGCTTTTCTGATGATATCTGATGCTTCCTTAGGGAAATCATACCATTCGGAATGCATCTCATGTTCTTCAATGGTCTCAGCCTTAACAGGTCTGAATGTGCCTAATCCAACATGAAGTGTAAGTTCAGCAATCTCAATTCCCATCTCCTGGAGTTCAGCCAATAATTCTTTGGTGAAGTGCAGACCTGCAGTAGGAGCAGCGGCTGAACCGGAATCTTTTGAATATACTGTCTGATAACGTTCAGGATCATCTAATTTCTCATGAATATAGGGCGGAAGAGGTATAGTTCCGGCTTTGTCCAAAACTTCTTCCCAAACACCTTTGAAATCAAATCTGATAATACGGTTTCCACTCTCAAGAACCTGTTCGCATTCAGCTTCGAGCTCTCCTGGAATGAAGGTCATTTTCTTGCCTTCACGAACTTTCTTACCCGGACGGGCCAGTGTTTCCCAATGATTATCGTCGATTCTCTTAAGAAGAAGGAGCTCGACAGGACTCTGAGTGTCAGAACGGACGCCTAAAAGTCTAGCGGGAATAACTCTTGTGTTATTAATTACGAGAACATCACCTTTGTGAAGGTAATTTTTAATATCAGGGAAATGACCGTCTATAGTTTTGCCGGTCTTTTTATCAAGAACCAAAAGACGTGAAGCAAGACGGTCCTTTGTTGGGACCTGTGCAATAAGTCTTTCAGGAAGATCGTAATAGAAATCAGAAGTCTTCATTTTTATCCTCTTATTTATATTCGAAAGAAGTTTATCATATCACGTTGAAAAAAACTGATGTTACATTCTCATGTTTTTGTACAAATAACAGTTATTTGTTGTAAAATAAATCAGTTTTATTAAAGGGGGACGATATATGTCTGAAATTCCTTACAAGATCTATTTGTCAGAGAACGAGATCCCTACAGCATGGTACAACGTTCGCGCCGACATGAAGAATAAGCCCGCTCCGCTTCTTAATCCCGGAACAGGCGAACCTTTGAAGGCTGAAGATCTTTATCCTATTTTCTGCGAAGAGCTTTCCAAGCAGGAAATGAATAATGACGACCAGTGGATCGATATTCCCGGTGAGATCGTTGATTTCTATAAGATGTACAGACCTTCACCTTTGGTAAGAGCTTATTGCCTCGAGAAGGAACTTGATACACCTGCTCATATCTATTACAAATTCGAAGGTAACAACACTTCAGGTTCACATAAACTCAATTCTGCTATAGCTCAGGCATATTATGCCAAGAAGCAGGGTCTTAAGGGTGTTACCACAGAGACAGGTGCCGGCCAGTGGGGAACAGCTCTTTCAATGGCAACCGCATATTTCGGCCTTGACTGCCAGGTGTACATGGTTAAGGTTTCTTATGAGCAGAAGCCTTTCAGACGTGAAGTTATGAGAACATATGGTGCTACCGTAACGCCTTCTCCTTCAATGTCAACAAATGTCGGCCGTAAGATCAATGAAGAGTTCCCCGGTACAGACGGTTCATTGGGTTGTGCCATTTCCGAAGCTGTTGAGGCTGCTACATCCCAGGAAGGATACAGATATGTTCTCGGCTCTGTTTTGGGTCAGGTATTGCTCCATCAGTCAGTAATCGGTCTTGAAGCTAAGGCTGCTCTCGATAAGTACGGAATCAAGGCAGATACGATCATCGGATGTGCAGGCGGCGGATCCAACCTGGGCGGTCTTATTTCACCCTTCGTCGGCCAGATGCTCAGAGGAGAGGCTGATTACGATATTATCGCTGTTGAGCCGGCTTCCTGTCCGTCACTTACAAGAGGTTCTTATGTTTATGATTTCTGCGATACAGGCAGAGTTTGTCCTCTTGCTAAGATGTATACACTGGGAAGCAACTTTATGCCTGCTCCTAACCATGCCGGCGGTCTCAGATATCACGGTATGAGTTCTATCGTATCCCAGCTTTATGATGACAAGCTCATCAGAGCTACTTCTGTTAAGCAGACAGATGTATTTGCAGCTGCTGAGAAGTTTGCCAGGGTTGAAGGAATCCTTCCTGCACCTGAGAGCTCACATGCTATCAAGGTTGCAATCGACGAGGCTCTTAAGTGCAAAGAGACAGGTGAGGCTAAGAACATCGTTTTCGGTCTCACAGGTACAGGTTACTTCGATCTCGTTGCATATCAGAAATACAACGACGGTGTTATGGATGACTACATTCCTACTGACGAAGATATCGCTAAGTCACTTTCTCAGTGCCCGAAGATCGGTTAATTTCTGAATAATCTACTGTCAATTACAAGGCCGCTTATCTTAGCGGCCTTGTTTTTTATGCATTTTAATATTGGAAAACTTTGATTATCGTAATAAAATTATCTTTATATTAATAAGGGAGAGAAGACATGAGTGATTTTGATGAGAATTGGCAGATAACAGGTTCCAGCGATCCGGCAACACCTGATATTCAGCCTAATCAGACTTTCGCTAAGCCTCAGGCATCTTCTTATCAGCCGCCTGTATATCAACAGCCGGCAGTTCAGCCTCAGGCAGTGCCTGTACAACAGGCACCGGTTCAGCAGCAGGCTCCTGTTCAGCCTGCTCAGCCTCAGTATAGTGTTCCTGTGCAGCAGCCCGTTACAGCACCTGTACAGCCTCAATATCAGCAGCCGGTAGCACAACCTCAGTATCAGCAGGTTGCCCAGCCGCAATATCAACAGCCTTATCAGCAGGTATATCAGCCTGTTTATCAGAATGCTGCACAGCCTGTTTCTTATGGTTATCAGGCACCACAGCAGCCAGCACTCGATCCTGCTTATGCAGCTGAACGCGAGAAGTCTCTTGCTGAGATGACTAAAATGCTTAACCATTTCAGTCCGAAGGTTGATATGTTCCAGAAGTACGAAAACCTTAATAGCGAGATTAATAAGTTCTCCAAAACAAGTGTCGCACCTTTGGTATGGGGTATACTTGTTGGTGTTTTTGCTCTTATTCAGCTGGCAAACGCAATATTCTGGGTTAAATCTTCTGATAACAAGATTCCATACTACATTATTGCAGGTGTTTCTTTCCTTATCGCTGCCGGATTGATCGTTTTGTTCGTTTTGAAGAAGAAGAGTCATAAAGCTAAGATGGAACAATTGATCACAGAAGCAGGTGAGTTATCTGACCAGCTTAATCTTCTTTATAACGGTTATGGTTCCAGCCTGATAGCTGCTGAATATGTAGATCCCAGAATCCTTTTTAAGCTTCAGCAGATTTTGCTGGCGGGGAGATGCGCTACGATTCCAGATGCACTGAATACGCTTCTTATGTTCCAGCGTAATTTCCAGAAGATCGAATCAGAGAAGGCGAATGCTTCTGCAGTCACTTCTAAGAGATACGAAGGAAAACCCGCATTCTTCAATGCATATAAGTATTTCAACTTAATGTAAATCTACTTAAATAAAGGAAATGCCGTCTCATATGAGGCGGCATTTTTTATTGGTTTATTTTGTACTGTCGTTATTTATCTTAGTCAGCTGATCTCTGTGGAACAGAACCGGAATGGTGACATTGAAACATGCACCGCCTTCCGGTTTGTTATATGCATTTACTGTACCGTTATGTTCCTCTGCAATTGCTTTTGCAAGAGCGAGTCCGATACCGTGTTTACCGTCAGCACCTTTAGAGAAACGCTCGAAAAGATGATCGACTACTTCAGGAGCAATACCGGGGCCGTCGTCTGAAATTGTGAAAACAACATTTGAACCGGACTCATCCAGTTTACAGCTGAATGAAACAGCATTCTTGCAGTATCTCAGACAGTTGGAGAATATGTTTTCGAGACATCTGATGAGATCGTTCTCGTTTCCGTAAATGTAGATGCTCTGGATATCGATATCGTTAATAATAGCTTTGTCTTCGTGAATAAAGTTTCCTCTTACACGGTCGATAATAGTGTCACAGATCTTAGTAACATCGATGTTCTGCTTCTTAACTTCGTAGTTTCCGCTTCGGCTCATATCCATTTTGGAAATAGAGAGGAGGTTTTCAACCAATGAAGAAAGTCTGCCAGTCTCAGCAATAATGACATCAATGGCGTTATCGCGGTCTTCTTCAGCTTCAAAAACTCCGTATTTAAGACCTTCAGCATATCCCTGAATTGACATAAGAGGAGTTCTCAATTCATGTGAAGCATTCTGGAAGAATGTCTTCTGCTCAATATCTGATTCTTCGAGTCTGTATGCCATCTGGTTCATGACATCGCCCAATTCAGATAATTCTTTACTGACTATATGACCTCTAACGGGTTTGAAATCACCCTTTGAAATACGCTTTGCAAATCTTGAGAGTTTCTGGGTAGAGAAGATGAGTGGATATGTCATCAGCATACTCAATACACCCGCAATAAGAATTGCGAGGAGGGCAGCCTGAATAAGTGCCAGAGTCATGGCAGCCATAAATGAATAGTAGGAGCTCGAGTTAACGTATACACAGAGGTAGTAGTTATTAAGATCAACTGTATCCTTATGTTCATCATCAAGCGTAGGACCTGGAGTACTGTTAACGTCTAAGTTGGTATCATCTACTCTGGTTGATTTATATTCGATGGTAAGAGTTCTGTAGTAGATAAGGTTGCCGTCGATTTCAGTGGTCTGTGTATTGGTGATATCTTCATAACCATGCTCTTCGATAACCTGGCTTACTACATTAGATGCACTGTTGGCATATGAAGCAGAATAATAAGCGGTAGGCCATAACAGAATGTACTCGCCCGTATCTTTATCTAAAGTATAAAGAGCGATACTGGCCTGGTTAGACAGGTCGGCAGAAGTAACTACTGAATTAACGAGATAAGCTCTGATATTTTCTTCGCTCCGCTCATCGGTAACACTGATCTGCGAGCTGAATGCCTGAGCAAAGTTCTGTGTGGAGTTAACGGCGATATCAAGTCGCTGGTTACATTCATTGGCAATGTAATTCTTAACGATTGACTGGATATAAATGTTAATAATAAAGACAATCAGAATAATTACCACAATCTCAACTGCATAAAAGTGAAGTGAGATTGGTATTCTGATTGCCGATTTGTTTCTTGAAGGTTTTTTAGTTTTTAACCGAGACTGTTCCGGTTTATCACTCATTAATCCTCAATATCTCCGTCATCATCATCAGTATCTTCGTCAGTTCTGTCTACGAGTCTGAAGCCATAACCCCAGATAGTAGATATTTTAGCATCTGATTTACTGATTTTCTTCCTTAATCTTTTGACGGTGTCATCTGCAACTCTTGTCTCAACCTGAGTCTCATATCCCCAGATCTTATCAAGGAGTTCTGCTCTTGATACGGCACGGTCTCTATTGGAAATAAGATATGTAAGGAGCTGGTATTCATTAGGTGTAAGCGGTAAAGGCTTACCTTTCATTGTTGTTTCCTTTGTTTTTCTGTTAATGATGATGTCTGCAAATTCATAAACAGCATCGTTATCAGGCTTATCACCGGTCTTACCAGTGATCTCTTCCTGTCTCTTCAAAATAGATTTAACTTTTGAAACGAGCTTAACAGGGGAGAAAGGCTTTGTGAAATAATCATCACTGCCCATATCAAGGCCCTGGATATAATCAGCATCACTGTCTTTTGCAGTGAGCATAATAATCGGCACATTAGATGTCTTACGGATTTCCTTCAAAATGAAGAATCCGTCATGTCCTGGCATCATTACGTCAAGAATAACGAGATCTGACGGTGAGTTGGAAAATGCTTCGAATAATTTATCTCCGGTAGGAAAACCGGTTACGTGGAACCCTTCACGCTCCAAAAATGTCTTAAGTAGATTTCTTATGTTGTCATCGTCATCAGCAATGTAAATAAGTTTATTCATTGTTTACTCCAAGTGTTTTTGATTACATATATATTTTATATGAAAAAGATTTTCCGTTCTTTCAAAAATGGTGCAAATATGCGGAATTAGTTTCAAATTAAAATATTTTGTGGTTAAATGGTTTTCAACTACTTGAAACAAAGGAGTTTAATATGTCTACAGTATTAGTAACCGGCGGAAACGGCTATATCGGATCTCATACCGTAATTTCTCTGTATGAGAACGGATATGATGTAGTAATTGCTGATAATCTCGTAAACAGCAAGATGGAAGTCCAGAACCGCCTGGAGAAAATTACAGGTAAAAGATTTAAGTTTTATAACGTTGATTGCTGCGATATTAACGCCCTTCGAAAGGTTTTCGAGGAGAATAAGATTGACGCAGTTATTCATTTTGCAGGACTTAAAGCTGTCGGTGAATCAGTAAAGATTCCGCTTGATTATTATTCAAATAACATAGACAGCATGATCACCGTATGCCGTCTTATGACTGAATTCGGTGTAAATAATCTTGTATTCAGTTCATCTGCTACAGTTTACGGTTCCAGTGAAGATGTTCCTTTTACAGAGGAGAGTCCTCTCGGAACATGCACCAATCCTTACGGCTGGACAAAGTGGATGCTCGAACAGGTATTAAGAGACTATGCTAAGGCAGAACCTGATAAGAAGATTTGTCTGCTCAGATATTTCAACCCTGTAGGGGCTCATGAGAGTGGTCTTATAGGTGAAGATCCTAAAGGGATTCCTAATAATTTATTCCCTTATATATCAAAAGTTGCAGGCGGAACATTGGAATGTCTTACTGTGTTTGGTGACGATTATGACACACCTGACGGTACGTGTCTTCGTGATTATATACATGTCGTTGACCTTGCGGAAGGTCATGTAAAAGCGATAAAATTCCTTGAGAGAACGGAAGATTCTGTTAGTGTTTTCAATCTTGGAACCGGTAAGGGAACTTCTGTTAAGGAAGCCGTTAAAGCCTTTGAAAAGGCTTGCGGACATGAGATCAAGCATGTTTTCGGACCCAGAAGAGCGGGTGACATTGCTGTTTGCTATGCTTCCACTAAGAAGGCTGAAGAGGTGCTCGGATTCAAGGCAAAGTACGGCATTGATGAGATGTGCTCATCCTGCTGGAAGTGGCAGACAATGAATCCGGAAGGTCTCAAGGATTAAAGAAGGCAGGATAAAATGGAAAACAACGAAAACAGACATTTATCAGTACGAAGGCCTGAAGCGCCCAAGCACTTAGACTCTGAGTTTACTGATACTTCTAAGTTGTCTACACAAACTAAAAATCCGGAGAGCCAGATTGAGGAGAGCCAGTTTAAAGAACCTCAGGAATTGTCAACTGAGAGTGCTTATGAGTATGGTTTTTCCAAAAAGGCATCTAAACCGGCAAAGAAGACAAGTGCACGCGATTCTAAAAAGAAGCATATGAAGATCCGTGTCATTGCAGGAGCTGTTGCTGCTCTTGTCGGCGTTATCATCGGTGTGGTTTGTTTCGCGCTCTGGTATAAGGAATATCTCCTTAACAAGATCACTTACGAGACAACTGATCCGGATACAGCTATCACAATCATTGATGAAGAGGGTAATGTTAAGCTCCTTTGCAATGTTACGCAGACCACAAGATTTGCGCCCATCAAGGCAATAGACGATGCTCCTATCAGAAATTACCTTCTTATCGGTATCGACAGCAGAAGCAAGTATTACAACGAATCAGGTACCGGTGAGAGATCTGACGTTATCGTGGTTATGTCCGTTGATACAAAGAACGGTACTCTCAAGATGCTTCACATAGCAAGAGATACTTATGCGTATTTCCCGGGTTACTCAACTCCTCATAAGATTAACGCTGCTATGTCATGGGGCGGTCCGGATCTTCTTGTTGCAACAGTTGAGAGCTGTCTCAGAATTCCGATTGATGGTTATGCTTACGTTAATTTTGCCCACATGGCTGAAATTGTTGATGCCGTAGGTGGTGTTTATGTAAACATGACCAGCAGTGAGGCGAGTGTTGCCAATAACTATATTGATGAGATCAATCCCGGTGCGGAACATATCTATTCTACCGGCGAATATACCTGGCTGGCAGGATATCAGGCTGTTGCTTATGCAAGAATAAGATATGTCGGTAACGGTGACTTCGAGAGAATGGAACGTCAAATCGAGGTTCTAAGGAGTGTAATGGCCCAATATATGGGCATGTCGACGACCGGTAAGATAGCCGCCATGGATACCGTCCTGCAGGCAATAATTACCAACATACCAAAAGAGGATATTGAGAAACTTGCGTTAGAGTTCATTCCTTCTTTGGATCATCTTGAGACTCAGTATATACAGCTCCCGATCGAGGGTTGTTATAACGCTGGAATGTATGGAGATGAGTGGAGTATCAGAATGAACTGGAATGCAATTATTCCTTATGTTCAGCTCTTTTTCTATGGTACAACAACCGAATATGACTGGGTAGAAGTACCGCCTCATGCACCGGATTACAATTACTGTAATTTTGAGATTCCGTTAGAGGATTTGATACATTAGAGTTTTTGACTTTTTTTGATTTTCGTATTGACACACCCCAAAAATAGAATTATATTTTGTTGTGGTTAGCACTTGGACCTATAGAGTGCTAACCACAATTTCTTAGTATTGGAGGTCTTTTTTATGACAATTAAGCCCTTAGCAGATAAGGTAGTAGTAAAGAAACTTCAGGCTGAAGAGACCACGAAGAGCGGAATTATCCTGTCCTCAGGTGCTCAGCAGAAGCCTCAGATTGCAGAGATCATTGCTGTTGGTCCCGGTGGAATCGTTGATGGCAACGAGATAAAGATGGAAGTTAAAGTAGGCGAGAAGGTTATCATCCGTGACTATGCAGGCACAAACGTAAAGCTCGATGGTGAGGAATACATCATCGTTCGTCAGGATGACATCGCTGCTATTGTTGAAGACTAATAGATTTGGAGGCATTTTGAAATGGCTAAGGATATTAAGTACGCAGAGGACGCCAGAAAGTCACTTGAAGCAGGCGTAAACAAGGTAGCTGATACAGTTAAGGTTACTCTTGGACCTAAGGGTAGAAACGTTGTTCTTGATAAGAAGTATGGCGCACCTTTGATCACAAACGATGGTGTAACTATAGCAAAGGAAATCGAACTTGAAGACCGTTATGAGAATGCAGGCGCTCAGCTTGTTAAGGAAGTTGCTTCCAAGACAAATGACGTTGCAGGTGACGGTACAACAACAGCTACACTTCTTGCTCAGGCAATCATCCGTGAAGGCATGAAGAACGTTGCTGCAGGTGCTAACCCGATTATCTTGAGAAAGGGTATCTCTAAGGCTGTTGATACAGCTGTTTCAGAAGTTCTTTCAAAGGCTAAGCAGGTTGACGGTTCCAAGGACATCGCTCGTGTTGCAGCTATTTCTGCAGGAGATGAAGAAGTAGGTAAGATGATCGCTGAGGCTATGGAAAAGGTTACAGCTGACGGCGTTATCACTGTTGAAGAGAGCAAGTCAATGCTTACAGAACTCTCTGTTGTTGAAGGTATGCAGTTCGACAGAGGTTACATTTCACCTTACATGGCAACAGATACAGATAAGATGGAGACTGTTTTCGACGAGCCTTACATTCTCATCACAGATAAAAAGATTACAAACATCCAGGATATCCTTCCTGTTATCGAGCCTCTGGCTCAGTCAGGCAAGCAGCTCGTAATCATCGCTGAGGACATCGAGGGTGATGCTCTTGCAACACTCATCGTTAACAAGCTCAGAGGCGTATTCACATGTGTTGGTGTTAAGGCACCTGGCTTCGGTGACAGAAGAAAGGCTATGCTCGAGGATATCGCTATCCTTACAGGCGGTCAGGTAATCACATCTGATCTCGGCCTCGAGCTCAAGGATACAACACTTGACCAGCTCGGTAGAGCACACCAGGTTAAGGTTAATAAGGACAACACAATCATCGTTGACGGTGAAGGTGAAGAGGGTGCTGTTAAGTCACGTGTTTCCCAGATCAAGGCTCAGATCGAAGAGACAAAGTCAGATTACGACCGTGAGAAGCTCCAGGAGCGTCTCGCAAAGCTCTCCGGCGGTGTTGCAGTTATCAAGGTTGGTGCTGCTACTGAGACAGAGATGAAGGAAAGAAAGCTCAGAATAGAAGATGCTCTCGCTGCTACACGTGCTGCAGTTGAGGAAGGTATCGTTCCCGGTGGTGGTACAGCATTCATCAATGCTCTTCCTGCTATCGCTAAGCTTCTTGACGAGACAGAAGGTGATGTAAGAACAGGTGTTAAGATCGTTCTCCGTGCTCTCGAAGAGCCTGTACGTCAGATTGCAGCTAATGCAGGTCTTGATGGCAGCGTAATATGCGAGAAGATCAAGAATTCACCTGTAGGTATCGGTTACGATGCTTTGAATGACAAGTATGTTGATATGTTCGAAGCCGGAATCGTTGATCCTGCTAAGGTTACACGTTCTGCTCTCCAGAATGCAGCTTCCGTATCTTCAACACTTCTTACAACAGAAGCAGTTGTTACAGATATTCCTGAGAAGGAAGCTCCTGCTATGCCTCAGCAGCCTATGTATTAATCGCTCGTAATACAAATTTTCTCGAGCGAGTCCTCCGCGCTTCGCTTGTGCGGAGGCTCTCGAAAATTGTATTACTCGCTTACACAACTATAAGATTTAGAGAACCGTTTCGTATGAGACGGTTCTTTTTTATTTGAATTTCAGGTTCAGTTCAGTTATTGGCTCTACCTTTGTGTTAGAATTAGTCTTGTTTGAGGTGAATTATGTTACAAGACAGTTTTATTGAAGGCTTAGTCGTTCGTAAGAACGGAATAAACGGAGTAATCTTTAACGTTACTGCTGTAGTGGTTGCGATAATGCTTATTGCAGTAATTAATGTTTACCCCTGGCTCAATTGGGGTTCAGATGTTATTCCTGTAACATCTTTTGCTTCTGTTGCTGTTGTTTTCGGTCTTGTATGGCTTCTTAAGCGTCAGCATAAAGAATATGAATATGAGATGAGCAACGACTTTTTTGAGTGCGCTGCCATCAAGGGTAAGGAAAAGCGTGAAGAACTCGTTAGTTTTTCAATAAAAGAGTGCGAGTATATCGGACCTGTTACCTCAGACAGATTTGAAAATGATATGAATAATGCCAATATCAGACTTAAACTTACAGATCTTAATGATTTCCCGATTGATGAGAAATACTGGTATTTTTGCCTTACTCATGAAGGAATTAAATTCGTAATTGTTTTTATTTTTAAGCCTGAAATGTATCAGGTATTCAGAAGGTATAATCCCAGAGCGACTAAACCTATGAAAATGCCTGTAGTTGAAAAGAAGGAAGAGACAAATGACTGAGATCGCTAAATACTCGGATATGGAGGTCTATTGCAAGGCCACAGAATGCGGTATTGGGGATAAACTGTACTGTTCTTCTCTGATAGGAGATCTGCAGGAAGCGGCAGAAAGGAGTTCAAATTCCGTCGGTTATGGTACGGATTTCCTTAAAGAGAACTCAATATGCTGGATTATCCTTAAGATGAGGCTACATTTCACCGAGCTTCCTTCATGGCATGAAACTTTCCGCATCAGAACATGGTCAACTGAATTGGATAAATTCTACTATGGCCGTGATTTTGAGATATACAGTTCTGATAACAGACTAATCGGAATGGCAACTTCCACTTGGATTCTTGCTGACTGGAATACCCACAGGCCTGTTATCGCTTCTAAGAGGCCTGAACTTCCGCCTCCGACAATTCAGGATCCAAGATTGGTTTTCGGTGAGAATTGTCCTAAATTGAGATTTCCTGCCCGAAATGACATAGTTACCGCATCTGATAAGCCGGTAATAATCAAATATGCTGATTATACGGAACTTGACCGTAACAGACACGTTAATAATTCCAGATATACTGCATGGGCTTATGACGCACTGTTTAAGCATGGTTACGATGTTTCAAAGATTGAGGATATTGTAATCAACTACAACAGCGAAGTTATGGCAGGTGAGAAGGTAGAGCTCTTTATTTGCGAGAAAGACTCAAAAATCAGTGTATTTGGCTATAAGGACTTTGATACTAAGGTTTTTGCTGCTGAATTATCTATGAAACAGGGCTGATGCCTGTTTTAGTCTTACTGTTTTTATTATTTTCTTACTTTGTTATAATATAAAGATATTTGAGTTTCATTGGAGGCATCAATGATTGAGATCAGCAATCTTGTGAAGAGATATGGCGATAAAAAAGCCGTTAATGGAATCTCTTTCACCGTTAATGATGATGAAATCCTTGGCTTTCTTGGTCCAAATGGAGCAGGTAAGACCACAACAATGAATATTATTACCGGATATATTTCTTCAACATCCGGTTCCGTTAAAGTTAACGGTCACGATATTCTTGAAGAGCCTGAGCTGGCTAAGAAGGAAATCGGCTATTTGCCTGAGAATCCTCCACTTTATCATGATATGACCGTAATTGAATATCTTGAATATATATGTGATCTCAAAGGTGTTTCCAAAGATAAGCGTAAGAGTCAGATCGACAATATTCTTTCGATGGTTAAGATTTCTGATGTTAAAAACAGACTCATCGGAAATCTATCAAAGGGATATAAACAGAGAGTCGGTATTGCACAGGCTCTGGTCGGCAATCCTTCTATTCTTATTCTTGATGAGCCCACAGTTGGTCTTGATCCTAACCAGATCATTGAGATCAGAAAGCTTATTAAGTCTCTTTCAAAGAGACATTCAATCATTATCAGTTCACACATCTTATCTGAGATCCAGGAGATCGCTGACAGAGTTGTTATCGTTAACCACGGTAAAGTTGCTGCAATCGATTCAATTACTGATCTGTCCAAGCGTTTGTCCGGTCAGTCAAAACTCCTTATGACGTTCAGAGGACCTTCACAGGAATGCGCTGAATTAATTAGAACAATTCCGGGTATATCTTCTGCTATTGTCCGTGTTACGGACAGCAGAGTAAGCCAGATTGAAATTTCCATTGTTTCTAACTCTACAAGTGATGTCAGAGTTTCAATATTCAATTGTATGGCAAAGAAAAACTGGCCGATTTTGGAGATCCGTTCTCTGGATCCTACGTTAGAGGAAGTCTTCCTTAGTATCACAGCAGGTAAGAGGAGGGCAAACTGATGTACGCAATATTTAAAAGAGAATTCCTGTCTTATTTCAGATCTCCTGTCGGATATGTAGCTTTATCAATTTTCTCATTCCTGTCAGGATACATTTTCTATACGCAGTTCGCTTATGGAAGCGTAAGTATCAGCACCGAAGTCATTTCGCTCAGATCATTCTTCGTAATCATTGTGCCTATTATCACAATGGGTCTGTTTGCTGAAGATAAGAAGAGGGGAACAGATATCCTCTATTACACAACTCCAACAAGTCTTTTCTCTGTCGTTCTCGGAAAAGCACTTGCTGCATTTGCGCTCTATGCCGTTATGTTTATCAACGTTATCATCCACATAATCGTTACCGTTTCATGCGGTGGCGTGTTCAATGTAGGTGATTTCGGTGCAATAATCGTCTTCTTCTTTATGGCATTTATGTTCATCGCGATCGGTTTATTCGCATCTGCAATTACTGACAGCCAGATCGTATCTGCTATCGTTGCTTTTGTCTTTATCCTCGTATCACAGATTATCTCTGTAATTTCAGGTTATGTCGGCACAGCAGCAGGATCAATGGCGTCAACACTCGGACTTAGTAATTCTAAGGCATCATCAATTGGAACCGCAGTTACAAATACCATTACCTGGTTTGATCCTTTTGTTAAAACACAGGATTTCAGCCTTGGTATTTTCTCGGTTTCTGCTCTGTTTTTCCTTCTTTCCGTCGGAATCCTGTTTATCTATCTGACATACAGGCTCCTTGACAAGAAGCGTTGGAGCCAGGCTTGACGGAGGGGTTAACATGAACAAAGAAATCATTAACGAAAATAAGAATAACGATTCCAGAGCCGATAAGTTAAAGAAATACTCATTGGCATCTGTTGTTTTGCTTGCTGCTATTGTCATCCTCGGCAATTTCCTTTTGGATAAGGTTTTTGGTAAGGCTTTGACATTTGACTTCTCATATTCTTCTCAGAATTCTATTTCACAGCCTTCAATTGATTATCTTGACGGATTATCTCCTGATACTCACATCAGAATTGTCGGACTCTTTAACCGTCCCAATAACGTAGATGGAACAGTTTATCAGTACATCATTCCTTTGCTTGATGATTATGTTAAGAAAGGTGATGGTAAGGTAAGCGTTGAATATGTTAATCCCAACGAGAGGCCTTCTATAATTACTGAGCTTGATCCGGATAATTCTTTCGATCTTGCATCACGTACTGATTCATTTGTAGTTTCATGTAACGGAAGAATCAGAGTTATATCTCCAATCGATTGCTATTACTACGATGAGAATTACTATTCAACATACGGTACATATGTAATTACCGGTAATAACACCGAATTTACCTTTACAAATACAATGTATGCATTAACACAGGGTATTTCAAAGAAGGCATATATCGTTTCAGGTCTCAAAGATGATGGTAACGATAATCTTACTAAGATCCTTGAATCAATGCTTATGGAAGTTGTAATGCTTCCTGATTCAGATTCTTTCGAGATTCCGGATGACTGCAGTCTCCTTATTTTGAATGGTCCTAATTCAGATATTTCCGAGAAAATGTACGTTGAGATTTCTGAATACATGAAAAACGGCGGCAAGCTTTTTGTTGCTGTTGATTACAACACAAACAATGTAACTGAGAAATATGACAGATTAAATCAGCTGCTCAATCAGATGAACATCAACATTGATCCATTGCTGGTATATGAAAATGATGCCGGTCATCAGTTAAGTGGCAGCGCAGTAAACTCTGTTGTTACAGTATCTGATGAATTCTCAAGTTATGTTTCAATTTCTTATCTGACCAATTCTTATGCCAGAAATGTCAGAACATCAGATATTCCCAATCCGGATTTTGTTACTAAACCTGTACTCGCAACGAGTTCTAATTCCCAGACATTGATGCTGGATTCTACCGGAAATGTTGTTGCGAATGGTGTAGAAGATATCGGTCAGCATTATGTTGCAATGTATGCTGTTAAGGATGGTGTTGTTCCTTCTGAAGTATTTGTGTTCGGAACGATGGCATTCTCATCTGACGATTACATCAGCCAGCATTCTTTGAATGATATCAATGTTGATTTCTTCAGAGCATGCATAAGAGAACTCACTGATACGTCTGTTGATTCACAGATTAATATTCTTTCCAAGAATATCGATTCATACAATATTGATGCAACGAAAGCTACTACATCAACTTCAACAATGATGCTCGTAATTTTCATGCTGATAATACCGATTGCATTAATAGCTCTGGCTGTTATCGTTTACTTTAAGAGGAAGAATCTCTGATATGAAGTCTGTTAAGAATCTTCTTGTACCGTTCATAATAATGATTGCGCTGCTAATTGGCGTAATCATCTATTTGGTTGTTTCTGCCAACGGTAACACTGAACCTTCTGATAACTCCAGCGGACAGATTGATATCGCTTATTTCCATACCTCAGACATAAACACTCTTTCTGTATATAACAACGAGACACAGTACACGTCTGTTATTAAATTTACTGTTGATTCTAACGGATATACCCAGTATCAGTTCGTAGGAAACGATATACAGACCGGTGAAAAGTATTCACAGGTGAGAATTTCAGAGTATGTTGAAGCACTGACATATTATTCAGGCTATGCGAAAGTATCAACCACTTCCAATCTCGCTGAGTACGGACTGGATAACCCTCGTTATACGATTACTGTTAACTGTCTTAATGGCAGTGTTACAACAGTATATTTGGGAAATAAGTCTCCTGATGGTAAATACTGCTACATGTATTTTTCAGGATCAGATGTAATCTATTCCGTTTCTTCCACTAAGTTGGATTATGCTGAAAAGACAGCCATAGATTTTCTGGATTCAATTTCCATTAATATTGATTACGACAACCTCAAGACTGTTCATTTTGACCGAAGCACTGATAACATGGTTCTCGATGCAAAAGCTGTGAAAAATGCTGCAGGTTTGATCGAATTTGATGTTTACAGTCCGTATGAGCATGATACGAGTTCTTATTTTTCTAATCTCGTATACATGATCACACAGCTTACAATCAGTGAGTATATCGATATTACCGATGCCGACAAGTCTAAATACGGCCTTGATAATCCTGCTTATCATTTCATTCTCACCACAAATGACGGGCAGAAAACAGAACTTTATTTCAGTCAGAAGATCAATGGTTTCTATTATGGTTACATGACTGGTATGAATAACTGTTTTATGGTTTCCGAAACACAGATCACGGGACTTGAGATGCAGGAAAAAGTATTGATAAATCCATACATTTATTCTTATAGTGCCAAGGACATCAAGACAATAACCGGAACTTATGGTGATAAGACATTTAAGTTCGAAGTCTTTGTTCCGGAAGGTGAGTCAATGACCTCATCCAGAGCTTCATTTACGCTCGATGGAAGAAACGGAAAGATATCTGATTCAGATGGCAGATCTTACAGTTCTGTTCTTTTTGAGAGTCTTACATGCATAGAAATCGCAGGAATTGAAATCGGAACCGATGTTGATATATCTGCGGGTCCCGTTATCTCTTTCGAGTTCCTTGAGAATTCATACAATACAACTGTATATGATTTCTACACCAGAGATAGTAATTCATATTATGTCTTCAAGAACGGTGAATATATGAATTTCTATGTCTTTGCAAAAGAAATATTCTTTGACGCTGGCAGTGATACTTATAATTACGGTGCCTGGAGCGCATATGAATTGTTAAACGAAGCAATTACAAACAACAAAAACGGAACTTATGATATACCGGTAGAGTAAGAGAAATGGAAAATAAAGAGAAGATTAAGGATAAAAAACCAAAGACTAATCCTAAGGCTGCTGAGAAAAAGAAAGACGTTACTTATTCCCAGAGCCTCATTCGAAAGGGTTTAACTATAGCGATTACCTTATTTACGGTAATCCTTTTAGCAAGCATTATATTGATTTTCGTGGTTTCCAAGAAGATTGATTCAATGTCAGGTGCTGATGCCCAGATCAAATTGTCTGCCCAGGGCGGTTTCTCGTGCGAATACTCAGAAGCTCAGAAACTCTATCCATATGGAGACGGTGTAATCAAGGTTACTTCCGAACGTATCGCTTACCTTACGCTCTCCGGTACAGAAGTATTTTCACAGACAATTTCATATCAGAATCCCCAGTGTGTTACATTCGGTGATTACGTAGCAGTATTCGATAAAGACGGTTACAACTTTACTGTTCTTGATCAGGACGGATTTAAGTTCTCGAAGCCTGTTGCCAATCCGGTTAAATCAGTTCAGATGTCTGACGCAGGATTTATCGCTGTAATCTGCGGAAGTGACGAATCCTACGGTGATGTCTCTGTATTTGATAAGAGCGGAAATGAGATCGCAGTTTGGACCTCTTATAACTCAGGTTTTCCTATTTGCTGCGCATTTAATTCCGATTCATCGCTGCTCGCTGTATCAACCATTAACACGAGCGGTGCTGTTATCGTTCCTTATGTCCGGGTATTCTCAATTAACAACACACCTAAGGGTTATGAAGTAGTTGATAATGCTGTTTATACTACAGAAGATAGCGTTATCTTTGCTTCTATCTGCTATGTAGGAAAGAAACTGTGCTGTTTTACCCCCAGTTCTCTATATGAAGTAAAGGATGAGAATCTTTCTCTTATGAATTTCGATTTCTCAGCTATCGGCTTTGTGAAGAACGTTAACGGAAACTTGTTTATTACATATTCCGATGGTATCAGCCAGTTAAATAAGCTCGCGGTAGTAACGCCTAATGACAGCGTTATTTACGATTCCAACATCGGATCAAACATCAACTGCGTTGCCCAGAATGAAACTCTTTATGCGATAAACGTTGACCGAAGAATCTTTATATACAACACGTCGGGTGTTATCATTAACGATTTCTCCGTTGATGAGGATATTATCAGAATGAATTTCTTATCCGGTAATAAACTCTGTGTTGTTTCAACGAGCGGAGTACATACGATAACTTAAGGAATAACATATGGAAACAGAAGTAAAGCTCGCATTTAAGAATAAAGACAGTCTGTTTAAGGTAGCTAAAACAGATTCATTTCTTAAGGCATGCGATAATGCTGATGTTTCTCCTGTCTTTCTCGAGAACAGTTATCTTGATACTAATGATATGACTCTCCTTAGCCGTGGCGGCGCTGCTAGAATCAGACATGTATCAGGTAATGATGCTGAGTTTTACGAACTTACCGTTAAATATGGTGGCGGAGCTGATAACGGCCTTCATAAGCGATACGAATGGAATGTTAAAACCAGCGAAAACAAGTTCTCTATCAAAGAATTCATTAATAACGTTCCTTCTGACAGGGATCCTGTTGAGTACTTAAATGAAGTTTTCGAGAATATTGAAGATGATGATCTGAGAGTAATCTGCTCCAATTCATTTTATAGAACACTTTATAAACTTGAATATGGAAACAGTGTAATAGAAGCCTGCTTTGATTCAGGTCTTATAAAGAGCTCTGACGGTTCTAAAACTGATGAGATATGCGAATTGGAACTGGAGTTAGTAACCGGTGACGTTAATGATCTAAATGCACTTAGAGATCTTATAACCGGTGAAAACGATTGTGTTCCTTTAGATAAGAGCAAGTACATGAGAACATTAGCAATGGTAAATGGGGATATGTGATCTTATGAAGAGCAATGTTTATGACTGCATTATTATTGGCGGAGGAGCTGCAGGACTTTATTGTGCAGCCAGATTATCCAGATCAGTTTATTCAGGTAAGAAAGTACTGATAATCGAAGGCGGAACCAGAGTAGGTAAGAAGCTTGCTCTTACAGGAAGCGGCAGATGCAATCTCTCTAATACCGAGATCGATGCTTCCAGATATAACACGGATGATACATTTAAACTCGAATCGAGTCTTAACAGATACGGTTGTCTTGAGACATGTGATTTTTTCGAAAACATTCTTGGTGTTGTATTAGAGCAGAAGGGGACACTCTTATATCCCGCTACGCTTAAGAGTTCAACAGTTGTTGATGCATTGAGATTCTATCTTGAAGACAATAAGATTGAAACCGTTTTTAAGCAGAAGGTCGTATCCATAAATAAGATGAAGTTCTATGAGATTACGACTGATACAGATGAGACTTATCTGTCTAAAAATGTTGTTATTGCTACAGGCGGTATTACATATCCGTCAACAGGTTCAACCGGCGACGTTGTAAATATATTAGATAAGATTGCAGACAGCTCATTCTTTGTACCTTTTAAGCCTGCGCTCACATCTTTATCTTCAGACATTCCAGGTATCAAGGGACTTGCAGGTATCAGATGCAGGGGAGACGTAAAGATAGTTAATGCCGGCGGTTTTGTAAAGGCTCATTCAGAAGGTGAGATATTGTTTACAAAAGAAGGCGGTATCAGTGGTATTTGCGTAATGGATGTCTCTGATGCAGTTGTAAGGCTTATAGACAACGGCGAGACAGGCATTAAGGCTGTTTTGAATCTTACAGGTAAGTCTGCCGGTGAGATCTTCCAGATGATCTATATCAGAAGACAGATGTATGCTCATAGAAACTGTGCTGATGCTCTGTCAGGTATGCTCTTAAGAAACATTACAGATTTTGCTATGAAACAGATGCATCTTAAGTGCGATAAGATGACACTTCGCGAGCTTGACGATAACAAGATCGCTGAACTGTCTAATCTTTTATGTGCTTTCCCGATTCCGATCACAGGATACGGTGACGAAGACAAAGCTCAGGTTTCTTCAGGCGGATTTAAGCTGTCTAAACTCGATGATAATATGCAGGTAAAGAGCTGCCCCGGTCTTTATATAGTCGGTGAAGCCGTTAATGTTAACGGTATTTGTGGCGGTTATAACCTCCAGTGGGCATGGACTTCAGCTGCTTTGGCAGCAGAAAGCATATCTCAAAATGTTTGAGATCAAGGTAAGACCTGAAGTTAATAATTCCGTTGTATCATCTAAAACTCCTGATTCAGTCTTAATTGTCAGAGAGATCAAAAAGTCTGGCAATAAGGCTATGCGTGCAGGCCTTAAGAAGCTCGAAGAAGGCACAGTAATTATCGATATAAACAAGAAGTTTATTGATGCCAGACACGGCAAAGTAACTATAAATTACAGATTTGATTTCATTACTCCTGATGCAAAAGAGTTGAGAGAAAAGGAAGTTAATTTAACAGGACTTCCTCTGATTGACTCCTTTAATGGTGATAAGGAATATAAGCGTCCTATTGTTGTAGGAACAGGTCCTGCCGGTTTATATGCTGCTCTGATCCTTGCTAAATACGGATTAAGACCTATTGTTCTTGAACGTGGTCCATCTATGGATATCCGCGTAAGAGATACCGAAGCAGTTAAGGAAGGCAAATCTTCTGTTAACCCCAATTCCAACATTCAATTTGGAGAGGGAGGAGCAGGAACATTCTCAGACGGAAAGCTTTATTCAGGTATCAGTTCCGGTCTTAAAGATTTTGTATTGTGTTCCATGGTTGCTCACGGAGCGCCTTCAGACATTGTTTATGATGCTCATCCTCACATTGGTACTGACAGATTGAGGAAGGTCGTTACAAGTGTCAGAGAAGATATCATCGCATTAGGCGGTAATGTCAGATTTAATACTACTTTTCTTGGGTATAAGACTGAAAAAGGGAAGCTCAAGAGCATTACTGTTGAATCAGAAGAAGGCACATCTGAGATTTCTTGCAATAATCTGATCCTCGCTATAGGTCATTCGAGCAGAGACACATTCAGAGCTCTTAACAGACTTGGAATGGATATGCAGTCCAAACCTTTTTCAGTTGGCGTCAGGATCGAACATTTGAGATCTGATATTGATACCTCACAATTCGGATTTGATTCTGCGTATTCAAAAGATATTACTGCAGCCATTTATAAACTCTCATGTGATACAAAGACAGGACGTAAACTCTATACCTTCTGTATGTGTCCCGGCGGCGAGGTCGTTGCTGCCCAGAGCGACAACCAGAGTGTCTGCACTAACGGTATGAGTTACCGTTCAAGAGATTTAGATAACTCAAACAGTGCAATTCTTGTGCCTGTTGACAGTAATGATTATGGTGATGGAGTTCTTGACGGCATAGCATTCCAGGAGAAATTAGAACATGCAGCATTTAAGGCAGGAGGCAGTACAGGCAG
The DNA here is from genome assembly GCA_900107185.1 of Ruminococcaceae bacterium YAD3003. Lineage (GTDB taxonomy): Bacteria > Bacillota > Clostridia > Saccharofermentanales > Saccharofermentanaceae > Saccharofermentans. The sequence goes on along the minus strand of FNPA01000005.1, from coordinate 36,328 downwards.
AGCACCTGCCGTAAGATATGGTGATCTGCTTGAAAATAAGACTACCACAGAGTTTGGAAAGGTTAAGCCATCGTTTAAACCAGGCGTAGAATGTGGAAATCTGTCAGAAGTATTCCCTGAAACTATTTTGGAGACGATTAAAGACGGAGTAAGCCAAATGGGCAGGAAAATAAAGGGTTTTGATGACCCTGACAGTGTTCTTACAGCAGTAGAAGCCAGAAGTTCTTCACCTGTAAGGCTAGTCAGAGATCCTGAAACATTCCAGAGCACTGCTGTTAAAGGTATTTATCCTTGCGGAGAAGGTGCCGGATATGCCGGAGGAATCATGTCGTCAGCAATTGACGGAATAAAATGCGCCAATAAACTTGCCGATTCTTTGCTTACCTGTTCGAAAACTTGAAAATCAATGTTGTTTTACCGATTTTAGCGATAAAATCAAACCATTATTGCAGGAGGTGTTTATTATGAACCAGGAAAAGAATACAGCTGTTGTTACAGTATTAGGAAGAGACAGAGTAGGAATTATCGCAGATGTCTCACGCCTTCTTGCAGATTACGGTATCAATATTAATGATATTTCCCAGACTATCTTAGATGACATCTTTACGATGGTTATGATGGTTGACCTCAAAGATCTTATTATTGAAGAATCTGATATTTCAGATAAGCTCACTGAATTAGGCAAAAAACTCGGTGTTCAGATCACAATCCAGCACACAGGCCTTTTCAATGCTATGCACACAATCTGATCAGGTTTTCGAGAGGTATATATGATTAACGAACATGAAATAATAGAGACAATGCAGATGTTTAACAGCCAGCATCTGGATATCCGTACGATTACAATGGGTATCTCTCTTATGGATTGCGCTGCTCCCACAGTTGAAGAATCCTGCAACAGGATCTATGACAAGATCTGTAAGTACGCAGGTAAGCTCGTTGAGACAGGTGAACTCATCAGTAAGAAATACGGTATTCCGATCATTCATAAGAGGATCTCCGTAACACCTATTTCTATAGTTGCATCCGCCTGTGGTGCCAAAGATTACACACCTTTCGCGCAGGTCCTCGATAAAGCGGCAAGAACTTGCGGTGTTAATTTCATCGGTGGTTTTTCCGCACTCGTTCAAAAGGGTTATACAAATTCAGATAAGATCCTTATTAATTCAATTCCTGATGCTCTGGCAGCTACTGAACTCGTTTGTTCATCTGTCAATGTAGCTTCCACAAGAACAGGTATCAATATGGATGCTGTCCGTGACATGGGTCTCATTATAAAAAAGACAGCAGAAGCAACAAAGGATAAGGATGCTCTGGGATGCGCTAAACTCGTTGTATTTGCCAATGCTCCTGAAGATAATCCGTTCATGGCCGGAGCTTTCTTAGGCCCCGGTGAGCCTGAATGCGTTATCAATGTCGGTATTTCAGGTCCCGGTGTTGTAAAGCATGCGTTAGAGCAGGTAAGAGGAAAAGACTTCGGTACTGTTGCTGAAACAATTAAGAAAGCTGCATTTAAGATTACGAGAGTCGGTGAGCTCGTTGCCAGAGAAGCTTCTGAGCGTCTTAAGGTTCCTTTTGGAATCATTGACCTCTCTCTTGCTCCTACACCTGCAGTTGGTGATTCAGTAGCAAGACTTTTGGAAGAATTCGGTCTTGAGACTTGTGGAACATGGGGTACAACTGCTGCTCTTGCTATGCTTAATGATGCAGTTAAGAAGGGCGGAATCATGGCATCTTCTTATGTTGGTGGTCTGTCAGGTGCATTCATTCCTGTATCAGAAGATGAAGGTATGATCGCTGCAGCCAGATCAGGATCATTGAAGCTCGAGAAGCTCGAAGCTATGACATGTGTATGCTCCGTAGGTCTTGATATGATCGCTATCCCCGGTGATACTACTGCAGAGACTATCTCCGGAATCATTGCTGATGAGATGGCTGTCGGAACATTTAATAACAAAACAACTGCTGTAAGACTCATCCCTGTTCCCGGTAAGAATGTAGGTGACAGTGTTGAGTTCGGCGGACTGTTGGGTACTGCTCCAATCATGGATGTTAACCGTGCTTCCTGCGCTGATTTCATTCATAGAGGCGGACGTATTCCTGCACCTGTTCATTCAATGCGTAACTGATTTTTAATGGCTAAGGAAAAGACTGACATCAAGGATAATGCAGAGGTTTCAACAGAACCTCAGAAATCTAAGGCCAGACGCTTCTGGGAATATGTAACCGACTATAAGCGTAAAACGGTTGCTCTTACTTTGCCGTCTATCGCCTTCGATATAATTTATTCGAGTTTCTGTGCCTCGATGTCTGTTTTATCGCAGTCATTGTGGCTGCTCATAATGTCGTTCTATTACTTTCTGCTAAGCCTCCTCCGTATAAATGTTTTGTACAGAGCCGGCAGGGGAGCGGTATTTAAGGGTAAGCGTTTCAGCGAGAGAAGGAATTACTGGAAATTTTCAAGAAATCTCATCTTGCTCGACATCGTATTTGCATTAGCTGTACGTCTTATTGTTAAGAATAAAGTAATCCACGACTATCCGGGATTCCTTGTATATGTATTCGGACTATACGTCATATATAAGGTTCTGCTCGCAGTCATTAATATGTTTAAGGCCCATAAATCAAAGTCTTTGACTGCTTTATCACTTCGAAAGATAGGAATCGTTGAAGCTATGGTATCGAGCCTTGCTCTTGAATGGGCTTTCTCACACAGAGATGAAGGTAACCTCTCACTTTTCGCGATGCAGATCGAAAAATACAGCGGTATTGTAGCCATCGCGATTATTTTCCTGATGGGGTTTGGCGGCCTTATCACGTGTATAAGACTTAAGAGAAAAGCGAAGAAAGAAGGAAATACATAAATGTGGTTTGAAGAAGCGGTATTTTATCAGATATATCCTCTTGGATTTTGCGGTGCGCCTTTTGAGAATGATGGCAAACCTAAATCAAGAATACTAAAGGTTCTTGATTGGATCCCTCATATGAAAAAGCTTGGCATAAATGCCATTTATTTCTCACCGGTTTTTGAATCAGATACTCACGGTTATAACACCAGAGATTATGGTCTCATTGATACCAGATTAGGAACAAATAAAGACTTTCAGAAGGTCGTAAAAGCCCTCCATAATGAAGGTATAAAGGTTGTTCTTGACGGTGTATTTAATCACGTTGGAAGAGGCTTCTGGGCATTTAAGGATGTTCAGGAAAAGCGTTGGGATTCTCCATATAAGGATTGGTTCCATTTATCTTTCGATGGTAACTCCAACTACAATGACGGCTTCTGGTATGAAGGATGGGAAGGCAATTACGATCTCGTTAAATTGAATCTCAGAAACCCTGCTGTTATTGATCACATTCTGGATAAAGTTAATTACTGGATAGATTTCTTCGATATCGACGGACTGCGTCTGGACGTTGCATACTGTCTCGATCATGAATTCTTAAGAAGACTTCGCGAATTCACTGACAGCAAAAAGAATGAATTCTTCCTCTTAGGCGAGGTTCTCCACGGTGAATATGGAAGGATGCTTAATGATATGCATCTTCATTCTCTTACGAACTATCAGTGCTATAAGGGAATTTATTCTTCATTTAATTCATCTAACATGTTCGAGATCATGCATTCTCTTATGAGACTCTTCGGCCCCGAAGACTGGACCGTATGCAGGGGAGCGCATCTCTTATCTTTTGCTGATAACCACGATGTTACCCGTATCGCTTCAATTCTTAATGATGAGAGCTTACTTCCTCTTGTTTATACTCTGGTATTTACTATGCCCGGAATACCTTGCGTTTACTATGGTTCCGAGTGGGGTGCCAAAGCACGTAAGGAAGAAGGCGATCCTGCATTAAGAGCATGTTTTGATAAGCCTGAATGGAATTATCTTTGCGACCATATTGCTAAACTTTCTGAAGCTAAAAAGAATAGCAGAGCACTCAATTACGGCGGCCTCAGAATAGTTGTTCTCACTAACAAGCAGGTTATCTTTGAGCGCAATTCAGGTGATGAGAAAATAATGGTTGCTATCAACATGGATGATAATCCGTATACAGCTCATTTCGATGCAGGCTGCGGTCAGGCCAGGGAACTCATTTCCGGAAACATCCACGATTTTGGCGGCGGTTCTACGTTACAGCCCAAATCATCTGAAATCTGGTTAATGGAACGCTGATAGTTAGAATTAATTAAATTCTTCACTCTAACTCATAGAATTTATCCTGTTTTAGTACTATTTCATTCGTATATAATGAAATAGTAAATTAAATTTGCTAAAAGACAGGGGGGATAATATGAAGCGGATTCAAAAAGCATTAGCCGGATTAATGACAATATCGATAGTTTTATCTGTCTGTTCATGTACGGCAGGTAAGGTTCCTTCAGGTGACCGTAAAGTAAACAGCGATGCCTCAAAGCCTGAGTTCCAGGAAACATCGTTACCTGAGCCTACAACCCCTGATCCGACAGCGACACCTACTCCGGTATCAGGTCCAACAGCTGTACCTACACCTCGTCCTGTTTTCGATGGCGATATCACCAACTTTACTATGTTTACAACAATGTATGGTAATGAGAAGAGTGATGATAATGAAATAAAGAAGATTATTGCTGAGATGACTGGTGTATATGTTGAAGAATACTGGCTCAGAGGTCAGACAGAATCTGAAGCAGTCGATGCGATAATTGCTTCTGGCGAGTGTCCGGATTTCATTTATACGGGTTCTTCAAATGTGAAATTATACGAAAATGATTACCTCATTGCTTGGGATGATTATCTTGAGATGTATCCTAACCTTAAGGAACTTTACTCTGAGGAACAGTGGGATAAGTTCAGACAGGAGGATGGACATATTTACTGGGCTGATGTTTTCGAGAATTATTATGGAAAAGATACTTCAACATTACATAATGAACAGGCATTCTGGATTCAGGTCAGAGTATTGGAATGGGCAGGATATCCTAAGATTGAGACCCTCGATGAGTATTTTGATCTGATCGAAAGATATGCAGAAGCTAATCCTTATATGCCCAACGGAGATCCGGTAATTCCTTATACATGTTTGTGCGAAGACTGGAGATACTTCTGCATCGAATCAGCTCCGCTGTTTTTAGATGGTTATGCAAATAATATGTGTGTAGGCGTCAGTACGGAAAATGGAATCAAAAACCCTAAGGTTGTTGACTATAACACGACTGAAACAGCAAAGAATTATTTCAAAAAGCTCAACGAAGAATACCAAAAGGGCATTATAGATCCTGATTTTGCAGTTCAGAATTACGATGAATATATTTCAAAGATCTGTACCGGTCGTGTTCTTGGCATGAGCGACCAATATTGGGATTTTGCCTACAGCGCTATGGGATCTTTTGAGGAAACGCAGTATGCAGAAAATGGCGATCCATATTCTTTAAGTGGAATTGGATGTGATTATGTCCCTCTCGGACTGGTTGCTAAAAATGGAATGAGTCAGCGTTATCATACTTATAGCCATGATATCAATGTCGATGCAGGCATTGCTATTTCTACCAATTGCGTCGATCCTGACAAGGCATTCAAGTTCTTAAGCGATCTTTTGGATCAGGACATTCACGATCTCCGTTTCTGGGGAATTGAAGGTGTTGACTATCTTATTGATGAGAATGGTTCATACTATAGAACGCCTGAGATGAGAATTAACTGGTCTGATTCAAATTACAAAGATTCTCATTCCTGCGAATATTCCTATATGCCTCAGTGGCGTGGAACGAGCAGAGATGGTATCAACTGCATGATGCCTGCCGAGCAGCCTTCTGAATACAAAGCGTCACTGCCTGAAGCTGTTGTAAAATGTTTCGATGCATATGGTGTAAATAATTATGTTGAATTCATCGGTTCAGAAGAGGTTGTACCTGAACCGTGGTACCCGTTGTGGACCTGGTCTAACAATCTTACCACTTCAACACCTTATGGAGCAGTTTGGGTAAGTATTGGCGAATGCAAACATGAATGGCTGCCAAAACTGGTAATGAGCAAGAATTTCAATACCGATTGGAAATCTTATATGACATATTACGAAATGTGCGATCCCCAGGTATTCCTTGATGCGGCACAGGCCGAAGTAAATAACAGAATCTAAAAAATAAGGCTTTCAGTTTTCTGAAAGCCTTTATTTTATATGTTGTAGTAACAATTACTGTTCGTCCAGATACTTCTTAACTGTCTCAGGAGCAGGTCCGCCTACGAGTTTTCTTCCTTCAACGCAAGTCTTAAGTGAGATTGCATCGTATACGTCCTCCTCGAAAGCAGGGGAGAACTCCTTGAGTTTATCCAGTGAAACATCAAGCAATGAGATACCGTTCTCAATGCAGTAATGAACGAGCTTACCTGAAATAGCATGTGTCTCTCTGAAAGGCAGACCTTTCTTAACGAGATAGTCAGCCAGGTCAGTCGCATTTGTGAATCCGCCCAGAGCAGCTGCTTCCATATTATCCTTACGGATCGTCATTGTCTTGATCATGCCGGTGAAGGGAGGAAGAACTGCCTTGATAGTATCTATGCAGTCAAACATTGCTTCCTGCACTTCCTGCATATCCTTGTTATATGTAAGGGGGAGACCCTTCATGATAACGAGCAATGAGATAAGGTCACCGTAAACACGGCCTGTCTTACCACGGGTAAGCTCTGCAACATCAGGATTCTTCTTCTGAGGCATCATGGATGAACCTGTAGAATAAGCATCATCCAATTCATAAAACTTGAATTCCTGTGAAGCATAGAGAATAATTTCTTCGCTCATACGGGACAGGTGCATCATGAGGATTGAACAAGCTGATGCAAATTCAATTGCAAAATCCCTGTCAGCAACACCGTCAAGAGAGCATAGAGTAACACCATTCATACCGAGCTGTTCAGCTACGAATTCACGATCCAACGGATAAGTTGTTCCTGCCAGCGCACCACTGCCCAAAGGTGAAATGTTTGCACGTTCTTTTGCTTCGTTGATACGGTCGATGTCACGTTTAAACATTTCGATATATGCAGAGAGATAGTGAGCATAAGTGATGGGCTGTGCTCTCTGAAGATGAGTATATCCGGGCATGTATGTCTCAACGTTTGCTTTCGCGATATCAACTAATACATCAATAAGGTCATCAAGCTGTTCAACAATCTCACCGGCTTCATCAACCATATAAAGACGCTGGTCCAATGCGACCTGATCATTTCTGGAACGTCCTGTATGAAGACGCTTACCGGCATCACCGATTCGGTTTGTGAGCTCTTCTTCGATGAACATATGAATATCTTCAGCATCAGAATCAAAAGTAAGCTTACCTGATTCAATATCTTCCTTGATAGAGAGGAGACCGTTCTTGATATCTTCAGCATCCTTTTCTGAAATAACACCCTGTTTAGCGAGCATCTGCGAATGAGCTATAGAACCTTCAATGTCCTGACTGTACATCTTGCAGTCGAAGGGGAGAGAAGAGTTGTAATCGTTTACTTCTTTGTCGGTAGCTTTCTCGAAGCGTCCTGCCCACATTTTCTTAGCCATATGTTTACTCCTTTACGTAATCAGGATCTATTCTGACCATCTCGGCCAGAGCCTTGTTACGGTAATTAAGATCATCACGAAGCGTAAATCCCTGTGATTCCCAGAATGCATTTCCGCCTTCATTCTTTTTGAAAGCGACTAAGAGAACCTTGTTGATTCCTTCAGCCTTAAGTGCATCAAGCGCCAGTTCAACAATCTTTGCGCCAATACCTTCACGTCTGTGATCAGGTGATACGCATGCATGCTGGATAATTCCACGTCTTCCGTCGTGTCCACATAATATTACACCAACAACCTTACCCTCACAAACAGCAACAAAGGAGGTAGTGGGATTACGCTTAAGATACTTTTCGATGCCTTCTCTGGAATCGTCCTTATCATTAAGTCCGTTGCCGCATTTGATCCAGAGATCATAAGCTTCTTCGTAGTCTTCAATTGTCATCAGCCTGTATGTAATCTGCATAAGTACCCTCACTGAAGTGTGTATAGGAATTTGTCTAGGAAAAACCGCTTAAAATCCTAGACAAAAAGCTGGCATTTACTGTTTGCTAGGAAATTGTCTAGGAAAATCGGCTAAAAATCCTAGACAAAATCCTATACAAAATCTTTGCATCAATTTAGTAATCAAAAAGGGCTGCCTCAAATCAGAGACAGCCCTCATATATCTTAGTTATAAATCAGAGTAAACCGTTCTTCTGCTTCATCTTAGCATTAACTTTCATAGGGAGACCGAAGCAGTTGATGAATCCGCCTGCATCAGCCTGGTTGTAAACGTCATCAGCCTCGAAAGTAGCAATCTCAGGATCGTAGAGTGAGAAGGGTGATGTTGTGCCTGCAGGTGTGCAGTTACCCTTATAGAGCTTCATCTTAACTTCACCAGTTACAACTTCCTGAGTCTTATCTACGAATGCGGAGAGAGCCTCGCGGAGAGGGTGGAACCACTGACCATAGTAAACGAGTTCAGAGAACTTCTGTGCTACGAGGTCCTTGTAGTGAATTGTGTCACGCTCAACTGTGAGGAGCTCGAGCTCTCTGTGAGCAGCGAAGAGGAGTGTTCCACCAGGTGTCTCATAAACGCCACGGCTCTTCATACCAACGAGACGGTTCTCAACGATATCAGCGATACCAACACCGTTAGCTGCAGCAACCTTATTGCAGTATCTGAGGAGATCAGCAGGTGAGAGCTTCTGTCCGTCAACTTCAACCGGGATACCCTTCTCGAACTTGATCGTTACATAAGTAGGAGTATCAGGTGCCTTCTCAGGTGAAACCATGAGCTCAAGGATCTTGTCGAGGTTAGGCTCATTAGCAGGATCTTCGAGATCCATACCCTCGTGAGATAGGTGCCAGAGATTCTCATCCTTTGAATAATTGTTTTCCTTAGTAACAGGAACATCGATACCACGAGCCTGAGCGTAGTCGATTTCCTCGTCACGAGACTTGATGTCCCAGATTCTCCAGGGAGCGAGGATCTTCATATCAGGATCGAGAGCCTTAATGGAGAGTTCAAATCTTACCTGGTCATTACCCTTACCGGTGCAGCCGTGAACGATTGTTGTGCATCCGTTAGCGTGAGCAGCCTCAACGAAATGCTTAGCGATAACAGGACGAGCCATTGATGTACCGAGAAGGTACTTGCCCTCGTAAACTGCATTAGCCTTAAGAGTAGGGAAAACGAAATCAGAAACGAACTCTTCTGAAATGTCTTCGATAATGCACTTGATAGCGCCGCACTTAAGTGCCTTCTTCTCGAGATAGTCGTGATCAACACCAACGCCAACTTCGCCGCAGTAAGCAACTACTTCACAGTCGTAGTGTTCAAGAAGCCACGGGATGATAATAGAAGTATCAAGTCCGCCTGAATAAGCCAGTAAGAATTTTTCTTTTGCCATAAGGCACCTCCGATTTATGAATATTTATGCAAAGTTCTGTATAAACTTCGCATATCATACACTTGCTTTATCTACAAGTCAACAACAAGATTTTAATCTCGTCGCCATATAAATTCAAATAAGAATAATTAATTATTTTTTGTGCATGTTTTTAACTTTCCGCTTTTGTAAAAACCAACCGTTTTGTATACAATCTTATGTGGCATAATATGCAAATGAATAATTCTCAAGGGGATTTACGACTCTAATGGCTTATCCGTTGATGGAACATCTTACCGGTAAGGGTTTTCTTTATTGCGGCAAGTATTACAGGGTCAGTTCGGAATTGACCGAATCTCTCCAGAAACCCGTTGAATGCAGAATATACTATGAGACCATCAGAGTAAAAGACGGTGTTCTTTTATTTGTTGAGGACCATTTGGCAAGACTCGTTAAGTCCGTTAAGGGCTTAGAGAACTTTCCGGTAGACACGGCAAAGATCTTATCTGAAGCATACAGCTTTGTAGATATGGATAATGTTGTTGATGGTTCTATAAGAATTGTACTTACTAATGAAATACTGCTTATACACGAGGCTGATATTACGCTTCCCGGAAAAGAACTTTTCGAGAACGGTATTAATACCAGCATTTTGAATTGGGAGAGGAAGACACCTAATCTTAAGATCTTCAGGGGCGACTACAAGACAACTGTTAATCAGAAGTTTAAGGAAGAAAATGACCATGGACTTCCTTTCGAGCTGGTTCTTACAGATAACGAAGGTAAGCTCTATGAAGGTTCAATGTCTAATCTGTTTGTTATCAGGAACGGTAAGGTTTATTCCGCTCCTGATGAAAAGATCCTTATAGGTATTACCCGTAAGAGAGTAATGGAGGCGCTTAAACGCTCAGGATTAGAGCTCCAGATCGGAACATTTAAGCCTGAAGAGCTCGATCCTGAAACAGATGCAGTATTTGTATCCAGCACGCCTTTCGATATTTTGCCTGTAAGATTCATTGATAATTACGAATTTAAGTCTGCAGACAATGAGGTTTTGCAGATGATCTCGAAGATGTATCAGGGTTATACATCTGAATACATTAGTGCCGAGAAGCACAGACTGAACGGATAATTATTTGGAGGTGGTATAAATGGAAGCTAAATCAGGAAAGATATCGGTTACGACCGAGAATATTTTTCCGGTTATAAGACAATGGCTCTATGAGGATAAGGATATCTTCGTAAGAGAACTCGTATCTAACTGCGCTGATGCTATTTCAAAGCACAGAAGACTTGTTGAATTGGGCAAGGCTCCGAAGGATGATGCAGAGTATAAGATCACTCTTACATATGATGATGACAACAAGACATTATCATTCGAAGATAACGGTATCGGAATGACCGAGAATGAGGTTGAGAAATACATCAACCAGATTGCTTTCTCCGGTGCTCTTGATTTCGTTAATAAGTACCAGCAGGAATCAACTGATAAGACAGGCATCATCGGCCACTTCGGTCTTGGTTTCTATTCCGCATTCATGGTTGCTGATGAAGTTACTATCAACACAAAGAGCTTCATGGAAGATGCTGAGCCTGTAATCTGGAAGTCCAACGACGGTATGGATTTTGAGATTCTTCCTTCAGATAAGGAGACAAGAGGAACGATCATTACTCTGAAGCTTTCTGAGGATGCTATTAAGATCTTCGATTCAGCTACTATCAGAATGACACTTCGAAAGTATTGCTACTTTGCTCCCGCTGACATCTATTTCGTTGATACAAAATCAGACAGACTCCATGAAGAGTCAGAGCAGAAGCGTAAGAAGGAAGCAGAAGAGAAGGGCGAAACATACACACCTTCACCGGTTTCTTATGTTCCCGTAAACAATAAATCACCTTTGTGGACAAAGAAGCCTTCCGAGTGCACAGAAGAGGAATATAAGCAGTTCTATCATTCTGTATTTAACGATGGCAGAGATCCTCTGTTCTGGATTCACCTCAATATGGATTATCCTTTCACATTGCAGGGTATCCTTTATTTCCCGAAGACAGACAACATCTATCAGTCTTTGGATGGAAGGATCAAGATCTATAATCATCAGATCTTTGTTGCAGATAACATTGAAGAGATCATTCCTGATTTCCTGTTCCTCTTGCAGGGATGCCTTGATTGTTCTGATCTCCCGCTCAATGTTTCACGTTCAGCACTCCAGCAGGATGAATATGTAAAGAAGCTCTCAGGACACATCATTAAGAAGGTATCAGATAAGCTTAATGAGCTGTTCAAGAAGCAGAGAGAAGATTACGAGAAATACTGGTCTGACATCGCTGTATTCGTTAAGTACGGCATGATGAAGGAAGAGAAGTTCTACGAGAAGGTTGACGGCATCTGCCTGTTTAAGACAGTTGACGATAAGTACAAGACAATCGAAGAACTTACAACAGAAGATAAGAAGACGATCAGATATACAACTGATCCCAAGGCTCAGGCTGCTTACGTTGAGATGAGCAAGAATGACGGATTTGAAGTCGTTGTTATGGATGAAGAGATCGATAACAACTTCATGTCCTATCTCGAAATGAAGAAGCCTGACTATAGATTTAAGCGTGTTGACTCAGAGCTCTCGGGTAATGAGGCTGATGAGGAAACAAAGAATAAGCTCAAAGATTTCTTCAGAAGTGCTGTAGGCAATGACAAGCTCATTGTTTTCGCGCAGGAAATGGGTAAAGATAATCTGCCTGCTCTTATCCGTGAAGCAGAGCACAACAGAAGAATGAAGGAAATGCGTGCCCAGTATGAGAGAATGATGTCATCTATGGGTACAATGAGTGAAGAGGAATTAAACGACATGTTCCCTGAAACCGAAGAACTCGTCGTTAATACCGACAGCCCGCTCATCACAAAGCTTGAAGCTTTGGAATCAATGGGCACAAAGAAGGAAGAAGCTGACAGACTTGCTCAGCACATCTACGATCAGGCTAAACTGGCTCACGGTTCTTTGGACAGTGAAGGCCTCGAGAGATTCCTTAAGTTCAATACCGAATTGCTCTCTAAGAGCGCTGATAATCTGTAATTAAATTTCACAAGGAGAGACCTTATGAACGAGAATGATGTAAGACGAGTACTGTCAGAGAAGAAAGAAGGCTTTAATGTTGAAGCCGGCGGAATCCTCCATGATGTTAAATACGATCTAAACGTATCAGGCATCGAAAAGGTTCGCGTTATCAACCGTTACGACGTATCAGGCGTAACAGATGAAGAGTTCGACAATGCGAAAACCGTTGTATTCAGCGAACCGCCTGTCGATATTCTTTACGATGAGACTGTAGATCTTAGTGATGCAGCTTATGTTCTTATCGTTGAGTCTTTGCCCGGTCAGTACGACCAGAGAGCAGACTCAGCTGCTCAGTGCATCCAGTTCATGACAGCAAAAGAGAGACCTATCGTTAAGTGCGCCAGGATCATTGCTTTCTATGGTTCTGTTTCAGAAGATGAGAAGGAGAAGATCAAGTCTTACCTCATTAACCCCGTTGAAGCACGTGAAGCATCTGCAGAAAAGCCTGCAACACTCATCGACAAGTACGATATTCCTACTACAGTTGCTAATGTTGACGGATTTAATTCTATGTCTGATGAAGATCTCGAATCACTCAGAAAGTCAATGGGACTTGCAATGAGCTTTGCAGACATTAAGTTCGTTCAGGATTTCTTCAAAGAGCAGGGAAGGGTTCCTACAGTTACAGAAATCAGAGTTCTCGATACATATTGGTCTGACCACTGCCGTCATACAACATTCCTTACAAACCTTACAGACATCAAGTTTGAAGGTGATGACGAGCTCACAGCTGAGATCAAGGAAACATATAAGGATTATCTCGCAACAAGAGAAGATGTTTACGGCGAGAGAATCAGTAAAAAGCCTATCTGCCTCATGGATATCGGTACTATCGCAGGCAAGAAACTCAAGAAGGACGGCAAGCTCGCTGACCTCGATGAATCAGAAGAAATCAATGCATGCTCTATCAAGGTAAGAATCGAAGTAGACGGTAAGCCTGAAGATTATATCTTCATGTTTAAGAATGAGACACACAACCATCCTACAGAGATCGAACCTTTCGGTGGTGCTGCTACATGTCTTGGTGGTGCAATCAGAGACCCGCTCTCAGGCAGATCTTATGTATATCAGGCAATGAGAGTTACTGGTGCAGGCGATCCTACAGTTCCCGTTGAACTTACACTCAAGGGTAAGCTCTCACAGAAGAAGCTTGTCCGTACTGCAGCTGCAGGATATTCTTCATATGGTAACCAGATTGGTCTTGCTACAGGTTTGGTTGATGAAGTTTACCATCCCGGTTATGTTGCAAAGAGAATGGAGATCGGTGCCGTTGTAGGTGCTGCTCCTGCTTCAAATATCGTAAGAGAAAGACCTCAGGCAGGAGACATCGTTGTACTCCTTGGCGGCAGAACTGGTCGTGACGGTATCGGCGGTGCAACTGGTTCATCCAAGGCTCACGATACACAGTCCGTTGTTACATGCGGTTCTGAAGTTCAGAAGGGTAATCCTCCGACAGAGAGAAAGCTCCAGAGACTTTTCAGAAACCCTGACGTTACTAGACTCATCATCAGATGTAATGACTTCGGTGCAGGCGGTGTTTCCGTTGCTATCGGTGAGCTCGCTGAAGGACTTTCAATCAACCTTGATGCAGTTCCGAAGAAATATGATGGTCTTGACGGCACAGAGATCGCAATCTCCGAGTCACAGGAAAGAATGGCCGTTGTTGTTCATCCGGCTGATCTTGATAAGTTCATGGCTGCTGCTGCTAAGGAAAACCTCGAAGCAACTGTAGTTGCCGAGGTTACTGCTGAGCCCGTCATGAAGATGGTATGGAACGGCAACACAATTGTTGACCTCCCGAGATCTTTCATCGATACAAACGGTGCTACACAGTATGCTGAAGCAAGTGTTGTTCCTCAGGGCAAGGGAGAGTTCCTTGATACACCTGCAAATGGTTTTGTTGAAGGCAACTTTGCAGAGAGCCTCAAGGGTACACTTAATTCACTTGAAGGTGCATCTCGAAAGGGTCTTATCCAGAGATTCGACTCTTCTATCGGTGCTGCTACAGTTGTATGGCCTTACGGCGGTAAGATGCAGAATTCACCTGAAGAAGGTATGGCTGCAAAGATCCCCCTTGATCACGGCACAACACACGACTGCTCAGTAATGACATACGGTTTCGATCCTTACTACACAGAGTGGAGCCCTTATGCAGGTGCTTACAACTCAGTAGTTGAATCACTTCTCAAGCTCCTCGCTATGGGTGTTGATCCTTTGAAGGCCAGACTCACATTCCAGGAATATTTCGAGAGAATGGCTGGTGCTGAATCATGGGGTAAGCCTCTTGCTGCACTCCTCGGTGCATACAAGGCTCAGCTCGATTACGGTACAGCAGCTATCGGCGGTAAGGATTCAATGTCCGGAACATTCAACGATATCCACGTACCTCCGACGCTCGTATCTTTCGCTGTTGGAATGACAACAACAGATAAGGTCATCACAGCTACACTTACAGGTAAGGGCCAGAAGCTCTACCTCATCAAGTGCGCAAGAGACGGTAAGGGTTCATATAAGAAGGATCACGTTTTAAGAGTCATCAAGGCTGTTAAGGAATTGATCGACCGCGGTGAGATCAAAAATGCTGCAGTAGTGAAGAGTGCCGGTGTTGCTGCAAGAGTTGCACAGATGTGCTTCGGTAACAAATTAGGATTTGATTTCTCAGATAAGGTTACTGAATCTGATCTCTTCTCCAAGACATTGGGTTCAATTATCGTTGCTATCCCTGCTGACGGTAATGCTGTAGATAAGGTAGAAATGGCAGGCGGTAAGTTCCTCGGTACAACAAACGACACAGGTGACTTCACTTTCGCAGGTGCAAAGCTCTCAGGTAAGGATGCTGTTGAAGCTTATGAAGGTAAGCTCGAAAGAATTTTCCCGACAGTATCAAAGCCAGCTGAGATGCCTTTTGCAATCGACGTTTATACAGACGGTAAGCCTTCAAAGGCTGCTCCCGGAGTTCTTAAGGGTGCTAAGCCGAAGGTTATCATTCCTGTATTCCCGGGTAACAACTGCGAGATCGATTCAGCCAGAGCTTTTGAGAGAGCAGGTGCTGATGCTGAGATCTTCGTTGTAAGAAACAGAAACCAGAACGATATCAACGAATCATTCGCTGAACTCGCTGCAAAGATCCGCGAAGCTAATATCCTCATGATCCCCGGTGGATTCTCTGCAGGTGACGAACCTGAAGGTTCAGGTAAGTTCATTACAGCTTCATTGAGAAACAGCGGTATCGCTGATGCCATTTCAGACCTCCTCGATAACAGAGACGGTCTTGCACTCGGTATCTGCAACGGTTTCCAGGCTCTTATCAAGCTCGGTCTCGTACCGTTCGGTAAGATCTGCGACATGACACCTGACAGCCCGACGCTCACATTCAATAACATCGGCAGACATCAGAATGTTTACTCAAGAACAAAGATCATGACAAACAAGAGCCCCTGGCTCTCACTCTGCACACCTGGTGAGATCTATGAGATTCCGATCTCTCACGGTGAAGGTAAGTTCGTAGCTTCTGAAGATCTCGTCAGAAAGCTCGCTGCAAACGGCCAGATCGCTACATGCTACGTTGATCTTGACGGTAACTATGCATCCGATACACAGTTCAACCCCAACGGTTCTATCTGTGCAATTGAAGGTATCACATCACCCGACGGACGTGTTCTGGGTAAGATGGGTCATACAGAAAGATATGAGTCAGACCTTACAAAGAACATCCCCGGTAACAAGTACCAGAAGATCTTTGAATCAGGTGTTGCTTACTTCCTGTGATGAATAGAGAGACTATAAAAGAGATAATGTCTAACGAAGGAATTCTGCCCCAAAGTAAATTCGGGCAGAATTTCCTTTGTGATGAAGACATTATTCAGAAGATAGTTGATTTGTGCGGGATAAACAGGGAAGACACAGTAATCGAGATCGGCCCGGGATTAGGCAGTATTACAATCCCTATTTCCGAACTGACAGTTCGATTTTATGCATACGAGATAGATAACGGAATTGCAGAATATCTTAAGTCTGCTCTGAATAACGTGACTGTTATCAATAAGGATTTTCTCAAAGTTGATGGCAGCGACATCATTGATGCTGATATCGTCGTAAGCAATATTCCTTACTATGTCATGACAGACATAATGAAGAAACTCTTCTCTGATTATTCAGGCGCCCGCCGTATGGTATTCATGGTAGAAGATGAAGCCATTGCGAGGATTGACTGTACTCCCAATACAAAACAGTATGGTCCTCTGGCAATTCTTTGCACTCTGTATGGAAAGTACACTTATGAATTTAAGGTTCCACACACTGCATTTGTTCCACAGCCTAGAACGACATCTGCAGTTATCAGTTTCAGCAGGGAAGAGTCAGCTGATATCTTATCTCCTGATTTCGTGAAGTTTGTTAATACTTGCTTTGCAATGAGAAGAAAGCTGTTAAAGAAGAATCTTTCATCAGTTTTCAATGCTGAAGCAATTGATGACGCATTTAATATTTTGGGAATTAATGGCAATGCCAGGGCAGAGGAATTAAAGCCTGAAGAGTTCGCGTCGCTGTATAAACAACTACGTTTAACGTAATTGAAAAACTTTTAGTGCTATAATTAAATATCTTCTAATAATTACGGGGGTTTTTACATGAGAAAATCTAATGCCAGTTTGTTAGGCAAATATTCTGACGGCTCTTACAAGCGTAAGGGTAAGAAGGATGATGCTCCCGCTATCGTTGAATACAAGCAGCTCTACAAAGGCGAGATAAAGGCCAAGACTGTTACTGAGAAGAAGGTAATCACATTAGAAGATAAGATCAAGGCACGCACAAAGCCTGAGAAGGATCCTGATGAGAAGAAGGAACAGAGTGCCCAGGTTACAATTGGCGGTGTACAGTATCTCGTAAGAAGCGGAGATGCAGGTTATGACCGCATCATGAAGGTCGGTTCATTAGCCGACGAGATCTATAACGAAACAAAAGAGAATAACCCTTATATTGCAACCAATAAAACTGCCATCATGTCTTTGTTTGAAGCATGTGACAGACTTATCTCATTAAGAGCAGAGAACAGTGCTCTCAAGACTGAGCTCATGTACTACAAGAATAAGGGTGCTCTCGAAGCAGAGAAGAACAAGCCGGATATCAAGCCTACTCCTATGGAAGAATTGGCTAACAGTGCATCCACCGGTCTGTTCACCAAATTTAAGAAGACAGATGATAAAGAACAAAATTGAACTGCTTGCTCCGGCAGGTAATCTTTCTATTCTTAAGACTGCTGTCGACGCCGGAGCTGACAGTATTTATTTGGGTCTTAAAGAATATTCCGCAAGACAATCAGCAGATAACTTTACTATTGAAGAACTGGATGAAGGCGTGAACTATGCTCACGCGAGATCATCCAAGGTTTTCCTTGCAGTAAACACTCTGATGAGTGATTCAGAATTCGAGGTTTTCTATCCGACAATTGCAGAAGCAGTTAATATCGGAATAGACGGACTTATCGTCCAGGACCTCGCCGTGATTACAAAACTTGCGGCTGATTTTCCTGATGTGATCATTAACTGCAGTACTCAGATGAATGTCTATTCTGCAGATGAATTCATGAAACTAAAAGAACTCGGTGCAAACCGTGTTGTATTGCCGAGAGAGTTATCCTGTGATGAGATAGAGAACCGCACTAAGGTTGCTGCAAAATACGATCTCGAGACAGAAGTATTTGCTCACGGTGCCGTTTGCGTTTGCGCATCAGGATTATGCTTATTCTCAGCAATGAACAGAAGCGGAACGAGATCAGGCAACAGAGGTTCTTGCGCTCAGCCTTGCCGTGAAGAATATTCACTCTCAAATGACGGCTTGAGATTAAGAGAAGGTCATCTCATTTCACCAAAAGACAGAGACGTTACTGACTATCTCACAAGACTTATAAATGCAGGTGTTAAGAGCCTTAAGATCGAAGGCAGAATGCGAGATGCCAATTACGTCAAATCAGCTGTATATTGCTACAGAAGACTTATCGATGCATATTACGACGGCAATCTTAATAACGACCTGATCAAAGAGATTAAGGCTGACCTTCTGGTTAACTTCAACAGAGGCGGATCTTTTACTTCACAGTATTTGAGCGGAAACAAGGACGATCGTTTACTCTCAGGCGAATATCCCGGTAAGTACGGAGTCAGAATCGGCCGTATAAGCCGTCTGGACAACAAAAACGGAATAGTTACCGTCGGCATCAAGTCAGGCGCCATAGAACCCGACAGAGGCGATTTCCTGTCTATCCGCGACAACGCAAGAGAAATCTGTTCATTCCCTGTAGGCAAGACCAATCAGGGACTTACAGGTATGGATATTAAGGGACTTCATCCGGATATGATCAAGAAGCTTAAACCCGGATTTGAAGTTTTCCTCATGAATCACGATATCGCTATCTCAAAGCAGGAGTTAAGAAGAACTCCCATTAAGATCACTCTCGAAAACAATGAGAGCGAGATTATTGCCAAGGCTTCAGTAATCGGCGGTATAGCAGGGGATATAACAGCTGATACAACTATCTCTATTCCTGAAGACTACGACGGTAAGCCATTAGATAAAGACAGGATCATTGAACAGGCAGGCAAGACTCTGGATACACCTTTTAAGGTAGTTGATGTTGCTTTCGAAGGTTCAGATACATACCGTTGTCCTGTCAGCACGATTAATAACTTAAGACGTGATCTGTTGCTGCAGCTCGAAGTTAATGTCGTTAATTCATTTAAGAAGAGTTACGGCACTGATTATGTGGAAGATTCCGAATTCTATGGTGAGACATCTGAATCTTACGGCGAGATCAAGAATATGTATACATATCCCGTCTTAAGACTTAATGAGGAGCTGCTCGAAGAAGGCGCAGATATCTATGCATTCAGCATCTACGATCTGGCAGTACCGGAGCTCTATCAGACAGTTACTGGTTTTGTAAAAGATCATGGAACTGAGATGGTTCTGTTGTTGCCTGATTTCCATCACGATAAACTCAATAAGATTATCGATACGGTAATTACAAATCTTAAGAACGATCTCGGCAATGCGTTTATTGCTGTTATGTCTTCGAGATTATTTACTGACAGGAAATTCCTTAGAGGAGACCTGAAGCATTTTGCATCTGCAGGCACTAACATTTACAGTGCTAAATCTTTGGCTTATGCATTTGAATATGCTGATGCAGTAATGCCTTCTTATGAAGTATCTGCCGATGATGTTATTGCTAACTTAAGAACGCTAACAGAAACAATCGATATTGAAAAAACAAATTCTACGGTAATCATTCATTCTGATGGTTTGATTCCCTGGATGCAGTCTGATTTCTGTGCATGTGGAAGGAATCAGAGACCGTGCAATTTCTGCTCGGGCAAGGCTGTTTTCGATATGAAACCTGACAAGAAGGGTGAGAATACAAAGCTGCTGGTTGTACCTCATCCTGTTGACTGTTCATGCTCGATCTACGGCAGACCGAAAAATGTATTGGATCAGTCTTACGCGGATGCCATCGCAGATATGGGATTCAATGTAATCTGCAACTATACGATATTACCCGGAGGACAGGCTTATGACTGAAATCTATATTGAGAAGTGCAGGGAAGACGCTAAGCTGCCTGCTTATGCTCACGACGGTGATGCAGGCATGGATCTCTATGCTGCAGAAGAAGTAATTATCGAACCGGGAAGAACAGCTCTGGTTCCTGTAGGAATCAAGCTCGCCATTCCGTATGGATACGAAGTCCAGATTAGACCCAGAAGCGGTGTTTCATTAAAGACTCCGCTCAGGATTCCCAATGCTCCCGGCACGATCGATTGCGGTTACAGGGATGAAGTAAATGTAATTGTTTATAACGATTCATTTATGGTTGAGGAAGATGTATCTGAGCCTCTGACCTTAGACAGTAAGGGCTGCATTCATGGAACATATAAGATCAGAAAAGGCGACAGGATAGCACAGATGGTCGTTGCAAAAGTTGAATACTGCAAGTTTGTTGAAACAGATAATGTAAAGGCCATCGGTGAGGACAGAGGCGGCGGATTCGGTTCGAGCGGCGTAAACTGATTGCCTGATAATTAACGTAAAAAGCAGAGAAGAGTAGGTTATTCTTTAGATCATGAACAGAGGAATGGTAAGTTATAACGGAAGCCTTATTAGGAAGAGAAATCCGTTTATTATGAGACTTGCATTAGTCTTAAGTATTATCGCGATTGTTTTGATCTCTTTTATAGCGTTAACTGTATTTTCCGCTAACCGTTTAATGAATATCGGGCGTAACGAAGTGTCGAACGTTCCTTCAAATATCCTTCCGTCTTACAATACAACGAGTTTCGAATCAGCAGACGGACAGACATCTTTGCAGGGTTGGTTTTTTAAGGCAAAGAAGCCTATTTCAACCATAATTGTAGTACACGATGCGGGCTCTAACAGACTTCCGTTCGGTGTCGAAATGATCGATATGCTCGAATCCTGGCTCGACAACGGATATAACGTATTTCTTTTCGACCAGAGAAATTCAGGTACATCAGGCGGTGATATCTGTTCCTATGGTTATCTCGAATGGCAGGATGTATTGGGCGCGATCGCTATCGTTAGACAGATTTCAGTTACTACTAACGTAATCATTTACGGTATTGGTACAGGTTGTACCGCATCACTCCTGGCATATAAAAATCTTCCGCCGGCAGGTGCGGGCGAACTTACTTTGTCCCAATACAGCAGTAATATACGCAATCTCGGATTCGATCAGTCTTATGTAATCGGTATGATCCTTGACTCTCCTGCAAAACAGTCTGACGACTATATCAGACCTGAGGTTGTCCAGAGCGAGCCTTTGGGATTCATTACCCAGTATTCTGTTCCTTATGCTATCAGAGTATCTGCAGGCGGTTCTAATCTCAGTCTTGCAGCTGAGATCGCCAGATTACCATTCCCCGTACTCATAATGTATGGCGGCCACGATACATTTATCGGAGCAGATAAGATCGATCAGATCATTACAGAGCGCAACAGACTTAACTCAAGTATTACCAAGAGCACGATGGTATCCGGTGCCGGTTATCTCGAGGAATACGGAATCAATAAGAATCTTTACATTAAGACAGTAAACGATTTCCTTAATTCTTACTATTCGAGGGAAGAAACATGAGCAGGGAAGACGTACTGATTTTAGGCATCGAGAGTTCCTGTGATGAGACAGCTGCTTCTGTTGTTAAGAACGGCCGTATCATCTTAAGCAACTGCGTTGCCTCACAGGCTGATTTCCACGAGCAGTTCGGCGGTGTCGTTCCTGAGCTCGCATCCAGAATGCATATCGACGCTGTTTATCCGACAGTTGAGAAGGCTCTGTCTGATGCCGGTGTTACATTAAATGATATCGATGCTGTTGCAGTTACATATGGTCCCGGTCTTGTCGGCGCGCTACTTGTTGGTCTTTCCTGCGCGAAAGGTCTGTGCGAAGTATCAGGCAAACCTCTTGTAGGCGTTAATCACTTAAAGGGTCATATAGCTGCTAATTACCTTTGTTTTGAAGAGTTGGAACCGCCGTTCCTTTGTTTATGTGTTAGCGGTGGCAATTCAATGATCGTAAGAGTCGATGATTATACAGACATGACAGTTCTTGGCCGTACCAGAGATGATGCGGCAGGTGAAGCAATAGATAAAATTGCCAGAGTAATCGGTTTGGGCTACCCCGGTGGTCCTAAGATGGATAAGGCAGGACAGGGTGGAGATACTACAAGATATGTATTCTCCAAAACTCATATGGGCGATACTCTGGATTTCTCGTTTTCGGGCCTTAAGACATCTGCACTTAATCTCATTAACGGTCTAAGACAAAAGGGCGAAGAGATCGATATCAAAGACTTCGCTGCATCTTATCAGACTGCAATTGCTGACAGTTTATTGAAAAATACTATGACTGCTGTAGAACAGACAGGCATTAAGAAACTCTGTCTTGCAGGCGGCGTATCTGCTAATTCATTCTTAAGATCTGCATTTGATAAGAAGGCAAAGAAGAAGGGAATTCAGCTCTATTATCCTGAACTGAAATTCTGTACGGATAATGCTGCAATGATCGCTTCATGCGGATATTTTGAATACATGAACGGCAGAAGAGATACACTGGATCTCAACGCATATCCGTCTCTGCAAATGCAGTAAATTAAGTCTTTTCGGGCTTTTCTTTGTAAATTTCCGCTTTTGATTGTAAAATACTCCATTATGGCAATTAAAAAAGGTATAAAAATAATAGCTGAGAACCGCAAAGCCTATCACGATTACTTTATCGAGGAGAGGTTTGAAGCGGGCGTGGCTTTATCCGGAACAGAGGTTAAGAGTCTCAGGGCAGGGAGGGTCAATCTCAAGGATTCATATGTACAGGTAAAAGACGGTGAGATGTGGCTTATCGGCGTTCATATCAGCCCTTATGAACATGGAAACAGATATAATCTTGATCCTGAAAGAAACAGAAAACTCCTGATGCATAAAAGGGAGATCATCCGTTTGTATTCAACTGTTAAGCAGGACGGATTAACTCTTGTTCCTACAAAATGTTACTTTAAAGACAGCAAGGTAAAGTTTGAGATAGGTCTTGCCAGAGGTAAGAAAGATTACGATAAGCGTGATGTAATGGCTAAGAAAGAAGCTGCCAGAGACATAGACAGAGCCATGAAAAACGCGAAAAAATACCGTGATTGACGATATTGTAATATAATGATTTAAAACAAAAGACTAAAAGGATATATGATGTTAGAGCATTTAAAGGAAAAGAAGCGTGCCAAGGAAATATCTATAAGATATTCCATTATGGCTGCTATTTTCTGGATCCTCACTCTTTCCTGGATAGCACTGATCTATAAGATGTCATCTGATACAGGTGTTGAATCCACAAGATTATCCTCATCTGTTCTTAATATTCTGAATGAATTGTTCAATCTCGAACTTGATGATGACAGTGTTTTGAGAACCATTGCTCATGCTAGCGAATTTGCATTGCTGACTGTACTTTCTTATATGGCATTGTCTTCAACTAATAAGATTTCCAGAAAGACATCTTATGCTGAGAGCCCGGTTAAGCTCCTTAGATCAGATAATGAGATGAACATCATTTTCACATTGTGGTTTGCAATCGTTAATGCGATTTTCGATGAGTACCATCAGTTGTTCGTTACAGGCCGTGATGGTTCGATCGTTGACGTATTGGTAGATCTCATCGGAATTATATTTGTCCTGATAATAGTCAGAGTTATCTTTACTATTTATATGAGATATAAGGGTAGAACCGAAGTCGTTTATACATAATATGAGAGCATTAATTCTTAATTCCGGTCTCGGTTCCAGAATGGGTGTTTTAACATCCGAACAGCCTAAGTGCATGACTGAAGTATCCAGTCATGAAACGATTTTATCCAGACAGCTTAAGCATGTTATCGATGCAGGGATTACTGAAGTAGTAATGACCACAGGCTATAACGATACAGTTCTCATTAATTACTGTGAGAGCCTTGATCTTCCGCTTCATTTCACTTTCGTAAAGAATCCTATATACGATAAGACCAACTATATTTACAGTATTTACTGTGCCAGGGAGTATCTGGATGATGACATTATCCTGATGCACGGAGACCTGGTTTTCGAGTCGGAAGTATTCGACAAAGTAATTGCTTCTCCCGTTTCATGCATGACCATTTCAACGACTCTGCCGCTGCCTCAGAAGGATTTCAAGGCGCAGATTAGAGACGGTAAAGTAATCAAGGTCGGTGTAGATGTATTTAACGATGCGGTAGAAGCACAGGCATTATATAAACTTAACAGGGAAGACTGGTTGGTCTGGCTTAATAAGATCGTTGAGTTCTGTGAAGCAGGGAATACAAAGGTTTATGCCGAGAATGCTCTTAATGAACTTGACGGTGCAGCTAACATAACAGGGCTCGACGTAGGTAATCTCTTATGTTCAGAGATCGATAATCCTGAAGATCTGGCAGTTGTAAGCTATAAACTCAAACAGATCGAATCCAGAACAGTTTATATGTGTTTTTCCACCGATATTATTCACGGCGGACACTTGTCGATAATCAAGAAGGCTCAAAAGCTCGGAAGACTCATAATCGGTGTGCTCTCTGATGATGTAGTTGCAAGTTATAAGCGGGTTCCTTTCGTGCCTGCAACAGAGCGAAAACTCTTATTTGAGCGTATTTCAGGCGTTTATAAAGTTGTCGACCAGAACACATTAAGCTATGAGGAAAATCTTAAAAAGTATAAGCCTGATATCGTTGTACACGGCGATGACTGGTTAACCGGATTCCAGAAACCGGTTAGAGATGAGGTTATCTCTATCTTAGCGACTTATGGTGGAAAACTCGTTGAATTTCCTTACAGTTCCGACTCCAAATACATGTCGCTCCAGGCGAAAACACTTACTGATAACAGCATAATTCATTCCCATAACGATTATGCCGAATTAGATAAGTGGCTGGAAGGGAAGGAGAGGGTCCTTCTCGTTTGCGGTGAAGCAATCCACTATTTCTATAAGATAAATAAGAAGCTTAAGAATATAAAAACTCATATAGTTAAATTCTCGGATTTCCATCCGAATCCGTTATATGAGAGCGTCGTAAAAGGTGTCGAAGTATTCCGCAATGAAAACTGCGACAGCATCATGGCTATAGGCGGCGGATCAGCAATAGACGTAGCTAAATGCATTAAATTGTTTTCGAACATGCCGGGTGATGGAGCTGACGGTTCATGGCTGAACGGGGAATATGTTCCTAATGATATTCCGTTCCTCGCGATTCCTACAACGGCCGGAACAGGCTCAGAAGCTACCAGATATGCCGTAATTTATTACAACGATGAGAAACAGAGCATTACCAGCGAGAGCTTTATTCCGGGGGCCGTTTTAATGGATCCGGATACGCTTATTACATTGCCTTTGTACCAGAAAAAGGCCACAATGTGCGATGTTTTATGCCATGCTATCGAGTCATTCTGGTCTGTAAACAGCACTGATGAGAGCAAAAAATACAGCAAAGAAGCTTTGAGCTCTGTTATAGAACATATGGACGGTTATTTAAATAACACCGAAGAGGGCAGAGCCGGAATGCTGTTGGCAGCTAACACAGCCGGAAAAGCTATTAATATAACTCAGACAACAGCCGGACACGCTATGTGCTACAAGATCACGAGCCTCTTTGATTCAGCGCATGGTCACGCTGCAATCCTTTGTGTCAGAAAACTGTTCCCGTGGATGATTAATAATACAGATAAATGTATAGACCCACGCGGAGAAGATTATCTTAAGAATGTTCTTAATGAGATCGGTCAGACATTGGGATGCGCTGATGCAAAATCCGGTGCTGCTAAATTAAATGATATTTTCGATAAACTCGAATTGGAAATTCCAACAGCAACTGATAAACAGTTCGAAGAATTAAAAACGAGTGTTAATCCGGTAAGACTTAAAAATCATCCGATCGCTTTGGATGTTGATACCATCGAAAGTCTTTATCACGAGATCCTGTACTGACAGAAGATATATCTACTTTTTCTTCCAAAATTCTCTATATGCAATTCGGTATAATTAATATTTTGGTGAATTAGGAAGAGGTATAAATAATAAAGTAGACGAATCATCGATGAAAATATTATTATTCATCGCGCATTTTGAGAATCCGGGACCAGATCGATGAATCCTGCGACGATAATTATTGATTCAGTCTACGTTCCGTCGATTCGTTATTCTCTTCATCGTGCCAGTCTTTAATTTGTATTTATTAATGAATCAATTACCAGAATCATCTATTAGTAATTCAAATCTATTAGTATTCCATAACTGTTATTAAAACAAATCTATTACTAATTCTTTTTTATTTTAATCATCAACTGATAACTAATCGCAGAATCATTTAATCGTAATCGCTATGACCAAATCATCGGATATTATATTTCTATTTGATCATAGATTCAGATTTAATCATACGAATTGATTCTACGAGTCATTCAGTATCCAATTAATTAATTAATCATTATCATCAAATGCACGCTAATCATATACATAAAAAATCCCTAAAATCGAACTGGTAGTTCGAAATTAGGGATTCTAAACATCATATTTTCGCTCTTAGAACAAACGTTCTAAAAGAAGAAATAATAGGGAATAGCTGAATCTTATTTTACCCAATCAACAGTGATCTCACGGACATCTCCCCCATCGCGCTTCCTGATAAATTCAGGAGCAACCTGCGGGAACATTGCGCAACTCAAAACGTCTTCATCAGACTTAGCGATGTCCTTGTACTGTTCTCTGATTGTATCTAACTCAGGCTTTAAGAGATCAGCAGGACGGCAAGTGATTACTTCATCCTCCCCTATCGCCTTGCTTCTGATCTCTTCATTTACTTTTCCGGGGAGTTCACCGTATTCACCACGGAGCAAACCCTTTGATTCCTTAGTAAATGTCTTGTATCTGCCCATGAGAACGTTGAAAACAGCCTGTGAACCAACGATCTGGCTCGTAGGAGTTACAAGCGGCGGGTATCCGAAATCTTCACGAACTCTCGGAACTTCCTGCAAAACTTCTTCCATACGGTCTTCAGCATTAGCCTGCTTGAGCTGTGACAAAAGGTTTGAGAGCATTCCGCCCGGAACCTGATAGAGCAATGTGTTCGGATCTACACGGAGAACCTTTGAACTGATGGTTCCTGCAGCCTCCATTTTCGCAGCGACACCCTTGAAATGAATTGCTGCATCATTAAGTCTGTTGAGATCCAATCCTGTATCACGCTCAGTACCTTTAAGTGTTGCAACCAGTGATTCTGTAGCGGGCTGTGATGTACCATTTGCAAACGGAGACAAAGCACAGTCAACAATATCAACACCTGCCATAGCAGCCATAAGGTAAACCATGGAACCTGTACCGGTTGTGTTGTGTGTATGAAGATGAATCGGGATGGAAACCTTTTCCTTTAGCTTCTTTACGAGATTATAAGCATCCTGAGGAAGCAAAAGATTTGCCATATCCTTGATGCAGATAGTATCTGCGCCCATCTGTTCCAGGATAACAGCTTTATCAACGAAATAATCTTCGTTATGGACCGGGCTCGTTGTATAGCTCATTGCGGCTTCAACGATTCCGCCGTATTTCTTAACTGCATTGATTGAAGCTTCCATATTGCGTATATCATTGAGCGCGTCGAAAATACGTACAATATCAATACCGTTCTCAATTGATTTAGCGCAGAATGCTTCAACTATGTCATCAGCATAATGACGGTATCCCAAAAGGTTCTGACCGCGCAAGAGCATCTGGAGCTTTGTATTAGGAAGAGCCTTTCGCAATGTACGGAGTCTCTCCCACGGATCTTCATTCAAAAAACGCATGCATGAGTCGAAAGTAGCTCCGCCCCAGCATTCAATGGAATAATAACCAATAGAATCGAGGATCTCGCATGCAGGAAGCATATCTTCGAGCTTCATTCTCGTAGCTGCCTGGCTCTGATGCGCATCTCTTAAGATAGTATCAGTTATTTGAAGTTTCTTATTTGTACTAAAAAGTTCAGACATTAAATGTTCCTCACTTAACTTCGAAGAGCAGATCGCAACCGGCTACTGTGCTGCCTTCTGTAAGGCTCAAGGATGCGATAACACCATCAGCAGGAGCTGTGATCTCGTTCTCCATTTTCATTGCTTCGAGAACGAGAACTACATCACCGGCCTTAACGCTGTCACCTTCCGCCTTCTTAACCTTAAGGATTGTACCGGGCATCGGTGCAATAACTGAACCGGATGAAGCTGCTGCAGGAGCAGGTGCTGCCTTAGGTGCACTTACAACAGGCTGGGCTGCAACCTTTACAGGCTGCTGAACTGCGCCGTTGCTTCCGATCAATTCAACATCCATCTCATATGTCTTACCTTCAACTGTAATACGATACTTACTCATTTTATTTATTCTCCCAACTGATATTTGTGATAAGAAATTCCTTTATCTGCAATGTACTGTTCCAGACTACTCTTCTGTACTTCCTTAAAAGAACGAACAACTACATGCTTTGTGTCGACACCGTTCTCTTCGGCAATACATGCAACTGCCATTGCTACAATTAACTGTTCATCCACGAATCAATTCCTCCTTAAAGCGGGATATTGCCGTGCTTCTTGTAAGGCAATGTGCGGTCTTTGGACTTGAGCATATTGAATGCTTCAGCAATCTTCGTTCTTGTTTCTTCAGGAAGGATTACTTCGTCAACATAACCGTGCTCAGCAGCAATATAAGGATTCATGAACTTATCGTTATATTCAGCGAGGAGCTCTTCCCTCTTTGCTGCAGGATCTTCAGCAGCTTCGATTGCTTTCTTACCGATGATGCTGACAGCACCTGAACCGCCCATAACGGCGATTTCAGCGATAGGCCATGCGTATACAACGTCAGCGCCTGTACCCTTACTGTTCATTGCGATATAAGCTCCGCCGTATGCCTTTCGCATGATGAGACCAACCTTCGGAACTGTAGCCTCTGAATATGCATAAAGGAGCTTTGCACCGTGACGTATAATTCCGCCGTGCTCCTGCTGTGATCCCGGAAGGAATGCAGGAACGTCAACTAATGTAAGAAGCGGAATATTGAATGAATCGCAGAATCTGATGAAACGTGAAGCCTTATCAGATGCATTGATCTCGAGTGATCCTGCCATAAACAAAGCCTGGTTAGCGATAATACCGATCGTCTCACCGTCAATTCTTCCGAATCCGATGATGATATTACGCGCGAAAGCTTCCTGAACCTCAAAGAAACTGTTCTCATCAACGATCGTGTTGATTACGTTTCTTACGTCGTATGCCTTCTTTGAATCAGCAGGAACGATAGAGCTTAAGTTAGCACTGTTATCAACAGCTGTACCGGGAACCTCAAGTGAGAAATCCTCATTGCTCTGAGGTAAATATCCAAGAAGCTGACGGACACCATTAAGGCATGAGAGATCATCAGGATATACGAAATGAGCAACTCCTGATGTAGAGCTGTGAACTGCAGCACCGCCCAGATCAGCTGATGTGATAACCTCACCTGTAACTGACTTAACAACAGCGGGTCCTGTGATGTACATCTGGCTGTAATCAGTCATGAAGATAAAGTCTGTAATTGCAGGAGAATAGCAAGCGCCGCCTGCGCAAGGTCCCATGATTACAGATATCTGAGGAATAACGCCTGAAGCGATTGTATTTCTATAGAAGATATCAGCATAACCTGTAAGAGAGTCGATTCCCTCTTCAATTCTAGCTCCGCCTGAATCGTTGATGGAAATAAAAGGAGCCTTCATTTCCATAGCCTTATCCATAGCCTTGCAGATCTTCATGGCCTGAGCCTCACCTAAAGAACCGCCGCCTACTGTAAAATCCTGTGAAGATGCAAAAGCAACACGGCCGTGAATGTAACCATAACCTGTTACAACGCCGTCACCCATGCGCTTCTTCTTATCCATTCCGAAATCAGAACATCTGGATGTGATCTGATCGTTTAACTCAACGAAAGTACCGTCGTCAAACAACGCCTCCATACGCTCACGGGCTGTGAGTTTACCTGAAGCATGCTGTTTTGCAATTCTTTCAGCACCACCTGCTGCAAGAACGTTCTCGCGTCTTGCGTTAAGGCGGTCAATACTGTCTTGCCAAATCTGATCCATAATTAATGCCTCATATACTTATGTTTATTATCCAAATGACACCATTATACCTAATTTAGTTTGATAATCAAACAAATTTCCCAAAATCAGCGAAAACGTTAATATTTCTATAAAAAGAGGCCACACACTTGTGCGGCCTCATATATTAAAACTAAGACGAATCTGATATCAGCCGATCTTATCAAGCGCCTGCTTGAGATCAGCAATGATGTCGTCAGGATCCTCCATACCAACAGAGAATCTGATGAGATCACCGGGGATACCTGCCTCTGCGAGCTGCTCGTCTGTGAGCTGTCTGTGTGTATGTGATGCAGGATGCAGGAGCAATGTCTTGCAGTCAGCAACGTGTGTAGCGATAGTAGCGAACTTAAGAGAATCCATGAACTTGATGGATGCCTCTCTTCCTCCCTTTACACCGAAGCACATTACGCCGCAGGTTCCCTTAGGACAATACTTCTGAGCGAGCTCATACTGTGAGTCTGTCTTAAGTCCGGGATACTTAACCCATGCAATACGGTCATCAGATGCGAGGAATTCAGCAACCTTCTGAGCGTTAGCGCAGTGACGTGCCATACGTACAGGAAGTGACTCAAGACCGAGCTGAATGTAGTAAGCGTTCTGAGGAGACTGGATAGAACCGAAGTCTCTCATGAGCTGTGCTGTAGCCTTTGTAATGTAAGCAGCCTTACCAAACTTTGTAGCATAAGTAATTCCGTGATATGACTCATCAGGTGTGCACAGTCCAGGGAACTTATCAGCATGAGCCATCCAGTCGAAGTTGCCTGAATCAATGATAGCGCCGCCAACAGATGAACCGTGGCCGTCAATGTACTTTGTAGTTGAGTGTGTAACGATATCGCATCCGAATTCGATAGGACGGCAGTTTACAGGTGTTGCAAAAGTGTTGTCCATGATGAGCGGGATGCCGTTATTGTGTGCGAGTGTTGCGAACTTCTCGATATCAAGAACGTCAACAGTAGGATTTGTGATCGTCTCACCGAATACGCACTTTGTGTTAGGTCTGATGTACTTCTGGAGTTCTTCAAGAGGAAGTGTCTGGTCAACGAATGTGCACTCGATGCCCATCTTCTTGAATGTAACGCCGAAGAGATTATATGTGCCGCCATAGATGTTAGCTGAAGCGATGAAGTGATCGCCTGCTTCGCAGATGTTGAATACTGCAAAGAAGTTAGCAGCCTGGCCTGAACATGTGAGCATTCCGGCAAAACCACCTTCCATAGCGCAGAGCTTTGAAGCTACGAAATCATTTGTAGGATTCTGAAGTCTTGTATAGAAATAACCAGAAGCCTCGAGATCGAAAAGCTTACCCATGTCTTCAGAAGTATTATACTTCCATGTGGTGCTCTGATAGATCGGAACCTGACGAGGTTCGCCGTTGCCGGGATTGTAACCGCCGTGAAGTGCGATTGTGTCTACTGTACTCATTTGCCATTATCCTTCTTTCTTTATTCTTCGTCGCCTGAAATAGCGAGAGATTCAATATATACCGAAGGCGTGAAGAACTCTCCTTCGCCTGAGGGCACATTGATTATATCATTTCCTACAGATTTAATAGACTTAATTACATCATAGAAATTGCCTGCCACCGTAATCTGTTCAACAGGTCTTCCCTTCTTGCCGTTCTCGATGAGATAACCTTCGCAAAGGAGCGAGAAATCACCGCTGATCGCATTTACGCCGGCATGAAGTCCTGACAGATCAGTAAGGATTATTCCTTCACCGACTTCTTCTACGAGCTCATCGAAAGTCTTATCACCCGGCTCAACAACCAGATTGGTAGGCATTTCTGATACTGCACTGCCGCCTCTGAAACCGTTGCCTGTTGATTCTCTTCCTGCCTTATTTGCAGACTTCAGATCGTATAAAGCTGTTGCAAAAACACCCTTATCAATAATTGCTTTCGAGGTGGTAAGAACACCTTCATCATCGAAAGGAATCTTGGTAAGAGCCTTATCATACATAGGTTCTTCCTTTACAGTGAGGCAATCTGAAGCAATCTTCTCGCCTTCCTTGCCTTCGAGAAGTGACAGGCCTCTCTGCATTGTTGTTGCAAGGAAGTTGCCGAAAAACACCATGAAGAACTGGTTAAATGCTTCGCTCCTAAGGATAGTCTTATAGTTTCCTGACTTAACGGACTTGGCGCCCATCTTGCCCAGCAGGTTCTCACTGAACTTAACAAGGAACTTATCCATATCAAAATCATCTATATCCTTGCCGATCCAGTAATGACCGCCGCTCTTAACGCTTCCGTCTGAATCAGTTGCCCTGGCAGCAGCCATGAGTGAGATTCCGTCTGAATCCCTGTAGGAGTGGAGTCCCTTGGAATTGATAATGAGATAAGGACCTGTACTGCATGAGATAGTCAGATAATCTACTGCATCGATACGTGAATCGAGAGCCAGGATCGCTTTCTCAAGCTTAAGACCGAGCTCTGAAAAGCGCTCATAAGTATTCTTATCGTAATCTTCTGACAGTTGAGAATAGTAAAGATTCTTGTTGTTCTCATCACAATAGATGAACTGCGGATCTTCATCGTTTAAGACATCACAGTTTTCCATTGCTGATTTAAGAAGATAATCGATAGAAGCGTCTTCGATTACATTGGTTGAGCAATATCCCATCTGACCGTTCTTGAGACCTCTGAAAGAAACCGCGCCGGAAGCGCTGTGCTCGTAACTTGAGACTTCACCTCTCAAGATGTCGATACTCATTGAGTTCTCAGTTGCATAACATGCTTCACACTCTTCAAAGCCGTATTCCTTACCGGCATTGACGAGTTTATCCATAAACTTTTTAGCTTGTTTAATATCCATATCCATCCCCTCCTTACTCAGCATCTCTGCCGCCGACAAGGATCGAAGAAACCCTGATCGTAGGCTGGCCGACAGTAACAGGAACACCACCCGAGACAGAACCGCACATTCCTGCTGAGAGTAAAAGATCATTACCGACCATATCAATGTTCTTAAGTATCTCCTGACCCTTACCGATAAGAGTAGCGCCTCTTACAGGCTCAGCAATCTTACCGTTACGGACCATGAATGCTTCATTAACAGCAAAATTGAAATCGCCTGTTGAAGTGTCTACGGAACCGCCGCCCATTTGTGTGCAGTAGAGTCCGTATTCAGTATTGGCAATGATGTCCTTAGGATCAGTTTCACCGTTGCAGATGTATGTATTACTCATTCTCGATGTAGGAGCATAAGTATAATTCTGACGGCGTGAGCATCCTGTAGGCTTAGTATTCATACGGCGTCCGCCGAGCTCATCAACAAGGTAGTTTTTGAGGATACCGTTCTCGATGAGAAGGAGGTCTGATGACGTATTACCCTCATCGTCTGTTGCATAAGAACCCCACTCACCGTCTATCGTTGCGTTATCTCTGGCGCTTACGATCGAAGATGCGATCTGCTGGCCGAGCATATCAGTAAAGTAAGAATTCCTGATACCAACTGATGTAGCCTCAAGTGCGTGACCACATGCTTCGTGGAAGATAACTCCGCCAAAACCGTTGCCCAGAATAACAGGCATTTTAGCAGAAGGCGCATATCCTGCATTAACCATACGGATAGCTGTATCACAGCACTCGCGTGTCTTATCGATAAGAGGATATTCGTTAATGAATTCATATCCTCTCATGGTACCGGGAGCAACTCTGCCGCTCTGCTTCTCGTTATCTTTGGTTGCGATAGTCTCAACTGATAAACGGATACGGTTTGTCGTATCTTCAGCATTAACGCCGCGTGTATTGATTACTCTTGCCGTTCTCTTTACGCATGCGATACTCGAAGCAGCCTGAGTAATCAAAGGATTGTAATTCAACGCAAAATCTGAAGACTGCCTCAAGAAATCTACCATCTCAGATTTTGCAACTGACATAGGATCGATCTCAATCGTTGCTTTCGATGTGGAACAGAGAGCCTTAAGCTCCTCGATACTGCCCTTATCACCGCCCTTAATGGCGGCGGCAGCTTCTTTCGCGAGTTTCAACAATACTTCGATATCATTGTCACTCGAAAAAACATAAACTGAATTAGTGCCTGCCAACAGTCTGATACCTGTACCAGTATCGTAATTAGTAGCAGCACGGATAACCTGGCCGTTTAAGAGCGACACAGACTTCGACTCCGTAACTTCCTGAAATACTTCAGCGAAATCAGCAGTCGTAGACATTGCCTGTTCAAGTATTCTCAAACAATCACTGTCATTAAACATAAACTAACCTCTTTCTAAATAAGTTAAGGGATATCTTACAATATCCCCATAAGTAACCATACGCAATCAATTATTAGGACAAATTAATAACGCTTGATCTTCTTTGATGTATTTTTCTCAAATTCAGTCATTCTGAGGACTGTATTCTTGATCTTCTTGTAGCTCTCGAGCTTCTCATTTGTCTCAGCGACTACATCTTTTAAGATGCCCATGATCTGCTCTTCTGTAGGGTCAGTCTCGATTCCGAGCTTAGCCTTAACCTCTTCAAGATCCGGGAAGATAGTTGCAGTTACAACGATATCATCCTTAACCTTGTCTTCAACACCGGATACTACAGACTCAGCAACATAAGGGTTGAGTGACAGGAGATACTCGATCTCTTCCGGGAATACGTTCTTACCGTTCTTTGCAATGATAACGTTCTTCTTACGGCCCGTAATGATACAGAAACCATCTTCGTCGATATAACCAAGGTCTCCGGTGTGATAGTAACCATCCTTATCAAGTGCGAGCGCAGTATTCTCAGGGTCATTATAATAACCAAGGAAGTTGTTATCACCTTTAGAAATGAATTCGCCGATGCCGTCTGAATCAGGATCAAGGATCTTAACATCGCATCCGGGCAAAGGGAGACCGGCAGCGTGATTCTTGAACGCAACGTCGCGGTTAAGCGCAAGGATAGGTGCACACTCTGTAAGGCCGTAACCCTGTACGCAGAGGAATCCGATATCCTGGAAGAATTTCAGTATTTCAGGATTTACGGGTGCGCCGCCCAAAATGATGAGTCTCATTCTGCCGCCGAATACATCATGAATCTGCTTGAAGAGCTTTCTTCTCATCTTGTTGGAAAGATGCAGAGCATTTGCGATCTTAATACCTTTCTCGAGCTTCTTTGCCTTCTTGGGATCAGCCTTAACGCCCTTCATTATCTTCTTGTAGAACAATTCGAGCATTACAGGAACCATGAGGATCGCCGTAGGTCTTACTTCCTGAATGTTCTGGGCAATATATTTGAGGCCTTCGCAGATAGCAACCGTAGTACCTCTGTATACCTGGCCCAAGAATCCGCATGTACATTCATATGTGTGATGCAACGGCAAAACAGAGAGCCATACATCGCTTCTGTCGATATAGAGCATTGAGAACATGGACATGAGGTTCTTACAGATATTCTTCTGGCAGAGCATAACAGCCTTCGACTTAGCTGTTGTACCTGATGTAAAGAGGAGAATCGTCATCTCTTCAGGATCGATGGTAGCTTCTGTGAAGATCTTGTCACCTGATTCTAATTTCTGTTCACCAATCTTAAGGCAATCCTGATAGTAGAGGAATCTGTCATCATCGATCTGATCCATGCAGATCCAGTGCTTAACTGTATCGACTTTACCGTATACGCCGTTGATAATGCTGAGTTTTGATTTTGAGAACAAGACGATATCAACTTCAGCACGTGTGAGCATATTGAATACGTCATCGACAGGGAGTTCTTTGTCCAAAGGAACTACGCATCCAGTACCGTTTGTTGTTGCCAGATAAGATGTGTACCACTCATATCTGGTTTCAGAGAAGATCGCAATCCTTGCACCCTTGTTAACTGTATTCATGAAATATGTACCGAGTGAATCGATATCGTGGTCATATTTCTCGGTAGAAAGCAGACGCAGCAGACTCAAAATCTGCCGACCATAAATCGTGTGGGTTCAAGTCCCACCAGCCCCACCAAAAAGAAGAGGTTGTTGCAAACAAAAGCAACAGCCTCTTTTACTTTTCGAAAGAAGGTTCTGTCGACGAAATGTCGACGGAAATAACGTTTTTCGTCGACAGAATCGTCAATCCAGGCCTAAATTGACGAAAACGTCGACGTTTTTGCCTGATTTCGTCGACAAATCGTCGACAGGT
>FNPA01000023.1 GCA_900107185.1 Ruminococcaceae bacterium YAD3003 | reverse complement strand
ATGGCCAATTATGAGGTGATTGGGGTAAAACGGGGGTGCATTTTACCCCAGGGCGACGTTTTTTGGGCAGTTGGGGTAAAAAACAGGGGCAAATTTTACCCCAAACGGCCATTTATGGGGTGATTGTGGTAAAACGGGGGCGCATTTTACCCCAGAGTGCCGTTTTACAAGCATTTGGGGTAAAAAACAGGGGCAGATTTTACCCCATACGGCCAATTATGAGGTGATTGGGGTAAACCCTCTCCCCTCACCCAACAAATAAGAGACCGGTCACCCGGTCTCTTATAAAACGCCTCTCAGTTGAGCGATTCTTAACAATGTTACACGCCTGAAATTACACTTACTGCTGCGGATTCAAAGGCTTAAACGCGCTCGGCGCTCCGGCGGCTGCCTGCTCATTCTCCCAACGCTGGAATTCATCCTCATTATCGAGAATGCCGTCATTTGTCATGTCGTCTTCAACACGGGGATTCGCTTTGAAATTGTTAGCAGCTGAAGCCTCTTTAAATTCCTTGAGCTCAACATCCGACAGTCTTCTTACTCGTTGGGTACCACTGGGCGCAGCAGTATCCAGAATCGGATTTGCATACCATCTGGTATATGTGTCCCTCTCGTTATTGGACATGTGGTCCTTTCTGGACGTGAAGTGAACATTTACTCCATAATCCAGTTTCGATCCGTGGCTGTCACCATGGCTATTTGATTTTTGCAAAATCGATCCGAAGATCCAGCAGGACAATCCGAATCCGAGACCTGAAGCAAACAGGAAAGCTAATAGTTCTACCATACAATCACCCCTGTCTCTTCTTCATGAAGTTGAATATTGCTTTGTCCTGGGTAAGCTCAATGTTCTTAATTACCTTAACAACTTTGCGGATACCCGTTGAGAACAGAGTTATGATGCCTGTAATGATAAGGGCTACCAGTTTACCATTGCTATTGTTGCTGCTGTGGTTGGAAGAACGCGTAAATAAGAACGGTACCGTCTCCTTAAATATGAAGAACAGAATTACCGTAAATACGATTCCGAGACCGATAAGAAGTCCGAAGAACAATTTCTTCTTCCACGGCAGACCGCATACGACCTTTCCCGTATCTCCGTTAACAAGAATGGTGTTGTGCTTTCCCTGATATTTGAAGGTAATGAACCACGCAGGGAGCATGGCATATGCCATATTTCTGTCGAGCTTTAAGGTCGGGTTTGATGCGATGACTTTCTTTGAACTCGCGCTGACAGTGTTCATCGCTTCTTCATTGAAATATTCCTGCGCTCTCCTGAGCGAAGCAAATCTCAGGTCTTTATAGGTAACGTCAGAAACGTTCGAATAGAAACCTGCGAGATAATCCTCATCGAAAGGCTTAAGCCGTGTCAAAATATAAGGCTCGAGTCTCGAACTGCTCTCATCCGACAATGCTGTAGAAGCATCGATCGGGAAGTGCTCAAGTCTCATGTTTCCCGCTCTTCCGAAGTATTTGGTTACGTAATTCTTTCCTCTTTTTACACGTCCTTCGATGACGACTGCATCGTTATAATCCGCATTGACAATCCAATACGGAATATAGATTCCTCTTACCAGATCAGGATTGAAATTCTTGATCTCCTTCGGCACAAAGAGACCATTGTCGATCTTCTTGTGAACGAGTTCGATCGCCTTCTCCTTGGAAATCGAGAACGGGAGCACGAATTCAGGGCACTTCTGCTTTGCAATTCTTGAGAATACAACTGTCGGATTGCCGCAGTAAATGCACGTTGTTGATGCCTCTGTTCCGTTGATGATGACCTCACCACCGCACTCACTGCACGTATAGACGTAGCAGTCCATCAACGACTCGTCTTTTGTGCCGTATACGTCGTTCAGTGATTCTGCTTCAACGTTTTCCCTGTACTCTTTAGATTCAGACTGAACCTCTTCCGGTTTAAATGAACTGCCACACGCATCGCAAACCAGTCTCTGGGTATTCGGATCGAAAATCAGGGCGTGTGAACAATTTTTACATAGTGTTGCCATTTCTATCCCTCATAAAACACATGCAAAATTCCTAAACTATCAGCACATAATTATAATAAATTTCTTTGATGGTTCCAATAGTAATCTTACGTGCCCGACTGGACCGGGATGTTGCTAAAGATGCGTCTATAGCCACATGTTTTGACGCACTTTCGATGGGGAAAACCCAAAACTGCGGTAAAAGATGCGTCTGCTGACACACCTTTTGACGCATATCAAAACAGAAATCATTTTGCGGATTTAACAAAAATGCCCGAAAGCCCTTAAAAATAAGCGTTAAGAATGACAACAGGCATTTTTGCGCCGCCCGAAAACTACAAGGGTATAATCAAGCCGTTGTTCAAGTTGAACAAACAGAAGGAGGGATTTTTATGAAGAAAGTCATAGCAACAGCACTCGTGCTTACTATGGTTGCAGGTTTCACAGCATGCAACAAGACAACCGAAACAGAAGCAAGCAATGATTCTGAAACAACCGTTGAAGAAACAACAGCAGAAGAAACAGAAACTTCTGAAGAGACAACTGCAGAAACAGAACCTGAGATTCCCGAAGGTTATATGCCTGTAGAACTCTCAAGCAATTATCTCGGTGTTAAAGTATCTTTCGCAACAATTTGCGACGAAAGATTCGCTGGTTTTGAGACCAAGGAAAACAACAACGTAGCTAAATACGGCAAATCAGAGTTTGAATTAAATTTCTACAAGGATGAGGAATGGAAGAGCAAAGACAACGTTAAATTCACAGTCCGCATCAGACCTGTCACAAATGACAAGGCTGCTGAAGAACTCGACCGTTATACAGTAGTTGAGGGTGCTAACTACGCAGGTTACTGGCACAGCGAAATCGAAGACAAGACAAAGTGCTACTTCGAACTCTATTCAGGTGATAACACATACCTTGACGGCCAGATCGCTGTTGAGATCGATATGTACGCTTACCAGGATTTCATGGAAATGGATGAATACAAGACACTGGTTGAGAACATCCTCAAGACATTTAAGATTGAAATCCTCGACGATAATAACCTCAACGATGACGAGGGCAATTTCCCTACAGCTTCAGGCCTCTACACAGTACCTTCAAAGATTAAGATCGATGACAAGGAGAATGATGTCAACTGGACAATCCGCGGTGGTTCTGCTGTTTCAACATTCGCTTTCACAAACACAGACGGAAAGACTGTTACAGTTGTAGATGCAGGTCAGGATGTACCTAAGTATGTTTCTTCCAGAACTGAAGACGCTGAGCGTTACAGACCTGTTGAATTCTGTGGTTTCTCAGGTATCTGCGAGCGCAAAATAGGCAAGGGCAACATTGAGCACACATACACAATCGTTTTCGTTACAGATGAAGACGGCAATGAGACCAACATGACATTCACAGTCACACTCGGTGATGTAAATGCTTATACATCAGATGAACTCAAGGAAATCTACGCTGATGAGGCAAAGACAGCCGAAATCAATGCACTGATCGACAGCTATGCTGAACAGTATGTAAGCCAGCTTGATCTTCACATTGCTAAGGATTAATCAGGTTATTCCAAAACAAACCAACTAAGAGAAACTGTCCCATAATGAAGTGAAACCCGCGAAGTTTGTCCAACTTAAGGGTTCCCTTCAAACCGGGACAGTTTTTCATTACATATTCCCGTTGTAAAACTCTATCGCCTTCTCGACTACACCATAGTCTTTCAGGATGTCGTTATGGCCTGCTGACGGCTCATAGACGAACACGTAATTAGGATCATTTCCGTATGCCTCATAGTACAAATCGTACCCATAATCCTGAGGCACTGTGGTGTCCTGTCCACCCTGAACGACCATGATGTGCGCATCTGTCTGTGCGAGGCCGTCCATGCCCGTCTCACTGGCGTATTTACCGAACTTGATATCGTCGATTGCCTTAATGTACGGAATAAGAACATAGATGAA
This sequence comes from Ruminococcaceae bacterium YAD3003, assembly GCA_900107185.1. Lineage (GTDB taxonomy): Bacteria > Bacillota > Clostridia > Saccharofermentanales > Saccharofermentanaceae > Saccharofermentans. Next base: position 4,599 of record FNPA01000023.1, on the reverse strand, counting down.
CGGGCCGATCATCTGCCTGCCCTGTGCCATAAGAAGATCTGAAGATTTTGAGAATCCTGCAACACTAACAACACAAGACACTTCGGGGTGTTCGTTAAGTGAATTTACGACGCTGTAACCGCCCCAGCTGTGACCAAAAAGGCCTATCGGAAGACCCTGGAATTCCTCCTGCTGCTCGACAAACGAGATCACATGGTCCAGGTCGATCACGCCCTGCGGCAAGCCTTCTACAGATGATCCTTCACTCTCGTCATTGCCTGTTACATCGTAAGCAAAAGCATAGTATCCGGCCTGTGCAAAATCGTTGGCAATAGACATATACGAGTTGTGTCCGCCGCCTCCGATTCCGTGAGCCATTATGATGATCCCTTTGACGTCCTCTTTGTCCGTAAAGTAGTTATATGCAGTGATTTTCTGGCCCTGGTCAGATATGAGTTCATACTTATCCCTGTTAAGACCATCAAAATCGTAGGTGTGGTTCATCCTCGCATAAGAAGTCTGATATCTCTTTCCGAAGACCGACTGATACAAAATAAAACTTACTCCCGTCGGAATTATTAATCCGACCATCAGAATGATTGCCGGTATTATCACCAGCCACTTTTTCTTTCCCTTCATGATTCCTGCTCCCATTTATCTATCATCTCAACGGCAGCTTCTACCACTGCCCAGCTCGCATCGCCTTCAAAAATGTGCGTCGCTCCTTCAATGACCACATATTCGCAATCAGGGAACGCCGCCCTCGCATCGTCAAAGAAATTAGGGTCTTCGCCAAAGCTCCCTGCCGTTCCCGTAAAGATCACCACAGGGATATTACACTGCGAGAACAGCGGATAAATGTCCGTCGTTATGGTCGGTTCTTTCTCAAACCACATAATATCGGCAGCATAAAAACTCGGATCGACAAGTAACAGGCCGCTTATATCCCGCTGTCTGTACGTTCCGACATAAGAAGCGACCAGACCGCCCATACTGTGTCCGTAGATATAGACATTTGAGGTGTCGAGATATTGAAAATAAGTCAGGGAATCAATTACCGCGCACAGGTCTGACACCTGCTCGAAAATAAAATCCCCCAAATATTCAGGATCTGTGTAGTCTTCCGGTGGGAAATTATTCTGGAAATTGAATTCGACCACAGCATATCCATATGCGCAGAATGCCTCCGCCTTATTGGAATACCTTCCCAGAGGAGCATACAGTCCGTTCGAGATAACTATAGTCTTAAACGGGCCCATGCCCTGCGGATGCGTGATTTTGCCGTAAATCGGGTTGCCGTCCCTGTAGAAAACCACTTCATGAGTAGATCCTGCAGCCTTGTCGACGTCCGGTCTGCTGACCGTATAGTCGATCGCCTCACAGTACGGGAGCCTCTCCTGAGCGCTGCCTCCATCGACAGACATCTCTATTCTCTGGATTTCCGTCTCCGGTCCAGGTTCAACAACATCCGGCGTTTTCGCGCAGGATGGCAACAAAACCGCTAAAATCAAGGCTGTAGCAATAATGCTCTTCCGTTTCACCTAAAATCCGACCCTTATTCCATTCGTAAAAATATATGCTCAAATTATAACATCAAATAAAAATGTTATTTTCGTGTCGAATTCACTTCATATTGTTCGAAAACTCTTCTTCTTGATATAATAAGCATAATTATTGACATAATTCAGGGGTGATTTATGAATAAGAAGGTTATAGCCACTATCGCAGGTGTTGCAGTTGCTTTGATCGCAGTTGTAGTTGCACTCATTTTATTCTTGCCGAAGAACGAGAGTTACCGTCTTCTCAAGATGTACGAATTCGACGGCACAGGAACAGTAACAAGAGCCGGTAAGGGTGACATAACACCTTATGCCAACATGGTCCTCGAGAGCGGCGATAAGATCTCACTTGATACAGGCGTCCTGACTATCCAGGCCGACGATGATAAATTCATCCACCTCGATGAACACACAACAATCCAGCTCGTTGCCACAGGAACGAGCACTAACAGTAAAACTTCCATCGAGATCCTCGAAGGCGGTATTACGAGCGACATCAGAAATAAGCTCTCTGCAGACTCCACTTACGAAGTTAACACCCCTAACTCCGCAATGTCAGTAAGAGGTACTGTTTTCTACACATACGTATACGAGATTGATGGCGTTAAGTACACGAGAACATGCTGCTTCGAAGGCGAAGTAACATCCAGACTCGTTTATAAGAATGGTCAATATTCAGTCGAAGAAGTACCCGTTATTAAGGGTAAGGAAGTCATTATTTACGATGACGGAACAACCACTGATTATCTTTATGACGAACCTCAGGATATCGACTACTCAACACTCCCCAGAGAAGTTCTTTTGAAACTTAGAGATCACATCGATACCCAGGGTGAAGACTTATCTATCACCAGTGATGAGATTACACGTATTTTAGAAGGACCTTTCTACGTAACATTCACATACAACGGACAGGAATTCGGAACACAGATCGTAAATAATGGTGAACTCGCTCAGGTTCCTGCACTCAGCCCTTCTGAGACAGGTTCATGGGACTTTGACTTCAAGAAGCCAATTGACCGTGATACTACGATCGAATGGAAGGAATAAACGGGGTAGTGACTATGAAAAATAGTGGTTCAGTACCTAATAGAAAAGCATTTAATAAGTGCATTAGTTGTTTGCTCAGTTTTGTGCTAATGACTAATATCGGAACGAGCCTGTTGAGCAGGCGCGTTTTAGCTGCAGCTGATAACATTGAATTCAGCAATAATACCGTTACTCTTTCTCCCGTTAGCTATTCTGAACCAGATAATTTCTATCTTATGAGTGATAGTGATGGAACTATTTTCATCTCCACTTCTTATGACAATCCTGTAGCAGAAATAACTATTCCTGATAATTGCAGTTTTGATATTGATAGTAGTTGTGTTTTGAAGTGCTACACAAGTTATAATTTTGATTCTATTACGTTAGAACCCGGTGGCACCACAACAACTTCCGCATTGGAACTTTATGGCTCTGAAAATGTTTATACCTGGAATTCGATAGAGGGTAATGGTAACTGTCGCGTCAATAACCATGCTACATTAAAATTCGACACATTTAACATGGGCGATATAGAGAGCAATATGGGCAGTTCCTTTTCTCTCATCAATGCTGTAGGTGGAAAAATAGTAGCAGATTATGTAACTATCAACGGCTATGGTTTTGATGATTACCAGGATGCTGAAATACATGTAACTTATTCTTTGAGTTATACAACGCATCTACCTCTGAAATCTACAGTGTATGCTCAAGAGAATACTACAATTTATAAATCTGGCGAATCGTATCAGGACGACATAACGTTAAAAGTCGGTAACGCCACCAAAGTGTTATCCGGATATATCAACAATGAAACTGCCGGTGATTTGTTTGATAATCCGAACGTCAGTCTCGGTGCCATCACGACAACAGTTTACTATGGCCAGGATTACGAACCCGGATTCATGAATTCAGTGAGTGTTGCAGACGGCTATGACAAATCGAAAGTATACTTTGAATATTCAAAACCTGTAGGCACACTTTTATCTGATAAGCCCACTGCAAAAGGCAGCGGTTACTATGTCCGTGCAGTAGCACCTTCTTATGGTACTTACTTAGAAGCTAAATCTGAATGGAAACAATTCAGTATTGTTTATCTGTCCGAGAGTGATCTTGGCGTTTCAGCTCCCTACTTTACAGTAAGCGGAATCGTTAACGGTAAATATGTTACCGGAGATTTGGTGTTAACAACGACTACCGGAATTCTTGCAGGTTCTGGATATACTGGAGATGGTACTTATTCAAATTCCCTTACACTCGACAGTTCATTATTGTTCCGTAATGGTACTTTGAATACGGACTACGAAATAGCATTGAGAAGACCCTCAGACGACGCCACAACTGCGGGACACAGCTTCACTTATTGGTATCCGGCCGCTTCTGAACTCATCTACGATCCTAACGATCCTTACGTAGATGTCAAGTTCGTTGACGGTGTAGAAGCATCCATTGAGGATGGAATACTCACAGGTGATGAAGTCGTGATCAGAGTCGGAGATGAGAATCTCGATAAGATCTATATCAACGGCGAACTCTACGACTACGAGGATCCTGATGGAGAAGATTACGTTGACATCGAATTAAACAGTGTTGCCGGAAAGACAACAGATTACACGATAAAGGCTACTGACCTCGCAGGCAGATCGACCACATTGGAGTTTACTCTGTTTCCTAACACCACAGAACCTTTATTAACGGTTTCGGTTCCCGCTACAGTTTATGCGGGCGACAATTACGATGTAACTGTTAAGACTAATTCCGATGGTGAAGTATCCTACCGCTACTTCGACGTTAACAGTGACACTCCTCTTGCTGCTAAACCTACAACTCCCGGTAAGTACGTAGTATCAGTTTCTGTTTCTGAAACCGCTTTGTACTACGGAACCGGAGACAGTGCTGAATACACCATCCTCAAGAGAACACCTTCTGCCGAAGTATATGTTCCCGACAGCAATATCGGTGAATCCTATTCACCTGTTGTTACAACAGATTCAGACGGTAAGGATGAAGCTGTTATCGAGTATAAGCCTATCGG
>FNPA01000025.1 GCA_900107185.1 Ruminococcaceae bacterium YAD3003 | reverse complement strand
GGACGCGAGGCCATCCTTCAGCGAATAAATCCTTTGGTCGGTCTGTCATGCGGCAATCCGACATTATGCGGTATTAGCAACCGTTTCCAGTTGTTGTTCCCCACTGAAGGGCAGGTTCCTCACGCGTTACTCACCCGTCCGCCACTAAGTTTAAAATGAAAGCAAGCTTCCTTCTTAAACTCCGTTCGACTTGCATGTGTTAAGCACGCCGCCAGCGTTCATCCTGAGCCAGGATCGAACTCTCAAAAAAAATTTTTGAGAGCCATGTTTGGCTCAAATTACTTTAATAAAAACTCAATTCTTAGAATTGAAAAAGGTCCGTTTTACTTCAAGTTTTGCATTCTATTCAATTTTCAAGATCCGCGCTTTTCCTTTGATTTCCGGCTCACTTTTTTGTGTGCCTCCGTCAAAGTGCTTGTAAAGGATATACCACAGCGATTGGTATGTCAAGAAGTTTTTTCATGGTTTTTAAGATTTTTTTCTTTATATTTAAAAGTTATACCAATCTTTACTAGTGAGCTATTTTACAACCTCAAAGCAGGATACGGAAGACTAATGTGCTCATATATGTTTTTGAGGTGTGGCATTTAAAATACCTTTATGTTATTATTCTTTTCGCAGGCAGGGAGAAGTACCCAAGAGGCCGAAGGGGAGGCTTTGCTAAAGCTTTAGGCCGGGCAACTGGCGCGGGGGTTCGAATCCCCCCTTCTCCGCCAAAACGAATGAAGAAGTCCCAGAAAGCCTTATTTCTGGGGCTTTTTGATTTTTAAGAGCCCGAGCTTACCAAAAATTTACCAATTTTTTTGCAAAATCGATGCAAGCTACTCGAGTTTTAAGTCCAAATTCCATTTTTCATTCTTTCATTTTGATCCCTTAATCGAAAATCATCCGGACGAAATCGCACGTTTGTATCCCTTTCAACGACGAAATATCCTATTTGTAAAGATAAGGAGGTTCCTATGGTCGTTATTTGGGATGGCACCCTGGCTGTTCTCCTCAAGCAGCTTTGGAAAGCTATTTTCAAAATCGAAAACATAAGTGTAAGCGTCGAGCAGAACACCAAACGAATCGGCGTTTACTATATGTGTATCGATGATCTCCCCTTATGAAACATGAATCTCTAGCTAAGGAAAGACCCGATCTTCTCGCCCAGTGGTCTTCCGAAAACAATATATCTCCTTATGATGTTTCCTGCGGTTCCCACAAGAAGGTCCGTTGGGTATGCAGTAAAGGTCATAATTGGGAGGCTATAGTAAAGAACAGAGCACTTGTCGGGAGCGGCTGCCCGATATGTGAACACAGAGCAGTTCTTAAGGGATACAACGACCTGTTAACAATTAACTCATTACTGGCTGAATCCTGGTCAGAAAAAAAACAAATTAAAGCCTGATGAGGTCTGACCGAGCTCTAACAAGGTAGTTATTTGGAAACGTAAAAATGGCCATGAATGGTTGGCACGAATCGCAGATAGAACCAGAGGCCACGGATGTCCTTATTGTTTCGGCCAGCGTATTCGGTGTTATTAATAATTCTCGTGTTATCTTTCCTTGTTCAGTTCAGTATCGATGCGATTGATCCTGATTTGTAAAGAAGAGATTTTTTCTTCGAACTCTCTCTGAACAGCAGAAATTTTTGCTTTCAGCTCCGCTCTCGCTACCGGCAATCTACTTTTAGCAGCTGATTTTTCTGCTTCAGCAAGATAAATTTGATGCTGAAGATCCTGCCTCTCTTTTACTTTGAAAATTGCTAATGCATTTTTTTCATGAGTAAGTTTCTTTATTATCGCATCAAATTTATCAATCTCGCCATTTTCTAAATCCGTAGCGAGTTCCTTTTCCAAAACTTCAATTTGCTCGTTGCATGAAGCCTTTAGACTGTCAATCAGATCCTTCAAGTCCTTTTGCTCCGCTTCCAGCTTTTTTCTCTCATCTGAGTGAACTTCCCAGTAATCATCAAAGCGTTTCTTCGCCTCTTCGTTCCATTTTGTAGAGGCAAGATCTATCCATAAAGCAGGACGCACACCAATGGATGTCGAGTTGATACAGAGACCATGAGGGTTAACTTCGCCAGTTCGGACAACTGTAGCCGCAAAAGTAGAATCGACACCAGACGACCGCAACCACCAAAAGCCTAAGGCTCTTTCTTGGTCATCAGCGAATAAAGTTCTAGCTTCATCTATGCTTAACAAAAAGACCTTATCTGTTGTACGAACGCCACCTGGTGTCTTAAACTTCGGGTTGTCATCATTGTTTAATTCCCACGGCACAATAATATCTCTTTCCACTTGAGTGAAGCATTCGCTTATAAAATCACTATTAAGCCATTTACGGAGTGTACATTCACTCCATGTTATGTTTGTTTCATCTGAGTGATACTGCTTATTGCAAACTATATCAGTAGTGATAACAAGGGCCATGCGACCTTGTCTTTCAAGAACTTTCCACGTCATTCTTTGTCCGTTATTAGAACCGAAGTATATTTCATCTCCTACTCCAGGTTGTTTATGTTTTGCTTCAAGATCAATAATCTCAGTTTTCGGTTGATTCTCGTCTATTGCATATCCGTTTTTGAACTTGGTTACAACAGAACCTCCATCGGATTTCGGTTGCCTTATTTCGACTGCTGCACCTGTTGATGAGAACTTTTTTGCAACTTCCTCTGCTTCGGTTTTTGAAGTGGTTCCAATTATTTCAAAAGGTAAAGTAGCTCTATCTATTCTTTGCCTTGCTTCGCTCATATCACAATGTTTATATTGCTTATAAGCTAAAGCAACAACTGATTTACAATCGTCGAAACTAGTAATCAATACCGCGTAATACTCCGGATTTCTAACTTCTGAAGATATAACAACAGGATTTTCTATGCCAAGAAGCTGCTTTTTCTTTGCTTCAAATTCTGCTTGAGTAATAATACCCTCGTCCATAAGTTTTTTGAACTTCAAGATTTCATCTGCAGAAGAAAACGCAGGAGTAGAAAGCGCAGGTGTCGCTTCATTAGGCTGATTCATCAAGCTCCCTAATTTTCCAATGAAATTCTGAAAACCGCTGTTGTTATTAAATGTAATAATAGAATCATTGCTACCTAAATCATCTTTCCAAGTGACCTTAACAGTATGCGTGTTTCCCATTGGTGCCATAGCTGCGGCAGCACCCAAAGCAACTCCGCCTATCAATGTACCTTTGACAAAATTAGATGCACTTGGGCCTGTTGTAGTTGATGCCAAAATATCTATTCGCGCTACTGTTTGAGGCGTGAATGTGCATCTACTATTTTTCTCAAAAAAATCATTACATTCACTTTGACCACACCATAGCTTAGTTCCATCACTTCCGTACCAAGTAGCTTCTGAGATCAATAAACTAAAACTTTCTAATTTATTATATTTGAGTCTAATTGGATCCTGATCCCTAAAGCAATAAACATAATCCCCGGTTCCTCTTCCAGATACAATTTCACCATCAGGATGGTAATAGTTAGTGCTCATAATGATTCCTCCATCAACACAAAAAAGCGCAACAATATTTAATCAGTAGATTAAATCCGCTTTATATTATTGTACTAAAAAGACACGAGCTTTCATGGTGCAGAACTGAACATTTCAAGAAATAATTGGTACTTTTATACCCATAAGATCAAAAGAAACGGTGTGTATTACATGTGTCTAGACGATCTTCTCCTATAAAACGCAAATCCTTGGCAGAGGAAAGACCCGATCTTCTCGCCCAGTGGTCTGAAATCAATTCCCTGTCCCCTTATGAGGTTTCCTGCGGCTCACATATTAAGGTCCGGTGGGTCTGCAAAAAAGGTCATGAATGGGATGCCATTGTTAAAAACCGCGTTCTTTTAGGTAGCGGATGTCCGTATTGCAACCTCAGAGCTGTTCTTAAAGGCTACAACGACGTTTTGACAGTCAATTCAACATTGGCTGAATCCTGCTCAGAAAAGAACAGACTAAAACCTTACGAGTTAAGTCCTAATTCTAACAAGGTAGTTATTTGGAAATGCAAGAACAACCATGAATGGTCGGCTAGGATTGCAGACAGGACCAGGGGGCACGGATGTCCTTATTGTTCTGGTCAGCGTCTATGGAATGGAAAAAACGAAAAGATTCAACTTCCACCCCATCAGGATGGAAGTCTGGAAATATAAACCAATAACAATATAGGATAATTTATTGTTCGTTATACAATACGAGCCAGGATTACCCCGGCTCGTAAATTTCCGATTATTTACCTATCTTGTAATACTCTTTTAGAGCTTTCACAACTTCCTTCCATTCATCACAATTTATCTCATACTCATACTTGTAAGGCGCTACCAATCTTGTAATGCTCTCGTATTTCGTCCGCAGCATCCATCCAGCCTTCCCCATTTATCTCAAATTCATACCTTGAGTTACTGGATTCTATTATGCACCGAACAACTTCTCCATTTTCTAATGCATCATGCATCTTAATGACTGATTCTATAGTGGTCCCTTTTAAACCATTACAAACGATACCGAGGTCTCCGTTTGGTGGGGTAGTTATTAGTTTTTCTTCGAAAATTTCATCTCCAATTTTAAATTTTAGAGTAAACTCGTCGTACTCTGTGTATGTTGCAGGATAGTTATTATATTCTAATAACCTGAAAGTAAAAGCCCAAGTATAATCATCAGTAGCTGCCCATGGAATATAGTAAACAATAGCGGTTAAATCCTCATTAGTAGTCGCAGTATTGCTAAATTTCCCTGAAATAGTGCTGTACATATACAAATTATCTGTTGGATCTCCAAATTCATCAAGTGTATTGCCAACCTGCCAGTTAGCTTTAGTCTCTGTTGTTTCCGTTGTTGTTTCCGTTGTTGTTTCAGTCGTTGTTTCAGTTGTTGTTTCAGTTGTTGTTTCATTGGGAACACTGCCAACTTCGTTTCCGCTTAGCTCTATGTATCCGGATGCGCTCGTGCACTCAAAATAGAAATCCCCTGTACTAAATCCTCCATAACTACCTGTCCCATGTGAAAATCTCACTGTCTCCTCGCCGAAGCCTGTTCCATCTACCAAAATTGTCATATCAAGAGGCAACTTGTTTTCCGTATAAAGAAGATGCGTTTTCTGATCAACAGGCAAATGGACTTTTCCCGTCAACTCAACATGCGAAAACGAAGCAGTTACTGTTGAACGGCATGTGGCGGTTACATTATAATGAAACCATGTCCCACTCGCAGATTCATTTATCTGGGAATCACAATTGAACTTTATAAAGAAATACTCTTTATAGTTTTCTGGAGTAATATCAATCCTTGTGACTTTTTGGGTATTTCCGCAAGCGCTTAAAGAGAATATAAATACAAATGCTAAAACTAATGCTACAACTCTTTTCATTCTGATCATCTCCTGTTTCATTCCGCTCTTTCAAAGACAATAATTAACTTATAATCTTACAGTTGTTAATATGCAATAATAATCATGTCAATAGAATTCAATTCCTATCGTGATATTAATTCATAAATTAATTATAAAAAAGTGATTTTATAGATTATTGTCAGAAGTATTAACTATATAAAAACATTGTTGCGTCATTATGCTCCACTGATAATCGACTTTGCAGATTATTATATGATTCAAGGCCCAACCTTGGATAAAGTCATTATAACTTGCCTACTCAACCAGCCCTGTCATCCACATCTTAACCGTACAATCACCAAGGCTCTTGTCAAACTGAGCTTTGGAAATTTCATCACGTTCTAAAATGGCCTCTAACGTCTTCTTTTGTTCCAAATACAGCTGAACCTTCTTTTGCACAGAAGAAAGCTTCGCCCATTCCATCTGCTCCATTTATTTTGTCTTCCTTATCGGATTAATTCGTTGCAAGAAATTATATCCCCCTTCTCCAGCAAGCCTGGCGAAGGTCAATTTGCTAACGGATAAGCGTGGTTAAAAACGTCCGAAAAACAGACGAATAATAGACCACAAAACACGTTGAGTGAATAAGTAATATTTCATTCCCGTAAGATCGAGACATAATACACCTTAAACCAGAGCGTTTTTCTGATGTTAACCAGGCCAAAATCGTGTATAATCCACTTAAATTAGTTGTTTTTTCACGGAAACAAGGCATGGCAAACAAAGGTCACCGCTTTTATTTGTAAAAGTTATGGTAACCATAAAGGAAACTTGAAAACACTTGTTTGCTGTCTGACCTGACGGTTGGTTTAGTGTTTAATCAACTTAGGTTTCAGGACTACGTCATCTGGCGGGATGGCATGTAGTCCGAGAGTGTCCAACAGCTTTTTCT
>FNPA01000026.1 GCA_900107185.1 Ruminococcaceae bacterium YAD3003 | reverse complement strand
CCCTGAAGAGAATTATCCGCGCAGTTTTCCGAGTTCGTGCGCGGATTTTGCTTGGATTTTAGAGACTATAAACCTACCGGGCTCCACCAGCTCCAGAAAACAAAAAGTCACCCCCTAAATTGAGACTTTTAGGGAATGGTTTGAGACCGAACTCCGGGTGCATAATAACCGCAAAAAGGAAGAATTTATATGAACAGAATTGAGTACCCCATGAAGGTCCACGCCGTTAAACTGGAATACAGAAGGTTGGAATTGGAGCAGATGCCGCACGGCTATTTCACTATCAAAAACGGAAGAAATTATGTTGTAATTACTTATGATCCGGGCAGGCCTAATCTAAATAGCAGATGTCAGAGAAGGCTCTTAGTATCGACCAAAAAAGGAAAAGAGTATTCAGAAAAAATAACCTGCTACCTAAAGAAAAAATCTGAATACGACACCCTTCTCACCAGTTGGAAATCATTGTACTGCTTTGCTCCGCCCAGAGTGAGATTCCCAATCAAGCAGTATTTTGACCCTCACAAAATGAATAACGCATATTTCAACAATCAGCCGGACCGCTGCGGCACCTATGAACCCAAGACTCCGACAGTCAGTGACCACGGCAATCTGAAATCAAAGAACGAACTGTTTGGTGCTGATCTTCTGAAGCTTATGGGCATTCCGTTCAAATATGAGACGCAGGTTTATTTGCAGTCGATAGATGACACAATAAATCCTGACTACCTGATCAATTTCTATGAGATTGACAGATGTTCTTATCTTGAGATCTTGGGAATGAACGACAAGATGGACTATTCAGTAAGAACCGTGACGAAGATAACAGGCTTTTGCAAAGACCTGTACAGGCCTGGCAAAGAAGTAATCTATGTGCACATTTACGACAAGCAGAATTTTGACAGAGACTATTTCGTGAGCCAGGTGCTGTCGGCCTTTAATGACATGATCCCTGACAATGCTTTGTTGTGGGACTCGAAAACCAGGGCCTCCTGACAAACACCCTCAGCTTACTTTAACTACCACCAGTTCCGGATAGTTATTGATCCTCACAGGCGCCACGCTGTTTCCCAACCCGCGGCTCAGCACAACGGTCATGCCGTCATATGTATACATTCCCTCATAAGGATCAGGGAAGAATTCAAACTCGGGTGAGATCAGTCCGCCCGCCCCCGGAATAATTATCTGTCCGCCGTGGTAATGCCCTGTGAACACGAGGTCGGCGCCGAGGTCTGAATACAGGTCGCAATAACCTGGTTCATGCGCAAGCATTATAACCGGCTTGGATTCATCGAACGCACCGTACGCATCAAAAGACCCCAGAGAGCTATCACCAATTCCTGCAATGATGTAATCGGAGGTCTCAACATAAGTATCGTCCAGGAATATAACGCCCAGCGATTTCATCTTATCGAAAAACTCATCGAGCTTCTTACCGTGCAGACGGTCCTCGTGATTGCCCGTAACGTAGTAAACAGGAGCAATCTTAACCGCGCCCTCAACAAAATCCAGCGCAATACTGTAGGACGTATGTGTCGAGTCAACAATGTCGCCGGTTACAACAATGATATCCGGATCAGCAGCCTCGATCTTCTTCAATAAAACAGACTCATTAACACCAAACACCTGGTTATGCAGGTCGGACACCTGGACAACTGTGATGTCGTTCTCCAATCCGATGTCAGCCGAATATTCACTGGTGACCAAATGGTAATTCGAGAACAGGCAAAAACCAATGCACACAATCTCCAGCACACACAAAACCGGAACCGTGATCGCGAACTTCGGCTTCAGTGTCTTGTGGTGGAATACCTTCATCCCCAATAACGCACCAATCGAGCCGCCGAGAAATGCCCACAGCAACAGTGTCTTCTCAGGGATGCGTCGCGCACCCTTCTTAGCATAGGATTTATCGGCGCCGTATACGATAAACGTCGCGATGTTAATGAGGATCAGATAGTAAACGAGCAGCATATCAGTATTCTGTAGGCGGGATTACTTTGAATTCTTCGCAGAAATCATCCACTTACTTTACCTTCGTCGGAGATTTGACACCATAAGCCTTGCAGATACCGTCAACGTAATCTGTTTCTTCTACCATGGCTCTGACAACGAGCACCGTGTTGCCGTTGAGATACGCACCAAAATAAGACTCTTTGCTCTTTGTTCCGCCGCCATGTTCGAGGGAATAAGTAATGCCTTTGCTCTTTCCTTCTTCGCTGTCAGAAGCAAACGCATCCGTGTACTTCTTGTAAAACTTCTCAGCGTCCTTTGTCTCTTCGAAAGTAATTACGAAGAACAATCCATATCCGTTCTTACTCGCGAAAAACATAGTGGTTGCTTCATCAACATCGTAATCCGGGAAGTCACCCATGCGGTTTATATCCTTATCGTAAATATACTGTGCATCTTTTCCGTCACATGAGATATAAACACCGTCGCCTCCGGATCCGCCTAAGAGTTCACCATATTCGACCATGAAATCTTCAGGTTCATCCAACTCATATAAATCCTCTTCTTCTGCGTAATCGACCATTGTCTGGTGGTCAAACGGCTTTGCCGAGCAGGCTGTTAATCCAACAACCAATGCAAGTGCCATAAACGAACATGCGATTCTTTTTACAGTTTTCATATTATCCCTCCGCGCGAAAGCTTGTTCCCCAGATAATTATAACACCTCTGTTTCCAGGTACTTCATGAATGCATTAAGACCTTCTACCAGATCGTTATATGTCTCATCGAAATTACCCGTGTACCATGGATCTGCAATGCTCCTGTTGCTACCCGCGAAAGAGAGCATCTGATATATCTTTCCATCCGGATCACCGCCTGCGATCCTTGTCATGTTCCTGATGTTATAAGAATCCATTCCGATCAGATAATCGAAGTTCTGGTAGTCGGCGCGCGTCATCTGGCGCGCACGGTGAGGGAGGACAGGTATTCCGACCTCTCTCATCTTGCTGACCGTACCATAGTGCGGACCGTTTCCAATCTCCTCCGTGCTTGTTGCAGCAGAGTCAATATAAAACCTGTCAGAGAGCCCTCTCTTATTGACCATATCCTGGAACATAAACTGCCCCATTGTCGATCTACAAATGTTTCCATGACATACAAAAAGTACTTTTATCATACTTGAAAATCCTTTCGTTTATGAGGATTTTCAACAAAAAATCCCATATTTAACACAATATAACTCTCGTAGAATTATATTGGAATACATATTCTGAGAGCTATCTCTGTTTCGAACCTGAAGATCCCAGTCTTTACGGATTATAAGTTTCCTTAAGTTTCAAATATAGTTTAAGAAGGCCGCCTCGTGTGAGACAGCCTCTTAGATATATGGGGAGTTATGTGAGTAAAACTTGTGTACTTTTATCAGATCGCAGGTACTACTGTGAAGCGGGCAACCAACTTCTCCATCTGTGCAGGTGTTACGTTATCTGCGAAAACTCCGAAGTATGCGGATGTGCCTGCTGTCTGGATGAAGATCATCTGTCCGTCTTCCTGATACATGATGCCGCCGTTGATCTCCTTGCTGTTAGCGTTTGCCTTTGCTGCTGCGAGGTAATCATTGTAAGTGTCCTGGCCGAGTGAGATTCCGATTGCTACTGCATCTACGCCTTCCTTGTTCTCCTGATCGTAGAGGTAGATTGCACCTCTTGCGAAGTCACAGGAATAACCGTCTGTAAGATCTACTGTTGCTTCAACTGTGTTTTCTTCCTGATCGAGATAAGCGGATGCTGTCTGCTTGACTGACTTCTTTGCACATCCTGCGAAGCAAGCGATTGCGATGGCTGCTGTTACGACTGCTGTGATTACTGCTGTTGCGATTGTTCTTTTCATTGTTATGTCCTCCTGTTTGACATTGTGTTTTTGTTTGATGGCTTCATTATCTGCGACGTGAAGGGCACAAACAATCAGTAATGTGGAGCCGATATGATGCTTAAGCAACACTCGGGAGGATAT
>FNPA01000028.1 GCA_900107185.1 Ruminococcaceae bacterium YAD3003 | reverse complement strand
AATCCATAGCTTTACGTGGAGAGACGAGGTGAACTGAAACATCTCAGTAGCCTCAGGAAGAGAAATCAAACGAGATTCCGTCAGTAGTGGCGAGCGAAAGCGGAACAGGCCAAACCGAAAGACTTCGGTCTTTCGGGGTTGCGGACTCCATACGTTATCCGTAGTCTAGCAGAAGAGAGTCAGGAAAGGCTCCGCCACAGAGGGTAAAGGCCCCGTATGCGAAAGATGAAGGAGACAGGAGTATCCAGAGTACCACGAGACACGAGAAACCTTGTGGGAAGCCGGGGGGACCACCCTCCAAGCCTAAATACGAACTGGTGACCGATAGTGAAGAAGTACCGTGAGGGAAAGGTGAAAAGAACCCCGGGAGGGGAGTGAAACAGAACCTGAAACCCTGTGTTTACAAGCAGTCGGAGAGCGTTAATGCTCGACGGCGTACTTTTTGTAGAACGGTCCGACGAGTTATGGCTGCAAGCGAGGTTAAGTACTAGAAGGTACGGAGCCGAAGGGAAACCGAGTCTGAAGTGGGCGTTAAGTTTGCGGTTATAGACCCGAAACCGGGTGACCTATCCATGAGCAGGTTGAAAGTAAGGTAAAGCTTACTGGAGGACCGAACCGGTGTAAGTTGAAAATTGCTCGGATGACTTGTGGATAGCGGAGAAATTCCAATCGAACTCGGAGATAGCTGGTTCTCCTCGAAATAGCTTTAGGGCTAGCCTTGCGTATGTCTGCCGGAGGTAGAGCACTGAATTGGCTAGGGGGCTGCACAGCCTACCGAACCTTATCAAACTACGAATGCCGGACAGATCAGAGCGCAGGAGTCAGACAGCGACAGATAAATGCCATTGTCAAAAGGGAAACAGCCCAGATCGCCAGCTAAGGCCCCAAAATTACGGTTAAGTGGTAAAGGATGTGGATTTGCTAAGACAGCTAGGATGTTGGCTCAGAAGCAGCCATTCATTCAAAGAGTGCGTAATAGCTCACTAGTCGAGTGAGTCTGCGCCGAAAATCACCGGGGCTCAAACCGTATGCCGAAGCTGCGGGCGCAACCTAGTTGCGCGGTAGAGGAGCTTACTGTAAGCAGTAGAAGCACGATCGATAAGGACGTGTGGATGTATCAGTAGTGAGAATGTCGGAATAAGTAACGAGAGAAAAGTGAGAATCTTTTCCGTCGAAAATCCAAGGTTTCCTGGGGAAGGGTCGTCCTCCCAGGGTTAGTCGGGACCTAAGACGAGGCCGAAAGGCGTAGCCGATGGACAACAGGCAGATATTCCTGTACTACCGATGCTCGTTATGAGAGAGGCGGGGACGCAGGAGGATAGTCGATGCGCACTGCAGGAAATGTGCGTTCAATCGCTGAGGATAGGGAAGTAGTTAAGTACGCTTCCTGTTTCTGGGGCGCAGACGAGGAGGGAACTATAAGTACCGAAGTCGACGATTTCACACTGACGAGAAAAGCCGCTATCCAGAGTAATGGTACCCGTACCGCAAACCGACACAGGTGGATGAGGAGAGAATCCTAAGACGAGCGGGAGAAGCGTTGTTAAGGAACTCGGCAAATTAACCCCGTAAGTTCGCAATAAGGGGAGCCTCGGAGCAATCCAGGCCGCAGATAAATGGCCCAAGCAACTGTTTACCAAAAACACAGGTCTCCGCTAAATCGTAAGATGAGGTATGGGGGCTGACGCCTGCCCGGTGCTGGAAGGTCACGGGAATCCGTCAGAGCAATCGAAGCGGTGAACTTAAGCCCCAGTAAACGGCGGCCGTAACTATAACGGTCCTAAGGTAGCGAAATTCCTTGTCAGGTAAGTTCTGACCCGCACGAATGGCGTAATGATTTGGGCACTGTCTCGACAACGTACCCGGTGAAATTGTAGTACTTGTGAAGATGCAAGTTACCCGCGACAAGACGAAAAGACCCCATGGAGCTTCACTGTAGATTGTTACTGGGATTCGATATTGTCTGTAGAGGATAGGTGGGAGACTTTGAAGCACCGGCGTCAGCTGATGTGGAGTCAACCTTGGAATACCACCCTGGCGATATTGGGTCTCTAACCTGGAGCCGTAATCCGGCTCGGGGACAATGGCAGTCGGACAGTTTGACTGGGGCGGTCGCCTCCAAAAAGGTAACGGAGGCGTCCAAAGGTCACCTCAGTACGGTTGGAAACCGTGCGACGAGTGCAAAGGCATAAGGTGGCTTAACTGCGAGACAGACAGGTCGAGCAGGTACGAAAGTAGGGCTTAGTGATCCGGCGGTAGAAAGTGGAATTGCCGTCGCTCAACGGATAAAAGTTACCCTGGGGATAACAGGCTGATCTCCCCCAAGAGTTCACATCGACGGGGAGGTTTGGCACCTCGATGTCGGCTCATCACATCCTGGGGCTGAATTAGGTCCCAAGGGTTCGGCTGTTCGCCGATTAAAGTGGTACGCGAGCTGGGTTCAGAACGTCGTGAGACAGTTCGGTCTCTATCTATCGTGGGCGTAGGAAATTTGAGGGGCGCTGTCCTTAGTACGAGAGGACCGGGATGGACAAACCTCTGGTGTACCAGTTGTTCTGCCAAGAGCACAGCTGGGTAGCTATGTTTGGATTGGATAAACGCTGAAAGCATCTAAGTGTGAAACCAACCCCGAGATGAGATTTCCCTCTTTTGATAAGGTCACTGGAAGACTACCAGTTGATAGGCCGGGCGTGTAAGTGGTGAGAGCCATTCAGCTTACCGGTACTAATGACCGAAGACTTGACCACACAAGGTTATGTAATTTCAAGTCTTTTTTCCAAGATACATTTCTTGAGAGGATTCTTCTAAATTCGTTTCTTCAACT
>FNPA01000029.1 GCA_900107185.1 Ruminococcaceae bacterium YAD3003 | reverse complement strand
CGTTGAGTGAATAAGTAATATTTCATTCCCGTAAGATCGAGACATAATACACCTTAAACCAGAGCGTTTTTCTGATGTTAACCAGGCCAAAATCGTGTATAATCCACTTAAATTAGTTGTTTTTTCACGGAAACAAGGCATGGCAAACAAAGGTCACCGCTTTTATTTGTAAAAGTTATGGTAACCATAAAGGAAACTTGAAAACACTTGTTTGCTGTCTGACCTGACGGTTGGTTTAGTGTTTAATCAACTTAGGTTTCAGGACTACGTCATCTGGCGGGATGGCATGTAGTCCGAGAGTGTCCAACAGCTTTTTCTGCGGCTCCGTTTGCATTAAGTCAAACGGAGTTTTGTTTTGGAATAACTCCCTGGATACGCTGTTGATGTGACAGGTTATAAGATAGATGTCTTCTTCGTTCAGCAGCAGGAAAGAAGTTCCTTTAGGAAGGATCCTTCGAATAAGCACATGGTTTTTCTCGACCTGAGCTTTCTGCCACGAAGCCTGTGGATCACAATAAAACAATCTTGTTCTGCGAGTTCCGGTTTCTGTAAATTCCAGCTCATGAGGATTCTTAAACTCTACTCCATTGTCTGTCAGAATTACCGGAAACAGTCTTCTGAAAGTGTCTACGCCTAATCTGTTGGTCAGCATATCGAATACGGCCAGTACACTCTCCTGAGTGCCGTCAGGCATCAGGAATATCAGCATAAAGTTTGTATTCCTGAAGATCAGTGTCAGTAAGACCTTTTTGCTTCCGCGTGCGCCTTTGACTGTATCCATTTCAACAACCGGAACTTTAGGATTAGTGGTTGTATATACACTGAAATCTTCTATGGTTCTTCCTTTCCTGTACGAGTATTCGAACTTGGTTATTACCTTGTGCTGGCGTCTTTGTCTGTATTTAACCTTTTTGGGCAGATCCAGATTACCGACGTCAAAGGCCCTGCACTCGATGTACTTGTATAGCGTACGTTCCGACACCCCGATCTCTTCTTTGTGGGTAGCCATAATGTGGTTAATGGATTGACCCTTAAGGATCAGCGGCGAAATAATCTCATTTATCTCCTGCAGTTTTTCAGGAGAAGTCCTGAGGCCGGATCTGCTGGACTTTAGCAAAGCCATATAGTTCGCATGAGCTCTGTGAGCTGAATAGTAAGCGTGGTTCTTCTCACAGGTTCTCTCATCAGGACAGCCGTTACAGACGTATGGCGGCTTAAAGAGACGAGGACAAACGATGGATTCGTAACTCTTGCAATACAAGGTGCAGTCTATTTCTGTGCATAGCTTACAACGGTCTCTACACCGGTTATTAACCGGGCGATTACATATATTGTTTCGAAGACATCCTCTGAAATGCGCACAATCGTTATCGGTAGTTTGATAGCGGTTCGCAAAGCACCGGTGCTTTTTAACTTCTTTGGATATGCAAACCGAAGAACGTCCTAATTGCCTTGCAATGTAAGCAAAAGTATAGTCCTGAGCTAACAATTTCTCGATTATTGCCCTATCTGAAAGAGATAGATGTTTTCCCATTATCTGCTCCTTTCCGGTCAGACAGCAACAATATTATGAAGAGAAATAGCGGTTTGTAAAAGTAAAAGTGTAGTTTGCAGAAGTAAAGTTAAGAAAAAACTAACTTTAATTCTGCAATTAAGC
>FNPA01000030.1 GCA_900107185.1 Ruminococcaceae bacterium YAD3003 | reverse complement strand
TGAAGTGAACCCCTGAAGTTGGACAAACTTCGGGGGTTTATATATGAAACTATCTTTTGAATTAAAACTTGAGATTTATGAGAAACATCTAGCGGGATACAGTTTAAATTATTTAGCAGATGAATATCACTTGGCCAAAACTACCGTTAGACATTTTTGTAATTTGGCTGATAGACATGGTACAGACATTCTCAGGCGCAGCAAGAAAAAGACATATTCCAATCAGTTTAAATTGAATGCTATTAATAGAGTCTTAATTGGACATGAATCTTCTAAATCTGTTGCAGTCGATTTAGGATTATCCTGTAACGGAATGGTTACTACGTGGATTAAATCGTACATTAAGAACGGGTATAATGTCATTACTAAGAAGAAAGGCAGGCCTTCAACCCGTGACAAAGAAAAAGAAAACAGTCGAAGAGCTGGAGAAGGAGAACGAACTCCTTCGCGAGCAACTGTTGAAGAAGACCATAGAAGCCGAATACTTAAAAAAATTATATGCCTTAACTCACGAGGAAGAAAAGAAGGACAAGAACAACTGACTGAGGCAGTAACTGAGTTAAGGCAAGAATTAAAGTGTTCGTTGGAATTTATTCTTGAAACTATTAACTCAAACGATTCACTGCCGCATCTTCCCAGATCGGATTACTACTATTGGAAGAATCGAACTGATCCGGATTCAAAGAATTCGGATCTTATGGATGCCATAACCACCATCTATACAGATAACCATAAGCGTTATGGCTATCGAAGAATTACCCTGCAACTGAAGAACGAAGGCTGGACTGTAAACCATAAGGCGGTTAAAAGACTAATGTCTAAGTTAAACCTATATGGAATTACGCCCAGAGCCAAATACAAGTCCTATAAGGGCGATTTCAATGAAACAGTAGATAACAAACTCCTAGATAAGAGAGTCGATACCAAGAGACACAGAACAGAATACATAAGAGATTTCAGCACAACAGATGTCAACGAGAAATGGACAACTGATATATCCGAATTTCATATAGCAGCCGGCAAGCTCTATTTGTCGCCAATTTTGGATATGCATAACAGAGAGATTGTTTCCTATAACATTTCAAAGAGTCCTGGCTACATGCAGATAACGGATATGTTGAATAAGGCATTCAACAAATTCGACAACCTCAGCAATCTCATATTTCATTCAGATCAAGGATGGCAGTATCAGATGTTCCAATACCACAAAGCATTAAGAGAAAGAGGAATAACACAATCCATGTCACGCAAAGGCAATTGCTTAGATAACA